>NZ_JCAFUU010000014.1:0-11758 GCF_059371655.1 Stenotrophomonas sp. YJH_SMC_17 | reverse complement strand
GCGCGACGCCGTACTGCCTGAATGGCTGCACCACTACAACTGGCACCGACCCCACATGGGGATCGGCAGCCAACCGCCTATTTCCAGAATCCCGCTGAACAACGTGGTGGGTTTACACAGTTAGTCGACTATCGCGCGCAGCGCGGGGTTATCGCGATCTGATCGAAGAGCAGTCGACTGACAGTCGACTCTACCTCGGCAGGCGTCGGTGCTATCGGAAGTGCAGCTGGCGTGGCACCGCGAACGGGTAACGCCTCTGATCCGCAATTTCGCCACGCTGCTGCGCGGGGCGTTCACCGGTAGAGTCGACGGTTAGTCGACTATCGCGCGCAGCGCGGGGTTATCGCGATCAGATCGAAGAGCAGTCGACTGACAGTCGACGCTACCGTACGCGCTGGATCACGCCGTCACCGGCTGCGGCGCGCGCTGCTGCAGCGCCCAGACGATGCCGCCACCGATCAGGGTCAGCACGGCGGCGAACGCACACACGCCAGGCCAGTCCCAGGCGGCATAGGCCAGCCCACCCACGCCGCCCAGTACGCTGGAGCCGAGGTAGTAGGCGAACAGGTACAGCGCCGAGGCTTCCGCGCGCATCGCACCGGCACGGCTGCCAACCCAGCTGCTGGCCACCGAATGGCCGCCGAAGAAGCCGAACGTCACCAGGGCGATGCCCAGGGCCATCGTGCTCAGCGACGGCATCGCCAGCAGCGCGATGCCCGCGCCGATCAGCGCAAACGAGATCGAAAGGATGCGGCCGCGGCCATAGCGCGTGGCCTGCTGGCCCATCCACGCCGAACTGAAGGTGCCCACCAGATACACGCTGAAGATCAGCCCGACCACGGTCTGGCTGAGGTGGTACGGCGGCGCCAGCAGGTGATAGCCGAGGTAGTTGTACAGGGTGACGAACACGCCCATCAGCACGAACGAGGTGGCGAACAGCCACGGCAGGCCCGGGTCTGCGAACAGCATGCGCCAGCGCGAGGGCAGCTGGCGCAAGCCGCCGCCACGGGCCTGGAAGTGCCGCGACGGCGGCAGCTGCAGCCACAACAGCACGGTGCTGGCGATGGCGATGATCGAGACCACGCCGATGCCCCAGCGCCAGCCCCAGTGGTCGGCGATGATGCCGGCCAGCAGGCGTCCGCTCATGCCACCGATGGCGTTGCCGCCGATGTACAGGCCCATCGCCAGGCCCAGCGCGCGGCTGTCCATTTCCTCGACCAGGTAGGTCATCGCTACCGCCGGCACGCCGCTCAGCGCCAGGCCGAGCAGGGTGCGCAGCACCAGCAGCGTGGTCCAGTCATCCACCAGCGCGGTGCTCAGCGACAGGATGGCCGAGGCCAGCAGCGCGGCGATCATCAACGGGCGGCGGCCGACCGCATCGGAGAGCAGTCCCGCCAGCAGCATCGCCACCGCCAGCGTGCCGGTGGTCAGTGACAGCGACATCGCACTGCCGGCGGCGGACACGCCGAAGTGGCGGCTGAACTCGGGCAGCAGCGGCTGCACCGTATACAGCAGGCCGAAGGTGGAGAAGCCGGCCAGGAACAGCGCCAGCGCAGTGCGGCGGAAGGCCGGTGTGCCCTGCTGGATGCGGGTGTCGGAAGCGGGGTCAACAGCGGGGGGGCGCCGTTCGACGGCCGCGGCGGTTTCGCCTGTCATGGGATCGGTGGGCCGGTGGGGCGGCCGGGTGTGGGAGGGAACGGGCCCAGACTAGGCCCGTTCATCCAGTCGATCCATAACCCGATAAGTCAGGATTGATATGCCTGACGTATTGATTCAGCTTACAGGCGCTGCCACTCGAAGCCGTCGCCCCGGCGGTAATACACCGCCACCGCCCGGCCATAGACCTTGTCCGCATCGACGAAGCCGAAGAAGCGGCCATCGAAGCTGTTGCCACGGTGGTCGCCCAGCACCAGCAGCTTGCCAGCCGGCACCACCAGATCCCCAATGTCCGGGCCACCGCCCATGTCCAGGTCGAGCCGGGCACGGCGCTCACCGAAGGCTTCCACGTCCTGCAGGTCGGCGATCTGCAGTGGCTGCCCATTGATGCTCAGGTGGCCCTCGCGCATCTGCACATGGTCGCCGGCCACCGCCGCCACGCGCTTGATCAGGCGGGTGCCATCGGCCGGCGAATCGAACACCGCCACCTCGCCGCGCTGCGGGGTGCCGGTGGCCATCAGTTCCTTGGCGGTGAACGGCAGGCGCAGGCCATAGGCACGCATGTCCACCACCACCCGGTCGCCGGGCTGCAGGGTCGGCTGCATCGAGCCGCTGGGCACCACGTAATGGTTGGCCAGGGTATCGCGGGCGGCGGCGAGCAGGCCGAGCATCACCAGCAGCGGCAACGCCTCCTTCTTCAGCCAGGCCAGCGCGCGTTCGGAAAAGGGACGGCGGGCAACAGCATCCATGGCAGGCTCCGGGTGGGTGGTAGCTGCATCAGACCACATCCGGGCCGAAGAGGTTCCCGCGCCGGCGTGTTGTAGAGCCGAGCCCGCGCTCGGCGGCTCTTCGCGCGTCGGTGCACGCCAGCCGAGCGTAGGCTCGGCTCTACAGGAAGGGTTACGCAGGTTTTATGCGCGCACCCGGCCACAGGCATCGCACCTTTACGGCCAGCACGCGCATCGTGTGCCCACCGCGCCGCAGGGCGCATTCCGCAAGGTGTTGTATGACCCTCCTGGTGATCCGCCACGCGTCTTCGTCGGCGCCGCGCCCGCAGCTGCCGGCGCAGCTGGCCGGCCATCGCGTGCTGTGCAGCGACTGCGCCAGCCTGTCCGAAGTGCGCCAGTGCCTGTGCCAGCCGCAGGCGCGTTCGGCCGACTGGGTGCTGCTGGATGTCGGCGTGGCCGACGAGGCGCAATGGCAGGCCGAGGGTGGCGCACTGCAGGCGGCGCTGGAACGGCTGCCGGCGCAGTACATCGAGCTGCAGTCACCCAGCGAGCCCGGCCTGGATGCGCGCCTGCGCCTGCAGCACGGCCCGGCCGCAGTGGTGGTCGACCAACGCAGCCAGCAGGCCGGCTATCCGCTGTCGCTGGCCATCGTCGGCCGTCGCCTGGCGCAGGAGGGCTGAGCCATGTCGATCTTCATCATTCGTGGCCCGGAAGCCGCCGGCGCGCTGATCCGCACCGCGATGCCGCTACCGGCGCCGGTACTGAAGACGCTGGTGCATCGGGCGATCGACGCCGGCACCAGCGTGGCGATCCGTGCCTGTGGCTCGGAACAGGAACTGCTGGATGCACTGCGCGTGGCCGACCACAGTCGCGGCGAGGTGACGCTGCTCGATCCGGGGGCATGTGCCAACAGCCTGCGCCTGCAGCGGTTGCTGCCCTATCTGCACAACGCGTACGTGGAAGTGCATGACGACGGCGCAGTGGCCGAGCCGTGCCTGCCGGCCGGTGTCGGCCAGCGCCTGGGCATTGCGGTCGGTTACGGTGCACAGAGCTATGTGCTGGCGCTGGATATCGCGCTGGACCACCTGGGGCTGGCCGAGCAGGCCAACCGGGTGCACGTGGGGACGTGATCTGCTTGTGTAGAGCCGAGCCCATGCTCGGCTGCATTTCCAGGAAAAACCAGCCGAGCATGGGCTCGGCTCTACAGGGGCGGGAAAAACCAGCCGAGCTTGGGCTCGGCTCTACACAAAGAAAAACGGCGGGGGTTTCCCCCGCCGTTTTCTGTTTCTTATTTCAGCCCGCGGAACTTCAGCAGCGGTTCCACCGACGGGTCCTTGCCGCGGAAATCGCGGTACAGGGTCGACAGCTCCACGCTGTTGCCGCGCGAGAGGATCTTGTCGCGGAATTCCTGCCCGTTGGCCGCCGTCAGGCCACCGTGTTCGGTGAACCACTGGTAGGCGTCATGGTCCAGCACCTCGGCCCAGAAGTAGGCGTAGTAGCCGGCCGAGTAACCGCCACCCCAGATGTGGTCGAAGTAGGTGGTGCGGTAACGCGGCGGTACCTGCGGCAGGTCGACCTTGAACTTCTTCAGCGCGCTGGCTTCAAAGGCGCCGACATCCTGCAGCGGCGCATCGGCCTTCTGCGTGTGCCAGGCAAGGTCGAGCAGTGCGGCCGACAGGTACTCGGTGGTCGCATAGCCCTGGTTGAAGCTGCGTGCCTTGAGGATCTTGTCGACCAGTTCCTGCGGCATCGCCTCGCCGGTCTTGTAGTGCTTGGCGTAGTTGGCGAACACCTTCGGATCCAGCGCCCAGTGCTCGTTGAACTGCGAGGGGAACTCGACGAAATCGCGCGAGGTGGCGGTGCCGGCGATCGACGGGTACTTCACGTTCGAGAACATGCCATGCAGTGCGTGGCCGAACTCATGGAACATCGTGGTGACGTCGTCGAAGCTGATCAGCGCAGGCTGGCCGGCGGCCGGCTTGGTGAAGTTGCAGACGTTGTAGACCACCGGCTTGGCACCGGTCAGGCCGTCCTGTTCGACGAACACGTCCATCCAGGCGCCACCGGACTTGCTGTCACGCTTGAAGTAGTCGGTGTAGAACAGGGCCAGCGAGGTGCCGTCCTTGTCGAACACTTCGTACACCTTCATGTCCGGGTTGTAGGTCGGAATGTCGGTACGCGGCTTGAAGGTGATGCCGTACAGCTGGGTGGCGGCGTAGAAGACGCCGTTCTGCAGCACGTTGTCCAGTTCGAAGTACGGCTTGATCTGCGATTCGTCCAGATCGTACTTGGCCTTGCGCACCTGCTCGGCGTAGAAGTCCCAGTCCGAGGCGGCAACCTGGAAGCCACCCTTCTGCGCGTCGATCACCTTCTGGATCTCGCCGGCTTCGGCGCGGGCCTTGGCGGTGGCCGCCGGCACGGTGTCGGTCAGCAGCTTCAGCGCGGCGGCCGGGGTCTTGGCCATCTGGTCGCCCAGCTGGTAGTCGGCGAAGGTGTCAAAGCCCAGCAGCTTGGCCTTCTGCGCACGCAGCTGGGCCAGGCGCTGCACGGTCTGCCGGGTGTCGTTGGCATCGCCGCGCTCGGCGCGGGTTTCCGAAGCCTTCAGCACGGCGGCGCGCTGGTCGCGATCGCTCAGCGAACCGAGCACCGGCTGCTGCGTGGTGTTCTGCAGCGGCAGCAGGAACTTGCCATCCAGCTTGCGGTCCTTGGCGGCGGCCGCCGCGTTGTTGATCGCATCCTCGTCCAGGCCGGCCAGCTTGGCCTTGTCGTCGACGACCACGGCGGCCGCGGCGGTGGCTGCCACCAGGCGAGTGTGGAACTGGGTGGAGAGGGTGGTCTCTTCCACGTTGAGCTTGCGCAGCGAGGCCTTGTCGGCGTCGGACAGCTGTGCACCGGCGCGCACCAGGCCGTCGTAGTAATGCTCGACCAGGCGCTTCTGCACCGGATCCAGTTCCAGCGTATCGCGCTGGTCATAGATCGACTTCACGCGCGCGAACAGCTTCGGGTCGAGGTTGATCTCGTCCTGGTGCGCAGCCAGCTTCGGCGCCACCTCTTCCTGGATCTTCTGGCGCGCATCGTTGGTGTCGGCCTGGACCAGGCCGAAGAAGATGCGCGACACGCGGTTCAGCGTCTCGCCGCTGCGCTCCATCGCCACGATGGTGTTGTCGAAGGTGGCCGGCTCGCTGCTGTCGGCGATCTTGCGCACGTCGGCCAGGTGCTGGCGCATGCCTTCCTCGAACGCCGGCAGGTAGTCGCTGTCCTTGATCTTGTCGAACTGCGGCGCCTGGAACGGCAACGTGCTGGCGCTCAGCAGCGGATTGGTGGAGGCTTCGGCCGGCTGCTGGGCCGGGGCTTTCTGGGCATCGGACACGGGGGTGGACTCCTTGCCGGAACAGGCCGCCAGCGCCAGGCTGATGGCGGCGGCCAGGACTACGGTACGCGACATGTAAAACACTCCTTGGGCAGACGGTACGGGATACCAGCCCTCCACCCTACTCCTGTCGCGCTCGCCCGGCATGTGCCGGACGTGGCGTCTATGCGGCGGCCTGCGGCAGGCTCAGACCGTACCGCGGGTCTTGCCCATCCACGGCCGGTAGAACTCGCGGATGGCGGCCATGTCGGCGGCATCATCGCCGCTGGGCGTGAACAGCGGGCCGATGCCGATGGTCTTTTCCGGGTAGTGGAAATACGCGGCCAGGATCGGCACGTCGGCCATCCGGGCGATCTTCAGGAAGCCGGCCTTCCAGTCCTTCACTGCCTTGCGGGTGCCCTCGGGGGTGATGGCGAACCACATCTTCTCGTTGTTGCGCAGCAGATCCACCGCCTGGCCGACCGTGCCCTGCGGCGAGCTGCGGTCCAGCGGGATCACGCCCAGCTTGTGCAGCAGCGGGCCCAGCGGCCACCAGAACAGCGAGGCCTTGCCCAGCACCTTCACCTTCATGCCCAGCGCGATCTTGGCCGCCATCCCCCACAAGCCGTCCCAGTTGGACGAATGCGGCGCGATGATGAACACCAGGCGGGGAATGTCAGGCAGGGTGCCGGTCACCTTCCAGCCGCCCATGCGCAGGGTGCAGCGCGCCAGCCAGCGCAGGAAGGCGTTGGGTTTGACCTGCGGCATCTGCGGCGGCACGGCCGGCAGCAACGAAGTCGGCTTGTTCAAGCAATCACTCCCAGTCACGTGATGAGCGCCCGCGCTTGATCTGCGCGCGCCCGCGTTTGGCGTCCAGACGACGCAGTTTCGACCCGAGGCTCGGCTTGGTCGCCTTGCGTGGTTTGGGCACGCTCAGCCCGGCCTGGATGAAGGCCGCCAGCCGCTCGCGCGCATCCTCGCGATTGCGATCCTGGGTCCGGAAACGTTGCGCGTCGATGACCAGCACGCCTTCGCTGGTCATGCGCCGGTCACGCCGCGCCAGCAGGCGCTCGCGCAACGGGTCGGGCAACGAGGGCGAGTTGGCCACGTCGAACCGCAGTTCCACCGCGGTGGAGACCTTGTTGACGTTCTGGCCACCGGCGCCACTGGCACGCACGAACCGCTCGACGATCTCGCCGTCGGGGATTTCAAGCTGCGCGCTGATGATGACCGGTCCACTGCCCATCCGCGCATTGTAGCGGCAGCCACGCGCCGGAGTGGGCATCGCGCACCGTATGCCGCCGATCAGGTGCCGAACACGCCGCCTTCGCCTCGGCTGCGGGTATGCTGGCCGTCCCATGTACCGCAGGAAGCTTCGCATGACCCGCTTCGCACCCGCCCTGCCGTCCCTGCTGCGCCGCGCCGCCCTGCTGCTGGCGCTGGCCGTGGCCAGTGTCCCGGCCCTGGCCGCCCCACCGACCGACGGCGACATCAACCGCCTGCTCTCGGCCTCGCGCGCGCAGAGCATGATCGACACCATGCTGCCGCAGATCGAGGCGATGCAGCAGCAGCAGTTCCAGCAGGTGGCCGCCCAGCGCCAGCTCAACGCCCAGCAGCAGGAACAGCTGAAGCGGATCCAGGCCCGGACCAGCCAGACCCTGCGCCAGGCGCTGTCGTGGCAGCAGCTGCGGCCGATGTACGTGGACCTGTACAAGAAGACCTTCAGCAAGGAAGACGTGCTGGCGATGGCCGAGTTCTACGAGAGCGCGGCCGGCCAGAGCCTGCTGGACAAGACCCCGGCGCTGATGCAGAACGTGATGGTGGCCATCCAGGCGCGCATGCAGCCGCTGTTCGCGGATCTGCAGAAGGATCTGGAAGCAATCGTCAACGAGCCGGAAAAGAAATAACGGGGTGCGCCGGGCCACGCCCGGCCGCTGGCTGTAGAGCCGAGCCCACGCTCGGCTACCGCAGCAGCATCAGGCGTCGTCCACCTGCCAGCCAAACAGGTCCAGCGCCTTCTGGAACTCGCGGTCCAGCGGCGCACGTACATCGACCACGCCGCCATCGGGATGCGGGAAACGCAGGCGCTCGGCGTGCAGCAGCATGCGGTGCACGCCCTGCATGCGGAAGATGCGGTTGTGGCGGCCATCACCGTGGCTGGTGTCACCGATCATGTGATGCGACAGGTGCTTGAGATGCCGGCGGATCTGCCGGAAGCGCCCGGTCTGTGGCTGGCAGCGCAGCAACGCATAACGCGAGCTGGTGAACTCGCCGACCGGCACCGACAGCTCGCCGGTGGCCAGGCGCTGGAAGTCGGTGACCGCCGGCTTCTTCACCGGCTTGCCGGGGCCACCATCCAGGTCATGATCGACCTGCCAGACGAGCTCGGCCGGCCAGCCTCGGCAGACGGTCAGGTAGTCCTTCAGCACCTCGCCGCCCATCAGGGCCTTGCCCAGTGCACTGGCGGTATCGCGGTCGAAGGCCAGCAACAGGCAGCCACTGGTGGCGCGGTCCAGCCGGTGGACCAGGAAGATCGGGCGGCCCAGCTGCTCGCGCAGGCGGTCGGCCAGGAAATCGTCTTCGCCACGGGCCAGCTTGCTGTCGTGGACCATCAGCCCGGCCGGCTTGTTGACCACGGCCAGGCGTTCATCCAGGTGCAGCAGCTGCAGGGGCGCGGTGTCGGTCTCGACCGCGGCGAGGGTATCGGGTTCGGTGCTCACCACGGGATTATAAAGGCCTGCCTTCTGTGGAGCCGAGCCCGCGCTCGGCTGCGCTGTGCGACCGGCAACGGCGTGCCAACCAAGGTTGGCACCTACCTGCAAAGCAGTCAGGCGTTGCGCAGGGCCAGCAGTTCGCCATTGCCCACCGGCACCAGGCTGGTGCTGAAGTCCGGATCAGCCTCCAGCAGCACCCGCAGCGGTTCCATCTGTTCTGCATGCGACGTGGCGTTGTCCACCACCAGCAGGCCACCGGGGCGCAGCACGCGGCGCAGCTGCGGCCACCAGCCGGCGTACTGTTCGCGATCCGAATCGAGGAAGAGCAGATCGATGCAGGCCTCCGCGGCCTGCGCCAGCCACGACCCGGCATCACCATGCACCAGTGTGATGTGCTCGCCCAGACCGCTGCGCGCGAAGTTCGCACGCGCCATCGTCGCCTTGTCTTCGGCGAACTCCAGCGTGGTCACATGGCCGTCGATGGCAGCGGCGGCCTCGGCCAGCCACAGCGTCGAGTAGCCGTTGGAGGTGCCGATTTCCAGCACCCGCCGAGCGTTGCCGAAGCGCACCAGCACCGAGAGGAACTCACCGGTATCCGGCGTGATGTTGAGCATGCGCCGGCCGCGCTCGCTTTCGCGGGCGTCGTTGTCGGCGCCGAAGCGGGCCAGTTCGTCCTTGAGCGCCTGCAGCATGGCGGTTACTTCCACCACGCGCGTGCCAGCGCAACGACACCTGCCGCGCCGGACAACCAGCTCCACATCGGCAGGTCGCCCCAGTACCAGCCCGGCGGCTGCAGCACATACATCAGCGCGGCAATGGCGAGCAGGCCGACACCGGTGATCGCACCCACCGCGCGCTGCTGCAGGCGCTGCAGGCTGGCATCGAGCGCAACCAGATCACGCGAACGCATCGCCAGTTCGTGGCGGCCTTCCACCTGCTGGGTCAGCCAGGCGTGTACCAGGCGTGGCATGTCCGGCGCATGGGTCATGATTTCCGGCAGGCGCTTGCCGAGCTCGCGCACCACCCGGCGCGGGCTGTAACGCTCGCGCAGGATCTTCGCCAGCACCGGCTTGGCCACCGCCCAGATGTCGATCTGCGGGTCCAGCTGGCGGCCGACGCCCTCGATGTTCAGCAGGGTCTTCTGCAGCAGGATCAGCTGCGGCTGCAACGTCAGCTGGTAACGCTGCGCCACGCGGAACAGTTTCATCAGCACTTCGGCCAGCGAGATCTGCGACAGCGGCCGGGTGAAGTACGGCTCGCATACCGAGCGCACCGCCGCTTCCAGATCATCGATGCGCACGTGGTCCGGCATCCAGCGTGCCTGCACGTGCAGTTCGGCGATGCGGCGGTAATCGCGGTTGAAGATGGCCATGAAGTTCTCGGCCAGGTAGTACTGATCTTCCTGCGAGAGCTGTCCCATGATGCCGAAGTCCAGCGCGATGAAGCGCGGGTTGGCGCGGCGCGCCGGATCGGTATCGACCCAGATGTTGCCGGCGTGTGCATCGGCATGGAAGAAGTTGTCGCGGAACACCTGGGTGTAGAACACCCGCACGCCCTTGGCGGCCAGCGCCTTGCGGTCGATGCCGGCCTTGTCCAGCGCGGCGATGTCGTCAGACGGAATGCCCCAGACGCGCTCCAGCGTCAGTGCACGCTCGGCGGTGTGGCTCCAGATCACTTCCGGCACGTACAGGTCGTCGCTGTTCTCCCAGAAACGACGCAGCACGCTGGCATTGGCGCCCTCGCGCTGCAGGTCCAGTTCGGCCGCCAAGGTGTTCTCGACCTCGGCCACCACCTCGCGCGGGCGGATCTTGTCGGCGCGCGGGTGGGTGCGCTCGACCAGCGCGGCCAGCGAATTGAGCAGGGCGATGTCGGCGTCGATCTGTTTCTCGATGCCCGGACGCAGCACCTTGACCACCACCTGGCGGCCGTCGGCCAGCGTGGCCGCGTGGACCTGCGCGATCGAGGCCGAGGCCAGTGGCTCGGTATCAAAGCTGGCGAACGCTTCGCTGACCGGCAGGCCGAGCGCGTCCTCGACGATGCGGCGCGCGGTCTCGCCATCGAACGGCTTGACCCTGTCCTGCAGCAGGGTCAGTTCGTTGGCCACGTCCGGCGGCACCAGGTCGCGACGGGTGGACAGGATCTGGCCGAACTTGACGAAGATCGGGCCGAGGTCCTGCAGCGCCAGGCGCAGGCGGGCGCCGCGCGACTGCGAGGCGATGGCTGCGGAGGCGCGCGGAACGAATGGCTTGGCCAGGCGCAGCCAGCGCTCAGCGGGCGTGCCCTGCAGCAGGTCGTCGAGGCGGTAACGCAGGATCACCCGGCCAATGCGGCTTGCCCGCAGCACGGCCTTCATGCGGCACCCCGCAGGCGCTGCACGCGTGCGCCGAGACGCTCGACGTCGTCGCGCAGCACGTCGACGTCATCGTGGAAGGCATCCAGCTCGGCACGCGGTACCACGTCGCGCGACTCTTCGGTGATGAACTCGGCAGCGCTGTGAGCCAGGTCGATCGCCCCCTGGCGCGCATGCTGCAGCGCGCTGCGCAGGGTGTTGGCAACCTGCACGCCCAGTACTTCGCCGAACACGCTGACGAAGGGCTGCTGCCAGTCCGGGTCGAAGCCCTTGGCCAGCTGCTGCAGGCGGCGCGCCAGCTCGGCATCGCCGGCCACGCGCACGCGGCCCTTGCCGTTGTCGTTACCGCGGCGGGCATTGGCCAGCAGCGGCAGCTGGGCCAGAACGCCTGCCAGGCTGCTGCGTACGGCCAGGTCGGCTTCCTGCGCGTCTACCGGGCCGACCCGCAGCTGGTCGCCGTCGACGCTGATGCGCATGGCCAACGACGGTGCTTCCAGGGTCAGGTCGATGTGGCGGCCGTCGAGGCTGGCCAGGGCATGGCGGGTATCCGGATCCAGCGCCAGTGCGCGGTTCAGGGCGATCTGCAGGGCGCGGCCGGCGACCGGCTTGAGGGACTTGAGCAGGGAAAGAGCCATGTGCGCATTCTACCTGCGTGGGTGGGGGGCTTGGGCCGGGTTGCCGCCCGGCACCCGCAGAGGCAACGGCAACCGCAGTAGCCGAAGCAACAGCAAGAGCGGGCATTCCGTGGGGGGCGGGGCGGGTCCAGTGGCGGGGGCCGTAAACCCGTCCCTGGGGGCTTGGCCGCGGCATCCATGCTGCGGACTGATCTGGCCCCCCGTCAGCGGACGCCAAGAAGCGATACTTTGATCGCACTTGGAGGTCCCTTATGTCCCGTCTCACCCGTCGTAGCTACACCGATGAGTTCAAGCACCAAGCCGTGGAGTTGGCCGAGTCGCTCGGG
>NZ_JCAFUU010000013.1:0-16752 GCF_059371655.1 Stenotrophomonas sp. YJH_SMC_17 | reverse complement strand
GAAATGGTGATGCCGGGTGACAACGTCAAGATGGTCGTCACCCTGATCAACCCGGTGGCAATGGACGAAGGCCTGCGCTTCGCCATCCGCGAAGGTGGCCGTACCGTCGGCGCCGGCGTGGTCTCGAAGATCATCGAGTAAGCCTGCAGTACCGGTGGTTGCATAGCGCCGCCGGTTACGCGAATGGCGGGCCGGGAACCTCGGTCCGCCTTCGCCGTCTAAGGGAAGGCAAGTTTTCAACGTACGCCAGTAGCTCAATTGGCAGAGCAGCGGTCTCCAAAACCGCAGGTTGGGGGTTCGAGTCCCTCCTGGCGTGCCATCTGCCCACCTTATCCAGCGGCCTGGGCCGCTAAAGCAGACACAGCCTGATGAATAGCAAGATCGAACACTCCAAGGACACCTCCGCCAACGGTGGGGATATCGTCAAGTATGTCGCCGCATCGCTGCTGGTGCTGGCCGGTCTGTTCGTCTGGTTCTGGTTCTCCGCCGACTCCGGTCGCGCCGCCCAGCTGGGCGCGTGGGCGGGTCAGCTGCGTGCGTTGGCGGTCGTGGTCGGTCTGGTTGGCGGTATCGGCGTGTTCATGCTGACCGGCAAGGGGCGCGACACCCGCGAATTCCTCTCCGAGTCGCGCTTTGAGCTGCGCAAGGTGGTCTGGCCGACGCGCCAGGAAGCCATCCGCATGACCTGGGTCGTGATCGTCGTGGTGCTCATCCTCAGCCTGCTGCTGGGTGGCTTCGACTTCCTGATCCAGAAACTGACTCAGTGGTTCCTGAGCCGCTAAGGAGATTTGCATGAAGCGTTGGTACGTCGTTCACGCCTATTCGGGCTTCGAGAAGTCGGTGGCGCAGGCTCTGCGCGATCGCATCGTCCGTGACGGCATGGAAGAGCGCTTCGGCGACGTCCTGGTCCCGACCGAAGAAGTGGTCGAGATGCGCGCTGGGCAGAAGCGCCGCTCCGAGCGCAAGTTCTTCCCGGGTTACGTGCTGGTCCAGATCGAGACCCACGAAGAAGCGGGTATTCCGCGCATCGACAACGAAAGCTGGCATCTGGTCAAGGAAACTCCGCGCGTGATGGGCTTCATTGGCGGCACCGCCGACCGTCCGCTGCCGATCGCCGATTCCGAGGCCGAGGCCATCCTGAACCGCGTTCAGGAAGGTGTCGAGAAGCCGCGTCCGAAGGTGCTGTTCGAGCCGGGCCAGATGGTCCGTGTCACCGATGGCCCGTTCAACGATTTCAATGGCGTCGTCGAAGAAGTCAACTACGAGAAGAGCCGTCTGCGCGTCTCGGTGCTGATCTTCGGTCGTGCCACTCCGGTCGAACTCGAGTTCGGCCAGGTCGAAAAGGCCGTCTGATCCCACTGTAGAGTCGAGCCATGCTCGACTCCGGACGAGAAACCGGGCGTGGCCCGGTTTCTCGCGTTTACGTGCCGCTTCAGGCATGTGAAGAAAAAACCTGATATAGTGCGCGGCTCCCCGCTGGGAAGCCAGCAGGACGAGGCCGCCGCAAGGTGGCCTTCAGCATGATTTCAAAACGCGATGCCGGGACGCGTGATTCCCGGTCCGATGGGGAGCCTGTTGTCGAAAGGCGCTAGCACCCGGAGAGCATACTCATGGCAAAGAAAGTTGTCGGTTACATCAAGCTGCAGGTGAAGGCCGGTCAGGCCAACCCCTCGCCGCCGGTCGGTCCTGCGCTGGGTCAGCGCGGCCTGAACATCATGGAATTCTGCAAGGCGTTCAACGCTGCCACGCAGAAGCTCGAGCCGGGTCTGCCGGTTCCGGTGATCATCACGGCCTACTCGGACCGTACGTTCACCTTCATCACCAAGAGCACCCCGGCCACCACCCTGCTGAAGAAGGCCGCTGGCATCTCGTCGGGCTCCAAGCGCCCGAACACCGAGAAGGTCGGCAAGGTCACCCGTAAGCAGCTGGAAGAGATCGCCAAGGCGAAGGAACCGGATCTGACTGCCGCCGATCTGGACGCCGCCGTGCGTACCATCGCTGGCTCTGCCCGTTCCATGGGCCTCGTGGTGGAGGGTTAATAAGATGGCACAGACCAAGCGTGAGAAGGCCATCAAGGCCGCCGTCGTTCCGGGCAAGGCATACGCCTTCGAGGACGCGATCAACATCCTGAAGAACGCCACCAAGGCCAAGTTCGTCGAGTCGATCGACGTTGCTGTGCGCCTGGGCGTCGATGCGAAGAAGTCCGACCAGCAGGTCCGTGGCTCCACCGTGCTGCCGGCCGGTACCGGCAAGTCGGTCCGCGTCGCCGTGTTCGCTCCGGCCGGTGCCAAGGCTGACGAAGCCCTGGCCGCTGGCGCCGAAGCCGTCGGCATGGATGACCTGGCCGAGAAGATGCAGGCCGGCGATCTGAACTACGACGTCGTCATCGCGACCCCGGACGCCATGCGCGTCGTCGGTAAGCTGGGCACCGTGCTGGGCCCGCGCGGCCTGATGCCGAACCCGAAGGTCGGCACCGTTTCCCCGAACCCGGGTGAAGCCGTGAAGAACGCCAAGTCGGGTCAGGTCCGTTACCGCACCGACAAGGCCGGCATCATCCACTGCACCATCGGCAAGGCCGACTTCGCCGAAGACGCGCTGAAGTCGAACCTGACCGCGCTGCTGCTGGACCTGATCAAGGCCAAGCCGGCCACCTCGAAGGGCACCTACCTGCAGAAGGTTTCGGTCAGCTCGACGATGGGCCCGGGCGTCACCGTCGACCAGTCGTCGCTGACCCTGAAGTAATTGTTTGAAGCGGTCACGGTGCCCTCGGGTGCCGTGGCCGTGACATTTGAAGGCATCGCTGGCAGTACATCGCCAGTGGTAGCCGTCAAAGACCGCAGGCGCGGTCGTGGCACTACCGGCGACGGGCACGGAAGCTCGATCTGGCAAGGAGTCGCCGCCGGAGCAGTCACGAACGCTTAATCGATTCCCCGGAATCAACCTGCGTAGATGGTGCCCTTCTGGAGTTTTTCTGGTTCACGCATGTCTGGGATTTCCCTGATTGCCTCCAGGTCTGGAACGGCCCACCCCCCGGAACATCATCCCGATGTTCCCGGCGTCCAGGACGGATGCCGCACAGGACCGCACACGGCAGGAGCCGTAAGCGGAGTTCAATAGGAGGAGTGCAATGGCTCTCAATCTGTCCCAGAAGCAAGAAGTAGTCGCCGAGCTGGCAGACGTCGCCGCCAAGGCCCACTCCTTGATCGCAGCCGAATACGCTGGCACCACGGTCGCCCAGATGACCGCGATGCGCAAGCAGGCTCGTGAAACCGGTGTTTTCTTGAAGGTTGTCAAGAACACCCTGGCTTCGCGCGCCGTTGAAGGCACCGAGTTCGCAGTCGCCCAGGACCAGATGGTTGGTCCGCTGCTGTACGCGTTCTCGCTTGAGGAGCCCGGCGCTGCCGGTCGCCTGATCAAGGAAGCCGCCAAGGGCAACGACAAGCTGAAGGCTAAGGTCGTCGCCATCGGTGGCGAAGTGTTCCCGGCAAGCCACGTCGAAGTGCTGGCCTCGCTGCCGACCCGCGATCAGGCCCTGGCCATGCTGGCCCGCGTCCTGACCGAGCCGGTCACGATGTTTGCCCGCGCCATCAAGGCCGTTGGCGAGAAGCAGGGTGGTGGCGATGTCGCCGCCGACGCTGCCGAGCCGGCCGCCGAGACCGCCTGAGTTTCGACTTACCGTGGTTCCTGACGGAACCTCAACCCAGAAAATCATCCAAAGGTATTAATCATGTCCCTTACCAACGAACAGATCGTCGACGCCATCGCCGAGAAGTCCCTGATGGAAGTGATGGAGCTGGTCAAGGCCATCGAAGAGAAGTTCGGCGTCTCCGCCGCTGCTCCGGTTGCCGTGGCTGCTGCCGCTGGCCCGGCCGCTGCTGTTGAAGAGCAGACCGAGTTCACCGTCACCCTGAAGTCGGCCGGCGACAAGAAGGTCGAAGTCATCAAGGCCGTCCGCGCCATCACCGGCCTGGGCCTGAAGGAAGCGAAGGACCTGGCCGAAGCCGGTGGCGTCCTGAAGGAAGGCGCTTCGAAGGAAGACGCCGAGAAGATGAAGAAGGACCTGGAAGCTGCTGGCGCGACTGTCGAAGTCAAGTAAGCAGTTACCTTGCATCGTCACCGATTCACGGCGATGCAGCCAAGGCTGGGGGCGTAAGCCCCCGGCCTTTGGTCGTTGTTGCGGTACTGGTAGGGTCGACTGTCAGTCGACTGCTGTGAAAGAAGTCGACTGACAGTCGGCCCTACCGTTTCAAAAGCAGCAAAAAGCCCAACACGGGCTGCAGTCAAACCCCGGCCGGCCAGCGCAGCGCGCGGCAGCAGGGGCGTGGTAGCAGACGAGTTGGCAGTTGGAAGTAGCGGGAGAAGGCGTGCTGGTGCCGGCAATACCAGCGACTTCCAACTGACAATTTCAAGTTTCCTTCTGGGTCGTGGACGCACGGCCCGCACAACAAGGTGGAAGACCTCATGACGTCCTATTCGTTCACCGAAAAAAAGCGTATCCGCAAGGATTTCGGCAAGCAGCGCTCGATCCTCGAAGTGCCGTTCCTGCTCGCCATCCAGGTGGATTCCTATCGTGAATTCCTGCAGGAAAACGTCGATCCGGCCAAGCGCACGGACCACGGCCTGCATGCTGCGCTGAAGTCGGTCTTCCCGATCGCCAGCTACAGCGGCAATGCTGCCCTGGAATACGTCGGCTACAAGCTGGGCGAACCGGTCTTCGACGAGCGCGAGTGCCGCCAGCGTGGCATGAGCTACGGCGCCCCGCTGCGCGTGACCGTGCGCCTGGTGATCTACGACCGTGAGTCGTCGACCAAGGCCATCAAGTACGTGAAGGAGCAGGAGGTCTATCTGGGCGAAATCCCGCTGATGACCGAGAACGGCACCTTCATCGTCAACGGCACCGAGCGCGTCATCGTCTCGCAGCTGCACCGTTCGCCGGGCGTGTTCTTCGACCACGACCGTGGCAAGACCCACAGCTCGGGCAAGCTGCTGTACAGCGCCCGCATCATTCCTTACCGCGGTTCCTGGCTGGACTTCGAGTTCGACCCGAAGGACGCGCTGTTCACCCGTATCGACCGCCGCCGCAAGCTGCCGGTGTCGATCCTGCTGCGCGCGCTTGGCTACAGCAACGAAGAGATGCTGGCCGAGTT
Source organism: Stenotrophomonas sp. YJH_SMC_17 (assembly GCF_059371655.1). Taxonomy (NCBI): domain Bacteria; kingdom Pseudomonadati; phylum Pseudomonadota; class Gammaproteobacteria; order Lysobacterales; family Lysobacteraceae; genus Stenotrophomonas; species Stenotrophomonas sp. YJH_SMC_17. The sequence continues at coordinate 11,605 of NZ_JCAFUU010000013.1, read as the reverse complement.
CTTCGAGATCAACACCTTCCACATCAACCCGGATGAAGGCGTCCAGCTGGAGCTGGTGCCGGAGCGCCTGCGTGGCGAAACCCTGGGCTTCGACCTCGCCGACGGCGACAAGGTCATCGTGGAAGCCGGCAAGCGCATCACCGCGCGCCACATCAAGCAGCTGGAAGCCTCTGGCATCGCCGCCCTGGCCGTGCCGGACGACTACATCGTCGGCCGCATCCTGTCGCACGACGTGGTCGATGCATCGACCGGCGAACTGCTGGCCCAGGCCAACGACGAGATCACCGACGAGCAGCTGCAGGCCTTCCGCAAGGCCGGTGTGGATGCCGTGGGCACCCTGTGGGTGAACGATCTGGATCGTGGTCCGTACCTGTCCAACACCCTGCGCATCGACCCGACCAAGACCCAGCTGGAAGCCCTGGTCGAGATCTACCGCATGATGCGTCCGGGCGAGCCGCCGACCAAGGACGCCGCGCAGAACCTGTTCCACAACCTGTTCTTCACCTTCGAGCGCTACGACCTGTCCGCGGTCGGCCGCATGAAGTTCAACCGTCGCGTGGGCCGCAAGGAAACCACCGGCGAAGCCGTGCTGTACGACAGCAAGTACTTCGGTGAGCGCAACGACGAAGAGTCCAAGCGCCTGGTTGCCGCCCATGGCGACAGCTCCGACATCCTGGACGTGATCAAGGTCCTGACCGAGATCCGCAACGGTCGCGGCGTGGTCGACGACATCGATCACCTGGGCAACCGTCGCGTGCGTTCGGTCGGCGAAATGGCCGAGAACGTGTTCCGCGTCGGCCTGGTCCGCGTCGAGCGCGCGGTCAAGGAGCGCCTGTCGATGGCCGAGTCCGAAGGCCTGACCCCGCAGGAGCTGATCAACGCCAAGCCGGTCGCCGCTGCCATCAAGGAGTTCTTCGGCTCCTCGCAGCTGTCGCAGTTCATGGACCAGAACAACCCGCTGTCGGAAGTGACCCACAAGCGTCGCGTCTCGGCCCTGGGCCCGGGCGGTCTGACCCGTGAGCGCGCCGGCTTCGAAGTGCGCGACGTGCACCCGACCCATTACGGCCGCGTCTGCACCATCGAAACCCCGGAAGGCCCGAACATCGGCCTGATCAACTCGCTGGCCGTGTACGCCCGCACCAACCAGTACGGTTTCCTCGAGACCCCGTACCGCAAGGTCGTGGACGGCAAGGTCTATGACGAAGTCGAGTTCCTGTCGGCCATCGAAGAAAACGAATACGTCATTGCGCAGGCCAACGCCCTGACCAATGCCGACAGCGTGCTGACCGAGCAGTTCGTTCCGTGCCGTTTCCAGGGCGAATCGCTGCTGAAGCCGCCGGCGGAAGTCCACTTCATGGACGTCTCGCCGATGCAGACCGTGTCGATCGCGGCCGCGCTGGTTCCGTTCCTGGAGCACGATGACGCGAACCGCGCACTGATGGGCGCCAACATGCAGCGTCAGGCCGTGCCGACCCTGCGTGCGCAGAAGCCGCTGGTCGGTACCGGCATCGAGCGCGCCGTGGCGCGTGACTCCGGTGTGACCGTGAACGCCCGCCGTGGTGGCGAGATCGTGCAGATCGACGCGGCCCGCATCGTGGTCAAGGTCAACGAGGAAGAGATCGTTGGCGCCACCGACGCAGGCGTGGACATCTACAACCTGGTCAAGTACACCCGTTCGAACCAGAACACCTGCATCAACCAGCGTCCGCTGGTCCAGGTGGGTGACGTCATCGCCCGCGGCGACGTGCTGGCCGACGGTCCGTCCACCGACATCGGCGAACTGGCCCTGGGCCAGAACATGCTGATCGCGTTCATGCCGTGGAACGGCTACAACTTCGAAGACTCCATCCTGCTCTCCGAGCGCGTGGTGGAAGAGGATCGCTACACCACGATCCACATCGAAGAGCTGACCTGCGTCGCGCGTGACACCAAGCTGGGGCCGGAGGAAATCTCCGCCGACATCCCGAACGTCTCCGAGCAGGCGCTGAACCGCCTGGACGAGAGCGGCGTGGTGTACATCGGTGCCGAAGTCCGCGCCGGCGACATCATGGTCGGCAAGGTCACCCCGAAGGGCGAAAGCCAGCTGACCCCGGAAGAGAAGCTGCTGCGCGCGATCTTCGGCGAGAAGGCTTCGGACGTTAAGGACAGCTCGCTGCGCGTTCCGCCGGGCATGGACGGCACCGTCATCGACGTGCAGGTCTTCACCCGCGACGGCATCGAGAAGGACAAGCGCGCCCGCCAGATCGAAGAGTCTGAAATCAAGCGCGTCAAGAAGGACTTCGACGACCAGTTCCGCATCCTGGAAGCGGCCATCTACATGCGTCTGCGTTCGCAGATCGTGGGCAAGGTGGTCAACGGTGGCGCTGGCCTGAAGAAGGGTGACGTGATCACCGACGCCTTCCTGGACGGCCTGAAGAAGGCTGACTGGTTCGCCCTGCGCATGAAGGACGAAGACGCTTCGGAAGCCATCGAACGCGCGCAGAAGCAGATCCAGGCGCACGAGAAGGAATTCGAGCGTCGCTTCGCCGACAAGCGCGGCAAGATCACCGCCGGCGACGACCTCGCCCCGGGCGTGCTGAAGATGGTCAAGGTGTTCCTGGCCGTGAAGCGCCGCATCCAGCCGGGCGACAAGATGGCAGGCCGCCACGGCAACAAGGGTGTGGTCTCCAACGTGGTGCCGGTCGAGGACATGCCGTACATGGCCTCGGGCGAAACCGTGGACATCGTGCTGAACCCGCTGGGCGTGCCGTCGCGTATGAACATCGGCCAGATCCTGGAAGTGCACCTGGGCTGGGCGGCCAAGGGTCTGGGTCGCAAGATCCAGGCGATGATGGAAGCCCAGGCCGCCGTTGCCGACCTGCGCAAGTTCCTGGACGACATCTACAACCACGACGACACCAACGTGGCCAACCGTGTCGACCTGTCGCAGTTCAGCGACGAGGAACTGCTGCGTCTGGCCCGCAACCTGACCGACGGCGTGCCGATGGCCACCCCGGTGTTCGACGGCGCCACCGAAGCGGAAATCAAGCGCATGCTGGAACTGGCCGACCTGCCGAGCAGTGGCCAGACCCAGCTGTACGACGGCCGCACCGGTGAAGCGTTCGATCGCCACACCACCGTGGGTTACATGCACTACCTGAAGCTGAACCACCTGGTCGACGACAAGATGCACGCCCGTTCGACCGGTCCGTACTCGCTCGTCACCCAGCAGCCGCTGGGCGGCAAGGCGCAGTTCGGCGGCCAGCGCTTCGGTGAAATGGAAGTCTGGGCGCTGGAAGCCTACGGCGCGGCCTACACCCTGCAGGAAATGCTGACGGTGAAGTCCGATGACGTGCAGGGCCGCAACCAGATGTACAAGAACATCGTCGACGGTGAGCACGAGATGGTCGCGGGCATGCCGGAATCCTTCAACGTGCTCGTGAAGGAAATCCGCTCGCTGGCCATCAACATGGAACTGGAAGACAACTGATCCATGCCGGCGCGGCGGTCCGCCGCCGCGCCGCTGGCAGTGAACTGAAAGCCCATCGACACAGCATTCCTCCTTCTGGAGAACACCATGAAAGACCTGCTCAACCTCTTCAACCAGCAGCGCCAGACGCTGGACTTCGACGCGATCAAGATCGCGCTGGCTTCGCCGGACCTGATCCGTTCGTGGTCCTTCGGCGAAGTGAAGAAGCCGGAAACCATCAACTACCGTACCTTCAAGCCGGAACGCGACGGCCTGTTCTGCGCCGCCATCTTCGGGCCGGTGAAGGACTACGAGTGCCTGTGCGGCAAGTACAAGCGCATGAAGCACCGCGGCGTCGTCTGCGAAAAGTGCGGCACCGAAGTGACCCTGGCCAAGGTGCGTCGTGAGCGCATGGGCCACATCGACCTGGCCTCGCCGGTCGCGCACATCTGGTTCCTGAAGTCGCTGCCGTCGCGCATCGGCCTGATGCTGGACATGACCCTGCGCGACATCGAGCGCGTGCTGTACTTCGAAGCCTACGTGGTGACCGAGCCGGGCCTGACCGCCCTGGAGCGCCGCCAGCTGCTGACCGAAGAACAGTACCTGCAGGCCCGCCAGGAACACGGCGACGACTTCGACGCCGCCATGGGCGCCGAGGCCGTGTACGAACTGCTGCGCACGATCGACCTGCAGTCGGAAATGACCCGCCTGCGCGAGGAAATCGCTGCTACCGGTTCGGAAACCAAGCTCAAGCGCCTCACCAAGCGCATCAAGCTGATCGAAGCCTTCCTGGAATCGGGCAACCGTCCGGAATGGATGGTCATGACCGTGCTGCCGGTGCTGCCGCCGGACCTGCGTCCGCTGGTTCCGCTGGATGGCGGCCGCTTCGCGACCTCCGACCTGAACGACCTGTACCGCCGCGTCATCAACCGCAACAACCGCCTGCGCCGCCTGCTCGAACTGAGCGCGCCGGACATCATCGTGCGCAATGAAAAGCGCATGCTGCAGGAATCGGTCGATGCGCTGCTGGACAACGGCCGTCGTGGCCGTGCCATCACCGGCACCAACAAGCGCCCGCTGAAGTCGCTGGCCGACATGATCAAGGGCAAGCAGGGTCGCTTCCGCCAGAACCTGCTCGGCAAGCGCGTCGACTACTCGGGCCGTTCGGTCATCGTGGTCGGCCCGTACCTGCGCCTGCACCAGTGCGGCCTGCCGAAGAAGATGGCGCTTGAGCTGTTCAAGCCGTTCGTCTTCGCCAAGCTGCAGCGTCGTGGCCTGGCCACCACCATCAAGGCCGCCAAGAAGCTTGTCGAGCGCGAAGAAGCCGAAGTCTGGGACATCCTGGAAGAGGTCATCCGCGAGCATCCGGTGATGCTGAACCGTGCGCCGACCCTGCACCGTCTGGGCATCCAGGCGTTCGAGCCGGTGCTGATCGAAGGCAAGGCCATCCAGCTGCACCCGCTGGTCTGCACCGCGTTCAACGCCGACTTCGACGGTGACCAGATGGCCGTCCACGTGCCGCTCTCGCTGGAAGCCCAGCTGGAAGCGCGTGCGCTGATGATGTCGACCAACAACATCCTGTCGCCGGCCAACGGCGAGCCGATCATCGTGCCGTCGCAGGACGTCGTGCTGGGTCTGTACTACATGACCCGCTCGCTGGAAAACAAGAAGGGCGAGGGCATGGCCTTCGCCAACATCGCCGAAGTCAAGCGCGCCTACGACAACCGCGTGGTGGAACTGCACGCCAAGGTCAAGGTCCGCATCACCGAGGTGGTGACCGACGAAGACGGCAACAAGCAGAACAAGACCTCGATCGTGGACACCACGATCGGTCGCGCCCTGCTGGCTGAAATCCTGCCGGAAGGCCTGCCGTTCGCGCTGGCCAATGTCGAGCTGACCAAGAAGAACATCAGCCGCCTGATCAACTCCAGCTACCGCCAGCTGGGCCTGAAGGACACGGTCGTGTTCGCCGACAAGCTGATGTACACCGGCTTCGCCTACGCGACCCGCGCCGGCGTCTCCATCGGCATCGACGACATGCTGATCCCGGACGAGAAGAAGGGCATCCTCACCGAGGCCGAAGCCGAAGTGCTGGAAATCCAGGAGCAGTACCAGTCGGGCCTGGTCACCGCCGGCGAGCGCTACAACAAGGTGGTCGACATCTGGTCGCGCACCAACGAGCGCATCGCCAAGGCGATGATGGACACCATCGGTACCGAGAAGGTCGTCAATGCCAAGGGTGAGACCATCGGCCAGAAGTCGATGAACTCGCTGTACATCATGGCCGACTCCGGTGCGCGTGGTTCGCAGGCGCAGATCCGTCAGCTGGCCGGCATGCGCGGCCTGATGGCCCGTCCGGACGGCTCGATCATCGAGACGCCCATCAAGGCGAACTTCCGCGAAGGCCTGAACGTGCAGGAGTACTTCAACTCCACCCACGGTGCCCGTAAGGGTCTGGCCGATACCGCGCTGAAGACCGCGAACTCGGGTTACCTGACCCGTCGCCTGGTCGACGTCGCGCAGGACGTGGTGATCACCGAGGTGGATTGCGGTACCACCGAAGGCCTGATCATGACCCCGATCGTGGAAGGCGGCGACGTGGTCGAGCCGCTGAAGGACCGCGTGCTGGGTCGCGTGGTGGCCGAGGACGTGTTCCTGCCGGGCAACGACGAAGATCCGATCGTCACCCGCAACACCCTGCTGGACGAAGCCTGGGTGGCCAAGCTGGAAGATGCCGGCGTGCAGACCATCAAGGTCCGCTCGACCATCTCCTGCGAATCGGCCTTCGGTGTCTGCTCGCGCTGCTACGGCCGCGATCTGGCCCGCGGCCACCTGGTCAACATCGGTGAAGCGGTCGGCGTCATCGCCGCCCAGTCCATCGGTGAGCCGGGTACCCAGCTGACCATGCGTACGTTCCACATCGGTGGTGCGGCGTCTCGAGCTGCTGCGGTCGACAACATCACTGTCAAGACCACCGGCTCGGTCAAGTTCAGCAACCTCAAGTCGGTCGAGCATGCCAACGGCTCGCTGGTGGCAGTGTCGCGCTCGGGCGAAATCTCGGTGCTCGATGCCCACGGCCGTGAGCGTGAGCGTTACAAGCTGCCGTACGGTGCGACCATCACGTCCAAGGACGGTGATGCGATCAAGGCGGGCCAGACCGTGGCCAACTGGGATCCGCATAACCACCCGATCGTGTCGGAAGTGGCCGGCTTCATCCGCTTCATCGACTTCGTCGACGGCATCACCGTCATCGAGAAGACCGACGAGCTGACCGGTCTGGCGTCGCGCGAAATCACCGATCCGAAGCGTCGTGGTACCCAGGCCAAGGACCTGCGCCCGATCGTGCGCATCGTCGACGCCAAGGGCAACGACCTGTCTATTCCGGGCACCGACCTGCCGGCGCAGTACCTGCTGCCGCCGCGCTCGATCGTCAACCTGCAGGACGGCGCTGCCGTCGGCGTGGGTGACGTGGTCGCCAAGATTCCGCAGGAAGCGTCGAAGACCCGCGACATCACCGGTGGTCTGCCGCGCGTGGCCGATCTGTTCGAAGCGCGCAAGCCGAAGGATCCGGCGGTGCTGGCCGAGCGTTCGGGCATCATCAGCTTCGGCAAGGACACCAAGGGCAAGCAGCGCCTGATCATCAAGGACACCGATGGTTCGGAGCACGAAGAGCTGATCCCGAAGTACCGCCAGGTCATCGTCTTCGAAGGCGAGCATGTCACCAAGGGTGAAACCATCGTGGACGGCGAGCCGAGCCCGCAGGACATCCTGCGCCTGCTGGGTGTCGAACCGCTGGCTGCCTACCTGGTGAAGGAAATCCAGGACGTGTACCGCCTGCAGGGCGTGAAGATCAACGACAAGCACATCGAGGTCATCACCCGCCAGATGCTGCGCAAGGTCGAGATCACCGACCAGGGCAGCAGCAAGTTCCTGAACGGCGAACAGGTGGAGCGCCAGCGCGTTATCGAGGAGAATGCCCGCCTTGCAGCCCGCAACGAGCTGCCGGCGCACTTCGATCCGGTCCTGCTGGGTATCACCAAGGCCTCGCTGGCGACCGAATCGTTCATCTCGGCCGCGTCGTTCCAGGAAACCACCCGCGTGCTGACCGAAGCGGCCGTCCGCGGCACCTCGGACAACCTGCGTGGCCTGAAGGAAAACGTCATCGTGGGTCGCCTGATTCCGGCCGGTACCGGCCTGGCGTACCACAGCAACCGCCGTCGCGGCGCTTCCGGTCTCACCGAGTCGGAAATGCAGACCCTGGCCGGCACCCCGGCCGCGGTCGAGGCACCGGTGGTTGAAGCCGAAGCTGAACAGGCCTCGGAGGACTGAAACACGGGTCCGGCCTCAGGCCGGACCACCCGGGCGACCGGGGCAGGGCAGGGTGGGCCGTTCGCGGTTCACCCCGCCAACCTGAACGGGGTACATGGAGGCCCCCCAGTAACGTTCCGGGATCAGGAACGGGCTTGACAGAAGGCGTTTGACTGCTTTCCTGGCAGGTTGCTACAATCGTCTGTCTCAGCAGGCCAGAATTTTGGCCTGCTTTAACATTTCCGCATCTCTGGTCGGATTATCCGGCCACCAATCAGAAGAACCTACTGATGGCGACGATCAACCAGCTGGTCCGCAAGCCGCGGCAAGCGACCACCTACAAGAGTGCCTCGCCGGCGCTCGACAAGTGCCCGCAGCGCCGTGGCGTCTGCACCCGTGTCTACACCACCACTCCGAAGAAGCCGAACTCGGCTCTGCGCAAGGTTGCCAAGGTCCGCCTGACCAACCAGGAAGAAGTGATTTCCTACATCGGTGGTGAAGGCCACAACCTGCAGGAGCACTCCGTGGTCCTGATCCGCGGCGGTCGCGTCAAGGACCTGCCGGGTGTGCGTTACCACACCGTTCGTGGCTCGCTCGACGCCGCCGGCGTTGCCAAGCGTCGCCAGGCCCGTTCCAAGTACGGCGCCAAGCGTCCGAAGGCATAAGGAGAGAGCACAATGTCGCGTAAGGGTAATACTCCGCAGCGTTCCGTCCTGCCCGATCCGAAGCACGGAAGCGAAACCATCGCCCGTTTCATCAACATGGTCATGCAGAGCGGCAAGAAGTCCGTCGCCGAAAAGATCGTGTACGGCGCCATGGACGTGATCACCGAGAAGAACAGCAGCGCCAACGCCATTGAACTGGTGCAGAAGGCTCTGGACAACGTCGCTCCGGCGGTCGAAGTCAAGTCGCGCCGCGTCGGTGGTGCCACCTACCAGGTGCCGGTCGAAGTGCGTTCGTCGCGCAAGATGGCCCTGGCCATGCGCTGGCTGATCGACTCCGCGCGCAAGCGTGGTGAGAACACCATGCCGAAGAAGCTGGCTGCTGAACTGATCGACGCCTCGGAAAACCGTGGCGGCGCCATCAAGAAGCGCGAAGAAACCCACCGCATGGCCGAAGCCAACAAGGCCTTCGCCCACTACCGCTGGTGAGTTTGACGGCCTTGTAAAACAGGCAGGGCAGCACCACTTCGGTGCGTGCTGCCTCGCGGTCCCAGAAAGACTGCGCCAATCCGAAGGCCGCCGAAAGGCGGCGTTCGGCCATCCGAAATCCAAGAAATCTGAGAGGCTCCCGTGGCCCGTTCCACTCCCATCGAGCGTTACCGTAACTTCGGCATCATGGCTCACATCGATGCCGGCAAGACCACCACGTCCGAGCGCATCCTGTTCTACACCGGCAAGAGCCACAAGATCGGTGAAGTGCATGACGGCGCCGCCACCATGGACTGGATGGAGCAGGAGCAGGAGCGTGGCATCACGATCCAGTCCGCTGCCACCACCGCGTTCTGGAAGGGCATGGACAAGTCCCTGCCGGAGCACCGCTTCAACATCATCGACACCCCCGGGCACGTCGACTTCACCATCGAAGTGGAGCGCTCGCTGCGCGTGCTCGACGGTGCCGTCTTCGTCCTGTGCGCCGTCGGTGGCGTGCAGCCGCAGTCGGAAACCGTGTGGCGCCAGGCCAACAAGTACCACGTGCCGCGCATCGCGTTCGTCAACAAGATGGACCGCACCGGTGCCAACTTCCAGAAGGTCGTCGGCCAGCTGAAGGCCAAGCTGGGCGCGGTTGCCGTGCCGATGCAGCTGCCGATCGGCGCTGAAGACAACTTCAAGGGCGTCGTCGACCTGCTGAAGATGAAGGCCATCCACTGGGATGAGGCTTCGCAGGGCATGAAGTTCGAGTACGGTGAAATCCCGGCCGAACTGCAGGGTCCGGCTGAAGAGGCTCGCCAGTTCATGGTCGAGACCGCTGCCGAAGCCAGCGAAGAGCTGATGGAAAAGTACCTGGGCGGCGAAGAGCTGGCCGAGGCCGAAGTCATCAACGCGCTGCGTACCCGTACCCTGGCCACCGAGATCGTGCCGATGTACTGCGGCTCGGCCTTCAAGAACAAGGGCGTGCAGGCCATGCTGGACGGCGTGATCCAGCTGCTGCCGTCGCCGGTCGACGTGCCGGACGTGAAGGGCGTGGACGTTGACGACGACACCGTCGAAATGACCCGCAAGTCGGACGACAAGGCGCCGTTCTCGTCGCTGGCCTTCAAGATCATCACCGACCCGTTCGTCGGCGCGCTGACCTTCTTCCGTGTCTACTCGGGCACCCTGAACGGTGGCGACACCGTGCTGAACTCGGTGAAGGGCAAGAAGGAGCGCATCGGCCGCATCCTGCAGATGCACTCGAACAACCGCGAGGAAATCAAGGAAGTTCTGGCCGGTGACATCGCCGCTGCCGTGGGCCTGAAGGACACCACCACCGGTGACACCCTGTGCGCCGTGGACGCCCCGATCATCCTGGAGCGCATGACGTTCCCGGAGCCGGTGATCTCGATGGCCGTCGAGCCGAAGACCAAGTCGGACCAGGAAAAGATGGGTCTGGCGCTGGGTCGCCTGGCGCAGGAAGATCCGTCGTTCCGCGTCAAGACCGACGAGGAATCCGGCCAGACCATCATCTCGGGCATGGGCGAGCTGCACCTGGACATCATCGTCGACCGCCTGAAGCGCGAGTTCAACGTTGAAGCCAACGTCGGCGCGCCGCAGGTGGCCTACCGCGAAACCATCACCCTGGCTGACGTCAAGTCGGACTACAAGCACGCCAAGCAGTCCGGTGGTAAGGGTCAGTACGGTCACGTCGTGATCGAGCTGTCGCCGATCACCGCTGAAGACCGTGCCGATCCGAAGATCGCTCCGATGATCAAGGACGACTTCCTGTTCATCAACGACATCACCGGCGGCGTCATCCCGAAGGAATTCATTCCGTCGGTTGAAAAGGGCCTGCGCGAAACCATCACCAGCGGCCCGCTGGCTGGCTTCCCGGTCGTGGACGTCAAGGTGAAGCTGGTGTTCGGTTCGTACCACGACGTCGACTCCTCGGAAATGGCGTTCAAGCTGGCTTCGTCGATGGCCTTCAAGCAGGGCTTCGCCAAGGCCAAGCCGGTGCTGCTGGAGCCGATCATGAAGGTCGAGATCGTGACCCCGGAGGATTACCAGGGTGACGTGATGGGCGACGTCAGCCGTCGTCGCGGCGTGCTGCAGGGTTCCGACACCACCGGTGACGGTTCGGCCAGCATCATCAACGCGATGATCCCGCTGGGTGAAATGTTCGGTTACGCCACTGCGCTGCGTTCGCAGACCCAGGGCCGCGCCACCTTCACCATGGAATTCGATCACTACGAGCCGGCGCCGACCAACATCGCCGAAGCCGTCATGAAGAAGGGCTGAGCCTCGCTCAGCCTCTCTTGAAACCACTTACGAACAATCAAGGTATAGAACAATGGCAAAGGGTAAGTTCGAGCGCACCAAGCCGCACGTCAACGTCGGCACCATCGGTCACGTCGACCACGGCAAGACCACGCTGACCGCTGCACTGACCAAGATCGGTGCCGAGCGCTTCGGTGGCGAGTTCAAGGATTACTCCTCGATCGACGCCGCTCCGGAAGAAAAGGCCCGTGGTATCACGATCTCGACCGCGCACGTCGAATACGAATCCCCGGTTCGTCACTACGCCCACGTCGATTGCCCGGGCCACGCTGACTACGTCAAGAACATGATCACCGGTGCCGCCCAGATGGACGGCGCGATCCTGGTGTGCTCGGCCGCTGACGGCCCGATGCCGCAGACCCGCGAGCACATCCTG
>NZ_JCAFUU010000012.1:0-41087 GCF_059371655.1 Stenotrophomonas sp. YJH_SMC_17 | reverse complement strand
TGGCCTGGCGATCTCCGAGCGCTTCGGCACCCAGATCCGCGGTACCGACGTCGCCATCCGCAATGCCAACGACGGCATTTCGCTGGCCCAGGTCGCCGAAGGTTCGCTGACCGAGATCGGCAACAACCTGCAGCGTATCCGTGAGCTGGCTGTACAGTCGTCCAACGCGACCAACTCGGCAAGTGATCGCAAGGCATTGCAGTCGGAAGTGAATCAGCTGGTCAGCGAGATTGATCGTGTGGCCAAGCAGTCCGATTTCAATGGCACCAAGCTGCTGGACGGCTCGTTCTCAAGCCAGCTGTTCCAGGTTGGCGCAAATGCCGGCCAAGCAATCGCAATTGATAAGATTACCAACGCCAAGACTGATTCGCTGGGCGGTACCCTGTTCTCCTCGGCGACCACCACGGCGACCACCACTACCGTTGCAGAAACAGCCGCCGGTTCCGGCGTGTTTGCATTTGCTGCAGGCACCGTCGCCGACTTCTCGATCTCCGCAAATGGAGCGACGGTGAACTTCAGCGGTGTGAAGTTCGACGCAGGCAGCGCATCAACGCAGGCCGCAGGTGAGGCTGCCAGCGTGGTTTCCCAAGGGAACGCCATCGCAAAGGCCATTAATCAGAAGTCGGCCGACCTGGGAGTCTCTGCCGAAGTGGACTCCGCGGGTAAGGTAACTATCAGCTCCTGGAAGGAGGGGAAAGTCGGCGACCAGATCACCGCTACCGGCGTAACCCTCGCAGACGACGCAGCTCTGGTTGCCACCGATGCCAAGCATGCCATTGACCTTGACGTCACCAGTTACGGCAAATCTCAACAGGCGCTGCAGATTGTGGACAAGGCGCTGGAGGGCATCAACAGCACCCGAGCCGACCTCGGTGCGATCCAGAACCGCTTCACCTCGGTCGTTGCCAACCTGCAGACTTCGTCGGAAAACCTGTCGGCCTCGCGTAGCCGCATCAAGGATACCGATTTCGCCAAGGAAACCGCCGAACTGACCCGCACCCAGATCCTGCAGCAGGCCGGTACGGCCATGCTGGCCCAGGCCAACCAGGTGCCGCAGGGCGTGCTCAGCCTGCTGCGCTGATCCACGGCAAAAAGGCGCTGCTACCGTCGGGTCAAACCGACGGTAGCAGCAACCCGGAAGTCACGATTCACGAAGGCGCGGGCCATGCCCGGCCCGGGATCACTCCCGAACCGGCTTGGCATCGCCCGCTCCTGCGGACCTCTCTTTCAGCGCTGTACCTTTGACTGTACGTACCGGGCGGCTTCGTCTCCCCCCGATTGTCAGTAGCCTGATCCCTCCCCTGCATTGGGGGAGGGTCTTTTGCAGACTCCCAGCAGCCCGCGGTGAACCTACCCGCACCCTGCCCCAACCCTCCTGCAACCCGCGTGCCAGAACCCGCGCCGGACCATTGGCACGGCGCATGCATCAACGAAGTCCTCAAGACCCAGCGGCGCAGGCCGCTATTTTCGTTGACGACGGGCCACCGCACGGCGAGCCGGCCCGTATACCAGGAGAAACGACGTGGCAGACTTTGGATACGGTGGCATCGGCTCGGGGCTGGATATCTCCAGCATCGTCAACCAGCTGGTCGCGGCAGACCGCAAGCCGGCCGACAATGCGCTGAACCTGCAGCAGTCCAAGGCCAAGATGCAGCTGTCGTCGATCGGCACCGTCACCGCGGCCTTCGACAAGCTCAAGACCGCCCTGACCGCATTGAAGGCCACCACCGCGTTCGATACGCGCACCGTGACAGCCACCGGCAAGGCCGGCCCCACCAATGCCGACGACGTTCTGACAGCCTCGGTGGCGCTGTACGACCTCGGCACGACCAAGGCAGCCGCCTCCAACGGCACGCACCAGGTGGAGGTCACCTCCCTGGCCACCGCGCACAAGCTGATTGCCGACACCTCATTCCCGAAGACCGACACCTTCGGTGCCGGAACCTTGACACTGACCGTTGGCGTCGGTGACAAGGCCAAGACCATGAATGTGGAGGTGGAGGACGGCGATACGCTGACCACCATCCGCAACAAGATCGATGCCGCCGGTCGCAAGGAAGGCATACAGGCCACGCTGATCACCTCCGGCGACAACCAGTACCTGTCGATCGCCCAGGAGAAGACCGGTGCGGCCAACGCGATCAAGCTGGAATACGGCGGCAGCGACCCGAAGCTGGGCGCACTGGTCGGCAGCCTCAAGCAGAACACCGCTGCCGCCGATGCGGAACTGACCATCGATGGCGTCAAGGTGGTCAGCGCCAGCAACACCGTGGCCGACGCCGTGCCGGGCCTGACCCTGAACCTGAAGGTTCCAGGCAAGAGCACCGTGGTGATCAGTACCGACACCGCCGCCGCGACCAAGGTGATGCAGGAGTTCGTGACCGCGTACAACGCGGCGATCGCGGCGATCAACACCGAAACCAAGTACGACGCCAAGACCAAGGAAGCGGCCACACTGACCGGCGACGCGCAGATGCGTGGTGCTTCCAGCCAGCTGCGCTCGATGATGTCCGGCGTGCTGAAGGAGCTTTCCGCCGATGGCCTGGATCCGAAGGTGCTGGGCCTGCAGACGCGCGGCTATCCCAATGCCGACGGCAGCCTGGTGCTGGATACCACCAAGTTCGCCGCTGCACTGGCCAGCCAGCCGGAGAAGATCCGCGCGGCCATCACCGGTGATACCGGCGGTGCAGGCACGCTGTACACCATGGTTGACGGCTACGTCAGCACCACCGTCGGCAAGGAAGGCGCCTTTGTCGCCCGCACCAAGGGCCTGAACACCACGCTGGACAACATCGACAAGCGCCGCAAGGACCTCGACACGCGCATGAAGAACGTCGAGGAACGCTACAAGAAGCAGTTCCTGGCGCTGGACAGCCTGATGGGCAAGCTGCAGCAGAGCAACACCTCGCTGCAGCAGCAGCTGGCGCAGCTGAACCGCTGAGGGTCTGCGTATAACGCTCAAGTTTGGCGTGCAATGCACCGATAACGGACGCAACAGCAATCAACGCCGCACCGCCGGCCACGGTCCCCGCGACCTGGCGGCGGCACCCCGCGCAAGGAGAATCACGAATGTACGGTTCCAGCCGTCAATATGCCGAGCAGTACCGCCAGGTGGGAGTGACCAGTGCGGTCGCCGATGCCGATCCGCACAAGCTGGTGGCGATGCTGCTGGCGGGCGCGCTGGAGCGCGTGCGGCGCGCCCAGGCCAGCCTCGAGCGTGGCGACCAGGCCGGCAAGGGTAAGGCGATCGGCGAAGTCTGCGCGATCGTCGGCCACCTCAACGGCTCGCTGGACCACGAGGCCGGCGGCGAGATCGCCGGCAATCTGTCGGCACTCTACGACTACGTGCTGCAGCGCCTGACCGAGGCCAACCTGCACAACGACCGCGCCGCCCTCGATGAGTCCCTGCAGCTGCTGGGTGAGATCGACAGCGCCTGGAACGCGATTCCGCACGAACAACGCCGCCCGGCCGCGGTGGCACCATGAGCCTGCATGAACTGCACGCCCAGCTCGACGCCTTCGAGAAGGCCTTGGGCGAAGACGCCTTGGATCAGGCTGACAGCCTGCTCGATGGCCACGACAGCACCCTGCACGCCCTGCTCAGCCAGCCGCTGACCACGGCCGACCACGCGCCGCTCAGCGCACTGTTCGAACGCCAGCAGAATCTGCTCGGCCTGCTGCGCCAGCGCCGCGATGCAGTGGCCGCGCTGATGAACGATGGCCAGCGCTCTCTTCGCGCCGCCCATGCCTACCTGCAGGCAGAATCACTGGCATGACCCAGCTGCCGACCACGTCGCTGCACCACCCCGCCGAAAGCGAGCTGTTCGACGAAACGCTCAGCTGCGAGCTGGCCTTGCCGGCCGAGTTCCAGGCAGGCAGCGGCGCCGGCCGTACCAGCAGTGCCGAAGGCCTGCTGCGCAGCCTGGCCCTGGTGGAGGACAGCCGCGTTGACGAGCATGACGACCGCAATGAAGCCAGCCTTCAGCTGCAGCGTCTGGAAGCCAAGCTGGATCTGGCGATGGTGCTGCTCGGCCGGCTGGTCCGGCAGCAGGGCCAGGAACTGACCCTGCGCCCGGTGCGCTGGTCGCGTCGCGGCATCCGCCTGCAGCTGGGCCCGCGCAGCGGTGCCAGCCCCGGACAGGCCGGCCTGGTGCGCCTGCAGCCCAGCGACTGGCTGCCCGACCACATCGATCTGCCAGTGGAAGTGATCGCCGAAGCAGCGGATGGCGGCGGCGGCCACTATCTCTGGCTGCGCTTCCAGCGCCTTGGCGATGGCCTGGAAATGGCGATGGAGCGCCACCTGTTCCGCCTGCACCGTCGACAGGTGGCCGAAGCGCGCCGAGCGCGCTGAAACCTGCCACCATCACGCTTGGCGGGCAAGCCTTGGCGCGCCCGTTCAGCTAAGTTAAGGTGGACTCCCCTACACGGATCTGTTGCGTGCCTGTGCGAGTTCTCATCGTCGACGATCACACCCTCGTCCGCGCCGGCCTGGCGCGGCTTCTGCAGGGGTTTGCCGACGTGCAGCTGGTGGCCGAAGCCAGCAATGCCGAACAGGCACTGCAGCTGGCCCTGCAGCACGCACCCGACGTGGTGCTGATGGACCTGTCACTGCCGGGCCGTACCGGCCTGGAGGCCCTCAGCGACATCCGCCTGCGCGCGCCCGGCACCCGGGTGGTGATGATGACCATGCACGACGACGCCGCACACGTGCGCGATGCGCTCGATCGCGGCGCGGTCGGGTTTTTGGTCAAGGATGCGGCGCCGCAGGAGCTGGAACTGGCGCTGCGCGCAGCGCATGCCGGCCAGGTGTTCCTGAGCCCGCAGATCTCCGCCAAGATGCTGGCACCGATGCTCGGCCGCGAGAAACCCACCGGCATCGCCGCGCTGTCGCCACGACAACGCGAGATCCTGCGCCGCATCGGCAAGGGTGAGAGCAACAAGGAAATCGCCGCCGACCTCGGCATCAGCGTCAAGACGGTGGAAACCCACCGCGCACGCATGATGGAGTCGCTCGGCTGCCGCCGCGCCAACGATCTGCTGCTGCTGGCTGCGCGCCACCAGCATGAGCTGGAGTAGGCGCCCCCCCCCCCCGCGGCACGCAACGATGGCAGGGTAGAGTCGATTGTCAGTCGACTGCTCTCCCATCAGGCCCAGGAAAAGTCCCGCGCTCCGCGCGCAAGTCGACTAACAGTCGACTCTACCAACGCGCGACACCCTGCATCGGCGACGAATTCCCGTCACCCCGACACTTCCCGACAGAAATCCGTACACAGCACACGGCGGGATCGACGGAGCGAGCACCGCGAATCAATGCCTTAGCTTCACCCATCGTCAATATCCCGCACTTATGTAGGGAAAACCCCTACACCCTGTCGGGACATCCACGAAAGCCCTCAGGAACCCCCCGATTCCGCACTCGCCGGATCAAAAGCAAGATGCGTTCCATAAGGCGCCGGGGAGCGGTGCCGGGGAACCACGATGAAGGCTGCACTCTCGACCCAGCTGGGCCAACAACTTCACCTTACCCCGCAGCTGCTGCAGTCGATCCGGCTGCTGCAGCTCGATGGCCTGCACCTGGAACAGGAAATCCAGCGCCTGCTGGACGCCAACCCGCTGCTGGAGATCGAAGAGGCCGAAGCGCCCGCCGCCGATGCCACCGAGATCAGTGCCACCACGCTGGACACCGCCGCGTTCGACGAACTGCCGGAGCCCTCGATGTGGGACGTGGCCGGCGCCAGCTGGCAGGACGGCGATGACGACCGCATGGCGCGCATTGCCGCCGGTGAGTCGACCGACCCGCAGCTGCGCGTGCTGCAGCGGTTGTCGCTGGACATGGACGACCGCGAGCTTGCGGTGGCTGCCTTCTGGCTCGACCACTGCGACGAGGCCGGCTATCTGCAGGCGCCGCTGGCGCAGCTGCAGCTGCTGGCCAGCGCCCAGTTCGACATCGCTGCCGAGGGCGTCGAGGCCATCCGTCAGCAGCTGCTGCACGGCGAACCGGCCGGCATGGCCGCGCAGGACCTGCGCGAAGGCCTGCAGGCGCAGCTGCGCAGCCTGCACGGCGTGGTGCCCGCCCGCCACCTGGCCGCGCGCATCCTGGATGGCGCGCTCGAAGCGCTGGCCGCACATGATTACCCCGCCCTCGCCCGCCAGCACGACGCCGAGATCGACGACGTGCGCGAAGCCGTGCGCCTGATCCTGTCGCTGCAACCCCGCCCGGGCGACAGCCTGCTGCCGGAACGCAATGCGGTGGTGGTGCCGGACGTGGTGGCCTGGCATGCCGATGGCCAGTGGAAGGTGGCCCTGAACCCGGCTACCAGCCGCCGCGTGTCGATCAACAGCCAGTACGAACAGGCCCTGGCTGACACCAGCGAAGCGGCCCCGGCACTGCGCGAAATGCTGCAGGAAGCGCGCTGGTTCAGCCGCGGCCTGTCGATGCGCTACGATACCCTGCTGCGCACTGCGCGGGTGATCGTCGAGCGCCAGGCCGCGTTCCTGGTTCGCGGCGAAGAAGCCATGGCCCCGTTGACCCTGAAGGAAGTGGCCGAGGAAATCGGCATGCACGAGTCCACCGTCTCGCGCATCACCACCGGCAAGTTCCTGCAGACCCCGCGCGGCACCTTCGAGCTGAAGCACTTCTTCGCGGTCCGCCTGGAGGGCGCCAGTGTCTCCGGCCAGGCGGTCAAGGCCATGGTCCGCCGCCTCATCGACGCCGAACCGGCCGGCCGCCCGCTGGCCGACGAGGCCATTGCCGGGCTGCTGTCGCGCCAGGGGGTGAACATTGCTCGCCGAACCGTCGCAAAATACCGGGAACAACTGGACATCGCCCCGGCCCGAGAACGGCGCCGGCTCGGCGCCAGGCAACCGCAGCTGGCCCGGGTGGGCTGAAAAGGATGTTGGACATGAACAAGCTTACGGTCCTGCTGGTCGATGACCACGAGGGCTTCATCAATGCGGCGATGCGCCATTTCCGCAAGATCGACTGGCTGCAGATCGTCGGCAGCGCCGGCAATGGCCTGGAGGCGATCGAACGCTCGGAGACGCTGCGCCCGCAGGTGGTGCTGATGGATCTGGCCATGCCGGAAATGGGCGGCCTGCAGGCCACCCGCCTGATCAAGTCGCAGGACGACGCACCGTACATCGTGATCGCCAGCCACTTCGACGACGCCGAGCACCGCGAACACGCGCTGCGCGCCGGCGCCGACAACTTTGTCAGCAAGCTGTCCTACATCCAGGAAGTCATGCCGATCCTGGAAGGCCTCAGGGAGGAACAGTCGTGAGTGAATCGCGCATCCTGGTGCTGGACAACGACGCCGTGCGCGCCGAGCGCACCGTTGCCCTGCTGGAATTCATGGACTTCAACCCGCGCTGGGTCTCCGACGCGGCCGACTTCGACCTCGGTCGCCAGCGCCAGAACGACTGGATGGCGGTGATCGTCGGCAGCCTGGACGACACTGCCGCCAGCACCGCACTGTACAACTGGCTCGGTGGCAGCAGCCTGCCGCCGCCGGTGCTGCTGGCCGATGGCGATGCTTCGGCATTTGCGCACCAGCATGGCCTGCACGAAGCCAATATCTGGCCGCTGGAAACCCCGCTGCGCCACGCGCAGATGGAAGCCCTGCTGCGTCGCGCCAGCCTCAAGCGCCTGGATGCCGAACACCAGGCCGGTGCTGCTCAGGACCAGGGCCCGACCGGCAACGGCGCTGCGGTGACCGCACTGCGCACCATGATCGAACAGGTTGCCGCGTTCGATACCACCGTGCTGGTGCTGGGCGAATCCGGTACCGGCAAGGAAGTGGTGTCGCGCGCGATCCACCAGCGCTCGCCGCGCCGCGATGGCCCGTTCGTGGCGATCAACTGCGGCGCCATTCCGGCTGACCTGCTGGAAAGCGAACTGTTCGGCCACGAAAAGGGTGCCTTCACCGGCGCACTGACCGCCCGCAAGGGCCGTTTCGAAATGGCCGAGGGCGGCACGCTGCTGCTGGATGAAATCGGCGACATGAGCCTGCCGATGCAGGTCAAGCTGCTGCGCGTGCTGCAGGAACGCAGCTTCGAACGCGTGGGCGGCAACCAGACCATCCGCTGCAACGTGCGGGTGATTGCCGCGACCCACCGCGACCTGGAAACGCGCATCGCCGAAGGCAAGTTCCGCGAGGATCTGTTCTATCGCCTCAACGTGTTCCCGATCGACGTGCCCGCCCTGCGCGAGCGTCGCGAAGACCTGCCGGCACTGGTGGAAACCATCGCCACCCAGCTGGCCCGCACCGGCCGCGGCGAAGTGCGCTTCTCTGCCGAGGCGCTGCAGGCCCTGGCCGGCTACGAATGGCCGGGCAACGTGCGCGAACTGACCAACCTGGTCGAGCGCTTGGCCGTGCTGCACCCGGGCGGTTCGGTCCGCGTGCAGGATCTGCCGGCCCGCTACCGTGGCGATGCGGCACTGGCCGCCGTCGCTACACCGGCGCCGGCACCGCCCGCCGCCAGCGAAGAGCGACTGGACCTGCGCAGCTTCTCGTTCCACACACCCGGCAGCGGCAACCAGCCGGCGCTGGAGCACGGCATCGCCGTCAATCGCCCGGCGGCACCGGCCGCACTGCCCGACGAGGGCATGGACCTGCGCAACCACATGGCCAGCATCGAACTGGGCCTGATCAACGAAGCACTGGAACGCACCCAGGGCGTGGTCGCCCACGCCGCCCAGCTACTCGGCCTGCGCCGCACCACCCTGGTGGAAAAGCTGCGCAAGTACGGCATTGAACGCGAGCAGGCCGAACTGGCAAGCTGACACGCGTTTCCAGCATGAAGGGGACACCAACGCCTGGGCTTGCCCGGGCGTTGGTGTTTTGGGCGCCTGGGCTCACATCCCCTTGCTGCGGAACGGGATCTGAGCCCATTGCTTTTTCACGTTATCCTAGAGACAACACCGCCGCAGTGCGGAGCATGGCGAGGACACCCCCAAGGAGGTTCCACCATGCCCGGCCGGCCCCGCACGCTACACCCTGCTGCTGACCTGCCTGAGCGACCGCCAGGGCCGCTTCATCTACACCCAGCACGACGGCACCATCGCGCCGCGCCAGCGCCAGAATTCCGGCCACTGGACCCTGCAGCCTCAGGGCGGAAAACCGACGCCGGTTAAATGACGCCTCCATTGGGGTCAGAGCCCGTTGCCTCGCAACGGGATCCGACCCCGAGCTCTGACAGATCGCGGAGGTCTGTCGAAGGCGGGGTGGGTCCGGTTGCGGGGGCGTGAGCGCCACGGATGGCGCGACCGAGGCTACATGGATGTACTTGCGCCGTCCCCCGCAACCGGACCCACCCCGCCAACCCACGGGAAGCCCGTTTTTGACGTTGACGTGGCGTCGGCAGGTGCAGGGCGCAGCCCTGCCAGCACACCCCCACCCTCACTTCACTGAATCGAAAACCGGTTTCGGCACGGCACTTGCACTGGCTCAAGCAGACAACCCCATCCCTGTTTCTGGAACCGTTGCAGATGTCCCACTCCGTCACTTCGATCCTTTCGCAGATCCGCTCCTATCAGACCCAGATGGGACAGCCGGCGCTCAACCCGCTGGGCGAAACGCCGCGCAGCAACGCCCTGCCGGGCACGGTGCTGGATGCACCGCAGGCCCAGCCGGCCAGCTTCACCGAAACCCTGCGTGGTGCGATTGCCGGCGTCAACGACGCGCAACAGAAATCCGGCGCCCTGGCCAAGGCGTTCGAAATGGGCGACCCCAGCGCCGACCTGGCCAAGGTGATGGTCGCCTCGCAGCAGTCCCAGATCGCCTTCCGCGCCACCGTGGAAGTCCGCAACCGTCTCGTCCAGGCTTACCAGGACGTGATGAACATGCCGCTGTAAGGAACATTGACGCATGGCACTGACGCTCTCCAAGGACAGCCTGAACGCCGAGAAGGCCGGGCAATGGTTCGACCGCCTGCAGAGTCTGCAGATCACCCGTCGGCTGGGCCTGATGGCGATGATCGCGGTGGCGGTGGCGGCAGGCCTGTCCGTGTTCTTCTGGTCACAGAAGCCGGGCATGGTCCCGCTGTATACCGGCCTGGACCAGAAGGCGACCGCTGAAGCGACCGATCTGCTGCGCGCCGCGCAGATTCCGTTCGCGCTCGATCCCGCCACCGGTGGCATCACCGTGCCGGAAAAGAACCTGCACGACGCCCGCCTGAAGCTGGCCGGCTCCGGCCTGACCGACAGCGGCAAGCTTGGCTTCGAGCTCATGGAACGCGACCCGGGCTTCGGCGTCAGCCAGTTCGTCGAAAGCGCGCGCTACCAGCACGCGCTGGAAACCGAGCTGTCGCGCACCATCAACACGCTGCGCCCGGTGCGTGATTCGCGCGTGCACCTGGCCATTCCCAAGCCGAGCGCCTTCACCCGCCAGCGGGATGTCGCCAGCGCTTCGGTGACCCTGGAACTGCGTGGCGGCCAGCAGCTGGAACGCAGCCAGGTGGACGCCATCGTGCACATGGTCGCCGCCAGCATCCCGGATCTCGCGCCAGAGCGCGTGACCGTGGTCGACCAGAGCGGTCGCATGCTCAGCATCACCGACCCGAACAGCGAGGCGGCCGTCAACGCTGCCCAGTTCGAGCAGGTACGCCGCCAGGAAACCTCGTTCAACCAACGCATCCGCGAGCTGCTGGAACCGATGACCGGCCCTGGCCGCGTCAATCCGGAAGTGAGCGTGGACATGGATTTCTCGGTGACCGAGGAAGCCCGCGAGCTCTACAACGGTGAACCGCAGAAGCTGCGCAGCGAGCAGATGAGCGAGAACACCACCAGCACGCCGGGCCCGCAGGGTGTACCGGGTGCCACCAGCAACAGTCCGCCGGGCCAGCAGGCCGCGCCGGCCACCGCGCAGACCCCGACCGAAAGCAGCAAGAACGCGACCCGCAACTACGAGCTGGACCGCACCCTGCAGCACACCCGCCAGCCCGCGGGCCGCATCAAGCGCGTGTCGGTGGCAGTGCTGGTGGACAACGTGCCGCGCGCCGGCGCCAACGGCAAGATGAGCCCGCAGCCGCTGTCGGCCGCCGAACTGACCCGCGTCGAGGCCCTGGTGAAGCAGGCGGTCGGCTTCAACGCCGAGCGTGGCGACACCGTGTCGGTGATGAACGCCCCGTTCGTGCGCGAGATCACACCCGAGGAAGGCCCGGCCTGGTGGGAGCTGCCGTGGGTGCATGACGCCGGCCGCATGCTGCTGGGCGCGGTGGTGGTGCTGGCATTGCTGTTCGGCGTGCTGCGCCCGGCACTGCGCGCGATTACCGGGCCGAGCAGGAAGAACGACGAACAGGCACTGGAACCGCATACCGCGGACGTACAACTGGTCGATGACGATGGCATGCCCCTGCCGGCGCTGGGCGCCGACCGGGCCAGCCTGGGTGGGCCGGATGCACTGGCCCTGCCGGTAGATTCATATGAGGAACGACTGCGGATGGCGCGTGAAGCCGTGAAGACCGACTCCAAGCGCGTGGCCCAGGTGGTCAAGGGCTGGGTGGCCAATGACTGAGCCGCAATTGACCGGCGTGCAGCGCGCGGCCGTACTGCTGCTGTCCCTCGGTGAGCTGGACGCTGCCGAAGTGCTGCGCCACATGGAACCCAAGGAAGTGCAGAAGATCGGCATCGCCATGGCCACCATGACCGACATCACCCGCGAGCAGGTGGAACGGGTGATGGACCAGTTCGGCCAGGAGCTGGGCTCGAAGACCTCGCTGGGCGTGGGCTCGGATGACTACATCCGCAACATGCTGGTGCAGGCGCTGGGCAGCGAGAAGGCCGGCAACCTGATCGACCGCATCCTGCTCGGTCGCAACACCACCGGCCTGGATGCGCTGAAGTGGATGGACCCGCGCGCGGTGGCCGACCTGGTGCGCAACGAGCACCCGCAGATCATCGCCATCGTGATGGCGCACCTGGAAACCGACCAGGCCGCCGACGCGCTGAAGCTGCTGCCCGACCGCACCCGCGTGGACGTGCTGCTGCGCATCGCCACCCTCGACGGCATTCCGCCCAACGCACTCAATGAACTCAACGAGATCATGGAGCGCCAGTTCGCCGGTAACCAGAACCTGAAGTCGTCCAACATCGGCGGCGTGCAGTGCGCGGCCAACATCCTGAACTTCATGGACAGCGGCCAGGACCAGGCGATCCTGGGCGAGATCGCCCGCATCGATGCGCCGTTGAGCAACCGCATCCAGGACCTGATGTTCGTGTTCGACGATCTGGTCGACCTGGACGACCGCGAAATGCAGCTGGTGCTGCGCGAAGTGAGCGGCGAGCGCCTGGGCCTGGCCCTGCGCGGTGCCGACATCAAGGTGCGCGACAAGATCACCCGCAACATGTCGCAGCGTGCGGCCGAAATCCTGCTGGAGGACATGGAGGCCCGTGGCCCGGTGCGCCTGTCCGACGTGGAAGGCGCGCAGCGCGAGATCCTGGCCATCGTCAAGCGCATGGCCGATGAAGGCACCGTCACCATCGGTGGGAGCGCGGAGGCCATGCTGTGAGCAACGTCGTGCGCTGGCTTGCCCCGGACCTGCTGGCCCAGCCCGAACCGGCGCTGGCGCAGGAAGATGTCTTCGAGCTCACCGGGCCGGACCCGGAACACGAACCCGAGCCACCACTGCAGCTGCCGACCCTGGAGGAGATCCAGGCGATCCAGGACAGCGCCGAGAAGGAAGGCTTCCAGCACGGCCATGCCGACGGCTACAGCCAGGGCCAGGCCGAGGTGCGGCGCCTCGCCGCGCAGATCGAAGGCATCCTGGACAACTTCAGCCGGCCGCTCGTGCGGCTGGAGAATGAAGTGGTCGGTGCGCTCGGCGAGCTGGCCGTGCGCATCGCCGGTGCACTGGTCGGACGTGCCTACGAGGCCGACCCGGCACTGCTGGCACAGCTGGTCGGTGAGGCCATCGACGCGGTGGGTGGCAGCACCCGCGAAGTCGAGGTGCGCCTGCACCCCGACGACATCGCCGCCCTCGCCCCCCTGCTGAACCTGTCGCCGCAGCAGCGCCTGGTGCCCGATACCAGCCTGAGCCGCGGCGACCTGCGCGTGCATGCCGAAGCGGTACGCATCGACGGCACGCTGGAAGCCCGCCTGCGCGGTGCGCTGGATGCGGTGATCCGCCAGACCGGAGCAGGCGCATGACGCCCGGATCGCAGCCCACGCCACCGCCGGCCGACTGGGCCGTTGCCCGCAACCTGCGCCTGGCCCGCCGCCTCGACGGCCTGCGCGTGGATACCGCGCATGGTCGTGGCCTGATCCGTGAGGGCGTGCTGCGCCGCGCGGTCGGGCTGACGCTCGAAGCGGTCGGTTGCGAGGCACCGCTGGGTGCCAGCTGCAAGGTGGAAGTGGTCGACGGTGGCTGGGTCGATGCCGAAGTGGTCGGCTTTGCCGGTGAGCGCACTTACCTGATGCCCAGCGCTGAACTGCACGGCCTGCTGCCCAACGCCCGCGTGGTGCCGTCGGCGCGCCGCGGTGGCGTGGAAGTGGGCGAAGGCCTGCTCGGCCGCGTCATCGACAGCGACGGCGTGCCGCTGGACGGCAAGGGCCCGATCCGCGCCGAAGGCCATGTCGGCATGGCCGGCGTTTCGATCAATCCGCTGGCACGTGAACCGATCACCCAGCCGCTGGACGTGGGCGTGCGCGCGATCAACGCGCTGCTGCCGATCGGCCGCGGCCAGCGTGTCGGCCTGTTCGCCGGTTCCGGCGTCGGCAAGTCGACGCTGCTGGGCATGATGACCCGCTACACTGCCGCCGACGTGATCGTGGTCGGCCTGATCGGTGAACGTGGCCGCGAAGTCCGTGATTTCGTCGAAACCACGCTGGGCGAGGAAGGCCTGCGCCGCGCCGTGGTGGTGGCCAGCCCGGCCGACCGGCCACCGCTGGCACGCCTGCACGGTGCCTACCGCGCCACCGCCATCGCCGAATGGTTCCGCGACCAGGGCCTGAACGTGCTGCTGCTGATGGACTCGCTGACGCGCTTCGCCCAGGCGCAGCGCGAGATCGGCCTGTCGGTCGGTGAACCGCCGACCACCCGCGGTTACCCGCCGTCGGTGTTCGCCAAACTGCCGGCACTGGTCGAACGCGCCGGCAATGGCGCCAAGGGGCGTGGTTCGATCACGGCGTTCTACACCGTGCTGACCGAGGGCGACGATCCGCAGGATCCGATCGCCGATGCAGCGCGCGCGATCCTCGACGGTCACATCCTGCTCTCGCGGCGCGTGGCCGACAGCGGTCTGTACCCGGCCATCGACGTCGAATCGTCGGTCAGCCGCGTGGTCACGGAAATCGCCGACGAACCGTGGCGGCTGCGCATCCGCAAGCTGAAGCGGCTGGTTTCGGCCTATTCGGCCAACCGCGACCTGATCGCCATCGGTGCCTACCAGCGCGGCAACGATGCGGCCACCGACGAAGCCCTGGAGCGCTGGCCGGAAATCATGGAGTTCCTCGGCCAGGACGTTGCCAAGGCCGCAGATCTCCCGCACAGCCAGGCGGCGCTGCAGCGCCTGGTGGAACAAGAGAGCTAAGCCATGAACCAGTCCAAGCGCATCGATCCCCTGCTCAAGCGGGCCCAGGAACACGAGGACGCGGTCGCCCGCGACCTGGCCGAACGCCAGCGCGTGCTCGACACCCATCTATCGCGACTGGACGAACTGCGCCGTTATGCGGAGGAGTACGCAAACGCGCAGATGGCAGCCACCAGCCCGGCGCAGCTGCTCAACCGGCGCGCGTTCCTGGACCGCCTGGACAGTGCCGTCGAGCAGCAGCAGGCCACGGTCAACGGCAACCGCGAAAAGGTGGAAGCCGAGCGCGCCCGCCTGATCCTGGCCAGCCGTGACAAGGCCGTACTGGAACAGCTGGCCGCCAGCTACCGTGCGCAGGAGAAAGTGGTGACCGACCGCCGCGACCAGCGCGAGATGGACGATATTGGGGCGCGCCGTGCGCGCCTGGCGCAGGCCGAGGATCAGGATGGTGCGGAGCAGGGAGGCCGCTCGTGATGCCCGCCCCGCTCGCCAGCAGCGCCAACGCGCAGACACAGACGACCGGCGGCGCTGCAGCGCGCGCGCCACGCAGCGAGGGCAGCAAGGATTTCAGCCAGCTGCTGCAGGGCGGCGCGCCGGACTCGCCCTCGCCTGCCAGCGCCGCCACATCACCGTCACCGCCCACCTCGGCACCGAAGCCGCAGACGACCGCCGACGGCAAGGGCCAGGCGCCCGAAGAACGCAGCACGGATGCGGCAGCCTCGGGTAAAGACACGTCGCCCTTGCCGCCGCAAGCCCCGGGTGCGGGTGATCCGGCTACGGACAAGGACACGCCTGTTGCCAGCGAAGACGCGCCGTGGCCGCCGCTGGGCCTGGCTGGGCTGGTCCTGGCCATGCCGGCACCTGCCGACCCGGCCGCCACTCCGCCGGCCACCACCAGTACCGGAGCGACGCTGCCCGTCACTGCCGGTCCGGTACTGCCTGCCACGCCCCCGGGGCCGGGCGCTGCCACCGCATCGACGACTGACAGCACACCGTCGGCCGCCGGCACCGACGATGTCACGACCCTTCCACTGCCGGAGATGATCCTGCCCGGCGGCAAGCGTGGCGACCGCGACAGCAGCGACCTGACCGCGATCGGCGACCGTAGCGCCGCCCCACTGCTGCACGCCCCTGCCCCGGCAGCCCTGCAGGATCTCAAGGCCGCGCTCGCTGCTGGCAACGCCGTCTTCAATGGCGAACCAACGCCCAGGCCGGTGCTTGGCGACGATGGCTTCGATCAGGCCATCGGTGCCCGCGTGGGCTGGCTGGCCGACCAGAAGATCGGCCACGCCCACATCCGCCTGAGCCCGGACGACATGGGCCCGGTGGATGTGCGCCTGCAGTTGAACGGCGACAAGGTGCACGCCAGCTTCAGCAGCCCGCATGTGGACGTGCGCCAAGCACTGGAAAACAGCCTGCCACGCCTGCGTGAACTGCTGGGCGAACAGGGCTTCCAGCTGGCTCATGCCGATGTCGGCCACCAGGCCCCCGGCGGTGACGGCAATGCGTCGGGGCGATCCGGCGCCGGCGGCATGGCCGGTGACGGAGAACCGTCGCCGGGCGATGGCAACGTGTCGTCCGCGCAGTTGATCCGCCAGCGCGGTTTGCTGGACGCGTACGCCTGACAGGTGTGCCAACCAAGGTTGGCACCCACCGGAGCAGTGCGGTCAGCACCCACCAGAGCGGAGTGGTTGGCACCTGCCAGTATCGCGTTGGTGGGTGCGGAGCTTGCTCCGCACGGCCCCACCGGCACCCCGACGGAATTCCGTCGCACCCCTCTCCTCCGCCTTCGGCACGGCCCTTGCATATCCCGGTGAAGCAACCCTCAGGAGCTTCACCCCGTGGCCGCAGCCGCTGACAAAACCAAGAAGACCGCCGAGAAGGACAAGGCCGCCAAGCCGCGCAGTCCGATCCTGATCACCGCCCTGGTGGCCGTGCTGGCCGCCGCAGCCGCCGGTGGCGGCGTCTGGTTCTTCACCCAGTCCAAGCCGGAAGAGAAGACCGCGCAGGCCCCGAAGAAGTCCGCCACCCCGGCACCGGCGCAGTACTTCGCGCTGGACCCGGCCTTCGTGGTCAACCTCAACGGCCCCATCGACGGCCCGCGCTACCTGCAGCTGGAAGTGCAGCTGATGACGCGTGACCCGGCCGAGCTGGAAGCGATCAAGACCCACGCGCCGGCCATCCGCGCGCGCCTGCTGATGCTGTTCTCGCAGGTCAGCCCCGACCAGATCGCCGACGTCGCCGGCAAGCAGAAGCTGCAGGCCGCCTCGCTGGCCGAAGTGCAGAAGGTGCTCAAGGCCGAGACCGGCAGCAACGGCGCCGACGATCTGCTGTTCACCAGCTTCGTGACCCAGTAAGGGCCCCCCGATGAATGACCTGCTGTCCCAGGACGAGATCGATGCCCTGCTCCACGGCGTGGACAGTGGCGCGGTCGAGACCGATCCGGAACCGCCGTCCGGCGAAGCACGTTCGTACGACTTCGCCAGTCAGGACCGCATCATCCGCGGTCGCATGCCGACCCTGGAAATGGTCCATGAGCGCTTCGCCCGCCTGTGGCGGATCGGCCTGTTCAACCTGATCCGCCGCTCGGCCGAGCTGTCGGTGCGCGGCATCGAGCTGATCAAGTTCAACGACTACATGCACTCGCTGTATGTGCCGACCAACCTGAACCTGATCCGCTTCAAGCCGCTGCGTGGCACCGGCCTGATCGTGTTCGAGCCGACCCTGGTGTTCGCCATCGTCGACAACTTCTTCGGTGGCGACGGGCGCTACCCGACCCGCATCGAAGGCCGCGAGTTCACCGCCACCGAAATGCGGGTCATCCACCTGCTGCTGAAGCAGACCTTCGCCGACCTGCGCGAGGCCTGGGCACCGGTGATGGATGTCGACTTCGAGTACATCAACTCGGAGATCAACCCGCACTTCGCCAACATCGTGACGCCGCGCGAGTACGTGGTGGTGTGCCGCCTGCACGTCGAGCTCGATGGCGGTGGCGGCGACATCCACGTGACCCTGCCGTACTCGATGCTGGAGCCGATCCGCGAACTGCTCGACGCCGGTATCCAGAGTGATCGCAACGACCGCGACGAGAGCTGGGGCCAGACCCTGCGCGAGCAGCTCAACATCGCCGAGGTGACGCTGTCCAGCGTGCTGGCCAGCAAGCGCATGACGCTGCGTGACCTGACCCAGCTGAAGGTGGGCGACATCCTGCCGATCGAGCTCAGCCCGCAGGTGCCGTTGTGCGTGGAGAACATCCCGGTGTTTACCGGCGAGTTCGGCATCGCCAACGGCATGAACGCCGTGAAGATCACCGCTACCCATCCGCCGGGCACCCGCCCGCGCGTACCCGTCATCCAGGAAGACCCGCAATGAACGATATCGACGCCCTCGAACCCACCCCGGCCCAGTTCAGCAGCCTGCAGGCCGATGAGGCGAACGGCCCGGACCTGAACCTGGACGTGATCCTCGATGTGCCGGTGACACTGTCGCTGGAAGTCGGTCGCGCGCGCCTGCCGATCCGCAACCTGCTGCAGCTCAACCAGGGTTCGGTGGTGGAACTGGAACGGGGTGCCGGCGAGTCGCTGGATGTGTTCGTCAACGGCACGCTGATCGCCCACGGCGAAGTGGTGGTGATCAATGACCGCTTCGGCGTGCGCCTGACCGATGTGGTCAGCCCGAGCGAGCGGATCCGGAGACTGCGTTGAGCCTGCTGGCCTCCACCCTGCTGGCGGTCGGCAAGGCCGCCGCCCCGGTTGGCCCGCAGGTCGGCCAGCATGCAGCCGCCGCACCCAGCCTGTCTGGTGCGGTGCTGGCGCTGCTGGCAGTGCTGGCCCTGGTGATCGGCCTGGGCTGGTTGCTCAAGCGCATGCCCGGCAGCGGCTTCCGCCCTGCCGAAGGCATGAAGCTGGTGGCCAGCCTCAGTGTCGGCGCCAAGGAACGCGTGGTGGTGGTCGAGGTCAACGGCCAGCAACTGCTGCTGGGCGTCACCGCCGGTGGCATCAATACCCTGCATACCCTGCCCGAACCGTTGCCGCCACCGGCGCCGGTACGCGTGCCGGACTTCAAGAACCTGCCGAATTTCGCCCAGCTGCTGCAGCAGCGGCTGCGCAAGGACCCCTGACATGCGTGTCACCCGTACCCGTCTTGCCACCCTGATACCGTGGCTGCTGTTGCTTGCCCTGTGCCTGTTGCCGGCACTGGCGTTCGCTGCGCCCGGCGCACCGACCACGCCGCTGCCGGATATCAACGTCGGCAAGATCGGCGGTGCGCCGGTCAGCCTGCCGCTGCAGACCCTGCTGCTGATGACGGCGATCACCCTGATCCCGTCGATGCTGCTGGTGCTGACCTCGTTCACCCGTATCATCATCGTGCTGGGCCTTCTGCGCCAGGCGCTGGGCACCGGCCAGACGCCGTCCAACCAGGTGCTGCTGGGCCTGGCCCTGTTCCTCACCGCGATGATCATGCTGCCGACCTGGGACAAGGCCTGGAGCACCGGCATGGCGCCGTATCTCAACGGCGACATCGACTTCCAGACCGCCTGGACGCTGACCACCACGCCGCTGCGCGCCTTCATGCTGGCGCAGATCCGCGAGACCGACCTGATGACCTTCGCTGGCATCGCCGGGCACGGCACCTACGCCAGCCCCGACGCGATCCCGTTCCCGGTGCTGGTCGCCTCCTTCGTCACCAGCGAGCTGAAGACCGCCTTCGAGATCGGCTTCCTGATCTTCATCCCGTTCGTGATCATCGATCTGGTGGTGGCCAGCGTGCTGATGTCGATGGGCATGATGATGCTGTCGCCGATGCTGGTGTCGGCCCCGTTCAAGATCCTGCTGTTCGTGCTGGTCGATGGCTGGGTGCTGACGGTGGGAACGCTGGCGGCCAGTTTCAATCCGGCTTGATCCAACCCCGTAACGGCCGTCGAGCATGGCTCGACGCTACATGAGCGTCGCCGGGCACGTCCCGGCGCTACCGATGGAAAAACCATGTCTCCCGAACTTGCCTTGACCGAACTGCGTGGCGGCCTGATCACCGTGTTGTGGGTAGCCGGCCCCCTGCTGCTCACCGTGCTGGTGGTAGGCGTCGTGGTGGGCGTGGTGCAGGCCGCGACCCAGCTCAACGAACCCACCATCGCCTTCGTGGCCAAGGCGGCAGCGCTGACCGCGGTGCTGTTCGCGCTGGGCAGCCTGCTGATCGGCCATCTGG
Organism: Stenotrophomonas sp. YJH_SMC_17; assembly: GCF_059371655.1. Classification (NCBI taxonomy): domain Bacteria; kingdom Pseudomonadati; phylum Pseudomonadota; class Gammaproteobacteria; order Lysobacterales; family Lysobacteraceae; genus Stenotrophomonas; species Stenotrophomonas sp. YJH_SMC_17. Next base: position 21,358 of record NZ_JCAFUU010000012.1, on the reverse strand, counting down.
TTGAATTCACCACGCTGCTGTTCCAGCGCATCCCGCACCTGATCGGCTAGGACACGCGCCTCGATGGACGCCGCCACCCAGATGGCTGCCGACGGCCTGCAGGCCTTCGGCATGATCGGCACCGTGTTGTGGACCATGCTGCGCATCGGCGCGGTGGCGATGGCCATGCCCATGGTCGGTACACGTGCAGTGCCGGCGCGGATCCGCGTGATCCTGGCCGGCACCCTGGCCATCGCGCTGGCGCCGCTGCTGCCGCCGGTACCGGAATGGACGGGCTTTGATGCCGCCACCGTGCTCACCATCGCCCGTGAACTGGCCATCGGCGTGTCCATCGGCTTCCTGCTGCGCCTGGTGTTCGAAGCCGGTGCGCTGGCCGGCGAACTGATCGCCCAGGGTACCGGCCTGGCCTTCGCACAGATGAGCGACCCCCTGCGCGGCGGTACCTCGGGCGTGATCGGGCAGTGGTTCTACCTGATGTTCGGCCTGCTGTTCTTCACCGCCAATGGCCACCTGGCGCTGATCTCGCTGGTGGTGGACAGCTACCGGGCGCTGCCGATCGGCGCGCCGCTGCCCGACCCGCACGCCTTCTTCAGCATCGCCCCGACCTTCCTGCTGACCGTACTGCGCGGCGCACTGACCCTGGCCATACCGCTGACGGTGGCGATGCTGGCGGTCAACCTGGCGTTTGGCGTGCTGGCCCGCGCTGCCCCGGCACTGAACCCGATCCAGCTGGGCCTGCCGGTCTCACTGCTGCTGGGCCTGTTCCTGCTGGCCCTGCTGGCAGGGGAAATGGGCCCACCGGTGCAGCGCCTGTTCGATGCGGCCTTCCAGGCGGCCGACGCGGTCACACACTGACCTGATCATCACGTTTTACTGCTTGCCATGCATCCGTTTCTGAAGAGCCGAGCCCATGCTCGGCTGCCATTGGCCTGAGCGCCAGCCGAGCATGGGCTCGGCCCTACAGGGGCGCAATTTCACGTTTTACCGCTTGAAGTCCCCCCGGGCCTGCGCGTTAGAGTGAATGCGCGGCGTCCAGGGGGGACGCCGCACTTGGCCGGCGCGCCTGCGCGACGGCCTGCCTCATGCATGCCCCACCGTAGTTTCCGTCGACAGGCAGGTCCGGGAGACTGACGAATGCTGGTAGGCACGTACAATCCGTGGCTGGTGGCGATCTCGTTGCTGGTCGCCGTAATGGCTTCCTACACCGCACTGGCGATGGCCGGGCGCACGGTCACCGCGCCGGGCAAGAGCGCGGCCTGGTGGTGGCGCCTGGGGGGCGGCTTCGCGATGGGCCTGGGCATCTGGTCGATGCATTTCATCGGCATGCTCGCCTTCGATCTGCCCATTCCGCTCGGCTACGACCTGCCCATCACCCTGCTCTCCCTGGCCCTGGCCATCGCCTCGTCGGTGTTCGCACTGTGGCTGGTGTCACTGCGCACCCTGCCGCATCCACGCCTGGCGGGCGGCGCATTGTTGATGGGCACCGGCATTGCCAGCATGCACTACGTCGGCATGGCCGCCATGCGCATGCGACCCGGCATCGACTACGACCCAGGTTGGCTGCTGTTCTCGCTGCTGGTGGCGGTCGCCGCCTCGTGGACTGCGCTGTATGTGGCCTTCCGCCTGCGCGCTCAGCGCACCCGTGTCGGCGATCGGCTCGCGGCCGCCGGCCTGCTCGGGCTGGCCATCGTCGGCATGCACTACACCGGCATGGCCGCCGCACGCTTCCCCGAGGGCAGCATCTGTGGCGCGGCGGTCGGCGATGGCCTGCAGAGCGAATGGTTGGCGATGCTGGTGGTGGTGCTGACCGTCGCAATCCTGGCCGTGGTGCTGGTGGTCTCGTGGCTGGACCAGCGGGTGGAAGCGCAACTGCTGCGCCTGCGCAACTCGATGTTGAGCACCTCGCTGACCGACGCGCAGCAGGAGCTGACCCAGGCTGCATTGCATGATCCGCTCACCCGCCTGCCCAACCGGCTGCTGCTGCAGCGGCGCATCGTGCAGGCACTGGCCGAGGCCGAACAGGGCGGCAGCCGGTTCGCGGTGATGTTCATGGATCTGGACGGGTTCAAGCAGGTCAACGATGCCTATGGCCACCAGGCCGGCGACGCGCTGCTGGTGGCGGTGGCCGAGCGCACCCGCCAGCTGCTGCGCCCCCACGACATGCTGGCCCGCCTGGGGGGCGATGAGTTCGTGCTGGTGGTACGCATCGAGCATGACGAGGATCTGCCAACCCTCGCCCGGCGCATCCTGCAGGCGGTCGGCAGTGGACCGCTGCTGCCGGACAACGAACTGCAGGTAACCGCCAGCATCGGCGTGGCGATCTGCCCCGACCACGCCGCCAGCGAGCGGCAGCTGATGGCGTTTGCCGACGCGGCGATGTACCAGGCCAAGGAGTCCGGACGCAACGCCTTCGTGTTGTTCGCCGACTGGATGAACGACAGTGCCGAGCAGCAGTTCCGGCTGCTGGCCGACCTGCGCCGGGCGATCGGCAGCGACCAGCTGTTCCTGAACTTCCAGCCCAAGATCCGCGTGGCAACGCAGAAGGTGGCCGGTGCCGAGGCGCTGATCCGCTGGCGTCACCCGGAACATGGCCTGATTCCGCCCGATCGATTCATCCGTCTGGCCGAGCGCAGCGGGGCGATCAACGACATCGGGCGCTGGGCGCTGGACCAGGCCTGCCAGCAGCTGCGGCGCTGGCACGACGCCGGTCACGAAGGCTGGTCGATGTCGGTGAACCTGTCGCCGGTGCAGTTCAGTTCGCCGCACCTGCTGCAGGATGTGCGTGAAGTGATCGAACGCTATGGCATTGCCCCCCGCCACCTGGTGCTGGAGATCACCGAAAGCACGGTCATGCGCGATACCGATACCAGCCTTCGCCTGCTGCTGGCGCTGTCGGCGCTGGGCGTGGGCATCTCCATCGATGATTTCGGAACCGGCTATTCCAGCCTGTTGTACCTGAAGCGGCTGCCGGCCACCGAGATCAAGATCGACCACGCCTTCGTGCGCGACCTGGAACACAGCGCCGAAGACGTGGTGATCGTCTCGGCGATAGTAGCGCTGGGCCACGCGCTGGACATGGACATCGTCGCCGAGGGCGTGGAGACTGCGGCGCAGCGTGCCTACCTGGAGCGGCTGGGCTGCGACTACCTGCAGGGCTACCTGCTGGGCCGCCCGGTCGATGCAGCACGCTTCATGCAGTTGCACGACCTGCCGCGGCCGCGGGTGGAACTGGCGCAGAGCCCGCCGCAACAACACCCGCCCGGATAACGCCGGGCAGCGCGCCCGCCCGCGATCACGGAACGATTCCTGCGGCACCCTCCTGTAGAGCCGAGCCCACGCTCGGCTGCGCTTCGTGCCTGGCCCCAACCGCAGCCAAGCGTGGGCTCGGGCCTAGACGAGGGCCGTCGGTAGATCCACGCCGTGCGTGGAACGGTTCTTGCACGCACCCCGGCATCCCCTGCCGCAGTGCCCGTGATGTCCGAGAACGAATCCGCCGGCGAAAAGACCGAACAACCGACCGAAAAACGCCTGCGCGACGCCCGTGAACAGGGCAACCTGCCGCGCTCGCGCGAGCTCGGCACGGCCGCCGTGTTCGGCGCCGGCGTGCTGGCGGTGATGGCAATGAGCGGCTCGATCGGCCGTGGCGCCACGGCCTGGATGAAGCAGGCGCTGAGCCCGGAACAGAGCCTGCGGCAGAACCCGAAGGAGCTGTTCGGCCACTTCGGCGACCTGCTGCTGCAGTTCATGCTGGTGATCGCGCCGCTGGTGCTGGTCTGCCTGCTGGCCAGCTTTGTCGCCCCGCTGGTGATGGGCGGCCTGCGCTGGTCGCAGAAGGCGATGCTGCCCGACTTCAACCGCATGAACCCGATGAGCGGGCTCAAGCGCCTGTACGGCCCGGAGGCCATCGCCGAGTTCACCAAGTCGCTGCTGCGCGTGGCCTTTGTCGGCGTCGCCGCCGGCCTGGTGGTCTGGACCGGCTTCGACACCCTGCGCGGGCTGATCCACCACCCGCTGGAGACTGCCATCACCGACGGCCTCGGCTTCACCCTGCGCCTGCTGCTGGCCACCGCCGGTGCGATGCTGATGCTGGCCGCCATCGACGCGCCGTACCAGCGCTGGAACTGGATGCGCAAGCTGAAGATGACCCGTGAAGAGCTGCGCCGGGAAATGAAGGAAAGCGAGGGCAGCCCCGAGGTGAAGGGCCGCATCCGCCAGCTGCAGCAGCAGATGGCCAACCGCCGGATGATGGAGGCGGTACCCACCGCCGACGTGGTGGTGGTCAACCCCACCCACTACGCGGTGGCCCTGAAGTACGAAGGCGGCGCCATGAACGCCCCCACCGTGGTCGCGCTGGGCGTGGACGAGACCGCCCTGCGCATCCGTGAAGTGGCCGACGGCAACAAGGTGGCGATTGTCTCCGCCCCGCCTTTGGCACGCGCCTTGTATCGGGAAGGCCAACTCGGAAAGGAAATCCCCGTGAGACTGTATTCGGCCGTTGCCCAGGTCCTGTCCTACGTCTACCAGCTGCGCGCCTGGCGCACTGGCCCGATGCCGGACGCCCCGCACATCCAGGTGGATGAATTCGGCAAGGGAGGCCGCCCGTGAGCGCCCAGCCCTCGACCGGTTTCAACACCCGCCGCGCCCTGGAAATGATCCGCCAGGGCCTTGGCGCACCGCTGATCGTGCTGGCCCTGCTGGCCATGGTCGTGGTGCCGCTGGCCGCGCCGGTGCTCGATGCGCTGTTCACCTTCAACATCGCCATCTCGCTGATGGTGCTGCTGGCGGTGGTCTACGTGAAGCGCCCGCTGGATTTCACCATCTTCCCGATCGTGCTGCTGATCACCACCATGCTGCGGCTGGCGCTGAACGTGGCCTCCACCCGCGTGATCCTGCTGAACGGCCAGAACGGCCACGACGCCGCGGGCAAGGTCATCGCAGCCTTCGGCGAATTCGTGATCGGCGGCAACTACGCGGTCGGCATCGTAGTGTTCGCGATCCTCACCATCATCAACTTCGTGGTGATCACCAAGGGCGCCGGCCGCGTTTCGGAAGTGACCGCGCGCTTCATCCTGGACGCCATGCCCGGCAAGCAGATGGCGATCGACGCCGACCTCAACGCCGGTTTGCTGACGCGTGAAGAAGCCAAGCTGCGCCGTGAAGAAGTCCGCGAGGAAGCCGACTTCTACGGTGCAATGGACGGTGCCAGCAAGTTCATCCGCGGCGACGCCATCGCCGGCATCCTGATCCTGTTCATCAACATGCTCGGCGGCCTGGCCGTGGGCGTGCTGCAGCATGGCATGCCGTTCGGCGATGCCGCTGCCACCTACACCCTGCTCTCCATCGGTGACGGCCTGGTGGCGCAGCTGCCGGCACTGCTGGTGTCCAGCGCGGTGGCGATGCTGGTCACCCGGGCCTCGCGTTCGCAGGACATGGCCCAGGCCATGACCGGCCAGGTGTTCGGCCAGTACCGTGCGCTGGCGATCACCGCCGGCATCATCGGCGTCGTTGGCCTGGTGCCGGGCATGCCCAACGTCGCTTTCCTGACGCTGGCCGCGATCCTCGGCTTCATCGCCTGGAAGGTCTACCGCAAGGGCAAGACCGCCGCCACCGATCCGGCAGCGGGAGGCAATGACGCCGCCGCGCTCAATGCGCTGGGCCGCCCCGCCGCGCCGGCACCGACCGCCGAACTGAGCTGGGACGAGCTGCGCCCGGTCGATCCACTGGGCCTTGAGGTCGGCTACCGGCTGATCCCGCTGGTGGACAGCAACCAGGGCGGTGAACTGATGGCGCGCATCAAGGGCGTGCGCCGCAAGCTGACCCAGGACGTTGGCTTCCTGATTCCCTCGGTACACATCCGCGACAACCTGGAGTTGCCGGCCAATGGTTACCGCGTGCTGGTGCACGGCGTGCCGGTGGCCACCGCCGAAATCCATCCGGATCGCGAGCTGGCGCTGGACCCCGGCAGTGCACTCGGCGCACTGGAAGGCATCGCCGGCAAGGACCCTGCGTTTGGACTGGACGCCACCTGGATCCAGCCGCACCAGCGCGCCCAGGCCGAAACGCTGGGCTACACCGTGGTCGACCCGGCCACCGTGGTCGCCACCCACCTCTCGCACCTGATCCGCGAGCACGCGCCGGAACTGCTCGGACACGAGGAAGTGCAGCACCTGCTGGCCAACCTGGCCAAGAGCGCGCCCAAGCTCGTCGAAGATCTGACGCCGAAGGCGCTGCCGCTGTCGGCGGTGGTGCGCGTGCTGCAGAACCTGCTGGTCGAGCGCATTCCGATCCGCCAGCTGCGCAAGATCGCCGAGGCACTGGTCGAACACGCGCCCAGCAGCCAGGACCCGGCGGTGCTGACCGCCGCCGTGCGCACCGCACTGGGCCGCTTCATCGTGCAGGAGATCGCCGGAATGTCGGCGGAGCTGCCGGTGTTCACCCTCAACCCGCAATTGGAACGTGTCTTGCAGGAGTCCACGCAGGGCAACGGCGCCGCGCTGGAACCCGGACTCGCTGAGCGACTGCACCAGAGCCTGGCCGAATGTGTCAGCAAGCAGGAAGCCCGCAACGAGCCCGCGGTCGTGCTGGTACCTGGCCCGGTGCGCGCCGCGCTGGCCCGCCTGGTCCGCCACAGCGTTCCGTCGCTGTCGGTCCTGGCCTACAGCGAGGTGCCGGAGGACAAGCGCCTGAAGCTGGTCGGAACGATCAGCTGACGCCGCCCTCCGATGCGCCAGAAAACAGACACCACTTTCGAACCAACGCAACAGACAGACACCAAGGGGAACCCGCACCGTGCAGACCACCGACCACCCGAGTTCTCCGACCGCCACCCCGCCGTCTTCGTCCCGTGACCACAGCATGAAAATCAAACGATTCGTCGCCGCCGACATGCGCTCGGCCATGAACCTGGTGCGCAAGGAACATGGTCCTGACGCCGTGATCCTGTCCAACCGCCGGATCGAGGAAGGCATCGAGATCGTCGCCGCCGCCAACTACGACGAGAGCGCCGTGCAGCGTGCGCTGGAAGCCTCGCGCCGTGATGTCGCACCGCCGCCGGCCCCCAAGCCGCGCACCGCCGCCGATGCCGTCATTGCCGCAGTCACCCGCCGTCGCAGCAACACCCCCGCTCCGGAACCGGTTGCCGCGACCACCTCGGCCGTGGCCGCCCTCGCCCGCGCCGCGGTCGGTGCCACCGGCCGCACCCTGGACAGCGCCGACGAGATCGTGCCGACCCGCGGCAGCACCGGCTTCGCCGCGACCCTGGCCCGCGCTGCCGTCAATGAACCGGCGCTGCCCGAACAGATCTTCGCCCCGTTCGCCGAGGCCATCGTTGCACCGGCACCGGCCGCCAGCGCGCCAGCCAACCGTGCCCGCTTCCAGATCGACCCGCCGCACGAGATGCATCACGAAAGCGCGGCCCCCGCCGTGCAGCCGCCGCCGCTGCCGGGCGCGGCTCCAACCGAAGCACAGCCGGAGATCGCCGCCAGCGAACCGGCAGTGGCCGACACCGTCATCGAAACCTCGCCGGAGCCCACCCTCGCCCCGGCCCCGGTGCTGACCGTGGTCGCCCAGGACGACGCCGAGATCCGCCAGCTGCGCCAGGAAGTGGCCGGCATGCGCCAGGTGATCGAGCGCGAGATGAACCGCTTCACCGACGAGCGCCTGCGTGGCTGCCCGGTGCGCGCCACCGCGCTGGACCTGATGGACGAGTACGGTTTCGACGCCGGCCTGGCCCGCGACGTGGCCATGCAGATCCCGCTGGAGACCGAAGCCCACCGTGGCCGTGGCCTGATGCTGGGGCTGATCTCGCGCAAGCTGCCGATCGCCCCGGTCGACCCGCTGGAGGAAGGCGGCGTGATTGCCCTGGTCGGCCCGACCGGCGCCGGCAAGACCACCACCATCGCCAAGCTGGCCTCGCGCTTCGCCGAGAAGCACGCGCCGCGTGACGTGGCCCTGGTGACCACCGACACCACCCGCATCGGCGCCCGCGAACAGCTGTACGGCTACGGCCGCCAGCTCGGCATCGCCGTGCACGAGGCCAACAGCGGCACCGACCTGGACCAGCTGCTGGAACGCCTGAAGGACTACAAGCTGGTGCTGATCGACACCGCCGGGCTGGGCCCGCGCGACCGCGCACTGGCCGCCCAGCTGCAGTGGCTGCGCGCCGCCCGCCAGGTCCGCACCCTGCTGGTGCTGCCGGCCAACACCAGCTTCGGCGACATGGACGAGGTGGTCCGCCGCTTCGGCGCCGCCAACCTGCAGGGCCTGGTACTGAGCAAGCTGGACGAGACCGGCCGCTTCGGCAACGCCCTGTCGGTAGCCGTGGACCATGCCCTGCCGATCACCTGGGTGACCGATGGCCAGGACGTTCCGGACGACCTGCACCGGGCCAGTGCAGCCAATCTTGTACTTCGCCTTGAAGATTTGCGCCGAGCGGCCGATATGCCCTGCAACCCGGAGTTGAACCATGCCGTCGCGTGAGTACGCCAAGCTGACCAAGACCTTCCCGCTGTCGGCCACCCGCAGCGAGCCGCTCGGCCCTGTGCGCACCATCGCCGTGACCGGCGGCAAGGGCGGCGTGGGCAAGACCAATGTCTCGGCCAACCTGGCCGTGGCACTGGCCGGCATGGGCAAGCGCACGCTGCTGCTGGACGCCGACCTTGGCCTGGCCAACATCGACGTGATCCTGGGGCTGAACCCCACCTTCACGCTGGCCGACCTGGTCGCCGGCCGCTGCTCGCTGGACGACGTCATCGTCGAAGGCCCGAATGGCGTGCTGGTGGTCCCGGCCGCGTCCGGCCGCCGGCACATGGCCGAGCTGGCCCCGGCCGAGCATGTCGGCCTGGTCAACGTGTTCTCCGAACTGGAACGCGAGCTGGACATCATGGTGGTCGACACCGCCGCCGGCATCACCGACGGCGTGCTGACCTTCTGCCAGGCCGCGCAGGACACCGTGGTGGTGGTCTGTGACGAACCGGCCTCGATCACCGATGCCTACGCGCTGATCAAGGTGCTGTCACGCGAGCGCGGCGTGGACCGCATCCAGGTGGTGGCCAACATGGTGCGCGATCCCAACGAAGGCCGCGTGCTGTACGAGAAGCTGACCCGCGTCTGCGAGAAGTTCCTTGCCGATGTCTCGCTGAACTACCTGGGCTGCGTGCCGCAGGATGACTGGCTGCGCCTGTCGGTGCAGCGCCAGCAGCCGGTGGTGAAGGCTTATCCGTCCAGCCCGGCCGCGCTGGCGATCACCGAGATTGCCCGCCGCACCGCCCGCTGGCAGGCGCCGACCGAGCCGCGTGGCGGCGTCGAGTTCTTCCTCGAGCGCATCCTCAAGCAGCGCGGGGTGGCCGCATGAAAGGCGCAGCCCAGTACCGGGAGGTCCAGCGCTCGGCAGCCAACGAGGTCATCGCCCAGCACTCGGATCTGGTGCGGCGCATCGCCCACCACCTGGCTGCGCGGTTGCCGGCCAGCGTCGAAGTGGACGACCTGATCCAGGCCGGCATGATGGGCCTGATCGAAGCCTCGCGCAGCTATGACGCCGACCAGGGCGCCTCGTTCGAGACCTATGCCTCGATCCGCATCCGTGGCTCGATGATCGACGAGATCCGCCGCGGCGACTGGGTGCCGCGTTCGGTGCACCGCCGTGCGCGTGACGCCGCCGCCACCATCCGCCGCCTCGAACAGAGCAGCGGCCGTGCCGCCAGCGCCACCGAAGTGGCCGCGGCGATGGAGATGCCGTTGCCAGAGTACCTGCGGTTGATGGAAGACGCCGCACGCGGCCAGGTGCTGAGCCTGGAATCGCGCATCGAGGACCAGGGCGAGCTGGACACCGTCGCCCAGGGCGGCCCGACCCCACAGCAGGTGCTGGAGCGCGGCGAATTCGGCCGCGAGCTGGGCAAGGCCATCGGCCACCTGCCCGAGCGCGAACAGCTGGTGCTCTCGCTGTACTACGAGCAGGAGCTGAACCTGAAGGAGATCGGCGCAGTGCTCGGCGTGAGCGAATCGCGGGTCTGCCAGATCCACGGCCAGGCGGTACTGCGCCTGCGGGGCCGACTGAAGATATTCGAGGCGGTCGACGCCGGCCTTGAAGAATGAACATCCCCGAGGCGGCTGCCCCCGGCCGCCCGGAATGAACAACAAAGGAACTCTGCTTTGAACAAGAACATGCGCATCCTGATCGTCGACGACTTTTCGACCATGCGTCGCATCGTCAAGAACCTGCTGGGCGATCTGGGCTTCACCAACACCGCCGAAGCCGAGGACGGGCATGCCGCGCTGTCGTTGCTGCAGAGCCAGCCGTTCGATTTCGTGGTCACCGACTGGAACATGCCGGTGATGACCGGCATCGAGCTGCTGAAGGCGATCCGCGCCGACGCCAAGCTGAAAACGCTGCCTGTGCTGATGGTCACCGCCGAAGCCAAGCGCGAGCAGATCATCGAAGCGGCACAGAGCGGCGTCAACGGCTACATCATCAAGCCGTTCACCGCGCAGACGCTGGAAGAGAAGCTGGGCAAGATCTTCGAACGCCTGGCGGCCAGCGCCTGATGGATACCACGGTCGACAGGAACGCCCTCGCCCTGCGCCTGCAGGAAGCCCTGGACGCGCTGGAGTCCGGTGACGAAGCCGCTTGGCGGCAACGCATCGACGGACTGGTCGCGCTGCGCACGCAGCCGATGATGAGCGGCCTTTCGCGGCTGGCCCGCGAGCTGGGTCAGGCGCTGGGTGAACTGCCGACCGTGCCGAGCGAAGCCGGTGAACTGGACGACGCCTGCGCACGCCTGGACCACGTGGTGGCGATGACCGAACAGGCCACCCACCGCACCCTGGACCTGGCCGAGGAATGCCGCAGCCTGACCGAACAGCTGCGCGCCGAAGGCCTGCAGCCCGGCCAGGACGCGCAGCTCGAGCGCATCCGCCACAACCTCACCGAAATCGCCCTGACCCAGAGCTACCAGGACCTGACCGGACAGATCATCCGGCGCGTGGTCGGCATCGTGCGCCGCGTACACGAAGGTTTCGGCGCACTCGGCCTGCCGCCGGAACAGCATCGCACCGACCCGGAACTGGCCGGGCCGGCACTGAAGGGACTGGACCGCCACGCGGTCTCGCAGAACGACGCCGACGACCTGTTGTCGGATCTGGGGCTGTAACCATGAGCGCGGTATCCGACGACATCACTGCCGATTTCATCATCGAGGCACAGGAAATCCTGGACCGCCTGGGCGAACAGCTGGTGTCGCTGGAGCAGGCGCCGCAGGACAGCGAGCAGCTCAACGCGGTGTTCCGCGGCTACCACACGCTCAAGGGCGGCGCCGGCTTCCTCGGCGTCACCGCCATGGTCGAGCTGTGCCACGCCGCCGAAGAAGCACTGGGGATCGCGCGCGCCGGGCAGGCCGTGCTGCAGGCCCATCACTTCGACGCCGCCCAGCAATCGCTGGACTACCTGCAGTCAATGCTCGACGCGGTGTCGTCGGGCACCGAACCGGGCTACGCCCCGCCGGAGCTGATCGCCCAGTTCGACATGCACGGTGGCGGTACCGCGGCCCCGAGCGCCGCCGCACCGGCTGCCGCTGGCGGCGACCTGATCACCGAAGACGAATTCGAGGCCCTGCTCGACCAGCTGCACGGCGGCAACCCGCCGACTGCGGTCGCACCGGCGAAGAAGGCGGACGATGGATTGATCAGCGAAGACGAGTTCGAAGCCCTGCTCGACCAGCTGCATGGTGGCGCCGCGCCCGGCAGCAAGCCGGTCGCTGCCCCGCCGGCGCCTCGCCCAGCGGCCGCCGCTCCGGCAGCCAAGCCCGCCGCCAAACCGCTGGCCGAAGCCGAGCACACCGTGCGCGTGGATACCAAGCGCCTGGATGCGATCGTCAACCTGATCGGCGAACTGGTGCTGTCACGCAACCGCCTGAAGACCCTGCGCGCACGCCTGCGCGATGAGGAGCTGGACCGCGCTGTATCGACGCTGGACATTGCCACTGCCCGCCTGCAGTCGGCGGTGATGCGCACCCGCATGCAGCCGGTCGGCAAGGTGTTCTCGCGCTTTCCCAAGGTCGCCCGCGATGTCGCCCGCTCGCTCAAGAAGGAAGTGGACCTGGAGCTGATCGGCGCCGAGACCGAGCTGGACCGCAACCTGGTCGAAGCGCTGGCCGATCCGCTGGTGCACCTGGTCCGCAACGCCATCGACCACGGCGTGGAAATGCCCGAGCTGCGCGAGGCCCAGGGCAAGCCGCGGATGGGCCACGTGCGCCTGTCCGCCCAGCAGGAAGGTGACTACGTCAGTATCGAGGTGCAGGACGATGGCGCCGGCATCGACCCGGAAAAGCTGCGCGCCAAGGCGCGCGAGAAGGGCCTGATCGACCCGGAAGCCGCCGCCCGCCTGAGCAGCGAGGAGTGCCTGCACCTGGTGTTCCTGCCCGGCTTCTCGACCAAGCAGCAGGTCACCGATATTTCCGGCCGTGGCGTCGGCATGGACGTGGTGCAGTCGCGCATCCGCGAACTGAGCGGCCAGATCCAGATCCAGTCGGAACTGGGTCGTGGCAGCCGCTTCCTGATCCGCGTGCCGCTGACCCTGGCGATCCTGCCGACCTTGCTGGTGCAGGCCGGCGAGGACGTCTATGCACTGCCGCTGGCCCGCGTGATGGAGGTGCTGCACGCGCCCCGGACCTCGCTGGGATGGTTCGATGGCCGCGCCGTGCTTGATCGCCGCTCGCACACCCTGCCGCTGGTCGATCTGCGTCAGTGGCTGGATGTGACGCCGGCCGCCTCGACCCTGCTGACCATCGTGGTGCTGCAGGCCGGCGAAGCACGCTTCGGCCTGGTCGTAGACCAGGTGCGCGGGCGCGAGGAAGTGGTCATCAAGCCCCTGCCGAAGGCCCTTCGCGGCCTGCGCGGTTATGCCGGTGCAACCTTGATCGGCGATGGTCGCATGGCGCTGATCCTGGACGTGGACGGGTTGAGATGACCCCCGTCGTGGTTGCGCCGGGCCATGCCCGGCGACGCGGAAAACTGTGAACTCCGTTGCACCAGATTCTCCCGGTGTCTCAAGTCCCATTCATACAAGCCGATACCGGAACCATGGATAGACTCAGCCTCATTGGACTCTTTCTCGCCCTGGCCTCGCTGGTCGGTGGCAGCATCCTCAAGGGCGCCGGCCTGGCGTCGCTGTGGTCGCCTGCGGCGTTTGTGATCGTCATCGTCGGTACCGTGGCCGCGATCCTGCTGCACACCTCCCCGGCCGTGTTCAAGCATGCGTTCAAGATCGTGCGCTGGGTCGTGCGCCCGCCGCACAGCGATCGCCGCGAACTGATCCAGCAGATCGTCGAGTGGAGCAACATCGCCCGCCGCCAGGGCCTGCTGGGCCTGGAATCGCAGGTGGAAGCGCAACAGGACCCGTTCCTGCGCAAGGGCCTGCAGCTGCTGGTGGACGGCGTCGAGCCCGAATCGATGCGGCACATGCTGGAAATCGAACTGGGCAGCCAGGAACACCAGGACCAGGCCGGCGCCAAGGTCTTCGAGGCGATGGGCATCTACGCGCCCACGCTGGGCATCATCGGCGCCGTGCTCGGCCTGATCGCGGTCATGAAGAACCTGGCCGACCCGAGCAAGCTGGGCCACGGCATCGCTGCCGCGTTCACCGCCACCATCTACGGCATCGCCTCGGCCAACCTGCTGTTCCTGCCGATCGCTGCAAAGCTCAAGAGTGTGATCTCGCACAACACCCGCGACCGCGAGATGGTCATCGAAGGCCTGATCTCGATCGCCCAGGGCGAGAACCCGCGCAACATCGAAACCAACCTCTCCGGCTTCCTGCACTGACATGGCCCGCCGCAAGCACCACGAAGAGCACGCCAACCACGAAGCATGGGCGATCCCCTATGCCGACCTGATGACGCTGCTGCTCGCCTTCTTCGTGGTCATGTACGCGATCTCCTCGGTCAACGAGGGCAAGTACCGGATCATGGCCGACGCACTCACCGATGCCTTCGGGGGTGCGCCGCGCACGATCAACCCGGTGCAGGTCGGCAACAAGCAGGTGCAGGGCGGCGGCTGGGACAGCCCCTCGGTGATCAAGTCCGGCACCAAGATCGGCCCGTCCGCGCCGGCGCCCTCGCACGATCCGACCCTGCTGCCGTCGATGGCCTCGCAGATGCGCATGCCCGTGTCGGTGCACAACCAGGAGCAGATCGCCCGCGCCGAGCGCCAGCTCAACAGCATCGCCGACCGCCTCACCGCCGCGCTGGCGCCGCTGATCGACCGCGGCATGATCAGCGTGCGCCGTACCGAGCTGTGGATCGAGGTCGAGATCAACAGCGACATCCTGTTCCCGACCGGCTCGGCCGCGCTGGACGTGCATGCACGTCAGACGCTGGCCAGCCTGGCCGAGGTGCTGCGAGACGTGCCCAACAGCGTGCGCGTGGAAGGCCACACCGACAACGTGCCGATCGCCACCGCCACCTTCCCCTCGAACTGGGAACTGTCGGCCGGGCGCGCGGCCAGCGTGGTCCACCTGTTCGCCGACCAGGGCGTGCAGCCGTCGCGGCTGGCGATGGTCGGCTACGGCCAGTTCCGCCCGCGCGAAGACAACGACAGTGCGCAGGGCCGCAACCGCAACCGCCGGGTGATGGTCATCATCCTGGCCGACACCTCGCATTCGGTGGATCCGCTCGGCCAGCGCCTGAACGCAGCCACCGGCGCCACCGACAGCACCGCAACCGAACAAGCCGCCGCAACTCCGGCCAGCGTCCCCACCTCCCCCATCGCACCGGTGAAGTTGCCACCGGTGCCGGCTGGCAGCCGTGTCGGCGCCGCCGTTCCCCCGGCAATGAAGGAGTAAACCGATGCGCATCTGGGCAGTCGCCAACCAGAAGGGCGGAGTCGGCAAGACCACCACCACCCTCGCCCTCGGCCGCGGCCTGGCCGCCCTCGGCCATCGCGTGCTGCTGATCGATCTCGATCCCCATGCCTCGCTCAGCCGCGCCTTCGGCGTACCGGTGGACCCGCCGCCGGCCGGCGTGCTGGAACTGTTCGGCGCCCCGCCAGCAGATCTCTCCAGCCTGTGCCATGCCAGCAGCATCCAAGGGCTGGACTATGTCTGCGCGCAGTCGGCGCTGGCCACGCTGGAGCGCCGCAGCGCCAACCAGCCCGGCCTCGGCCTGGCCCTGCAGAACGCCTTGGCGCGCCACCAGGGCCAGCACGACTACATCCTGCTCGACTGCGCACCGACGCTGGGCCTGCTGATGATCAATGCACTGGCTGCGGCCGACCGCCTTATCATCCCGACGCAGGCCGAGCCGCTGGCCTTGCATGGCCTGGATGGCATGGTACGCACCGGCGAGATGGTCGAGCGCTCGCGCCGCCGTCCCCTGCCGATCTCGATCCTGCCGACCCTGTTCGACCGCCGCACGCGTGCCGGCAACGAATCGCTGCGCACCATGCAGGACCGTCACGGCGCACGCGTGTGGGAAGACGCGATTCCGATCGACACCCGCATCAGCAATGCCGCCGGCCTGACCCTGCCGAGCGTGGGCGAGGACTACCCGGGCCGTGGCCTGGCCGCCTATCGCCGCGCCCTGAACTGGATCCTCGGCGAGGATGCCCGCGCCCTGGAGCAGGCCGCATGAACAGCACCGGCGTACTGGACGATTACCTGGACGAGCTGCTGGGCGAAGCCATTGTGGCACCCCCGCCTGCCGCGCCGTCACCCGATAGCGCCGGCCCCTGCCCGGCGAGCGCGGTAGCACCCGAGCGTGAGCCGACCTGGGACGACCTGCCCGCCGAAGTCATCTACGAGACGGACGCGGTCGTCGCACAGCCCGCTGCAGACGACGCAGCCCTGGAGGCCGCCTTCGACGCCGCATCGACGCCCGTGACCGTGGCCGCCGTGACCGACACGGAACGCGAGCCCACCTGGGACGAGCTGCCCGCCGAAGTGATCTACGAGACAGGAACCGTCGCCCCAGCCGAGGACACGGCCGCGCTGGAGGCCGCTTTCGAAGCCGTCACCGCCGCTAGCGCCGGGCCGCGCCCGGCGAGCGAAGCGGCCGCCGAACGCGAGCCCACCTGGGACGACCTGCCCGACGAAGTGATCTACGAGACCGACCCGGCCGACAGCCATCAGCTCGCCCACATTGACAGCCCGGGCCTGCAGGCGGCATTTGAAGCCGCGGCCGGTGGCGAGGACGTACCGACGCCACCTCCGGCAGTCATCACGCCCCCGGCGCCGCGCCCCGTGCCGGCCCCCGCCGCACGCAGCGCGGTCGCGCCGCCCCCGCGGGTGGCCGTGGATGCCCCTGCCGGCAACCGCCCCAGCAGCTGGCAGGAGCTGCAGGCCCAGGCCCACCAGCCCGCCAGCAGCCCACACCCCCAGAACCGCCGCGCCGGCGAGCGCACCTCACGCTGGTTGCGCCTGCGCTGCGGCACCCAGGCCTATGCACTGGAGCTGCTGAAAGTGCAGGAAGTGGTGCTGCCGGTGCCGCTGCTGCCGTTGCGCGGCACCGCACCAGCGATGCTCGGCATCATGAACCTGCGCGGCCAGGTGGTACCGGTGATGGACCTCGGCCTGCACCTCGGTGCCGCGGCAGCGGAGGACGACGCCCAGACACGCATCGTGGTACTGGAAGAGGACGGCGAGACCATCGGCCTGCGCGTGTCGGCAGTGGAAGACGTCGCCAACCTCACCGATTCGCAGATCGAACCGCCGGATACCGCCCGCATCTGCCAGATTTCGAACGACCTGTTCCGCGGCGTGGCACGCGTCAGCCAGCGGCCCATGATCCTGCTCGACGCCACCCGGCTGCTGAGCTGACCCGACGCACCGCGTCGATTCCTCTAAAGAACCCCGCCGGGGTGCCGTTATGGATCACGGAACCGTTTGTCCGGAGCAACGATGAGCACTGTCGAACTGGGTGAGGATCTCGGCATCGAGAGCAGCACCGAGCTCAAGAACCGCCTCGCCCCGCTGGTGGCGCAGGCAGGCGAGCTGACGCTGGATGCAAGCCAGGTCGCCCGCATCCACACAGCCGCCTTGCAGGTGCTGTGTGCCTTCGTGCAGGCCCGCCGCGAGGCAGGCCTGGGCACCGGCTTCCACGGTTGCACCGCAACCTTCCGTGACGCCGTGCGCCTGCTGGGCGTCACCCAGGCCCTGGGCCTGGACGTAACCCATGACAACCTGAAATCTGTGGAGAACGCTGCATGAGCGCACGTATCTTGGTGGTGGACGATTCGGCGTCGATGCGCCAGATGGTTTCCTTCGCCCTCACCTCGGCCGGTTTTGCCGTCGAAGAAGCCGAAGACGGCGCGGTCGCGCTCGGTCGCGCCAAGGGCCAGCGCTTCAATGCGGTGGTCACCGACGTCAACATGCCGAACATGGACGGCATCGCGCTGATCCGCGAACTGCGCCAGCTGCCGGACTACAAGTTCACCCCGCTGCTGATGCTGACCACCGAATCGGCCGCCGACAAGAAGTCCGAAGGCAAGGCCGCCGGCGCCACCGGCTGGCTGGTCAAGCCGTTCAATCCGGAACAGCTGGTCGCCACCGTGCAGAAAGTGCTGGGCTGATCGCCCGGCACCGCTCCCCCTCTTCGCTTCCGGACCACCACTGCCATGAGCATGGACCTGCAACGCTTCCACGCCACCTTCTTCGAGGAGAGCCGCGAAGGCCTCGACGCGATGGAGGCTGGCCTGCTGGCCCTGGAATCGGGGCAGCAGGACGCGGAGATCATCAATTCGGTATTCCGCGCCGCCCACTCGATCAAGGGCGGCGCCGGCACCTTCGGCTTCGATACGATCGCCGGCCTGACCCATGTGCTGGAAACGCTGCTCGATGAGCTGCGCGCCGGCAAGCGGGCGCTGGAAGGCCACGCCGTCGACGCCATGCTGTCCTCGGTGGACGTGCTGCGCGCCCTGCTGCGCGAAGCCGAGCACGGCCAGGCCGCAGACCCCGCCGCCGTCGCTGCTGTGAAGGCACGCCTGGAAGCCGTGCTTTCCGGACAGGCCGCGCCGAGCGCCCCGGCCGCTCCCGCAGCCAAGGTGGACGACACGCCGGAAGCCTGGCAGATCGGCTTCACCCCCGCGCCGTCGCTGTTCATGAGCGGCAACGACCCGCTGCGCATCATCCGCGAACTGGAACACCTCGGTTCGCTGCAGGTGGCCGCGCGCATGGAACGCCTGCCCGGCTTTGCCCAGCTCGACCCGCTCGAGGCCCACCTGGCGTGGGACCTGGGTCTGGTCGGCAAAGTGCCGCGCAGCAAGATCGAAGACACCTTCGCCTGGGTGCTGGACGACTGCGAACTGGACATCCGTCCGGCCGCACCGCCGAGCCTGGCTACACAGGCGCCCGTTGCAACCGCCCCTTCCACACCGGCTGCCGTCGTACCGGCGGCGCCTGCTGCGCCCGCCACCGGCGGCGGCGCCAGCCAGGAAGCGGAAACCTCGATCCGCGTCAGCGTCGACAAGGTCGATGCGCTGATCAACCTGGTCGGTGAACTGGTCATCACCCAGGCCATGCTCAAGCAGGTCTCGCACGCGCTGGATCCGGTCCACGCCGAGAGCCTGTTCGCCGGCCTGGACCAGCTGGAACGCAACACCCGCGACCTGCAGGAAGCGGTGATCGGCGTGCGCATGCTGCCGGTCGATGCGGTGTTCCGCCGATTCCCGCGCCTGGTCCGCGACCTGTCCAGCCGCCTCGGCAAGCAGGTGCGCCTGCGCACCGTCGGCGAAGGCACCGAGCTGGACAAGGGCCTGATCGAGAAGATCGCCGATCCGCTGGTGCACCTGGTGCGCAACTCGATCGACCACGGCCTGGAAATGCCCGACGTGCGTCGCGGCGCGGGCAAGGACGAAACCGGTACGATCACCCTGGCCGCATCGCACCAGGGCGGGCACATCGTCATCGAAGTGAGCGACGACGGCCGCGGCCTGGATCGCGCCAAGATCCTGGCCAAGGCCACCGAGCGCGGCCTGGCCGTGCCGGACAACCCGACCGATTCGCAGGTCTGGGACCTGATTTTCCAGCCCGGCTTCTCCACCGCCGATGCGGTCACCGATCTGTCCGGGCGCGGCGTCGGCATGGACGTGGTCCGCCGCAACATCCAGGCGCTGGGTGGCGAGGTGCAGATCGAAAGCAGCCTCGGCGCCGGCACCCGCACGCTGATCCGCCTGCCACTCACCCTGGCCATCCTCGATGGCATGACCGTGGCCGTGGCCGGCGAAACCCTGATCCTGCCGCTGGCCTATGTTCTGGAAGCACTGCAGCCGCAGCCCGAGGACATCCGCAGCATGGCCGGCGAAGGCCGCGTGCTGCGCGTGCGCGGCGAGTATCTGCCGATCCTGTCGCTTAGCGAGTACTACGGCTATGGCAACCGCGCACCGGGCAGCGAATCGCTGGTGGTAGTGGTCGAAGGCGACGGCCAGAAGATCGCACTGGAAGTAGACGAGCTGGTCGGCCAGCAGCAGGTAGTGGTGAAGAACATCGAGAACAACTACCGCCGTATCGGTGGGGTGTCCGGTGCCACCATCCTCGGCGATGGCCGCGTGGCCCTGATCGTCGACATCGGCGGCCTGGTGCGCTCGCTGCGCGTGCCGCAGGCTGCCTGACCTGCCGCGCCGCGTTTTACCCGGAACCGCCGCCCGCAGGGGCGGCGGTTTTCGTTTGCGCGCGCTTCAATCGGGCTGACCACATTGTGTGACATTGGTCGTGCCGGCGGTCACACCTGAATCCCCCTGCGCGGGCCAGGGAAATTGCGCCGCAACGCTTTCCACATGGTCTTGCCGGGTTGGTGACTGTGACATTGATCTTAAAGTCCTCTGGTCTGACGCCGCTATCTGTCTGTGACGGCGGTCACTATCAAGACGCCCAGCCACGCCGTTACGCATTGCCCCTTCCCAGGCCGCCCGCGCGCGGCTCCACTGTCTCCTGGAGCATTTCATGAAGTGGTTCCACGATCTGCCCATCGCCCGAAAGCTGGCGCTGGGTTTCACTTTGACCACCCTTATGACGGTGGTCCTGGGCGTGTTCGCGCTGCTGCGCCTCTCTGAAGCCAATGCACAGCTGGGCTCGATGGCGACCAACGACATGCCCTCTCTCCAACACCTGGGCGAGGCGCGCTCGCTGCTGGGCGAGTTCCGCACTTACGAAATGGCCCTGCTGACGATGCTGGACCAGCCTGACCGGGTTGCCGACTACAACAAGCGCATGGATGACACCGCGCAGACAGTACGCGATGAGTTGGCGGCCTACGCCGTCATTCCTGCGGGTGACGCCGAGCGTGCGCTGTTCACGCCGGTGAAGGCCGACGTAGATGCCTATTTCGCTGCCAATGCCAGGCTGCGTGAAGCAGTGAACAGCGGCGACGCCGCGCTGGCCCAGCAGATTTCCGACGAGCAATCGCGGCCGGCACGGCGCAAGGCGTTCGAGGACCTGAAGGCTCTGAGCGGATTCCTCAGCAAGCAGATGCAGGGCAAGATCGAGGGCGCCAACGCCACCCACCGCAACAGCGTCATCGCCGTAGTCAGCTGCGTGGTACTACTGTCCCTGCTCGCAGCCGCGCTGGCCATCGTCATCTCGCGCGCAGTCACCGGCCCGCTTGGCAAGGCGCTTACCGCCATCCAGGCCGTCGCTCGCGGCGATCTCAGCGTCAACACCCAGGCCACCAGCCAGGATGAAGCCGGTCGCATGCTCGCCGCAACCAGCGAGATGACCACCATGCTGCGCCGCTTCTCCGAGCAGACCCAGCTGATGGCGCAGATGCATGCCGGCCCGGACATCAGCCACCGCATTCCGGAAGATTTCCCGGGCGTCTATGGCCAGCTGGCCAACGGCATCAACACGGTGATCTTCGAACACCTCGATGCGATCGTCGATGCCATTGAAGTACTCAACCAGTATGCCATCGGCAATCTGACCCCGGATGCACGCCGCCTGCCCGGCAGCCGCGCGATCCTGCACGAATCCATGGACGCGGCCAAGGCCAGCCTGCTGGCGATCAATTCACAGATCCAGCACCTGGCCGCGGCGGCCGCCGCCGGTGACTTCAGCCAGCGCGGCGACGCACAGCGCTTCCAGCACGACTTCAAGCTGATGATCGAGCACCTCAACACCATGATGCAGGTGGCTGACGGCAACCTCGGCCAGCTCTCGCAGCTGCTGCAGTCGATCGCCACCGGCGACCTGACCGCGCGCATGGAAGGCCAGTTCAACGGCGTGTTCGCCCGCATGCGCGACGATGCCAACGCCACCGTCGCACAGCTGACCCAGATCGTCGGCCAGATCCAGGCCAGCGCCTCCAGCATCACCCTGGCCGCGGGCGAAATCGCCTCCGGCAACAGCGACCTGTCGCGCCGCACCGAGCAGCAGGCCGCC
>NZ_JCAFUU010000011.1:0-69307 GCF_059371655.1 Stenotrophomonas sp. YJH_SMC_17 | reverse complement strand
GATCTCAGCCGCCTCGCAGGAACAGTCGGCCGGCATCGAGCAGGTCAACCAGACCGTCGTGCAGATGGACGAGACCACCCAGCAGAACGCCGCGCTGGTGGAGGAAGCCACGGCTGCCGCGCGTGCGATGGAAGACCAGGCAGGCCAGCTGGCCGATGCCGTGGCGATCTTCCGCCTCGACAACCAGGTTTCCGCCGCAGTGAAGGCTGCGGCCGCGCGCGTGGAGCCTGCGCGCATCACCACCGTGGCACGTCCGCAGACGACCAGCGCGCCCGCGCCGGCCCGCCGCAGCAGCAACGCCAGCACCTTCGTCGCCAGCGACAGCGACTGGCAGGAATTCTGAGACCCACCCGCGGTGGCTCCGGCCACCGCCCTCGCCGATGGACACGTCCCCCGTGCAAAGTCCTACTCCCATCGTCACCGGCCCGCGCGAGTTCGAGTTCGCCGACCGTGATTTCCGCCGCGTCTGCGACCTGATCTATCAGCGCGTGGGCATCGCCCTGGCGCCGGCAAAGCGCGACATGGTGTATGGCCGCCTGTCGCGCCGCCTGCGCACGCTGGGCATGCGCAGCTTCCAGCAGTACCTGGACCATCTGGAACAGGAAGACGGCGATGAGTGGCAGGCGTTCACCAACGCGCTGACCACCAACCTGACCTCGTTCTTCCGCGAGCCGCACCACTTCGACAAGCTGCGCGAAGAGCTGCAGCAACGCTCGAGCCGCACGCCATTGCTGCTGTGGTCGTGTGCCGCATCCACCGGTGAAGAGCCTTACTCGATGGCGATCACCGCCTGTGAAGCGTTCGGCACGCTGAAGCCGCCGGTGCGCATCGTGGCTACCGACGTCGATACCCAGGTGCTGGCCACCGCCGGCCGTGGCGTCTACAACATCGACCGGGTCGCCAACCTCGACCCGGACCTGCGCCGCCGCTATTTCCAGCGCGGCAGCGGTCCCAACGAGGGTCAGTGCCGCGTGCTGCCGGCGCTGCGCGAGCTGATCGAGTTCCGCCCGCTGAACCTGCTCGCCCCTCGCTACGACGTCGGCGGCCCGTTCGACGCCCTGTTCTGCCGCAACGTGATGATCTACTTTGACAAGCCGACCCAGCGCGCCATCCTCGGTCGCCTGGTGCAGCACCTTGCCGATGACGGCCTGCTCTACACCGGCCACTCGGAGAACTATCTGCACGCGGCCGACCTGATCCAGCCCTGCGGGCGCACCCTGTACCGCCGTGCGGCAAAGGGTGGCGCATGAACGCCTCACTGCGTACCGACGATGTGATGCGCTACCAGGACGCGCGCTTCAAGACCATCGCCGCCAAACTGCTGCCCACCCAGTACCTGGTGGTCGATGACACCACTGCGCTGACCACCACGCTGGGTTCCTGCGTGGCCGCCTGCCTGCGCGACCCGGTGCTGAAGATCGGCGGCATGAACCACTTCCTGCTGCCGGAAGGCAACGCGGGCGACGGCGCACCCGCGCGCTACGGCAGCTACGCGATGGAACTGCTGATCAACGACATGCTCAAGCGCGGCGCGCACCGCAAGCGCATCGAAGCCAAGGTGTTCGGCGGCGCCAACGTGCTCAAGGGCTTCACCAGCAACCCGGTCGGCACCCGCAATGCCGAGTTCGTGCGCCAGTACCTGCAGGCCGAGCATATTCCGATCATCGCCGAGGACCTGTGCGGCATCCATCCGCGCAAGATCTGGTTCTTTGCCGATACCGGCCGCGTGGTGGTGCAGCGCCTGCCGCACGCGCATGAAGCCGAGGTGGCTGCGACCGAATCGGCGGTGCGTGCACGCCTGTCCAAGGCCCCGGTCACCGGCGGCGTGGAGCTGTTCGAATGACGCTCACCGGCAACGCCCCCTGCCGGGTCCTGATCGTCGACGACTCCGCCGTCGTGCGCCAGATGCTCACCGAGATCCTGTCCAGCGACCCATCCATCGACGTGGTCGGCACCGCCGCCGATCCGTTGCTGGCGCGCGAGAAGATCAAGCGCCTGGCCCCGGACGTGATCACGCTGGACGTGGAAATGCCGCGCATGGACGGGCTGGCGTTCCTGGAAAACCTGATGCGCCTGCATCCACTGCCGGTGGTGATGATCTCGTCTCTGACCGAGCGTGGCGCCGACACCACGCTGCAGGCGCTGGCGCTGGGCGCGGTGGATTTCGTGTCCAAGCCCAAGCTTGATGTGGCCCGTGGCCTGCAGGGCTACGCCGATGAGATCATCGCCAAGGTGAAGATGGCGGCGCGCTCGCGGGTGCGTCCGCTGGTGCGCGCCGCGGCGCCGAAGCTCCTGTTGGACGCAGCTCCTGCAATGCGCCCCGCTGCGCCGCAGTTCCGCACCACCGACCGCCTGATCGCGATCGGCTCATCCGCCGGTGGCACCGAAGCCCTTCGCGTGGTGCTGGAAGGCCTGCCCGCCGACGCGCCTGCAGTGGTGATGACCCAGCACCTGCCGGCCAGCTTCAGCAGCGCCTTCGCCGAACGCCTGGACCGCCACTCGGCGATGGCCGTGCGCGAGGCCAGCGATGGTGAAGCGGTGCTGCCAGGCCACGCCTACCTGCCACCCGGCGGCAAGCACCTGCGCATCATCCGCGACGGTGCGCGCTGGCGCTGCCGGGTCGATGATGGTCCTGCGGTGAACCGGCACAAGCCTGCGGTGGACGTGCTGTTCCGCTCGGTCGCGCAGAGCGCGGGCGGCAACGCCATCGGCGCCATTCTCACCGGCATGGGTGACGATGGCGCGCGTGGCCTGCTGGAAATGCGCCAGGCGGGTGCGCCGACCCTGGTGCAGGACGAGGCCACCAGCGTGGTCTGGGGCATGCCCGGTGCAGCGTTCAAACTCGGCGCCGCTGAGGAACAGGTACCACTGGAACGCATCGCCGAACGCCTGCTCGCCCTCGCCCGCAGCTGACGCGAAGCAGGTCCACGCAATGCGTGGATGCCTCTGTAGTGTCGAGCCACGCTCGACGCATCACGCATTGCGCGAACATCAGCCGAGCGTGGGCTCGGCTCTACAGACCGTCAGCGACGAAGCGCCGGCCAGCGGCCGGCACTACCGTCCATCGTCGGCTCACAAAAAAACCCCCGGCGCGAGCCGGGGGTTTTCCGTTACCGCATCAGGCAGCGACCGTCTTGGCCACGTCCTGATACTCCTCGATCTGGTCGAAGTTCATGTAGCGGTAGATCTCCGCACCATTGGCGTTGATCACGCCGATGTCCGCCATGTACTCCTCCTTGGTCGGGATGCGGCCCAGGCGCGAGCAGATCGCGGCCAGTTCCGCCGAACCCAGGTACACGTTGGTGTTGCGGCCCAGGCGGTTCGGGAAGTTGCGGGTCGAGGTCGACATCGCGGTGGAGCCTTCACGGATCTGCGCCTGGTTGCCCATGCACAGCGAGCAGCCCGGCATTTCCATGCGTGCGCCGGTGGCGCCGAAGGTGCCGTACACGCCTTCCTTGGTCAGCTCGGAGGCGTCCATCTTGGTCGGCGGGGCCACCCACAGTCGGGTCGGCAGGTCACGCTTGCCTTCCAGCAGCTTCGCAGCGGCACGGAAGTGACCGATGTTGGTCATGCACGAACCGATGAACACTTCGTCGATCTTGGCGCCGGCCACTTCGGACAGGGTCTTCACGTCGTCCGGGTCGTTCGGGCAGGCCACGATCGGCTCGTGGATGTCGGCCAGGTCGATCTCGATGACGGCGGCGTATTCGGCGTCGGCATCCGGCTCCAGCAGCTGCGGGTTGGCCAGCCACGCTTCCATCTTTTCGATACGACGCTGCAACGAACGCGGATCCTGGTAGCCCTCGGCGATCATCCACTTCAGCAGCGTGATGTTGCTGGTGAGGTACTCGATGATCGGTTCCTTGTTCAGGCGCACCGAGCAACCGGCTGCCGAACGCTCGGCCGAGGCATCGGACAGTTCGAACGCCTGCTCGACCTTCAGCTCCGGCAGGCCTTCGATTTCCAGGATACGGCCGGAGAAGATGTTCTTCTTGCCAGCCTTGGCCACGGTCAGCAGGCCCGACTTGATCGCGTACAGCGGAATCGCGTTGACCAGGTCACGCAGGGTCACGCCCGGCTGCATCTTGCCCTTGAAGCGCACCAGCACCGACTCCGGCATGTCCAGCGGCATCACGCCGGTGGCAGCGGCGAAGGCGACCAGGCCCGAACCGGCCGGGAACGAAATGCCCACCGGGAAACGGGTGTGCGAGTCACCACCGGTACCGACGGTGTCCGGCAGCAGCATGCGGTTGAGCCAGCTGTGGATCACGCCGTCGCCCGGGCGCAGCGAAACGCCGCCGCGGGTGGAGATGAACTCCGGCAGGGTGTGGTGGGTCTTCACGTCCACCGGCTTCGGGTAGGCGGCGGTGTGGCAGAACGACTGCATCACCAGGTCGGCCGAGAAGCCCAGGCACGCCAGGTCCTTCAGCTCGTCACGGGTCATCGGGCCGGTGGTGTCCTGCGAGCCGACCGAGGTCATCTTCGGTTCGCAGTAGGTGCCCGGGCGCATGCCCTGGCCTTCCGGCAGGCCACAGGCGCGGCCGACCATCTTCTGCGCCAGCGAGAAGCCCTTGCCGGTGTCGACCGGCTGTACCGGCAGGCGGAACAGGTCGGTCGGAGCCAGGCCCAGTGCTTCGCGCGCCTTGCCGGTCAGGCCACGGCCGATGATCAGCGGAATGCGGCCACCGGCACGCACTTCGTCAAACAGCACGTCGGACTTGACCTGGAACTCGGCGATCACTTCACCGTTCTTCAGCGCCTTGCCTTCGTACGGACGCAGCTCGACCACATCGCCGTGCTCCATCTTCGACACATCCAGCTCGATCGGCAGTGCGCCGGCATCTTCCATGGTGTTGTAGAAGATCGGGGCGATCTTCGAACCCAGGCAGACGCCACCGGCACGCTTGTTCGGAATGAACGGAATGTCATCACCGGTCCACCACAGCACGCTGTTGGTGGCCGACTTGCGCGAGGAACCGGTACCGACCACGTCACCGACGTAGGCCACCAGGTGGCCCTTGTCCTTCAGGTCCAGGATCTGCTGGATCGGGCCGCGCTTGCCGTCTTCTTCCGGGGTGAACGGCGCGTCGTCGCGCTTGTTCTTCAGCATCGCCAGGGCGTGCATCGGGATGTCCGGGCGGGTGGTCGCGTCCGGGGCCGGTGACAGGTCGTCGGTGTTGGTCTCGCCCGGCACCTTGAACACCGTGACGGTCAGGCTCTGCGGCACTTCCGGGTTGCTGGTGAACCACTCGGCATCGGCCCAGCTCTGCAGCACGGCCTGGGCGTTGGCGTTGCCGGCCTTGGCCTTTTCCTGCACGTCATGGAAGGCGTCGAACACCAGCAGGGTCTTCTTCAGGCCGTTGGCGGCGATGGTGCCGACGCTGGCGTCGTCCAGCAGCTGCACCAGCGGGGCCACGTTGTAACCGCCCAGCATGGTGCCCAGCAGTTCGGTGGCGCGCTCGCGGCTGATCAGCGGGTTCTGCTCGCTGCCCAGCGCGATCGCGGCCAGGTACGAGGCCTTGACCTTGGCTGCGTCATCGACGCCGGCCGGCACACGATGGGTCAGCAGGTCGAGCAGGAACTCGGCCTCGCCCTGCGGCGGGTTCTTCAGCAGTTCGATGACATCGGCCGTCTGCTGCGCGCTCAGCGGCAGCGGCGGGATGCCAAGCGCAGCGCGCTCGGCGACGTGGTGGCGGTAGGCTTCCAACATGACAACTCCCGGGTAATGCGTAGGTTGAAGTAACAAAGTGGGCTCAGGCGTGCGGCACGATCAGCTTCAGGCCCTTGAAGTAGTCGCGGTAAAACGTGTCGTTCCAGGTGATCAGGCCGTCGCACTGCAACAGTGCGTGGGCGCCGACCATGAATTCGTCCAGGCTGCGGCGGTTGCCGCCGCGCTGGCGGTGGCGGCGGTGCATCTCGCCGGCGCGCAGCGCCGACTTGGCTTCCATCGGGTTGAAGTGCACGCCCATTTCTTCCAGCGCTTCGAGCACCTCGGCGCCGCCGCGCAGCGATGCGCAGACTTCGGCCAGGGTCGCGCCACAGACCACCACGCGGCCGCCGACCAGGCTCTGCCGGAGGATGGCTTCCACCGCATCGGCCTGCGGACCATTGCTGAGCAGCTCGACCAGCACCGGGGAATCGACGGCGATCATCACGGCTTATTCCTCGTCGCGAACCGCGCGTACTGCCGCATCGGACGACTCGAAGCCGTCCAGCGCGAACTTGCCGCGCGCCCGTGAAATGGCATCGTCAACACTCTTGCGCAGGATGATGCGGCTGCCGTCCAGCTCGACCTTCAGCAGCGTGCCCTTGGTCAGGCCGAGGGCATCACGCACCGCCTTGGGCAGGGTGATCTGTCCGCGTTCTGCAACAGTGGCTTCCATCGGTAGGCCCTCCAGAGTATGCACAAATTATACATACTTCTCCGGGCATACTTCCACCCTGAACAGGACCGGCGATCCGCCAGCCCTCGCCTCGCAAAGGATCGGCCACACACGTGACATACGCCATACACCTCCCCCTGTAGTCTGGAACCGATGCCGCAGGCCGGACCCGGCCCGGGTGAATCCATTCAGTTTCGGGTTCATACTGGAACCTCCGGGGCCACCAGGCCCGTGGCGACCGCAAGCAGGCCCACCCACGAACGGGCCACTGCAAGCCATCCGCAAGAAGGAGTTACCCCGCATGAGCGATTCGTTCTCCACCCGCAGCCAGCTGAACGTCGGCGGCAAGACCTACGACTACTTCAGCCTGCCCACGCTGGGCCAGCGCTTCGATATCTCCCACCTGCCCTACTCGATGAAGATCCTGCTGGAGAACCTGCTCCGGCATGAGGACGGCGGCGCAACCGTCGGCCCCGACCACATCGAAGCCGTGGCCCGCTGGAACCCATCCGCCGAGCCGGACACCGAAATCGCCTTCATGCCGGCGCGCGTGGTCCTGCAGGACTTCACTGGTGTGCCCTGCGTGGTCGACCTGGCCGCGATGCGCGATGCGGTGGTCAAGCTCGGCGGCTCGCCTGAGCAGATCAACCCGCAGATTCCCTCTGAACTGGTCATCGACCACTCGGTGCAGGTCGACGTGTTCGGCAAGCCCGACGCGCTGGACCTCAACGGCAAGATCGAATTCCAGCGCAACCAGGAACGCTACGGCTTCCTGCGCTGGGGCCAGAAGGCCTTCGACAACTTCAAGGTGGTGCCACCCAACACCGGCATCGTCCACCAGGTGAATCTGGAAAACCTGGCCCGCGTGGTGATGACCGCGGACAAGGATGGCAAGGCGGTGGCCTACCCCGATACGGTGTTCGGCACCGACAGCCACACCACCATGATCAACGGCATCGGCGTGCTGGGCTGGGGCGTGGGCGGCATCGAAGCGGAGGCGGCCATGCTCGGCCAGCCGTCGTCGATGCTGATCCCGCAGGTGGTGGGCTTCAAGTTGACCGGCAAGCTGCCCGAGGGCGCCACCGCCACCGACCTGGTGCTGACCGTTACCCAGATGCTGCGCAAGCTCGGCGTGGTCGGCAAGTTCGTGGAGTTCTATGGTGATGGCCTGCAGCACCTGCCGCTGGCCGACCGTGCCACCATCGGCAACATGGCCCCGGAATACGGCGCCACCTGCGGCATCTTCCCGATCGACGCCGAATCGCTGAACTACCTGCGCCTGTCCGGCCGCAGCGAAGAGCAGATCAACCTGGTCGAAGCCTACGCCAAGGCGCAGGGTCTGTGGCACGAACCAGGCAGCACGCACGCCCAGTACAGCACCACGCTGGAACTGGACATGGGCACCGTGAAGCCGTCGCTGGCCGGCCCCAAGCGCCCGCAGGACCGCGTGCTGCTGGAGGACGTGCAGAAGAACTACCGCGAAGCGCTGGTCGGCATGACCGCCAACCGTGACAAGCGCAGCGACGATGTGTCCACGTTCGTCAATGAAGGCGGCGGCGCAGCGGTCGGCAACGAGCAGCTGGCCAAGGGCTTCGCCGACATCGAGATCGAGAACCGCAAGGTGCGGCTGAAGGACGGCGCGGTGGTCATCGCCGCCATCACCTCCTGCACCAACACCTCCAACCCGGCGGTGATGATCGGTGCCGGCCTGCTGGCGCGCAACGCGGCCGCCAAGGGCCTCAACCGCCAGCCGTGGGTGAAGACCTCGCTCGGCCCAGGCTCGCGCGTGGTTACCGATTACCTTGAAAAGGCCGGCGTGCTGAACGAGCTGGAGAAGATCGGCTTCTACGTGGTCGGCTATGGCTGCACCACCTGCATCGGCAACTCCGGCCCGCTGCCGACCGAAGTCAGCGCCGGCATTGCCGCTGGCGATCTGGTGGTGACCTCGGTGCTGTCGGGCAACCGCAACTTCGAGGGCCGCGTGCACCCCGAAGTGAAAATGAACTACCTGGCCAGCCCGCCGCTGGTCGTCGCCTACGCCATCGCCGGTACCACCGACATCGATCTGACCACCCAGCCGCTGGGCACCGGCAGCGATGGCCAGCCGGTGTTCCTGCGCGATATCTGGCCAAGCAACAAGGAAATCGGCGATGTCATTGCCGCCACCATCGGCCCGGAGATGTTCAAGCAGAACTACGCTGATGTGTTCAAGGGTGACACCCGCTGGAACACCATCGCCTCGCCGGACGGCAACCTGTACGCGTGGAGCGACGCCTCCACCTACATCAAGAACCCGCCGTACTTCGATGGCATGACCATGCAGACCGGCAGCATCGACGACGTGCATGGTGCACGCGTGATGGGCCTGTTCGGCGATTCGATCACCACCGACCACATCTCCCCGGCCGGCAACATCAAGAAGGACTCGCCGGCAGGCCGCTTCCTGCAGGAACGCGGCGTGCAGCCGGCCGACTTCAACAGCTACGGCAGCCGCCGTGGCAACGATGACGTGATGGTCCGAGGCACCTTTGCCAACATCCGCATCAAGAACCTGATGTTCGGTGGCGAGGAAGGCGGCAACACCCTGTACTACCCGGCCGGCAGCGGCCAGCCGGAGAAGCTGGCGATCTACGATGCGGCCATGAAGTACAAGGCCGACAAGGTGCCGCTGGTGGTCCTGGCCGGCAAGGAATACGGCACCGGCTCGTCGCGCGACTGGGCAGCCAAGGGCACCCTGCTGCTGGGGGTGAAGGCGGTCATCGCCGAGAGCTTCGAACGCATCCACCGCTCCAACCTGGTCGGCATGGGCGTGCTGCCGCTGCAGTTCCGCAACGGCGAAAACGCACAGAGCCTGGGCCTGGACGGTTCGGAGGTGATGGACATCACCGGCCTGCAGGACGGTGCAAGCAAACGCGCCACGGTCACTGCCACCAAGGCCGACGGCACGAAGAAGACCTTCGAGGTATCGGTGATGCTGCTGACCCCGAAGGAAGTGGAGTACTTCCGCCACGGCGGCCTGCTGCAGTACGTGCTGCGCCAGCTGGCCGCGAAGTAAGGCGGGGCCGGACGGCGGCGGGGCCGGGCAACACGCCCAGGCCCCTCCGCCGGCTGCCGAGGGCCGGGTCCGCAGGGGCCCGGCCTTTCTGCTGGACGCGGTAGCGAATGCGCCGGTCGCCTCAACGCACGCCGTAGATCCGCCACGGCGCCACCGCCGAGCCGATGTCGTACACCAGCGCCCCCAGGCCCTCGGGCATCATGGTTTCACCGTCGACCGCGTCCACGTTCAACACCGTCACCACCATCTCGAACGCGGCGTGGGGCGCTTCGCCGAAACGCGAGCAGACCACGCCACGGTCGTTGTAGTGCACGTAGGGCGTGAATCCCTCGCCGCACTCGGCCGCGATGAAGCGGTAGCCCCGGTCATCGTCGGTGCCGGGCATCAGCGCGTGGGCCGCGTAGGACACCCGGCCCTGCCGGCCGGCATAGGCGGGCACGTGGACACGGAACTGGCCGATGTCGCCCACCGCCAGCACCGGGAAATCGAGTTGCTGCATCGGAGGCGGCATCGGCTCGGCACGCAGCGGAATCGCAACGGACAGCAACAGGCCACAGAGGTAAGGCTTCATAGGGATCTCCTGTTCGAGGAGACCCCATGGTCCATCACGACCCCATGCGACGTATCCAGGAATGCAATGAAATGTGGCAGGCATCGGCGCGCGCCCATGCCCACCCGCGCTCAGCGCCGCGGCGCGTCCGGATCGGTACGCAGCGCCTTCAGCAGGCCCCACATGTAGAAGGCCAGGGTGAACGAGAACGGCAGGCCGCACAGCACCACTGCGGTCTGCATCGCACTGAAGTTGCCGGCCAGCAGCAGGCCGACGCTGGCCACGGTGATGCCGGCCGCCCAGAACACGCGCAGCCAGATCGGCGCGTCGTGGCCATCCTCCACGCCGTCATCAACACGGCGGGTGCACAGGTTCGCGATCATCAGCGTGCCCGAATCGACCGGAGTCAGGAACAGCACGAAACCGATCACCACTGCGGCACCGGCCACGTAGGGTGCGCCGGGCAGGTATTCGAGCAGCTTGAACAGCGTCATCGCCGCATCGTGCTGCGCCACGTCGCCCAGGATCGCCTGGCCGTGGTTGAGCACCAGGTCGATGGCGGTATTGCCGAAGATCGACAGCCAGGCCAGGGTGAAGCCGAGCGGGATCAGCAACACGCCCATGATCACTTCTCGGATGGTGCGGCCACGCGAGATGCGTGCCACGAAGAGGCCGACGAACGGCGCCCAGGCGATCCACCAGGCCCAGTAGAACAGCGTCCACGAGCCCATCCACTCACGGCCCTTCGGGTCGTTGAGGTACATGTCGAAGCTCTTGCGCACGAACGCGCCGAGGTAATCGCCGGTGTTCTGGATCAGGCCGTCGAACAGATGCAGGGTCGGGCCGGTGACCAGCACGAACAACAGCAGGCCGCACAGCAGGCGCACGTTGAGGTTGGAGAGCCAGGCAATGCCCTTCTCCACGCCCGCGACCACGCCGATGGTGGCTACCACCATCATCACCAGCACGATCGCCACCAGCACCTGCGGCGTATCCGGAATGTGGAACAGGTAGACCAGGCCGGACTGCACCACCAGCGCACCGATGCCGAGGTTGGTCACCATCGAGATCAGCGTGGCCAGGATGCCGAAACCATCGACCATGTCGCCGATGCGGCCGTGGATGCGCTCACCGAAGATCGGGTACAGCGCCGAACGCAGCGCCAGCGGCAGGTCGCGGCGGTAGGCGAAGTAGCCCAGCGCCACGCCCACCAGCGCGTACAGCGCCCAGCCGTGCAGACCCCAGTGCAGGAAGGTCAGCACCATCGCCTCGCGGCCGGCGGCCACGGTGCCACCGGGCTGCCCGGGCGGATGCAGGAAATGGTCCAGCGGCTCGTAGGCGCCGTAGTACAGCAGCGCGATGCCGATGCCAGCAGAGAACAGCATCGACACCCAGGCCACGTAGCTGAACGCCGGTGATTCCTCGTTGTGGCCCAGGCGGATGCGGCCGTACGGGGAGAACGCCAGCCACAGCACGAAGCCCAGGCACAGCACGATCAGCAGCATGTACCACCAGCCGAACGCCGCCGAGACCTCGGCCTGCGCCCATTGCAGCCAGTGCTCGCTGCCTTCGGGATAGAGAACGGTGAGCAGCCCGAGGATGCCGATCGACACCGAGGAACTGAAGAACACAAAACGGTTCAAGCGCAGGGGCGAACGCTTGGGATGAGCCAGGGAAGACATGGGATCGTCTCATCAGTCCGGGGGAGCACATGGGCGGGGCCGGACCGGTAAACCGGGCCCATGGCGTGGGGCGCGAGCGCATCCTAGGGTTTATTGATTGAACGTTCAATCAATAAAAAGCATAATGCTGGGCAGCCCGATCCTTCGGGTCGCAATCCGTGGAGAGACAATGCCGAAGAAAGGCGTGGAACCGGTACGGCGCGAACAGCTGATCCGGGCCACTTTCCAGACCATTGACGAGATCGGCATGGCCGATGCGACCGTCGCCACCATCGCCAGGAAAGCCGGGCTGTCCAGCGGCATCGTCGCCCACTACTTCGGCGACAAGGACGGGCTGCTCAATGCTGCCATGCGGCAGATCCTGCGCGAACTGAAGGACGCCGTCGCCCGCTACCGCGCCAACGTTGGCGATGACCCGCGCGACCAGCTGCGCGCCATCGTCGATGGCAACTTCGACGACAGCCAGATCAACGGCACCGCGATGCGCGTCTGGCTCACCTTCTGGGCAGCCAGCATGCACCAGCCGGAACTGGCCCGGCTGCAGCGCGCCAACGACCAGCGCCTGTTCTCCAACCTGTGCCACCAGTTCAACCGCCTGCTGCCCCACCCGCAGGCCCGCCTGGCCGCCCGCGGCCTGGCCGCGATGATCGACGGCCTGTGGCTGCGCGGCAGCCTGGTCGGCGGCCAGTTCAACGCCGAGAAATCACGGCGCATCGCTTACGGTTACATCGACTTCCAGTTGCAGGCCGACGCGCTATAAGCGCTTCAGCACCCGCCCCCTTCCAAGGAGTACGCCCCATGACCACCCTGCCCGTCCAACAGCTCTACATCCACGGCCAGCGCGTCGACGCCACCAGCGGCAAGACCTTCAAGAGCGTCAACCCGGCCACCGGTGAGGTGATCGCCGAGGTGCAGGTCGCCAGCCAGGCCGACGTCGAGCGCGCAGTGCAGAGCGCGGCCGAAGGCCAGAAGGTGTGGGCAGCGATGACCGCGATGGAGCGCTCGCGCATCCTGCGCCGCGCCGTTGAGATCCTGCGCGAGCGCAACGACGAGCTGGCCCACCTGGAAACCCTGGACACCGGCAAGGCACTGGCCGAGACCACCACCGTGGACATCGTCACCGGCGCCGACGTGGTCGAGTACTACGCCGGCCTGGCCACCGCCATCGAAGGCATCCAGCTGCCGCTGCGCGAATCGAGCTTCTTCTACACCCGCCGCGAGCCGCTGGGCGTGGTCGCCGGCATCGGCGCCTGGAACTACCCGATCCAGATCGCCATGTGGAAGTCGGCCCCGGCCCTGGCCGCCGGCAACGCGATGGTGTTCAAGCCGTCCGAAGTGACCCCGCTGACCGCGATCCGGCTGGCCGAGATCTACACCGAAGCCGGCGTGCCGGCCGGCGTGTTCAACGTGGTGCAGGGCCCGGGCCGCGAGATCGGCCAGTGGCTGACCGAGCACCCGGTGATCGAGAAGATCT
The DNA here is from genome assembly GCF_059371655.1 of Stenotrophomonas sp. YJH_SMC_17. NCBI lineage: Bacteria > Pseudomonadati > Pseudomonadota > Gammaproteobacteria > Lysobacterales > Lysobacteraceae > Stenotrophomonas > Stenotrophomonas sp. YJH_SMC_17. Next base: position 56,163 of record NZ_JCAFUU010000011.1, on the reverse strand, counting down.
CCTTCACCGGCGGCGTCGCCACCGGCAAGAAGGTGATGGCCAGCGCCGCGTCTTCGTCGCTGAAGGAAGTGACCATGGAGCTTGGCGGCAAGTCGCCGCTGGTGATCTGCGATGACGCCGACCTGGACCGCGCCGCCGACATCGCGGTGATGGCCAACTTCTTCAGCTCCGGCCAGGTCTGCACCAACGGCACCCGCGTGTTCGTGCCGCGCAGCATGCTGGCCGCGTTCGAAGCCGCTGTCGTCGAGCGCGTCAAGCGCATCCGCATTGGCGACCCGATGGCCGCCGAGACCAACTTCGGGCCGCTGACCAGCTTCCCGCACATGGAGAACGTGCTGCGCTACATCGAGAGCGGCAAGGCCGAAGGCGCCCGCCTGCTGACCGGCGGCGGCCGTGCCACCGAAGGCGCGCTGGCCAATGGCGCCTACGTGCTGCCGACCGTGTTCTCCGACTGCCGCGATGACATGACGATTGTCCGCGAAGAGATCTTCGGGCCGGTGATGAGCATCCTCGCCTACGACGACGAGGACGAAGTGGTGCGCCGCGCCAACGACACCACCTTCGGCCTGGCCGCCGGCGTGGTCAGCAAGGACGTCAGCCGCGCCCACCGCATCATCCACCGCCTGGAAGCCGGCATCTGCTGGATCAACACCTGGGGCGAATCGCCGGCCGAAATGCCGGTGGGCGGCTACAAGGAATCCGGCGTCGGCCGCGAAAACGGCATCTCCACCCTCGGCCACTACACCCGCATCAAGTCGGTGCAGGTCGAGCTGGGCGACTACGCCAGCGTGTTCTGACCGGCGCGCCCTGCGCACCCCATCGTCCGGCCATCGTGCCGATCCGACATTCCGCCGGGACGCCTGCATGCAGCGCGCCCCGGCCTGCAGGAGACACCCATGAGCACCCATAACGAGTACGACTACATCATCATCGGCGCCGGTTCGGCCGGCAACGTGCTGGCCACCCGCCTCACTGAAGATGCCGATGTCAGCGTGCTGCTGCTGGAAGCCGGTGGCCCGGACTACCGGCTCGACTTCCGTACCCAGATGCCGGCGGCACTGGCTTTCCCGCTGCAGGGCAAGCGCTACAACTGGGCGTACAAGACCGATCCGGAGCCCTTCATGAACAACCGCCGCATGGACTGCGGCCGCGGCAAGGGCCTGGGCGGCTCGTCGCTGATCAACGGCATGTGCTACATCCGCGGCAATGCAATGGACTACGACAACTGGGCCAGCATGCCGGGCCTGGAAGACTGGACCTACCTGGACTGCCTGCCGTACTTCCGCAAGGCGGAAACCCGCGACATCGGCCCCAATGACTACCATGGTGGCGACGGCCCGCTGCGCGTGACCACGCCGAAGGCCGGCAACAACGAGCTGTTCGCTGCAATGGTCGAAGCCGGCGTACAGGCCGGCTACCCGCGCACCGACGACCTCAACGGCTACCAGCAGGAAGGCTTCGGCCCGATGGACCGCACGGTGACCCCGAAGGGCCGTCGTTCCAGCACCGCTCGCGGCTACCTGGACCTGGCCAAGCCGCGCCCGAACCTGACCATCGTCACCCACGCGCTGACCGACCGCATCCTGTTCTCGGGCAAGCGTGCGGTGGGCGTGCAGTGGCTGCACAACGACCAGCCGCAGCGTGCCACCGCCCGCCGCGAAGTGCTGCTGTGCGGCGGCGCCATCGCCTCGCCGCAGATCCTGCAGCGCTCGGGCGTCGGCCCGGCCGACCTGCTGCGCAGCCTGGACATCGAGCTGGTGCACCACCTGCCAGGTGTCGGCGCCAACCTGCAGGACCACCTTGAGATGTACCTGCAGTACGAGTGCAAGAAGCCGGTGTCGCTGGCCCCGGCACTGAAGCTGTACAACCAGCCGGCGATCGGTGCCGAGTGGCTGTTCCTGGGCACCGGCATCGGCGCCAGCAATCAGTTCGAGGCCGGTGGCTTCATCCGCAGCGACGCCGAGTTCGACTGGCCGAACCTGCAGTACCACTTCCTGCCGGTGGCGATCAATTACAACGGCTCCAACCCGATCAAGGCGCACAGCTTCCAGATGCACGTCGGTTCCATGCGCTCGCCCAGCCGCGGCCGCATCCACGTGCGCTCGAAGGATCCGCGCGAACATCCGAGCATCCTGTTCAACTACATGTCGCACGACCAGGACTGGCGCGAGTTCCGTGCGGCGATCCGCATCACCCGCGAGATCTTCGCGCAGCCGGCGCTGGCACCCTACAGCGGCCGCGAGATCTCCCCGGGCAGCGCATTGCAGACCGATGCGCAGATCGATGCGTTCGTCCGTGAACATGCCGAGACCGCCTACCACCCGTCGTGCTCGAACAAGATGGGCCATGCCGACGACCCGATGGCGGTGGTCGATGGCCAGGGCCGCGTGCACGGCCTGGAAGGCCTGCGCATCGTCGATGCCTCGATCATGCCGCAGGTGGTGACCGGCAACCTCAACGCGCCGACCATCATGATGGCCGAGAAGCTGGCCGACGTGATCCGCGGCCGCACCCCGCTGCCCCGCAGCACCGCGCCGTACTACAAGGCCAATGGTGCACCGGTGCGCAAGCAGGACTGACGCAGACGCCTCGCTACGCGGCCTCCCCCGCCTCCATGTGGGTGCCCACCTTGGTGGGCACGCCTCCACAGCCCCCCCTCGCAATCCTGTGCCGACCAAGGTCGGCGCCCACCCTTGCCGCGCCGCAAACCCCTCTTCGCGTTTTCCCTACGGCGGGGTATGCTGCAATGAACGGCCATTGTCGATACGCTCAGGGCCGGAACCTAATACATCACGATTCCTGGAGGGGGAATATGAGTCTGGATCGTCCCTGGCTGCAGAGCTATCCGAAAGGCGTTCCCGCCGAGATCGACGTCAACGAGTTCCATTCGGTAGCTTCGGTCTTCGACGCGTCCGTCGCGAAATTCCGCGACCGTCCCGCCTACTCCAGCTTCGGCAAGGTACTCACCTACGGTGAAACCGATGCGCTGGTCACCCGGTTCGCGGCCTACCTGCTGGGTGAGCTCAAGCTCAAGAAGGGTGACCGCGTCGCCCTGATGATGCCCAACTGCCTGCAGTACCCCGTGGCCACCTTCGGCGTGCTGCGCGCCGGGCTCACCGTGGTCAACGTCAACCCGCTGTACACCGCGCGCGAGCTGAAGCACCAGCTGGTCGATGCCGGCGTGACCGCGCTGGTGGTGGTCGACAACTTCGGCGACACCGTCCAGCAGGTCATCGCCGACACGCCGGTCAAGCACGTGATCACCACCGGCCTGGGCGACCTGCTTGGCGCCAAGGGCGCGATCGTCAACTTCGTGCTGAAGTACATCAAGAAGATGGTGCCCAATTACAGCATCAAGGGCGCGGTCCGCTTCAGGCAGGCGCTCAGGCTGGGCAGCCACCACACGCTGCCGCCAGTCGAGATCGACCACGACGACATCGCCTTCCTGCAGTACACCGGCGGTACCACCGGCGTGGCCAAGGGTGCGATGCTGACCAACCGCAACCTGATCGCCAACATGCAGCAGGCGTCGGCGTGGCTGTCGACCTCGGGCATCGAGCCGGGCAAGGAAGTGATCATCACTGCCCTGCCGCTGTACCACATCTTTGCATTGACGGCGAACGGCCTGGTGTTCATGAAGTTCGGTGGCTGCAACCACCTGATCACCAATCCGCGCGACATGAAGGGCTTCGTCAAGGAGCTGAAGGGCACCCGCTTCACTGCCATCACCGGCGTCAACACGCTGTTCAACGGCCTGCTCAACACACCCGGCTTCGACCAGATCGACTTCTCCTCGGTCAAGTTCACCCTGGGCGGCGGCATGGCCGTGCAGCGCGCGGTGGCCGAACGCTGGAAGAAGACCACCGGCGTCACCCTGGTCGAGGCCTATGGCCTGACCGAGACCTCGCCGGCGGCGTGCATCAACCCGCTCACCCTGCCCGAGTACAACGGCTCGATCGGCCTGCCGATCCCGTCCACCGATGCCTGCATCAAGGACGACAACGGCAACATCCTGCCGCTGGGCGACGTGGGCGAGCTGTGCATCAAGGGCCCGCAGGTGATGAAGGGCTACTGGCAGCGCCCCGAGGAAACCGACAAGGCCATTGACGCCGACGGCTGGCTGCACACCGGCGACATGGCGAAGATGGATGAGCAGGGCTTCTTCTACATCGTCGACCGCAAGAAGGACATGATCCTGGTGTCCGGCTTCAACGTGTATCCGAACGAAGTGGAAGACGTCATCGCGATGATGCCGGGCGTGCTGGAAGTGGCCGCCGTCGGCGTCCCGGACGAAAAGTCCGGCGAGGTGGTCAAGGTCGTGATCGTGAAGAAGGATCCGAACCTGACGGCCGAAATGGTCAAGGAGCATGCCCGGGCAAACCTGACCGGTTACAAGCACCCCAGAATCGTCGAATTCCGAAAAGAGCTGCCGAAGACCAATGTCGGCAAGATTCTCCGTCGCGAGCTACGTGATACGCCCGCCCGGTAAGGATTTCAGGGCGAAGGGAGATTCCAGGGGCCCCGCCGGCGACGGCGGGGCCTTTTTGTTGCCGGAACAGGGCCGGTACAGCGCTTGCGGGCGGTTCACGACGGGTGCATAGAATCAGTCGCCGCCGCACGTTCAGCTCACCCCCTCACCCATCTCCGTCCGCTCTGCGGTTGGCCGGACGGTCATACGGAGAACTCCCATGTCCGCAGTACGCCCCATCATCACCCGCCCCTCGCAGCACCCCACCCTGCGCATTACCGAAGAACCCGAGCGGGATGTCTACTGGATCCACATGCATGCCAATCTGGTCAACCAGCCGGGGCGGCCGTGCTTTGCCTCACGCCTGGTGGATGACATCGTCGATTACCAGCGCGAACTGGGCGATCGCCTCAGCGCCTCGCACGTCCTGTCCCCCCATGTCGTTCTGGCCTCGGACAGCGACGTATTCAACCTGGGTGGCGATCTTGAGCTGTTCTGCCGCCTGATCCGTGAAGGCGATCGCGCTCGCCTGCTCGACTACGCCCAGCGCTGCGTGCGCGGGGTGCATGCCTTCCATGCCGGGCTGGGCGCCCGCGCGCACAGCATCGCCCTGGTCCAGGGCAATGCGCTGGGAGGCGGCTTCGAGGCGGCCCTCAGCTGCCACACCATCATTGCCGAGGAAGGCGTGCTGATGGGCCTGCCGGAGGTGCTTTTCGACCTGTTCCCCGGCATGGGCGCCTACTCCTTCCTGTGCCAGCGGATCAGCCCGCGCCTGGCAGAGAAGATCATGCTGGAAGGCAATCTCTACACCGCCAGCCAACTGAAGGAGATGGGCCTGGTCGACATCGTGGTACCGGTCGGCGAAGGCGTGGCCGCGGTCGAACAGGTGATCAAGGACAGCAAGCGCATCCCGCACGCCTGGGCAGCGATGCGCGAGGTCAACGAGATCGCCACCATGGTGCCGCTGCACGAAATGATGCGGATCACCGAGATCTGGGTGGACACCGCCATGCAGCTCGGCGAGAAGTCCCTGCGCACGATGGATCGCCTGGTGCGGGCGCAGGCCCGGCGCAATGGCGACCCGGCCTGACAGCCCGGTGGTTCAGATCGGGCTGCGCTCACTGTCATCGCGGTGCGGCGTTGCCGCACTACGGGCAGCCAGCGCATTCCTGCCGTTGCGCAGGGCGGCCGCCAGACTGCCGAGGCGGGTGCTCCACTCGCCTTTCAGCTGCCAGTCCGGCATGCGCATGATCTCGCCACTGGAGGCGGCAACCTGGACGAGCCCCAGGTTGCTCGCCACGCCACGCAGCGCGTGGGCATGCTCGCGGAAGTCCTCCCAGGCCTGGCGCTCACCGCTGGCCTGCAGCTGGCCCATGCTCGCATCGACATCCACCAGGCACTGGTCGATGAATTTGCGCTCAAAGCCGTCACCCATACCCAGCGAGGCCAGCTCGTCCAGTACTGCGGTATCGAGCACGCCCTCGCCCACCGGCAACGCGGGCACCGACTGGATGCCGGACTCGGCACGGGTGTTGGCCGCCACATCGGCCAGCACCTCCAGCAGACGGGTGGCGACCACCGGCTTGGCCAGGAACGCGCGCGCGCCGGCCTGTTCGCAGCGCAGGATCGATTCGGGGGTGACATCGGCGCTGAGCACCATCACCGGCACATAGGGCATGCCGCTGGCCTGCATCACCCGCAACTGCTTGAGCAGGTCCAGGCCGCTCATGCCGGGCATGTGCAGATCGACGATAGCCGCGTCGTAACTGGCCTGTTCGAGTGCATCGAGCACTTCGGCACCGCCGTTGACGCAGGTGACCTTGTGGCCCGCTTTCTCCAGAAGGCGCTGCAGCACCATCCGGTTGGCTTCGTGGTCGTCAGCCACCAGCACGCGCAGGCTGCGCACGCGCGCGCGGTGACGCAGGAACGGGTTGGAGAACGCGATGACATTGCCGGCTTCGGCCACGTCGGATGGTGCGGTCGGCACCGCCGGAACATCGGCGACGTCCAGCGTGATCTCGACCCAGAACACGCTGCCACGTGGACTGTTCGGCGCGTAGCCGACCTGGCCGCCCATCGATTCGACCAGGCCCTTGGCGATGGCCGTGCCCAGCCCGGTGCCTTCGTGCCGGCGGGCCAGGCCGACATCGCCCTGCTCGAAGGCATTGAACAGACGGCCACGCAACGCCACCGGCACACCGATGCCGGTATCGACGATCTCGAAACGCAGGCGCACCCGCTCGCTGCCGAGCGCATCGGGGCTGGACACGCGCAGATGGACATAGCCGCTGTCGGTGAACTTGACCGCATTGCCCATCAGGTTGAGCAGGATCTGCTGCAGGTGCCCGGCATCGCCGAGCAGCCGTGGCGGCACGTTCTCGTCCACCTGCACGCGGTAATCCAGCGATTTGGAGCGGGTCTGCGGCGTCAGGATCAGGTTGATCGCCTGCAGCACGTCGGCCAACGCGAACTCGTGCCACTCCACGCGAACCTTGCCGGCTTCGATCGCGGAGATGTCCAGCACCTCTTCCACCAGCGCCAGCAGGCTGCGGGTCGAGGCCTGGATGGTGTTGAGGCACTCGCGCTGTTCATCGTCCAGTCGGGTGGTGGCCAGCACTTCGGTCATGCCCGCCAGGCCGTTGAGCGGCGTGCGGAACTCATGGCTCATGTTGGCCAGGAAGCGGCTCTTTGCTTCGTTGGCCTGGCGTGCTTCGGCCACCGCGCGGGTCAACGCATGCAGCAACGAGTCGAAGTACAGCGGGATCGCGCCCAGGCCCAGCAGCAGGCCCCAGCCCAGGTAGTCATGGTCACGCCAGTACGGCGACAGCATCACCGTACACAGGAACGCCAGGAACCCCATGGCCGTGGCCACGCGCAGGTAGGTACTGCCGTAGCGCATGCCGTTGCCGATCGTCACCCACAGCATCACCGCGTACAGCGGTGCCGCCGGCTCGCCCTGGATGGTCATGATCCAGGCCATGCAGGTGTAGTCGGTCAGCATGCCGATCACCCGGCGCACATGCGACACGCCCGGATTGATCAGGATCGCGGTCAACAGACCGGCGGAAATGGTCAGTTCGAAGGCCAGGATCAACCACGTCGTGGTCAGCGCCTCGCCACCACCGCTCAGCGAACGCCAGCCCAGGTAGCTGATGAACAGCGCCGTGATCACGATGCGGATCAGGTTCTGCGCATGCTCGCTGTCCTCGCGCCCGGCCAGGCGCTGCTTGAAACGGGCCAGCAGCGAACGCGATGCGGTGACGGCGGGGGTGGTATCCATGGTCGGATGTCGCATCCTTCGGCGCAGCAGGGAGGAACAGCACAGCGGCACTGCCAGCAATCCCAACCACAGGGAAATGGCCAGGCCCAGGTTCGCCTGCCAGTACGGCGTCAGCAGCACGGTGGTGCCGAAACTGGCCATTGCCAGCACGATGGCGGCGGCCAGGTAACGCGACCCGAAACGCAGTCCATTACCGACCGTCACCCACATCACCACTGCGTACACCCAGGCCAGTGGCTCGCCCATCTGGATCATGCCGACCGCGATCAGCCCGTAGTCGGCCAGCATCCCGGCCACCCGCCGCGGGTCGGAGCGCTCCGGCTTCCACAGCAACCAGCCGAACAGCAGCAGCGACAGACCCAACCCGGTCAGCACCGTGGCCAGCACGCCCTGGTACTGCTCCAGCCGATGCAGGCGGGCGCCTGACAGCAGCACATAGACCAGGATCAGCGAGATCAACACCACCCGTACGATGGCCTGGCCATGCTCCGAATCCGGACGCTGCGCCAGCCGGCGCTTCACGCGTGCCAACAGATCCTGCATGTCACCCACCCGGTCGCGTCGATGCCGTCGAGTGCTGCGCGCAGATATCCATCAGCTGCTGGTGGCCACGCATCAGCGCATCCACGCAACGCGGATCGAACAGTCGGCCACGCTGGGCGTAGAGATAGGCCAGTGTGGCTTCCATGGTCCATGCTTCCTTGTACGGACGGGGGGAGATCAGTGCATCGAAGACGTCCGCCACGGCCACGATCCGCGCTTCCAGCGGGATCGCCTCGCCGACCAGCCCATCGGGGTAGCCGCTGCCGTCATAGCGCTCGTGGTGGCGCAGTGCGATCAGCGCGCCAACCTGGATGAAACGGTTCTGGCTGCCACTGAGCAGCTCGTGGCCGATGCGCGGGTGCCGGCGCATGATCGCCAGCTCCTCGTCATTGAGCTTGCCCTGCTTGAGCAGCACGGCATCGGGAATGGCGATCTTGCCCATGTCGTGCAGCGGCGCCGCCATCTCGATCAGCTTGACGTCGTCCTCGGGCAGGCCCAGCTGCTCGGCGATCAGACCGGCCACGCGCGCCATGCGTTCCAGATACGCGCTGGTGCCGGCATCACGGAACTCGATCGCCCTGGCCAATCGCGAAAGGGTCTCGCGTTCCCGCTCCTCGACCTCGTGCATGCTGGCCAGCAGCCGCTGCTCCAGCGACAGCGCACGCTGCTTCACGTTCTCGGTCTGCTGGCGCAGCTGCAACAGGTTGTAGCAACGCGCGCGCAGTTCGCGCGGGCGGATCGGCTTGACCAGGAAATCGATGACGCCGGCCTCGAGCGCGGCCTGCCGGATCGGCTCGTCACCGACCACGGTGATCAGGATCACCGGAATGTCCCGGTGCTTGGGCAGGCGACGGAAACGGCGGGCGAACTCCAGCCCGTCCATCTCCGGCATGCGGTAATCGAGCAGCAGCAGGTCGACCGGATGCGCCTCGCACCACGCCAATGCGGTCAACGGGTCGCCGAAGTCATACACGCTCAGTTCGGGCGCGATGTCCTCGATGACGTGACGCAGCATCGTCCGCGCGGACGTCTGGTCGTCAACAATGACGATATTCAACGCGTACTCTGCCTGGTTTCTCGACCATGCTGGATCATCAGCAGGCGAGGATACCCTGCCGCTGCGAACGCTCGCACCCTGCATCGGCCTGACTCCCGTGTCATGCGTCCCGGTTCATGATCGTCATCACATTGTGAAGCGGACTCTCCACAATGCGCCATCCCCCTGGCGCCGATCAAGCCATAACAGGCGTCAAGGTAGTGCATTAACGATACGCCGAGTGCGGGACGCGTCAATCGCGCCGTCTCGTTTCGGGACGGCGCGCACAATCAGGAGTCAGAAAAGCGACTTACTGCTCTGGACGCATGTACGGGAACAGCAGCACGTCGCGGATCGAGCTGCTGCCGGTCAGCAGCATCACCAGGCGATCGACGCCGATGCCCAGGCCGCCAGTCGGTGCCATGCCGTACTCCAGCGCACGGATGTAGTCGGCGTCGTAGTGCATGGCCTCGTCGTCGCCACCTTCCTTCGCGGCCACCTGGGCCTGGAAGCGCTGAGCCTGGTCTTCCGGGTCGTTCAGCTCGGAGAAGCCGTTGGCCAGCTCCTTGCCGTTGACGAACAGCTCGAAGCGGTCGGTGTAGCCCGGATCATTGTCGTTGGCACGGGCCAGCGGCGAGACCTCCACCGGGTGATCGGTGATGAAGGTCGGCTGGATCAGGGTGTGCTCGACGGTAGCCTCGAAGATCTCCAGCAGCAGCTTGCCCCAGCCGTAGGACGGCTTGACGCGGATCTTCAAGCGCTCGCAATGGCGCAGCAGCGCCTCGCGGTCGGTGCAGTCGGCCGCGGAGATTTCCGGGTTGTGGTGCCGCACCGCTTCATCCATGCGCCAGCGGCGGAAGGCCGGGCCCAGGTCGATCTTCGCGCCGTCCCATTCCACCTCGGTGCCCCCGTTCACGGCCTGGGCCACGTCACGGATCACGCCTTCGGTCAGGTCCATGATCTCGTTGTACGTGGCGTAGGCCTCGTACAGCTCCATCATGGTGAATTCCGGGTTGTGGCGGGTACTGACGCCTTCGTTGCGGAAGTTGCGGTTGATCTCGTAGACGCGCTCCAGGCCACCCACGGTCAGGCGCTTGAGGTACAGCTCCGGCGCCACGCGCAGGTACAGGTCCAGGTCCAGCGCGTTGTGATGGGTGGTGAACGGCTTGGCCGCCGCGCCGCCGGGGATGTAATGCATCATCGGCGTCTCGACTTCCAGGAAGTCGCGGTTGTCCAGCCACGCGCGCATGGCGCGGATGATCTTAGAGCGCTTGATGAACACCGCGCGCGATTCCGGGGTCACGATCAGGTCGACGTAGCGCTGGCGGTAGCGCTGCTCGACGTCGGCCAGGCCATGCCACTTGTCCGGCAGCGGGCGCAGCGACTTGGTCAGCAGGCGGATCGACTCGGCCTTGACCGACAGCTCGCCGGTCTTGGTACGGGTCAGGCCGCCTTCGACGGCGATGATGTCGCCCACGTCCCACCCCTTGAAGGCGGTGTAGGCGTCGCCCAGCGCGGCCCCCTGCAGGAACAGCTGGATGCGGCCGGACTCGTCCTGGATCTGCGCGAAGCTGGCCTTGCCCATGATGCGCTTGGCCATCAGGCGGCCGGCCATCTTCACCTGGCGGCCGTTGCCTTCCAGCGCCTCGGCGGTCCACTGCCCGGCATCGGCGAATTCTTCCTGCAGGCGACCGGCGAAATCCTGGCGACGGAAGTCGTTCGGGTACGCGATGCCCTGCCCACGCAGCGCTTTGAGTTTCTCACGGCGCTCGGCGATCAACTTGTTTTCGTCGACGGGGGGGGTATCGGTAGCTTCGCTCATGGATCTGCGGGAATCGTGTAGTGAGGGGGGATGCTGCACCCGGCACGGCCGGCTCCACAGCATACCAAAACCACCCTGCCCCGGCCCGGAGAGGGGTCAGATCCTTTACGCAGCAAAGGGATCTGGCCCCATCAGCGGATCGGCGCCTACCCGTTCCCGGGGAACGCCTGCCGCAACTCATCAACCAGCACCCGCTGGTTCTCCGAGTAATCGATCGGCACTGACACCAGATGCACACCGCCGTCATTGAACGCCGCCTCCAGGGTCGGGATGAACTGCTCGATGGCGGTTACCTCATGCCCCTTGCAGCCATAGGCCTCGGCGTACTTGACGAAATCCGGGTTGCTGAAGGTCATGCCGTAGTCGGTGAAGCCATCCACCGCCTGCTTCCAGCGGATCATCCCGTAGGAGCCGTCGTTGAGGATCAGCACCACCAGGTTCAGGCCCAGCCGGCGCGCGGTCTCCAGCTCCTGGCTGTTCATCATGAACCCGCCGTCGCCGCACACCGCCAGCACCCGCCGCTGCGGGTACAGGATCGAGGCCATGATCGCCGACGGCAGGCCCGCGCCCATGGTCGCCAGCGCGTTGTCCAGCAGCAGCGTGTTGGCCACCTGGGTGCGGTAATTGCGCGCAAACCAGATCTTGTACATGCCGTTGTCCAGCGCCACGATGCCGTCCGGCGGCATCACCTGGCGCACGTCGTGCACCAGCCTCTGAGGGGTGAAACCCGCTTCTTCGGCACGGGCAGCGATGTGCTCGAGAATGGTCGCACGCAGCGGCAGCAGCGCATCGGCGTTCGGCACCGCGCCTTCGATACGGTCAGCCAACTGGGTCAACGAACGACCGATATCGCCGATCACTTCCACCTGCGGGAAGTACACCTGCTCCACCGCCGCCTGCGAGTAGCCGATATGGATCACGGTCGGGCCACCCGGGCGCATCACGAACGGAGGCTTCTCGGTCACTTCATGGCCGATGGTCACGATCACGTCGGCCTGGTCGATGGCCATGTGCACGTAGTCGCGCTCGGTCAGCGCCGCGGTGCCCATGTACAGGCCCGAGCCACCGGCCACCGCGCCCTTGCCCATCTGCGTGGTGAAGAACGGGATGCCGGCACGCAGCACGAACGCCGACAGCGCCTCGCTGGACTGCGGTCGCGACGCTGCCGAGGCGATCATCAGCAGCGGGCGCCTGGCATTACGGATGATCTCGGCCGCGCGGTCCAGCGCCTCCGGGCTGGCGATCGGCCGCTCCACCGCGTGCGGTGGAATCAGCGCCGCGCCCTCGACTTCATTGGCCGCGATATCTTCCGGCAGCTCCAGCAGCACCGGTCCGGGGCGCTCCTCCTGGGCAACACGGAATGCCTCGCGCACGATGGTCGGGATGGTGCGTGCCGAGACGATCTGCCGCGCCTGCTTGGTCAGCGGCTTCATCGTGCTGACGATGTCGACGATCTGGAAGCGCGCCTGCTTGCTGGCGACGATGCCCTTCTGGCCGGTGATCATGATGACCGGCCACGCGCCGAGCAGTGCATAGGCGGCGCCGGTGGTGAAGTTCAATGCACCCGGGCCGAGCGTGGCCAGGCACACGCCCGGCTTGCCGGTCAGGCGGCCATAGGTGGCGGCCATGAACACCGCTGCCTGTTCGTGGCGGGTGATCACCAGCTCGATGCTGGAATGACGGAGCGACTCGACAACGTCGAGGTTCTCTTCGCCGGGAATCCCGAAAATGCGCTCGACGCCTTCGTTCTCAAGTGCGGCGACGAGCAGGTCTGAACCCTTGGACATGGGAATGCCGTCCTTTTTTTGCTGGACTGGTGGTGGATCGTTGCAGGAAGGGTGGAAGCCGCGCGTCAACGCTTGTCGAACCACACCGTCTGCGCGTTGACGAACTCGCGGATGCCGAAGTGCGAGAGCTCACGGCCGAAGCCGCTCTTCTTCACACCGCCGATCGGCACGCGCGGGTCCGAAGCCGAGAAGCCGTTGACGAAGACGCCGCCGGTCTGCAGCCGGCGCGCCAGCTGCATCGCACGGGCACGATCGCCGGTCCACAGGTTGCCACTGAGGCCGAACTCGCTCTGGTTGGCCAGGTCCACCGCATGGTCGGCGTCCCGAGCGCGGCTGATCGAGGCAACCGGCCCGAAGGTCTCGGTATCGAAAGCCTGCATGCCCGGCTCCACGTCAGCCAGCACCGTGGGGGCATAGAACGCGCCCGGACGATCCAGCTGATGGCCGCCGACCAGCAGCTTCGCGCCCGCGTCCACCGAAGCGCGCACCTGCGCGTCGAGCTGTTCCAGCAGGTCCTGGCGTGCCATCGGGCCGATGCGGTTGCCGGGATCGCGGCCGTCACCGATGGTCAGCGCCTGCACCTTCCGGCAGAACTGCGCCACGAAACGATCGTAGACCGCGTCTTCGACGATGATGCGCTTGCCGGCGATGCAGACCTGCCCGGTGTTCTGGAAGCGCGAGGCCACCGCCGCATCGACCGCGGCATCGAGGTCGGCATCGGCCAGCACGATGAACGGATCGGAACCGCCCAGTTCCAGCACCACCTTCTTCAGCGCCTGCCCGGCCTGGGCAGCGATGCTGCGCCCGGCGGCAACGCTGCCGGTCAGGGTTACCGCCGCGATGCGGTCATCGGCGATCGCGCGGCTGGTGCCCTCGCGGCTGATGTTGGCGGCGATGAACGTACCTTCCGGCAAGCCAGCGTCACGCCAGGCGGCATCGAGCAGCTGCGCGGTACCGACAATGTTCTCGGCCGGCTTCAGCAGGAAGCCGTTGCCCCCCATCAGGATCGGCACTGTCGCGCGCATTACCTGCCAGTACGGGAAATTCCACGGCATGATGCCCAGCACCACGCCCAGCGGCAGGTAGGACACGTAAGCCTTGTCGTCGGGCACCTGGGTCGGTTCGTCGCGCAGGAACCGTGCCCCGTTGTCGGCGTACCAGTCGCACAGCACGGCGCACTTCTCGATCTCGGCCAGCGATTCGGCCTGCACCTTGCCCATTTCAGCGGTGGCCAGCGCGGCCAGCTTGTCGCGGTCACGGCGCAGTACGGTGGCCATTGCGCGCAGTACCTCGGCCCGATGTTCGAGGCTGCGGGTGCTCCAGGCGGCGAAGCCAACCTGGCCGCGATCGAGGATGGCGTCCAGTTCGGCGTCGGTAGCGAAGGGATGGCTGGCGATCTGCTGGCCGGTGGCCGGATCGCGGGAAATGGCGGTACTGGGGGCAGCGGACATGCAGGTCTCCTGGTGTCTCGACGACGGGCGGTGGCACGTCTCCTGCACAGGAATGTGGACCCGATTGGTGGAGGCAACAAGGCGTCTGCGTATCCTGTGACCTGCACTTACCTGCCTGAATGGGGTTATCGGCAGGGCTGCGCCCTGCACCCGCAGAGGCCAGGGCAACGTCAAGGTCAAAGGCCTGCATTCCGTGGGATGGCGGGGTGGGTCCGGTTGCGGGGGACGGCGTGAATACGTCCATGTAGCCTCGGTCGCGCCATCCATGGCGCTCACGCCCCCGCAACCGGACCCACCCCGCCTTCGACATTTTTCCGCGATCTGTCGGGAATGCTCTTGGGGTCAGATCCGTTTTCCTATGGAAACGGATCTGACCCCGAAATTTCTTTCGCTATCTGACAGATGTGTCCACCAAGGTCGACACCTGCCGACAGCCGCGGAGATCTGTCGAAGGTGGGACGGTGTCGGAGTGCGGGGTGTCAGCCGCATGGATGCGGCTGCCAAGCCTACACGGACGTACTTGCGGCGTCCCCGCACTCCGACACGGCCCCGCCAAACCACGGAATCCAGCTCTGGCTTTGGCTTTGGCCGTTGTATTGAGCGGGTGCAGGGCTGCAAGCCCTGGCGAACATCCCCTACTTGCGCGGCAGGTAAGTAACCAGAGAAAGATCGTGCCGGCTCTCCGGCACCAGCGCCACATACTGCAGGTCCAGCAACCCGCGTGTGGGATGGTTCAACTTCTTCGCACCTTCATCGAACCGACGCACATCGTGCTCCGGCCACCACTGGCGGAACTCCTCACTATGCGCCGCGATGTCCTCCACCAGCGCCAGGAACGGCGCCTTGTCCGGCGCCTGCGCCATCGCCGCGCGGAACCCCGCCAGCAGGCCGCGGGTCATTTCTTCCCAGTTGAGGATCAGCGTGCGGTACGGCGGGTACAGGAACATCAGCCGCAGCGTGTTGCGCTCGTGCGGCGACAGCTCGCTGTAGTCCACGAAAAGATCGGCGATGGCCGAATTCCAGGCCAGGATGTCAAAGCGCGTATTGCGTACATACGCCGGGATCGGTTGCATCGCCTCCACCAGCTGGCGCAGGCCGTCGGTCACGCTCTCGTCCGGCGATTCCAGCGGTACGCCATAGCCGGACAGCGCGAACGCATAGGCGCGTTCGTCATCGCTCAGGCGTAGCACCTTCGCCAGGCGCTCGAGCACTTCGGGCGAGGCACGCACTTCGCGGCCCTGCTCGATCCAGGTGTACCAGCTGACACTGACCCCGACGGCCAGCGCCACTTCCTCGCGCTTCAGGCCCGGGGTGCGCCGCCGCCCGGCCGGGAGGCCGAGCGTGGCGGGGTCGACGCGGGCGCGGCAGGCCTTGAGAAAGCCGCCGAGCTCCTTGCGTTCACTTTCGCTTCGCATCATCGCTACCGCCGTACCCGTTGTAGCGTCGAGCCATGCGCGACGCATCTGCAACTGCGCCAACAGCAGCCGAGCATGGGCTCGGCTCTACCGGAAGCGCGATCAGCCACCCTCGGCGTTGCGCGCGAGGGTGATGATATCCGCGCAGGCGCGCCGATCAGGCATCGACGCGCTTGGAGCCTACGGCGAGGCCGGCCTTCAGGCTGGCCTCGACGAACTCGTCCAGGTCGCCGTCGAGCACTTTCTGCGTGTCCGAACGTTCGATACCGGTACGCAGGTCCTTGATGCGGCTCTGGTCCAGCACGTAATTGCGGATCTGGCTGCCCCAGCCGATGTCGGACTTGGTGGCTTCCACCGCGTCCTTCTCGGCGTTGCGCTTCTGGATCTCCAGCTCGTACAGCTTGGCGGCCAGCATCTTCATCGCGTTGTCGCGGTTCTGGTGCTGGCTGCGGCCGGTCTGGCAGGCCACGACGATGTTGGTCGGGATGTGGGTGATACGCACCGCCGACTCGGTCTTGTTCACGTGCTGGCCACCGGCACCGGACGAACGGTACACGTCGGTACGCAGGTCGGCCGGGTTGATGGTGATATCGATGTTGTCATCGATTTCCGGCGACACGAACACCGAGGTGAAGCTGGTGTGGCGGCGGTTGTCCGAGTCGAACGGCGACTTGCGCACCAGGCGGTGCACGCCGGTTTCGGTCTTCAGCCAGCCATAGGCGTAGTCGCCTTCCACGCGCAGGGTGGCCGACTTGATGCCGGCGACATCGCCACCGGACACTTCCATCAGCTCGGTCTTCCAGCCGCGCGATTCGCACCAGCGCAGGTACATGCGCAGCAGGATTTCCGCCCAGTCCTGGGCTTCGGTACCACCGGCACCGGCCTGGATGTCGACGAACGCGGCGGCATTGTCCATCTCGCCGGAGAACATGCGCTGGAACTCCAGCTTCTCCACGTGCGCCTGGTGCTTGTCCAGATCGGCGACCACGGCCAGTGCGGTGTCCTCGTCCTGCTCGGACTCGGCCAGCTCCAGCAGTTCGGTCGCGTCGGTGAGGCCGTCCAGCACCGAGGCGATGCCGCCCACGGTCTTTTCCAGGCTGGAACGCTCGCGGCCCAGGTTCTGGGCGTACTCGGCATTGTTCCAGACGTCGGGGCTTTCCAGCTCCCGCGTTACTTCTTCAAGACGCTCTTTCTTGGCGTCGTAGTCAAAGATACCCCCGAAGCGACAGCACGCGATCGGTCAGATCGGTGATGCGCTGGCGGACAGGATTCAGTTCGATCATGTCGGCGGTTATGCATTCAAAAGATGACTGGCAATGATAGCGCAGGCCGGCGGCGCCCGGAATGAGGGACCCGGCCTGCCGCTGGGAGCCAGCTACTGGTCGACCCGCCCCTGTAGAGTCGACTGTCAGTCGACTGCCTTTCATTCAGGTTGCAGTGACGCCCGCGCTGCGCGCGACAGTCAACTAGCGGTCGACTCTACCCCCACCCGCCCCGCCCAGCGCCTGGCGCAGCACCGGCAGCTGCCGCCGGCTGCACGGCACCTTGGCCCCGTCGGCCATGTGCAGCAGGGCCTCGCCGCCGTCCAGCGGCTCGATCGAGCGCAGCTGGCCACGATGGATCAGCCAGCTGCGGTGCGGGCGCAGGAACACGCCCGGGTCCAGCCGCTGCTCCAGTACCGCCATGGTGATCCGCAGCGGGTAGTCGTGGCCGCGTACCCGCAGGTTCACGTAGTTCCCCGCCGCCTGGGCGTACTCCACATCGCTGGTGGCGACCAGGAACTCCTTGCCCAGCTTGCGCACCAGGAAGTGCTGCGGGCGCTCGACCGGTTCCACCGGGGGGCCTACATCGGGCTCGGCCAACAGGCTCGCCTCGCCCTGCCTGCGCCGCCCGAACCAGCTGGCGAAGTGCTCCAGCGCCACGAACATCGCGAACGTGCGCACATCCTTCAGGTATTCGTAGGCAAAACGCTCCAGCCATCCCGCATCGTCCTGGTAGCGGTAGCCCAGCGATACATAGGCCAGGTGCCGCAGCACCATCATCCCCACCACGTGCAGGAACGACCAGCCCACGCTGGCCAGAAGGTACAGCGGCAAACGCTGCTTCCAGTTATCGGCATGCAGCGGCCAGCGCTCGCAGCCCCACCACAGCAGCGGCAGGGTCAACAGGATCAGGGCGAGGCTGCTGAATTCCCAGATCATCGGCTCCCACAGGCCGAGATCGCTGCCCCGCCGCGAGGCGTCCATCACCTCAACCAGCGCGTTGGTCACCGCCGAGGCCGACAGGATCACTGCCCAGACCAGCAGGCGGGTGGTGGTGCGCCAGCGCGGTGGTCGGCCCTGGGTCATTGCTGCATCCATGTCGTTGCGGTGCTCCAGCCTGCCTCAATGGCCAAAGGGTAGCGGCTCCATTTGTCCCACCACCCCCGCCATTGGTCACTGCGCGGGTTCCGGCGGGCCCTTGGCAGTCGCCGCACGGACCGGGCGGCGTCACCTTGGGTCGACTCTCCGGCACACCACCACCATGACCCGACGCCACGACATCGACGCCCTGCGCGTGTTCGCCTTCGCGCTGCTGATCCTCTACCACACCGGCATGGCCTACGTGGATGACTGGGGTTTCCACCTCAAGAGCCTGCATACCACCGAATGGCTGCAGTGGCCGATGCTGTTCATCAACCGCTGGCGGATGTCGCTGCTGTTCCTGATTTCGGGTATCGCGATCGCGCTGATGCGACCGGAAGGCAGGCTGCTGCGCTTTGCCGGCCTGCGCACGTGGCGGCTGCTGCTACCCTTGCTGTTCAGCATGTTCGTGATCGTGCCGATCCAGCCCTACTGCGAAGGCGTGGCCAACGGCCACGTGGCACCGGGCTTCGGCCACTTCCTGTTGCGCTACTGGCAGGTGCGGCCGTGGCCGGAGGGCAGCTTCGCCGGCTGGCAGTACGGCATTACCTGGAACCACCTGTGGTACCTGGCCTATCTGTGGAACTACACCCTGGCGTTGGCCCTGCTGATGCCATTGCTGGGAACGGCGCTGGTGCGTCACGCGATCGCGCGCTGCGCAGCGTCGCCAATCCTGCTGATCGGCCTTCCGTCCGCCCTGCTGCTGGCCTGGGTGATCTGGCTGGAGCCGATCTACCCGTCCACCAATGCCCTGCTCGGCGACTGGTACCAGCACGCGAAGTACGCCACGGTGTTCCTGGCCGGCTACCTGCTGGGTCGTGAGCCGGTGTTCTGGGAGCGCGTGGTCGCTCTGCGCCGTACCACGCTATGGCTGGCGCTGGCTGCCGTCGGCTGGTATCTGGGGTTGCGCATCCTCGGCCAGGTGCTGCCTGCCGATTCCCCGCTGCGGCAATGGCCCGAACCGTTCTGGGAACTGCAGGGCCGCGCCAGCCAGTCGCTTTACGTATGGACCGCGCTGCTGGCCATCCTCGGCTGGGGAAAGGTCTTCCTTGATCGCCCGTTCCGCTGGCTGCCGTACTGCACCGAAGCCATCTATCCGTGGTACATGCTGCACCAGAGCCTGATCATCGCCCTGCTGTTCTGGCTCAGGCCGTTGCAGCTGGGCCCTAGGCTGGAGCCGGCGCTGCTGCTGGGCGGCACCGTCGGCGGCTGCCTGCTGATCCACGAACTGCTGATCCGGCGCTCCCGCTGGCTGCGACCCCTGTTCGGCCTGCGCGCCAATCCGCCAGCGTCGCCGGTTGCACACGCTGCGCAGTTGTAGAGCCGAGCCCGCGCTCGGCTGCTTCTACCATGAGCCGAGCGCAGGCTCAGCTCTACATTGATGCAGTCATTTCACCTCGAACTCGCCCACCAGCACGGTTTCGGCCCGATCCTTCAGCCGCATCGTCACCATCTGATCCTTCTGCCTGGTAGTGCCCCAATGGGTGGTCAGGCGCAGCATCAGGGTCGTCGCCCCGGTCACCAGCTGCTGGCGGCTGCCGAAGTAATTCGCTTCCACCTTGTACTTGCCCGGCTTGGCGTTGCGCAGCGAGAACTGCTCGGGGCCATAGCCGCCGGTGAAGTCCTGCGACATCTCCCCGCCCTGATAGGTCAAGCGGTTGCCGTAGTACGCGCGCTCGCCGTTCGGGTCGGTCACCCACAGATCCATGTCACTGTTGTCGGCATCCCACGACAGCACCACGCGCAGGTCCAGCGGCATCGCGTGCAGCAGGCGCGGGTCGATGGCCGAGGTATCCAACCGGGGGGTGCTGCGTGCCACCAGGTTGGTCAGCTCATCCAGTGCGATCAACGCGATGCCATCGAAACGGCTGTCCCACGGGCGCACGACCACCTGGTAGAGCAGCACCAGCGCCTGCTGCGGCTTGCCGGCCGCTGCCAGTGCCAGGCCCAGGTCGCGGAAGCTCTGCGGTTCTTCCTGGCCCATGGCCAGCACCTGCTCGAACACCGGCACCGCCAGCGCGGGGGCATCGGCCTGCATCAGCCGGTAGCCGAGCACGCGCAGCAGGTGGCGGTTGTCCAGGTCCATCTCGGCCAGGTTCGACAACACGCGCAGCGCCAGCTCGCGCTGGCCCTGCTCCAGCAGCAGGTCGGCCACGTCGAGGAAGAATGCGCTGCTGTCGGCATGTGCATCGCGCTCGGCCAGATAGCGGTCGTACAGTTGCGACGCCGGGCCCTGGCGCAAGCGCCGGGCGACGGCCGAATCCGGCTGCCACGCCGCCAGCTGGATACCGAGCTCGCCATCGTTGGCGGCAGCGGGTGTGGCGACAAGGCTGCCGGTGACCGTGATCAGATCCAATGCCTTGTCGGATGCAGACGCCGAGCGACGTGCACGCGCGCTGCTGGCTTCCATGCGTTGCTCCGCTGTCGCCATCGGCGCGGGGGCAGGCGGAGCGGCAGGTGCGGGCGCGGCGAGCATCGCCACCGGCGCCGATTCCATCGCATGGTCCGCAGAAGCCACCTCCAGTGCCCCGCCCTTCGCCTGCGGCGGCATACCCTTCGGCCAGCTGCGGTTCCACCACTGCTGGCGCTCCTTCCAGCGCGCCGCCACTTGATCCAGGCGCTGGCGATCCGCAGCGGCGCGATCGGCCACCTGCACTGCGAATCGTGCGTCGTACGCGGCGCGCAACGTGCCAGACGGACGGATCGCATAGCGCAGGTAGTCCTCCAGGGTTTCCAGCACGATCAGCGAGGTATCCGGCCCGACCAGGCCAAACTGCTGGGAAAGACGCTGCATGGCCTCGCGGTTGCCACCGCGGTCGGCGGCCAGCTGCTGCAGGCGCGCCTGCGCCCACAAGCCCGCCAGCAGTTCACCGTCGTTGCTCTTCTGCGTCGCCGGCAGCGCCTGCCATTCGCCGCCACCCACGCGCACCCGCATCGGCACGCCATCGGCCGCCAGTCGGGCGTGCAGCCACAACCAACCTTGGGCTTCACTGCGACGATCGATCACCAC
This sequence comes from Stenotrophomonas sp. YJH_SMC_17, assembly GCF_059371655.1. Lineage (NCBI taxonomy): Bacteria > Pseudomonadati > Pseudomonadota > Gammaproteobacteria > Lysobacterales > Lysobacteraceae > Stenotrophomonas > Stenotrophomonas sp. YJH_SMC_17. Next base: position 34,949 of record NZ_JCAFUU010000011.1, on the reverse strand, counting down.
GTCCTGCACGCCTCGCCCCGCATCGACCTGCACATCCAACGGCGACGACAGCAGCGCGCGCGCCGCCGCATCGACATCCTTGCCCAGCGCAACGAAGCGGCCACCATGGGATTCGCTCCAGCCACGCAGTCGCACGACATCGGTGCGTCCACCGGCACTGCTGACCGCAAACAGGCGCTGATCCGGCGCCAGCGTCGGCAGCTGCTCCGAGCCGTAGGTCAGCAGGCCATCGCTGACCAGCAGGTATTCCTTCACGCCCGACTGCGGCTGCCACTGGGCCAGCGCGCTGGCACCGTCCGGGCGCACCGCCTGCAGTGCTGCGCGCAGCTCGCTCCAGTTGCCCGCGCGGATACGGAATCGCCGCACCGGTTCGGCGCGATCGCGCAGCACGGTCAACGCCACGGTGCCGTCACCCAGCGCGGCGAAATAGCGATCCAGCAGGGCGAACTCACGTGTGCGATCGCGCTGACCCGCCGAGCCGGAACCGTCCCACAGCAGCCCGACGTCGCTGGGCAGCGTGCGCGGCCCGTGACTGACCGGCACCGGCAGCTGCGCCAGCAGGTAGTTGCCATCCTGCCAGGGCGCTACCTGCACCTGTGCCTGTCGTACTGCGGGCAGGCTCCACTGCAGCTGCGACGGCAGCTGCGTGCCCTTGCCCTGCCAGTGCAGCTGGCCCGCACTGATGCGGAATGGCGCCCCGCCTGCGCTGGTCGTGACGGGTGCCTGCAGCTTCAACTCAACTGCCGCTGCACCGGCGGCGAACCGCAGTGGCAGCGTCCACTGCCAGCCTTGGCCGTCGAAGGCCAACGGCTCGCGAATCACCAGCTGCACGCGGCGGCTGCCACCGGCCGGCAGCGGGTAGATGCGCAGACGGAACTGGTTGCCGGCGGTCTGTTCCAGCAGGCCCGGATCAACGCCTCGGCGGGCGATCTCTTCGAACACCTGGCGGCCGCGGTCCTTGGCCACTGGCACCGCGTCACGCATCTCGCCGTTAATATCCAGCGCGAAGCCGCTGATCTGCTGGCCATCACCCAGCGGGAACTGCAGCTCACCCTCCAGCACGCGCCGGTTCGGGTTGTGGAACTCCAGCGTGATCCGGGTCTGTGCGATGCCCGCCTGGACCTCGCCTTCGATACGGGCGCGCTGCAGCTGCACCGGTTGTTCGGCAGCTGGCGCGATCAACAGCGGAGGGGTGACGCGTGTCGAAGCGATGCGAGGCGTCTGAGCTTCGGAGGGCCAGGCAGCGAGGGCCAGCAGGAACACGATGCAGCGACGGGCGAAGACCATGGCGGGACTCCAGTGGGATCTTGGACGATTCAACGCTCCGGCATGGCAGGTGGGGTTACCGTTCGGACACTGAAGTCGTCCGCCGGGCGTGGCCCGGCGTTACCACGGCGCCTGGGCCCTTTCCTGGGCGGGCAGGCAGTGCTCCACGATCAGCTGGATGGCGCTGCCGCCGCGATAGTCGTCGCAGGCCAGACGGTAGGCCAGGTGCACGTGTCGGCCAGGCGCATTGCCGTGCCAGCCACCAAAGTGGATCGCGTTGATGGTGCCTGGCACACCTGGCAGGCGCAGCTCCAGCTTGAGGTGGCGTTCCTTCAGAACGCGCCAGTTGGCCACTTCGAAGTGACCGTCGAACAGCGGTTCCGGGAAGCCCTGCCCCCAGGGACCGGCCAGACGCAGGGCGTCGGCATGGCGATGATCCAGCTCGTCAGCTGCCAGTTCGCCGTCGCTGAGAACCTGCTGCTGCAGTGCCGCCGGGTCGAGCATTTCCAGCACCACGGCGACGAAGGCGGCCTTGAAGTCATCGACGTGATCGAGGCGCAGGCTGAGGCCGGCCGCCATGGCGTGGCCGCCAAAGCGTTCGATCAGCCCCGGATGGCGCGCATCAACCAGCGCCAGTGCGTCACGGATGTGAAGACCAGGAATCGAGCGCGCCGAACCGCGCAGGGCGTCGGCGCCGGGTTCGGCCGGGGCGAAGGCGATCACCGGGCGATGCAGGCGATCCTTCATCTTCGACGCAACCAGGCCAACCACGCCCGGATGCCAGTCGGCATCGAACAGGCAGGCCGCGACCGGCCGTTGCCCGGACATGTCCAGCACCACGCGGGTCAACGCCTGCTCGGCGTCGTCGGTCATCGACTGCTGCACGGCGCGGCGTTCCGAATTGATCTGCTCCAGCGTCTGTGCGATCTCGCGCGCCTGGCGCGGGTCTTCGGTCAGCAGCAGCGCGATGCCCAGCGCCATGTCCTCCAACCGGCCCGCAGCATTCAGGCGCGGGCCCAGGGCGAAGCCGATGTCGGTGGCGGTCAGTCGCGCAGCGTCACGGCCACTGGCTTCGATCAGGGCCCGCAGGCCGACACAGCCCTGCCCCGCACGCAGCCGCCGCAGACCCGCGCTGACCAGCGCACGGTTGTTCGGGTCCAGCGCCACCAGATCGGCCACGGTGCCGATTGCCACCAGGTCCAGCAGCGTGGTCAGGTCCGGGCCCTTGCCATCGGCGAAGACACCGGCCTCGCGCATCTGCCGGCGCAACGCCATCAGCACGTAGAAGATCACGCCGACGCCTGCCAGCGACTTGCTGGGGAAGGCGTCGCCGTCGAGATTGGGATCGACGATGACGTCGGCCGGCGGCAACTGCGGACCGGGAAGATGATGGTCGGTGACCAGCACCTGCCAGCCACGCGCCTTGGCCGCGATGACACCGGCATGGCAGGCAATGCCGTGGTCGACCGTGACCAGCAGGTCCGGCTGCAGCGCGGCCAGCTCTTCCACCAGTGACGGTGACAGACCGTAGCCGTGCACCATGCGGTTCGGCACCGCGTGGAAGACATGCTGCGCGCCGAGCATGCGCAGACCGCGCACGCCGACCGCACAGGCGGTCGCGCCATCGCAGTCGAAATCGCCCACCACCAGGATGCGCTTGTCGTTGGCGATGGCCTCCACCAGCAGGCCCACTGCATCGCCGATGCCAGTCAGCAACTCGGGGGCGTGCAGATTGCCAAGCTTCGGCTGCGCCAGCTCCGGTGTGCCTGCACCCCGGCTGGCATAGAGACGCGCCAGCAGCGGCAGCGTGCCTTCCGGCCAGCTGCCGGGCGCGACCGCATCGCGGCGGCGGATCATGGGTGTATCAGAGGCGGGCTGCACAGCTTCGGCGGCAAGGGACATCGGCATCGCCGGGTGACGGAAGACCCGTCGATGATACCGCCACGGCGACCGCCCGGTAGAGCCGACTGTTAGTCGACTGCACTTCGCTCGGATGCAGGAAACCCCGCGCGTTGCGCGTTAGTCGACTAACAGTCGACTCTACCTGCCGGATCGTCCCGCATGCTCAGTCGTGAAGCTGACGGGGCTTTTTCCAGAACTGCCAACGCTGGCCGCGGTCCAGCTGGAACTGCAGGCCGTCCTCGAAATCGAGCACCAGCCGCTGCAGCTCGCCACGCTTGAGCGCCGCCAGCAGCGGCCGGATCGCATCATTGCCGAGCTGCTGCAAAGAGCGCAGCTGGCGCAGATCGACCAGCGCATCCACCGCCTGCTCGCCATCCACGGCGACGCCAGCCGCCAGGGCCAGGCCCTGCAGCAGGGCATCGCGGCTGCGCACCTGCGCGTGTGGGGTGCTGACCGACACCGGCATCACGCCACCGCCCCAGAACCACAGCGAATTGATCGGCTGCTGTCCCTGCGCGGCACGTTGCTGGTTCCAGGAATGGTTGTGCAGCAGTACCTGCGCCTCTGTCATCAGCGCCCGCCAGCGGCGGCCGCCCTCGCCTTCCGGCAGGTGCGAGAACAGGTCATCGCCCAGCACCTCGTCCGGGCTGTCGAAATCCGGCAGGGCCAAGTCGATAGGAAGCCGCAGGTACCAACGCGAGGGGTCAGGTGCGTCGAGCACGAATCCGGCATCGGCGAACAACGGCTGTAGCACCGGCAGCAACGCCAGGCTGTCGGCCAGGGTCGGCCGCAGCGTTTCGCCGTAGGCCATCATCCGCGCCCCGTGCATGTCCGGCACCATGCAGGCTGGATCGGCACGCAGCCAGCTGGCGCCGGCGGCATCACCGACGTCACGCTGGCGGGTCAACGCGGCCACCGGCCAGTGCGGCGCGGCCACCGTGAAATGGCGCGTCAGTTGTGCGCGCTCGCCCGGTGCGACCTGCACCGTGGTGGCACGGCCGAGCGCACGCGCCACATCGTCCGGCAACGCAGCCGCGGCAAAGCGGCTGCGTGCAGGCAACAGCAGGGTCGCCGTCGCCACGTGGTCAGTCCACGTAGCTGACGCTGACGATCTCGTACTCGCGCTGGCCGGCCGGAGCATCGATCACGATCGAGTCACCTTCCAGCTTGCCGATCATGGCGCGCGCCACCGGCGAGGAAATCGCGATCAGGCCCAGCTTGATGTCCGCTTCCAGGTCACCGACGATCTGGTACTTCTTCTCTTCGTCGGTTTCCACGTCGGCCAGGGTCACGCTGGCGCCGAACACCACCTTGGAGCCGGCATTGAGCTTGCTCACGTCGATGATCTCGGCGTGCGACAGCTCGCCTTCCAGCTGCTTGATGCGGCCTTCGATGAAGCCTTGTTCCTCGCGCGCGGCGTGATACTCGGCGTTCTCCTTCAGGTCGCCATGCTCACGCGCTTCGGCGATGGCGGCGATCACCTTCGGGCGCTTGACCGACTTCAGGTGATCCAGTTCGTCGCGCAGCTTCTGCGCGCCCTTCATCGTGATGGGGGCTCTCATGCATTCAACTCCTTGTGCAGCTCCTGCAGCGACCAGACGGGGCCGGTGCCACGGAATTCCAGTGAATCCACCAGCGCCTTGGCGCCGGCAATGGTGGTCGAATAGGTGACGCGGTGCTGCAGCGCCTCGCGACGGATCGAGAACGAGTCGTTGATCGCCGAACGGCCTTCGGTCGTGTTGACGATGTAGACGATCTCGCCGTTCTTGATCGAGTCGACGATGTGCGGGCGGCCTTCGACCACCTTGTTGATGATCTCGCAGTCCATGCCGTGCTGCTGCAGCCACGCGGCGGTGCCACGGGTGGCGACCAGGCTGTAGCCACGTGCGAGCAGGGCCTTGGCCACCGGCAGCACGCGCTTCTTGTCCGGGTCGCGCACCGAGACGAAGGCCTTGCCCACCGGCGGCGCCTTGATGCCGCCCGCTTCCTGCGCACGCGCGAAGGCGGCATTGAAGGTGCGGCCCACGCCCATCACCTCACCGGTGGAACGCATTTCCGGCCCAAGGATCGGGTCGACGCCCTGGAACTTGGCGAACGGGAAGATCGCTTCCTTCACCGAGTAGTAGTCCGGCACGATTTCCTTGGTCGCGCCCTGCTCGGCCAGCGTCTTGCCAGCCATGCAGCGGGCGGCGATCTTGGCCAGCGGCATGCCGGTGGCCTTGGACACGAACGGCACGGTGCGCGAGGCACGCGGGTTCACTTCCAGCAGGTAGATGGTGTCGGCACCTTCATCGCTGGTCTGGATCGCGAACTGGGTGTTCATCAGGCCGACCACGTTCAGGGCCTTGGCCAGCTCCACCACCTGGCGGCGCAGCTCGGCCTGGGTTTCAGCCGACAGCGAGTACGGCGGCAGCGAGCACGAGGAATCGCCCGAGTGCACGCCGGCTTCTTCGATGTGCTCCATCACGCCGCCGATCAGGACGTTGCCATCCTTGTCGGCGATGATGTCCACGTCGCACTCCACGGCGTTGTCGAGGAAGCGGTCCAGCAGCACCGGCGAATCATTGGACACCTTCACCGCGTCGCGCACGTAGCGGGCCAGGTCGGCTTCGCCGTAGACGATTTCCATCGCACGGCCACCCAGCACGTAGCTCGGGCGCACCACCAGCGGGTAGCCGATCTCGCGGGCCAGCAGCAGGGCTTCCTGGTCATTGCGGGCGATGCGGTTCGGCGGCTGCTTCAGGCCCAGCTTGTCCACCAGCTGCTGGAAGCGCTCGCGGTCTTCGGCCAGGTCGATCGAATCCGGGCTGGTGCCGATCACCGGCACGCCGTTGGCTTCCAGCGCGCGCGCCAGCTTCAGCGGGGTCTGGCCGCCGTACTGCACGATCACGCCCTTCGGCTGTTCCAGTTCGACGATTTCCAGCACGTCTTCCAGGGTCAGCGGTTCGAAGTACAGGCGGTCGGAGGTGTCATAGTCGGTCGACACGGTTTCCGGGTTGCAGTTGACCATGATGGTTTCATAGCCATCCTCGCGCAGCGCCAGTGCCGCGTGCACGCAGCAGTAGTCGAACTCGATGCCCTGGCCGATGCGGTTCGGGCCACCGCCCAGGATCATGATCTTGTCGCGGTTGGTCGGCGCGGCCTCGCACTCGTCCTCGTAGGTCGAGTACAGGTAGGCGGTACCGGTGGAGAACTCACCGGCACAGGAGTCCACGCGCTTGTAGACCGGACGCACCTTGTGCGCACGGCGCAGCGCGCGGATGGCCGCTTCGTTGGTGCCGGTCAGCTGCGCCAGGCGGGCGTCGGAGAAACCGGCGCGCTTCAGCCTGCGCAGGCGCGCCGCATCCAGTGCGTCGATGCCATCGGCGGCAACGGCGGTTTCTTCGGCGATGATTTCCTCGATCTGGTCCAGGAACCAGTGGTCGATGAACGACAGCGCGTAGATCTCTTCCACGCTCATGCCGGCGCGGAACGCATCAGCGACGAAGAACAGGCGCTCCGGACCCGGTGCCTTCAGTTCGCGGCGCAGGGTCTGCAGGTCGTCTTCGTTGCCCAGGTCCAGGCCGGTCGGGTCGAAGCCGACCTTGCCGGTTTCCAGGCCGCGCAGGGCCTTCTGCACCGACTCCTGGAAGGTACGGCCCATGGCCATCACCTCGCCCACCGACTTCATCTGGGTGGTCAGGCGAGCATCGGCGGCCGGGAACTTCTCGAAGGCGAAACGCGGGATCTTGGTGACGACGTAGTCGATGGACGGTTCGAACGACGCCGGGGTCAGGCCACCGGTGATCTCGTTCTTCAGCTCGTCCAGGGTGTAGCCCACGGCCAGCTTGGCGGCGACCTTGGCAATCGGGAAGCCGGTGGCCTTGGAGGCCAGCGCCGACGAACGCGACACGCGCGGGTTCATCTCGATGACGACCACGCGGCCGGTCTTCGGGTTGATGCCGAACTGCACGTTCGAGCCACCGGTGTCCACGCCGATCTTGCGCAGCACGGCGATGGAGGCATCGCGCAGGCGCTGGTATTCCTTGTCGGTCAGGGTCTGCGCCGGGGCCACGGTGATCGAGTCACCGGTATGCACGCCCATCGGGTCCAGGTTCTCGATCGAGCAGACGATGATGCAGTTGTCCGCGGTATCGCGGACCACTTCCATCTCGAACTCCTTCCAGCCCAGCACCGACTCTTCCACCAGCACTTCGGTGGTCGGCGACAGTTCCAGGCCGCGGCTGACGATCTCGACCAGCTCTTCGCGGTTGTAGGCGATGCCGCCACCGCTGCCGCCCAGGGTGAAGCTCGGGCGGATGATGGTCGGATAGCCGACGCGGGTCTGGATCTCCAGCGCTTCGTCCAGGGTGTGGGCGACGGCGGCGGTCGGGCATTCCAGGCCGATCTCACCCATCGCCACGCGGAACAGCTCGCGGTCTTCGGCCATGCGGATCGCTTCGCGCTTGGCGCCGATCAGCTCGACGTTGTACTTCTCCAGCACGCCGTGGTCGGCCAGGTCCAGCGCGCAGTTCAGCGCGGTCTGGCCACCCATGGTCGGCAGCAGCGCGTCGGGCTTTTCCTTGGCGATGATCTTCTCGACCGTCTGCCAGTTGATCGGCTCGATGTAGACGGCGTCGGCCATCTCCGGGTCGGTCATGATCGTGGCCGGGTTCGAATTGACCAGCACCACGCGGTAACCCTCGTCACGCAGGGCCTTGCAGGCCTGGGCGCCGGAGTAGTCGAACTCGCAGGCCTGGCCGATGACGATCGGGCCAGCACCGATGATGAGGATGGTCTTGAGGTCAGTGCGCTTGGGCATTTTCTTCTCTAAGTCAGTACAGCGTGACAAGGGGGGTGATCGCACGCTGTCGATCAGGAATCTTGATCCGCAGCGCCGCGCCGGGGGCAGCAGCCATGCGGGGTTTACGGTCCATCGCGACGCCACCGGCAGGCCGGCGGCGTACTGATCACGCCTTGGCCTGCTCCATCAGCGCCACGAAACGGTCGAACAGCGGGCCGACATCGGTCGGGCCCGGCGACGCTTCCGGGTGGCCCTGGAACGAGAACGCGGGCACGTCGGTGCGGGCAACGCCCTGGTTGGTGCCGTCGAACAGCGAACGGTGGGTCACGCGCAGGGTGGCCGGCAGGGTCGCTTCATCGATGGCGAAGCCGTGGTTCTGCGAGGTGATCATCACCCGGCCGTTGTCCAGGTCCTGCACCGGGTGGTTGGCACCGTGGTGGCCGTGGCCCATCTTCATGGTCTTCGCACCCGAGGCCAGGCCCAGCAGCTGGTGGCCCAGGCAGATGCCGAAGGTCGGGATCTTCACGTCGATGAAGGTCTTGATCGCTTCGATGGCGTAGTCGCACGGTTCCGGGTCACCCGGGCCGTTGGAGAGGAACACGCCGTCCGGCTTCAGTGCCAGCACTTCGGCGGCCGGGGTCTGGGCCGGCACCACAGTCACTTCGCAGCCGCGCTCGGCCAGCATGCGCAGGATGTTGGTCTTCACACCGAAATCGTAGGCCACGACCTTGTACTTGGCCGGCACGCTGACGAAGGCATTGGCATCCAGGTCCAGCTGGCCCTCGGTCCAGGTGTAGGTCTTCTCGGTAGTGACGACCTTGGCCAGATCCATGCCCTTCAACCCCGGGAACTTGCGGGCGGCTTCCAGTGCCTTTTCCACGTCGATGTCGCCGGCCATCAGCGCGCCGTTCTGCGCGCCCTTCTCGCGCAGGATGCGGGTCAGCTTGCGGGTGTCGATGCCGGCGATGGCGACCACGCCACGCTGGATCAGCCAGTCCTGCAGCGACACCTGGCTGCGCCAGTTGCTGGGGCGGCGCGGCACATCGCGCACGATCAGGCCGGCCGACCACACCTTGGACGCTTCATTGTCCTGGTCGGTCATGCCGGTGTTGCCGATATGCGGATAGGTCAGCGTGACCATCTGCCGGGCGTAGGACGGATCGGTCAACACTTCCTGATAGCCGGTCATGGCGGTGTTGAACACCACCTCACCGACGGACAGGCCGGGCGCGCCTACGGATTCGCCCTCGAATACGGTGCCGTCTTCGAGGACGAGGATTGCGGCTTGGGTCACGGGAATCTCACTTTGGCTACCGAGGGGGCTGCCGAAGTCACGCCTGCGCTTCACGGAAATCCGGTTGCAAAAAAGCGCGGACGTACGGTCTGGGACCGGTCCGGCTTTCGTGATTCGGCGAGTGCGAATTGTAGCGCTGCCGGTGCGCTCGCGCCAGCGGTTATCGCGCTTCATGAACAGGCGATTGCGTATTCATTTCAATCCGGTCGGGGTCAGAGCCCTTTCCGCTGGAAAGGGATCCGACCCCGGGGATCAGCCCCGCGGACCGTCCAGCAGATCCCGTACCCGGTAGCTGCCCGGGGCCCGGCCCTGCAGCTGGCGGGCGGCAAACAGCGCGCCGCGGGCGAAGATGTCACGGTTGGTGGCCCGGTGCACCAGTTCGATGCGCTCGCCCAGCCCGGTGAACTGGACCAGATGCTCACCGACGATGTCACCGGCACGCAGGCTGGCATAGTGCGGCTCCGCCCCGCCCCGCTGCGCGGCAGCACCCAGGGTCAGCGCGGTGCCCGAAGGCGCATCCTTCTTCTGGGTATGGTGCGATTCGACAATGTCGCAGTCCCAGCCGGCCAACGCCTGCGCCGCGCGCTCGACCAGTTCGTCCAGCACCGCCACGCCCAGGCTGAAATTCGAGGCCCAGACCAGCGGGATCTTCGCCGCCGCCGCCTCCAGCGACTGGCGCTGCGCGCTGGAGATCCCGGTCGTGCCCGAGACCAGGCCCGCGCCTCGCTCCACGCACAGCGCCAGCATCGGGTCGAAACCTTCCGCCAGGCTGAAGTCGATCGCCACGTCGAATGGCGGCGCACCGGGCAGCTCACTGGCAGCGAAGAACGGTACGCCATCGACCACGCGCTGGGCCGGCGCACGACCCGTCACGGCAGCCACGATCTGCAGGGTTTCGGGATGTTCGGCGGCCAGCCGCAGCAGGGCCTGGCCCATGCGCCCGGAGGCACCGTGAATGAGCAATCGCAGGGGAGTCTGGTTCATGCCTGCAGGCTAGCGGCAGCACGGCCGCTCCGGCAAGCGCCATCGCTGCTACGCTGCATGCCCTTTCGTGCAATGGATGGCAGCCCCTCATGCAGATCAGTGAACAACTGGTGCTGGTCACCGGTGCCGGGCGCGGGCTTGGCCAGCACATCGCTCGCGCCTTCGCCGGGCAAGGCGCGCGCGTCATCGTCAACTACCATCGCAGCGAGAGCGCCGCGCGCGCACTGGCCAGCGAGCTGGGCGGACAGGCGATCGCGCTGCCGGCCGACATCACCGACCGCAGCCAGGTCGATGCGATGCTGCAACAGGCACTGGCCCACTTCGGCCAGGGTGTCACCACGGTGGTCAACAATGCACTCGCTGCGTTCTCATTCAATGGTGACGCCCGCGACGGCGCCGCCGATATCGGCTGGCCGGCGTTCCAGGCGCAGTTCGAGGGCAGCGTGCGCGGCGCGCTGAACACCGTGCAGGCCACCCTGCCCGGCATGCAGGCCCGCCGCTTCGGCCGCGTCATCAACATCGGCACCAACCTGTTCCAGAACCCGGTGGTGCCCTACCACGACTACACCGCCGCCAAGGCCGCACTGCTGTCGCTGACCCGCACCCTGGCCGGCGACCTGGGCCCGCATGGCATCACGGTAAACATGCTGTCCGGCGGCCTGCTGCGCACCACCGCTGCCAGTTCCGCCACGCCCGAAGCGGTGTTCGACTACATCGCCGCCAACACCCCGCTGCGCAGCGTCACCACCCCGGCCGAGTTCGCCGATGCCGCGCTGTTCTTCGCCAGCCCGTGGTCACGCGCGGTGACCGGCCAGAACCTGGTGGTCGACGGCGGACTGGTGCGGGACTGAGCCGATGCGTATTTCCGAGGTCAGCCGGCTGACCGGCGCCAGCGCCAAGGCCATCCGCCTGTATGAGGCACGCGGGCTGCTGACTCCGGTGCCGCGCCTGAACCGCTATCGCGACTACAGCGAACAGGACGTCGCGTGGGTTCAGCTGATCCGCCAGGCATTGGCGCTGGGCATCACGCTCGCTGCAATTTCGCGCCTGCAGGGCCATGACGGGCAACTCGACTGGCCAGCGGTGCTCGGCTTGCTGGAACAGCAGCACCGCCGCATTGCCAGCGAGCGCGCGCGACTGGAGCAGGTTGACCGCGCCCTGCAACAGGTCCGCGACGAACTGCAGCAATGGCTGCAGGCCGGCCGCGGTGACTGCGTACTGGACCCCAACGGCTGCAGCACCCCGGCTTGACTCTGCCCCTGGGGCAGACCGCAACCTCGCGTGCTTTCCATTGCCCGAGGTTGCCGTGTCCCGTTCCATCCTGATCCTGCTCGGCCACCCCGACCGCGACAGCCTGTGCGGCGCGATCGCCCAGCGCTATGCCACGGCCGCCGAGAACGCCGGCCACCGGGTGCGCCTGATCGCATTGGGCGACCTTGAATTCGACCCGGTGCTGCGCCACGGTTACCGCCAGATCCAGCCGCTGGAAGCCGATCTACTGGACGCCACCGATGCGATCGAAGCCTGCAACCATCTGGTGCTGGTCTATCCCACCTGGTGGGGCGGGATGCCGGCCCTGCTGAAGGGCTTCTTCGATCGTGTGCTGCTGCCGGGGTACGCCTTCCGCTACCGGCGCGATTCGGTGTGGTGGGATCGGCTGCTGGCCGGGCGCAGTGCACGAGTGATCACCACGCTGGATACGCCGCCCTGGTATTACCGCTGGATCTATCGCGATCCGGGCATCACCCAGATCCGCGCCACCATCCTGGAGTTCTGCGGCATCCGCCCGGTGCGGGTCAGCCGGCTTGGCGCGGTACGCAGCAGCCCCCCGGCACAACGTACCCGCTGGCTCGCGCGGGCGGCGGAGCTGGGTTCACGGGCCGGCTAGATCCGTGCCATGCGCGGATGGATCTCATGGGTGTGCGAACCAAGGTTCGCACCCACAGGACGAAGGTTGGCACCCACCGGGGCAGGAAAAGCAGCGTCAGTGCTGCTTCGGCGGAGTCGGCCCGCAGCTGTCGCAACCGCCACAGGCACCAGCACCGCCGCTGGCCGGCGGCGCGATCTTCCGCCCCAGCGCCTGCAGCCACGCGGCACGGCCCGGCTTCAACAGCGCCAAGGCCAGCACCCCGCGCAGCGTGCGCACGGTGCCCGGGAACTGCTTCTTCAGCACCACCCAGGCACTGACCAGCACGGCCACCGCGATGATCAGGTACTGGATCAGCAGGCCGCTATCCATCAGCCGCCCCCCAGCGCTTTGGTCACCTGGTAGGTGATCAGCGCGGCCACATAGGCCGCCGCGAACAGGTAGAACGCGGCGAACCCCATCTGCTTCCACGAGTTGGTCTCGCGCTTGATGGTGGCCAGCGTCGAGATGCACATAGGTGCGTAGATGTACCAGACCAGCAGCGACAGCGCGGTGGCCAGCGACCAGCCATCGCTGATCAGCGGTGTCAGTGCCTGGCTGGCGGCATCGTCGTCGGCGGCCGACAGCGCATACACGGTGGCCAGCGACGACACCGCCACCTCACGCGCGGCAAGGCCCGGAATCAGCGCGATGCAGATCTGCCAGTTGAAGCCCAGTGGCGCGAAGAACACGGCCATCGTATGGCCGATCCGGCCCGCGTAGCTGTAGTCGATCGCCGGCAGGGTGGCATCGGCCGGGGCCGCCGGGAACGACAGCAGCACCCACAGCAGGATGGTCAGCGCCAGGATGATGCCGCCGACGCGCTTGAGGAAGATCATGCCGCGCTCATACAGGCCCACCGCCAGGTCACGCACATGCGGCAGGCGGTACGACGGCAGCTCCAGCATCAGCGGGTGCTCGCTCTTGTCGCGACGCCACTTCTTCATGATCCACGACATCGCCAGCGCACTGAGAATGCCCGCCGCGTACAGACCGAACAGCACCAGGCCCTGCTGGTTGAACACGCCCCACACCGTCTTCTGCGGAATGAACGCGCCGATCAGCAGCGCGTACACCGGCAGGCGCGCCGAGCAGGTCATCAGCGGCGCGACCAGGATCGTGGCCAGGCGGTCACGCGGATCCTGGATGCTGCGGGTGGACATGATGCCCGGCACCGCGCAGGCGAAGCTGGACAGCAGCGGGATGAACGAGCGGCCGGACAGGCCGGCGGCGGCCATCATCCGGTCCAGCAGGAACGCCGCGCGCGGCAGGTAGCCGGATTCCTCCAGCACCAGGATGAAGAAGAACAGGATCAGGATCTGCGGCAGGAACACAACCACGCCGCCGACCCCGGCGATGATGCCGTCGGTCAGCAGGCTGGCCAGCGGCCCTTCCGGCAGCACGCCGCCGACGAACTGACCGAGCCAGGCAAAGCCGGCCTCGATGCCATCCATCAGCGGCGTGGCCCAGGCGTACACCGCCTGGAAGATCAGGAACATCACCACCGCCAGGCTGATCAGCCCGAACACCGGGTGCAGCAGCCAGCGGTCCAGCGCGTCATCGATCTTTGCGGTGCGTGCCGGCATGCGCACGGCCACCGACAGGATCTGGCGCACCTTGGCGTGGTAGTCGATGCCGCCTTCCGGGCCCGGCACTGGTGCATCCAGGTGCGGCACCATCGCATCGAGGCGCTCGACCAGGGCCTTGGCGCCCTGCTTGCGCACCGCCACGGTCTCCACCACCGGCACGCCCAGCTCGCGCTCCAGCGCGGCCACGTCCACCTGGATGCCGCGGCGCTGGGCCGCGTCAACCATGTTCAGCGCCACCACCATCGGCTTGCCCAGCTCGCGCAGTTCCAGCGCGAAACGCAGGTGCAGGCGCAGGTTGGTGGCATCGATCACGCACAGCAGCACATCCGGCGCCGCTTCGCCCGGGTAGAAACCCCGGCACAGGTCGCGCGTGATCGCCTCGTCCAGGCTGGCCGGCTGCAGGCTGTAGGCGCCCGGCAGATCGAGCACGGCGAATTCGCGGCCGGACGGCGCACGCAGGCGGCCTTCCTTGCGCTCGACGGTGACACCGGTGTAGTTGGCGACCTTCTGCCGGCTGCCGGTCAGCTGGTTGAACAGTGCGGTCTTGCCGCTGTTCGGGTTACCAACCAGCGCGACGCGCAAGGGGGCGGTGGAGGCAGTCGGGGTCATGCACGTCGCTCCTGGCTGGCGGCGTCGACAACAACGCGCTTGGCTTCAGTGATCCGCAGTGCGAACCGGGTGAACCCGACCTGCACCAGCAGCGGCTCCCCACCGACCGGGCCCTTGGCCACCAGGCGCACTTCCTCGCCCTTCACGAAACCCAGCTCGCGCAGGCGACGGGCGATGGCATCGTTGGCATGCAGGTCCTGCACGGACTCGACCACGGCCGAGGTGTGCAGCGGCAGTTCGGACAGCGTCATCTAGCGTGTTCTCTGCTGGATGTAAATGGTTCTCGATTCTAACATTCCCGCGTCGCGTCATGGCCCATGACCAATGGCCCGCTATGATCCATACAGGTATGGAGTGACCCTGGAATCCCATGAACGATGCTTTGCAGATCGAGCGCCGTGGCGCCGTCCTCACCCTCTGGCTGAACCGGCCGGAGCTGCACAACGCCTTTGACGCCGGCCTGATCGCCCGCCTCACCGCCGCGCTTGAGGCCGCCGGCCGCGAAGATTCGGTGCGCGCGGTGGTACTGGCCGGCCATGGCGCCTCCTTCTCGGCCGGTGCCGACATGCAATGGATGCGCGGCATGGCTGCAGCCAGCGAGGCCGACAACCGCGAGGACTCGCTGGCCCTGGCACGGTTGATGCGCACCCTGGACGAGCTGCCCAAGCCGACCCTCGCCCGGGTCCACGGCGCGGCCTTCGGTGGCGGCGTCGGCCTGGTCGCCTGCTGCGACATCGCCATTGCCAGTACCTCGGCCCGCTTCGGCCTGACCGAAAGCCGCCTCGGCCTGCTGCCGGCGGTCATCTCGCCCTACGTGATCGAGGCCATCGGCCCGCGCCAGGCCCGCCGCTGGTTCGCCACCGGCGAGCACTTCGACGCCGATACCGCGCTGCGCATCGGCCTGGTCCACCAGCTGGTCGAGCCCGAACGCCTGGACGAAGCACTGGAACGCCAGCTCGCCCTGCTCGACAAGGCCGGCCCGATCGCCTCGTCCACCGCCAAGCAGCTGGTGCGGCAGGTCCGCGACAGCCATGACCGCGACGCGCTGGATCGGGACAATGCTGCCCTGATCGCGCGCCTGCGGGTGTCCGCCGAGGGGCAGGAAGGCCTGGGCGCCTTCCTCGACAAGCGCGCACCGCACTGGGTCACGGAAGCCTGAACATGCTCGATCATCTTGGTTTGACCAGCGCCGACCTGGCGCGCAGCAAGACCTTCTTCCTGCAGGCGCTGGCGCCGCTGCAGATCGGCGTGGTGATGGAAGTGACTGCCGAACAGACCGGCGACCACGACCACATCGGCTTCGGCAGCAACGCCAAGCCGTTCTTCTGGCTCGGCAATGGCGGCACCGCCAGCCACGGGGTGCATGTGGCCTTCGCCTGCACCAGCCGTGCGCAGGTGGATGCCTTCCATGCCGCCGCGCTCGCCGCCGGCGGCCGCGACAACGGCGCCCCTGGCCTGCGACCGTGGTACCACCCGGACTACTACGCCGCCTTCGTGCTCGACCCGGACGGCAACAACATCGAGGCGGTCTGCCACCGCCCTGCCAATGGGGCAACCGCATGAGCGACTACGTCCGCATCGTCGAGGTCGGCCCGCGTGACGGCCTCCAGAACGAGAAGCAGTCGGTGTCCACCTCCGACAAGATCGAACTGATCAACCGCCTGTCCGGCACCGGCCTGCGCAGCATCGAGGCGACGAGTTTCGTCAGCCCGAAGTGGATCCCGCAGCTGGCCGATGCCGCCGAGGTCTATGCCGGCATCCAGCGCCGACCCGGCATCCACTACCCGGTGCTGGTGCCGAACGAGCAGGGCTACGACCGTGCCCGTGCGGTGGGCGTGGAAGAAGTGGCGGTGTTCACCGCGGCCTCCGAAGCGTTCAATCGCACCAACACCAATGCCGGCATCGATGAATCGCTGGCGCGGTTCGAACCGATCCTGCGCCGTGCCGCCGCCGATGGCGTGCGCGTGCGCGGCTACGTGTCCACCGTGCTCGGCTGCCCCTACCAGGGCGATGTGCCGCTGGCCGACGTGGTGCGCGTGGCGCGCGCCCTGCACCACATGGGCTGTTACGAAATCTCGCTGGGCGACACCATCGGCGTCGGCACCCCGCGCAAGGCGCGGGCGATGCTGCAGGCAGTGGCGGCCGAGATTCCGATGTCGGCACTGGCCGTGCACTTCCACGACACCTACGGCCAGGCCATCGCCAACATCGCCACCTGCCTGGAAGAAGGCGTGCGCGTGGTCGACAGCGCGGTCTCGGGCGCCGGTGGCTGCCCGTATGCGAAGGGCGCCAGCGGCAACGTCGCCAGCGAAGACGTGGTCTACCTGCTGCAGGGCCTGGGCCTGGACAGCGGCGTGGACCTGCCGGCCCTGGCCGAGACCGGGCGCTGGCTGGCCGGCCTGCTCGGCCGCGCGACTGCCAGCCGCACCGGCCAGGCGCTGGCCGCCGCCGGTTGACGGCGGCGCTGCGCCGCCCTTGCCGGGCGGCGCAGTGCACAACGGCGACGGTCCCGGCTTCCGTTAGAATCGGCGGTTCTCGAACCTGCAGGACCGTTCAATGCAGCTGTCTTCCGTACGTGCCGTGATCACTGGCGGCGTCTCCGGCCTCGGCCTGGCTGTGGCCCAGCACCTCGTCGCCCAGGGCGGCAAGGTGGCCCTGTTCGACCTCAACGACGACAAGGGCGCTGCCGCCGTCGCCGGACTGGGCGACGACAAGGCCCGCTACTTCAACGTCAACGTCAGCGATGAGGCGGCGGTAATCGCGGCCATCGACCAGGCCCACGATTTCCTCGGCGGCCTCAACGTGGCGATGAACTGCGCCGGCATCCTCGGCGCCGGTCGCGTGCTGGGCAAAGAAGGCCCGATGCCGCTGGCCGGTTTCCAGAGCACGGTGATGGTCAACCTGATCGGCAGCTTCAACGTCGCCAAGGCCGCAGCCAACCGCATGCAGCACAACGAATCCGGCACCGACGGCGAGCGCGGCGTGATCATCAACACCGCAAGCATCGCCGCCTATGAAGGCCAGATCGGCCAGGCCGCGTATGCCGCCAGCAAGGGCGGCGTGGTCTCGATGACGCTGCCGATGGCGCGCGAACTGTCGCGCTTCGGCATCCGCGTCAATACGATTGCGCCCGGCGTGTTCTGGACGCCCATGGTCGACGGCATGCCCGAGTCCGTACAGCAGTCGCTGGCCGCCTCGATCCCGTTCCCGTCGCGCCTGGGCAAGCCGGAAGACTTCGCCAGCCTGGTCGGCTTCATCCTCGGCAACACCTACCTCAACGGCGAGACCATCCGCCTGGACGGCGCTACCCGCCTCGCTCCGAAGTGATTCCCGCCGGGCGCCGGGACGGCGCCCTCCCCCAACGACCTAGATCATCATGAAAGCCAACGACATCAAGAAGGGCAACGTCGTCGAGTACAACAACGGCGTGTACCAGATCCGCGACATCGAGCGCAGCTCGCCGCAGGGTCGCGGCGGCAACGTCCGCTTCCGCTTCATCATGTACAGCGTGCCGGGCGGCAACAAGCTCGACGCCAGCTTCGATGCCGACGACAACCTGGTCGAGGTCGAACTGCTGCGCCGCCAGTCCACCTATTCGTACAAGGACGGCGACGCGTTCGTGTTCCTCGATGACGAGGACTACACCCCCTACACCCTGGACGCGGACGTGATCGGCGACGACGCGGGCTACATCACCGACGGCCTGACCGGCATCTACGTGCAGGTCATCGACGAGCAGCCGGTGGCGATCCAGCTGCCGGCCTCGGTGGTGCTGGAAGTGATCGAGACCCCGCCGGAACTGAAGGGTGGCACCGCCACCAAGCGCCCGAAGCCGGCCAAGCTCAACACCGGCATCGAGATCATGGTGCCGGAGTACATTGTCAACGGCGAACGCGTGCTGGTGAACACCGCCACCGGCGAATTCGCTGGCCGCGCCGACTAAGCGCCTTGCGCTGATCGCCTGCCTGTCCCTGCCTGCGGCGTGTTCGCCGCCGGCAGCGGACGGATCATCGGTGGCAGCGGATGTGTAGAGCCGAGCCCACGCTCGGCTGCTGTGGGTTGGACAGGTACTGCAGCCGAGCGTGGGCTCGGCTCTACAGGTAACTTACGGCTGCTTCGCGCCGAAGTTGCCACAGCCATGGTACTGGCGTGTGCCCACGGTCAGCATCGCCTTGGCCTCGAAGGCTTCACCGCTCATGTCATCCTGGCAGGTAGTGCGCTGGAAGCTGAGCTTGACGTCGGTGCCATCGGACGCCTTGCCACTCCAGCCATCGGCACCTTCGGTGGGCTTGGCCACGTCGAAGCGGCGCTCGCCATAGTCGACTTCCACCTGCAGGCCCGGCGCGTCTCCATCGACGACCGCCAGCCAGCCCGGCTCGTTACCGGAGGCACGGAACGCAGCAGTGCCCGCACTCCCATCACCTTCAGTGGCATCCACCGCGTGGCACTCGCGGTCCGCCTCGCCCTTCAGGCTGAGCAGGCCATCATCGCTGCCCTTGGTCCAGAAACTGTTGCCCTTGCCATCAGCGTATTTCGCACCCGAAGCGGCACGTTCGGAGGTCATCGCGAACGTGCGATCGCCGATCACCACCGTAGCCGCGTCCTCGCCGTTGAAGGTCGCGCGCACGCTCAGGTCACCGCACTGGAACGCGGTTGCGCTGCCAGTGCTGGCCTCCGGTTGCGGTGTGGGCGGCGCGGTGTCATTGCCACCCGCAACAGGCGGCTGGGCGGGTTGGCACGCGGCCAGGACAAACCCGAGCGAGGCTGCCAACAGACTGGGAACTACACGCATGGCTCGACTCCTTGTCGACACTACTAAGATCATCGACCCTACCACCTGCCGGTGAGCGGGGCCTGAAAGGGGCCTGACCGCGCTCACGCGGCCAGCACCGCCATCGACAGCAGCTGTGCGCCACTGTCGCCGGAACTGCGGGTCCATACGCGCAGCAGGCGCAGTTCCAGTTCGCGCTCCTGGCCCTGCCCGCGCAGCGACAAACGCACGTCGCTGGACAGCAATGCCAGACGCCCGCACAGCAGCGTTTCCACTGCGCACGTCTGCAGGCTCCTCACCTGCACTTTCCCGGCCAGCCAGTCGCCCAGCCATGGCAGATCGAGCATGCGTCCACCCTGCCCGTCCATCATGAACAATGCCGGCGATACCAGCGCGGCCAACGCATCGTGGTCATTTTTCAGCAGCGCAGCGCACAGGCGCTGCTCCAGCGCCATCAACTGTTGCTCATGCAGATCTTCAACGATGTTCCGTTCCATCCACGGTTCCTTCCGGCATCGGCCGGCGCCTGCGCAGGCGCTGCGCGATCCACTGCCGCGCGCCCTGCACCACTACATAGAAGACCGGCACGAAGAACACGGCCAGCACGGTCGCACTGACCATGCCGCCGAACACCCCGGTTCCGATCGCCTGCTGGGTTTCCTTCGACGCGCCCTGCGCCAGCATCAACGGCACCACGCCCAGCGCGAACGCCAGCGAGGTCATCACGATCGGCCGCAGGCGCAGCCGCGCCGCCTCCCGTGCCGCTTCGACCAGGCCGCGCCCCTGCTGCTGCAGTTGGCGCGCGAATTCGACGATGAGGATCGCGTTCTTCGCCGACAGCCCGATCACGGTGATCATGCCGACCTTGAAGAACACGTCGTTGGGCATGCCGCGCAACAGCACCGCAGCCACCGCGCCGAGCAGGCCCAACGGCACCACCAGCATCACCGCCAGCGGAATCGACCAGCTCTCGTACAGCGCCGCCAGCACCAGGAACACCACCAGCATCGACAGCAGCAGCAGCCACGGCGCCTGCGCGCCCGACTCGCGCTCCTGCAGCGACTGGCTGGTCCACTGCAAGGCAAATCCGGACGGCAGCTTCTGAGCCAACCGCTCCATCTCCGCCATGGCCTGGCCGGTCGACACGCCGGAGGCCGGTGCGCCGGACAGGTTCAGCGCTGGGAAGCCGAGGTAGCGCTGCAGCTGCAGCGGCGCTTGGGTCCAGTGCGGCGTCACCAGTTCGGACAGTGCCACCATCCCGCCTTCGCTGTTGCGCACATACAGCTTCAGCACGTCCTCCAGCTCCATCCGGTGCGGCGCATCGGCCTGCAGGATCACCTGCTGCAACCGGCCCTTGTTGGGGAAGTCGTTGACATACTGCGAACCCATCGCTGCCGACAACGTGCTGCTGATGTGCTCGAAACCCACGCCCATCGCCTCGGCCTTGGCGCGGTCGATGTCCAGCCGCACGCTGGTGCCGGCCGGCAGGCCATCGGCATGCACCTCCGACAGCAGCGGGCTGGCCTCGGCCAGTTTCAGCAGCTGCTGCAGTGCTGCGCGCAGTTCGGCCTGGCTCTGGCCGGTACGCGCCTGAAGCGCCAGCGAAAAGCCGGAGGAACGACCCAGGCTGTCGATGGCCGGCGGCATCACGCTCATCACCTCGCCTTCGGCAATCGTGGCCATCGCCTTCTGCGCGGCCTCGACCTCTCCGGCCGCGGTGGCGCCGGCGCGCTCGCCCCAGTCTTTCAGCATGGTGTAGGTCAGCGCTGCGCTCGGCCCCGAACCGGAGAAGCTGTAGCCCAGGATCGCCTGGTTGGAACCGATGCCCGGGCGCGAGGCCACATGACGTTCGTAAGCTTCAACCACCGCCAGCGTGCGTTCGGCGGTGGCTTCGGCCGGCAACTGGATCGAGGTCATGAAGTAACCCTGGTCCTCTTCCGGCAGGAACGCGCCCGGCAGCCAGTGCAGGCCCAGCAGCAGTGCCGCCACCAGCGCGGCGAACACGCCCATCACCCTCCCGCTCCGCTGCAGCACCGACGCCACACCACGCTGGTAGCGCCCGGTCATTTTCTCGAAGCCCCGGTTGAAGGCACCGAACAGCCCGCCACGACCGTGATGGCCCTCGGTGTTCGCGCGCAGCAGGGTCGCGCACAGCGCCGGGGTCAGGCTCAATGCCAGCAGCGCCGAGAACAGGATCGACACCGCCATCGCCACGGTGAACTGGCGGTAGATCGCGCCCACCGAACCGCTGGCGAATGCCATCGGAATGAAGACCGCGGTCAGCACCAGGGTGATGCCGATCACCGCACCGGTCAGCTCGCGCATCGCCTTGATGGTCGCTTCGCGGGGTGGCAGGCGTTCCTCGGCCATGATCCGCTCCACGCCTTCGACCACCACGATGGCATCGTCAACGATGATGCCGATCGCCAGCACCATGCCGAACATGGTCAGCACGTTGATCGAGAAGCCCAGCGCCAGCATCACCGCAAAGGTACCCAGCAACGCTATCGGCGCGACCAGCGCGGGAATCAGCGTGTAGCGCCAGTTCTGCAGGAACAGGTACATCACCGCGAACACCAGCAGCATCGCTTCCAGCAGCGTCTGCACCACCTTCTGGATCGAGATCTTCACGAAGGGGGCGGTGTCGAACGGAATGCTCGCCTCCACGCCGCGCGGCAGCAGCGGTGCCAGTTCGGCCATGCGCTCGCGCACGGCAGATGCGGTCCGCACCGCATTCGCGCCAGGGCGTAGCTGCACGCCGGCGGCAGTGGCCGGATGGCCGTCCTCGCGGGTGCCCCAGGCATAACTCTGTGCGCCCAGCTCGACGCGGGCGACATCGCCCAGCAGCACCCGCGACCCATCGGCGCCGGCACGCAGCACGATGGCGGCGAACTGTTCCGGCGTGGACAGCTGACCGTCGGCGCTGAGTGGCACGGTGATGCGCTGGCCCGGCACGCCGGGCGAATCGCCGATGCGTCCCGGCGAGATCTCCAGGTTCTGCTGCTCGATGGCGACCGCCACATCGCCCATGGTCAGGCCATAGCCCGTCAACCGGGTCGGGTCCAGCCACACCCGCATCGCCTGCTCGGCACCGAACAGCTGCACCCGCCCGACGCCATCGATACGGCGCAGCTCCTCGATGATGTTGCGCGCCATGAAGTCGCCCAGCGCCGCCTCACTGACGCTGGCATCCGGCGAACGCAGGCCGACCAGCATCAGGAAGCCGGAATCGGCGGCCTCCACGAACAGGCCGTTCTGGCGCACGCTGCGCGGCAGGCGCGGTTCGATCGCCTTGATCCGGTTCTGCACGTCCACCTGTGCCAGTTCCGGATCGGTGCCGGGCTTGAAGGTGGCGGTGATGGAGGCTTCGCCGGAGGTGTCCACCGACGATTCGAAGTACAGCAGGTGCTTGACGCTGGACAGCTCGCGCTCGATCAGGCCGACCACCGCATCGTTCAGCGTCTGTGGGCTGGCGCCCGGGTAGCTGGCGTAGATGCTGACGCTGGGCGGGGCGACCGCCGGGTAGCGCTCCACCGCCAGGCGCGGGATCGCCAGCACGCCGGCCAGAATGATGAAGATCGCCAGCACCCAGGCGAACACCGGGCGATCGATGAAGAAACGTGCCATGTTGGATTTCCCTGGAGAGACCGGCCCGGAGAAGGCTCAGCCCTTGCTGCCGGCCTGCACTGCACCGGCACTGGCGACCGGCATCTGCCAGTCCCGCGCATCGACCACCGCGCCTTCCTGCAGGCGTTCCTGGCCCTCGACCACCACCTTCTCGCCGGCCTTCAGGCCCGTACGCACCAGCCACTGGCGATTGACGCTGCCATCGACCTCCAACGTGCGGATCACCGCCTTGCCGTCGGCGCCGATCACCCAGGCATACGCCTGGCCGCCGGCACTGCGCAGCACGGCCTGCTGCGGCACGGTCAGTGCGCTCGCGGGGGCACCGCGCGGCACTTTCGCGCGGACGTACATGCCGGGCAACAGCTGGCGTTGCGGGTTGTCGACCAGGATGCGGAGGATCACGTCACCGGTGCGCGCATCGACATTGATGCCGGAAAACAGCAGCTGGCCGCGCTCGGACAGCGGCTTGCCGGCTGCACCGATGATCGTCACCGGCAGCTCGCCGCCGCCGGCACTGCGCTGCAGCGACTCCAGCTGTGCCGCCGGCTGCCGCACGTCCACGTAGACCTGGTCGATCTGCTGCACCACTGCCATCGGTTCGGCGTCGGCGACACCGACCAGCGCGCCTTCGGTCACCAGCGCCTGGTCGATGCGTCCGGCAATCGGTGCACTGACCGTTGCATAGCGCAGGTCGAGCTGGCGTCGTGCCAGGATCGCGCGCGCCTCGTTCACTGCCGCACGGGCCTGTTCGTACTCGGCACTGGCATCGTCGCGATGCTGCTGGCTGACCGCCTGCACGGCGGCCAGTGCATGCAGGCGCTGCGCCTGCACGCGGCTGCGGCGCAACGCGGCCTCACTGCGCTGCAGGGAGGCCAGCGCTGAATCGACATCGGCACGGAACGCGGCCGGATCGATCTGGAACAGGGCCTGGCCGGCGCTCACTTCGGCACCCTGATCGAACAGGCGGCGCTGCACGATGCCGCCGACCTGCGCACGGATCTGTGCGGTGCGAACGGCGGCGACGCGGCCGGGCAGTTCGTCGTCGCGCTGCACCACCTGCGGACCGACAGTGACCACGCTGACGCGCGGTGCCGCGTCCGGGGTGGCTTCGGGGGAGGAACAGGCCGTCATGGCCAGGGTAAGGGCCGCGATCAACGCGACCGGCGTCCTGAAGGTTCTCATTGCTGTGCACAATGCCGCGCAGGCGGCGGATAGGTTCCGAAGCGCGCAGTGTGCGTGGTGATGATGGGGTTTCGATGGAGGAACTGTGGAGATACGATGGAGGCAAGCACCTTAAGGCCCCGCCCCTGCATGCATGTCTCCCCTGCCCTCGCCGCCCTCGTCCTGATCGTCGAGGATGAGGCCGAGATCGCCGATATTCTCACTGCCTATCTGGAGCGCGAAGGACTACGGACCCTGCGTGCCGCCGATGGCCACAGCGCACTGGACCTGCACCGCAGCGCCCGCCCCGACCTGGTCCTGCTGGATGTGCAGCTGCCGCGGCTGGACGGCTGGAGCGTGCTGACCCAGCTGCGCCAGCGCGGCGAAACGCCGGTGATCATGCTGACCGCGCTGGACCAGGACCTGGACAAGCTGACCGCACTGCGGATGGGCGCCGACGACTACGTGGTCAAGCCATTCAATCCGGCCGAGGTGGCGGCACGCGTGCGAGCAGTGCTGCGGCGCACGCTGCGCGCCTCGCGCGTGGATGCCCCCAGCGCGCTGCGCGTCGGTCCGCTGCTGATCGACTCGGCCACCCATGCCGTGCACGTGGAAGGCGAGGGTTACAGCCACGAGGTGCTGCTTACCCTCACCGAGTTCAAGCTGCTGCACTGCATGGCGCTGGCACCGTCGCGCATCTTCAGCCGCAGCGAGCTGATGCACGAATGCCTTCCGGAAAGCGAAGCACTTGAGCGCACCGTCGACAGCCATGTCAGCAAGCTGCGCCGCAAGCTGGACGATGTGGGCATGGTCAATGTGCCGGCCAGCGTGCGCGGCGTCGGCTACCGGTTGATGGCCGACCGCTGATGGGCCGCCTGCGCCGCTCCGGGCTCAGCCGCCACATCATCGTCTCGATGTCGCTGATGGTGATCGGCGTCATCGTGATGATGATCCTGTCGTCCTGGCTGCTGTATGCGGTACTGGTCGAGTTCTTCCCCGGCAGCACCGAGGAGCCGGAAGGCTGGCTGCCGACCGGGCCGGAGCTGGCCTGGATGGTCGGGGTGATCCTGACCGGCCTGGCGCTGGCCATCGCCGCCTCGTTCCGTCTCGCCCATCGCATCCTGTCACCCTTGAATTCACTGGTGGACAGCGTGCGTGCGCTTGCTGGCGGCAACCTGGGCGCACGCGCCAGCGTCGAGGAGAATTCTCCGGGTGAGGTCGCGACCCTGGTCGAGGACTTCAATGCAATGGCGCGCCGCCTGCAGCACATGGAGAGCGAGCGTGCGATGTGGCATGCGGCCATCGCCCATGAACTGCGGACACCGGTGACGATCCTGCGCGGTCGCCTGCAGGGCCTGGCGGAAGGGGTATTCCAGCCCGACGAAACGCAGTTCCGCAGCCTGCTGGCCCAGGTCGAAGGCCTGTCACGCCTGATCGAGGACCTGCGAGTGCTGAGCCTGTCCGACAACGCCAGGCTGGATGTACGGCGCGCGCGCACCGATGTGGTGGCCGAAGTGCATTCGGTGATGACCCTGGTCGATCCGCAGTTCCGCGCCGCCGGCTTCGTGCTGGAACTGGAAACCAGCCGCGAGGAACACGCCGCGCACTGTGACCCGACCCGACTACGCCAGGCCCTGCTGGCACTGCTGGAGAACGCGCGCCGCTACGCCAGCCCGGGCAAGGTGAGGATTGCCGTGCATGACACGCCCGGACACGTGCAGGTGGCAATCGAAGACGAAGGTCCGGGCATCGACCCGGAACTTCACACCGACATCTTCACTCCGTTCATGCGCGCCGATGGCTCGCGCTCGCGCCAGGGCGGCGGCAGTGGACTGGGCCTGGCGGTGGTCAAGGCCATCGCCGATGCACATGGCGGCCGCGTTTACTGCACGCCCGGCAGCGCCGGCGGCAGCCGCTTCGTCATCGAGCTGCCGCGCCAGTAGCCGGCGCCGCTGCCTGCTCGCGCAGATGCACACCGAGTTCGGCCAGGTTGGCATCGATCGCATCCATCTCGTCGCGCTGCCTGGCCGGCAGCTGCTGCCGCAGCTGCACGCGCAATGCCTGCCAGGCCGGTACGGCCTGCGCACTGGCAGTGGCCACCGCCTCGGACAGCAGGGCCTGCTCGTCGCCCAGCGGCAACCCATAGCCTCTGTCCTGCAGCAGCGTCCCCGGCCGCAACCACTGCCCGCTCTGCTCCAGCAGCCCGCGCAGGCTGCGGGTTTCCGCACTGTCCGGTGCAGCCAGCAGCTGCCGCTTGAGCACGTCACGCGCGCGCAGCTCGGCGCGCCGCTGTGCGGCCTGTTCCAGCAACAGCAGACCGGCACTGGCGCGCAAGTCGCCTTTCAGCAGCCACGGTGCCCGTTGCTGTGCAGGCAGCTGCAACCAGGCACGCACATCACGGGCGGGCAAGGCCAGCTGCCCCGCTGCCACTGCGAACAGCTGCTGGTAGTGGTCGCGCGCCGAAGCAAAGTAATACCCCTGTGCCTGCGCTGCGCTGCGGTCGGCCAGCACCTGCTCGTCGAGCACGTCCAGCCGCATCAGTCGCCGCTTCAGGCCACGCGGGCTCAGCTGGGCCAACCCGGCCTCGCCCAGCCGCGGAACGCCCGCCTGCAGCAGCTTGGCCGTTTCCACGGCGCAGTTGTTGCTGATGAAGTAGTAGCGCCCGTCATAGCTCCAGTGCACCTGCGCGATGCGCTCGAGCAGGCTGGGGATTTCGCTGCGGTCCAGCTGCAGCGGCAACGACTGCAGCCCGCGCAGCTCGACCTTGGTGTACTCGTCCACCACCTGCTGCAGCGGCAGCACGAACAGCCGCGAGGGATAGCCGCCGGTCAGTCCACGCCAGTTGGAAATCTGCACGTCACCGACGAACGCGCGGAACGACAGCACGCGGTGGTACTCGAGATCAAGCCGGCAATCCGGGCCCAGGGGGCGACCCGGCTTGCAGATCACCAGCCGCAGCATGCTGTGGCCCCAGCGACTCATTGGCTGCGCACTGCCTTCGGCGAACAGGTAGTCCACCGCGTAGACGTGCGCCGGGTCGAGCTGCAGCAGCGATGCAGCGCCCTCCTCCGATTCGGCCTGCAGCAAGGGCAGCGTCGTGGAGCACTGCGGCTGCGGCAGCGACGGCGGTGTTCCGAAATGCGCCTGGTACCACTGCGCCAACGCCGGACGCCGGCAGGCGAACTCGCCGTCGAGCACGAAATGCTCGGCGTTCACCGCCAGGTATTCGGCCGGGTCTTCGAGCTCGTAGGCATCGGGACTGCGGTCACGGAACTCGTTACCGCCTCGGCCCAGATGCCAGGGCTTGCGTTGCCAGCCCGCGAGGTCGCGCCAGCGTGCGCTGCGCGACCACTTTGCGCCGCCACGGTCGGCAACGTGGGTCAGCTCGTGCACCAGGGCGCTGCGCCGCGCACGGCGGGCGCCGGGCGCACTGTCGTCCAGCAGATCGCGGCGCAGCGCGATGCCACCGGCGAAGGCACGGCCATGCACGTGGGCAGGAAGATCATCGCGCCAGGCCACCTGGACCTGTGCCGGCAATGCGCGCAGCAGGCCATCGGGCAACAGCGCCTGCACGTCGGCCAGGGCCTGGCTGGCGAGCTGCCGCTGTGCCGGATCGAGACCGGAGGGATCGAGCTCCAGGCGATCAGCTGCGTGCGCGACGTGAGCAGTCAGCAGTAGAGCCACGCCATGCGTGGCTGCTGTAACCACCCATCGGCGCCTGGCGCCCAGCCGAGCATGGCTCGGCGCTACAGAAAGCGATGACGCAGAGGTCATGCCGCCTGGATCAACGCGCCAGCAGCGCGCGGGCCAGTTCCAGATCGCTCTGCTGCTGTGCGGCGGTGCTCTGCTCGCGCAGGTGGACCAGCGCGGCCTGCAGGCGCGCGCCCCGGATCTGGCCGTCGCTGGCAACGAATGCGGCGGCATCATCGCGTGCGGCAAGCACCACCTTGTCATCACCCGAGCTGCTGCCCGAGGAGCCGGAAGACGCACCGGTGGCCGAACCGGCCGAGGTCCCGGCAAAGCTGGAAGCGAAGCCGGCCAGCGGCAGGGACAGCAGGGCAAGCAACAGAAGCGGACGGGTCATCGGTTCGAAGCCGGTTGTTGGGATGCGGGGAGCGTAGCGGGTGCGTGAAGGAATTTCCCGGCTCAGACGTCGAACAGCTTGCCGGGATTCAGCCGCGCTTGGGGATCGAACGCATGTTTGACTGCCTTCATCAGGGCGATCTCGGCTGGGCCGCGGGTACTGCCCAGGTAGCCCTTCTTGACCAGGCCGATGCCGTGTTCAGCCGAAATGCTGCCATCGAAGCGCGCCAGCACCTGCGCCAGCAGCTTGGTCACCTGCTCGCACTGCGCCACGAAATCGGCGTCGCTGGTGTCATCCGGCTTGAGCACGTTGATGTGCAGGTTGCCGTCGCCGATATGGCCGAACCACACCACATCGAAGTGCGGGTAGGCCTGCCCGATCAGTGCCTGGGTTTCGGCCAGGAACGCCGGCATCGCCGAGATCCGTACCGAGACGTCGTTCTTGTAGGGTTTGTAGCGCGCCAGCGATTCGGTGATGCCTTCGCGCAGGCGCCACAGATGGGCGGCCTGGGCATCGCTGGCACTGATCACCCCGTCGCTGACCCAGCCATTGCCCATGCAGTCCTCGAAGGCCGCCATCGCCGCCGCCTCCTGGGCCTCGTCATTGGCGGCGAATTCGGTCACCACGTAGTACGGATGCACCTCATCGAAGGGCGCCTGCGCGCCATGGGCAAGCACATGCTCCAGCGCCCGGTCGGTGAAGAACTCGAAGGCCTGCAGCTGCAGGCGCGCGCGGAACGCGGCGAACACCTGCATCAGCACTTCGAAGCTGGGCAGTGCCAGCAGCATCACGTTGCTGGCCGGCGGCGGATCGGTCAGCTTCACCGTCGCCTCGACGATCACGCCCAACGTACCTTCCGAACCAATCAGCAGCTGGCGGAAGTCATAGCCGCTGGAGTTCTTGATCAGGCCCTTGTTGAGCTCCAGCAACTCGCCGCTGGCGGTGACCACCTTCAGGCCGGCGATCCATTCACGGGTGTTGCCGTAGCGGATCACCCGGATGCCACCGGCATTGGTGGCGATGTTGCCGCCGATCGAGCAGGAACCGCGCGCGGCGAAATCGACCGGGTAGATCAGACCGTGGTCCAGCGCAGCGTTGTGCACGGCTTCCAGCGGCATGCCGGCCTGCACCACCAGCGTGCGATCGACCGCATCGTAGGCCAGCGCCTTGTTCATCCGTTCCAGGCTGAGCACCAGCTCGCCGTTGGCCGCCACCGCGCCACCGGACAGGCCGGTACGGCCGCCGGACGGCACCACCGCCACGCCATGCTCGGCACTCCAGCGCATCACCGCCTGCACTTCCTCGACCGTGGCCGGCAACGCGATCACCAGTGGCGCCGGCGTCCAGCGCCGGGTCCAGTCGCGCCCGTAATGCTCCAGGTCGGCCGGGTCGGTCTTCAGCTTCAGGCCGGGACAGGCCTGCTGCAGCGAGGCAATGCGGGAATCGGTCATGACGGTCCAGCGCGGGGCGTGAAGAACGGGCAAGCGTGCCAGCGGCACGCGCCAGCGTCCAGCCCCGCAGGCAGGCAGATAGCTACCGATGCAACCAATTGCGCACTGCACCATGGGCGTCGCGATCTGGCATAGTGATTGGCCCCTGTCCCACTGGCCGTGTTGCCCCATGTCGCCGAAGAAGACCTCGTTCCCGAAGCAGGATATCCGCGTACTGTTGCTGGAGGGGGTCAGCCAGACCGCCGTGGAGGTGTTCAGCGCCGCCGGCTACAGCCAGATCGAAGCGCACACCAAGGCGCTGCCCGAGGACGAACTGAAGGCGCGCATCGCCGAGGCGCACATCGTCGGCATCCGTTCGCGCACCCAGCTCAGCGCTGAGGTACTGGCCGAGGCCAAGCGCCTGATCGCGGTGGGCTGCTTCTGCATCGGCACCAACCAGGTCGACCTGGACGCGGCCGAGCTGGCCGGCATCCCGGTGTTCAACGCGCCCTATTCCAATACCCGCAGCGTGGCCGAGCTGGTGATCGCCGAGGCGATCATGCTGACCCGCGGCATTCCGCAGAAGAACGCCGAATGCCATCGCGGCGGCTGGTCGAAGTCGGCCAGCGGCAGCCATGAGGTGCGCGGCAAGACCCTGGGCATCATCGGCTACGGCCACATCGGCACCCAGGTCGGCGTGCTGGCCGAATCGCTGGGCATGCAGGTGATCTTCCACGACGTGGAAACCAAGCTGGCGCTGGGCAATGCCCGTGCCGCCGCCAGCCTGGACGACCTGCTGGCGCGCGCCGACATCGTCACCCTGCACGTGCCGGAAACCCCGTCCACGCAGTGGATGATCGGCAGCACCGAGCTGGCCAGGATGCGCAAGGGCGCGCACCTGATCAATGCCGCACGCGGCACCGTGGTCGACATCGATGCGCTGGATGCCGCGCTGGCCAGCGGCCACGTCGGCGGCGCCGCGCTGGACGTGTTCCCGGTCGAGCCGAAGGGCAACGGCGATATCTTCGAATCGCCGCTGACCCGCCACGACAACGTGATCCTGACCCCGCACGTGGGCGGCAGCACGCTGGAGGCGCAGGACAACATCGGTGTGGAAGTGGCGGCCAAGCTGGTGCGCTACAGCGACAACGGCAGCACCCTGTCGGCGGTCAACTTCCCGGAAGTGACCCTGCCGGAGCACGCCGACAGCCTGCGCCTGCTGCACATCCACCAGAACGTGCCGGGCGTGCTGTCCAAGGTCAACGAGATCTTCTCGCGGCACAACGTCAACATCGATGGCCAGTTCCTGCGCACCGACCCGAAGGTGGGTTACGTGGTGATCGACATCACCGCCAGCGAGGAACAGGCCGCCGCCGTGCGCGACGAACTGGCCGCGATTCCGGGCACGCTGCGCACGCGCATCCTGTATTGACGCGGACCCCGCCTTGCACTTGTAGAGCCGAGCCCATGCCCGGCTGCGGTTCCGGCCCGCATCGAGCCGAGCATCGGCTCGGCTCTGCAGGTTACTAGCGCGCCAACCACCGGCGCGCCATGCGCTGCATCGATTCGTCCGATTCCGGGTCGGCCGCGACCTCGTCCACCGGCCGCCAGGCCAGGTCCAGCGATTCCTCGCTGAGCACGAAGGCCTCGCCACCGAGTGCGCGGATCACGAAACGCACGTCGTAGTGCCAGTGTCCCGGCACGTCCTTGCGTTCCGGAATCCAGTGCTTGTCGATGTCGAAGATGGCAGGGTCTTCCAGCACCAGGCCGCTCAGGCCGGACTCCTCTTCCGCCTCCTTCAGCGCGACCCGGGCCAGGTCGCGGTCGCCGTCGGCGTGGCCGCCCAGCTGCAGCCAGCGCTGCAGCTTGCGGTGGTGGGTCAGGAGCAGGCGCTGGCCGTCGGCACTGACCAGCCAGCAGCTGGCAGTGAAGTGGCCGGCCAGCCGTTCGCGCCGGAACGGATCTTCCGGATCATCCAGCAATGTGCCGAATTCGGCAGCCAGTGCGTCGTGGGCCGGCACGCGGCGGGCATAGTCCCGCAACAGGCCACGCAGGCGATCGTCAAGCACGGCAAGGGTTTCGGCGGTCTGGCTCATGAATGGGCGGGATCAGGAACATGACTGCTCATTATCGCCGTTCATTGTTGCGATTGCGCTTGTGCGTTGGCTTCAGCTTTGGCTAAGGTACAGCGGGCCGTTCGCGCGGCCTTCACCATTCCAGGGTTGCCGGCAACGTATCGGCGGTCCACCCCATCCGATCATTAGGAAGTACTGCATGCTGAAAGCTCTGTTGAGGGTCAAGCCGGTTGAACCGGCCGGGCACGTCGATGCTGGCGAACCCATCGAAGGCAGCCTGGACGGCGAAGCCACGTTGAAACGGACCCTCACGGCTAAACACCTCATCCTGCTTGGCGTGGGTGCGGTGATCGGCGCAGGTATCTTCGTGCTGACCGGCCAGGCCGCGGCCAACCATGCCGGCCCGGCAGTCATGCTGTCGTTCGTGATTGCCGGTTTCGCCTGCGCCCTGGCGGGCCTGTGCTATGCCGAGTTCGCGGCAATGATGCCGGTCTCCGGCAGCGCCTATTCGTACTCCTACGCCACCCTCGGCGAAGGCATGGCCTGGTTCATCGGCTGGTGCCTGGTGCTGGAATACCTGTTCGCTTCGGCCTCGGTCGCGGTGGGCTGGTCGGCCTACCTGATCAGCTTCATCACCACCACGCTGCACATGCCGTTCCCGGATGCACTCAGCGCCGCGCCCATCGCCTGGACAGGCAGCGAGTTCATCGCCTCCGGCAAGCTGTTCAACCTGCCAGCGGTGCTGATCGTGGCGGCGGTGTCCGGCCTGCTCTACGTGGGCGTGACCCAGTCGGCCTTCGTCAACGCGATCATCGTGGCGATCAAGGTCACTGTCATCTGCCTGTTCATCGGCATCGGCGCGGCCCACATCGACCCGGCCAACTGGCAGCCGTTCATCCCGGAAAACACCGGCGTGCCGGGTGAGTTCGGCTGGAGCGGCGTGTTCCGTGCGGCCACCATCGTGTTCTTCGCCTACATCGGTTTCGATGCGGTCTCCACCGCCGCCGGTGAAACCAAGGACCCGCAGCGCAACATGCCGATCGGCCTGCTCGGCTCGCTGGCCGTGTGCACCATCGTCTACATCATCGTCTGCGCGGTGCTGACCGGCATGATGCCGTATCACCTGCTGGGCACCGACAAGCCGGTGGCCACCGCACTGGAACCCTACCCGACCCTGTCCTGGCTGAAGACGTTCGTGGAAATCGGCGCCATCGCCGGCCTGTCCTCGGTGGTGCTGGTGATGATGATGGGCCAGACCCGCATCGCCTACACCATTTCCCGCGACGGCCTGCTGCCGAAGTTCTTCGGCAAGGTCCACACCCGCTTCCGCACCCCGTATGTGGCCACCATCGTGGTCGGCGTGATCGCCGCCGCGCTGGCTGGCCTGGTGCCGCTGAACGTGCTGGGTGAACTGGTGTCGATGGGCACCCTGCTGGCCTTCGCCACGGTCTGCATCGGCGTGCTCGTGCTGCGCTATTCCAAGCCGGAGATCCATCGCCCGTTCCGCGTACCGATGGTGTGGATCATCTGCCCGCTGGGCGCGGCCACCTGCCTGTTCCTGTTCTGGCAGGCGTTCGTGGTGCACTGGCACCTGTTCGTGGGCTGGACGCTGCTCGGCCTGCTGATCTACCTGGGCTACGGCATCCGCAACAGCAAGCTGGCCAAGTCCCCCTGATCCGCCTACGGGCCGGCCTTGTGCCGGCCCGTCCGTTTTCCCTGCGCGCCGGTTGCGGCGCGCTTCGACAAGACCACCAGACATGTTCAAGCAACTGTGGGCCACCAAGCACCCGCACGCCGCCCATGAAGACGCCAACGGCCTGAGCCTGCGCCGCCACCTCGGCCCCTGGGGCCTGACCGCCCTGGGCATCGGCGCGGTGATCGGCGGCGGCATCTTCGTCATCACCGGCCAGGCCGCCGCCAACCACGCCGGCCCGGCGATCATGCTGTCGTTCGTGCTGGCCGCCATCTGCTGCGCTTTCTGCGCGCTGGCCTACGCCGAGTTCGCCTCGATGGTGCCGGTTTCCGGCAGCGCCTACACCTACACCTATGCCACCTTCGGCGAGCTCTCGGCCTGGTTCATCGGCTGGATGCTGGTGCTTGAATACGGCGTCTCCGCCTCGGCGGTCGCGGTCAGCTGGACCGGCTATTTCCTCAGTCTGCTCAGCCAGTTCGACATCCATCTCCCTGCCGCGCTGGTCAGTGCGCCACTGGACGCACAGCTGCGCCCGACCGGCGCGATCGCCAACCTGCCTGCTGCGGCCCTGGTGCTGCTGCTGACCTGGCTGTGCTACGTCGGCATCAGCAAGTCCTCGGCGATGAACATGGCGATGGTCGTGCTCAAGACCGGCCTGATCGTGCTGGTCATCGTGGTCGGCTGGAAATACGTGGACACCAGCAACTGGACCCCATTCATCCCGGCCAACGAAGGCCCCGGCAAGTACGGCATGGAAGGCGTGCTGCGCGGCGCGGCGATGGTGTTCTTCGCCTACATCGGCTTCGAGGCAGTGTCGGTGGCGGCGCAGGAATCGAAGAACCCGCAGCGCGACATGCCGATCGGCATGATGCTGTCACTGGTGGTCTGCACCGTGCTGTACATCGCGATGGCCGCGGTGATGACCGGCCTGGTGCCGTTCCAGCTGCTGGGCACCGACGAGCCGGTGGTGACCGCGGTGGCCGCGCATCCGCAGCTGGGTTGGCTGCGCTGGGTGGTCGAGGTCGGCGCGCTGGTCGGCCTGTCCTCCGTGGTGCTGGTGATGATCATCGGCCAGCCGCGCATCTTCATGATCATGGGCCGCGACGGCCTGCTGCCACCGGTGTTCACCAAGATCCACCCCAAGTACCGGACCCCGCACATCAACACCGTGATCACCGGCATCGGCATCGCGCTGCTGGCGGCGCTGTTCCCGCTGGACATCCTGGGCGAGCTGACCTCGATGGGCACGCTGATCGCGTTTGCCGCCGTGTGTGCCGGCGTGCTGATCCTGCGCCGTACCCAGCCGGACCTGCCGCGGCCGTTCCGCATGCCGATGGCGTGGCTGATCTGCAGCCTGGGCGTGCTGAGCTGCCTGGCGCTGCTGTCGGCGATGACGATGCACAACTGGATGCTGATGGGCGTGTGGACCTTCGTCGGCTTCGTGATCTATTTCTGCTACGGGTTCCGGCACAGCCGTTTGCGGGGCAAGTAAGGGGTTGTTTTGCAGGGCCTGCGGCCCTGCACCCGCCGGAGCAACGGCAAGAGCGGGTGTGTTGGTTTGGCGGGGAGGCATGGGTACGCGGGGGACGCCGCAAGTACGTCCCTGTAGGCTCGGCAGCCGCATCCATGCGGCTGACTGATCTGGCCCCCCGTCAGCGGACGCCAAGAAGCGATACTTTGATCGCACTTGGAGGTCCCTTATGTCCCGTCTCACCCGTCGTAGCTACACCGATGAGTTCAAGCACCAAGCCGTGGAGTTGGCCGAGTCGCTCGGG
>NZ_JCAFUU010000010.1:0-123294 GCF_059371655.1 Stenotrophomonas sp. YJH_SMC_17 | reverse complement strand
GCGCGACGCCGTACTGCCTGAATGGCTGCACCACTACAACTGGCACCGACCCCACATGGGGATCGGCAGCCAACCGCCTATTTCCAGAATCCCGCTGAACAACGTGGTGGGTTTACACAGTTAGTCGACTATCGCGCGCAGGGCGAGGTTTTCCGGTGGCCCATGGGAGAGCAGTCGACTAACAGTCGACTCTACCGATTTCCGACGTTCCGACGTTCCGGCGTTCCGGCGTTCCGGCGTTCCGATCTCCGTCGTTTCCGATTTTCGGCAGTACAGAATCCCCGCATTCCCGGTCATTTCGCCGCCCTGCGCCGCACCCAATACCCCACGCCCAGCAGCACGAACCACGCTGGGCTGGCCATCAACGCCTGGCGGGTGTCGCCCTGCAGGCTCAGCAGCACCAGTACGCCGGCGAAGAACACCAGGCAGGCCCAGCACATGGCGACGCCACCGGGCATCTTGAAGATCGAGGCGGCGTGGCGCTCCGGATAGCGGCGGCGGTAGACCATGTAGGCCACCAGGATCAGCGACCAGACGAAAATGAAGAGCACGGTGGCCAGCGTGGTCACCAGGGTGAACGCCGTCACCAGGTTCGGGATCAGGTAGATCAGCAACGTGCCGCCCAGCAGGCACAGGCAGGAGAACAGCAGGCCGCGGGCCGGCACCGCCGCGCGTGACAACCGCGACAACCCGCGCGGGGCGTGGCCCTCTTCGGCCAGGCCGTACAGCATGCGGCTGGTGGAGAAGATGCCGCTGTTGGCCGAGGACGTGGCAGAGGTCAGCACCACGAAGTTGATCAGGCTGGCCGCGGCCGGAATGCCGGCCAGAACGAACAACTGCACGAACGGGCTCTTGTCCGGTACCACCTGGCGCCACGGCGTGACCGCCATGATCGCGATCAGCGCCAGCACGTAGAAGATGATGATGCGCGCCGGAATCGAATTGATCGCCTTGGGCAGGTTGCGCTCGGGGTCGGCGGTTTCGGCGGCGGTGGTGCCGACCAGCTCGATGCCGACGAAGGCGAACACTGCAATCTGGAAGCCGGCGAAGAAGCCGACCAGCCCCATCGGGAACATGCCACCGTCATTCCACAGGTTCGACAGTGCCGCGGTGTGGCCACTGGGCGAGGTGAAGCCCCAGGCCACCAGCCCGGCACCGGTGATGATCAGCGCGCAGATCGCCACGATCTTGATCAGCGCAAACCAGAATTCCATTTCGCCGAACAGCTTCACCGTCACCAGGTTCAACGACAGCAGCAGCAACACGCACGCCAGCGCCGGCTTCCAGGCCTCAAGCCCCGGGAACCAGAACTGCGCATAGGCGGCAATCGCGATCACGTCGGCGATGGCGGTGACGATCCAGCAGAACCAGTACGTCCATCCACAGAAGAACCCGGCCCATGGGCCGAGCAGGTCGGTGGAGAAATCGATGAAGGACTTGTAGTTCAGGTTGGACAGCAGCAGCTCGCCCATCGCGCGCATCACGAAGAACAGCATCGCGCCGATGATCAGGTAGACGAAGACAATGGACGGGCCGGCCAGGCTGATGGTCTTGCCCGAGCCCATGAACAGGCCGGTGCCGATGGCACCGCCGATGGCGATCAGTTGCAGGTGGCGGTTGGACAGGCTGCGGCGCAGGTGCTCGGGGGGCGTGGCGGGCTCGGTCATGGGCGCGGGAAGGGGTGGGCGAAGCGTTCGACGGTAGTCCTCCGTGCGCCGAAGCGCCAGCGCCGGGTGGGCTGATTCCGTCAAACTTGGCCGCTTTCATCACAATGTGACGAAATACCGGGTCGTGCCCATTCCGCCCGGCCCGGCGCCATGCTCAGATAGCCGCACCTGCCCACGGACCGGCCCGACCATGCGCCCTGCCCTGCCCGCCCTGCCGGAGCCCCGGCCATGAGCCGCCTGCGCGTCATCATCGGCGGTACCGCGCTGGCCCTGCTGGCCGCTGCGGTACCGATCGCCGTCATGGCCTACGCCACCTGGGACCGTGCCGTCAGCGTGGAACAGGAACGGCTGCGCGACATCGCCATGCGCACCCTTCGTCGATCGGACCTGTCCTACCACGAAGCACTGCACGCCATGCAGTCGGCGCAGGCCAGCGTGGCACAACCGTGTTCGCCCGAGCATATCCGGCGCATGCAGACGCTGGTGATGACCACGCCGGCGGCCGACCAGATGGGCTATTTCGAAGACGGCAAGCTGCGCTGCACCTCGTGGGGGGCGTTCCATTCGGACGTCAACCAGCCCAAGCCCGACCACGTCACCAGTGATGGCGCGGGAATCGCGGTGGACGTGCGCCCGGAAGCCAGCGGCAGGCGGCAGATGCTGGCGATCCTCTATGGCAGCTACGACGTGCTGATGGATCCGCGCCGCTTTGTCGATGTCATCGTCGATCCGCACGTGCGCCTGGCCCTGGCCAGCCCGGATGGGCGCCTGCTGGCCAAGCAGGAAGGCATGGACACAGCGTTGCTGATGGCCATGCTGCGCAACCCCGGTGAGGGCCTTGACCAGAACACGCTGTATGCGACCGCGCGCAACGAGGAATGGCTGGCGATCGCAACCACACCACGTACCGCGCTGGCGGCCACGTTCCGCCAGCAGGCGTGGCTGTTCGTACCACTGGGCGTGCTGCTGGCCGCCGCTGGTGCCGGCCTGGTGATCTGGCTGTCACGTCGCCGCCTGTCGCTGCGCGGCGAACTGGCCACCGCGATCCGGCGCCGCGAGCTGTACCTGCACTACCAGCCGATCATCGAGCTGGATACCGGCATCTGCGTCGGCGCCGAGGCGTTGATCCGCTGGCAGCGCCCGGATGGCACCCAGGTGCGTCCGGACCTGTTCATTCCATTGGCCGAGGAAGCCGGAATGATCGCCGACGTTACCGACCTGGTGATCGAGAACGTGGTGCGCGACATGCGCGAGCTGCTGGTGGCCGACCGGAGCGCGCACATCGCGATCAATCTTGCCGCCGAGGACATCAGCAGCGGTCGTGCATTGAAGATGATCTCCAAGCACATGGCCGGCAGCGGCATCCTGCCGCAACAGATCTGGATGGAGGCCACCGAGCGCGGTTTCCTCGACCTGGACCGCGCCCGCACCATGCTGGCGCAGGCCCGTCGCGCCGGCCACAGCGTGGCCATCGATGATTTCGGCGTGGGCTTCTCCAGCCTGCAGTACCTGGAGCAGCTGCCGCTGGATGCGTTGAAGATCGACAAGTCGTTCATCGATGCGATCGGCACCGAGAGTGCGACCAGCCCGGTGACGCCGCACATCATCGACATGGCCAAGGAACTGGGGCTGTGGGTGGTGGCCGAGGGCGTGGAGACCGAAGCACAGCTGGCCTACCTGCACAGCCGGCACGTGGAGTTCGGGCAGGGCTGGCTGTTCTCGCGGCCGCTGCCGCGGGATGAGTTCGTGGCCTTCCACCACAAGCGGCAGCAGCGCTACGGCGCGGCGCGGGAGGACATGCAGAACCCGCGTAGCGTGCCGATCGAGCGTGAGGGAGTGGAGTAGGACGGCGAACGGCGGAGCCCCTCGTGGTGGGTCGCGAATGGCGATACCGGGTTTGGCCGGGACGGTCGGGGGCGCGGGGGACGCCGTGAACCCGTCCTTGGGGGCTTGGCCGCGGCATCCATGCCGCGGACACCCCCGCGCCCCCGACCGTCCCGGCCTCTGACAGATCCCGCGACGTGCCACCACGGAATCAACGAAAAAAGGCGAAAGCAAACGCGGGTCGCTGCGCCCGGTAGATCGACACCATGCGTGGATGGCGTGGACCCCGGTGGTGCCGGCCGCTGGCCGGCACCACATCATGGATGATCACGGCCTACGCCCAGGCCTTCGGCCGTACCAGCAACCATGCAGCGGTCATCGCCAGCAGCAGCAACGGCAACCACCCCAACCGGGTGGGCCCACCGGCCTGCAGCAGCACACCACCCGCCACACCTCCCGCAGCAATGGCCAGGTTCCAGCCAGTCACCAGCATCGATTGCGCCAGGTCCGCGGCGGCACCGGCACGCCGGGCGAGTGCGGTCTGGAACAGCGTCGGTACCGCGCCGAAGGCCACGCCCCACAGGATCGTCGCCAGCAGCAGCGCGGTCGCGTCGCCCGGCCACAACAGCAGCGCCAGCACCGGCAGGATGAAACCGATCACTGCCGCCCACACCAGCGTGCGCAGGTGGCGGTCCACACCCCAGCCGGCAATACCGATGCCGGCAATCGCGGCCAGGCCGAAAGCCAGCAGCAGGCGATCCAGCCACGGGCTCGCCCCGGCGTCCACTGCCAGCGGTTCGATGTAGGTGTAGAGCACGTTGTGCGCGAGCACGTACAGCACCATCACCAGCAGTGCACTGCGCACGCCGGGTATGCGCCAGACGGCGCCCAGCGATGTGCGCTGGCCGGCACCGGCGGCGGGCAAGGCTGGCAGCGCCCATCGCGCGTAGGCCAGCAGCCCCACGCCCAGCACGCTCATCAAGGCGAACGCCCAGCGCCAGCCGATCTGCTGCCCCAGCAACGTGCCCGCCGGTACGCCGAGCGACAGCGCCAACGGCGATCCGACCATCGCCACCGCAATCGCCCGGCCCTGCAGCGAGGGCACCACCATGCGTGCGGCATAGCCGGCAACCAGCGACCACAGCAGCCCGCCGCTCACCCCCGCCAGGAAACGCGCGGCCAGGATCAGTGGGTAGCTGCTGCTCAACGCGGTCAGTGTGTTGACCACCACGAAGCCGGCAATGGCTGCCAGCAACAGCGGGCGTCGTGGCAGGCGCTGGGTCAGCGCGGTCATCGGCAATGCGGCCATCACCGAGCCGAGTGCGTACACGCTCACCAGCTGCCCCACCGCCGCATCGCTCACGCCCAGGCTGTCGCCCATCGGCCGCAATACACCGGCCGGCAAGGTCTCGGTCAGCAGGGTGATGAAGCCGCCGCCGGCCAGTGCCAGCAGGCCGGCCCATGGCAGACGCGTGGCTTCACCGGCCGGGCCGGCCGCATCGATGGCATGGCCGCTCATCGTGCCGTCCCTAGATCGGCATACACCGCATCGCGCAGTTCATCGACAAAGGCACCGTCCATGCCTTCGTACAGCGTGTTGGTCAGCGCCACCACGCTCAGGCCGCGCGCAGGGTCGACGAACCAGCTGTGGCCGTAGGCACCGCCCCATCGCCATGTACCTGCGTTCTGCGGCGTACCGCTGGCGGCCGCATCGCGCAGCACCGAAAAGCCAAGGCCGAAGCTCCAGCCCGGCGGTTCCGGCGGCCCCTGCTCGCCCACCTGCGGGGTCGCCATCTCCGCCACCAGCCGGGGCGGCAACACGCCGGAGCGCTGCCCGTCGCGCAACGCCTCCAGCACCCGCATCACCTCATCGGCGGTACCCACCAGGCCCGCGCCAGCCGAAGGAAACCGGCTGGCGTCGGTCGCGCGGGCGAGGCTGTACTCGATGCCTACCGTGCCCTCGAACGGGGCGACCACCTCGCCTTCGCGCAGGCGGTGCGACTGCGGGGTGTCGGTGACATAGGGCGTGGCCAGCCGTGCCGCATCGTGGGTGGCGAAGGCGGTATCGCGCAGGCCCAGGGGCGCAGCCAGCAAGCGGGCGAACAAGGCCTGCAGCGTTTCCCCGGTTGCCGCTTCGGCCACGGCGCCGGCCACATCCACGCCCAGCGAATACATCCACTGGCGGCCCGGTGCGAACAGCAGTGGCGCCTGCGCGATGCGGCGCACGTTCTCGGCCAGCGTCAACGGGTTGGCATCCATGCCGTCGCTGACACCTGCGCGCGCATAGGGGCCATCCGCATCGGCTTCGAGGAAGCGGTAGCCCAACCCGCTGCTGTGGCTGAGCAGCTGGCGCAGGCTGATGGGCGGCGTGCTGCCATCGGCCAGCGCCGGGCGGAAGTCCGGCAGCCAGCGCTGCACCGGTGCATCCAGGTCGAGCACGCCCTCGGCCACCAGGCGCAGGATCACCGTGCTCAGCAACGGCTTGCTCACCGAGGCCAGCCGGAACAGCTGGTCGCGCTGCATCGGCGTGGCCGACTCGCGATCCGCCAGGCCCGTGGCCCCGGCATGGCGCAGCACGCCGTGCTCGCGCACCAGCACCACCGCACCGACCAGGCGCTGCGGGTGGACCTGCTGCAGCAGCCGCTGCACCGAAGGCAGTGCCGGCGCAGGTTCGAAGGAAGGAGCGGCATTCATCGCGGTGATCCGTGGGGGAGAGGCCGCCACGTTAGGCAGCGGGCGTCCGCGCAAAAAGCCGGTTGCCGCTCCGGGCATCATGGACCGTGTACTCCGCAATCGGCATGATGGCCGGAACCGCAAGGCCGCAACGGTGTCCACGCAACCCCGCACCACAGTGTTGCGATGGCGGGGCCGCCCGCTACAGCCGCGCCGGCCTACCCTGCCGCTTTCATTGCCCGCACGCCCATGTCAGTCCTGGACAACCTCGCCAACCTGCAGACCTTCGTGCACGCCGCCGACACCCGCAGCTTCGTCGAGACCGGGCGCCTGCAGGGCATTTCCGCCTCGGCAGCGGGCAAGTGCGTGGCGCGGCTGGAGCACGCGCTGGGCGTGCGCCTGTTCCATCGCAGCACGCGCAGCATCACCCTCACCGCCGAGGGCCAGCTGTTCCTGGCACGCTGCCGGCGCATCCTCGACGAGCGCGACGCTGCCCGCACCGAGCTGGCACAGCCGCACGCCTCACCCAAGGGCACGCTGCGCATCAGCCTGCCGCTGGTGGGCGACCTCACCCTGCCGTTGATGGCCGAATTCATGGCGGCGTATCCGGATATCCGCCTGGACCTGGACTTCAGCGACCGCCTGGTCGATGTCATCGAGGAAGGTTTCGATGCGGTGCTGCGCGTTGGCGAACCCAGCGACTCGCGGATGAACGCACGCCGGCTGGGGGTATTCCCGCGGCGTGTCGTTGGCTCGCCGGGCTACCTGCAGCGCTGCGGCGTTCCGCGCACGCCGGCAGGCTTGATGCAGCACACGCTGCTGCACTATCGCTTCCCCACCACCGGCAAGCTGGAACCGTGGCCGATCCACTGGCCCGACGATGAAATGCCGCAGGAGCTTCCGGTGCACATGGTGGCCAACACCATCGAGGCGCGGGTAGCGCTCACACTGCGCGATATCGGCCTGGCCTTCGTGCCGGTGCACTCGGTGCGCGATGCGCTGGCCGACGGCCGTCTGGTCACGGTGCTGGACGAGCATGTGCATTCCTGCGGCACCTTCCATCTGCTGTGGCCGTCGGGCCGACACGTACTGCCGAAGCTGCGGGTGTTCATCGACTTCGTCGGCGCCCGCCTGGGTACCGTGCCGTAGATCCACGCCATGCGTGGATGCGTCTCGCGGCGAAAGGAAGCCAAGCATCGGCTCGGCTCTACAGGACCGCCCGACCATCGGTAGCGCCCGGCCATGCCCGGCGGCCGCACACCTGACCATTCAGCCACTGCCGCTATACTGGCCGCTCATTCCTCCCAGAGGCTCGCGACCAATGCGTCATTGATGCCGCCGTCTTCCCAACAGACGGCCTGAC
This sequence comes from Stenotrophomonas sp. YJH_SMC_17, assembly GCF_059371655.1. Lineage (NCBI taxonomy): Bacteria > Pseudomonadati > Pseudomonadota > Gammaproteobacteria > Lysobacterales > Lysobacteraceae > Stenotrophomonas > Stenotrophomonas sp. YJH_SMC_17. The sequence goes on along the minus strand of NZ_JCAFUU010000010.1, from coordinate 115,767 downwards.
TCTTCCCGCCCCTGCGCGCAGGGGAGAACCCGGCATCCATGGAGGTCGCATGACCACACATTCCCTCACGCTCGATCGCGTGTCGTATCGGCTGGCCGACGGCCGCCCGCTGTTTTCCGATCTGTCGTTTTCCTTCGATCCGGTTGCCACCGGCCTGGTCGGTGCCAATGGTGCCGGCAAGAGCGTGCTGGCACGCCTGCTGGCGGGCCGGCTGTTGCCCGACAGCGGCCAGGTGCGCGGCAGCGGCCGCTTATTCCTGTTGCCCACGCCCGGCTATCCACCGTCCGGCACCGTGGGGGAGCTCGCCGGCGTGGGCGAGGAACTGGCTGCACTGGCGCGCATTGAAGCGGGCAGCGTGGACGAAGCCGACTTCGCCCGCGTCGGCGACCGCTGGGATCTGCGCGAACGCCTGCAGGAGCGATGGCAGGCATTGCGGCTGCCGGACGATCTCGATCCCGCCCAGCCCGCCGCACGCCTCAGCGGTGGCCAAGCGATGCAGGTGGCGCTGTCCGGTGCCTGGGCCAGCGGTGCCGATTGGCTGATTCTGGACGAACCCAGCAACCACCTCGATGCACGCCATCGCCAACAGCTGTACGAACAGCTGCAGCAATGGCGTGGCGGCCTGCTGGCGATCAGCCACGATCGCGAACTGCTTGGGCACATGCAGCAGATCGTCGAACTGGACGCGCGCGGACTGCACCGCTATGGCGGGCCGTGGCAGCACTACGCCGATGCGCGTGCCGCCGAACGCGAAGCTGCCGCCGCCCAGCTTGACCACGCGCGCGCCCAGCACCGCCAGCAGCAGCGCAGCGCGCGTGAGCAGCACGAACGGCAGCAGCAACGCCAGGCACGCGGCAACCGCGATGCAAAGCAGGCCAACCAGGCGCCGATCCTGCTGGGCCGGCAGAAGCAGCGCGCCGAGGCCAGCCATGGCCGTGCTCAGCAGGTCCAGGCCGAGCGCCTGCAGGTCAGCGCCGACCAGCTGCGCGCAGCGGCATCAGCGGTTCACGCTGCGCCGGAACTGGCACTGTTTGCCAGTCAAGGCGAACGCGGCAGTTCACGCCTGCTGCAGGCAGAGTCGCTGGTGCTGCCGTACGGCTGCGTCGCTCCCTTGCAGCTGGAGATCCGCCGCGGGCAGCGCATCGCTGTGATCGGTGACAACGGTACTGGAAAATCCACCCTGCTGCGTGTGCTGGCAGGGCAGCTGCCTGCACGCAGTGGCACCGTGCAACGGCATGCGCCATTGGCACTGCTGGACCAGCAGCTGTTGGGATTGTCCGGCGGGCGCAGCATCCTGGAGACGGTGCAGGCGGCGAACCCAGGCGCCGATGTGGGCGAACTGCGCACGCGGCTGGCCCTGCTCGGGCTGGACGCACAGCGTATCCAGCGGGCAGCCGGCAGCCTCAGTGATGGCGAGCGGGTGAAGGGGGCGCTGGCCAGCGTGCTGTATGCCGATCCCGCACCCCAGCTGTTGCTGCTGGACGAACCCGGTAATGCGCTGGATCTGAGCGCGTTGCAGGCGTTGGAAGAGCTGCTTGCTGCGTGGCCGGGGGCACTGATGATGGTCAGCCATGACCGGCATCTGCTGCAGGCGTTGCGACCGACGCAGGTGCTGCAGGTCGCCGCCGATGCCTGGCAGTGGCGCGACGCGCTGTAGATCCACGCCGTGCATGGATTCGCCTGTGTAGAGCCGAGCCCACGCTCGGCTGCAGCTGCAGTAGATCCACGCCCTGCATGGATGGAATGATCCGCCAGCCGAGCGTGCGCTCGGCTCTACAAGGCGGGCAAAGACCGGTTGAACCGCCATCCACGCATGGCGTGGCTCTACAGGAGCCGTCAGCTCAACGCTTCCACACCGGGAATGCCTGCGGCATCTGCTGCCACAGCAACGGCCCCGCGCGCAGTTCCTGGTCGTTGAGCAGGCAGGCGTCCAGCTCCGCACGCACCGCGCGCTCATCCATGTGCACGCCAATCACCACCAGCTCCTGGCGGCGGTCGCCCCACAAGGGATGCCATAACCGCTGCATCGCCGCGTGCGCGGCCGAATCCGGGAATTCCTCCAGGCCCGGCAACGGTGCGCTCCAGCAGTCGGCCTGCTGGCGTGCCCAGCCAAGATCGCTGTACGGCAGCGGCGTCGGCGGCAACAGCGGCGTGGTGTCTTCGATGCCCGCACGCACGCGATCGCGCGCGGCGTACCAGAAGCCTGCCGCCTGCGTGCGCGTCGCTGCACCCACGGTGTTCAGTTCGCCCACCCAGTCCATGCGGTTGGCCAACCAGAACCAGCCCTTGCTGCGGATCACGCCGGGCATCCCCGACTGCAGCGCGCGGGCGAATCGCGCGGGGTGGAACGGGCGTCGCGAGCGGTAGACGAAGCTACCGATGCCGTACTCCTCGGTTTCCGGTGTGTGCTCCCCGCGCAATTCCTTCACCCAGCCCGGCGCACGTTGTGCACGCTCCATGTCGAAGCGACCGGTATCCAGCAGTTCAGCCAGTGGCACATCGCCGAAGCTGGACAGCAGCAGCTTCGCGTCTCGGTTCAGCCCACGCAGTACCGCCAGCGTGTCCTGCAGCACTTCGTCATCCACCTGGTCCACCTTGCTGACCACGATCACGTCGGCAAACTCCACCTGCTCGCACAGCAGGTCAACCACGCCGCGATCGTCCTCCGGGCCGGCCTGCTGGCCGCGCTCGGCCAGTCGCGACGTCGAGCCGAAGTCGGCAAGGAACGCGCTGCCGTCGACCACTGTCACCATCGTGTCCAGCCGCGCGATGTCACTCAGGCTGAAGCCGTGCTCGTCGCGCACCGCGAAGGTGGCCGCCACGGGCATCGGCTCGCCGATGCCCGTCGATTCGATCAGCAGATAGTCATAGCGGCCCGCATCGGCCAGGCGCCGCACTTCCTGCAGCAGGTCATCGCGCAGCGTGCAGCAGATGCAGCCGTTGCTGAACTCCACCAGCGTCTCTTCGGTGCGGCGCAGTTCGGCACCGCCTTCGCGCACCAGCTGCGCGTCGATGTTGACCTCGCTCATGTCGTTGACGATGACCGCCACGCGCAGGCCCTCGCGGTTGCGCAGGATCTGGTTGAGCAGGGTGGTCTTGCCGGCCCCGAGGAAGCCGGACAGCACGGTGACCGGAAGGCGGCGGTCGGCGCGGGAAACAGTGTTCATGTCGGAGCGGGTTGGCTGCGGAACGGAAATGTTACTGTATAACAATAGTTGCGCAAGGAACCTCCCCCGATGAAGTCGCCTTCTGCCGCCCTGCTCGATGCCGGCGCGGTCGCCCTGTCCAGCCTGTGCCTGCTGCACTGCCTGGCACTGCCCCTGCTCGCCGCCGCGTTGCCGCTGTTCGGCGCGTGGGCCGAAGCGGAATGGGTGCACCTGCTGTTCGTGGCCATCGCCCTGCCGCTGACCGGCTATGCGCTGTGGCGGGCCGAGCGCCGTCATCCGCTGCCCGTGCTGGCCTGGGCCACCGCCGGTGCCGGTCTGGGGCTGTTGCTGGCCGGCGCGCTGGCGCTGCCCTCGCATGACTGGGAAACGCCGATGACCGTTACCGGCAGCCTGCTGCTGGCTGCCACCTGGAACGCACGGCACCGACACGCGGCACGCGGCACGCGGCACGCGGGGTAGAGTCGACTGTTAGTCGACTATCGCGCGAAGCGCGGGATTTCATGCCGCCTGGGCAAAGAGCAGTCGACTAACAATCGACTCTACACCCCACGGCCTATTTGCCGTAGCGGCGCAGCAGCTCCACCAGCACTTCGGCTTCGGCGGCCCGCTGCTGCGGGTCTTCGGCGCCCACCACGTGCTCCTGCAGGTGCTCGTGCAGCAGCTCCATCAGCAGGCTGTGTGCGGCACCGCGCACCGCGGCGACCTGCACCAGCACGTCCGCGCAGTCGCCCGCCTCGCCCTCGGGCGTGTCCAGCGCCTGTTCCAACGCCGCCACCTGGCCGCCGATACGGCGTACCCGGGTCAGCAGCTGCTTTCGATGCTTGTGTACATGGGCCATGACTGGATCATATACCCTATGGGGGTATCCTTTCCACCCTCTGGTCTCCCCATGCATCTGGACGCCCTCGCCGCCGCGCGCCGCCACGAACACCGCTTCGACGACGGCAACCCGCTGGCCGAACGCAATACCCGCCGCGCCATGTGGCTCACCGTCGGCATGATGCTGGTGGAGATCATTGGCGGCTGGTGGTTCAACTCCATGGCCGTGCTCGCCGACGGCTGGCACATGAGCTCGCACGCGTTGGCACTGGGCCTGTCGGTGTTCGCCTACCGCTGCGCGCGCCGCTACGCGCACGACCCGCGCTTCGCCTTCGGCACCTGGAAGATCGAGATCCTGGCCGGCTACACCAGCGCCATCGCCCTGCTCGGCGTCGCCGCGCTGATGGCCGTGCAGTCACTGGAGCGGCTGTGGGTACCGGCGCCGATCCACTACAACGAAGCCATTGCCATCGCCGTGGTCGGCCTGGCGGTGAACCTGCTGTGCGCCTGGTGGCTGCACGACAGCCCGGGCCACGCGCATCACCACCACGGGCATGACCATGGCCATCATCACGGGCATGACCACGAACACCACGATCACGGCCGTGCGCACGGTCACGACCTCAACCTGCGCTCGGCCTACGTGCACGTGCTGGCCGACGCCGCCACTTCGGTGCTGGCCATCGTTGCCCTGCTCGGCGGCAAGCTGCTGGGCCTGACCTGGCTGGACCCGGTAATGGGCCTGGTCGGCGCGGTACTGGTCACCGTGTGGGCAGTGGGCCTGCTGCGCGACAGCGGCCGCATCCTGCTCGATGCGCAGATGGATGCGCCGGTGGTGGCCGAAGTACGCGAGGTGATCGAACAGGGCCCGTGGCCGGCACGCTTGGCCGACCTGCACGTCTGGCAGGTGGGGCGCGGCAAGTACGCGGTCAGCGCCAGCCTGGTCACCAGCGACGCCAGTCTGGATGCCGATACCGTGCGCCAAGCGCTGGCGATCCACGAAGAACTGGTGCACGTGACGTTGGAGATACACCGCAGCTGATCCTGCGCGACTGCGGTCGAATCTGTAGAGCCGAGCCCATGCTCGGCTTGCCGTTGCCCTTGTAGCGCCGAGCCATGCTCGGCTGTCGCAGGCCATCAGCCGGGCACGGGCTCGGCTCTACAATCAGAGCTTCAGCATCATCCGCAACAGGTACATCAGCAGCGGCAGCGCACTCAGCACCGCACCACCGATGCCGATCCACGGCCAGCGCTCGCCGCGCACGCGCGACGCCACCGCCAGACCGCCACCCACCAGTGCCGCACCCAGCACGCCCACGCCTAGTCCGGCGGCCATGCCATTGCCGCCTGCGGCCACCGCCGCCTGCGCCGCCAATGTACCGGCGCCCCAACCCACAGCGATCCCCAGCCAACTGGCCACGCCGCACCACGGTGCCTTACCCTGCGCCATCCGAAAACCCCTGTGTTCTTGCCGAATTTCTGTACGGGCCGTGCCCGCATGCTGCCTACACTAGCCGCACCTGCCCCGTCGGGACATCCCATGCGCACGCTCCGCCTGCTGCTGCCCGGTGCCCTCCTGCTGCTCACCGCCTGCGGTGGCGACGCCGGGCTTCCGTTCTCCGCTGATCCGCTGCAGGGCTGTTTCGCCACCAGCGCGCGCAAGCAGGCCGACTTCCGCATCGACAGGGAAGGCGGCCAGTACTTCGTCTCCTTCAGCCGCGGCGACCAGTGGCAGCGCGAGCCGAATGCCCTGCACAAGGCCACCCGCAGCGAGATCAGCCGCTACTTCCGCGATGACGCCGAGCAGATCGACAGCGCGCTGATCCGTATCGCCGGCGGCTTCGGCATCTTCCACTTCAACAAGGACGCGACATTGAAGGGCAAGGCCAGTGATAGTGACTACATGGCGCTGATGCTGATCGGTGCTGGGCCGGTGTATGCGGTGAAGTGCCCGTAAGACGCAATGATTCTGATGGCGACTCAGGGCACTATGGGCGCATCCTGTCTTCTTTGAGGAGCGATGCCAATGCTGCTGCTTCTGCTGCTTGCGGTAAGCGCGCCGAAGACCCAGGGTGCCTATGACGAAGTCCGGCAGCTGCCCGATGGCCAGACCCTGATCATGCGCACCCTGGACTGGGATCTCGGTGATGGTCGCCACGAGCGCGTTACCGTGCATTGGCTGCTGCAGGAAGACGGCCGCCTGCGCTACGACTTTGATCGGCAGCCACCGGAAACCCAGGACGTCCATCGTCGGTCGTGCGCGCTGCAGGGCATGCAGCCCTCGCGTGGCGTCAACATGATTTCAGGAGAAGGAGCTACACACGGCTACAGCTGCACAAGCCAGCTGTAACGCCGAGCCCACGCTCGGCTCCTGCCGTCTTCATCCACGCATGGCGTGGATCTACAGCAGCAGCCACCCCGGGACCCCGGTAAAAGCTGCGGTACCATGCCCTCCCCCGAACCGCCCCGGTACCCGCCGTGCCCCATTACACCGGCCCCCTGCTGACCCGCGACAGCGCCGATACCCTGCGCCGTGCCCATGACAAGGGCGCGGCCGACTGGCAGGGCTCGCTCGACCTTGGCCGCAGCCAGGACAGCGTGGCGCTGGATGGCGACGGCTTCCACTTCCGTGGCCAGCACTACCCGTGGCCGGGCAAGCTGAAGGACCGCACGCTTTACTACTGGGATGGCGACGAGTTCGCGTCGATTTCGCGCTACAGCGGTTCGCTGATCAAGCTGGTACCGACCGAATGGGGTGCGCCCACCTTCGAGATCGACGGCATCAAGATGCTGCCGACCTCCAAGCTGTCACCGTTCGAGGATGCGCGCCGCAAGGTCGAGCTGGTCGCTCCGGCCGGCAAGGTCATCCTCGATACCTGCGGCGGCCTGGGCTACTTTGCCGCCTGTGCGCTGGAGGCCGGTGTCGGCCAGATCCGCTCGTTCGAGAAAAACGCCGACGTGATGTGGCTGCGCACGCTCAACCCATGGTCGCCGGATCCGGACTCAGCCGCGGCCGGTGGCCGCCTGCAGTTCAGCCACGGCGATGTCTCGCAGCAGATCGAACAGGTGGCCAGCAACAGCGTCGACGCGATCCTGCACGACCCCCCGCGCTTCGGCATCGCCGGCGAGCTGTACTCACAGGTGTTCTACGACCACCTTGCCCGCGTCATCCGCAAGGGCGGGCGTCTGTTTCATTACACCGGTGCGCCGAACAAGCTGACCAGCGGCCGCGACGTGCCGCGTGAAGTAGCCAAACGCCTGGAAAAGGCCGGGTTCAAGGCCGAGCTGGCGCTTGACGGCGTGCTGGCCGTCAAGCGCTGAGCCTCACTCCGAATCTACCTTGGCCAGCTTCATCACCCACCTTGGCACTTCCGGGTCACCGGCGTAGAAGTCCTTCGGTTTTTTCTCCGCCATCGCCCAGCGGTGCAGCCAGCTCGGGCCGTAGCGGCCACTGTAGCCTTCGGCCCCGCGTGCATAGGCCGGATCGCGCATCGCCTCGTCCAGCGAGATGAAGCGATAGCCGCGGCGCTTCGTCGCGGCTACCAGTTCGGCGAAGGTGGCCGCGTTGAGTTCGTTGGCATGCATCAGCCACACCTGCGGCAGCGCATAGCCCAGCAGCGCCTGCGACTGCTTCTCGTAGTAGTCGAGCTTGTTCAGCATGTACGGCACATAGCCCTTGCGCAGCTGTGCCAGCGTCGCCTCGCGCGCCAGGGAATCCGGCTGCTCGTTCATTACGTTGGCATAGGCGAACGCCCACACCCACTCGCCGTTGTCGACCGTCACCGGTGCCACGCGGTAGCCATGCTGCTTGAAGAACACGTCCATCTCCGCGCGTTCTTCCGGCGTGCGCCCGGCACGCAGATAGGGGTGACGCATCCACTGCGGTTTCAGCCCGCGCTCGGCCAGCAACGGCCGCAGCACCGCCTCACCACGAAGGAAATCCTGCTGGAACGCAGGCACGCCCTTGGCGTTCAGGTCCATGTGCGAGTAGGTGTGGTTGCCCAGCACATGGCCGGCGTCCAGCCAGTCGCGCAACATCTTCACCCGCGCCGGCTGCACCTGCCCTTCGATCTCAAGCTTGTTCTCGTTGACGAAGCCGACCACCGGCACGTCTGCCTGATGCAGCTGCGCCATCAGCGCTTCGTGCCGCGACTGAAGATCCGGCGGAACGATCTCGTCCACCCGCGCCCAGGGCAGGTCGTCGATGGTCACCGCAATCCGGCGATCGACTTCAGCGGCGTGTACCGCCAACGAACACAGCAGCAATGGCACAGCACGCAGCAACCAATGCATCAGCACATCCTTGCAGGAGCGAAGCGCAGACTGTAGCGCGATTGCGGGCGCGTGGTTGGTCACACACCTCTCAGGGGCTGGGCGACTGGACCTGACGTTCGCGCACGATCGCCCGCCACAGCATGAATCCCGCCGCCATCGCCATCAACAGCAGTGCGGCCAGCACCAAGGCCAGATCATCAGGATTGCGCAGCAACGGTGCATGCGCGCGGGTAAGAATCTCGAACACCACCTGTTGCGCCTGGGCCAGCGGCAACCGCCCCTGCTCACCCAGCTCCACCAGACACGCTGCCGGCGAAAGCGTGGCCACGCTGGTCCACGCCATGTCATACAGATGCAGGACGCGGGTAGCCAGCAGCAAGATCACGGCATGCAGTGCCATCAAGCCCCAGTTGGTCCATCGCAACCGTTCCGGCAAGCGACCCAGCCGGTAGATGCTGATCGACATCGCACCCAGCAGCGCCAGCACCACACCGGCCATCGGAACCCACTGCAACGGTTGCCACGGCGCCAATGCGGTGGACCGTGCCATCAGCTGCTCTGCCACCTGCATGCGTGCGGCAGCGTCAGGGCCACCACAGGCTTCATCCACAGGCTCGAGCAGCAACCCCACGCGGCTGTGGAAGAAGCCGGCGGCAAGCGCCACCGCCAGCAATGCCACGACCTGCAGAACCAGCAGGATCGGGCCCGGGCCACAGATACGGCAGAAGCGGGTAGCAGCAGAGGCCATCGGTTCATCCATGACAACAAAGGACCATCCTAACCAAGCTCCCTGTGCTTGTCGGCTGTCGGATGCGACAACCGTCGCGTGGTCCCGGTAGGATGTGGATGAGCATGGATGGGCGTATGTAGAGGTGTTGTGGATGGTCACGCTGTATCTGTGGGTGCGAACGCTGCTCCCGCTGCTGGCGTTCGTGATCGCGTGGATGCTGCTGTCGCACCTGATCAAGACCCGCGCGGCGCGCCTTCCACGCGTTCCCTTGAACCTGCCCGAGCACAGCAGCAGCCCGCGCCGGAAGGACCGGCGCATCTACGCACGCAAGCTGCGGCGCAGACCGGGCCTGCGCACCGCAACGCGCCCGGCCACCGCGCCGCGCAGCTGGAACCTCGCCGCAGTGTTCGTTTCGTTCTCTGCGTTGATTGCCGCCGTGCTGGTCATGCCGGATGGCGCGCGCTTCCAGGTGATGGCCGAGAGCCTCACCGGCTACCCGGCCACGATTGCTGAGGTACGTGTTCCGGCGGCCCGGCAGCCCCTCGTGCTGCAGGCGTGGCGGCCAGCACTGGCGCAACTGTCGCGGCCGGTAAGGATGCGCTACCCGATCGGTCGCACCGGCGGCGAGCATGAAGCGCACGCCACGCTACCGGTACAGGTCAGGCATCAGGGGGATCGGCTGCAGGTAGCTACGGCCGTGCGGGTGGATGCCGATGTGCTGCATGCAGAGCTTGCGCGCCTGGCGGGGCTGCCGGTTGAGGCCATCACCGTCCGCCAGAAAAAGATCGCGCCCTTGCTGGAACCCGGTTGGACGCCGCTGGCCAACCTGTAGAGCCGAGCCCACGCTCGGCTGCTGTTCCGTGAAAAAAGCACGCGCTATGCGCGCTAGCCGAGCATGGCTCGGCTCTACAGATCAGGACCCCCGCGGCAGCTTCGCCGCCCACATGTTGTCCACCAGATTCGGGTAACGTCGTCCATTCTCTTCCGCACGCTGCCGCGCCGCCTCTTTCTGCGCAGGCGACAAGGGCTGCGAGGTCTGGCCCTTGGGGTTGGGCTTCTTCCACGGGGGTGTCTTGGTCTGGCGCATGGATGCAGCTTACCGCTTCAGGAAGTTCAGCAGCGCCAGATTGAAGTGGTCGGCATGGCTCGTATTGCAGCCATGCGGCGCGCCTTCCAGGATCACCACCTCGCTGCCCGCTATCGCCTGATGTGTTCGCTGCCCGGAACCTTCGAACGGCACGATCGCGTCGCTGTCACCGTGCAGGATCAGGGTTGGCACCGTGATCTTCTTCAGATCGTCGCGGAAGTCGGTAGTGGCAAACGCCTGCATGCAACCCAGCGCCGCCGTCTGGTCGGATTGATGGCACAGTGCGATCGCCGCCTGACGCGTCTCTTCGGTCACCATCAGCTGGCCATTGGCGCTGAAGAAATCGCGGGTGAAGCCATCGAAGAAAGCCTCGCGATCCTTCTCCAGACCACTGCGCATTTCGTCAGCCTTGTCCTGGGTCAGCGGGCCTTCCGGGTTGTCGTCGCCGCGTAGCAGGAACGGCGGCACCGCCGCCGCGAACACCACGCTGTGCAGGCGATCCTGGCCATGGTTGGCCACGTAACGCGCCACCTCGCCACCGCCCATCGAGAAGCCGACCAGGGTGACGTCGCGCAGGTCACGTTCATCGATCAGCCCAGCCAGATCCGCCGCCAGCGTGTCGTAGTCATAGCCCTCGGCCGGTTTTTCGGAGCGGCCGAAGCCGCGCCGGTCGTAGCTGATCACCCGGTGCTGGGCGTCGCGCAGGATCGACACCTGCGTCTTCCAGGCATCGGCGGACAGCGGCCAACCGTGAATCAGAATGACCGGGCGGCCATCGCCACCGGTGTCTTCAACGTGCAGGCGGACGCGGGAAGCAGGCATGGGAGCTCCTGTGGAAGGGGAGGATTTCAGGATATGCGCCGACCCCTATCGCGGTCGTGATGGAATCGCCGGTCGCCATGACACCGCCTGCACAGGGCACGCCACCCGGACAATCCATGGATGCGGGCATTCACCCCCTGGAAAACCCGTTTCGTCGCAGCGCGGCTGCGGCCCCCGGAGCGCCGTGCGACCCTGCGTGAATCCCGCCCTGGAGCCTTGCCATGCTGCTGCTCACCCTGCCCCTGCTTGCTGCCGGCCTGGCCGCCACGCCGGGCGCTAACGAAGCCCTGCGCGAGCAGATCCGTCAGGCCGACGCGCAGCTGTTCGCCGCCGCATTCGACGACTGCGACGCCGACAAGGCCGCGACCATGACCACTGAAGACATGGAGTTCTTCCATGACAAGGCGGGCAAGTCCGCCAGCAAGCGTGACGACTTCCGCCGCAGCGTGGCTGCCCTGTGCGAGAGCACCCGCGCCAACCGCACCCACCTGCGCCGCGAGTTGGTGGAAAGCTCGCTGCAGGTGTTTCCGCTGCACGACGATCGCGCCCTGGAGATCGGCGATCATCGCTTCCATGAGCGTGATGCAAAGGGCGTCGAGCACTGGACTGGCCAGGCGCGCTTCATCCAGGTCTGGCACCGCGTAGACGGGCGCTGGCTGGCCGAGCGGGTGATCAGCTACGACCATCGGCCGGCGGACTGATCGCCGCGATGCGGTGGTTCACGGGCCGGTTCTATACTGACCCGATCCATCACGACCTACCGCTGCAGATCGCCCCATGGCAGAGATCACCCCCAACCACCCCGACTATGGCCTCAACCAGCAGATCCGCCAAGGCGTGGCCGCACTGGATGCCCAGCACGGCCGTGCGTTCGACCAGACCAGCGAGCGGCTGACCGCCAGCCTGACCGTGCTCGCCCGCGAGCAGGGCCTGCAGCAGGTCGACCACGTGCTGGTCAGCAACGCCACGGCCAACCAGCCGGCGGGACACAACATCTTCGTGGTACAGGGCGACCCGGCCAATCCGGCGCACCTGCGGGCGATGATGCCGACCGCAGTGGCTGCGCAGACGCCGGTGGAGCAGTCGATGCAGAAGCTGGGCATTGCCCCGCAGCAGCCGTCCATGGGGCAGCTGCCCGAACAGCAGGTCCGTGAGCAGGAACAACAGCAGAACCCGGCACACCGCCTGGGCTGAGCCGCCTCCAGCGTTACCGGCGGCCCACCGCGAGAACGTCGACTCGCCGTGCGCTTGCTGCCCTAGGCCATGCGCGGCCCGGACTGCTCCTGCACCTGGCGCTGCTGCAGTTCATCCTGCGTGCGCGCCTGCCCAGACTGCGACAGCTGCTCAGCGCGCTCGAACGAGGTTTCTGCCGGTGTCTGCGCGGCCACCGCCGTTGGCATGCTGGCCCGCAACTGTGCCGGGTCGTTGCGCTCACCCTGGACGATGAAGATGCTCTGCGCCACATCGGCCTGCGCAGTGCGATCGCTCAACAGCACATGGTCAACCTGGGTCAGGCCATTGGCTTTGGCCAGCGCGTACAGGCTGGCACTGATGTTCTCGCTGGTGGCATCGAAGTCGCGGCCCCGCTCTGCATCGAGCCGGGCCACGCCCTGGTTGATCTGCGAGAGCAGCGGATCGTTGCTGTGCCAGGCCAGACGATCACCGCTTCGTTCGCCCATGCTCTCAGCATCACTCAGCATGTGTTGCTTGAGACTGCGCTCCGGCAGGGGATTGGTTTTCCTCTGGTTGAGCTCGCTGTCCGGAAACGGCGGATCAATGCTGTCCACACCGTGGATGTTGCGCAGCGGTCGGAATGCATCCTTGCCTGCCCCCTTGATGTCAAGAGGAATGCGAACATCCGGAAGAAGCTGGCCGGCGGGACCTCCCAACGCGTTCACGTCGATGCTGCTTTTCCGCTGGATGCCCGCGTGATTCAGCGCCTCCCAGGTGAAGTCCACGCAGTTGTGGCGAACATCCTGATAGTGCTTGCTGAAGCCGAATTTCTCCGGGTCCGAGCCGAACTGCTGGAGCTTCCTGTACTGCTCTTCGCTGATCTCGAGGGTACGGGTGTAGCGCGGGTCTCTATAGACCGTTGCGTCATCCTCCATGATGGCGCCAGGACCATTCATGCTTCCGTGCTCCTTGGGAGCAAATCCGTAGCTCTTCGCAGGCACGCCGGGTGCATGCAGGACGTAGAACATATGTCCTGGGGCGGACGTCTGCGGAACACCCTCAGCGTCGACGGCCTGCTTGTGCGTCCTGGGGTCGATCAGCGGTGTGCCAGGTGCAGCAATAACGATCTCTACGGTATAGCGCGGCTTGTCCATAAGGTGATTCCTTCGTTCCTTCCAGCGGTGAAGTTGATTACTTGCCTGGCGGCCGGGCTGCGTGTAACCGCACCTGAGCCGAGTAATGCTGCAGTTCCGGCGAGGCCTGCACAGTACGGACCTGTACGCGATAGCGGTTATCAGGCTCCAGTGGCAGAGCAACCAGGCTCAGCGTGTACTGGCCGTCACTGCCCATGTGCGGCGACGTATACCGCCATTGGCTGGATGCATGCCATTCCGGAAGCTGTTCACCTGCATTGAGCACCCCGGCCTGATAGCTGTCGTAGGTGGGAACATCCTTCCAGGCATCAGTGCCCCACTGCTGCAGGGTCACCTCGAACGGGACCCTCGATGTGCCCACGTCAGGCTCGTCCGGCCTTCGCGTCCCTTGGCGCTGCAACTCCAGCTCCAGCGCATACGTGCGACCCGGCTGGAAGTTGCGGGCATTCGTCTCGAACTCGAACCGCACCGCTTGCCCGGACTCGGCAAGGTTGATCGGCTTGACCAGATCCAGCGGCTCCGGCGCATCCGGTACGCGGCTGCTGCAGGCGCCGAGTGCGCTCGCCAGCGTGAAGATCAGGCCGGCACGCAGCCAGCGGTGGATACCCAGCATGATTCAGATCCTTTGGCTCCCTGCCATGGGGTTCAACCCTAGCGGGTCGGCGTTGGGCACTGCAACCGGGCAAAGAAAAAGGCAGGGTCTTCACCCTGCCTTCTTCACGCCAAGAACCACCCGGCGGGCCAGAACATCCGGGTGGTGCAGGGCGATCCGGCCAATCCGGCGTACCTGCACGCGAATTCCGCACCGCGATTGGGCTGTACGTCAGCCCATGCGCATGGCGCTCGGTTCCTGCGCGGTCTGCTGAGGCTCCAGCGCCGCCGCACGCACCTGCGCGTGCTGCCCCTGCTCCAATTGTTCCACGCGCGCGAGTGACTGCTCGACAGGTGACTGCGCCGCCATGGCGGTGTCCATCGACACCCGCGTGGCCGCGGGATTGTTCGGGTCGCCCTCGACAAGGAAGATCCGCTGCCCCGCATCAGCATCTGCAGTGGGCTGGCTCAGCGCCACATGGTCCACCCGCTCGATGCCGTTTTCCTTGGCCAACGCAAACAGGCTCGCAGACATGCGTTCGCTTGCGTCGTCAGGGGTGCGGCCATGCTGCTGGTCCAGCGCTGCCACCTTGCCGCGAATGGACTCCAGCAACTCGCGGTCCTTCTGCGGAAGCTGCTGCTCGCTGATCAGGTATTGCATCAACGTGCGCTCCGGCATCGGGTTGCGCACCTCCCTGTTCAGCTCGCTGTCCGGAAAGGGCGCGCGGATACTGCGTATCGCATCCACGTTGTCCAACGGTTTGAGGTGGCCCTCGAAGCCCTTCCGCTCCATGCCCAGGATGTTTTGAGGATGCAGGCCCGCGTGATTCAACGCACCCCAGGTGAAGTCGATGCAGCTGTTGCTGGCACCGTTGTAATTCATCTCGAAGCCGTGCTTCGCAGGTGCATTGCCGAACGTCAGCAGTTTGTCGTACTGCTCCCTGGAGATCTCCATGTCGCGCCGGTAGAACGGCTTCTGATACTGATCCGCATCGTTCGTATACACCTTGCCCGGACCACTGCGGGCGCCATGCTCTTCCGGCGCGAACCCCAGGCTGTGGCTCGTTTTCCCATCAGAGACCGTGTAATACACGTGCCCGGCCATGGACGTGCCGCCCGCGCGAAGCGGTGTACCGGGGGCGGCAACATAAATGGAAACGATGTAGCGATCATCCATGACGTACTCCTACTTGGCGCGATGTGTGTAAGCCAACTGCAGTTCAGATGGAACAGCCTCCAACCCGGCCGGCGGTGACAGCAGCTGGATGCGCAGGCGGTAGCGCCCGGGCGTCACCTGCTCCGCCCAGGCGAAGGTCACGGTGCGATAGTGCCCGCCCGGCTCAGACAGGCCGGCCGCCACCAGCGACGCGTCATCAGCACTGTCGGGTACTACGCCGGGCACACGCCCATCCGGGCCAACTGCCACCATTTCCGAGGGCTCGAAGCCCTTGAACTGGCGGCGCGTCAGCGGCACCGGCGAGTTGCCAGCCGCATCGATGCGCTCAAGCCGCACCTCAGCCGACAGCCCGTCGCGCACGAGGCGTTCTGCAGCCTGCGCAGCCTGCTCTTCATCCGTGCCTTTCACACGCAGGCCGATCAGCAAGGTGGGGGCCGCATTCGGGCCGGGCGGTGCCAGTTCGAAATCGACCACCATCGGTTCATGCATGGCTGTCAGCGGGAACGATCGGACGATCGGCACGACGTTCTCCTTCTGCGAGGCGCCGGGAGCCTGTGGCGCAGGTGCGTCGGTCGGTTGGCAGGCCGCCAGCAGGGCCACGCATGCCACGGCGGCCGACTTCAGCAGGTGACTACGAAGTGTCATCCATGTACCTCGATCAGAGCATCTGCAGGCAATCTACATCACGCACACCTGCCACGATGTGATTGGTGTTGGCCTCCAGTTCATCGAATTGCGTCGCTCAGGCGCACACAAAGAAGGGCAGGACGCACCACCCTGCCCTTCCTGTTCATGCTGCCGGATGCCCTTACAGCTGGATGCGCGCCACGCTCTCGTCAGCGCCCTTGTCATCCTTCTCGCCGTTCTTGATGCTCACGAACAACACGTTGTTCTTCGCATCCAGCGCCAGGCTGTTCGGGTGGGTCGGCACCTTGTAGGTCGCCACCTTCTGGTAGCTGTCACTGTTGTACGCGGTCACCGTACCGGCTTCGCGGTTGGTCACGTACAGGCGCTTGCGCGGTGCATCCAGCAGGATGCCCAGCGGGCCAGCATCGGTCGGGATGCTGGCCAGTTCCTTGCCGGTACTGCGGTCGAGCACCAGCACGCGCTGGCCCGGATGCTTGCTGACCAGGCCGCTGCTCTTGGCCTGGTAGCCACGCAGGAATTCCGAGCCCTGGTCGGTCACGAACAGGCGCTTGCCGGCCGGGTCCAGCGCGATGTTCATCGGCTGCTCGGCGGCGATCCTGTGCTGCGCCACCACCTTGTTCGAATCCGTGCCCACCACCACCAGGTCGGCCAGCAGGTTGCTGGTGTAGATGCGCTTGTTGGCCGCATCCAGCGCCAGGCCCGGCGCCTTGGCATTGCCCAGGCCGTCGATGGTGTTGATCACCTTCAGCGTGGTGGTATCGATCACGAACAGCACGCTGCTCACGTCCGGCTGGCTGCTGTGGCCGGTCACGTACAGGCGGTTGGCCGCGCTGTCGACCACCAGCTCGCGCAGGTCGTGGGTGTAAGCAGCCTTGCCGTCCTTGCCGGTCTTCTTCTCCATCAGCTGGATGGTGCCGACGGCCTTGTTCTGCGCGGTGTCGACCACGGTCACCGACAGGTCCACGGTGTTGCCCACGTACAGGCGGTTGTGGGCGTCATCCAGCACCACGCCGAAGGCCTTGCGCTCCAGCGGAATGCGGGTTTCCACGGCCAGCGTGGCCGGGTCCAGGCGCAGCACCTGGGCCGGGCCGGCGTCATCGCCGAAGCCACCGGACGAGGCCACGAACACGGCGTTCTGCTTCGGGCTGTAGGCCAGCTCGTACAGGCCCTTGGCCACGGCCTTGCGCTGCACAGCGGCGGTGGCGCTGGCGGCGGGTGCGTTGTCGGCGAACGCGGAGGGCACGCCGAGGCTGAGCGTAAAGGCCACGGCCAAGGCGGCCGAGCGGAAGAGAGGATTACGGAACATGCGAGCGTCCTTGAATGGGCACGGGAAGGTGTCCTGGCTCGCTGGGCCGTACTGCGACGGCGCGCCCCGCATCTGTCTGCGCGGGGTGGGCTGGCTGGGCTTGCGGGGGAATGGTAGCAGGTGGGGGGCGTGGCGTGCGCCGGTGCGCGTATGGCAGGCGCGCGGATTACTGCTCCTTCAACCGCAGCGAATCGGCCACATCGGTCTTGGCCGCCACCTCGGTGGCGATGCTGGCGCGGCGGTGCCCCGGGTCGTTGCGGTCCCCCTGCACGATGAAGATGCTCTCCGCCGCATGGCTGCTTTGGGTCGGCCTGCTGAGCAGCACGTGGTCCACGCGCGAGAGATTGTTCTGCTTGGCCAGCACCAGCAGGCTGGCGCTGATGCGCTGGCTGGTCGCATCGAAAGGGCGGCCATGCGCAGCGTCCAGCTCGGCCACTTTCTGGATCAGCTGCGAGAACAGGCGATGGTCCGGATGCGAAGGGTCCAGCAGCGTGCCGGCCACTTCAATCGGCGTCGGCGGCGGCTCATCGCTGGCACGGTCGCCCTGGCGATGATGCTCGGCCTCGCGCTCGGGCATCGCGTGGTGGGTTTCGGCATTCAGATCGCTGCCCGGGAACGGCGCGGCAACGCACTGGATTTCCGGCAGGTTGAACAGCACCGCGAACTCGCCCAGGTTGCTGCCGCCATCCAGCGGCGCCGGCAGCGGATGCAGGCCGGCGTAGCGCAGCGCCGCCCAGACGAAATCGCTGCAGCGGTTGATGGTGGCCGGGCGATCCGCGTCGAATTCGAACTCCGCCGGCTCCTCGGCGAAATCACGCAGGCAGCCGTAATGCTCCTCGGAGATTTCCAGGGTGCGGCTGTAGTACGGGTCCAGATGTTCGTCGGCATCATCGTGGCGCACCTGCGCGTACTGCACGCCGGTGCGGGCTTCGCCCGGCGCGTGGCGCGGTGGCGCGAAGCCGTAGCTGTGGGTCTCGTCGCCCGCGGCCACCTGAAGGTACATATGGCCGCGCGGCGAGATGCCTCCACTTTTCAGCGGGGTGCCGGGCGCGGCCAGGTACAGCGTTGCGGTGTAGCGTGTTGCCTGCTCCATGCCTGTTCAGCCTTGATGGGTGCTGCGGTCCTGGCCGGATGATGGCATAGGTGGGATGGGGGGTAGGTGGAGGACAAAGTTGGGGCCACGACTGGCATGCTGAATGTGTGAACCAGCGTGCATTCCGGCGGTGCCCATGTATCGTTGTATGGAGTAAGGCGGGAGTGGGCCGTATAGTTGGCGCATGTGAAGCAATGGATTTGCTCATGGACCTCATCGTGAGGCTGCCGACACTGTTGCCCTTGTATGAACGATTACGCGGGCCGTGCTTTCAGGCTCGGCCCGCTGTCGCGATTGGCTCGAAACCAACCATCAGCCAAGCAGACGCGCAAGGCCCACGCCCTCGCCTCAAGCAGCGATCCGACATGCTGCGGGCCTTTGAATCCCGTGATGGATCTATCGCTGGCAAGGTCATCGGCCCGACGTCGCGCGGCATCAAAGGCGACCGGGCTGTTCTGGCTACGGATGCCCTCCCTATTCTTGCGGACGCCGACCGATCCACTCAATCGGTCACTAGCAGCAGCCGCCCCACTAAACGCAGGAACTAAGATGCCCTTCCAATTCCAGGCCAAGCCTTACTCCTCGCTCGATCCGATCAGTGAAACGGAGATCCCTCGCCCAAGAATTGGACCGACTGTTCTGGCAGACGGTCGGCACGGGACCGAGTACCAGTTCGCCATCTATCGCGGAGAGTCGCGTGTAGGTGGAGTTGGATTCGATGGGTGGGATGAAACTACGCAGGACGAAGGACGCTCCGTCCACTGCTTCGTCTTTGACCTCAAGCATGCTCAGGTCATCCACGCCATGCTGGCATACAAGCAGACGTTGGTTAACGCCGATGACGACTTCACCTATCTCAAAGGGCTCGCACAAGGCTTCGTACTTTCATTCGCAGGCCGAACTGACAACGATGAATCCCTACGCTATCTCGCGGTGACCAGTCCGCAGGCACTGATGGAATCGCAGATTCCGGCACCCGCAGACGTCGTCACGTTGGCCGACGGATCCATCGTGCTGGCCAGCGTTGAAGTCCCCGCATTCGGCGCCTGAGGTCTAAGCCATGAGCAAATTCATCTTCGATGATTTTGTGAAGACCACACTCGGCGGCGCAACCCAGACCGGGAGTGGAGAAGCCCTGACTGCGCAGCAGATTTCCGATGTCATCACCTATCTGAAATCACCGGGATCGGGTCCAACCACCAGCGTCAGCTTCGAACAGTATGTAACCGGCAACATGCAGGCCCACCCTCCGCGACTTCCGGATGGGATGGATTACCTCGCGTTCTCGGGCAAGGACACCGCAAAAATATCCAACTACACCAATGCAGAGGTGTACTCAAAGGATATCAACGGAAAGTCGGGAATAATTGGCGATACCCCATGGGGAAAGTTCGTCGATCAGCTAGCCAAGAATCCAGCTCACATCCCCGATCTCCAGTCGATGGAAGCTGGCCTCAGAAGCGTGATGGAGTCAAAGGGGATCGTTCCCTTCGACAAGAACTATGTGGGTGCGCTCCAAGACATAATGTGGAACGCCGGCAGCCCAAAGTTCTTCGAGAACGCCATTGCTACGGGCAAGCCACTGATCGCTTTCGTGGATGGGGCGCCTCCCGATCGCGGTTTCAGTAGGTTCGAACTAGCCACCGCCCTCGACCACCCCACCGTCCGCATCAACGGCTATCCCATAAGTGCCTTCGGGCCTGAGCCGCTGGCCTTCGCAAGCCAGTCCGCCGCCGAGTACCAGGCGCTTGAGCGCAGCCTCGCGCAGCATGCCACCACCAACAGCGCGCACCCCGTCGACGTCGCGCAGGTGCGCCTGCATCTCAAGCCCATCGACGGCTATGACGCTGTCAGCAAGACACTCTTCGAACGACCGCTGCACGACTACAGCGCGTTGAACCTGAGCGAGATGTCGACCACGCGCGCCAACTGGGTCGCCGCGCATGCCGACCTGGGCACGGGGCCACGTCTGTTCGCTGATCTGCCCGATCCACCATCGCACGCGCCCCTGCAGCCAGGAGCTCCACGCGGCCCTCCCCATGCGGCGACGGTTGCCGAAGCAGTGGCCGACGTTGCACCGCATGGCATGCACGCCGGAATCAACCCCGCCATCAAGGTTGCCGGCGTTGCGGGCGTCGCACTGCTTGCGCACGACTTCGCCACCTCCGGGCACAAGTGGATTGAGCTGAACTCGCAAGGCAATGCCGCAGGCGCAGATTCCACCGCCGCACACTTCGTGGGCCGCAACGTCGGCGGCGCAGTGGGTGGCTTTCTTGGCGGCGCTGGTGTCGGCCTCGCTTCGGGCTCGTGGACGGGGCCCGGCGCCATTGCAACGGGTATCGGTGGCGGTGTCCTCGGTGCGTATCTCGGCGAACGCTGGGCCGAGCAGAAAGACATTGAACGCGTCTACTCCCAAGTTGACCCGATGGGTCGCACTTGGACGCGCGACGCCGCTGACCCCAATGGGCGCTGGCTGCGAGCCGGCGAACAGCAGCAGGTCCAGAGCACCGACCTGGGCACCGGCGTCGAAGTCCGCCCGGTGCAGACGGCACAGGGTGACGACGTCACCTTCCGCACCAGCTATGTTGCCACCGGCACATTGGAGCGCCAGTTGAACTGGCAGGCGGCCCGGGCCTCGTATGAGTTGGGCTTGTCGAATCCGCCACCCCCACAGAACCCCTACCGGCTGAACGCCAATGGCTTGGCCGAGCCGGCACGAGGCGCCTTCGAGACCGATCGCGCCTTTGTACGCGATGCCAGCTCGGGACAATGGGAACTTGAAATCAAGGAAATGGTGGATGGCCGAGTGCCCAACAGCCGCCACCTGCCAGTCTCGGCGGAGCAGGCGCAGGCTCTGGATGAACAGTCGCGCACGGTCATCGCCCAGAACGCGTCAAACACCAAAGCCGCGATGGCTGCGCGCTACATGGTTGCTCACGAGCAAGGACGTTGGAGCGACTTCGGCGACGCGAACAATCCATCCATTCCCCGTGCCATTCAGGACGCGCAAGCCAGCGCCGACACGTTGAAGGCGAGTGATGGCAATGCCTATACACGGCAGGCGGACGGCCAATGGGTCAGCAAGGGTGTGATCTTTGACAGCGCCGCCAACCGGAACCTGAGCGACGAGCTGGAGATCACCTGGCAAAGCCAGAATGACGGTATCGCCGGGCTGCACGACATCGCCAGGCAGCTCAAGGAGACCGCACAGGTTGCACACGAGGGTATTCGCGGCCAGGTGGATGCGCTCTACGCGCGCCATGGCATCGAGCGCACCGAGCAGCAGCTTGCAGCTACAGCCGTCGCGGTGGAGCAGACGCTGAATCTGCAGGGCAGAACAGGCGACGTGGTTCTGGAACTGATGCCAGACCCCCGTACCCACGCGCCCAGCGCAGAAAGTGCCATCGCCACGTTCGGTGACGCCGGCGGAAACCGGATGGTGCTCACCGGCACCACCACCATTGAGGACATTACGCGGGCTCAGTCGCAGTTTCGGCCTGAGGGTTCACTGGCTGCCCAAGGCGCTGCGCCTGCAGATCAGGCGACGACACCCGACGTGCCCGAGCTACGCATTGCTGCGTTGACTGCAAAGGAGCAGGACGCACACCGGCAAGCGCTGCAGGAGGCCAATCGTCAAGGCAGTGCGGCGGTGGATGCGCAGCAGGCAGCGTCTGCGGCCGTGCTGGAGGCGCGAGGGGTGCAGGTTGACCCGGGTGAGGCACTGAAGGTCAACCGTGACCTGCAACGAGGTGCGGCAACCAGTGCTGCCGTTGAACCCGCTCGCGAGCCCACTCCGGCGCCCGCTCCCGTCATCGCCGCACCCTCGGCGTCGATTGTTGAGCCAGAGCGCACGCGTCCCTCGCGTGAGAGTGAGCAGGCGGAGGATGCCGCCCGGCAGAACGCTCGGAAGGAGGAGCCGGCACCGACTGCACCAGCAGTGGGCCCTCAAAGTGCCTCGCAGCATGAACCGACTGTGGAGGAGGCCCGTGAAGCGCGGAATGCCTCGGTCGTAGGTACTGCGGCCGGTGCAGGCTCAACCCAGCCAGTTCACATGCAGGAGCACAAGGCTGAGGATCCCACGCTTCAGGGCGGTGCTGAGCCGCAGAAGCTTGCGGATGCACTGCCGGTGCAGCCAGCCGTCGCTACAGCTCAAGACAAAGCAGAGCAGCCACTGCCGCAACCTTCTGAGAGCGAGCAGGCCCCAAGGACCGCGCAGGAAGCCCCGTTGGATCTCCCAGTTCCGCCGCTACCGGCCCAGGACGATCCGGAGCCGGAACCTACAGGCCCCAGAACGGCTGACGTTGGCGGAGACGCTACCCGTCAGGCAGCGCCGCCCTCTTCCCCTTCAGATGAGGAGCTCGACCTCCCTGAGCATGTAGCGCCGCCGTCGGCCGCTCTGACGGAAAGCAATCCAATGCGGCCCGGACATCCCGATCACCCGCTCTATCAGCAGATCCGCGAGGGCGTAGCGGAGCTGGATGCCCAGCACGGCCGAAGCTTCGATGCCACGAGCGAGAGGATGACGGCAAGCCTGCTGGTTCTAGCCAAGGACAATGATCTATCCCACGTTGATCATGTGCTCGTAAGCAACGCCACGGCAACGCATCCCGCCGGCCACACCCTCTTCGTGGTGCAGGGCGAGGCGAACGACCCCGCCCATCTGCGCGCCTCCATGCCAACGGCAGAAGCGGCGCAGGCGCCTGTGGAGGAATCACTGCTGCAGTTCGATTCGGTCAGCAGGGAGGCGCAGCAGCGCGCATTGGCCAATCAGCAGGAGCAGCAACTGCAGGATGAGCGAGCACAGCTGGACATCCAGGTGCGCGCGGCAAGCGCGGGGTGAGTGCCGGTATAGATGCTCTTGTTGGCCGCATCCAGCGCCACGCCGAAGGTCTTGCGCTCCAACGATGTACGGGTTCTCGACATTGGCAGCACGAGAAAGTGGGGCGCGCCGCCATGGCACGCCCCCCCCACAAACTACCTGCGTCGCCGGGTTGGAGAGAAGCATGGCGCGGCCGCTGCAACACGTTCGCGCAACTGTGCACCGAGTACATCTTCAGGGTCGCACTCCGGCAGAATCTCGCCATGCAACTGTGATCGCAGCGTCTGCCAGCGATACTGGAGCACTCTCCACTGCCGCTCGTCATAGGTGCCTTCAAACACCACCGGACGCACCTGGATGCGCGGCATCGAATCGGCACCCTCGGGACGTTCAATCGCTCTTTCCAGCAACTGCTGCCACAGGCTGCCCATCCGATCCACCCGTCCGATCTGCTGCTCCACCACGGCCGGGTTCCATTCCAGATGCAGCAATACCACGGTGCGGCACGCCAGATGCAGGTTGAGCCCCTCACGCCCCACCTGCGACTGGGCGATCAACACCTTGGGATTCGCATTGGCGCGATTGAACGCCAGCTGCAGCAAACGGCGGGTGCCCGGTGCAGTGTCGCCATTCAGTTGGCGCGCGAACCCGCCTTGCCGATACGAGTAATCCTCCCTGAACCGCTCAAGTGTTTCGCTCCACGTGTTCTCGCCGCGGCATGCATCGTCAACGCTGCCGTCAGCATCATCGGTCAACGGATCCAGGTTGGCAGCCGCCTGCATAAGCTCAACGAACGCAGTGGCCAGCTGCACTGATGTCGGGTCTTCGGCCTCACCCTCCAGATGATCGGCCAAAGCACGCGCCACCACCGCCATTGCGCCGACTGCGGATGAGGCATCGCTGCCGGGTTGGTGCTCATCCTCGAGCATCTGCAACGGCACGGTAAAGCGCGCCCCAAGCAGCGGATCCAGCGAAGTGAAGCCTTCCTTCAGTTTGCGCAGCAAGCCTGTACGGAAGCGCTGCCGGCTGTTCTCGAGCTCACGGTAGCCAGACTGCAGCTTCTGTTCGACCGCCTCCAGGTCGGCCTCGCGGTGGAAAAGCTGCCGATGCGCCACCTGCAATGCCACACGGTCCTCGTGACTATGGAGGCCACTCTGCGGCCACACCTGTCCTTCGTCCAGAGCACGCAGCATCGCCCGTGCGTTGAGCAGGTGTTGAAGGGCGTTCATCGGCGCACGGTAGTGGCCGAACACGAGCACCTTCTCATTCACGGCAACGCTCTCGATGGCGTCCACCGCTGCAAGCAATGCGGGGTGGGTATAGGGCGCCCCACTCCCCGGCGCGGCTTCGCGCACGGCACGTTGCATGGCCCTGTGCCACCACTGGGTACGAGCCATTCGCTTGCTGGATGCCACTACATCATCCAGCGCCGTCTCATCATCCAACGCCGAAGAACTGATCTCCGGCTGCAGAGAGGCTTCCTCCTTTACCGCGTCGATCAACCCACTGATGCCGTGGCCATTGCCCACAGTCAGACGGTGCCGCTTGGCGCGGTTGTCCAGCACTCGCGTTGAGGTGAACGACAGCGCCTCAGCTGCACACACCGCACGCATCCAGGGCTCGGATGTCGTGGCCGGATCCATCCTCACCTTGATTGGACGGACTTCGCGATAGTCCTGCCCCGCCGGCGTTGCGTGCTTTGAGAACCGCTGAACCGTAGGGTCCTCGCGCTTGTCCCGGCGCAGCAGATAGGGATCCAGTGCATCGCGGTAAGCCGCCGCTGCTGCCAGGTAGGCTTGCTCGTACTCCGCATTCAGTGGTGAACGGCGCAGATCAACCACACTGGCCACGTACTTCTTGATGACATCCACGGGCGGCTTGGCAACACCGATACGGTGCAGGCTCTGCTCCCACTGCGATGCGTCCAGCTCAACCGGCGTTGCGCTCATCGCAAGGCAGCGTGCAGAGCCGCTGCGCAGTAGAACATCGTCCAGTAGCGTAGAAAGCAGGCTCTGCTCGTTCCGGCTCTTGTGCGCCTCATCAATGATCACAAGGTCGAAGGCTCCAAGCCCCAACCCCGTCACCTGATCCACGGCACGACGTAGCACGCTTCGAGCGGCGTGGTTTTCACCGTTGGCAGCTTCGCTCCATGCTGGGAGCTCTTCGTGGATGTCATGCAGCAGCGTCCCCGAGGGAGACGCAGAGCCGGCCATCGACAGATTTTCGATGATCGCCCCTGCTGCACGGGACACGCAATCCATCAGTTCCTGCTCAAATTCCCCGTAGCCGTTCGGCCACCGCTTGCCAAGTACTTCCTTGCGATAGCGCGCGAGGGTTGCCGGCAGCAGACTCCAGCGATAGTGAGCCAGCTTCCCCGGTGCCCATCGATTGAAACTGTGCGATACCAGTACCAGCTTCTCCTGCAGCCAGGGCCGCTCGGTGCCAGACCCGTCCCAGGCCTGCAGGAACTGCCAGTAGCTGCGCAGCAGGGCCGGAGGTTGCGGGCCCACCAGCGAGAATTCGCGTCGCCATTGCTCGTCCAGGCCAGGCGGCGCAACGACGACCACCCGTCCGCCCGCAGCAATCACGCAATGAGCCAGTGCTACTGCGATGCGTGTCTTGCCCATACCAACCTCGTCGGCAAGGATCGCGCCGTTGTTCCGAAGGCGTGTGCACAGGGCACGCAGGGATTCCCGCTGACCTTCAATAAGCGCCAACCGCCTTCCCACATCCGACCTGCCATCGCCGAGCAGCACTTCGGCCTGCGCGGCAACCTCATCCCAGCTGATCATCTGCTTCATTCCAGGCCCTCCAGCGACGCCAACCCCGTGGCTCCCCATGTGTCCGAGATCACCTGCAGGGCAGCCTCATAACGTTGCCCATGTTCGCTGTGCTTATCTTCAGCAAAGGCGGGGCGGAAAGGCTCTGCATGCAACGGCGAGAGTGGATCCAGCCCCAGGGCGACGAACTTCGCCACTGCGGGACTATGCCGGGTCTGGCACAGGGTCTGCTGCAGCCGCTGGCACCAACGCGGCCAGTCAGTCACTGGCACTCGTACCTGGCGGTCGGCAATGCGCTCCAGCAACCCCATCATCTGGCGGATGGCGGTGTCATCGCCCACCGCAGCATCGGACACAGGGCGGGGGGACCTGCCGTTCGTCATCGGATCACGCGGAAGTGGATCTCCCAAACCCTCCTCTTCTTCGTCTCCTTCAGGATCAGGCATGCCCGGGAAGGCCAGCAGCTGGCTTTCCGCATGATCCAGCTCCAGATCGCTCAGAGGGGTTGCGGCGACACGCCCATCTGCATCCACCACGGGAACCACCGCCTCACGGACGACACCACTCCCGGCCCAGCGCACACGCACCATGCGCGGCACCCCACCTGGCCATGCAAAGCCTCCATCCACGCGCCTGCAGGGAACACATGCGTCGTCCAGGACCTCGAATGGCGTATCCAGATCGTCATCCTGATGCGGCAGCAGCAGAAGCCCGTCTGCCGCCCTCCATTGGAGGAAGGCCACCGGTGCGGCGTAGTACTCGCTGGCCGGTGGATGCCATGCCTCTCCGGCCGACACCCCTGGTGCGCCTGGCACCAGCAGGTCACCGGCGATGGGCAGCGCGTCCTGCAGATCCAATGCCAGCTTCGCACGCAACCGTGCGCCCCAACTGGCCTTCGTTTCGAACAACAGTATCCCGGCTTCAGCGTTGCCGCCGTCCGGCGACATCGGTAGCATCATCCCGGCCGGCGTCAGATTGCCAGAGCCCAGGTACACCCATACATGGGCCCAGTTGGAACCGTTGCGCTCCGCCCGCGCCGCCACCATGAACTTGGCGTGCAGCGCTCGACCGCTGTAGGCATCTCCGATGACGTCGGCCACCTTTGCGGCATGCACATGGATGGGATGCTCGGGATGCTGCGCGAGCTCGGCAATCGAATGCGCGATGGCCTGGCAGGCGGAAGGGTTTACGTGCAGTTCCAGCGCTGCGCGTTTATCCAGCAGCCCTCGTGCCTTGAGCTTCTTTACGATCTGCAGTGGCACGCTGGCACAGGGCAGCGCGCCGCTTTTGCCAGGCAGCCCTGTCGATTCGAAGAATCCCGACCCCATCGCCAATCGAGTGGTCTTTGGCTTGTCGTGCCTCTCAACCGCATTGAGCACACCCTCAATCAGGCTGCGCGAGCGGTTATGCACGAAGCGGGGCCTGCGCTCACGTAGGGCCGGCTGGTACCTGGTGCAGACAGCAAGCCAGGCGGCAAGGTTGGCTGCGGCTGCACCAGCCCCCATAGGTGCCGGTGCTTCCAACAGACGGGTATCGTGCAGGCCGATCAGCCATTGCAGCCAATCGCGGGCGGCGATGATGTCCACGCATTCCTGGGCCAAGGCATCACCCAACGTCGCACTGTCCACCTCGACCTGGCAGGAAAGGTCCAGGCTGTCTTCCACGGTCTGGCGCGTCCAGTTACCGGTGGATACCACCAGCCGCACACACCACTTTTCAGGTTCGCTCTGGTGGCGGAATCCCAGCAAGGCCACCTTCGCGTGCAGGAGACGGAATGGAATGGGGCTCCGGCTCTCGTTTCTCAGCGGCAGATGTGCCAGCCCGGGTACGGCCGTCGGCAGCAGTGCGGGCTGGCGTGGGTCCAGCATGAGCGCCAGGCGTACTTCTCCACCGGCCTCGCGTTGCGACTTGCTCTGCCCGGTGAAGCGATGCGCAGCCTCGTTGAGGAAACTGGCGTCGGCAGAGAAGCCGCAGATCCAGCCGAACTCGCCAGCATGGTCGGCAGGAGCCTCGAAATGCTTCAACAAGGAAGGACGGGGTGCAGCGTTACCACTCATGCTGTCACCTCCGGCGCAGTGTTCCGGGTCGTGATCGCCACGCCCAGTTCGCCGGCAAGATCCAGGTACAGCAGGTACAGGTTCTCCACGCGATAGGAGATGCCCGCCGGAAGCGGCAGGCCATTGCGCCCCGTCTCGGCAACCTCCTCATCCGCGCCTTGCTCACCTTTCTCCACCACAGGTGGACGGCCGCTATAGGCCGGTCCGGGGCGCGCGCAGTCGTCAACCAGGCAGAGCACCTGATCATCACGTCGCAACAGCGCGCGCAGCACGTCGGCCTCGTTGCCCACGCACTCGCTACAGAATCGGTTGGCATCCTCGTCGTAGTGGTTGAGCGCGAGGAAGCTCTGCGCGTGCACGACCAATGCCTGCAATGCCTGATGCACCGGGAGTGGCAGTGTCCCATCCAACTGCAGGGAACGGCGCTGCCGCGCGTCCAGTTCGACTTCGACACTGTCCAGCACCGCCACTGCGGCATTGCGGACGTCGACAAGCTTCGTACCCGCACGCAGGTCGTGCCAGTGCGCGGCGTCCAGCTGGGCTGGTCCCTGCACGTCGTCCAACGACGCGACGCTGCCCGGCTCGGCGTGCAGGCAAGCCATCCAGTCCCATGCGGCCTTCCGCCGCTGGCATTGTTGCTCCGTGAGGGTCGCCCCCTTCAGGAGCGCATGCCGCAACCAGTGCCGGGCATCCTCATCCAATCCTTCCAAGGGATTCAGCGCCGCAACGACGCCGTGGCTCTTCCAACTGAGTGGGCTGCCCATGACCCAGTAGCACAGGTGGTCGACCAGGCTGTTCTTGCCCACCAAAAGGTGGCCAATGCTGGAGCCGAGGAATACATCCGCCTCTTCGCTGCACTCAAACGCGTTGAACCGAACGCTGGGGGCCGACGCCAAGCCGAGCGACGGCAGTGCCTGCGCGGTGGACATGCGCATCGGCTGCGATACGTAATAGCTGGACCGGCATGCCTGCTTGAACGAGGGGGCCCCCACATCGTGGGAAAGCTTGTTGCGGCCACGCATCCGCCAGTCCGGGCTCCATCCGTTGTGACGATAGCCGATGGTACAGGCCACCGCCTCGATGGCATTTGCGACCTCGATATGCGACCGACGGATGTTCCACGTCCTGAGCCGCTTGGCCACAGCCATTGCCAAGACGGTGTACAGCGCCTGACGTCCATACCAGAGTCCGCCCAGGCCCGGAACGGCCAGTTCGTTGAAACGGCGCACCGCCCGGCCCAGCCCGAGCGTGCGGGTGCGCCGGTTGCTGGGTACCCGGTCCGGTCCGAGCAACCCCCAATCACTTCCTGCCATCATTCTTCCTTTCATTAACCCAGTGAATTGACCGCATTTCGCGATGCTGCTGAACGAACGTGCCGCTGGCAGCGCCGGGTTCGCGTATGTAGCAGCCAGCAGCTGCACATCAGCCTGCATCTCCGCCCGCAGCGACGCTGGCTCCAGCACCTCCACCTGGCTGCCAAAACCGCGCAGCCACCAGCGCAGCGGCTGGTCCAGCGATACCGTCGCCACCACGTCCACCTGCGCTCCATCAGCCAGCTCGTGCAAGACTTGGTCTGCAGACAACGGGGTTTCGCGCAGGTGCTCTGCAGCAGCGCTCGTGAAACGGGCCATCAGCCGCACTGTGCCCTGGTCTTCGTAGCGCCCCGCCCTATCGGCGTACACGGCGAAGTCGAAATCCTGCGGCACTACGCAGGCGGCAGCCTGCACCTGAGTTTCTGAAAGGCGGTGCAGCGCCAGCTGGCGGATGTCCTGGTAGCCATCGAAGGTGCAGGCCAGGTAGTGCACCTGTCCACGAATGATCAGACCCAGCGGATGGATCAACGCGCGTCGGCCCTCGCGCGCGCCCTTGGAGCGGTAGATCACTGATAGTTGGCGGCGCAGTGCCAACGCCTCATGCACATCATCCAGCACTTCGGCGTCCAGTTGAGGGGCCAGAAGGGTCTTCACCGAGGGCTGCACTGCGGTGCGCTGATGCCAATCCTTCCAGACACCTGCCGCCAACTCCCTGCGTGCCATCTGGAACAGAGGCTGCAGTTCACGCTGTGTGGCAGCGGGAAGCAACGTTTTCAGGTGTTGCTGCGCCAGAAGCAGGGCCATGCCCTGCGGTACGCTCAGGCGCGGCATGAAGTCGAAGTTGGCGTCCTTGTGCCAGCTCCAGAGGAAGGGACGCGCGGTTTCGTCCAACTCCAGCGGGAACGTCCCCAGCAGATTCTGCAGGTCGCGCTCGATGGTGCGCTTGCCTGCCCTGATACCACGCTGCGCCAGCCCCTCGCACAGCTCTCCCGCAGTGATGTGGCGCGGAGCGCGCGGGATCATGCGCAGCATGTGCCATTGCCGTTGCAGGGTATCGGTACTGTTGCGTGACACGCGGTTCTCCTTGTCGATGGCGTGCGTCATAGGATCGCCCGTGCCGCGACGCCCGCTGTCGCAGCCCTGCGCAGAATGGAAGACCACGGAACGACAGCGGGGCACGGACGCCCCAAGGCTGCACGCAATGACCCCACGAGGAAGATCATGTTCAGGATCATCGGAGCAACGGTTGTATACGGATGGGCGCTGTATGGACTGGGTCGCTGGCTGAGCGAGCAGTACAACAACGCTGAAGAAGAGTGAGTGCGGTTGCCATGTGGGGCCGCACGCAGCACTGGACCTACAGCTGCAGCCACTGCAGCTGGAAACGCACGACTCCACCTTGCGGGGACGTGCGCATCAAGGGCTTCAACCATTTCACCCACTGCCCCAACTGCCAGTCGGCACCGGTGGTGTGCCGCCCTGCCTCCGCGCTGGACAGCCTGTTTGAGGGGCTGCCCGAAGCCTGGCTCCGGGCCGGCAAGCGCTGAAAGCTGCGACATGGCTCAGCTACGGCTGCCGTCCAGGGTGAAGAACACTTCCACCCTGCGATTGCGCGGGTCGGATGGCGGCACCTCGGCCAATGGTCGCGAGTCGCCATAGCCGGCCACCACGATCCGCCGTGCAGAGGTGGCATCCAGCGTCCCCAGCAGGGTCTTGCGCGCCTCGCGGGCACGCGCCGCCGACAGCGCGAAGTTGTCGTCGTAGACGGTGCAGAACCGCGCGAGGTCAGTGACAGGGCGCTTTACCGGTGCATCATCGGTATACCCTTCCACGAAGATCCGCCCTGCGGGGTGGTCGCGCAGGAAGGTTTCCACCTGTGCTTCCACCGCCTGCATGGCCGCACTGGCGGCAGGTGTTACACAGGCACTTCCTTGCGCGAACACACCGTCACGCAGGGTAATGCGACGGCTGGCCACGTCTACGCTGATCAAATGCCCTGCCCCCTGTGTACCCAGGGTTCCCTGCACCTGCTGCAGCAGCTCAGCCACCGGGTTGCCAGTGGCGGCATCCAGCGCAGCCAGGTCGCGCTGGTGCTGGGCCTCGGCGAACTGGCGCTGCAGGACGACCACGGCCAGCATCAGCATCACCACCGCCAGCACGCCGGCCATCAGGTCGGAGATGGCCACCCATTCGTTGGGCTTGTCCTTCATCCGGCCAGCTCCGCCTCATCCTCCACCTTGGGTTGGACCAGGCGACGGAGTTCCACATTGAGCGCTTCCAGATTGTCGGCCTGGCGCCTCAGCAGGACATCGGTACCCTGGTGCGCATCCACCAGGTCCTTGGTGCCTTGGAGCACCACCTCGCGTAGCTGTTGGCCTTCACTACCATCGCGCTGCATCGCCGCCTGAACCTTGTGCAGAGTCTCACCCACCAGTTCCAGGCTGGCATGCGCGACCTTCAACTGCGCCCCCACTTCCGCCGCGCTTCGGGCCGCAGTTGAAACCGCCTTGAGCCCGGTCTTGATCTTGATGCTGTTGGCCTTGATGTAGTTCGTCGACTTCGCGATGCTCTCCTGAGCCGCATCGGTGACGAGCTTGAGCGATTCGAGACCCTTCTGCTGCCTGTCGGAAGACGTTTCGATGCTCTTCGAAACCTGCCCCAGGGTCTGCTTTGATTCCGTCGTGAACATATCGATCGAGCTGCTCAAGCCACTCGCGATCGTCCCCAGATTGCTGGCCATGGCGCTGACGCTGTCCCGCAGCGAGGTATCCATGCGTTCGATGGTTCCTCCCAGCTCTTCCTTGATTGTTCCCAGCGTGTTGCGTACGCCATCGTCGAAGGCTGCGATGACGCCAGACACGTCCTCGGCAGCATCATTCATGTTGGAAGCTGCGGCCGACATGGTATCGGCGCTGTGCTGGATGGAAGCGCTGAAGGCCTTCTGCGAGGCAGTGAACCCCATCAGCACTTGCCGGGTATCCAGCGCAATATCGTTACCTTGCTCCTGCTTGGTGAGCAGCGCTTCCAGTGCCTGCGCAGCCTGCTCTGCCACACCCCGTTGCGCGGCCTGATCGGCCTGCATGCATTGCTGCAGCTGCGTGAACGCCTCGCCAAGCAGCACCGTCAGCTGTTCTGCCGCAGCACGGTCAGCCTGCAGCCGCAGGCTGCGATCCTGGTCCAGTGCCGCCATGAACTGCAGGCCCAGCGCCTGCACAGCCTGCTGCATCATTTCGGCCGTACCGTCATGATGCGCCAGGCGCAGGCCGCGATCCTGCCGCAGCAGCTCGTCCAGCGAACCATCCATGTGCACGGCCACTTCGGACAGCGCATCCTGCATGCGTTGGCTGCGTTGCTCTTCAAGGTGCTCGCCGGCAAGCCGGGCCTTGTCCATCTCCAGCTTCATGCGGGCAATCACCCACTGCTGCCGCTGGGTCTCCCGCCCCATGCCCGCCAACATCAGCTTTACCAGCAGGAAACCGAGGATGCCCCAGGTGGAGGTCCTGAACTTGGTGCCCAAGCCCCCCATCATTTCCAGCAGGTTGCCCATGCCGCCATCAAGCGCGTTCTGCGCGTTGGCATTGCGCAGGATGGAAGAGGCACTGTCCAAGGCAATACCCAGGCCCACAAAGGTACCCAACAGGCCAAAGATCAGGAGCAGTCCCGGTACGATCTCCGCATACTTCTCCGGCTTGGTGGCAACGGCGTCGCACACATCGTTGAACGAACCATGGTCTACATCCAGTCCGGTATTGCCGCGCCCCGCGCCTTCCCAGTTGGCCTTCCAGTTATCAGGCCGTGCAGTGCGCCACACCCCCACAACGGTCGCCGCTGCGGCACCAAGGATGATCGTGAAGAAGGCCAGCTGGAACGGCTCGCTGAAATCCGGCTTGACGAAGTCAACAACGTGCCCCAGCATCAGGCCGCAACCTCAACCAGGCGCTGCACGCGCTCCAGGCATTCATCTTCGAAGATGTTGGCGAAATCGATGATCAGTTCCTGCTGCCTGGGCGTGAACTCGTTCCACTGCCTACCCTGCTCAGCGCCTTGGATGATGAGCTCACCAACCTGCTGCCCGGCATCAATCAGGTAGCCCATTCCAGCCGCCTCAAGCTCCTCTGCGGGGCGCTCGAGTACCTGCAGGAAGCCTTCAGCCGCATGCAGGTATTGGGACAGCGCCAGCTTTTCCTCCGCCAAGTCGTCGAATGCTTTCTGCTCAAGCGGTACGGAAAGACGGAGAATATCCAGTTCCGCCTGTTCGGCTTCATCAAGGCGCCCATCTGCCGAAATGGAGAGTTCCGCCTCCAGCCGGCGGAGCTTCACCTGCCTGGCGGGCAGCGTGTCGTTCATTTCCTCCCACTGCGCCTCCAGTGCCTGGTTACGCATGTGCCATGCAGGCAGCATTTCCTCGAAGGCGAACGGCAGCAGGCCGCGGCCATGTCGGCGCTGCAGCAGGTCGTCCAGCGCCTGCGCATCCTCGCTCGACAGAGAAGGATCTGCATTGAGCAGATCAGATGCCACGCGCACCAGGAACATGTCGTCCGCATCAATGCGGCTCTCCGCATCCACCGTCGCAAACCGTGCATTCGCTTCCTTCAGCAGCTTCTGCGTAGCGCGCAGGCGCAGGAAGTGGTCGACGTCGACCACCTCGCCGGTCTCCACCAGTGCATTGACCTTGTCCTGTGCAAGCACCAGATCATTGACCATCGCCACCACCGACACCGCGTGGGCCTGCTCGCCGCTGAAGCTACCGGCAACATCGCGGAATTTCTGCTGGTACTGCTCGGCCTGGACGCGCTCCGCAGCATCAAGCTCCACCTGCACCCCCTGCTCCATCGCCGCGTTCATTCGCTTGGCGAGCTCGATGGTCCAGCTCACTGCCTTGTCAATCCAGTGCAGCACCGGGGACTTCTCCAGTGCCAACAGTGCATCAACGGCAAGAGCAACATTCTTGATCAGCGGATGGGAAGCACCTGCCTTGTGCAACAACGCCGTCGCCTGTTTCACGTAGGGGCGCGCGGTCTTCCACAGATCCTTGGCCTTGGCGACGGTCTTCTCGCCGTCTTTGGCTACCAGGGTTACAACCTTGACCGCGGTTTTCTTGACTACTTCCCAGGTCTTCTGTGCGGCACTGGCAACCGTCTGTGCCGCCGTGCTGACGAAGCGTGCGGTTGCCGCAACTGCGTTGGTGAACCATCCCATGGCTGTGTTCCTTTGGTGGTAGAGGAAGGGCGTGCTTACACGCCGAGAAGATCGCGGGCCGCCTGCGCGGCGGCAGGGAAAGACGCATTGCGCCCGACCTGCTGCTGTGCGCGCTGCACGTCACTGATGGCCTGTTGCAGGTGCGGCCAGCCCAGCTTCGCCAGAGCGGGTTGGCTGTCTGCGTCCAGCAGCGCTTTGGGCAGCGCCAGTCGCAGGCAGGTGCGGATGTCGCGCCCTGAAAGACCGTGCGAAGCGTCGGCGGCCCGCCCCAGCAGAGCCGCCCGTTCGTCAGCCAGCGGAATGCCGGGCACCAGCATGCGGTCCCAGAGCGCATGGCGGGCAAGCCTGTCGGGCAGGTCGAAGTGGATGTGATAGCTGATACGACTGCGGAAGGCTTCGTCGTAGTTGCGTGCGAAGTTGCTGGCGAATACCACAATGCCCTCGAAGCGCTCAAGCTCGATCAGCAGGGTGGAACGCATCGCGTTGACTTCGTTGTCCACGCCCTGTGTCACGTTGGAGAGGCGTGCGCCGAGCAGCGTATCGGCCTCGTCGAAGAACAGCAGCGAGGCGCTGTCGTGGGCCATCCTGAAAGCGGCCTGGATGTTGCGGGCGGTTTCGCCCATGTAGCGGCTTTCCAGCTCGGCAATGCCGATGTGGTGGAAGCCCAGCCCCAGGGTACCGGCCAGCGCTTCGGCAGCCATGGTCTTGCCCGTGCCCGGGGGCCCATGGAAGTTGATGACGCTGCTACGACCGAGCGGATCAACCGCTTCGAATCCCCATTCGCGGTAGATGGTGCGATGGTGGCGGATGCGGGCCAGGCATTCCTGCAGCTGCACGCGTGTCTGCGCAGCCAGGATTACGTCCTTCTCCAGCGAGAAGCGCGGTTGACGCACGGCCGGCAGCGCATGATCCGCCGGCACAGGCGGCGGTGTGCGGTGACCAGCCCGGCTCATACCCGGACCTTCCAGCGGTGACATCCCGTCATCAACATCTTCCCGTGTCCTGCTGGCCGGCAACAGCGCCGGCCCATAGCGTGCGACAACCCTGCGACACTGCACGTCGCAGGGCGAACCTGAGGTCGGTATCGGCAGCCCCACGAGGGACTTGAGCCTCTTTGGAGCAGCCGTGCCTGGATGGGGCTGCGAGCTACTGCCAGTGGGTTGAGGACGACCTGGACCGCATCAGGCGTGACACGCTCCGATGAGTAAACAATGGCATTGTTCTACCGTTGCGAGCATTGGTGGACAATCAGAAAACTATGAAATATGGAGAAGTGACGCGGCCGCATCCCATCCTGTGAGATGCAATACAACCATCCTTCTCTCCCCACCGGAGGACGACCATGAGCAGAGTCGATCCCACATGGCTGGAAGCCTTCGACAAGGAGCTCCTCCACCTGTTCGCCATCGACCATAGCGATGCCGGCATGGATGAATACCTGCTGGGCTGCTACGCAGACCTCCCGCCACGTGAGGCTGCACTGGCGTTCGGCAGCGACTACGACCTGGAGCGCGACGATGCGCTGTGGCCACGGCCGGGCACGCCCGTATGACACGTGCAGCAGTCCGCCACGCCGGCATTCAAGGCAAGCGATGCCAGTGGATGGCCGCTATGCTGGCAGCGCACCGGAATGGAAGCCACGTATGCCCCGCCTGAACACCGCCCTGGCACTGAACCTCGTTCTGATGCTGCTGGGCGCTGCACCTGCCATGGCCATGGCGGCAGACCCGCAGGTTTCCACTGAAGTGTTCGTAGAGCGTGGTGACAACCCCACCTTCGAGCTGCAGCAGGCGCCTGCCGTTGTTTATTCAACGACCCCTGCCACGCCGCCCGATACCTTGCTGCAGGGTCCCATGCAGGTGCTGCTAGTTGCTCAGCTGGATGAGCTGGGCCACGTTTCCAACGTGATGGTGGTGCGGTCGAGTGGACTGCGGGAGATCGATCTTGCGGCCTTTACCGCAGTGGACCAGTGGCGCTTTGATCCGGTCGTGGTTGAGGGCGTCGCACGGCATGCGCGGGTTCGGGTGCGTCTGAGCTTCGTGCCTCCGGCCGAGGCGCCGCCCGGCTGAGCCGCCGGCCCAATCTGTCGCGATTGACCCTACTCCATGGCCCTGACTGCGGGCATTCCTGCACTTGGGGCCAATAACGCCAAGCCCTTCAAGACCGTTGCGGCGCAATCGCTTGCCGGCTTAACACCGTGTGCGACAATGCCGAAAGCGTCAGGACTGGCGATCGCCGGTTCTGCAGTTTCTTGGCATTTGGCAGCTGCGCGGGTATCTCTTGGCGTGCCACCGGAAAAGGGTGGCGCGGGACTCGAAAACCCGTGTTTATGCCAGCTGTATGCGCTTGCCAGCCGACGTCACCTTTTATGTGGTGTCGGCTGGCAATCCGTTCGCGTTCCATGGCGGGCGGTGCGTGGGGGTCTTCGGACCCGCCGGTCTGGCATTTACCGGTTTTCGAGCCCGCACCGTCCGCCACCTTTATTGGTGGCGCTGCTGTCTGTCCTGTACGGAGCATTGCCATGAACACATCGGACTTCCGTTCCCTGCACGCGCAGTACGATCCGGACAACGCCGAGACCGAGCGCGCGCCCTCCCCCGATCCAAACGCGTTCGTCGCCACGCTGCATCGCATCGGTACCGGGGCGGCTGCGGACGGCCAGCCTTGGCCGGAGCGGCATCAACTTCCTGGGCGTTGCCTACAGTTGGCGGATGCGGATTGCGCCCTGGCCGGGCTGCGTGTGGTGGCGGAGCTGATGCTGGCTGCGGAGCGGACTCGGCAGAACGGCGCGCCCGAGGAGTACCTGGGGGACCGGGTGATGGAAGGATTGAAGATGGCGTGTGTGGCATTGACTGCGCAGGCTATTGAGCGACTGCAGGTGCGGGAGTAGCCCAGATGGGCCCGGCCATCTGTAACGCGGTTGGCAGCCATTGGCGCTTTGTCGCGCCCCGTTCTCTTTCTCGTCTCCTAGCTGTCTGTAGAGCTATAGAGCTACCAATGAGGTCTGTGGTCTATATCGGCGCGGTACGGGGCATTGGCCATCTGTGAGAGATCGTAGTTCGAGATCAATCCAGTTTTATCGAAGCAAAGAGCAAGAGGCAGCCCCGAGACCGTCAGAACACTTTGACCTGCCCTGGGGCTTTGCGAGCGGACTGATCCGAACTGAAAAATCTGCAAGCCGCGTTAGCCTTCAACGCAACAGATAATGTGCTCGGCAATGACTAGGCTCGGGACTGCACGGCGTTCTTATGAACGACGTGCAATCCCAGGAACTGCGGATGTCGGGGCCTGACGCCATCAAGATGAAATCCACCCACATGATTCCGAGTACTTGGAGCGACGGGATATGGCTGTGCGTCATTGATCCGGCGAATTCGGATGAATCAGCGAAAATGCTGAGCCACCACATTCACGTACTAGATCTTTCTCCGACCCGCATAGAGCGCCAAATCGTCGGCCGTAATATTGGCTGAGGACCCCAGCTCGTAGTGCTCCTCAGAGACCACCTTGATCTCGTCATCCTGCATTGCGAGCTCGAACATCGCAATCTTGTTCGCATTGATGAATTGCGCGGAGACTGGGCGACAGATCAGCCCCGGGAACTTCTCGCGACAACACGCAACATCTTGCTCTGTCTGCTGCCTCCCGTGCTTATCCTTGCCACCCTTGGCCTGAACTGGGATCACGTACTGGCATCCATGGCGATCAAGCCCAACATACAGCTCATCAATCTCAATCTGGCCGATATTCTTTACCGTCGTGCGCAGATGATTCTGAAGAGAAGACGCGGTAATCCCCAGAAAAACATCTACCAACCGATTGTATCGCACCTTCGCGAGCAAGGCCTGTTCGTCGCCAAGCGCATGCGCCTGAATGATCTCCGGTGTCGCATCAGGAATCTTTACAACTAACTGATTCGCCCTTGGCTCGATAGAGAGGGGACGCTCCAGCCGGAACTCGTACTTGGCACGACCGACACTATAAATTGCCCACATCAGACCATCAGGCGCCGTCTGCAGGATTGAAGCTGGAAGACTGCTGCGGTACTTGAACGAATAGATGGCGTCGCCGAGGTTCTTCGGCAGCCGCACCCCTCTTTCGGCCGCCGCCCTTTCGAGATCCTCCCGCTCGAACGGCACACGCGTGGCCCCCGCCCGGTATCCCTTCAAGAAGATCTCTTCAATGAGCTCGACGTAGCGATTTGGCTTTGCGGATTTCCTGGAGGGGCTCAAAATTCTTCCTTTGTAGATCCGGTCAACGTAGGGCTGATGTAGCTAGGGCAAATTTGCGGCAGCGCCAGCTGCCGACCTGCCCATGCTAGCTACTCTAGCCCAAGCGTTCGCTCTGAGGTTAGCTGTTCATCTTGCCGTTCTCAGGCTATGAGACCGCGCGCATCTAGGATCGTCCAGCCCCCCCCCCCAGCCCCTACTCCTGGACTGGCGCTTTTCCGATCAACATCGGACCTCCTCCGCTCTATAATTGGCAACATGACTAGACCCATCGGAATTGATCTCTTCGCCGGAGCCGGCGGCCTCAGCCTTGGCTTCGAGCAAGCCGGCTTCGATGTGGTGGCTGCTGTGGAGATTGACCCCGTCCATGCAGCGATCCACGCGTTCAATTTCCCGAATTGTGCGGTGATTCCCCGCTCGGTGACGGATTTGACAGGTGATCAGATTCGTGCGGCAGCGAAGGTTGGAGACCGCAGGATCGACGTCGTGTTCGGCGGCGCGCCCTGCCAAGGGTTCTCCCTGATGGGCCAACGTGCGCTCGACGACCCGCGCAACTCCTTGGTGAAGGACTTCGTCCGCATTGTGCGCGAGCTCGACTCGGACTACTTCGTCTTTGAGAACGTGAAAGGACTGACGCTTGGCAAGCACCGGCGCTTCCTTGAGGAGCTCATTGAGGAATTTCAGGCCGCGGGCTACGAGGTGGTCACTCAATGGAAGGTGCTGAACGCCTATTCCTACGGTGTTCCGCAAGATAGGCAGCGACTGTTCTTGATGGGCGCCAAGCGCGGCCTGACGGTACCCAACTATCCGGTCGCACTCACGGCGAAACCCGGCCTGAAGGATTCGAGCCTTCCTTCAGGCCCCACCTGCAAGGACGCTCTGGACGACCTTCCGGATGCCGAACGGTTCCAGGAGTTGAATGTCACTGACGAAGTTCGGATCAGGAAGACAGGCAAACCCAGTGCGTATGCGTCACTGATGCGATGCGACGGGATGGATGGCTGGGCATTCGGATATCGCCGAGCCTGGGATCCGGCCGTGATGACGTCCAGCATGCGCTCCAACCACAGCGATATTTCTCGCGGGCGCTTTGCAGAAACCGTTCCAGGCCAGGTTGAGCCAATCTCTCGTTTTCTCAAGCTGCCGCCAAAAGGAGTCAGCAACACGTTGCGCGCGGGCACGGATTCGGCACGTGGCGCATTCACGAGCCCACGGCCCATCCACTACAAGTGGAACCGGTGCGTCACCGTGCGTGAGATGGCGCGTCTGCATGGCTTCCCGGACTGGTTCCGTTTCCATGAGACCAAGTGGCACGGCGCTCGCCAGATTGGCAACTCAGTCCCGCCGCCGTTGGCGCGTGCCGTGGCTTCGGAAATTATGAAGGCTGCTGGACTGCGCCCCATTCGACCGAAAAAGTTGGTGGAGCTTGGCAGCAGGGAGTTGCTGCGCATGACCCTCGCTCAAGCTGCCACCTATTGGGGTATCGTCAGTCCGATTGGCCAGCGCAATAGGAAGAGCGGGGCGAAGAAGACTAAACAGGTTCCTTTAAACCCTGATCAGCTGGGCATTCTGCTCTAGACCTTTATACCAGGGACACAATAATGGCCTGGCGCAGCCGCGGCAGAAGCTGACCCTGATGATAGGAGTCGATGCTATCGCTAACGCTCCAAACCGATGAATCACCGGAATTATCGCCCTACCCATAATTCTTGTCCAAATGCACTTTCGGCCATTGTTGGTTTAGGAATGCTCCTGTCAAGGCGCCAACAAACGACCAATCAGTGCATTTTCAGCGCGGCGGTCTCTAGGACTTGATGACTCCCAGTCCCCGTATGCATCTTCGGCGGCCTGGCCCCCACTCAGGCATGATTAGCCCCGAGCTGACACCACCTGCCGGCGCACCATCCACAGATTGGAAAGGATAGACAGCGCGAGCAACTGCGCGGCGCACTTGACCTAAAAAGTCGCATCCGATGTCCATTTCGCGACACATCTGGCCGATCACCATACCCAGCTCGACGTACTTGAGCGCGCTCGCGATCTGCTCCTCGATGAAACGGGACCTCTTCATCGCGCCCCTCGCTTGCCATGGTACGCAATGCGGGCGAACTCCCTGCTGCGCTTTGACCCAGCTTTCCCGGGGGAGGCACTCGGCCACGGCCGGCCCTAGCTTGTAGTCTTGATAACCACAAGCTAGCGGGCCGGCCGTGAGCATCCCTTAGATGGGAGAAGAATCAAAAAATCGCGCTGGCGCGAACTGAATTCCCTGCAAGCAATTCAGAACAACATCGCTTTGGCCAGAATCAAGGCGCAATTCTACTGTCCGCCCCCTCCATACATTACCTTCTGAAAATCCTGAACGCCGTCAACATTATTGAGATATGCCACGAGTTCTTTGAGAACGATCAGATAGAGCCTTGTGTTGCCTGAACTTAAAACATGCGTGAGGCCGTGAAAATCACGCTGATGAATGTTGTCAAGATCCAGCAAGGATAATGCCTCATAAGTCCGCTTCCACTCCTCTCCGATATCCCAAACTACCGCGAGATGGACATCTTTCTCGCTTTTCTCTCCATTCTCAAATTCTCTAATCAACCCGTCAAGGCTATGCTTGTATTCAAGTATTTTGGGAGCACTAACCCGCTCGCCATCATGATGAAGCTCCTCAACTCCAAGGGGGTTCGTCATCTTGTCGAAGACGTGATTAGCGAGCGGCTCCTTAATCGAGAACTTGAATATCCCGTCGTACTGGCGAACTTGATTGGTAGCAAGCAAGCGTATGCCACGAATAACGCCGCCAGCGATTAGTTGATTAAATAGGACAATTACATCCTGCTCAGACTGAGGAATCGAAGTTATTGAAATCTCTCGAACCGGAGCAAAGAAATTTTTGTTTTCAATAACTAGGGGATTATCACTTTCGTATTTTTCCTGCTGCCTTACCCATTCATGCAATTCCAGCTCTTTGGAGATTTCCGGCTTAGCTCCGCTGTCCGTTTTTAGAAGCTTTGATCGCCACTGCTTATGACGGTTGACGATAGCTACGGATATAGCCTCAGCCGCGGTTCTCAGCTCGGGCTGAAATCCCTTTCTTCCCAGGTCAGGGTCTGCGCCTTTGAAGTGAACTAATATATGAGCTTGATTCTGATAACCAGTATTCGAAGTCAGCGGGATCACGATTAAGTCCCCTTGAATCATCCTATTGTTCGCGAGCTGGAGACCGCCCCGCAAAATTCGGTATCCCCTTCTCAACTTGGCGACTGAATCGTTCAACTGATCCCAGATCGAAGTTGAGTAAGAAAAATAACCGTAAGCCTCCACAGAGAACTCGGAAATAACTCTCGAAATATCTTCATCGACGCCTAGCGATCTCATCTCGAGAAGCTTACCAGTATCAAAGAACTCGTATATTCCATTTAGCTTTGAGTACTTTGAGGGTAGAGCCCCAGGATCCTTCCCGTCCTTGAGAGCCTTCTCCTGATAATCAAGAACATCTTTAAGATTTATACTCGCCTTGATTTTAAGGTGCGGAAACATATAAGAGGGCGGAGCATTCGAAATGCTTGTAACAGCTCCATCTTGACTGATCACCTCTAAATCAAAGGTCACCTTAGACTCCGCCTCTCCGATAAAGGGAACAGATCCCAAAGGTGTTCTAATCAGGAGAAGATAAAGCCATTGCTCGGCAGTTGTGGCCTGATACCAAGACAGCGACTTCGGCCTGGAATTTACACCTCCGAACACAATCCGAAAGTAGGAGCCTCGATCAATCGCATCAAAAGTTTGACTTGAACTCAGGGCTTCCTCAACGACAGGCCTGACGACGATACCGTTCTCGTCATCAACCCAAGTCCGACCTCCCAGCATTTCGCCACAAAAAAGATAGCCGTTACCTTTAGTCGCAAATGTCAAGCTATCGAACCCATATGCGATATAGGTTGCTCCCACCCCTTTATTACCCCGCGTCTTCCTTCCATCCTTGAAAGAAATATTCGGCGCAAGAAACGACTTAAACTCTTTTTCTTTAAATCCAACGCCGTTGTCAACTACCGAAAATGAATTTTCAGCTAGATCAATTCTGATCCAAAGCTTTGGCTTATAGCCATCCCCATCCTCAGAACATCGTCTGTCAAGCGCGTCGAGCGCGTTCTGAAGAAGCTCTGAGAACGAGTCGTACATCCCAACATATGATTTGAGGATGTTCTTTATCTGTCTCTTCTGAGCGGCAGCAATTATCTCGCCATCAATGTCATTACCGTTTTGAAGTGGATCCCATGTGACAGCCATTGCCCCTCCCTGAACTGAGCCTTTAGGTCCTAGAAGACTACCAGGGGATGTCGCATTTGGCACACCAGCTTCAGCTGGAATTGGCACTACACATTCCCTTGAGACTGTCCAGCAGACGTGAAGGCCTCTCCAAGCAGACGTATCGAGTTATGTGAAATCGGAAGCCTAGTCACTTCTCTCTAGGAAGAGCTGAAGGGAATTTGACAGCGGGTTCTGGGCTCCCCAAATGAAAAGAGAGCGGCCAATGGCCGCCCTCTTTTCGCGACAATTAATTGACGAAATCAAATCCCAACAGGATTAGCCTTCTCCGGATCAATCTTGTACTGCTTGATCGCCCGGGCCACATCCTTCGCGGTCATCTTCCCTTCCTTCGCCAGCGCCGCAATCGCGGCATGCGCGATGTAGTACCGGTCAACCTCAAAGAACCGGCGCAGGTTCGCACGCGTATCCGAACGGCCGAAACCATCCGTACCCAGCACCGTGTAGCTCATCGGCACGAACGCGCGGATCTGATCCGCATACGCACGCACGTAGTCGGTGGCGGCAATCGCCGGGCCCTGGCGGCCTTCCAGCAACTCGGTCACGTAGGCCTTGCGCTGCTCGCCTTCCGGATGCAGGCGGTTGGCACGTTCCACGTCGAAACCATCGCGACGCAGTTCGTTGAAGCTCGGGCAGCTCCAGATATCGGCGGTCACGCCGAAGTCCTTGTCCAGCAGCTCGGCGGCGGCAATGGCTTCGCGCAGGATGGTGCCCGAACCCAGCAGCTGCACGCGCAGCTCGCCCTTCTTCGGCTTGCCGGCGTCGGTCAGCAGATACATGCCCTTGACGATGCCTTCGGCCGCGCCTTCCGGCATTTCCGGGTGGGTGTAGTTCTCGTTCATCAGGGTGACGTAGTAATACTCGTCCACCTGGTCTTCCATCATGCGCTTGGTGCCGTGCTGCAGAACCACCGTCACTTCGAAGCCGAAGGTCGGGTCGTAGCTGCGCACGTTCGGAATGCCACCAGCCACCAGATGGCTGAAGCCATCTTCGTGCTGCAGGCCTTCACCGTTCAGCGTGGTGCGGCCGGCGGTACCGCCCAGCAGGAAGCCACGGGTACGCATGTCGGCGGCCTGCCAGGCGATGTCGCCCACGCGCTGGAAGCCGAACATCGAGTAGTAGATGTAGAACGGCAGCATCGGCACGTTGCTGACCGAGTAGCTGGTACCGGCGGCCATCCACGAGCTGATCGCGCCCGGCTCGCTGATGCCCTGCTGCAGCACCTGACCGCTCTGGTCTTCGCGGTAGAACATCAGCTGGTCGGCGTCGACCGGCTTGTACTTCTGGCCGAACGGCGCGTAGATGCCGATCTGGCGGAACAGGCCTTCCATGCCGAAGGTACGGGCTTCGTCGGCCACGATCGGCACGATGTGCGGGCCCAGTTCCTTGTCGCGCAGGGTGATGTTCAGGCTCTGCACGAAGGCCATGGTGGTGGAGTAGCTGCGCTCGCCGCTGCTCTTCAGCAGGCGCTCGTAGGCTTCCAGCTTCGGCGCCACGAAGGTCTTGTCGGCCTTGCGGCGGCGCTGCGGCAGGTAACCGCCCAGCGCGGCACGGCGTTCCTGCAGGTACTGCACTTCCGGCGAATCCGGGCCCGGGTGGTAGAACGGCACCTGGCCGTCGGCCAGCTGCGCGTCGGTCACCGGAATGTTGAAGCGGTCGCGGAAGTGGCGCACCGCTTCGTCGTCCAGCTTCTTGGTCTGGTGGGTCGGGTTCAGTGCCTCACCGGCGCTGCCCATGCCGTAACCCTTCACGGTCTTGGCCAGGATGACGGTCGGCATGCCCTTGGTGTTCACGGCCTGGTGGT
Source organism: Stenotrophomonas sp. YJH_SMC_17 (assembly GCF_059371655.1). Classification (NCBI taxonomy): domain Bacteria; kingdom Pseudomonadati; phylum Pseudomonadota; class Gammaproteobacteria; order Lysobacterales; family Lysobacteraceae; genus Stenotrophomonas; species Stenotrophomonas sp. YJH_SMC_17. The sequence continues at coordinate 71,198 of NZ_JCAFUU010000010.1, read as the reverse complement.
AGGCGGCGTACACCTTGTGCGGGTCGTGGCCACCACGGTTCAGGCGCCAGATGTCGTCGTCGCTCAGGCCGGCGACCATCGCGGCGGTTTCCGGGTACTTGCCGAAGAAATGCTCGCGGGTATAGGCGCCGCCGAAGGCCTTGCAGTTCTGGTATTCGCCGTCGACGGTTTCCATCATCAGCTTCTTCAGGACGCCGTTGGTGTCCTTGGCCAGCAGGGCATCCCAATAACCGCCCCACAGCAGCTTGATCACGTTCCAGCCGCCGCCACGGAACACGCCTTCCAGTTCCTGGATGATCTTGCCGTTGCCGCGCACCGGACCGTCCAGGCGCTGCAGGTTGCAGTTCACCACGAAGATCAGGTTGTCCAGGCCTTCACGGCCGGCCAGGGCGATGGCACCCAGGGTTTCCGGTTCGTCGCTCTCGCCGTCGCCGATGAAGCACCACACCTTGCGGTCGGACTTCTCGATCAGGCCACGGTTTTCCAGGTAGCGCATGAACTGCGCCTGGTAGATGGCGGCCAGCGGGCCCAGGCCCATCGACACGGTCGGGGTCTGCCAGTAGTCCGGCATCAGCCACGGGTGCGGGTACGAGGACAGGCCACCGCCGTCCACTTCCATGCGGAACTTGTCCAGCTGCTCTTCGCTGATGCGGCCTTCCAGGAAGGAACGTGCGTAGATGCCCGGGGCGCTGTGGCCCTGGATGAACAGCAGGTCGCCCGGGTGGTTTTCGCTCGGGGCGCGCCAGAAGTGGTTGAAGCCCACGTCGTACAGGGTGGCGCCGGAGGCGAACGAGGCGATGTGGCCGCCCAGGTCACCCGGCTTGCGGTTGGCGCGCACCACGGTGGCCATCGCGTTCCAGCGGATGATCGAACGGATGCGCCATTCCAGCTCGGCATTGCCCGGGCTCTTGGCCTCGAGCTGCGGCTCGATGGTGTTGACGTACTCGGTGGTGGGAGAGAACGGCAGGTAGGCGCCCGAGCGACGGGTCAGTTCCACCATGCCTTCCAGCAGCTGATGCGCGCGCTCGGAGCCCTCGACATCAATAACGGCCTTCAACGACTCGATCCACTCCTGGGTTTCCACAGGATTCGGGTCGTTGTTCAGCACCTCGTTCAACCAGTTCATTAGCGCTCCCATAACCGCACGCACGCGCGCGACTGTTGTATAGATTTCTAGACCGCAAAGTGTAGCGCACCAAGGGCTTTCGTCACTTGGCTACGCAGGCGTATGGATGCAGGCGGCCAGTGTCCGCAAGGCCTGTCCCGCCCTGTCCAGCAGCAGGACAGGCCCCTGTTTCCGGCCGCTACGGCCTCCTGCGGCCGGTGCCCGGCTGTCGCATCAGGACCGCTGCGTCCATGTGCAGGACGCAGTGTTACTGCGGCCGATGACGGTTGTGGGGCAGCGTCGGGGCCACGGCGGGCGACGTTCGGGCTTCGCTACTGAACCGGCGACAACGTGTCGCACCCGCCTCTGGACTGCCGCAGACCGCGGGCCCAAGGTGGCCCGTGAGTGATGGGCCTGGTGGCCCTGCTCCCTTCCACAGCATCGCCGGGGCGCCTCGCAAGGGGCGCCCCTTTTGCTGTGGATGGCGCTGGCCGTGGCCCAAATTGCACGTGCTTGTGGCCGGATCGGGTGTTGTCGCTTTCGACATATCGATATATCGTTTGCACACTCGTTTACCGATATATCGAAATGAGCCGAAGCCCCTCTCCCAGAGCCCGTTCCACCGATTCGGCGGTACCCCGTCGCAACGGCCAGCCGCGCGTGCTCAGCCGTGGCGACCTGCGCCTGCTGGTGCTGGCCCTGATCGGCGAGCAGCCGCGCCATGGCTACGAGCTGATGCAGCTGATCAGCAACCAGTTCATGCAGGCCTACACGCCCAGCGCCGGCACCATGTACCCGCTGCTGGCCAGCTTCGAGCAGGCCGGCTGGATCGAGGCCGAGGAAGTGGACGGCAAGCGGATCTTCCGCATCACCGCCGCCGGCGAGTTCGAGCTGAAGGTGCAGCGCACCCAGGTGCGGCTGGCGCAGCGACGCGCCTTCGACCGTGCCCGCGAGATCACCAAGGCCTCGCTGCCGGCGCCGCTGGCCGGCGCCCTGCACGAGTTCAAGCGGGCGCTGGTGCACCACCACGGACGCTGGGCCGAGGGCGAGGCGGACGAAGTGGCCGCGCTGCTGACCCGGGCCTCGGCCCTGCTCAACGGTACCGCCGGTAACGAGCAACCACCGATTTCAACGACCCAGCCAGACTGATTCCAGCCAGGTCCTCCCCCATGCCGCGCGCCCCCGCGCGACACCTTTACAGGTATCCCCATGACCGAACACAACAACACGCGCCTGCGCCTGGATGTGCGCTTCCGTGAGCTGACCGTGCTGCGCACCGAAGAGGTCACCCCGCACATGCGCCGCATCGTGCTGGGTGGCGACGACCTGGCCGGTTTCGATTCGCCCGGCGCCGACGACCACATCAAGCTGTTCTTCCCCAACGCTGCGGGCGAGATGGTGCTGCCGGTGCTGACCGCCGAAGGCCGCAGCTACCCGGACGGCAAGGAGCCCTCGCCCGCCCGCGACTACACCCCGCGCTGGTGGGACCACGAGACCGGCGAGCTGGCCATCGACTTCGTGCTGCACGACCAGGGCATTGCCGGGCCGTGGGCCGAACGCGCGCAGCCGGGCGACACGCTGGTGATCGGCGGCCCGCGCGGCTCGTTCGTGGTGGCCGACACCTACGACGCCTATGTGCTGATCGGCGATGAAACCGCGCTGCCCGCCATCGCCCGTTGGCTGGACGTGCTGCCGGACGGCGCCGAGGTGCAGGCCTTCATCGAAGTGCGCGACGAGGCCGAGCGCCAGGACCTGCCGCAGTACGAGAACGTGCGCATCCACTGGCTGGAGCGCAACGGCTTCCCGGCGGCCAGCAGTACGCTGCTGGAAGACATGCTGACCGACTTCGAGGCGCCGGACGGTGATGTCTTCTACTGGATCGCCACCGAATCACGCCGTGCGCGGATGATGCGCAAGTTCATCGAAGGCCACCTGGGCGTGCCGCGCGACTGGATTCGTTCCACTGGCTACTGGAAGGCCCACCCGGACGAAACCGACGGCGATTGATCAAAAGGCGGTGGGTGCGGACCGTTGGTCCGCACGCTCTTGACGGTGTAGAGCCGAGCCCACGCTCGGCTGCTCTCCGCTCGGCCACCGATGGACCCATCGCGCTACGCGCGATGAGCCGAGCATGGGCTCGGCTCTACAGCAGGGACCGCGACCGGCGGCTTGGCCCCCTGCCGCGTCCACCCAACCCGCACCGCGTGCCAAGGGGCCATCGCCAAGACGGTCGAGGCCGGGCAGTGGGTGTTCGCTCAGATAGGCCGAGGCGACGGTCTCGGCCACATCGCCCACCGTGCCCTGGCTGCGCAATGCATCGCGCATGCGCGGGTCGTCCAGCGAATCGGTGAAGCCTTCGCTCCAGCCTTCCACCAGCGTCTGCAGGTGTGGCTGGAAATGATCGAGCTGCTTGAACAGCGCGCGGTGCGCACCGGCGGTGAAGCCCAGCTGCAGGCCGAAGAAGGCGGTGGCCAGCGGCAGCAGCACCACGTAGCTGGCCAGCAGCCAGTGATGCCAGCGCTTGCGCCGCTGCAGCCAGCCGCGGCGATGCAGCCAGCGCCAACCGAGGAGGCCCAGAACCAGGCCGAGCAGCGTGCCGAGCAGGCTGCCGCCCAGCAGGTCGAGCAGGCTCAGGCCCGACCAGAATTCGTTCAACCAGTACTGCGCGTCCTGCATGGGTCTTCCTTCCGTGGGTGCGGCTGCGCCTGAAATGCCAGCCAGGTAGAGTCGACTGTTAGTCGACTAACGCGCGCAGCGCGGGGGTTTCCGGCATCGCGCCAAGAGCAGTCGACTAACAGTCGACTCTACCAAAGCGGAAGCCTCCCGGCCCGGAGCACGCCAACCAATGCGACAATCGCGCTCCTTTCCTGCAGCAACGAGGCCCACATGGCCAAACTGACCCTGGCCAGCGTGGATGCGCTGCGTACCCGCTTTGCCGATGACGCCGCCTGCGATGCGGCGCTGGCCGCCTTCGCCGACACCGTTGCCCTGCGCACGCCGCTGCGCGAACTGGTGGAAGCACAGCACCGCTACCTGCAGGCCGAGTTCGAAGTGGCGCAGGTGGCCGACGTGCTGCGCCGCGACCAGAAGTACGCGCCGGTGGGCCGCCCGTCGGTGCATATCGTGCAGCTGCGCAAGCAGCAGGCTGCGACCAAGCAGGCCGCGTTGATCGCCCGCCAGGTGGTGGCGCAGGCGGCGCAGACCTTCGTGCGCGTGGGCGGGCTGGCGGTGAAGGCCAAGCAGAGCCCGAGCGAAGCCTGCGTGGCATGGTTGGGCACGCTGCGCTGAGCGCGCCGCGCACGATGTGATGGAACCGACCAGCGTGTGATGGAACCGACCCGCGCGTGATGGAACCGACCGGCGCGTGATGGAACCGACCGGCGTGTGATGGAACCGACCGGCGCGTGATGGAACCGACCAGCGCGTGATGGAACCGACCAGCGCGTGATGGAACCGACCGGCGCGTGATGGAACCGACCGGCGTGTGATGGAACCGACCGGCGCGTGATGGAACCGACCAGCGGTAGAGTCGACTGTTAGTCGACTCGCGCGCGCAGCGCGGGGTTTTGGCATCCCGCGAAGAGCCGTCGACTAACAGTCGACTCTACCAAAGCAGGTTTTCCGTGCAGTGCAGGGTTTTCGTGCAGTGCAGGTTTTCCGTGCAGTGCAGGGTTTTCGTGCAGTGCAGGTTTTCCGCGCGGTGCAGGGTTCTCGTGCAGTGCAGGTTTCCCACGCAGTGCGAAGTTTCCACGCGCCATCGACGGGGATCGCATTGCCCAAAAAGAAGGCCCGCTTTTCAGCGGGCCTTCTGCCTTCTCACGACGAGTGAGCGGGGGGCATCAAGCCGCCGGCTTTTCGCCGGTGGCTTCGGTGGTGATGCGGATCTTCACTTCATCGCTGACGTTCGGGGCATACGCGCCGACGCCGAAATCGCTGCGCTTCAGGGTGGTGGTGGCATCGAAGCCAGCCGCCGGAACCTTGGCCATCGGGTGCTCGCCGCCGCCGTTGACGGTGACGTCCAGGGTGACCGGCTTGGTGATGCCCTTGATGGTCAGGTCGCCGGTGACGGTCAGCTTGTTGGTGCCGGCCGCTTCCACCTTGGTGCTCTTGAAGGTGGCATCGGCGAACTTGGCGGCGTCGAAGAAGTCGGCGCTCTTCAGGTGCTCGTCGAACTTGGCGGTGAAGCTGTTCAGGCCGCTCAGCGGCAGCTTCACTTCCACGGTGGACTTGGTCACGTCTTCGGCGTTGTACACCAGGGTGCCTTCAACATTGCCGAAGTGCGCGCTGGGGTTGGAGAAGCCGAAGTGGCTCCACTGGGCCAGCACGTCGGTGTGGCTCGGGTCCAGCTTGTAGGTGCCCGAGGCGATCTTGATCGCTTCGGCGGCCGGGGCGGCAGCAGCGGCATCAGCCGCCGGGGTGGCGGCCTGCTCGGTGGTGGCCGGGGCGGCGGCATCGGCGGCCGGGGCAGCGGTGTCGGCCGGCTTGGAGCAGGCGGCGATGGCCAGGGTCAGGGCCAGCGGCAGCAGCAGTTTACGGGTGGCGCTCATCTCAGGAACTCTCCGGATCGTAGGGTGGGTACACGGTGCAGCAAGAGCCCGCCGCGGGACGGCGGGCCCGAAACCGATACAACGACTTACGCGATGCGCGCCGCTTCGTCGAACGACAGGCGCGGCAGACGCGGGAACAGGCCCGCCGAGTCACCGTAACCCAGGTTGACCAGGAAATTCGACTTGATGGCGGTGCCGGCGAAGAATGCTTCGTCCACCTTGGCCGGGTCGAAGCCCGACATCGGGCCGGCATCCAGGCCCAGCGCGCGCGCGGCCAGGATCAGGTAGGCGCCCTGCAGGCTGCCGTTGCGGATGGCGGCTTCGTGGCGGCCTTCCTGCGGGCCATCGAACCAGGCCTTGGCATCGGTGTGCGGGAACAGATAGGGCAGCTTCTCGTGGAAGTCCAGGTCGAAACCGATGATGACGGTGACCGGCGCGGCCATGGTCTTGGCCAGGTTGCCTTCGGACAGGGCCGGGGCCAGCTTTTCCTTGGCTTCCTTCGAGGTGACGAAGACGAAGCGGGCCGGCGTGGTGTTGGCGGCGGTCGGGCCCCACTTCACCAGGTCGTACAGTTCCTTCAACAGGCTCTCAGGAACCGGCTTGTCCAGGAAAGCATTCTGGGTGCGGGCAGTACGGAACAGCTGATCGAGGGCAGCAGCGTCGAGCGCGTGGGACATCGGTGGATCTCCAGGGCAGCGAAGGGAAGTCAGTGCCCGCGGGCGGCGCGGGGCGAATCGACGAGCCGCAGTGTAGAGTGTCGCGACTGTTGCAACACCCAGCAGGGCTGAAACGAATTAATGCCAATGGTGAAACGATCGAGCGCACCCTGGACGGTCACTGACGGCCGCGCGGGCAATGTCCGCCAGGCGGTCGCGCTGGCCTCGGCGCTGCGCCAGGGCGCCCATCGGCCGCTGGTCCTGCAGCCGCGCGCCCCCTGGCGCTGGCTGTCGCCGCGCCGCCTGCCGGGCGATGTGAACGGCTACGGCGAGGCCTTCGCGACACTGGCCGCCGAGCCCCCGCCACTGGCGATCGGCTGTGGTCGCCAGGCTGCGGGCGCGCTGCGCGTGCTGCGCGCCCGTGGCAGCCAGGTGGTGCAGATCCTCGACCCGCGCATCGCTGCACGCCACTGGGATGTGGTGGTGGTGCCCGAACACGATGCCCTGCGCGGCAGCAATGTGCTGACCCTGCTCGGCAGCCTCAACCCGGTGGACGATGACTGGCTGGCCTGGGGCCGCGCCGCGTTCGCCGGCTTCAGCACCCTGCCCGGCCCGCGCACCGCGCTGCTGGTGGGTGGACCGACGCCGCTGGCGCCGTGGGATGAAACGGCGATGGTCGCTGTGTTCCGTGCGCTGGCCGACCAGATACGCAGCGAGGGTGGCAGCCTGCTGGCCACCACCTCGCGACGCACGCCGCCGGCACTGGCCGAGATCCTGCGTGCGACCTTCGCGGACCTGCCGCACGTGATCTGGGGCGATGGTGGCGACGGCACCAATCCCTATGGCGGCCTGCTCGGCTGGGCCAACCGCGTGGTGGTGTCGCCTGATTCGGTGAACCTGCTGTCTGAAGCCTGCGCCACGCGCATGCCGGTGATGGTGGCGCTGGCCGATACCGCGCAGGGTCGGCTGGCGCGCTTCCAGCAGCAGCTGCGCGAGCGCGGGCGGTTGCAGGCGCACTGGCTGGACTGGCAGTACGACCGCATCGAGCCGTTGCGCGAGACCGCTCGGGTGGCCGCGGAAGTGAAAGCGCGGCTTGGCTTTTCGCAAGAGCCCGGGAAAACAGCGAAGGAGTTGTAGAGTCGACTGTTAGTCGACTGCTGTTGGCGATACCGCTGAAAACCCCGCGCTGCGCGCGATAGTCGGCTAACAGTCGACTCTACCGCGCCGCGGCCCAAGCCCCGCGACATGGCCTAAGCCCCCGACTTGCTCCGGCCCTCCGTTAACCGGGTGCGCAGCGATTTCTGAACATTTGGATCCGGCTGCACGGTTAGAGTCCAGCTTCCCCCCTCACGCTGAACGTCTTCATGCGCCCCCTGCTCCTGCTGCCACTGGCCCTGCTCGCTGCCTGCTCCACTACGCCCACCGAGCTGGACCCGATTTCCTACCAGTGCCAGCAGCAGCTGGATGCATACCGCGAACAGCCGGCGCTGCGCGATCCGAAGACGGGCGAGCGCCCGCCGCTGCCGATCGCGCCGATCAGCGAGGCCTGCGACCGCGAGCTCAAGCGCAAGGGCGTGGACCGTCCGCTGCGCTGACCGGCGTATGATCGGCGCGCGGGCCTGCCCGCCGTTGAAGGTACCGACATGGATCGTTTCTCCCGCCTGCCCCGCGCTGCGCTGCTGATCACCAGCCTGCTGGTGACCGCGCCCGCTTGGGCCAACAGTTCCGAGTGCCGCGAACGCTACCCCAGCGTCGCCTCGCAGGCGGCGATGCTGGACGTGGCCTGGACCACCGCCGAACGCCTGGACGCGCTGCCGGATGTGGACGTGGTGGTCGCCGCACGCGGCGGCCAGGATCTGAGCCGCTACGGCCTGCGACACAGCCACCTGGCCTTCCTGCTGCGCGAGGACGATGGCCGCTGGCGCGCGATGCACCTGCTCAACCGTTGCAAGACCGACAGCTCGCAGCTGTACCACGAAGGCCTGGGCAACTTCGTCGGCGAGAGCGGCGGGCATACCGACCTGCGCATTGGCGTGCCTTCGGCACCGCTGCGTGCTGCATTGAAAGCGATGCTGGTATCGCCGTCGATCCAGCCCAAGGCGCTGCACGAAACCAGGTACAACGTGGTCGCCTACCCGTTCGCCACCGACTACCAGAACTCAAACCAGTGGGTGCTGGAAGTGCTGGCCGCAGCGATGGCGCAGGCCGATGGGGCACCCGCCATCGTCAAGCGCGAACAGGCCCAGCAGTGGCTGCGCCAGCAGAAGTACCAGCCCAGCGTGCTGCATATCGGCCTCGGCAAGCGCGTGGGTGCGCGCCTGTTCGTGGCCAACGCCACCACCACCGACCATCCGGCCGGCGAGCGTATTTCCGGCAACTATTCGGTGGTGACCGTGGAATCGGTATTCGACTTCCTGCACCAGCGCAGCCAGCTGCAGCAGGAACTGGTGATCCCTCATGTGCCGGTGGCTGAAGCCACCGCTGCCTCGCCCTGAATCCTGCAAGGAGAACGAGATGCGCGCACTGCCTGTTTCCCTGATGTCGATGGTGATGGTTGCTGGCCTGCTCTGCACGAACGCCGCCCATGCCGAACGCCGCATCGTCATCATCCACGACCCGGGCCCACAGGGACCGAGCCTGGAGATGTCCTCGCAGATGGTGAACGCGGCCCGTGCGGCGGCGGCCCAGGAAGCCCAGGACGCAGCCGACGCAGGCCGCCCGCTTGCCCGCCCGCAGCAGATCAAGCTGCCGCAGATGCAGGTAAGCGCCATCGCCACCACCGTCGATGGCCGACGGGAAGTGCAGCTGCGCGATGCCAACGATCCGCGGAACACCGCCTCGATGCAGTACCCGCGCGGCATCGGTGATCCGGCCGTGCAGTTCACCGTGGGCCAGACCGTGAACTTCGAGCCGACCGGCAACGATCAGGGCTGGCAGCTGAAGGACAACCAGGGCCGTCCGCTGGAATACCTGCCCGAGGCCACCGGCCCGCGCGACATCTTCGATACCCGGCGCTGAGCCGCCGTCCTCACATTGACCAGGAGGTCTCCATGTTCCGTTGCCTGCGCGTTCCCGCGTCCGCCCTGCTGCTCTCGGCACTGCTGGTGCCCACCGCCCATGCTGGCGCCGCGCCACAGTTGAACAGCAGCGAGGCCAGCGTGCTGATCACCTCGGTGATCGTGGTCTCGGTGCCCCTTGCCGCATCGGCAGGCCTGTCCGAACTGTCCAAGGCGCCGTTCAAGGCCAGCGAACGCCGTGAGAAAGCCCAGCGCACCAAGGCGGTGCCGCTGCCGCCGATGGAGGTGAAGAAGGTGGAGACCACCCCGGAGGGCGAGCGCCAGGTGCAGCTGCAGGTGCCGGACAAGGCCGACCAGACCGCGACCCTGCGGTGGCCGGCGCGCGTGCATGAAGACCAGACCGCCGCGTTCGTGGTGGGGCAGCGGGTGCATTTCGACCCCACCGAGGCCGGTGCCGGCTGGACCGTGAAGAGCGCGCAGGGCCAGGCATTGGCCTACGTGCCCACCGCCTACGCCGCGGGCGATGTGATGAGCGAGGCGCTGTAAAGCTGAACGAGTGTTTTTGGATTTGGCGCGGGCCGGGCGGATAATGGGTAATTCCCCTTGTCCCCCCATGGCTCGCCATGTCCGTGCGTCCTGCCCCTCTGTTCGCCCCGCTGACCCCGCGCGCCCTGGTGCTGGCGGTGCTGGCGATGGGCGCGGTGGTGCTGCTGTCCAACGTACTGGTGCAGTATCCGATCAACGATTGGCTGACCTGGGGTGCCTTCAGCTATCCGGTGGCGTTCCTGGTCAGCAACCTGATCAACCGCCGCTTCGGCCCGGGCCCGGCGCGCCGCGTAGCGTGGATCGGCTTCCTGGTGGCGGTGCTGCTGTCGATCTGGGTGGCGACGCCGCGCATCGCCATTGCCTCGTGCTCGGCCTTCATCGTGGCGCAGCTGCTGGACATCACCGTGTTCGATCGTCTGCGCCGTGGCAGCTGGTGGCGCGCACCGATGGTGGCCACCACCTGTAGTGCGACGGTGGATACCACCATTTTCTGGTCGATCGCGTTTGCTGGTTCCGCCCTGCCGTGGGTGAGCTGGGCGGCGGGTGACCTGGCGGTGAAGCTGGCGATCGGCGTCTGCCTGCTGGCCCCGTTCCGCGCGCTGCTGTGGAAGATGGCGCCGCTGCGCGCCGCCAGCTGACCCCCACATGCCTTGGTAGGTGCCAACCTTGGTTGGCACGCTGTTGCCGGGGTCATGAACGCTGATGGGTTGTGCCAACCAAGGTTGGCACCTACCAAGAGCGCATTCCCGCACGACCGTGCATCACCCGAACGGCAACGCCGCGGCTCTGCACGCTGCCGTAATCGCAGCGCACGCCTCTTCAATCGCCGGTGTAGTCGGTGCCAACCGCGGGCGCCGATCCAGCGTGCAGGCCAGGCCTACGTCCAGCAGCGTGGCATGCGCGCCATGCACGGCCTGCGCGGTGCCTTCCGGCAGGAAACCGGCAACCGCCAGCGCATCGATCAACGACGGCGTATCGCGCGGCTGCAGCAGCGCCGCGTGCTGCGCACTGCGCGCCAGCACGCCGGTCTGCAGCAGGAACTCCAGGTCCACCACGCCACCCGCACCCTGCTTCAGGTCCAGCCGCGCGGCATCGCTGCGGTCCAGTTCGGTGCGCATGCGGCCACGCATCTTCAGCACATCGGCATACAGCGTGGCCGGATCGCGCTCACGTCCCAGCGTCTGCGCACGCACCTGTTCGAAGTCGGCCAGCAGGCTGGCATCACCGGCCACGCCGCGTGCGCGCACCAAGGCCTGGTGTTCCCAGGTCCATGCGCGTTCGCGCTGGTATTCGGTGTAGCTGGCCAACGAAGACACCAGCGAACCCTTGCCACCGTCCGGGCGCAGGCGCACGTCGATGTCGTACAGGCGGCCGGCGGCGGTGACCGCGCCAAGCAGTGCCATCACTTTCTGTGCCAGACGCGCGTACCAGCGGCCCGGCTCCAACGGCCGTGCACCATCGCTGGCGTCCACCCCGGCGGGGTTGTCGTGCAGGAACACCAGGTCCAGGTCGGACCCGAAGCCCAGCTCCAGGCCCCCCAGGCTGCCGTAGCCGATGATCGCGAAGCGCCCACCGGGAATCTCCCCGTGTGCGGCGCGCATGTCCGCTTCGGCCATCGCCAGCACAGTGATCACCACCGCCTGCGCCAGCTCGGCCAGTTGCCGGGTGCTGTCCACCGCGCCCTGGCGGCCATCCAGCGTGGCCATCGCCATGCGGAAACTGAGTGCCAGCCGCGTTTCATTGAGCCAGCGCAGCGCGGATTCGGGATCCTCCACCGCCAGCACCTGCTGGCACTCGGCCAGCATGCCGGCGGCGTCGGGCATCGGCCCGGACACGCGCACGTCCAGCAGCTCATCCAGCAGCAGCGGATACGCGGCCAGGCGTTCGGCCAGCAGTGCACTGCGCGCCAGCACATCCACCAGCCGCGCCAACGCACTCGGTTGCTCGTCCAGCAGCGCGAGATAGCTGGTCCGGCGCAGCACCGCCTGCAACAGGCCGAGTACGCGCTTGAGCGCGGCGTCGGGCTGCGGCGAACGCGTGGCGGCATGCAGCAGTGCCGGCAGCACGCGATCCAGCCGCGCACGCGCGGCATCAGACAAGGACTTCACACCGGTGCTTTGGGCGAAATCGCGCAGCGACTGGTCAGCGCCGTTGGCATCGAGGAAGCCGGCCTCGGCCAGCAGTGGTGCGCTGCTGCCGTCGGGCAGGCTGCGCCAGTAGTTGGCCAGTGCGTCGGGTGCGGCCTGGCCCTTGCGCGGCGCCAGCAGCGCAGCGAATTCGGTACTGACCCGCGCCTGCTGCACGGCCAGCGCCGCGCGCAGCACGTCCCAGTCGGGGTAACCGAGGCCGACGGCGATGCGCTCGCGGTCCAATGCATCGCTGGGCAGCACGTGGGTCTGTGCGTCGCGCAACATCTGCAGGCGGTTCTCCAGCCGGCGCAGGAACAGGTAGGCCTCGCGCAGCGCCGCGCCATCCGCCGGCGCGATCTGACCGGCGGCGACCAGCGCATCCAGTGCCACCAGCAGGCGGCGCTCGCGCAGGGCCGGTTCGCGACCACCGCGGATCAGCTGCAGCGCCTGGCACAGGAACTCGATCTCGCGGATGCCACCAGCGCCGCGCTTGATGTCTTCGTGCAACTCGCGGCGCGCGACTTCGGCGGTGATCGCCGCCTTCATCTCGCGCAGGCCATCGAGCGCGGTGAAATCCAGGTAGCGGCGGTACACGAACGGGCGCAGCGTCTGCAGCCACGCCTCACCGGCGGCGATGTCGCCGGCCACCGCACGCGCCTTCAGCCATGCATAGCGTTCCCAGTCGCGGCCCTCGCGCTGGAAGTACTGGTCCATTGCCGCGAATGACAGTGCGACGCGGCCGGCGCTGCCGAACGGGCGCAACCGCAGGTCGACGCGGTGGCTGAAGCCATCGACGGTGGTTTCATCCAGCAGCTTGGCCAGGCGCTGGCCGAGCCGGGCGAAATACTCTTCGGCGGCCAGCGCGCGCGGACCATCGGATTCGCCACCGTGCGCGTAGGCGTAGACCAGGTCGATATCGGAACTGAAGTTGAGCTCGCCACCGCCCAGCTTGCCGAGGCCGAACACCACCAGCTGCTGCGGAGCGCCTTCGCCATCGCGAACCACGCCGTGGCGCTGGGCGAACTCCTGCTGCAGCGCGTCCAGCGCCAGCCGCAGGCAATCTTCTGCGAGTGTCGTGGCGCCGGCCAGGGTCTGCGCCACGTCGTCCAGCCCGGCCAGGTCGCGCCAGATCAGCCGCGTGGACATCGCCGCACGCCAGCGCCGCAGCTGTGCCGGCCAGTCGCTGGACTGCAGCGGGTCGAGCACCGGCGCCGGGATCGGCGGGCAACCGGGCGCGGCCAGCTGCGCCAGCAGGGCCGGTTGCCGCACCAGGGTATCCAGGGCGAAGTCGCTGGCCACCGCCAGCCGGGTCAGCAGCGGCAACAGGTCGGCCGGGGCGGGCTCGGGCAGCACCTGGGCCAAACGCGACAAGGCGCGGTCGACAACGGGCTGCAGGGAAGCGGGCAGTTCAGCGGGGGCGAGGGTCATGCCCTGATTGTATCGACCGGCTGGGGTCGGATCCCTTTGCCATCGGCGAAGGGCTCTGCCCCCAGGAATGCCGCGGGTGGGGCCAGAGCCTTTTGCCTTTGGCAAAAGGATCCGACCCCGCGCCAAGTGCGCGCATTCATACTGGGCGACAGGCAATAAAAAAGCCCGCTTGCAGCGAACTGCCAGCGGGCTCTGCTCCCTCCCCCACGTCGGGATGCAGGGCCATCGTGCGGGCTGCGAAAGCACTTTGCACGCTGCACTGCAAAACAAAACCGGCGGGTATGGGTGAGCCCTCCGGGGAAAAGCCATTCCACGAAGGTAGAACCCCCCGTACGGATGAGGATGGCCGATAATCGGGATTCCCCCCAGAAACACTGTCGTCATGTCTGTTGATCGCATCGCCAACGCGCGTCTCCGCGACCGCGTGGTCTCTGCCGAGGCCGCAGCCGCGCTGATCCAGCCCGGTGAAACCGTGGCCATGAGCGGCTTCACCGGCTCCGGTTACCCCAAGGCCGTTCCGGTGGAACTGGCCCGCCGCATCGAAGCGGTACACGCCCAGGGCAACCCCTTCCAGATCAAACTGATGACCGGCGCCTCCACCGCGCCGGAACTCGATGGCGCGCTGGCCAAGGCCGATGGCATCGCCATGCGCATGCCGTTCCAGAGCGACCCGGATGCGCGCAACCGCATCAACGAAGGCAAGCTGGATTACATCGACATCCACCTCAGCCACGTCGCCCAGCACGTGTGGTTCGGCTTCTACGGCGAGATCGATACCGCCGTGATCGAAGTGTCGGCCATCCGCGAGGACGGCTCGCTGGTGCCCTCCACCTCGGTGGGCAACAACAAGACCTGGCTGGACCTGGCCAAGAAGGTGATCGTCGAGGTCAACGAGTGGCAGCCGGCCGGCGTTGACGGCATGCATGACATCTACTATGGCACCGCGCTGCCGCCGCACCGCAAGCCGATTCCGCTGGTGAACGCCAACGACCGCATCGGCGACACCGCGCTGCGCTGCGACCCGGACAAGATCGTGGCCGTGGTGCGCACCAACGGTCCGGACCGCAACAGCCCGTTCAGCCCGATCGATGCGACCAGTGAACAGATCGCCTCGCACCTGATCGAGTTCCTGCAGCACGAAGTGAAGAAGGGCCGCCTGCCGCCGAACCTGCTGCCGCTGCAGTCGGGCGTGGGCAACATCCCCAACGCCGTGCTGGCCGGCCTGGCCAAGAGCGGTTTCCGCGATCTGGCTGCGTTCACCGAGGTGATCCAGGACGGCATGCTCGACCTGCTGCGCGACGGCGTGCTGAGCTATGCCTCGTGCACCGGCTTCGCGCTGAGCCCGCAGGCCAACGAGACGTTCAAGGAAAACATCGATTTCTACCGCGAGCGCATCATCATGCGCACGCAGGAAATCTCCAACCACCCGGAACTGGTGCGTCGCCTCGGCTGCATCGGCATGAACGGCATGATCGAGGTGGACATCTACGGCAACGTCAATTCGACGCACGTGATGGGCACCCGGATCATGAATGGCATCGGCGGTTCGGGTGACTTTGCCCGCAACGGTTTCCTGTCGGCGTTCCTGAGCCCGTCCACCGCCAAGAACGGCACCATTTCGGCGATCGTGCCGATGGCCAGCCATGTGGACCACACCGAGCACGACGTGTCGGTGATCGTGACCGAACAGGGCCTGGCCGACCTGCGTGGGCTGACCCCGCGCAAGCGCGCGCAGGTGCTGATCGACAACTGCGCGCATCCGGATTTCCGCCCGCAGCTGCAGGACTACTTCGACCGTGCCAGCCGCGAGAGTTACGGCAAGCACACCCCGCACCTGCTGCCGGAAGCGTTGTCGTGGCACCAGCGCTGGCTGGATACCGGCACGATGAAGGGCTGACGCCCGCGGCTGTAGAGCCGAGCCCACGCTCGGCGCCACGGCAAGCGGTTTACCCGCGCAGCGCCGCCAACGATTCGGCCTGCAGCCGCTCGTAGATTTCGAACTCGTCATTCACCGCCACGCCCAGCGCCTGCTCGAAGGCCTCGCGGTTGGCGTGTGCGGCATAGGCGCGCTGTTCTTCACCGCCCAGGTTCGACTGGAAGATGCCCGCGGCGCTGACCGGCAGGAAATCCTCATAGACAATCGGATCGGCCGTGGCCAGGCCCGCGGCCACCAGCACTTCCGCCGGCAGATCGGCCACGCGCTCGGGCGCAGCCCGGCCGGCGTCGGTCAACTGGTAGCGGTAGTAGCCCAGGCCTTCCTGGCGCAGGGTGTCGTGGTCATCCGGGAAGCTGGCGAATACCGCCTGCAGGCGCTGCCCGTAATCGCCGCCGGTGCTGCCTTCGCCACCGGCATCGCGTGCCTGCGACAGCAGCTGGTCGTACAGCGCGCGGCCCTTCGGGGTCAGCGCAAGGCCGCGTTGCTCGATCTCGCCGAAGCGCGCGGTGTGGGTGCCGGCATCGCCACCTTCCGCGTCCGGGAAATGCACCGCCTCTTCCAGTGCCTTGAAGCTGGTCTGGCGCAGCAGGATCGGGCAGGCGCGGCGCGGCGGGCCTTCGATCACCGCCTTGGCCGCCATGCCGTGTTCGATCATGGCCACCTGCGCGGCGTCGATGTCGAGCGTGCGCGGGGTCAGGTGGTTGATGTGCGGGCCACGGAAGCTGACCACGTCAGCCACCAGGCGATGCGCGTTGTGCAGCGCGTGGTAGGTGGGCAGGTCGACGGTGGCATCGCCGTGCCAGCGGAAGGTTTCCAGCGCCTCATCGACGAAGCGCTCGGCATCGGCCTGCGACAGGCCGCCGTCACGCTCGGCCTGGTCGATCAGTGCCAGCGCGCCGTCGGTGAAGATGCGGCGGCGCGCAAGGATCTTCGCCGATTCGGCGCGCAGGGCTTCGTCTTCGATCAGCTCCAGGCGCAGCAGCGAGGTGAACACGCGGAACGGGTTCTGCGCCAGCGCGGCGCCGGTGAGCGGGCGGAACGCGGTGGAGTGCACCGGCACGCCGGCCACCGACAGGTCGTAGTAGCCCACCGGGTACATGCCCATCACCGCGAACAGGCGGCGCAGCGTGGCCAGTTCCTGCACGGTGCCCACGCGGATCGCGCCATGGCGCTCTTCGTCCAGGCGTGCACGCTCATCGTTGCGCTCCAGCTGCGCGGCCAGCACCGGGTCCTGGGCAAGCACCTGCGCATTGATCCGCTCCACCAGTTCCACCAGCGTGCCGTACAGCGGCACTTCGGTGCGGTACATGCGGGACATGGCCTGCGCGAACAGGCGGCGGATCACATCAGGCGAAACGAAAGAGGCGCTCATCAGTCACTCGATTACGGGAACGGGGAACAGCTCGAACCCATATTGTCGCCGGAGTGCGGGGCGGCCGCGATATGCAGAGCAACATGAAAAATACCGGTAGTGCCGGCCTCCGGCCGGCAACCTCCGGACTGCTCCTGGTAGGTGCGAACCTTGTTTCGCACCCACCGGACGCGGCCCGGCACTACCGGTTGAGCTGGCGCTTCAGGGTGGCATCCAGGGTGATCGGCCGGTCCCAGTGCCTGTAGCTGGCCACGATGGCGTGGCGCACCGCACGCACATGCAGGTTCTGCGGCTTCACTGGCATCCGCTTCACCACCGCTTCCCAGCCGCCTTCCCGGTCCTGGCTGAAGGCGCGCACGCTCTCACGGCAGGTCTGGCCGCTGGCCTTGGCCCAGAAACAGGCGAAGTAGATATCCCCAGCCTGCCAACCGTGGGTGGTGAACAGCGCGCTGATGTAGCCACGCGGCACGTCGGCATAGCGCGACACCTCATCGAGAAAGGCATCCGGGTAGCGCTCGGCGTAATGGTTGATGTCCTGCAGCTGGGCATCGACCCAGCTGTCGCCGGTGTCCACTTCATAGGTGGCCGAACGCTCGGCCGTCTGCTGGGCCAGCACGGTGGCCGGCGCGAGCAGCAGGCACAACAGCAGCATGCGCAGTCGGTGGTTCATGGCCCGATTCTGCCGCAGCCGCCGGGCCCTGTCAGGCCGCCGCCGCAGCCTTGGCCTCGATCGCGGCCAGGGCGGCCGGCCAATCGTGGGCAGTATCGGCGGTGACCATGCGCGGTTCGTCGTCGGCCACGCCGTGCTGGGTCTCGTGGGCCCAGGTGACCGCATACGGGGTATGCACGCCCCAGCCACCGAGGGTGACCACCGGTTCGATGTCCGACCGCAGCGAGTTGCCGACCATCACGAAGCGCTGCATCGGCAGGTCGAACTCGGCCAGCACGCGGGCGTAGGTTTCCGGATCCTTCTCCGAAACGATCTCGATGCGCGGGAACAGCTCGGCCAGGTTGGCGACCTTGATCTTGGCTTCCTGGTGGAACAGGTCACCCTTGGTGATCAGCACCACCGGGTAGTGCTCGGCGATGGCTGCTACCGCTTCTCGCACGCCGTCGATCAGCTCGACCGGGTGGCGCAGGGTGTCGTGGCCGATGTCGAGGATGCGCTGGATGTCCTTCGCGTCGATGCGCTGGCCGGTGATGTCGATGGCCGCTTCGATCATCGACAGCGTCATGCTCTTCACGCCGTAGCCAAAGGTGCCCAGGTGGCGCTGCTGCACTTCCAGCAGGTGGCGCGCGGTCTGGGTGTCATGCACGTCGACGTAGCGTGACAGCAGGTCAAGGTAATCCTGCTCGGCCTTGCGGTAGTAGTCCTCGCTCTTCCACAGCGTATCGTCACCGTCAAAACCGACCAGGCCGATGGCGCGCGACGGCGCAGGCGTGGGGGTGTTCATCGGCCAAGGATACAGGGGCAGCGATGACGAGAAAAACCCGGGCGGCCGAAGCCGCCCGGGTCCCCATGCACCGGTTGTCCCGAATCAGGCGTGGATCATTTGCCGGCGCCGGCACCCGCGCCGGCCTGCTGGGCGGCCACGTAGGCCTTGTATTCGTCGGCGCTGAGTTCGCCATCCTTGTTGGTATCGGCCTGGTCGAACACCTGCGCCAGGCCCGCGTTCACCTGCGCCTCGGTCTTGCTGATGGTGCCGTTGCCATCGGTATCGATGCTGGCCCAGGTCTGGCCACCGCCATTGGCCTGCGCCGATGCGGCTGCGGCCGCGTTGGTCGCCTGATCTGCAGCCTGCCCCGCCTGTGCAGCCGCCTGCTGGGCCTGCGCGGCTTCATTCTGCGCATGCGCGGCCTGCTGCTTGGCCGACTGGGCCATCGCCGGAATGGCCAGTACGCTGCCGGCGGCGACGATCAGGGCGATCAGGGGCTTGCGGTTGCGAATAGTCATCGGGGGTGTCTCCTACCTGTTGGGTGGTGTTGCGCGGCCTGTTGTTTCCGCACGGCACCTACCCTGCCACCGACTTCATGAATCGATTTTGCGTTGCGACCGGCGTCCACACACGCGATTAACCACTCGCCCGCGTGCATGCATTAGCGCGCTGGTTAGGGTGAAGTGAGTGGTGCATAAGCTGCGCATTCAGCGCCTCCGGATTTAACCGGCAGGCAACGAAAAACCTGCGTCAGTCGACGGTCTTTTCCGATGACCGCGAACTGAACGACACCCAGCCGAGGGCGACACCGGCCAGCGCGCCGGCGATTTCCAGCACCACGCGGCTGCCAAGTTCGTTCGGATCGTGGATGGTGGACAGGAAAATGCGCGCGTACAGCGGCGATTCCAGCCGCACGATGCCCATGTAGAACAGCTTCCACGCATCGATGCCGGCGGAGGCCACTACCGAGATGACACAGGCCCAGCCGATGGCATGCCCCATCGACCAGTGCAGCACCCGGCACAGCCGCGACCACAGCAAGTACACCAGCAGGCCGACCAGCAGGGCGATGGCGCCGGCTTCCAGGGTGCCGAGCAGGCCGAAGTGCAGGGGAAGGTTCATCGGGTGGGCAGGGATGAAGAAGCGGCCAGTGTAAGGGATCTGCCCCGGACGCAATCCGGCAGCCACAGTAGTTCCACGCCATGCGTGGATGAATCTCCATCGAAATCGAATATCTCGACGATTGAACAAGGAGCAGCCGAGCATGGGCTCGGCTCTACAACGGACCGCGCGGGAAACCGTCAGAGGCGGGGCGCAGCCCTGCCGATACCCCTACCGCACTGGGATGTCGTACGCGGTGCCCGGATCCGGTTCGGGCTGCAGGGTGTAGTGCCACCACTCCTGCGGGTAGTTCACGAAGCCACGTCGCGCCATCGCCTGCAGCAGCTGCTGGCGGTTTGCCTGCTGCCTGTCAGTCAGCCCACTCGTCCGTGTATGCGCACGCGGGCCGAAGAAATCGAAGTCGGTGCCCATGTCCAACGGCGTGCAATCACCGCTGCGGCAATCCAGCAGGCCAAGGTCGACGGTGGCACCGCGGCTGTGGCCGGAGCGCTCGGCGATGTAGCCGTCGGCCAGCAGGCGCGGCTTGTCCAGGCCCGGGTACTGCAGGGCCTTGCGCGAAAGCTCGCGCGGGTCGTTCACCCAGGCCATGAAGGCCTGCACCGAACGCACCGGGCGGTAGCAGTCGTAGAGCCGCAGGCCGAAGCCCTGCGCACGCAGGTCCTGTTCCACCTGCGCCAGCGCCTTCGCCACCGGCACCAGCAGATAGCACGATGGCGCCTCGTAGCCCGGCACGCGCGCACCGGTGAAGTTGTTTGCGCCGGCGTAGCGGATGTCCATGTCGATACGCGGCGACAGCGAACGGATCTCGACCAGACCGGCACTCGCCGCGTCCGTTGCGGGCGAGACGCGCGGTGGTTCAGCGGCGTGGGCGGTCGCTGCCAGGGCAGTCGCCAGTACGAGTGAAATGCAGGTCCTGGAAGTCATAGCTGAAGTCGATGTCCGGATCGATGGCACGCAGGTCCAGTGTCGGTGCCGGGCCTTCGCCTGGCTGCAGCCACGCCTGCGCGTCGTCGCCCAGCGTATCCCAGCGCAGCAGCCAACGCTCCTGCAGTTGCAGTACGGCGCCCTGCAGCCGCGGCGATCTGTCCACGCTGAAGCGCAGGCCGTCCCTGCCCGGGCACAGCGATGCGGGCCCCAGCCAGGGATCACTGTAGCGACCCTGCCAACGCGGCAGATCATCGCCACGTGCCGGCTGTGCGGCTGCGGTCGCTGGCCGTTGGTGGCCAGATGCTGCCTGCGCGACCTGGTCAGCCTTCAGTTCAGCCAGGTACGCCATCGCTGGACGCGCATCATGGGGCGCGGTAAAGCGCTTCAGCATGGCCTGCATCAACGCGGTACGCGCATCCTCGCCATCGCCGTTGATCAGCATCACCACGCCCACCCTGCGGTCGGGCAGCAACGCCAGCGACGAATACATGCCTGACAGCGTGCCGGTATGCGCTACCTTCCACTGCCCGTCCATGTCCGATACCCGCCAGCCATACCCATAACCGTAGAAATGCGCGTTGTCCCAGCGCCGCTGGCGCTCGCCCAGTGGCATCGGCATGTGCAGGGTCCACAGCGTGCGGCGTTGCGTGCTGTCCAGCCAGCCAGGTACCAGGGCGGGATCGAGCAGCACCTGCATCCAACGCGTCATGTCGCGCAGCGAACAACGGATGCCACCCGCCGCCATCGAAGGCAGGTCCGGGCTGATCGCAGCATCGGCGTTCACCACCTCGTTGCGTCCACCACGCCGGGCATGCGGCTGTGCCACGTTGCCCACGCGTTTCACCGACCACGCCCCCACCTGGCAGCGCGTCATGCCCAGTGGTTCGAACACCTGCTCGCGCATCAGCTGGTCATACGGCTTGCCGCCCGCCGCCGCCGCCACTTCGCCGGCCACCACGTACATCAGGTTGTCGTACGCGTAGCGGCTGCGGAAGCTGCTGACCGGCTTCAGGTGCGCCAGCCCGGCGATGATGTCGGCGCGGGTGAATGCGTTCGGCTCCGGCCACAGCATCAGGTCACCGGCGCCCAGGCCGAGGCCACTGTTGTGGATCAGCAGGTCGCGCACCTGCATCTGCTCGCCCACCCACGCATCGTGCATGCGGAAGTCAGGCAGATGCCGCTGCACCGGATCGTCCCAGTGCAGCCTGCCCTGCTGCACCAGTCGCGCCAGCAGCGCAGCGGTCATCGCCTTGCTGTTGGAGGCGATCTTGAACAGCGTGTCCTCGTCGATGCGGCCGCCATCGCCACGCGCGCCTTCGGCATGGCGATGGACCACCCGCCCGTTGTCGACCACTGCCAGCGCCAGCCCGGGCAGATGCTCGGCCTGGACCACGGTGCCGATGTCGGCATCGATGGCGGCGCTGTCGACCGACGAAGCGGACGGGGCGGCCAGTGCCGCCGCGAGGATCAACAGGTGGTGCATGCGGGCAGACCCTCCATTGCCCGCGCCGCCGCAGTGGACGGCGCGGATCGTGGCCTCAGAAGTTCCAGGTCACCACCAGCTGGGTATAGCGCGGGGCCTGCCAGCGCGTGCCGGTCGCAAATGTCGCCTCACGGTACTGGCCGGGTTGCGCTTCATAGCGCTGGTGCACGTTGATGGTCTTCTGGTTGTTGGTGATGTTGTAGACCGACAGACGTGCACTGAGGTCGATACCTTCCACCGGCAATCGCCAGGTCACGTTGGCCCCCATGGTCCAGGTCCACGGCAGGCGACCGAACGCACCGCGCGGGCTGTATTCGAACTGGCGCTGGTTGTAGGGGCCTGAACAGTTGGCCACGCACAGCCAGCCGGTGCCACCACCACTGCCTTCACTGGACGTGCTGCCACCGGCGATGGAGTCGTTCGGCCACATCACGCCGTAGGCGGTGATCGGGCCACCGGACTGCACCTGCAGCGTGGTACCGAACGACCACTGCTTGTTCAGCGCATACGCGGCACGCAGCTTGAACTGATGGCGGAAGTCGTTGAACAGAACACCATAGCGTTCATTGGTGGCCGGGTGGTCCCAGAACTGCACCATGCCGGTGTCACCGTAGTTGGTATCGGAGTTCACCGGCCCTTCGAAGTTGCCCTCGCTCTTGGACCACAGGTAGGACGCGTTGAACATCCACTTCTCGTCCCAGGCACGGTCGATCTGGAACTCCAGCGCCTTGTAGGTGCGCTTGGGCTTGGAGTAACCGATCACCTCGCCACTGCCGCCCTTTCGATAGCCGCTGTTGGCGGTATCGATGGTGATCCAGCCTTCGTTGGCGCAACCGATGCTCTTGTCGCCCCAGATCGTCAGGCTCTCGCCCGGGTTGGCGATCGGCCACAGCGTGCTGGGAGTCGGGCCGCACGGGGTGTAGTTGATGCGGATGTCATCCAGCGCGCGGGTCATGCGCCGGTAGGTGGCATTGACGCCCCACGACCAGGCCTGGTTGATCATGTTCTGGAAGCCCAGGATGTATTCGTCCTGGTAGACCGCCTTCAGGTCGCGGTCCACGCTCTGGCGCAGGTCGGCACCGCCGGTGTTCATGCGGGTGTCGGTCGGCCCGATCTGCTGGCCGACGATCGGTGCCATGTACGGCGAACCGGTCGGCGAGGTCTTCTGTTCCCAGCCGTTCAGTACGTAATAGCTGTATTCGTCGGTCAGGCCACCGGCGAAATTCACGTTGATGTTGTTGGTGACCGGCAGGTAGTAGCGGCCGGCGTTGCCGAACAGTTTGGTGCTGCCATCACCGCGCATGTCCCACGAGAAGCCGACGCGGGGTGCGATCAGGTCATCCATCTTGATGAACGCCTTGCCGGCGGCGGTGCGGTTCTCGAAGCGGTCCCAGCGCACGCCGAGGTTCAGCATCAGGTTCGGGGTGATGTTCCAGATGTCTTCCAGATAGAAGGCATTGGCCTCGGTCTCGAAGGTACCGCCCGAGCGGCGGTTGCGAGCGCGCAGCATCTCGGTGACGCCAGCCGGTACGTAGGCGTTGGCGCCATCCCACACTTCATCCCCCGGCCGCGCCAGGTAGGCGGTGTAGCTCAGCGCGGTCGGCCCTGGATAACGCGTGGACTGCTTGGTGGTCATCAGCTCGCGATCGACACCGAAGCGCAGGAGGTGGTCGCCCAGCTGCCATTCGAAGTCCAGGCGCGCCACGTCGCGGGTGTCGTCACGCTCGGCCACGGCCGCACCGGTCGGATGGCAGCCGGCACGCAGGCCCTGCAGCTTGCCCAGCCGCGGGCCGTAGGTACTGTCGGTGAACACCGGGCTGCAGGCCTGATCCAGCGATGAACTGGTGAACGCACGCTGGTTGTTCTGGCCCACCATGGCGCGGGCGGTGAAGTTCTGGCCGAAGTGGCCGGTGTAGGTGGCCGACCAGTTGCGGCCGCCAGTCTCGGTAACCGAATCGCCGCCCCAGGCACCGAGCTGGTCGGCCTTCCAGTTGTAGCCGTACGACGCATTGGTGACGTCGCCCTCGTCGGAGAACGCCAGCAGTGCCAGGCTGTGGTTGTCGTTGATGTTCCAGTCCAGCTTGGTGCCCCAGAAGCCGTTGCCGGAATCGTTCTTGAACCAGGTACTGCCATCGGACGAGGTGTTGTGGCCCTTATCACTGCGGTCCTCGTACATCGCGAACAGGAACAGCTTGTCCTTGATGATCGGCCCCGAGCCCCAGACATTGGTCTTCAGGAAGGAGTTGTTGTCGCGGCTGCCGTAGGAATGCGGAGTACCGTCACGGTGGAAATGATCGCCGCCACTGGCGCGCCACGCACTGGGCTCGGCGGTGACTTCAACGCCGCCCTCGAATTCGTTGCTGCCCGAACGGGTCACGGCATTGATCACGCCGCCGGTGGAGCGGCCAAACTCGACTGAGTATCCGCCGGTCTTGACCTGGAACTCGTTGAAGAAGGCAAACGGCGCGGTGCTGAAGCCACGACGGGTGTACATGTCGGTGACATTCAGACCGTTGATGAAGACCGCATTCTCGGCCACCGATGAACCGGCGAACGACAGGCCACCGAATGACGAGTTTCCACCGACCACGCCCGGCGCCATCAGCGCGACCGCAGACAGGTCCTGCGCCACCGGCAACCGCGAGATCTCCTGGCGGTTGATGTTGAACGAGGTTTCGGTGGAGTAGACATCCACGCGGTTGATCACGCGGGTGCCAACCACTTGCAGTGCATCCAGGTTGGTGACACCGCCGCCGCTGGCCAGGTTGACCGTGGTGGTGCCGCCGACGGCAACGCTCACCGGCACCTGATCGCCCAGCTTCTGGCCATCGCGGCTGAGCTGCAGCTGATAGTCACCCACCGGCAACTGGCCGAGGCGGTAGCTGCCATCGGCACCAACGGTGACGGTACGGGTCAGGCCCGTGCTGCTGCTGACCACGGTCACCTGGTCACCGGCGGTTGCACGGCCGGCCACCGCGCCGCTCACGTTCTGTGCCATCGCAATGCCTGGCAGCACTGCGCCCAGACACGCCCCCAGGGCGACGCACAACGCCGCCCGCTTGATGCTGTAAGCCTTCATCCCCTGCTCTCTCCTGCAAGAATTGAATGGTGTGAGTTGCGATATGTCGCGCTAGCGTTGCCCGGCTGGCAGTACCCGCCACTGGAAGTCGTAGCTCCATTGGTCGAAGTACAGGTTGCCGCCTGCCCACTCGGCCTCGCCGCGCTGCGAGTCGACCGTTTCCGAGCGGAAGTGCTGTTTGGCCGGCACCAAGGGCTGGCCGAAATCGTCGTTGAAGGCGATACGGTAGCCATCGAGGCCCCCCAGGTAGAAATCGCGCAGTGCCGGCACATCGCTGGCCAGCGCGCCGGTGGTCACGTCCATTGGCAGCCAGCCGTACGGCGCCAGGTAGACCTGCCCCCAATCATGCAGGTTGTTGTAGCCGCTGCCGTCGTCGGAGAACACCATGCCCGACTGCCAGCGCGCGGGAATGCCGTTCAGGCGCAGCAGCGTGATCAGCAGCAGGGTCTGCTGGCCGCAGTCGGCATGGCCGGCACGCAGCGCGTAGTCGCTGATGTTGCTGATCGTGGAATATTCGCGCGCTCCGGCCCAGGGAATGCGGTCGACCGCAGTAAACAGCTTGCGTACCACTTCATGCGGGCGCGTCTCGCCCTGCAGCACCTGGTCGGAGAACAGCTTCAATGCCGGCGTGAAGCGCACATGCGGCAGCTGTTCGGCCAGGAAGGGCTTCAATGCGGGATCGTTCGGTGTGGCCTGCACCTTGGCGGGATCGATCGCGGTGTGCCGGGCAAAGAGCGTGACCGCATAGCGGATCTCGAAGCGGGTCGGCTGCCCGGCCACGGCCTTGGCCTCCAGGTAGGCGGTGCGCTGCAGGGTACTGGCGGGTGCCACCCGCGACTTGCCCGGGGTGCTGCCCAACCACTGCACCTGTTCCTGCTGCCCCGGCATTTCGCGTGGGTACGGAATCCACGCGCGCACGGTTTCGCCGGCCGGCACCGCATCGGCCTTCACCGTCAGCGATTGGGTGAATTCGATGCGCTGTGGCAGCACCGAGGCCTGCCCGCTCTGCGCTGCCGCAGCGAGCACCCGCATGTGGTGTTCGTTGAGCACTTCGTTCGGGCCCGGCGCCGGCATCGGCGCATCTGCGCGGCGGCGTGCACGCGCTTCGTCGCTGAGCAGGAACAGGTTCGATGGTGCGCGCTTGAAGTACCAGCGCGTGCCATCAATATCGAGGTGTTCGATCAGGCCGAGCTGGTCCCAGCGTGCAAATTCCTCGTCGGTGAGGTCGGGAATCCAGCGGCGCACGGCGGACCTGGCGGCGGTTTCGTCGAGGGAAAAATCCAGGCGGATGCGGCGCATGCGTTCTTCCTGGAACGCGATGTCGTCGACACTGACGCCAGGCTCCGCCGCGTCGGCGGCCGACCAGGTGTTCAGTTCGCTGTGCGCTTCAAAGAACCGTCCCGCGTCGATCATCTGCACGACACGTGCAAACTGGGTGGCCGACGGCGGCGGCTCCGCTCCCGCCGACCATGCCCACAGCAGCAGCGCGGCACACAGGCCGGCAGCAGCAGGCAGACGCGGTTTGCGAACGGCAGGATCCACAGCGACACTTCCCCAGCGCGGGTGGTAATGGCTGTGTAACACGGGCTGCCGGACCGGTCAATAATTTATTCTTGCTTTCGCCAGAGAAAGGAATAAATATTCCATCTGGCATTTTAGGAGGGTATGCAGCGCATGATCCTGGCTTTCCGCGCACCGGACCGGCAGTGGCCGCGCCGGTTGACCCTGGCCCTTTGCGTGCTGGCCGCACCGGCTTTCGCACAGGCTGCACCGCCACCTGACCCCGGCGCGCCGCTGCCCTATGTGGTTGGCCTGCACGAGGCCTACCTGACCCCGCAGTACTGGGCCGCGCGCCTGGACAACGCTGACGCGCCGATCCTCGACCGCGCGCAGATCGACGCGCAGAACGCGCGGATGCGGGCGCAGGACAGCCACATCCAGGACATCGCCGCACTGCCCGCACAGCTCGATGCCGCGCAGGTACGCGCCAGCATCAGCGCATTGTCGCGCTGGCCCGAGCGTGTACTGTTCAACGAGAAGGGCCAGGCCATCGCCCCCGCGCTGCGCAGTGGCATCGAAGCCAACCTCGGCCTCGATGCGATTCCTTCCCAGGTGTCACCAGCCTTCGGCCTGGTGGTGAAACGCGCGGCGCTGCGCACCTTCCCCACCCGCGAACGCGTCTTCAGCACGGCCGGCGACACCGACATCGACCGCTTCCAGGAATCGGCACTGTTCCCCGGCGACAAGGTCGCCGTGGTCCACCGCAGTGCCGACGGCCGTTGGCTGTTCGTGCACAGC
Source organism: Stenotrophomonas sp. YJH_SMC_17 (assembly GCF_059371655.1). Taxonomy (NCBI): domain Bacteria; kingdom Pseudomonadati; phylum Pseudomonadota; class Gammaproteobacteria; order Lysobacterales; family Lysobacteraceae; genus Stenotrophomonas; species Stenotrophomonas sp. YJH_SMC_17. The sequence goes on along the minus strand of NZ_JCAFUU010000010.1, from coordinate 44,117 downwards.
GAGCGCTACAGCGCGTGGATCGAAGCCGACGCCATCGCCAGCGGCGACAAGGCCACGGTGCTCGGCTACGGCGCAAAGGGCCCGTACCGCATCATCACCGGTGCCACGGCGCAGACCGCCTACACCCCGGAGGAACCGCGCGTCTCGCGCCTGCAGCTGGACATGGGCGTGCGCCTGCCGGTGCTGGCCGACTGGCCCGCCGCCGAACCGGTGAACGGCCAGCAGGCGCATGCCTCGTGGGTGGTGCAGCTGCCGGTGCGCGAAACCGATGGCCGCCTGAAACTGGTGCCGGCGCTGCTGCCGCGCTCGCAGGACACCGCCGCCGACTACCTGCCGCTCACCCCGCGCCTGCTGCTGCAGCAGGCCTTCAAGTTCCTGGGCGAACGCTATGGCTGGGGCCACGACTACGACACCCGCGACTGCAGCGGGTTCGTTTCCGAGATCTACCGCAGCTTCGGCGTGCTGCTGCCGCGCAATACCAGCGCACAGGCGATCAGCCCGGCACTGGACCGCCTGCCCTTCACCGGGAAGGTCGGCAAGGCCGCGCGCGACCGTGCGGTCACCGATCTGCAGGTGGGCGACCTGGTCTACATTCCCGGGCACGTGATGATGGCCATCGGCCACGTCGACGGCCGCACCTGGGTCATCCATGATACGGCGGGCGGCAGCTGGTTCGGTGCCGACGGCAAGCGCGTACAGGCCCACCTCAATGGTGTTTCGGTCACCCCGCTGGAGCCGATGATGGCCAGCGATACCGTCCGCTACATCGACCGCATCACCAACATCCAGCGCCTGCGGGCCAAGACTCCTGAATGAAGATCACCGCCATCGAACTGGGCATGCTGCGCGTGCCGCTGAAAACGCCGTTCAAGACCGCCCTGCGCACGGTGGAGACCGTGGAGGACGTGGTGGTGCTGATCCGCACCGACACCGGCCACACCGGCTACGGCGAAGCCCCCGCCACTGCGGTGATCACCGGTGATACGCACGGCTCGATCATCGAAGCGATCCGCCACTTCATCGCGCCGCGCCTGATCGGCCAGGACGTGGCCAACCTCAACCGCCTGTGCGGGCTGGTGCAGACCGCGATGGAGCGCAACACCAGCGCCAAGGCCGCGGTGGAGATCGCGCTGTACGACCTGTGGGCGCAGCTGCACGGTGCACCGCTGTACCAGATGCTCGGTGGCGGCGACCCGGTGATCACCACCGACATCACCATCAGCGTGGACTACATCGACAAGATGGTGGCCGATTCGCTGTCGGCCATCGAGCGCGGTTTCGAATCGCTGAAGATCAAGGTGGGCAAGGACATCGGCCTGGACATCGAACGGGTCAAGGCGATCCATGCCGCCGTCGAAGGCCGCGCCCTGCTGCGCCTGGACGCCAACCAGGGCTGGACCGCCAAGCAGGCGGTGCATGCCATGCGCACGCTGGAAGAGGCCGGTGTGGTGCTGGAACTGCTGGAGCAACCGGTCAAGGCGGCCGACATCAGCGGCCTGAAGTACGTCACCGATCGCGTCAACACACCGGTGATGGCCGATGAAAGCGTGTTCAGCCCCAGCCAGGTGATGGACCTGATCCAGCAGCGCGCGGCCGACATCATCAACATCAAGCTGATGAAGACCGGCGGCCTGTCCAACGCGATCCGCATCGCCGACATCGCCGGCATCTACGGCGTGCCGTGCATGATCGGCTGCATGATCGAATCGAGCATCAGCGTGGCCGCCGCCGTGCACCTGGCGGTGGCCAAGAGCGATGTGATCACCAAGGTCGACCTGGACGGCCCGTCGCTGGGCCAGTTCGACCCGGTCAGCGGGGGCGTGCATTTCAACGAGTCGGAGATCAGTATCAGCGACGTGCCGGGCTTGGGCATCACCGAAGTGCGTGGGCTGGAGATGCTGGGTTGATCTCTGCCTTGCGGCTGACGTTGCCTGCCACTGACGCTGGGTCGCGCGTTACTTTTCTTTTCGCGAAAAGAAAAGTAACCAGAAGAAACGCTCCGCCGGCCGCGAGCCGGTGCTACGCACCGGTTCCCTGCGCTCCTCGGCCCGTCGAGGGACGGCGCGGGAACTCGCTGCGCTCAGACACCCGCGCCTCTTCGCCCTCGCCGGACCTGCGGTGCTCGGCTCGCTACAAGGCGGACTCAACGTCCAATGCAACAGCTGCACCCAGTAGATCCACGCCACGCGTGGAAGCGCTTGTTTTTGCCCTACCCCGTAATCCCTTCGCGGCTGGCACGCGCGCGATGTGTCCAGGGTCGGGCGGGTGGGGCTTGCGGGGGTGTCCGCCGCATGGATGCGGCGGCCAAGCCTACACGGACGTACTTGCGGCGTCCCCCGCAATCCCCACCCGCCCGACCCACCCCATAATTCGCTTTATGCGGCCAACCGCAACGCCTTTGCAGACCCCCGGACACCCCGCATGCCGCCCCTGCTGAAGATCCGTTCCGAGCGCGGGCAGATGTCGGCCATCGAGCGACGCATCGCCGACTTCATCCTCGACAACGCCCACCTGCTGCGCGACTACTCGTCCCAGCAACTGGCCAGTGCGCTCGGCATCAGCCAGTCCAGCGTCGTGAAGTTCAGCCAGAAGCTCGGCTTCAAGGGCTACCCGGACCTGAAGTACTCGATCGGCCAGGACGTGGCTCGCGCCGGTGCCGATCCACAACAGGCCCCCAGCGAACCCGACAGTGGCGATGACTACCTGCGCCTGGGCGACGCCCTGCGCCGCAGCAAGGCGCAGGCCGAGGAGGAAACCCGCCAGGCCAACCCACGCGAGGAAATCGAGCGCATCGTGCAGCTGCTCGACGGCGCGCCCAAGCTGTTCGTGTACGGCCTGGGTGACGACGGCCTGTATGCCCGCGAGTTCGCCATGCGGCTGTCGCTGCTCGGCCTGCTGGTGGTACCGCATACCGACCCGATCCTGATGCTGGCCAACCTGTCGGCCGCACGCCCCGGCGATGCGCTGCTGGTGTTCTCCGAATTCGGCAACCTGCCGCAGCTTTCGCAGCTGTCGCGGCAGTTCCAGGACATGGGTGGCAAGGTGATTTCCATCACCCGCCACACCGCCAACCCGCTGCGCGCGCATGCTGACGCAGCACTGGGGGTGTGCGCGCACGATCGCACGCCGCAGGTCGCGCAGCTGCTGTACCGTAGCGCCATGCATGCCCTGCTCGATTTCCTGTTCGTGCTGCTTTGCCACACCAATCCGGACCGCCAGCAGCAGCTGGCGGTGAACCTGGAGCGGATCGATCACCTGCTGGATTCCTGACCGGAGCACCTGTTGATGAAATCGCTGGTCCGTCGCGCTACCGCTGCGCTGCTGCTTGCTGCAGCGGTGTCCGTCCACGCCGCGCCGCTGGAGGGTGCGCGCCAGCTGATCGTGGTCACCAGCGAAGGCTGGGACAGCACCCAGGGCCAGCTGCAGGCCTATGTGCGCGATGGCAAGGGCTGGCATGCGCATGGAGAGGCGTTCCCGGTGGCACTTGGCCGCACTGGCAGTGCCTGGGGCCTGGGCCTGCACCCGGCACAGGCCGATGGCCCGCAGAAGCAGGAAGGCGATGGCCGCAGCCCGGCGGGCGTGTTCGCGCTCGGCAGCGCGTTCGGCTATGCCGTCACACGCCCAGGCACGGCCATGGCCTACCAGCCGATGCTTGAAAGCAGCTACTGCATGGACGTACCCGGCTCGCCGTTCTACAACCGCATCGTCGATGAAAGGAAAGTCGGCAGTGCGGCGATCAAGGGCTCCACCGAGCCCATGCGGCTGGACCTGCACAACAAGGGCGACGTGCGCTACCAGGAAGGCTTCGTGATCGCCCACAATCCGGACAACCAGCCGGGCAAGGGCAGCTGCATCTTCGCCCATCTGTGGCGCCAGCCCGGCGAGGCCACGGCCGGCTGCACCGCTATGCCGCAGGCACGCATGCGGGCCCTGCTGGACTGGTTGCGCCCGCAGGAGGCGCCGCGCTTCGTGCTGCTGCCGCGCGCCGAATACACACGCCTGCAGGCCCAGTGGCAGCTGCCCGCACTCAGCGGAGACGCCCGTTGAGCGCGCAGGACGAACCGCAGCTGCAACGCGCGGTCAGCCGCTGGCAGATCGTCGGCCTGTCAATCAACGATGTGATAGGCAGCGGCATCTACCTGCTGCCGGCCGCCACCGTCGCCCTGCTCGGCCCCTTCAGCCTGTGGGGCGTGGTCGCCGCCGGCATCGTCGTCGCGCTGCTGGTGCTGTGCTACGCCCAGGCCGCCAGCTACTTCGATGAACCCGGCGGCAGCTACCTGTATGCGCGCGAAGCGTTCGGGCGCTTCGCCGGATTCGAGATCGGCTGGATGATCTGGCTGACCCGCATCAGCTCGGCGGCCGCATTGAGCAATGCGCTGGCCGATGCGGTCGCGCGGTTCTGGCCATGGGCCGGTGCCGGCATGGGGCGCATCGCGATCATCGTGGTGTCGCTGGGCTTCCTGACCGGCGTCAACATCATCGGCGTGCGCTCGGCCGCGCGGACCGGCGTGGTGCTGGTGATCGGCAAGATGCTGCCCCTGCTGCTGTTCGTGGCCATCGGTGCGTTCTATATCGACCCACAGCTGGCGTTCTCCGGCCAGCGCCCGGACCCGCATGACCTGCAACGCATGGGCGAGGCCGCGCTCCTGCTGCTGTACGCCTACGCCGGTTTCGAAAACATCCCCGCTGCGGCGGGCGAGTACCGCAATCCGCGCCGCGATATCCCATTCGCGCTGATCACCATGATCATCACCGTCACCGTCATCTACGGCGCGGTGCAGGTGGTGGCACAGGGCACGCTGGCCGGCCTGGCCAGCTCGGCAACGCCGCTGGCCGATGCCGCCGCCGGCTTCGGTGGCGAAGCACTGGCGCTGATCCTGACGGTGGGTGCCACCATCTCCATCCTCGGCACCAACAGCAACACGATGATGATGGGCCCGCGCTTCCTGTTCGCACTGGCCCGTGATGGCTATGGCCCGAAGATCCTGGCGCAGGTGCATCCACGCTTCCACACGCCGGCCGCATCGATCCTGTGCCAGGGTTTGATCGCACTCGGACTGGCGCTGTCTGGTTCGTTCGTGCAGCTGGCGCTGCTGTCGATGACCACGCGGTTGTTCGCCTACATCGGCACCGCGGCTGCGGTGCTGGTGCTGGCCAAGCGCTTCGCGGACCGGCCAGGCGCGCTGAAGCTGCCCGGTGGCCCGCTGATTCCGGTGCTGGCGCTGCTGCTGTGCCTGGCGCTGTTCGCCAGTGCCAGCTGGCAGAACATCGCCGCGGCGCTGGTGGCGTTTGGCATCGGCGCGGTGATCTACAAGCTGCCGCGCAAGGATGCCGACGCCGGGTGACCGGTCGCACCGGGCCATGCCCGGCGGATTGATCTGGTGATCACGCTGCCGGACCGGGCCGTTAACCACCACGCAGGCACGATCAGGCTTCGTCAACAACGGAGCCCTTCCATGGCTGAGTACCAGATTCCCGGCCGCGTACCGGACGACAGCACGCCGCGCGATGCGGTCAGCAACTACTGGCGCGAACGCTACACGGCCGAGCCGTACTACGACGACCAGCTGTTCTTCGAGGACTACGAGCCTGCCTACCGCATCGGCCACGCCGCGCGTGCACAGGACATGATCCGCGCCTACGAACAGGTCGAAGCCGAGCTGGAATCGCGCTGGGCCAGTGAACGCGGCCGCAGCCGGCTGGAATGGGCGCAGGCGCGCGGCGCTGTGCGCCGTGGCTGGGAGGATGCACAGCTGGCGGACCCGCGGTTGAAGCGGTAACGCCATGCTTCTGTAGAGCCGAGCCCATGCTCGGCTGAGAGTCGAGCATGGCGCGACGCTACAGAAATCCTGCGAGAGCCGAGCGTGGGCTCGGCTCTACGGATTCACTCCTGTTCCGGCAACGGTGGCACGACCGGGCTGCGCGTGCTCTCACCAGCACCTGCAGCGATGAGGTCGCGGGTGTTCTTCTGCACCGCCACCGCACCGAACAGCGACAGCGCGTAGGCCATGCCGTAGAAGCCTTTCTCGCTCGATGCCAGCGTGGCATTCCACAGCCCAACCAGCAGCAGCATCAGCGCCGAGAGCAGCGCGAACCAGCACAACGCGTAGTACAGCGCGCTCACTGGGATACCCTCAACGCGGTCACGCACACTCTTCTGCAGCGACACCGCCGCGAACAGGCCGAACAGCAGCAGGGTCAGGTAGTAGCCCTTTTCATTGAGCGCCATCGTGGCGGCGTTGAACAGGCCGATCAGGTAGGCCGCCGCGCCCAGCAGCAGGGCCACCCACGAGGCGGCGATGAAGGCGGTGGACGGCTTGTGGGGCATGGCAGTGTTCATTGCAGATCCTTGGCAGGCAGTCGGGCACGCTTTGCCCGGGCGTGCCCACCCTAGACGATCCCGCCGCCGTCGCACAGGGGGGAGCAGGACCTTCGGGCCACGACGGTCACGCCTCCAGTGGTATACAAGGGACAGCCCGGCCATCCGCATCCCCGCCCTGGAGATACCCATGACCCGCACACCCCTGCTGCTCGCCCTCGGCCTGGTGCCGATCCTCGCCGCCTCTGCCTGCAATGCCGCCGACCCTGGCGCCAACGGCGCCCAGACCAGCGCGCCCGCAGCCGCCTCCGCCGCCGACCAGCGTCCGTTCACCGCTACCGAAGTCAGCCGTTTTGACCAGCCGTGGGCGATGACCTTCCTGCCTGACGGCAGCCTGCTGGTCACCGAGAAGCGCGGCAAGCTGCAGCACCTGGATCTGGCCAGCGGCCAGAAGCATGAGATCACCGGCGTTCCGAAGGTCGCCTACGGTGGCCAGGGTGGCTTGGGCGACATCATCCTGCACCCCGACTTTGCCCGGAATCACGTCGTTTACCTCAGCTATGCCGAGGAAGGCACGCTGGATACCCGCGGCGCGGCCGTGGCCCGCGCCACGCTGGCGCTGGATGCGAACGGGGCTGGGCAGCTGAAGGACCTGAAGGTGATCTGGCGGCAGACTCCCAAGGTCAGCGGCCAGGGCCACTACGGCCACCGCCTCGCCTTCGGCCCGGACGGCAAGCTGTGGATCAGCTCCAGCGAGCGGCAGAAGTTCGATCCGGCCCAGGACATGGGCGGCAACCTCGGCAAGATCATCCGCCTCAACGACGATGGCAGCCTGCCCGCCGACAACCCGTTCGCCTCGCAGGGCGGCGTTGCCGCGCAGGTGTGGTCGCTGGGCCACCGCAATATTCTGGGCATGGCCTTCGACGCCAACGGCAAGCTGTGGGCACATGAGATGGGCCCGGCCGGCGGCGACGAACTGAACCTGATCGTGCGCGGCGCCAACTACGGTTACCCGGTCGTTTCCAATGGCGACCACTACGACGGTCGCCCGATCCCCGACCACAGCACCCGCCCTGAATTTGCTGCGCCCAAGGTGACCTGGACGCCGGTGATCTCGCCGGCCGGCTTCGTGATCTACAGCGGCAGCCTGTTCCCACAGTGGAAGGGCAGCGGCTTCATCGGTGGGCTGTCGTCGACCTCGCTGGTGCGTGTGGCCTTCGACGGCGACAGCGCGCGCGAGGCCGAACGCTTCAACATGGGCGAGCGTATCCGCGAAGTGGAACAGGGCCCGGATGGCGCCCTGTGGCTGCTGGAAGACGGCAGCAAGGCGCGCCTGTTGAAGCTGACGCCGAAGGCCTGAGGCAGCGCCGGCCGCTGGCCGGCCCCCTGAATTCTTCCGGCATCCTGCGGCCGCCGGCCAGCGGCCGGCACTACCCTTCTGCAACGGCCCCGCATGCGGGGCCGCTTCCGTTTACTGGATGGTGATGACCTTCACCTCGGTCTTCGTGCAGGCCTGGTCCAGGCACTGCCCGTTCAACCACACCTGTCCATCGCCGATCATCACGCCCTGCTGGTTGACGAAGACCTTGCCGAAGTCCTGTTCGGACACCGCCTTGACCACCGCCGGTGTGATGATCTTCTCGTAGTTGCGCTGGAACTCGCCCGGGCCGGTGATCTTCTTTCCATCCGCGATGTTCAGCGGGAAGCGCACTTCCTCCACCACGGCAGCACGATCCCCACCGACCACTGCGGTCTTGAACGCGTTGAACACCTTTTCGTACTGCGCCGCATCACCAAGCAGGGTTTCGATGCGTGCGCGTGCGTCTTCCGCGGGCGCATCCGCTTCGGGTGCGGCCGGGGCAGCGGCGGCGGGCTCAGCGGTGGGTGCCGCGGGCGTTGCCGGGGCGCTGGCCTCCATCGGCGGCGGTGCATCCGCGACGGGCTCGGACGGTGGTGCCGCCGGCTGCGAACAGGCCGCCAGCAACAGGGCGGGAATCAGACAAGCCATCCGGCGCATGCGCGCACTCCATCGAAACAGGGAGCCCGATGGTAGCGCCCGGGCACGCCCGGCGTGTTCGTGCAATGTGAGCGCAGCAACGCCGGGCATGGCCCGGCGCTGCCATACCGCGATCAACCCTTCAGCAGCTCGAACTGCACGGCTTCGCCGGCCGCCGACGAGGCGCAGACCCACAGGTCAAACTGACCCGGTTCCGCACGCAGCACGCCGTCGCGGCCGGTGAACGCCAGCTGCTCACGGGTCAGGGTGAACACCACTTCGGCCGACTCGCCCGGCTGCAGTGCCACCTTGCGGAAGTCCTTCAGTTCGCGCACCGGGCGCACGCGGCTGGCCACGCGGTCGTGGATGTACAGCTGCACCACTTCCTCGCCGGCCACGCGGCCGGTATTGGTCAGCACGGTGGTGATGGTCAGGGTGTCCTCCCAGCCGAGCTGTGCCGTGCTCAGCTGCGGCACGCCGTAAGCGAAGGTGGTGTAGCCGATGCCATGGCCGAACGGGTACAGCGGTTCGTTCGGGATCTCGCGCCAGCGCGCCTTGAACTCCGACATGGTCGGCAGTTCCGGGCGGCCGGTACGCGGGTGGTTGTAGAAATACGGCTGCTGGCCGGACACCTGCGGGAAGCTGACCGGCAGGCGCGCGGACGGGCTGTAATCACCGAACAGCACATCGGCCACGGCATGGCCGGTCTGCGTGCCCAGGTACCAGGTGACCGCCACGGCGTGCGCGTTGCGCACCGCGCCCTGCAGCGCCAGCGCGCGGCCATTGCGCAGCAGCACCACCAGCGGTTTGCCGGTCATCGCCACCGCTTCGGCCAGCGCCTGCTGTGCCGGCGGCAGAGTGATCTCCACGCGCGACTGCGCTTCGCCGCTGTAACGCTGCGGTTCGCCCAGTGCCAGCACCACCACGTCGGCACGCAGCGCGGCGGCAACGGCCGCTTCGGTGCCGCCCGGAATCGCGGTTTCCAGATCACAGCCGGGCACGATCTCCAGCAGCGAGGCATCGCCGATGGCGGCGCGCGCGCCGGTTTCCAGGTCCACATAGCGCTGCTTGTCACCGAACAGCGTCCAGCAGCCTTCGATGTTCTCGCGGTCCTGCACGAAGGGGCCGATCAGGGCGATCTTCTGCCCGGTCTTCTGCAGCGGCAGCACGTTGTCGCGGTTGTTCAGCAGCACGATCGAGCGGCGCGCGGCATCGCGCGACAGTTCGTCATGCGCGGCGATGTGCGAGGTATCGGCTTCGCGCGCCGGGTCCAGCGAACGGTACGGGTCGTCGAACAGGCCGATGGTTTCCTTCAGCCACAGGATGCGGCGCACGCCTTCATCCAGCACCGCCATCGGCACCTCGCCGCTCTCGACCAGGCCCGGCAGGTGCTCGGCGTAGAAGCCGCTCTGCATGCTCAGGTCCAGGCCGGCGGTGAACGCCTTGGCGGTGGCATCGCGGTCGTCGGCGGCATAGCCGTGGGCGACCAGTTCCATGTCGGCGGTGTAATCGGAGATCACTACGCCCGGGAACTTCCACTCACCGCGCAGGATGTCGGTCAGTAGTTCGGCATTGGCGCTGGCCGGCACGCCGTTGATGTCGTTGAACGAGGACATCACGGTGATCGCGCCGGCGTCGAAGGCGGCCTTGAACGGCGGCAGGTGCACGTCGCGCAGGGTCTGCGGCGAGATGTCCACCATGTTGTATTCCATGCCGGCCATCACCGCGCCATAGGCGGCGAAGTGCTTCGGCGTGGCCAGCAGCGAATCGGCGGCACGCAGATCGCCGCCCTGGAAGCCGCGCACGCGGGCGGCGGCGAACGCGCAGCCCAGGACCACGTCCTCACCGGCGCCTTCGGCACCCCGGCCCCAGCGCTGGTCGCGGGCGATGTCCACGGCCGGTGCGTAGGTCCAGTGCAGGCCGGCGGCGGTGGCCTCGATGGCGGTGGCGCGCGCAGTGCGCTCGGCCAGGTCCGGCTCGAAGCTGGCGGCCTCGCCCAGCGGAATCGGGAACACGGTACGCATGCCGTGGATGACGTCGGCCGCCAGGATCACCGGGATGCCCAGGCGGCTCTCCTCGGTGGCGACCTGCTGGATGCGGCGACCCAGTTCGGCGCCGACGCCATTGAACAGCGAGCCGACCTTGCCCTCGCGCACCTGCTGCAGCACCTGGTCGGCATTGCGCACGTTGGCTTCCGGGTTCACGTCCGGGGCGAACGGGCGGACCATGTCCGCGAAGACACCCAGCTGGCCGACCTTTTCCTCGACGGTCATCTGGGCAATGAGGGATTCGATGCGATCGGAGGCCACCAGCAGTCCTTGATGAAAACGTTTACAAGCCCGGCATTCTAGCGATCCCGAGCCATTTGGCGAGAGGTTTCGTCATTCAGTTTCAGGCTCCAGCCGGATCCGTACGGTCCGGCCGGAGGCATCGCAGCTTACTCCGAGCCGGCCAGCTGGCGCTGCCCGGCCATCAACATGGCGTCGCTGGAGGCCTGGAACACCCGCAGCCCGAAGGCGGGCAGGATGGCCAGCAGGTGGTCGAAGATGTCCGACTGCACCGCCTCGTACTCGCCCCAGGCGGTGCTGCGGGTGAAGCAGTACAGCTCCAGCGGCAGGCCCTCGGTGGTCGGCTGCAGCTGCCGTACCAGCAGGGTCATGTCGGTATGGATGCCCGGATGGCTGCGCAGGTAGCGCTCGACGTAGGCGCGGAAGGTCCCCAGGTTGGTCACCCGGCGGCTGTTGACCTCGGCCACGCCCTGCTCGCGCAGGCGCCCGTTCCACTGCCCCAGCTCCTGTTCCTTCTCACGCAGGTAGTCGCGCAGCAGCGCGAACTGGCCGAGGAAGGCCAGGTCGCCCTCGTCCAGGAAGCCGACGCTGTGCTGGTCCAGGTACAGCGCGCGCTTGATGCGGCGGCCACCGGCTTCCTGCATGCCGCGCCAGTTCTTGAACGACTCCGTCACCAGCTTCTTGGTCGGGATGGTGGTGATGGTCTTGTCGAAGTTCTGCACGGTGATGGTGTGCAGGGCGATGTCGATCACATCACCATCGGCGTTCTGGCTGGGCATCTCGATCCAGTCACCGATGCGCACGCGACCATCGCCGCTGATCTGCACGCTGGCTACCAGCGACAGGATGGTGTCCTGGAAGATCAGCATCAGCACTGCGGTGGCGGCGCCAAGGCCGGTGACCAGATAGCGCAGGTCGACACCGGCCAAGGTGGCGACAATCGACAGGCCGGCGATCACGAAGATGACGATCTTGGCGACCTGCAGGTAGCCCTTGATCGGCTTGTTGCGTGCTTCGGGGCGACGTTCGTAGAGATCGTTGGCCGCATCCAGCGCATGCGAGATGGCCAGCACCACGGTCAGGATCGCCCACGCCTGGCAGGCGCCGATGATGAAGCTCACCAGCCCCGGCGGCAGATCGGGCACGATGCGGATGCCGGAAGCGATCACCTGGCTGGGCACCACATTGGACAGCCGCGAGATCACCCGCATGAGGTGGCTGCCACGGCCGGTGTCAGCGCCCGGCAGGCGCTGCAGCAGGCGCCGCAGGCCCCGCAGCAGGATGCGCTTGGTCACCCAATTGGCCAGGCCGGCGGCGATCAGCAGCGCCGAGATCATCAACGCCAGGTAGGCGCCAGGATAGGGTTCCAGTGTGTCCTGCAGCTTTTCCAGCCACTGTACCGCCACCACCGCGTCTACCATCCGTTGTCTCCTTGTTTTATTGCTGATGAGGTTGCCGACCTGCGGCCGGGTTTACCGGGTCAGTCGCGCGTGCGCTCGATGATCACGCCCACCGCGCGCGCGCCGCGCACCGCACCGGGCTTGCTCAGCTTCAGGCGCAGCCACTTCACGTCGAATTCGGTCAGTACGATCTGGGCGCAGCGCTCGGCCAGGGTCTCGACCAGGCCGAACTCCGACTCGCGCACGAACTGCTCCAGGCGCTTGCTCACCGCCTTGTAGTTCAAGGTGTGGGCGATGTCGTCGGTGGCCGCGGGGCGACGGTTGTCGAAGCCCATTTCCAGGTCGAACACCAGGTCCTGGCGGATCCGTCGCTCCCAATCGTAGATACCGATCAGGGCGTCGATCGTCAGCCCCTCGATGAAAACCTTGTCCATTGCGGTTACCAGCGCCAATACAGGCCACCATGGTAACGGCACGGCGGTGACCCTGCCTGGAACGGGCAGTGGACCGCCGGCGTGGGGCGGCCCGGAAAAGACAAAGGGCCCTGCTAGCGGGGCCCTTTGGTACCTCTCAACGTCCCCAGGGGGAGCTGGAATCCAGCCGCGAGTCCCGGAGCACACGCTGGCGCAGGTATCCCATCGGTCCTGCTCGATGCGAGAGGCGATTGCGGCAATTGCTGGTGACGGAAAAAACAAAGGGCCCCGCTAGCAGGGCCCTTTGGTACTACCGTTTGTCCCCGGGGGGAGCTGTTGAACAGCCGCGAGTCCCGGTGGCGCAGGCACGCAGGGTAGGCAAGGACCGGATCGTCGGTCAAGGCCAATTCCGACAGGCAAGCTCAGGTATTCGTCCGAGGCGAAACACGGAGAATCGGCCGCACGGACAACGACGTTCCCTTATGGTTGTTGCCCGCCTGACTGGCCAACATCGATCCATTCTTCACCACCGCACATCACGATGGCTTCATACGATGCACTGCGGCGCGCGTTGTCAGCGGAGCGTCTGTCCACTTACGAGAGAATCGCATCGACCTGCGGCCCCGACGTCACAGCCGAATCCCTCTACCTCTGGAACATGCGGCTGTGCGGTGCACTGATGATGCCGGTCCATCTGTGCGAGGTGGTCACCCGCAATGCCGCGGCAATGGTTCTTGTTCGGCAGCACGGTCCACGTTGGCCCTGGAATGATGCCTTTAGACGCAGGCTGCCAACTTCGTCCAGTACTTCTCCACGCACGGCACTGGAACAACTTGCCAGTCGCGTAAGCGATACACCTGAAATCGTCGCCAACCTGCCTATGGTGTTCTGGCAGCAGCTATTCACATGTCGCTTCGATTCCACGCTGTGGATACCGGCACTCAGCGGAGTCCTGCGCCATGCGCCTTGCGCCCACCCCAGTGTCATCCGGAAAGCCATCCACGCGGATATTGGCCGCATCCGCCACCTGCGCAACCGCATCGCCCATCACGAGCCCATCCTCGAGCGCGACATCGGCGCCGACCTGGCCGCGATCGGGCGGCTGATCCACGCCCGTAGCCCGCACACCCTGGGCTGGCTGCAGCGCCATGAGCGGGCGACGACCGTGCTGGCGGCGTCGCCGTTGGCAGGGCATCGGTAATACGTCCGCCGGGCGTGGCCCGGCGCCGCTGGTTCACACCGCTGGCAGGGTCGCCATGTCCCAGCGCGGGGTCACGTCCACCTTCGGCGGGCTGTGCTGGCCGGCCTGCAGGCGCAGGGCGCCGGCGAAGGCGATCATCGCGCCGTTGTCGGTGCACAGTGCCGGTCGCGGGAAGCAGGCGCGGCCGCCCAGGCGCTCGGCCATCTGCTGCAGGCGGGCGCGCAGGCGCTTGTTCGCGCCCACGCCGCCGGCCACCACGATCACGTTGGTGCCGGCCGCTTCAAGCGCGCGCTCGCACTTGATCGACAGGGTCTCGACCACGGCATCTTCAAAGCCACGGGCGATGTCGGCGCGGGTCTGCTCGCTCTGGTCGCTGTCGCGCCAGGCCATCAGGACCTGGGTCTTCAGGCCGGAGAAACTGAAATCCAGCCCCGGGCGGTCGGTCATCGGCCGCGCGAAGCGGTACGCGCCCGGCGTGCCCTGCTCGGCCAGCCTGGCCAGCTGGGGGCCACCCGGGTATGGCAGGCCCATCAGCTTGGCGGTCTTGTCGAAGGCCTCGCCGGCCGCATCGTCCAGGGTCTCGCCCAGCAGGCGGTACTGGCCGATGGCGTCCACCGCCACCAGCTGGGTATGGCCGCCGGACACCAGCAGCGCCACGAACGGCGCTTCCGGCGGGTCGTCCTCCATCAGCGGGGCCAGCAGGTGGCCTTCCATATGGTGTACGCCCACCGCCGGCACCTCCAGCGCCCAGGCCAGCGAGCGGGCCACGCCGGCGCCCACCAGCAGCGCACCGACCAGGCCGGGACCGGCCGTGTAGGCCACCCCGTCGATATCGCCTACGCCAAGGCCGGCGTCGGCCAGGGTCTGGCGCACCAGCGGCAGCAGCTTGCGGACGTGGTCGCGGCTGGCCAGCTCGGGCACTACACCGCCGTACTCGGCATGCAGGGCGATCTGGCTGTAGACCGCATGGGCGCGCAGGGCCGCGCTGCCGGCCAGGTCGGTGTCATACACCGCCACGCCGGTCTCATCACAGGAAGATTCGATGCCAAGGACTCGCATGCCTGCTATTATGACGCCCCTGCCGCCCCCTCGGGGGATGTGCAGATCTCACTGCTTTCGAACTTCCGGCCCGTATTCAGGGTTGGCCGCTTGCAGTTTGTCTATTCGCCGCTATAATGTGCGGCTCGCCGGGCGTGACCCGGTTCTACTGTGTCCCGGAGATTCCATGCCCAGCGTCAAAGTCCGCGAGAACGAGCCCTTCGAGTTTGCTCTTCGCCGCTTCAAGCGCACTTGCGAAAAGGCCGGTGTGCTGGCCGAAACCCGCAAGCGCGAGTTCTACGAAAAGCCGACCCAGGAGCGCAAGCGCAAGGCCGCCGCTGCTGTGAAGCGTCAGCTGCGCCGCTCGTCGCGCGACGTCACCAAGCGTCAGCGCCTGTACTGATCGGACGCATCTTCATTGCGACGGGCCTGCCTGTCGCGATGGAGCCGAAGCCGGCACGCGCGAGCGTCGCCGGCTTTTTGCGTTTCCGGGTTCGGGCATCCGCCCCGCCCCACCTACCACCACGAGGTTCCTCATGAGCATGAAGCAGCAGCTCACCGACGACATGAAGGCCGCCATGAAGGCGGGCGAGAAGCACAAGCTGGGCGTGATCCGCCTGATCAACGCTGCCATCAAGCAGCGCGAAGTGGACGAGCGCATCGAGCTGGACGACACCGCCGTGATCGCCGTGCTCGACAAGATGGTCAAGCAGCGCAAGGACTCGGTCAGCCAGTTCGAAGCCGCCAACCGTGAAGACCTGGCCGAGATCGAGCGCGCCGAGATCGTGGTCATCGAAGCCTACCTGCCGGCCAAGATGGGCGAAGCCGAGATCGTGGCCGCCATCCAGGCCGCCATCGCCGAAACCGGTGCTTCCGGCCCGGCCGACATGGGCAAGCTGATGGGCGCGCTGAAGCCCAAGCTCGCCGGCCAGGCCGACATGGGCCTGGTGTCCAAGCTGGTCAAGCAGCTGCTGGCATAAGCCATTGCCGGGGTCGGATCCCTTTCGCATCGCGGAAGGGCTCTGACCCCATCAGCGCCCCTGTTTCACCGCACCTTCGTCGGTCGCCTGCTACAACCGCACACATGGTCGAACCCGAGCCCAACGTTCCCGTGTCACTGCACAAGTACATCAAGCGCCTGCAGGACAGCTTCCCGATGGCGGTGGCCAAGCGCTTCATCGACGTCGACGTGCTGACCCAGGCAGCTTCCGTCTCCTTCTACGCCCTGCTGTCGATGGCACCGTTGCTGGTCCTGCTGCTGTGGCTGACCGCCTCACTGTACCCCCCGGCCCAGCAGGCGCTGATCGACCAGATCAGCTCGGTGGCCGGCAGCAGCGCGGCTACCGTGGCCGAAACCGTTCTGAAGAACGCCGACAACCAGCCGGATGTCGGGTCGCTGGCGGGTGTATGGAGCACGCTGCTGCTGTTCGTGGGTGCCACCGCCGTGTTCGCCCAGCTGCAGAACGCACTGAACCTGATCTTCCGCACCAGCGGCGAGCGCCTGGAAGGCGTCAAGGCCTGGCTGCGCAAGCGCGTGTTCTCGTTCGGCGTGGTGCTGGCGCTGGGCTTCCTGTTGATCCTGTCGATGACCGCCACCACGGTGCTGCAGGTGGCCTTCGCGCAACTGCCTTCGATCCTGCCCGCGCTGGGGTACGTCACGAGCCTGCTGCTTTACGCAGTCGGCTTCGCCTTCATGTACCACTATCTGCCCGACCGTCGCGTGGCGTGGCGCCAGGCCTTCATCGGCGGCGTGATCACCTCGGCACTGTTCGCACTGGGCCGCTACGGCATCGGCGTCTACATCGCCACCGTGGCACCCGGCAGTGCCTACGGCTCGATGGGCGCGCTGGTGATCTCGCTGGTCTGGATCTACTACGCCACCGTGGTCTTCTTCGTTGGCGCACTGATGACGGCTGTGATCGATGAACGCCTGCGCGCACGTCATCACCTGGCCGCAGCCGGCATTGATCCGGCAACCGCCAGCCAGGTGCCCGACAGGGGGTAAACTAGGCCGACCGCCCCCGGTTCCGTCGCGTGGTCCTGCACCGCGCCCTGCCCTGTTGCCCATGGCCCGTATCCCCGACGCTTTCATCGACGACCTGCTCGCCCGCACCGACATTGTCGAGGTGGTGGGCAGCCGCGTGCCGTTGAAGCGCCAGGGCAAGGAGTACGCAGCGCGCTGCCCGTTCCATGACGAGCGCTCGGCCTCGTTCACGGTCTCGCCCACCAAACAGTTCTATCACTGCTTCGGCTGCGGCGCGCACGGCACCGCGATCAGCTTCCTGATGAACTACGACCGCCTCGAGTTCCTCGACGCGGTGGATGAGCTGGCCAAGCGCGCCGGCATGGAAGTACCGCGCAACGAGAACCCGCGCAGCCCGCAGCAGCAGGACGACAGCCGCGAGCTGTACTCCGCTCTGGACGCCGCTGCCAAGTTCTTCCAGAAGAACCTGGAAGGCAGCGAGAAGGCGCGCAGCTACCTCGACGGCCGCGGCGTGGACGAAGAGAACCGCGCACGCTTCCAGATCGGCTATGCGCCCGATGGCTACAGCGGGCTGCGCGATGCGCTGGGCAAGGACGAGCGGCGCATGAAGCTGCTCGACCGCGCCGGCCTGTTCTCCAAGAACGACCGCGGCCACGTCTACGACAAGTTCCGCGACCGGGTGATGTTCCCGATCTTCGACCGCCGGGGTCGGGTGATCGCCTTCGGCGGCCGCGTGTTCGAGAAGGATGACGGCCCCAAGTACCTCAACTCGCCCGAGACCGCACTGTTCCACAAGGGCCGCGAACTGTACGGCCTGTGGCAGGTGCGCCAGGCCAACCAGAAGATCGAGCGGCTGATCGTGGTCGAGGGCTACATGGACGTGGTCTCGCTGTTCCAGTTCGGCGTCACCCAGGCGGTGGCCACGCTGGGCACCGCGACCACGCCGGACCATGCCGAGCTGTTGTTCCGCAACGCGCCGGATGTGTTCTTCTGCTTCGACGGCGACGCCGCCGGCCGCCGCGCCGGCTGGAAGGCGCTGGAGTCGGTGCTGCCGCGCATGAAGGATGGCCGCCAGGCCTTCTTCCTGTTCCTGCCCGATGGCGAGGACCCGGACACCATCGTGCGCAAGGAAGGCGCCGAGGCCTTCAACGAACGCTTGAAGCAGGCCACGCCGCTGTCGCAGTTCTTCTTCGACGAACTGACCCGCGAGATCAACCTGGGGACGCTGGACGGCAAGGCGCGCCTGGCCGAACGCGCAAAGCCGATGCTGGCGCAGATTCCCGACGGCGCCTTCGGCGATCTGATGAAGCAGCAGCTGGGGCAGCTGACCGGCCTGGGGGGTGGCAACGCTGCCGCCACGCGCACACCGCAGCCACAACGCCAGCCCTCGCGCACGATCCAGCCAGTGGCCAGGCGCAGCCTGGTGCGCGGCGCGATCGCCGTGCTGCTGCAGCAGCCGTCGCTGGCGCTGACCCTGGGCGGCAAGCATCACTTCCAGGGCCTGCGCCTGCCCGGCGTGGAGCTGCTGCTGGAGCTGCTGGGACTGGTCGAACAGCGCCCGGACATCAGCACCGGTGCCCTGCTGGAACACTTCGACGGCCGCGAGGAACAGTCCTCGCTGCATACGCTGGCGGCACAGACGCTGCCCGGCACCGAGGCCAGCTGGACCCAGGAACTGCACGACGCGGTGGCCCAGCTGGAAAAACAACTGCTGGTGCAACGTCTGGACGAACTGCTGGCAAAGCAGCGCCAGCAGGGTCTGGACGATACTGACAAGTACGAACTGCGCGAGCTGCTGAAGGCCCGCGCCGGGCTGCGCCTGTAGAGGGGCAGAACGCTTTCACGGAGAGGACCATGCTGCTGCGCCTGACCTGCCTGCTGTTGTCGTCGCTCTGCCTGCCGCTGGCGGCCCTGGCCGCAGATGGCCCGCTCAATGAAGTCCGTCCGGGCCTGTATGCCGGCGGCCAGCCCAGTGCCGCACAACTGCGCGAACTGGCTGCACAGGGTGTGCGCACGGTGATCGACCTGCGCCAGTCCGACGAGGACCACGGTTTCGATGAAACCCAGGTGGCCGAATCGCTGGGCCTGCGCTATGTACGCATTCCGGTGGCCGGCGCCGAGGGGCTGGATGCGCCCAATGTGCGCGCCGTGCATCAGACCCTGCAGCAGAGCCAAGGGCCGGTGCTGCTGCACTGTGCCTCCGGCAACCGCGCCGGTGCCGTGCTCGGGCTGGTCAATGCACGCTACGAACATGCCAGCCCGGAACAGGCCCTTCAGCTGGGCCAGCGTGCCGGCCTGAAGTCGCTGGGAGCCGCCACCCGCCAGCGCCTGGCCACGCCAGCCGCTTCGCCCTGACCCCCCACCGCTCAAGGATCCTGTCCACCATGACCCGCTGGTGGTCGCGCCTGCGACCCGACAACTTCACGCTCGCCCTGCTGTGCACTGTTGGCCTGGCTTCGCTGCTGCCGATGAAGGGCGCAGCCGCCATCGTGCTGGACGATGTCACCACCGTGGCCATCGCCGCGCTGTTCTTCCTGCATGGCGCGCGCCTGCCGCGCGAATCGATCATCGGCGGCATGCTGCACTGGCGCCTGCACCTGACCATCCTGGCCTGCACCTTCATCCTGTTCCCGCTGCTGGGCCTGCTGTTCAAGCCGCTGTCGGGCTGGCTGCTGACGCCGGAGCTGTACCTGGGCGTGCTGTTCCTGTGTACGTTGCCGTCCACCGTGCAGTCGTCCATCGCGTTCACCTCGATGGCCCGCGGCAATGTGCCTGCAGCGGTGTGCAGTGCCTCGTTGTCGAGCATCCTCGGCGTATTCCTGACCCCGCTGCTGCTGACTGCGCTGGCCGGCACCTCCGGCGGCGTGCACGACCCGCTGCATGCCATCGGCGGCATCATGCTGCAGCTGCTGGTCCCGTTCGTGGCCGGCCACCTGCTGCGGCCGTGGATTGCCGGCTGGGTGGAACGGCAGCGCGCGCTGCTGCGCTACACCGACCAGGCCACCATCCTGCTGGTGGTGTACTCGGCGTTCGGCGAGGCAGTGACCGAAGGGCTGTGGAGCAAGACGCCGCTGCTCTCGTTGCTGGCCGTGGCAGTGGTGGCCGCAGTGCTGCTGGGTATCGCCATGCCGCTGATCACCTTCATCGCCCGCCGCCTGCGCTTCAACCGCGAGGACGAGATCGCCATCGTGTTCTGCGGCTCGAAGAAGAGCCTGGCCACGGGTGTGCCGATCGCCAAAGTGTTGTTCGCCGGTGGCAGCCTGGGTGCGATTGTGCTGCCGGTGATGATCTATCACCAGATCCAGCTGATCGTCTGCGGTGTGATCGCGCAGCGCTACGCCAGGCGCAAGCCCTGACCCGACGGGGAGAGCATCCACGCATGGCGTGGATCTACTGTAGAGCCGAGCCCACGCTCGGCTGGCGGTTGAACGGCGCAGTTGAATCCACGTCACGCGTGGATGATCACCAGACCGAATCACTGTCCAGCAGCCGCGCCACGCTGAATCGCGGCAGCCATACCCTCAGGTCGTAGCTGCGGTCAGCACCGGTATCCACCCTGGGCGATGTCCCGGCATGACCCGGCAACTGGCGCGCCTCGCAACGTCCAGGGGCGGCACAGCCCCAACCCTCCCCGCCACGCGCCTCGATACGCACGTTGTAGAGCTCCAGATCGTTCAGCAATGCCGTCATCGGGGGGTATGCAATCATCTTCGGCTGCGTACGCATGCCATGCACATTGCCGGTCAGCACCAGCAGCCGTGCGTTGTTCGGCAATGCCTTTGCGCGCACGCGGACCTCTTCGGCCATCGCCCGGTCGCGAGCCCCACTACCCGCCGTTTCGGCAGGTAGCACGCGATCAAAACCGAATACCTGCACGTCGCGCCCCCGGCTACGCAGCGCGCGCGCCGCTTCGATCAGGTCGAGCATGTCCTTGCTGCGACGGCCGTCATGCATGCGGCTGCGGACGCTCCAGTACGGCGTGCCACGCAATGCAGCGCGCGCCTTGGCAGTGCCGGAAGACGCCAGATAGGTCGCCAGCGCGGCGTTTTCGTCAGTCGGTAGCTCCAATGCCAACCGCACCGGAGTGCCATCGGCTGCGTATGCCTCCATCAGTTCCCGAACCAGTAGCGGTGTCTCGCGGGTACCGTGGAATTCGCCCAGTACCAGCAGGCGGTGATCACCGGCGTGCTGGCGGATCTGCGCGACGGTGTCGTCGGCGGCATGCGCAGTGAAGGCCATGCCCAGCACCAGCAGCAGCGCGGTGGTCCAGCGGAAAATCGAATGCATCCGTGCTCGCTCCTTTCCTTGGGGTCAGGAACAGCAATGGCGACGCCGTTGGAGGAGATCAAGTATAGAGCCGAGCCCACGCTCGGCTGCTCTTCCAACCACCCCTCAGCCGAGCATGGGCTCGGCTCTACAGGTGGCGCTTTACAACCAGGGCAGGATCCAGTGGTCCACCAGCAGGAAGGCGAACAACGCCATCAGGTACACGATGGAGTAATAGAACATCTTCATCGAGAACAATTCATCCGGCGGGTTCAGCATGCGCCAGGCGTACCAGAGGAACACAGCGTTGAGCACGATCGCGCCGCCCAGGTAGAACGCGCCGCTCATGCCCACCAGGTACGGCAGCAGGCAGACCAGGGCCAGCACCACCGAATACACCATGATCTGCTTGCGGGTGTGCACCACGCCGTGGGTCACCGGCAGCATCGGGATTTCGGCCTTGGCGTAGTCCTCGCGGCGGAAGATCGCCAGCGCCCAGAAGTGCGGCGGCGTCCAGATGAAGATGATCAGCACCAGCAGCGACGAGTACGCCCAGTCCGACGAGCCCTGCATGCCAGTCACCGCGGCCCAGCCCAGCATCGGCGGCATCGCGCCGGCCAGGCCACCGATGACGATGTTCTGCGAGGTCGCACGCTTCAGGTACACGGTGTAGATCACCGCGTAGCCGATCAGCGAGGCGAAGGTCAGCACCGCGGTGATCAGGTTCACCCACAGCACCAGGAGGGTCATCGACAGCACGATCAGCACGCCGGCGAACACCAGCACCTGCCACGGCTTGACCTTGCCCACCACCAGCGGGCGCCACGAGGTGCGGGCCATCTGCGCATCGATGTGCGCATCCAGCAGCTGGTTGATCGCGGCGGCGGCCGAAGCGGCCAGCCAGATACCGAGGAAGCCGAGCACGCCTGCGCGCACCTGCTCCCAGCTGGGCACGCCGGGGATGGCCAGGACCATGCCGACCAGGGCGGTAAAGACAATGAGCGCAACGACCTTGGGCTTGGTCAGGTCCCAGTACTGGCGGTAATTGGAAAACATGGAATCAGTCCGGGGCACGCAGGCGGGCCAGCAGGCTGACCAGTACGAACAACAGGGCAACGGCCACGCCGTTGTGGGCCACCGCCACTTCCAGCGGCAGCGCCAGCTTCACATTGAGGATGCCGAGGGTGACCTGCAGCACCAGCAGCGCGATCAGCGCGCTGGCCCAGCCACGCATGCTCGGCAACCGGAACAGGCGCACGCCCAGCCACAGCAGGTAGACGGCCACCACTACCGCGAACAGGCGGTGCGCCATCTGGATGGCGATGCGCGAGGCGCCATCCAGCACGCCGCCTTCGTAATCCACGCCGATGCCACGCCACAGGGTGAAGCCTTCGACGAAGTTGTGCTGCGGCCACCACTGGTTGGCGCAACGCGGGAAGTTGTCCAGCGAGGCGCTGCCACCGCCGCAGGCGAGTGCGGCGTAGTTGGCGCTGACCCAGCCCCCCAGCGCAATCTGGGTGACCAGCACCGCCACGCCGATGCGCAGCAGCCACTTCAGCTTCGGCGCTTCGGCCAGGGTGATCGGCATGTGCGTGGCGCGCCAGGCCATCCACACCAGCAGCGCGAACATCAGCATGCCGCCCAGCAGGTGGCCCATCACCACGATGGGTTTGAGCAGCAGGGTCACCGTCCACATGCCCAGCAGGGCCTGGAAGATCACCACCGCCAGGGTCAGCAGGGCAGCGCGCGCCAGGTCGATGTTGCTCCAGCGCAGCGCGGCGATCAGCAGGATCGCCTCGCCTATCAGCGCCAGGGCGCTGGCGGTGCCATGCCAGCCCATCATGTACAGCGGTATGCCGGCGGCCACCAGTACGCAGGCGGTCACTACCGCCGTGCTTCCGAATCGCCGCTTGCGCGTGGCCAGCAGCGCAAGGGTCAGGATCTCGATGCCCAGCGCGCCGGCCAGGAAGCGGTGCACCTGCTCTCGCCAGGCCTTGTGCGTTTCCAGCGGGCGGATTTCCGCCGCCGGGTGGCCAATGGTTTCTTCCACGTGCTGCGGCCAGGTGGCCTGGCCATAGCAGGTGGGCCAGTCCGGGCAGCTCAGGCCGGCGTCGGACAGGCGCACGAACGCGCCAAACATGATCGTGCTCGCGGTCATGATCATGGCGAACCACGCCAGGCGGTGGAAATTGCGGTGCAGCGCCGGACGCGCGGAAAGACTCATCAAACGGGACTCACTTCAGTTTCAGCAACGTGGCCATGTCCTTGCGCAGGCCCCCCAGGTCACTGCCGGGGGCATGGCGCATGATCACGAAGCCGTTCGGATCGATCACGTAGACCGGCAGTCCCGCCGGATCATCAACGCCCGGCAACGCCGCGCGCAGGGCTGGCGACGGAGCCAGCGGCCGCAGCGCGGGCAGCGAGGCGATCGACGCCGGTGGCGTACCCAGCCACAGGATCTCGACATTATCGGCGTTATGGCCGAACAGCTGCCACACCTTGCCCAGTCCCTGCGACAAAGTGACGCACTGCGCGTCGCAGGCACCGGCCGGTGCCACCAGCAGGCGCCAGGTCCGGGCCTCGGGGTTCCACGGGTAGGCCTGGCCAGTGGCCAGGGTCGGGCTCTGCTGGCGCAGGTCCACCGGCGGCTTCAGCAGTTGGCCGGCATTACGGTGCCCGGTCGGCTGCCAGCCGGAGAAGCGCAGCACGGCAGCCAGTGCCATCGCCCCGAAGAACACGGCAAACAGCAGCACCAGGGTCCGGCGGCCGGAGCCGCGCGCCTGCGGGGACGTAGCAGTGTTCATGCGGGGCATTTTCTCATGGTTGGGTACGGGATGCCGGTCGGGCCACGGCGCGCCTCCTGCGCCATTCCAGCACCAGCGCCACCACCAGCACGGTCAGGGCCAGGCCGAACCACTGCACGGCGTAGCCCAGGTGACGCTGCGGCGGCAAGGTGTTCGGCAGCAGGTCCAGGTCGCGCTCGTCACCGAAGGGCAGTGCAGGGTCCAGGCGCAGTACACGATCGGGAAGCAACTGCACCCCCAGCGCGCTTGCCAGGCCTTCGGCTGGCAAGCGGCTGGCCAGCCAGCGACCCGCTTCCCCCGTGGCGGAGAATGCGGGGCCGAGTGCCAATCCGGCGGCCGGCGGTGGCGCCAGCAACCCACGCACCGCCACCGGCGAGGGGGGGGCCGGCAGCTCCGGCAGGGTGCGATCCGGCGGCAGTGCGCGCCATCCCAGATCGACCAGCAACACACTGCCGTCGTCACTGCGGAACGGGCGGTAGATCTTCACTCCGGCACGGCCGTGCCGGGTCTGGTTGTCCAGCAGCACCACGCCGGGAAGGAAGCGACCGTGGTCGGCCACGCCGTGCAACGCACCGGGCGCTGCCAGCGCCTGCGCCAACGACAGTACCTGCGCTGCGGCTGGACCCTGTGCATCCAACATTGCCTGTTTGGCATGCATGCGCTGCAGCTGCCACAGCCCCAATGCGGTGAAACCGGCCATTGCCAGCACCGCCAGCAGCCATCCGAGCACGCGCGTGTGCTGGCGCATCATGACAAGTCCGCGCAAACGCGGTCAGATAGGCACATCCACCCTGCCCTCGAGCCGCGCATGAGTGATTCGCTGAAGACCCTGCTGGTAATCGCGTTTCTGATCGTCATCGTCTGGAATCTGGGCGCCGGCCTGTATTACCTGCTGGTCGACCGCGGCCAGACCAAGCGCACGGTCAACGCACTCACACGCCGCATCGCGGTGTCGGTGGCTTTGATCGTACTGGTGATCGTGAGCATCTACATGGGCTGGATCAAACCGCACGGCATCGGCGGCTGAGGCCACCGATGCATGCGCGGTCAAAGCACGTAGACGAACATGAAGAGCATCAGCCACACCACGTCGACGAAGTGCCAGTACCACGCGGCGGCTTCGAAACCGAAATGGTTGTCGCGGGTGAAGTGTCCCTTGGCCGAACGCAGCCACATCACGATCAGCATGATCGTGCCCAGCAGCACGTGCGCGCCGTGGAAGCCGGTCAGCATGAAGAACGTCGAACCATAGATGCCCGAGCCGAGCGTCAGGTTCAGTTCCTTGTAGGCGTGGATGTACTCCTCCGCCTGCAGGGTCAGGAAGCCGAGGCCGAGCACCACGGTCAGGCCCAGCCAGATCAGCAGCTGGCGGCGGTTGCCGGCCTTCAGCGCGTGATGGGCGATGGTCAGGGTCACGCCGGAGGTGAGCAGGATCAGCGTGTTGATCAGCGGCAGGCCCCAGGCCGGGATGGCCTGGAACGCACCACCGATCGCTGCCGGGCCGTTGGTCGGCCAGCCGGCGGAATAGCCCTGCCAGAGCAGCTCGTTGGTCATCACCCCGCGGCCTTCGCCGCTGAGCCAGGACAGGCCCAGGTTGCGGGTGTAGAACAGCGCGCCGAAGAAGGCGCCGAAGAACATCACTTCGGAGAAGATGAACCAGATCATCCCCATCCGGAACGAGCCATCGACCTGGTGGTTGTAGTTGCCGGCCTGTGATTCGCGCACCACGTCGCTGAACCACCAGAACAGGGTCAGCACCAGCATCGCGATGCCGACGTAGAACGTCCAGCGTCCCCAGCTGGCGTCGTTGAGCCAGCTGGCCACGCCCACCATGGTCACCATCATCGCGATGGAACCCACGAACGGCCATTTGCTCTGGGCCGGGACGAAGTACACGTTGGCGTCGGTCGGTGTCTGGGCCATGTCGGTATCCGGGTCAGGGTGCGGCGTGCGCGCCTTCGGAGGTAGCCGCAGGGGCCAACCGGTCCGAGAGTGCGTCGTTGCGGTAGAAGGTGTAGGACAAGGTGATCGTCCTGATTTCCGGCGGCAGGTCCGGATCGACGATGAAGCGCACCGGCATGTCGCGCTTCTCGCCGGCCTGCAGCGTCTGCGCGGTGAAACAGAAACATTCGGTCTTGCTGAAGAAACCCGACGCGCGCGCCGGTGCCACCGATGGCACCGCACTGCCGACCACTGCCTGCTGGCTGTCGTTGCGGGCGAAGTACAGGGCCTCGTTGAGCTCGCCCGGCACCACGTCCATGGTCAGCTGTTCGGGGTGGAACGACCACGGCAGGCGCGAATTGACGCCGCCATCGAACTCCACCCGTACGGTGCGCTTGCCGGCCGTGGCACCGGCACTGGCTTCGCTGCCGGGGCCGCGCTCCAGGCGCACGCCGAATACCTTCTCGCAGGCGATGCGATACAGCGGCACCAGCGAGAACGTCAGCAGGAACACCGCCACCGCCACGCCGATCAGGCGCGGCAGCCCGGCACTGCGTGAGGTCCCGGTGGCCGGTGCGTCGCTCATCGGCCGATCACCCCACTGAGGATGAAGCCGACGTAGACCAGCACCGCGATGACGCCGACCCAGAGGGCGGTGCGCCTGGCGCGCTGGCGTTGCTGTTCGATGCCGTTTTCCGGGGCCTCGCCCGGGCTGTTGTAGAGCCGAGCCATGCTCGGCTGCGTGTCGTCAGTCGGGCATGGCTCGACTCTACTCAAGGCGTCAGCCGAGCATGGCTCGGCTCTACACGGGGCAAGTGGGCTCTCGTTATGCATGCCCCACCTCAATGCGTGATGTCGTCATGCGCCAGATCCCCCGGGCGGATGGTCGGCGGCGTGGTGAAGGTATGCGCCGGTGCCGGCGACGGCAGCGTCCATTCCAGGCCACGCGCACCTTCCCAGCTGCGCGCCTCGGCCTTCTCGCCGTTGCGCAGCGAGGACAGCAGGATCGCGGCCATCATGAACGGCGTGACGAACATGCCGAACGCACCGATCGAGCTGATCAGGTTCCAGTCGGCAAACGCCACGCTGTAATCGGGAATGCGGCGCGGCATGCCGGCCAGGCCGAGGAAGTGCTGCGGGAAGAACAGCAGGTTGACGAACACGATCGACCACCAGAAGTGCACCTTGGCCCACTTCTCGCTGTACATGCGCCCGGTCCACTTTGGCCACCAGTAGTACACCGCGGCGATCAGCGCGAACACCGCACCGGTCACCAGCACGTAGTGGAAGTGGGCGACCACGAAATAGGTGTCGTGGTACTGGAAGTCGGCGGCCACGATCGCCAGCATCAGGCCGGAGAAGCCACCGATGGTGAACAGGATGACGAAGGCCACCGACCACAGCATCGGCGCTTCGAAGGTGAGCGAGCCGCGCCACATGGTGCTGACCCAGTTGAACACCTTCACGCCGGTCGGGATCGAGATCAGCATCGTGGCGAACATGAAGTAGATCTCGCCACCCAGCGGCATGCCCACGGTGAACATGTGGTGGGCCCAGACGATGAACGACAGGAACGCGATCGCGGCAGTGGCGTACACCATCGCCTGGTAGCCGAACAGCGGCTTGCGGCTGAAGGTCGGGATGATCTCGCTGACCACGCCGAAGGCGGGCAGGATCATGATGTAGACCTCGGGGTGCCCGAAGAACCAGAAGATGTGCTGGTACATCACCGGGTCACCGCCACCGGCGGCATTGAAGAAGCTGGTGCCGAAGAACTTGTCGGTCAGCAGCATGGTCACCGCACCGGCCAGCACCGGCATCACCGCAATCAGCAGGAACGCGGTGATCAGCCAGGCCCAGCAGAAGATCGGCATCTTCAGCAGGTCGATGCCCGGCGCGCGCATGTTCAGCACGGTGGCGATGATGTTGATCGCGCCCATGATCGAACTGATGCCTGCCACATGGATGGCGAACACGCTGAAGGCGACGTTGTAGCCCCCCTGCAGGGACAGCGGCGGGTACAGGGTCCAACCACCGGCCGGTGCACCACCGGGCAGGAACAGCGTCAGCAGCAACAGGCTGAAGGCCACCGGCAGCAGCCAGAACGACCAGTTGTTCATGCGCGGCAGCGCCATGTCCGGCGCGCCGATCTGCAGCGGGATCATCCAGTTGGCAAGGCCAACGAAGGCCGGCATCACGCCGCCGAAGATCATCACCAGCGCGTGCACGGTGGTCATCTGGTTGAAGAACTCGGGCTTGACGAACTGCAGGCCCGGCTGCGCCAGCTCGGCGCGGATCACCACGCTCATCGCCGCGCCGATGATGAACATGATGAAGCTGAAACCCAGGTACAGCGTGCCGATGTCCTTGTGGTTGGTCGAGAAGAACCAACGCTCGAAGAAGCTCTGGTGATGATGGTGATCGTCGTGCCCAACTGCCGAGTGCGCCATTGCAAAACACCTCTCAGAATCGGTTGTCACCGCGGCCGCAGCAGGCGGCCACGGGCGTTACATCACGCGCCGCTGGCTGCGGTGGCAGGTGCGTTGCCGGCTTCAGCCGCCGCCGGGGCCGCGGGCGCCTCGGCGGCCGGTGCCGCAGGTTCTGCCGGTGCCGCAGGCGCGGCCGGCGGTGCCGGCTTGCGCTGCGCCAGCCACTGCTTGAACTGTTCCTTGGACACCGCCTCGACCACGATCGGCATGAAACCGTGGTCCTTGCCGCACAGCTCGGCGCACTGGCCGCGGTACACGCCGGGCTGCTCGATGCGGGTCCAGGCCTCGTTGATGAAACCGGGGATGGCGTCCTGCTTCCAACCCAGCGCCGGCACCCACCAGGCGTGGATCACGTCGTCTGAAGTGATGACGAAGCGCACCTTGGTATCGACCGGCAGCACCAGGCGGTTGTCGACGTCCAGCAGGTAGTGCGGATGGCTCTCGCGGGTCGGCACGACGCCGCTCTGCCGCACCCGATCCGACTCGCGGTCCAGGCGACTGGTGAAGGTGACGTTCTCGCCGAGGTATTCGTACTTCCACATCCACTGGTAGCCGGTGACCTTCACCGTCATCTCGGCATCGCGGGTGTCGTACATCTTGATCAGGTTGGCCGTGGCCGGCCATGCCATCACGATCAGGATGATCACCGGGATCACCGTCCAGATGATCTCGGCCTTGGTGTTGTGGCTGAAGGTGGCCGCGACCGCGCCCTTGGATTTGCGGAACTTGAAGATGGCGTAGGCCATCGCCCCGAACACGATGACGCCGATCACCGTGCAGATGATCAACGAGAGGTTGTTCGATTCCCAGGCCAGGCGCGAGGTCTGGGTCACCCCCTTGCCCATGTTCAGCTGCCACGGCTTGGGATCGGCCGCCTGGGCCCAGGCCAACGCCGGCATCAGTCCCCCGGTCGCCAGCACTGCGGCCACCGCGTTCACGCACTTCGTGCCCCACCTGCTGCTTTGCTTCATTGCCTAGACCCTTAGCGTCGTCGGTTGCCGCCATCGCTGGCGGCGAGCAAGCTTTCAAGTGTCTCTGCGAGCGTCTGACGTTCGGCCGGCGCGAGGAAACTCCCCACCTCCACCTGCCGGCCGCTGGATGCCAGCCGGACCCTCTCATCGTCGGTGAGCAGGCGCACCCAATGGGGGTGGGCCCGGAACACCGGCGATCCACCGGGTACGGGAATGACCTCCACGTACGCCGGCACTACCCGGATCTCCTCCTGTCGTTCACCACTGCGCCACAAGGCACGCAGCGCCGCCGCCAGCACCAGGCTGTAAAGCAGCGCGAACAGGGGCGCGAATGCATTGCCGGCCAACCACCCAAGGGCGGACACCAGCCACATCGCACCCGACAACACGGTGAACAACAGGACGAACTGCCGGGCATCGAGCGCCCGTGGGGGACGCAGCCGCAGCTGCGTACCTGACCCATCCGGAGCTGGAAGCACCTCGATCATGTCGCAACCGCGTTCCTGCCGCGGGAAACGTCTCGATGGTAGCCCCGCCCTCTCGCCGGTAGCAAGGGTGCATTCACACCTTTTCCGATGCTGCAACACAGCATGAGGTCGGCGGCGCGAATGACGAATTCGGCACAAATACGACCGAGTTTGCTGAACACGCCAAATCCACCACGGTTAGGGGCTATCAGCCCTTCATGAAGGTGTCTGCGCGGCACTTCCGAAGGCCGCAAAAATGTTTAAAATCGCCAAGTTTTCCACTGGCCGGACCGGCATGAACGCACCTTCCTCCTCCCCTGCCGCGCACGACGCCCCGCGTCCCGGCGCGCTGCTGTCGCCGGAACTGCCGGCGCCCCCCAACCCGTTCCGCCAGGCCATCACCGATGCCTGGTTGAAGGACGAGGCCAGCCATGTGCGCGAGCTGCTGGCGCAGGCCCGCCTGCCCGCCGAGGAACAGGCCAGGGTGCAGGCGCTGGCCGCCGACCTGGTCGGCCGCGTGCGCGTGCGTGCCAAGGACCAGGGCGCCATCGAAGCCTTCATGCGCCAGTACGACCTGGGCAGCGAGGAAGGCGTGCTGCTGATGTGCGTGGCCGAGGCGCTGCTGCGCATTCCGGACCAGGACACCGCCGACAAGCTGATCCGCGACAAGCTGGCCGATGCCGACTGGGAAAAGCACCTGGGCGGCAGCGACTCGGTGCTGGTCAACGCCTCCACCTGGGGCCTGATGCTGACCGGCAAGCTGGTGCAGATGAACGACGCCACCCGCGCCGATGCCCCCAGCGCGTTCAAGCGCCTGGTCGGCCGCGTCGGTGAGCCGGTGGTGCGCCTGGCCGTGCGCCAGGCCATGAAGATCATGGGCCACCAGTTCGTCATGGGCCGCACCATCAGCGAAGCGCTGGCGCGCTCGCACAAGGGTGACAACGCCAGCTACCGCTACTCGTTCGACATGCTGGGCGAAGGCGCGCTGACCATGAAGGACGCGCTGCGCTACCTGGAAGACTACCGTCGTGCGATCCACGCCATCGGCGGTGACCACAAGGCACGCGGCGGCCGTCCGGATGGCGACGTCAACAACGCGCCGGGCATCTCGATCAAGCTGTCGGCGCTGTACCCGCGCTACGAGCACGCCAAGCGCGAGCGCGTGCTGAAGGACCTGGTGCCGGGCGTGCTGGAACTGGCGCAGCTGGCCAAGAGCTACGGCATCGGCTGCACCGTCGACGCCGAAGAGTCCGACCGCCTGGAACTGTCGCTGGACATCATCGAGCAGGTGTTCTCCGATGCCTCGCTGTCCGGCTGGGATGGCTTCGGCGTGGTCGTGCAGGCCTACCAGAAGCGCACCCCGTACACGATCGACCACCTGGCCGACATGGCGCGCCGCGCCGGTCGCCGCCTGCAGGTGCGCCTGGTCAAGGGCGCCTACTGGGATGCCGAGATCAAGCGCGCGCAGATCGAAGGCTATCCGGGCTACCCGGTGTTCACCCGCAAGCAGAACACCGACGTCTCCTACCTGGCCTGCGCCAAGCGTCTGTTCACGCATGCCGATGCGATCTACCCGATGTTCGCCACGCACAACGCGCACACCATCGCGGCGGTGCGCAGCATCGCCAACGGTGGCGTGTACGAACACCAGAAGCTGCACGGCATGGGCGACGACCTGTACGCCGAAGTGGTGCCGGCCGACCGCCTGGGCCTGCCGTGCCGCGTGTATGCGCCGGTCGGTTCGCATGAAGACCTGCTGCCCTACCTGGTGCGCCGCCTGCTGGAAAACGGCGCCAACTCCAGCTTCGTCAACCGCATCACCGACGAACGCGTGCCGATCGCTGACCTGATCCGCGATCCGGTCGAGATGGTCGCCTCGTTCGCTTCGATTCCGCATCCCAAGATCCCGCTGCCGGTTGACCTGCTGCGCAGCCAGAACCACGACAGGAAGAACTCCATGGGCGCCAACCTCGCCAACGACAACGAACTGCGCGCCCTGGCCGAGCAGATCAACGCTGCAGTGAAGCCGTGGCAGGCCGCTCCGCTGGTGCCGGGTGCGAACCCCGCCGGCGCCACACTACCGGTGACCAACCCGGCCGACACCCGCGAAGTGGTCGGCCAGTGGCTGGCCGCCGATGCTGCCACCGTGCAGAAGGCCCTGGCCAACGCCGTGGCCGCGCAGCCGGCCTGGAACCGCACCCCGGCCGCCAGCCGCGCCGCCATCCTCGAGCACGCCGCCGACCAGCTGGAAGCGCGCATGCCGGAGTTCATGGCGCTGTGCGTGAAGGAAGCCGGCAAGAGCCTGCCCGACAGCATCGCCGAAGTGCGCGAAGCGGTGGATTTCCTGCGCTACTACGCCAAGCAGGCGCGCGAGCAGTTCAGCCACGCCGAGAAGCTGCCCAGCCCGACCGGTGAATCCAACGAGCTGCAGCTGCACGGCCGCGGCGTGTTCGTCTGCATCAGCCCGTGGAACTTCCCGCTGGCGATCTTCCTGGGCCAGGTGGCCGCCGCACTGGCCGCCGGCAACAGCGTCATCGCCAAGCCGGCCGAGCAGACCAACCTGATCGGCTACTACGCCGTGAAGCTGCTGCACGACGCCGGCGTGCCGGCCGAGGTGGTGCAGTTCCTGCCGGGCGACGGTGCCACCGTCGGTGCCGCGCTGACCGCCGACCCGCGCGTGGCCGGCGTGGCCTTCACCGGCTCCACCGACACCGCCCGTGCGATCAACCGCGCGATGGCCGCGCGTGATGCCGCCATCGGTGTGCTGATCGCCGAAACCGGCGGCCAGAATGCCTTCATCGCCGATTCCTCGGCGCTGCCGGAACAGCTGGTCAAGGACGCGATCGGTTCGGCCTTCACCTCCGCCGGCCAGCGCTGCTCGGCCGCGCGCGTGCTGTTCGTGCAGGACGACATCGCCGACAAGGTGATGACCATGCTGGCCGGTGCGATGAAGGAACTGAAGGTCGGCAACCCCGGCCTGCTGTCCACCGACGTCGGCCCGGTGATCGACGCCGATGCGCTGAAGATCCTGCAGGACCACGCCGCGCGCATGGACCGCGAAGCGCGCCTGATCGCTGCTGCCGAACTGTCCACCGAAGCCGCCAACGGCACGTTCTTCGCACCGCGTGCGTATGAATTGAAGGACCTGGCCCAGCTGCAGAAGGAAGTGTTCGGTCCGGTGCTGCACGTCATCCGCTGGAAGGGCGACCAGCTCGACGCGGTGATCGACCAGATCAACGCCACCGGCTACGGCCTGACCTTGGGCGTGCATTCGCGCATCGACGAAACCGTTGATCGCATCAGCAACGGCGTCCACGTCGGCAACGTCTACGTCAACCGCAACCAGATCGGTGCGGTGGTCGGCGTGCAGCCGTTCGGCGGCCAGGGCCTGTCCGGCACCGGCCCGAAGGCCGGCGGCCCGCACTACCTGCTGCGCTTCGCCACCGAAAAGACGGTGACGGTGAACACCACCGCCGCCGGTGGCAACGCCTCGCTGCTGACCCTGGGCGACTGATTCCAGACGTCATGCAGTGAACGAAAAACCCCGCGAACGCGGGGTTTTTTTGTGCTTTGCTTCCTGTAGAGCCGAGCCCACGCTCGGCTTTCCTGGCGCAGCCGAGCATGGGCTCGGCGCTACAGAGGCAGGGAGACACTGAACCGATTGGCCGCCCGCTTCGCCAGCTCGCCCTGCACGCGTGCGATGCGCGTCTCCACATCGCCTTCCAGCAGCACATACTCGACACCTGCTACCTGCAACTGCTGCAGATACCACGCATGCTGCTGCGCCCGGAACGCCTCGCCCACACGGGTTCCGTCCTGGTCGAACGGAATATCCGGCGCGCACAGGAACAGCAGGTCGTACCTTCGTCGCGCGGCCTGTCGCAGCGGCTCCGGTGCGGTACCGAACATCCATCCGCTGTAACCCAGTGTTACCAGCGGCGTGGTATCGCAGAACAGCCAGCGCTGCGCCGTCAGCGCCGCCGCATCCTCACGCCGGGGCTGCTCTTCGGCGATGCGCAGCAGGTCCGGTTCGCGCAGGTCACCGCCCTGCATCTCCCACAGCGTCCGCCCGTATTCCGCTACCCATGTCGTGTCCATACGCTCGGCCAGCACGCGCGCCAGCGTGGTCTTGCCGGTGGATTCGCCACCAATGAAGGCCACGCGCTGCACGTAGTCCGCATACACCTGTGGTGCTAGGCCATGCCGAAGCGCATGCGGATCAGCGCGCAGCTGGGTACCGCTGGGCTGGCCGACATCGCGGCTGCGCTCCAGCCGCTGGTGCTGCACCGGTGCGTGGAAATGCGCGGCCAGCGCCGCGGCGAAACCATCGCCGTAGTCTTCACCGGTGAACACCGCCTGCACCGGCCCACCAAACAGGTGCAGGCACAGCCAGGCGGTGAAATCGCGCTGCGCCTGCTCGCTGTCGCTGTCGCGTGGCAGCGCGCGCGGTGGCAGGCCGTGCTGTTCGCAGAGCGCGGCCAGGCGGGCATCGTCCAGCACCGCCACCGTCGCCTGCGGAAAGCGCGCCCGCAGCCAACGTTCGCGGCGGGCGGCGCTGTAACCGGCAAAGCCCGGCTGCGACCAGCCGATCACCAGCAGCTGCCGGCAGTGCGCGGCGGCGAAGTCGATCAGGTGTTCATGGCCGCGGTGCAGCGGGCAGAACTTTCCCACCACCAGGCCCCGCGCAACGCGCTCAGGCAGCGGCATCGGCTGCCCTGGCCTCGGTCCGCATCAGGAGGCGCCAGTGGCGCAGGGCGACCAGCGCGTTTATCCAGAAACCGATGTAAAGGATCGAGGTCAGGTGCAGTCCTCGGCTGTAGTACAGCGGCACCGCCACGGTATTCACCAGCAGCCACACCCACCACGATTCCAGCTTGCGGCGCATCATCAGGATCTGCGCGATCACGCTCAGCACCAGCACCGCCGAATCGATATACGGTGCATAAGCATTGGTCAGGCGGGTCAGCATCCAGCCGTAGCCGAAGGTTGCGACCACCGCCAGCGGCGCCAGCCAGACCCAGGCGCGTGGTCGC
Organism: Stenotrophomonas sp. YJH_SMC_17; assembly: GCF_059371655.1. Classification (NCBI taxonomy): domain Bacteria; kingdom Pseudomonadati; phylum Pseudomonadota; class Gammaproteobacteria; order Lysobacterales; family Lysobacteraceae; genus Stenotrophomonas; species Stenotrophomonas sp. YJH_SMC_17. The sequence continues at coordinate 9,507 of NZ_JCAFUU010000010.1, read as the reverse complement.
AAGGAGGTGATCGGCAGCGGCGCGCCGTGGTTACCACGCAGCCACTGCCACCAGCCCAGCACGCTGATGGCGATGAAGAAGAACTGCAGCACCATGTCTGCATACAGGTGAGAGCGCTCGAACACCGCCGCGAACAGCGCGCAGCCGACGACGCCCAGCCACCAGGTGTGCACGTTGTTGCGGCCCGCCAGCAGGATCGAGCCGGCGACGGCGATGTTGGCGGCCAGCTCCAGCTGGAAGTTCGGGTCAGACAGGTTCATCGCGCTATTGTCGTTGATCCGCGCGCCATGCGTGGATCACTCCTGCGCACTGGGGTCAGAGCCCTTTCCTTCGGAAAGGGTTTCGCTCCCGCCACACCGCAGCAGATGCACGCCATGCATGGATGGCCGCCGCCACAAAAAGAAAGCCCCGCTTGCGCGGGGCTCTCTCGTGCTGCTTCAGGCCAGGGCCTGGATCAGAACTTGTACTGCATCGAAGCTGCCAGCACGTCGCCGCTCACCTTGTACTTGCCGGTCACGGTGTTGCCGGTGGCCGAGGTCGAGGTGATGTTCGGATCCTTGGTGAACAGGTGGGTGTAGCCCACGCTGTATTCCATCTTGTCCGAAGCGGCATAGGTCAGGCCCAGCGACAGCCACTTGCGGGTGGTGTCCGGCACGCGCACGTCGCGGTGGGCGTCGGTGGTCGGGGTCTGGTCGTAGGCGAGACCGCCGCGCAGGGTCAGCTTCTCGTTCATGCGGTACTCGGTACCGATCGACGCGAAGGTGGTGTCGCGGTAGTGGAACGGCAGCACGCTGTCCGGCTGGTTGGAGTCATAGTCGACGGTGACCTGGTCGAACTTGCTCCACGCCGTGCGCGTGACTTCGGCCATGATCTGCCACTGGTCGTTCACGCGGTGGGTGAAGCCCACGGTGGCGCTGGCCGGCAGGGTGATGGTCGCGCGGCCGTTGCTGTCGATGAAGGTACCCGGGGCCGCAGTCCGCAGGAACTGCTCGGCGGCCGGCGTCATGGTGAAGTCGGCCTTGCCGTCGGTGATCTTGTGTTCGACTTTCGAGCGGTAGCTGAAGGCGATGTTGGTGCCTTCCACCGGGGTGACGGTCATGCCCAGGGTGTAGCCCACGGACACTTCATCGCCCTTGATGCGCAGGTAGCCATCGGCGGTACCCGGCGAGAAGCCGAGCTGGGCCGCCTGACGGCCGGCGGCCTGTGCGGCAGCGGCGGCCTGGGCCGGGGTGCGGCCAGCGGCCAGCGCAGCGGCTGCAGCACGCTGCTGGGCGCTGGCATTGATCGCGCTGCCACCGTCAACGGCGCTGGTCAGGTCGACGTTCAGGCGCTCGGCGAATACCGAGGCACCGAACGACAGGTACGGGTTGACGTCGTAGGAGAACGCCACGCCCAGGTCGATCGCCTGCAGCTCGGTCTTGACGCCGTTGTAGCGGCCGACCCAGTCACGGTCGTATTCGGTCTTGAAGCCGAACGGCACGGTCAGCGATGCGCCGAAGTGCATGTTCTCCTTCTCGCCGAACGGCAGGTGGAAGTAGGCGGCCGGAACCGGGGCGATCATGCCGGCATCGCCGCCGTTGCCACCGGAAATCGGAGCGCCGTTGGCGTACTTGCCCTGGCCACGGAACTTGGCGCCGAAGCTGATGGCGCTGACGTCGCCCTGGATCAGGGTGCCGTCGAGCAGGCGCATGGAGGCCGGGTTGGTGGCGATGACCGAGGCGTCACCTTCGGTCGAGGTGGAGCCGGCGAACGCGCGGCCCAGGCCCTTGGCGCTGTTTTCCTTCAGCTGGAAGGCGGCAGCATTGGCATCGGCGGCGGCCAGCGCACCGGCAACGCCGACGGCCAGCAGGGTCAGTCGGGCAATGGTGGAAGCGGTTTGCATCGTAGTTCTCTCTCCGGTAAGCGGTGATGTTGCTCTGAGTGCGCCTGCGCCCGATCGGCCCGTGGGCCCTTCGAAGCGCGCCGGATTCCCCTCCCGACATACGACGCCGTATGCGAGTATTACCCAGAGCTGTTAATGAAACAATAACAGCGCAGGCGGTTTTTTCGTCTCAAAAGCTGAACAGGACCGTCCCCACCGAAAGTGGCCGCACGCTAGGCTATTGGCATGTTCGTCTCGCTCCCGTCCCGCAAGAAGGCGGCCCTGCGCTGGGCCACGCCCGTGCTGTTTGCGGCACTGTGGCTGGCGTTCCTGTGGTCGATCTCGCGCCCGGACGATGCCCGTGGCAGCCTCTGGCTGGACTGGGGTGCCCTGTCCACCGGCCTGACCCACCCGCTGGACTGGTGGGCGACCCTGCAGGACGGCAGCGTGCTGCGGCTGTTCACCGCCCTGTTCCTGCACGCGGACTGGTCGCACCTGCTGGGCAACCTGGTGTTCCTGCTGATCTTCGGCCTGCCCGCCGAACGGGTGCTGGGGCCGTGGCGCCTGCTGCTGCTGTTCCTGGTGGGCGGCGCGGTATCCAATCTTGTGGCGATCTACACGATGGGCAGCCCGGACCAGATCATCATCGGTGCCAGCGGTGCAGTGTCGGCGCTGATTGGCGCCTACCTGGCGCTGTTCCCGGGCGCCCGGCTGGGCGTGGTGATCCCGCTCGGCCTGTTCCTGGAATTCGTGCGTGCCCCGGCCTACCTGCTGATCGGCGTCTGGGCCGCACTGCAGGTGGTGTTCGCCCATATCGGCCCCAGCTTCGGCATGGTGGCCTGGTGGGCGCACATCGGCGGCTTCGTGTTCGGCGTGGTGTACGGGGTCTACGTGCGGGCGGCCATCGCCCGCCGCCTGCGCAAGCGCCACGGCTTCTGACGCCGGGTAGTGCCGGCCGCTGGCCGGCTCCACGCTCACCGGCCGGTTCGTAGCGTCGAGCGTGCTCGACTCCTTCATCGATATGGATCTGCTCCGTCCGTGATGATGCTGAATGCGTCACTCGCGACTGACCACCAACGTGTTGTGGTGGGTATCGAACAGCAGCGTAGCGCCGTCATCCAGCACCACGAAGTACTCAAAGAACGGCAACTCGCCGAGCAAAGGAATCAGTTCACTTGCCTGCAGAGTCCAGATCGGCCACGGCGATGCGCGCTCATCTGACGCAACCAGGCAGATTTCGCCGTTCACTTCCGCCAGCAGTTTCGCTAAGCAGGAAAGGCCTTCATCGCTGCCGTCGTATTGGATCGTCTGATCAGCCGACGCTTTGCCTGCCCACCAATATACAAAGCGCGGATCGATCCCATGGCGGACCGCCAGGGATTCCAGCAAGGTGGCGGCCCGGTCAGGTGGCAGCGGATCACGACCAAGCAGTTGGCTGATCGTAGTCGCTAGGTTCGAATCGTCCATGGGCCGATTCTATCCGGCGACGCCTCGGCCGCTTCGCCTTGTGTATGGGCAGGGTGTCCGCCGGGCACAGCCCGGCGCTACCGTCAGGGCTTGGCCGGAACCGGAATGGACTTCGCTTCCGGCTTCGCTTCCGGCTTCGCTTCCGGCTTCGCTTCCGGCTTTGCTTCCGGCTTTGCCGCCGCGGCCTTCGCGGCCTTGGCCGCATCTGCCTTGGCGGCTTCGGCCTTCAACCGTGCCGCCACCGAACCGGGATTCTTCAGTTCGGCCAGCGCATCGTTGATCGGGCCGTCGCCTGGCAGCACCGCGCCGGCGTGGTAGCCCTCGGTGCCTTCGTCATCGCCGCGCAGGTGGCCCGGCAAGGTCGCTTCGCTGTAATCGCTCAGGCTGGCCGGCAGAGCATCGTCGGCCGGCGTCGGGGCGGGCTTCAACTCAACGTCCGGCACGATGCCGGTGGCCTGGATCGACTTGCCGCTGGGCGTGTAATAGCGCGCGGTAGTCAGCTTCACCGAGTCGCCGTTGTCCAGCGGCAGCACGGTCTGCACCGAACCCTTGCCGAAGGTACGGCTGCCGACCACGCGTGCGCGCTTGTTGTCGCGCAGCGCGCCGGCCAGCACTTCCGAGGCACTGGCCGAACCGGCATCGGCCAGCACCACCACCGGTGCGCCCTTCAGCAGGTCGCCCGGCGTCGCATCGAAGCGTGCATCACTGATGCTGATGCGGCCGCGGGTGCTGACGATGTTGCCCTTGTCGAGCAGATCGTCGGCCACCTGCACGGCGGCGGTCAGCAGGCCACCCGGGTTGCTGCGCAGGTCCAGCACCAGGCCCTTGAGCTGGCCACCGGACTGCTTCTGCAACTGCTGTACGTGCTTCTGGAAGTCCGAACCGGTATCGGCCTGGAAGGTGCTGAGGCGGATGTAGCCATAGCCCGGCTCCAGCAGACGGCTGCGCACGCTGGTGACGCGGATGGTCTGGCGGGTCAGGCTGACATCGAACGGCTTCGGCTTGCCATCGCGCACGATCGTCAGCACCACCTTGCTGCCGGCCGGGCCGCGCAGCGGCTCACTGGCATCGATCGCACTGATCGGCTTGCCGTCGATGGCGATGATCAGGTCACCGGCAAGGATGCCGGCCTTGGCCGCCGGCGTGTCGTCGATCGGCGCGATCACCTTCATGCTGGCGTTGTCCGGCTGCTGCTGCAGCTCCACGCCGATGCCTTCGTAGGCGCCGTTGGCCTGTTCGTCGAAGGCCTGCGCGTCTTCCTTGTTGAAGTAGGTGCTGTGCGGATCAAGGTCGAGCAGCAGGCCACGCACGGCTGACTGCATCAGCTTCTTGTCATCGACCGGGTCGACATAGGCGGCGCGCACCGCGTTGTACACGGCCACGAAACGGCGGATTTCCTCCAGCGGCACCTTCGAGGTCACCGCCTCCTCGCTGTTCGCTGCCTGCCCGCTGGTTTCCTGGCTCGGGGCGGGCGCGGTCTGCTGCGCCCAGGACAGCGCCGGCAACAGGGCCAGCAAGAGGGTGGCGGTACGGGCTGCGCGCATGGATCACTCCTGTCGACGTTGGCATCGTGCCCAAGGCACATGCACCGATTATGCGCGAAGCACAGCTAAATTCCCGTTGAATCCACCCTGCACGCGGAGGCGCTGGATTCAGCGCCGCTGCAGCCAGCTGTCGGGGTTCACCGGCTGCCCGCCACGGCGCAGCTCGAAGTACAGCGCGGTGACGCCCTGTCCGCCGGAATTGCCGACCTTGGCCACCGCATCGCCCCGGCTGACCCGCGCGCCGGCGTCCTTCAGCAGGGTGTCGTTGTGCGCGTACAGGCTCATGTAGCCGTTGCCGTGATCGACGATCAGGATCATGCCGTAGCCGGTCATCCAGTCGGAGAACACCACGGTGCCGTCGGCCACGGCGGTAACGGTGCTGCCGGCGGGCGCGCCGATCAGCACACCGCTGCTGGTGCGGCCATCGGGCAGCTTGCCGCCATAGCGCGCCAGCAGGTTGCCCGACAACGGCCAGCCCAGGCCACCGACCTTGGGGGCCGGTGCGGAGGCGACGGCAGGCGGCACCTTGGTTGGCGGCGGCGGCGGACGGCCCTCCGCGGCAGCCTGGCGTGCGGCCTTTTCCGCGGCGGCCTTCTCGGCCGCGGCGCGGCGCGCTGCGGCGCGGCGCTCGGCTTCAGCCCGGGCCGCGGCGGCACGCAGGTTGGCCAGCAGCGTTTCCAGTGCCTTGGCATCCTGGCCCAGCGCCTGTTCCTTCTCGCGCTGGTCCTTGAAGCGTTCGTCCAGCGAAGCCACCGTCTTTGCGCGATCGCGGCGATCGGCTTCCAGGGCGGCTGCCTGCTGCTTCTGGTCCTGCTGCGTCCCCTGCAGCTTCTGCTTGCGCTCGGCGATCTGCGCCTGCACCGCTTCCAGTTCCTTCAGGTCAGCAGTCAGCGTGGTGATGCGCTGTGCGCGCTCGCGCTGCAGGTAGCGGTGGTAGGCCAGTGCACGGTTGGCGTCGGCCACCGTGTCCTGCGACAGCAGCAGCTTCAGCGGTGCGTGGTTGCCCAGCTGATACGCCGCACGCAGCAGCCCGGCCAGCTCGCGATGCTGCTGGGCCAGGTTGGTCTGCAGGGTGTTGCGGCGCTGTTCGGCTTCGGCGAGGGCGCGGCCCTGCTCGCGCAGCGCGGCTTCCGTCTGCGCAAGTGCACGGCCGGTGCGGGCCACCTTCTCGTCGGCCTCGCGCAACTGCTGCGACGCCTGGCCGCGCTGGCCTTCAATCTGCCGCCGCTCCTGCGCCACGCCTTTCAGTTCGGTGCGCAGCTTCTGCAGTTTGCGCTCGGTCTCGCGGGTGGTCTGCGCGGCACCCGGCAGTGGCAGCGCCAAGGCAATGGCCAGCCCCAACAGCAGGCAGCGCCCGCCGCGGGCAGCGGCGATGTGATGTCGGCGTGATGGGAAGGCGTTGTTGCGCAAGGGCTTTCCAGTGACTTCAGGCAGTTGCAGGGGGTACCGGGGAATGGTGACATCTCCGCACGCGGCCTGCCAGCCGCACATCCATCGAGGCCCCATGAAAACTCTTTCCATTCCGCTGTTGTTGGGCGTCCTGCTCGTCGCCGCCCCGGCCGGCGCCCAGGACAACATCAGCAAGGTCAACGGCAGCATCAGTGCCGAACCTGGCCAGCGCTACGGCAAGCTGGACACCGTCAACGGGGGGATCCGTGTCGGTGAAGGCGTCGAGACCGGCAGCATCGACACCGTCAACGGCGGGGTCAAGGTCGCCGACCGTGCACGCACCGGCAAGATCGAAACGGTCAACGGCGGGGTGCGCCTTGGCCGTGAGGTGATCGCCCGCGGCAGCGTCAGCACCGTCAACGGCAGCATCTTCAGCGACCGCGGCAGCCAGGTCGAAGGCGGCGTCGAGACCGTGAACGGCGGTATCGGCCTGGTCGAAAGCCGCGTCGGCAAGGACGTGGAGACCGTCAACGGCGACATCACCGTCGGCATCGGTTCCCAGGTCAACGGCGGCGTGCACGTGCGCAAGCCGAACTTCAGTGTCTCGCTGACCGCCAGCCGCAAGCCGCGCGTGATCATCGGCCCGAATGCGGTGGTCAACGGTCCGCTGCAGTTCGAGCGCGAGGTGGTGCTGTACGTGCATCGCACCGCCCGTATCGGGCCGGTGACCGGCGCCGAGCCGATCCCGTTCGACACCGAAACCGCTCCGGCGGACTGAGCGCACCGGACCGCTTGGTTCGGTGATACTCGCTGACACCGGCCGTGCACGACGTGCGGCCGCCCTTTGTTTTCCAGGAATCGACGATGCCCCGCAAACTCCTCCTGTGCCTGGCCGCCGCGGCCGCGCTCAGTGCCTGCAAAGGCGACGACACGCCGGCCACCGCGCCGGCCGCCGATACCGCTGCCGTTGCCCCGAAGCCGGCCGCTCACCAGTTCTCCCCGGAGATCAACGCCGGCGACTTCGCCGAGATGGTCAAGACGCTGGCTTCGGATGAATTCGAAGGCCGCGCCCCGGGCAGCAAGGGTGAGGAACTGACGGTCAACTACATCCGCGACCAGATGCAGCGCATCGGCCTGCAGCCCGGCAACGGCGACAGCTGGTTCCAGGATGTGCCGATGACCGAAACCACGGCCGACGCATCGACCGTGCTGAAGATCACCCAGGGCGGCAAGACCACCGAGCTGAAGTTCGGTACCGACATGGTGGTCGGCACCCGTACCGGCCAGGCCGAGGTGAAGGTCGACGCCAGCGACCTGGTGTTCGTCGGCTACGGCGTCGATGCGCCCGAACAGAAGTGGAACGACTACGCCGGCCAGGATTGGAAGGGCAAGACCGTCGTGATGTTCGTCAACGACCCGGGCTTCCATGTCGATGACGCAACGTTGTTCGACGGCAAGCGCATGACCTACTACGGTCGCTGGACGTACAAGTTCGAGGAGGCCGCCCGCAAGGGCGCCGCAGCCGCGCTGATCGTGCACGACACCGCGGGCGCGTCCTACGGCTGGGATGTGGTGAAGAACTCCTGGGCCGGCCCGCAGTACGACCTGCCGGCCAAGGATGACCCGGAAGCCCGTATTCCGGTGCAGGGCTGGCTGAGTGCCGACGCCGCCAAGGCGCTGTTTGCCGGTGCCGGCCTGGACCTGGCACAGGCTTACAAGGATGCCAGCAAGCGCGGCTTCAAGCCGGTGCCGTTGAAGGCCACCGCGGCCGTCGACCTGAAGAGCCAGATCGCGCAGAAGCAGTCGCGCAACGTGGTGGGCGTGCTGCCGGGCAGCAAGCGTGCCGACGAAGCCGTGCTGTACATGGCGCACTGGGATCACTTGGGCAAGCACGAGGGTGAGACCGGCGACAACATCTACAACGGTGCGGTCGACAACGCGACCGGCGTGGCCGGCATCCTTGAGGTGGCCGAAGCCATGGCCCACCAGGATCCGAAGCCGGAGCGTTCGGTGGTGTTCCTGGCCGTGACGCTGGAAGAGTCCGGCCTGCTGGGTTCCAAGTACTACGTCTCCCACCCAACCTTCCCGCTGGACAAGATCGCCGGTGTGATCAACATCGATGCGATGTCGGTGGCCGGCCGCGCCAAGGACGTGACCGTCACTGGCTTCGGCAGCTCCGAGCTGGAGGACATCCTCAAGCCGCTGGCTGCGGCCCAGGGCCGTACCCTGCACGGTGAGACCTCGGTGCAGAGCGGCTTCTACTTCCGCTCGGATCACTTCAACTTCGCCAAGGCCGGCGTGCCGGCCCTGTACGCCGATGGCGGCGAGGACCTGCGCGAGGGTGGCGTGGAAGCGGGCCGCAAGGCCGCGGCGGACTACGGCGCCAACCGCTACCATGGCCCGAAGGACGAGTTCGACGCGGCCACCTGGAAACTGGACGGTACGGTGGAAGACCTGCAGCTGATGTACGGCGTCGGCAAGGAACTGGCCGGTGGCGATCGTTGGCCGAACTGGTACGAGGGCAACCCGTTCAAGGCGGCTCGCGACGCGATGATGAAGGACAAGGCCCCGGCAAGGTAAGTCGGGCCATTCTCGACTGAACATCGTTGAGAGCAGAGCGGCGCCCCACGGGGCGCCGCTTTTTTGTGCGCTCCACCATGGGTGGGTGCCAACCTTGGTTGGCACCTTGGTTCCCCGCCGAGAGCCACCACGCATGGCGTGGGTCTATCTGGCCACCGATCGCGGTGTGTGCCTGCTGTGGGGAGTTACCAACCTAGGTAGGCGCCTGGGTTACGTGCCCGGCGTTTCCCGCGCACAAAGAAAAACCCCGCTGCGTGAGCAGCGGGGTTTTGGGTGTAAACCCTGGCGATGACCTACTCTCGCATGGCTTGAGCCACACTACCATCGGCGCAGCTGCGTTTCACTTCCGAGTTCGGGATGGGATCGGGTGGTTCCACAGCGCTAATTTCACCAGGGAGACGGTTGCAGCAGCGCTTGCAGCGCCAGCTTCGCGATCTTGCCCTTGGGGCGGAAGGAACCCGGAAAATGCAGTGCCTTCACTTAATAAGAAAAACCCCGCTGCGTGAGCAGCGGGGTTCTCGGGTGTAAACCCTGGCGATGACCTACTCTCGCATGGCTTGAGCCACACTACCATCGGCGCAGCTGCGTTTCACTTCCGAGTTCGGGATGGGATCGGGTGGTTCCACAGCGCTAATTTCACCAGGGAGGCTTTTGGAGAGTCGCACT
>NZ_JCAFUU010000009.1:0-140345 GCF_059371655.1 Stenotrophomonas sp. YJH_SMC_17 | reverse complement strand
GCGCTGTGGAACCACCCGATCCCATCCCGAACTCGGAAGTGAAACGCAGCTGCGCCGATGGTAGTGTGGCTCAAGCCATGCGAGAGTAGGTCATCGCCAGGGTTTATACCCAAAACCCCGCTGCTCACGCAGCGGGGTTTTTCTTTGTGCGCAGGAAAATGCAGCTGCTGGAATGCACCGGTAGATCCAGGCACTGCATGGATAGGTGGAATGGGCCTGCGCGATGGACGTGTCAAGCTCGCTGGCCAGCACCCGGCACTACCGGTGATGGGGCCATGCAATGCATCCGGCGGTAGTATCGGCAGGTCCACGCCATGCGTGATGCGTGGGGTGGGCATGCGCACTGCGCGCGGCGTGGTTGCCGGCCCGCGGCCGTCACTACCGAAGGATTGATACCACCGGGTCCTGTGCTTCCCGTGATCCATCACGCAGGACACATGAAAAAAGACGGCGCCCTGCGGGCGCCGTCTTTACGAGGATGCTGCTGACGGCGGAGATCAGGCGACCAGCGCCACGCCCTGTGACTCCTGCCGACGGAACACCGACACCGCATCATCCAGCGTGCCCGCCTGCGACTGCAGCTCGCGTGCTGCGGCAGTTGCTTCCTCCACCAGCGCAGCATTCTGCTGCGTGGCCTGGTCCATCTGCACCACGGTCTGGTTGATCTGCTCGATACCGATTGACTGCTCCTGCGACGCTGCGGATATCTCGCGCATCAGGTGGCTGACATTCTCGACACCCCCCACGATCCCCTGCATGCGTTGGCCGGCATCCGCCACCAGCTGGGCACCTTCGCCCACCTGGCGGCCGGCTTCGTCGATCAGCCTCTTGATCTCCTGGGCCGCCGCCGCCGAACGCTGCGCCAGCACCCGCACTTCACTGGCCACCACCGCGAAGCCTCGGCCCTGCTCGCCGGCGCGCGCCGCCTCCACTGCCGCATTCAGCGCCAGGATGTTGGTCTGGAACGCGATGCCGTCGATGACGCCGGTGATGTCGCCGATCCGCTTCGACGCGCCCTCGATGGCCTGCATGGTGTCGACCACCCGCTGCATGGCCAGGTTGCCGTCGCTGGCCGCGTCCTGCGTGGAGGACGCCAGCGCGCTGGCCTCCCGCGCATGGGCGGCGTTCTGGCGCACGGTGGCCGTCAGTTCCTCCATGGAGGCCGCGGTTTCCTGCAGATGCGCCGCCTGCCGCTCGCTGCGCTCGGACAACGCACCGTTGCCGGCAGCGATCTCACTGGCCGCGGTACTGATCGACGATGCGCAGTCCTGGATGCGGCCGACCATGCGTGCCAGCTGTTCCGCGGTGGCATTGGCGTCGCGCTGGATGGCAGCGAAGGCGCCGTGATACTCGCCGTGCATGCGCCGATCCAGGTCGCCGCTGGCCAGTGCCGAGAGCATCTGCCGCACTTCGTCGATGGTGCGGCCCAGCGTATCCAGCAGCTGGTTGATGCCACCGGTCAGGCCATCGAGGAAGCTCGCCCCTTCGGTGGCCTGCAGGCGCTGGTCGAGGTCACCGGCGGCAGCGGCCGCAACGATGCCGGCGACGGCGTTCTCCAGCGTGAGTTCTTGGGTGCGGTCATGCCACTCCACGGCGAAGCCCAGGCGCAGGCCCTGCGCGTCGAACACCGGCGTGACCACCTGGGCGAAGTGCACCGGGCCGATCTGCACCTTGCCGTTGTGCGTGACCTGCAGGCCGTTGAGGATGGCGCGGATGCGGTCCGGGTTGGCGTGGAAGCGATGGATGCTGCTGCCCACCAGGCGTTCGGCATCGAAGTCAGGGAAGGCCTGGCGCAGCGTCGCCTGCTGGTTGCGTAGCAGGGCCACCACCGAGCGGTTCACATAGCGGATCACGTGGTCGTTGTCTGCGATCATCATTGCGGTGCGCGAAGCATCCAGCGCCTGGCGGATCTGCGCGTTCTCCGCATGCGAGGCGGCCTCACGACCGCGCTGGGCCTGTACATGGCGCGCGGTGTCGGCCAGTGCATGGGCCAGCGAACCCGGTGCACTGGCGCGCGTGTCGGCATGTGCCGCAAGATCCGCGCCGGTGGCAATGTCGCGTGCCAGCGCGGCGAGGCGGCGCGGGCCGTGGCCCAGCGCTTCGGTCTGCTGGCGCAGGCGCAGCGCGACCTGGCCGAGGAACAGGGTCAGGCCGACGAACAACCCTGCCTGCAGCAGCGTTGGCCACACGGCCGCGCCTTCAAGCAGCGGTGCAAGCAGCGCGAGGGTGCCGACGCCACCGGCCAGCCAGACCGGCACGCGATCACGATGGCTCAACAGAACACTCAGCAGCAGCGCGACAGGCAACGCGGGCGACAGCCCGACGATCGCGCACAGCAGGGCCAGCTGCAGCGACAGCAGCACCGCCAGGGCATTGCGGGCGAAGCGCTTGCCGGCCTGCGGACCGGCCAGCCACAGCGCAGGCAGCAGTGCAGCCGCAGTGGTCCAGGCGCCCGGCAGCTGCGGACCACCGCGCAAGGCCAGTGCCAGCCCGGTGACGGCCAATGCTGTGCTGCCGATCAGCAGGCGACGATCGGCGCGGTGGGCAAGCTGCTGCAGATGCGGCAGGCGAGCACTATCGGGGGGGCGGGAGGATGCAACGGACATCGGCGACTCCTGGATCAGCAAACGACAACGGCCACGCCGCGACGCCCGCACGAATGCGTCGCCAGAACGGGAACCGGGGATTCGGGGAATGCGACGCGGTCAGCGACGCGCAGACGGGGCGCCGTGACCCCATCCTGTGGGTAACGGTGCAATGGAGCGGGCATGCGGACTTCCTTGCAGAACCAGACACACGCCGCAGGCCCGACCGGGCCCGCGTGCTGCGGGCACAGCGGCCCGCAACTGATCTATCGGCCGGAAGTGCGCAGAGTGAAGTGCGCGGACGCCGTGACTCAGCCCGCGTTGTCGGTGCTGAAGAAGTGCAGGATCACTGCGGCGACCTGCGCCGGGTCTTCCATGTGCAGGTGATGGTTGCCGGGAAACACCGCCAGCCGCCCATCACGCAGGTGCTGCAGGCGATCACTGCGCATCGGTTCGGGATAGTACGACTGTGCCGGTGTGGCATAGATCACCTGCGTCGGGCAGGCGATGGCCTGCAGCAGGTTGTCGATCTGCCCTTCGCTGAGGCGGATCGCGGTCGGCAGCATCAGGCGCGGATCGCTGCACCAGCGATAGCCACCCTCGACCGGCTCCACGCCGCGTTCGACCAGCAGGCGTGCACAGCGCTCGCTGAGCTGGTTGGTCATCATCCGCGCGCGGATCGGCGCGGCCAGGTCGGGGAACACGCGCAGCTGCTTGCGCCCCAGCCCACGCGTGGCATTGACGTGCTCGCGCAGGCGGTTGGCTGTTTCTTCCTCGGGACCGCGCAGGCCGCCGAGCGCTTCGATCGCCACCAGGCGCTCCACCCGATCACTGACCGAGGCGGTAAGGCTGGCGATGCCGGCGCCCATCGAATGGCCGAGCAGGCTGAAATGGTCCCAGCCCAGCGCATCGGCCACGTCGAGTACGTGGCAGATCGCGGCGGCCGTGGTGTAGCTGGCACCGGCCGGCAGATGCGCGCTGTGGCCGTGGCCGGGCAGGTCGATGGCCACCAGCTGCAGCGAGGCCAGGTGCGGGGCCAGTGGTACGAAGCTGGCGGCATTGTCGAGCCAGCCATGCAGGGCCAGCACGCGTGGGCCGTCGCCATGGTTGCGCAGGCCGGCGACGCGCGCGCCACCGACCTCGAGTTCAAATGGCTGCAGGCTCATGCCAGCGAGGCCACGGCCAGCCGTGCCAGTGCGCGCGCATGTTCCGGTTCGGCGTTGAGACACGGGATGTAGCGCATTTTCGCGCCGCGCTCGGCCAGCGTCTCGGTGAAGCCCAGCGCCACTTCTTCCAGCGTTTCCAGGCAGTCGGTGGCAAAGCCCGGGCAGACCACGTCGATCTGCTTCACACCGGACTCGGCCAGCGCCCACAGGCTTGGCTCCGCATACGGCTGCAGCCAGCGCTCGCGGCCGAACCGAGACTGGTAGCCCATCTGCCACTCGTCGCTGCCCAGGCCCAGCGCGCTGGCGATGGCCTGCGCACTGGCCTCGCAGCGCTGCGGATACGGATCGCCACCATCGGCCAGGCGCTGCGGGATGCCATGGAAGGAGAACATCAGTTTCTGGCCACGACCGTGCTGCTCCCAGTAGCGCCGGATCGAGCCGGCCACGGCCTCGACCCAGCCCGGATCGACCGAGTAGTCGCGCACCAGGCTGACGGTCACGCCCGGGTTGCGGCGCTGCCACGCATCGACCCGGTCTTCGACCGAGGCGGTGGTGGTGGTGGAGTACTGCGGGTACAGCGGCAGCACGACGATGCGGCGAGCGCCGTCGGCGGCCAGACGGTCGAGCTCGCCGGCCAGCGCCGGTTCGCCGTAACGCATCGCGTGGCGCACCGTCAGGGTCGGCAGCAGGGCCTGCATGGCCTGCGCCAGCTGGCGCGTATGCACCATCAGTGGTGAGCCGTCGGGCAGCCAGACCTGCGCGTACTTGGCCGCCGAACGGCTACTGCGCAGCGGCAGGATCAATCCACGCAGCAGCGGCTGCCACAGCAGCGCTGGGATCGAGACCACGCGGGGGTCGGACAGGAATTCAGCCAGGTAACGGCGAACGGCGGGGGCCGTCGGCGTCTGGGGCGTGCCTAGGTTGACCGCCAGCACGGCGGTATCGGGAGCGTCGAGCATGGTCGCTATTGTCGCCGATCCGGCGTGGCACCGGGATGCAGGGTCCGGATTGGACGCATAGCGCGCGCCTCTATGAGCAGGGAACGCTCATAGGATATTCATGACAACACTACTAATTTCAGTCACTTGCTATATCTTCCTATGGACTGACTTCTGGAGCCTGCCATGCGTCGCCCGATCCAAGCCCTGCTGATCGCCGCCAGTCTGCTGTCCAGCCAGGCCATGGCCGGGCCGCAGGAAGACCAGCGTGCGCGCAACGCCGTGCGTGTGCTGGCTGAAATCCAGGAAATCCCTGAACAGTCCATTCCGGACAAATTGCTCGACGAAGGCCGCGCGGTCATCGTCATTCCCGACACGATCAAGGCCGGTCTGGTCATCGGCGGTCGCCGCGGCCATGGCCTGATGTCGGTGCGCATGGCCAACGGCGCCTGGTCCAACCCGGTGTTCGTGAAGCTCACGGGCGGCAGCATCGGCTTCCAGGCCGGTGTGCAGTCTTCCGACGTGGTGCTGGTATTCCGCAACGATCGCAGCCTGGACAACCTGGTCAACGGCAAGTTCACGCTGGGCGCCGATGCCGGCGTCGCCGCCGGACCGGTTGGCCGCAATGCTGCGGCCGCCACCGATGGCCAGCTGAAGGCTGAGATCTGGTCGTGGTCGCGTGCCCGCGGCCTGTTCGCCGGGGTGGCCCTGGACGGTGCGGTGCTGCAGATCGACGACGCCGCCAACCTCGACGCCTACGGCAGCAACACCACGCCGCGGATGATCTTCGAAGGCCGCGCCGCCGGTTCGCCGTCGATGGACGTGGTCGCCTTCCGCGATCGCCTGGAAGAGGCCACCTACGCCGCCCGCAACAACCGCAACGGCAACGGCGGCAGTGCGCCGCGTCCGGCAGCGGCGCCGGCCGTCGCCCCGGCGCCTGTTCAGGCAGCGCCGGCTGCTCCGGCCGAAGCCACCACCGCCCCGTTGCAGAACGTGCCGCAGAACCCGCCGCCGCAGCAGCAGGGCTTCCAGCCGGTGAACGACGGCGAGATCCGCACGGAAACGCTGGGCGGAAACTGACTTTCGTCACGCGCGCCGGCTAACAGCCGGTGCGCTATGCTCGACAGCCTGATCACTAACGTAACGAGCGTCTTTATGGGCAGTTTCAGCATCTGGCATTGGTTGGTCGTGCTGGCCATCGTCCTGCTGGTGTTCGGCACCAAGCGCCTGACCAGTGGCGCCAAGGACCTCGGCTCGGCGGTCAAGGAATTCAAGAAGGGCATGCGCGACGACGACAAGCCGAACGCGCAGCTGGGTGATGAGTCGCGCAGCCAGGACGCCTCGCGCACCGCGCAGGACGAGCACGACCGCAACGCACGTTGATCCGGAGCGGTTGCGGTGTTCGATATCGGCTTCAGCGAACTGCTGGTGATTGCAGTGGTCGCCCTGGTGGTGCTCGGTCCCGAGCGCCTGCCCAAGGCGGCCCGCTTCGCCGGCCTGTGGGTGCGTCGTGCCCGCAATCAGTGGGATTCGGTGAAACAGGAACTGGAACGCGAGCTGCAGGCCGAGGAGATCAAGCGGCAGATGCAGGACGTGCGCCAGGGCATGCAGGACACCGAGAACCAGCTGCGCGCCAGCGGCGAAGCGATCCGTCGCGAAGCCCAGCAGGCGCAGCAGCAGGGCGATGATCTGGTGCAGGAAGTCCGTGCACCAGCGCCTGCGGATCTTCCGCCGCACATGAGTGCCGCGCCCGATGCGGTTGAACCGACGCAGGACGGTGGTGCCGCCGAGCCGGTTTCGGCCGCGCCCGCTGAAGCCGGTACGCCGCCGCCGGCGCAGAGCACGGAGCGCCAGCCATGAGTGAACAGGATTTCGGCGAGAGCTCGCTGGTCGAACATCTGGTGGAGCTGCGCGGTCGCCTGGTGCGCGCCTTGCTGGGCCTGGGCGTGGTGCTCCTGGCGCTGCTGCCGTTCACCCAGAAGCTGTACAACGCACTGGCCGAACCACTGGTGTCGCAGCTGCCCAACGGGCAGACGATGATCGCCACCAATCCGGCCGGCGCGTTCTTCGCGCCGCTGAAGCTGACCTTCTTCGTTGCCTTGTTCGTGGCGGTGCCGTGGCTGCTGTACCAGCTGTGGGCGTTCGTTGCGCCCGGCCTTTACGCGCGTGAAAAGCGTCTGGCGGTGCCGCTGCTGGTGTCGTCGGTGCTGCTGTTCTACACCGGTTGCGCCTTCGCCTACTTCCTGGTGCTGCCGGCGGTGTTCCACTTCCTCACCACCTTCAGCCCGGAGGTGATCGCCATTACGCCGGATGCGAATGCCTACCTGGACTTCGTGCTGGCGATCTTCTTCGCCTTCGGCGGCAGTTTCGAGCTGCCGGTGGCAATGGTGATCCTGGTGCTGCTGGGGTGGGTGACGCCGCAGCAGTTCAAGGAAGGCCGCGGCTACGCGATCGTCGGCATCTTCGTGGTGGCGGCGGTGCTGACCCCGCCGGACGTGGTGTCGCAGCTGATGCTGGCGATCCCGATGTGCCTGCTGTACGAGCTCGGCATCCACGCCGCGCGCTGGCTGGTGCCGTCGTCGGTACTGAAGAAACCCGCCGCCTGATCCGGTAGCGCCGGGCCGTGTCCGGCGTGTTTCGGTTCGATGCGATGGCGCCCGCCGGGCATGGCCCGGCGCTACCGTTGAGCGCTGCTCAGGCGTGGAACACGTCGCTGGAGCTCGGCGTGGACGGAATCGGCGGCGCTGCGCGGCTGCCGCGGTGCACGAACATCTGCTTCCACGCGGCATAGACCGCGCCGACATACAGCGGCATCAGCACCGTGGTCAGTACCAGCTGGGCGATGAAGGCGGCGGCCAGCGGGCCACCGATCAGCATCGCGATCTGGATCACGATCACGAACAGGATGTACATGCAGAACGCGGCGATCAGGCCGAGCACCGCGAACACGATCATCGCGCCGATGTTCTCGATGCAGCCCTGCAGGCTCAGGCGCAGCGCGTGCATGCCGCTCTGCTTGTCGAACACCACCAGCGCCGGCTGGGTGAACATCGCCAGCGACAGCGCAACCGCGCTCAGGAACACCAGCAGCATCCACAGCGCGATGCGCTTGGCCGGCAGGTTGGCAACCAGCGCGGCGGCATCGTCCGGCTTGATCTGCTGGCCGCTGCGGCTGATCTCTTCCATCTTGGTCATGACCTCGCTGAAGGCGGTGAAGCCCTCGCGACCGATCATCATGAACAGCAGCGCGCCCAGCAACAGCACCGCCAGTACCTGGATCGCCAGCGGCACCAGCAGGTGGCTGACGCGGTGGTCGCGGATCGGCTGCAGCAGATGCGAGGCCAGGCCCGGGCGGCCCTCATCGATTTCGCCCACGGCATACAGCATGCCGCCGAACATGATCGGCGAGATGGCCAGCGTCATCAGCTGCACGGCCATGCCGGCGGCGCCGGGAATCAGCGTCGACAACAGCGTGACCACCCAGCTCACCAGCAGCCAGGTCAGGCCGATCCGGGCCAGCTGCAGCGGCGCACGCCGGTACAGGGAGAACGTATCCAGCAACCACTGGGCGCCCGCCGAAGCCGGCAGCTTGCGAATCTCTTTCATGGACATCCGGGAGGGACAGGAGGGGCCGGGCGCGTGCCCGTGCCGCCGATTATCCCTGTTTTGCCATCGGCTGGGCTGAAGACAGCCGCGCCTGGCGGACGAAGCGCCGCAACAGCTGGCGGGCCAGCGGCGCGGCACTGACCGCGCGCTCGATGCTGCGGGCGCAGCCGCCATGGCGGCCGATGCAGTCGGCGCGGGCACGCACGTAGCCACGCATGTGGTGGGTGGCGAACTCCGGATGGAACTGCACGCCCCAGGCCTGGCGGCCCCAGCGGAAGGCGTGGCAGCCGTCCAGCGGCGACCTCGCCAGCACCTCGGCGCCGTCGGGCGCGCGCAGCACGGTCTGCAGATGGGTGGCGTGGGCGGCGAAATGCTGCGGCAGGCCTTGGAACAGCGGGTCCTGTGCGGCCTGCGGCTGCAGTTCCAGTTTGATCGTGCCGGACTCGCGGCCGGCCGGGTTGTAGGCCACCTCACCGCCCAGCGCATGCGCCAGCAGTTGATGGCCGTAGCAGATGCCGAACACCGGCAGGTCGTCGTGAGCGGTCTGGCGCAGCCACGCGGCGCTGCGCTCGCTCCAGTCGGCATGGTCGGTGACGAAGGCGGCCGAGCCGGTCACCAGCACGCCGGCGAAGGCGTGCGGGTCGGGCAGGGCGCCACCGTGCTCGACATCGACCACCACGGTCTCGTGTTCTTCCAGCCCGGCGGCGACGCGGATCCAGTGCGGAAAGCGACCGTAGCGGCGCAGCGACGGTACCGGGCGGCCGGTTTCAAGGATCAGGAACGGGGCTGGGTTCATCCGGGGGCGGCAGGACTGACAGGACTTCCTCGATTGTAGTCAGCCCCTGCGCCACCTTTTCAAGCCCAGCCTGGCGCAGGGTTCGCAGCCCTTCAGCCCGCGCGGCACGGGTGAAACCGGCCAGGTCCATGTCGGCGCGGATCTGCCCGCGCAGCCGCGAACCCAATGGCAGCAACTCATACAGGCCGATGCGGCCGAGGAATCCGGTGCGCCGGCACTCCAGGCAACCGACCGGCCGACAGGGCGTGGCGGCATCTGGATATGCACCATGGCTATCAGCCAGCACCGCCCAATCGGCCGCGCCGAGGCTGTGCGGCTGCTTGCAGTGCGGGCACAGCGTGCGCACCAGGCGCTGGGCGAGGATGCCGTTGAGGGTACTGGCCAGCAGGTAATGCGGCACGCCCAGGTCGAGCAGGCGGGTGACCGCCGATGGCGCGTCGTTGGTGTGCAGGGTGGACAGCACCAGGTGGCCGGTCAGCGAGGCCTGCACCGCCATCTGCGCGGTCTCCAGGTCGCGGATCTCGCCGATCATGATGATGTCCGGGTCCTGCCGCAGCAGGGTGCGTACGCCGCTGGCGAAGTCCAGGTCGATGTTGGCCTGCACCTGCATCTGGTTGAACTCGGGCGCGATCATTTCGATCGGGTCTTCCACCGTGCACACGTTCACGTCCGGCGTGGCCAGCCGCTTCAGCGTGGAATACAGGGTGGTGGTCTTGCCCGAGCCGGTCGGGCCGGTGACCAGCACGATGCCGTGCGGGCGCTCGACCAGCGCATTCCAGCCAGCGGCTTCCTGCGGGCTGAAACCGAGCTGGTCGATGCTCTTGAAAGCCGCATCCGGGTCGAAGATGCGCATCACGCACTTCTCGCCGAAGGCGGTGGGCATGGTCGACAGGCGCATCTCGACCTCGCGGCCACCCGGCGACCGGGTCTTGATGCGGCCATCCTGCGGGCGCCGGCGCTCGGCCAGGTCCATGCGGCCGAGCACCTTGATGCGGCTGACCACCGCGGTCATCACCGCCGGCGGCACTTCGAACACCTTGTGCAGCACGCCGTCGATGCGGAAGCGCATGCGCCCCATCTCGCGGCGCGGCTCCAGGTGGATGTCCGAGGCGCGCTGTTCGTAGGCGTACTGCAGCAGCCAGTCGACGATGTGCACGATGTGCTGGTCGTCGGCGTTGACGTCGCCGGTGCGGCCCAGCTCGACCAGCTGCTCGAAGCTGGGCAGGGTGGTGCTGGCCTCGCCGCGCACGTCGCCGCGGGCACCGCGCACCGAACGGGTCACCCCGTAGAACTCCATGGTGTAGCGGTGCAGGTCCAGCGGGTTGACCACGGCCAGCTCGATGCGACGGCGGGTCAGGTGCTGCAGGTCGCGGCGCCATTCCTGCACCAGCGGCTCGCTGGTGGCCACCAGCACGCGCTCGGCATCCACCGCCAGCGGCAGGAAGCGGTGGCGGCGGGCGTAGGCATGCGACACCAGCGCGGTGACCGCGGCGACGTCCACCCGGGTCGGGTCGATGCGCAGGTAGCGGCTGCCGGTGCGCTGCGCCAGCCACTCGGTCAGGCGTTCCAGGGTCAGTTCGCCGCCGCCGGTGGCGGCCAGCTTGAGGTTGGACAGCAGCACCAGTGGATGCACTTCACTGGCGTTGCGCGCGCCCTGCGCGGAGAACCGCATGCGCTCGCGGTCCTGCTCGGCCACCAGGCCATCGCCGATCAGCGCCGCAGCAATCTGCTCGAAATGCAGCCGTCCCCAGGGCAGCGGGACGCCGCCCGCCTCGCCGGGCGTGCCTGCCGGCAGCCGATGTTCCATCTGCCTGCTCCTCCCGGGTACGGAATGCCCCGCAGGTCGGCCGTTATACTAGCGCACCCCCTTGCCGGCCAAGACTCGTACGCATGTCCGCGACCCCGACCGTTCCGATCACCTTCCAGGGCCTGATCCAGACCCTGAACCAGTTCTGGGCCCAGCAGGGCTGCGTGCTCATCCAGCCGCTCGACCTGGAGGTGGGCGCCGGTACCTTCCACCCGGCCACCTTCCTGCGTGCGATCGGTCCGGAAGGCTGGAATGCGGCCTACGTGCAGCCCTCGCGCCGCCCGACCGACGGCCGCTACGGCGAGAACCCGAACCGCCTGCAGCGCTACTACCAGTACCAGGTGGCGATGAAGCCGGCGCCGGACAACATCCAGCAGTTGTACCTGGATTCGCTGAAGGCACTGGGCATCGACCCGCTGGTGCACGACCTGCGCTTCGTCGAGGACAACTGGGAATCGCCGACGCTGGGTGCCTGGGGCCTGGGCTGGGAAGTCTGGCTCAATGGCATGGAGGTGACCCAGTTCACCTACTTCCAGCAGGCTGGTGGCCTGGAGTGCCGCCCGGTGCTGGGCGAGATCACCTACGGTCTCGAGCGCCTGTGCATGTACCTGCAGAACTGCGACAACGTCTACGACCTGGTCTGGACCTACGGCCCGGACGGCCAGCCGGTGACCTACGGTGATGTCTACCACCAGAACGAGGTGGAGCAGAGCACGTACAACTTCGAATACGCCGACGTGGACGAGCTGTTCCACCGCTTCGATGCCTGCGAGCGCGAAGCGCAGAAGCTGGTGGAAGTGGACCTGCCGCTGCCGGCCTACGAACAGGTGATGAAGGCCAGCCACACCTTCAACCTGCTCGATGCACGCCGCGCGATCAGCGTGACCGAGCGCCAGCGCTACATCCTGCGCGTGCGCGCGCTGGCCCAGGCGGTGGCCAAGGCGTACTACGAGCAGCGCGAGAAGCTGGGCTTCCCGGGCGCGAAGAAGGCCTGACGGCCGCTCCTTCCCTCTCTTAATTTCCGGGGCGCCGGACGCGTCGCGCGCTGCGCCCCCACCACAGGATCGAACCGATGAGCCAACTGTCCCCCCTTCTGATCGAACTGGGCACCGAGGAGCTGCCGGTCAAGGCGCTGCCGGGCCTGGCCCAGGCCTTTTTCGACGGTGTTGTCGACGGCCTGCGCAAGCGCGGCGTCGCGCTGGAACTGGGCGATGCGCGCCCGCTGTCGACCCCGCGCCGCCTGGCTGTGCTGCTGCCGGGCGTCGGCCTGGAGCAGCCGGAACAGCACAGCGAAGTGCTGGGCCCGTACCTGAACATCGCGCTGGACGCAGAAGGCCAGCCGACCAAGGCCCTGCAGGGTTTCGCGGCCAAGGCCGGGATCGACTGGACCGCGCTGGAAAAGACCACCGACAACAAGGGTGAGCGCTTCGTGCACCGTGCGGTGAGCCCGGGCGCGAGCACCGCCAGCCTGCTGCCGGAGATCCTGCGCGAGGCGATCGCGGCGATGCCGATTCCCAAGCCGATGCGCTGGGGCGACCACGCCTGGGGCTTCGCCCGCCCGGCGCACTGGCTGGTGCTGCTGCACGGCGCCAACGTGGTCGAAGCCGAACTGTTCGGCCTGCAGGCCAGCCGCGTGAGCCGTGGCCACCGCTTCCACCACGACCAGACCGTGTCGCTGGCGCAGCCGCAGGACTACGTTGAAGCGCTGCGCGCTGCGTTCGTGCTGGTCGACCCGAGCGAGCGCCGCGCGCGCATCGTCGCCGAGGTCGAGGCCGCTGCGGCCAAGGCCGGTGGCAGCGCCCGCATCACCGACGACAACCTGGAGCAGGTGGTGAACCTGGTCGAGTGGCCGTCGGCGGTGCTGTGCAGTTTCGAGCGCGCGTTCCTGGCGGTACCGCAGGAAGCGCTGATCGAGACGATGGAGATCAACCAGAAGTTCTTCCCGGTGCTGGATGACAGCGGCACGCTGACCGAGAAGTTCATCGGCATCGCCAACATCGAATCGAAGGACGTGGCCGAAGTGGCCAAGGGCTACGAGCGCGTGATCCGCCCGCGTTTCGCCGATGCCAAGTTCTTCTTCGACGAGGACCTGAAGCAGGGCCTGGTGTCGATGGGCGACGGCCTGAAGACGGTGACCTACCAGGCCAAGCTGGGCAGCGTGGCCGACAAGGTGGCGCGCGTGGCCGCCCTGGCCGAAGTGATCGCGCCGCAGGTCGGTGCCGACGCCGCGCAGGCCAGGCGTGCCGCCGAGCTGGCCAAGAACGACCTGCAGTCGCGCATGGTCAACGAGTTCCCGGAACTGCAGGGCATCGCCGGCCGCCACTACGCCGTGGCCGGTGGTGAATCGGCCGAGGTGGCGCTGGCCATCGACGAGGCCTACCAGCCGCGCTTCGGTGGTGATGACATCGCGCTGTCGCCGCTGGGCAAGGTGCTGGCGATTGCTGAACGCGTGGATACCCTGGCCGGTGGCTTCGCCGCAGGCCTGAAGCCGACCGGCAACAAGGACCCGTTCGCCCTGCGCCGCAACGCGCTGGGCCTGGCCCGCACGATCATCGAAAGCGGCTTCGAACTGGACCTGCGCGCGTTGCTGGCCAGCGCCAATGCCGGCCTGGCCGCGCGCAACGTGCAGGCGGATGTGGGTGAGCTGTACGACTTCATCCTCGACCGCCTGAAGGGCTACTACGCTGACAAGGGCGTTCCAGCCACGCACTTCAACACGGTGGCCGAGCTGAAGCCTGCCTCGCTGTACGACTTCGACCGCCGCCTGGATGCCATCGGCACCTTCGCCGCGCTGCCGGAAGCCGAAGCGCTGGCTGCGGCCAACAAGCGCATCCGCAACATCCTGCGCAAGGCCGAGGGCGACATCCCGGCCCAGATCGATGCATCGCTGCTACAGGAAGACGCCGAACGCGCGCTGGCCGAAGCGGTTACCGCGGCCATCGACGACACCGGCGCCAGCCTGCACCAGAAGGACTACGTGGCCGTGCTGGCGCGCCTGGCCCGCCTGCGCCCGCAGGTCGATGCGTTCTTCGATGGCGTGATGGTGAACGCCGAAGACCCAGCGCTGCGTGGCAACCGCCTGGCGCTGCTGACCCTGCTGGGCGACCGCCTGGGCAAGGTCGCGGCGATCGAGCATCTGTCGAGCTGAGATGTGGTGCCAAGCAAGCTTGGCACCACCGATAGTGCCGGTGGATGTCCATCGGGGTCATTGCCGGCATCGCGCACGATGCCGGCATCCTCGCCTGCGATCACGATGATCGCCACAAAGGCGCGTATTTTGACCGCCACTTAACAATCGATCCTCAATGACGTGATGCATTTCGCATCGTCACCTCCGGTCGGTATGCTGTGCCGCATGCAGCCAAAGAAATACGCCCTGCCGCTGATGGTCCTGTCGCTGGCCGCCACCTCCGTGGCCCACGCGCGCGGCACCATCGACAAGGTGGACATCAAGGGATTGGACAAGGGCGACGACGCCGCAATCATCGAAAACATCCAGGAATCGCTGTCGCTGTACGACACGATCGGCAAGGAACAGGGCGAATCGCGCCTGGAATACCTGCTGTCGCAGGCCGAGCGGCAGACCCGTCAGGCGCTGGAACCGTTCGGGTACTACAACCCGGTGATCAAGGTCGAAGCGCCGCGCGAGGACGAGCACGTGCGGGTGCTGATCCACGTGGACAAGGGCACCCCGGTGACCGTGCGCCGCGAGCACATCGACATCACCGGCCCCGCGATGTACGACCAGTACCTGCAGGACGACCTGGCTGCGTTCAAACCGCGCAAGGGCCAGCGTTTCGAGCATACCCAGTACGAAGCCAGCAAGATCACCATCACCCGGCGCCTGGCCGAGCGCGGCTACTTCGACGCCGACTACACCCAGCGCCAGGTTCAGATCACCCGCGCCGAGAACGCTGCCGACATCGACCTGACCTGGGACAGCGGCCGCCGCTACAACATGGGCCCGGTGACCTTCGAGCAGGACTACTTTGTCGACAAGCTGTTCGACCCGCTGGTGTACTGGAAACAGGGCAGCTACTACCACGAGGGCAAGCTGGACCGGCTGCGCGAGTCGTTGACCAAGCTGGACTACTTCAGCGTGATCGACATCCAGCCGCGGCCGGACCAGGCTGACGAGAACGGCGACGTGCCGGTCGACGTGAAGCTGACCCGCGCCAAGCGCACCATCTACACGGCCGGTCTCAGCTACGGCAGCGAGAGCGGGCCGGGTGTGCGCGGTGGCATCGAGCGGCGCTACGTGAACAGCCGCGGCCACAAGATGAACACCCAGCTGGACTATGCGCAGAAGCGCAAGAGCCTGACCAGCACCTACCGCGTGCCGGCGTTCAAGTGGCTCGACGGCTGGTACGGCTTCACTGCCAGTGCCTACGATGAGCAGACCGATTACATCGACCTGCGCAACTTCAAGCTGATCGCCAGCCGCAGCGGGCAGATCAACGAGCACTGGACCGCCATCGCCTCGATGAACGCCCTGCGCGAGCGCTGGCGCTATGCCTCGGGCACCGAATTCACCGACGCGGTCTACAACACCTCGACCCTGGTCTACCCGCAGCTGGTGGCCGACTACGTCAACGTCGACGATCCGCTGTTCCCGCGCAGCGGCATCAGCGGCACCGCCACCCTGCGCGGCGGCATCGAGGGCGCCGGTTCGGATACCAGCTTCGTGCAGGCCAATGCCGTGCTGCGCTGGTACATCCCGGTGGGGCAGAGTGACCGCCTGATCCTGCGCGGCGAAGGTGGTACCACCTGGACCAGCGACCTGGTGGCGATGCCGCCGAGCCTGCGCTACTTCGCCGGTGGTGACCGCAGCATCCGCGGCTATGCCTTCCGTGAAGTGGGCCCGCGTACGCCGGCCCCGGACAAGTACGCGCTGGGTGCCAAGAACCTGGTGATCGGCTCGGCCGAATACGAGCACTACTTCAATGGCGGCCCGTGGGGCGCGGCGGTGTTCGTCGATACCGGCAGCGCCTTCGACAACACCATCGACCTGCATACCGGCGTCGGCTTCGGCGTGCGCTGGAAATCGCCGGTGGGTCCGGTGCGCATCGACGTGGCGCATGGCCTGAACAACCCGGATTCGCAGTTCCAGCTGTACCTGAACATTGGAGCGGACCTGTGAGCACGCCCGCACCGACCCCGAATACGCCGCCGCCGCGCGTGCGCTTCTACCGCCGCCGCCGCTTCTGGGCCTGGTCCGGTGCCGGCGTAATCGGCCTGGTGCTGCTGGCCCTGCTGGCGGTGTATTGGCTGCTGCAGACCGTGGCTGGCCGCGATGTGCTGCTGGCGCAGGTGGTGGCCCGCCTGCCGGTGGGCGCCAGCTTCACCTGGGACAAGGTGGACGGCCCGGTGGCCGGTCCGCTGACCCTGTACAACGTCGATTTCCGCTACGACGACATCCACTTCCACGCCGAGCGCGCGCACCTGGAGCCGGACCTGCGCCCGCTGCTGGGTCGCAAGCTGCTGCTGGACAAGCTTGAGCTGACCAACGCGACGCTGAACCTGGCCAAGAGCGATGAGCCGTTCAAGCTGCCGTCGTGGCCCGATTCGCTGCCGCAGATCGAAATGCCGCTGGCGATCCAGGCCGATGCCATCGCCATCGATGGTTTCCGCATCAGCCAGGCCAACGAGCCGGTGATCGACATCAGCCGCGTGCGTGGTGGCATCGAGATCGCCAACGGCGAGTTCCAGGCGCACAAGCTGGTGGTGGACAGTGACATGGGCAATTTCACCGCCCAGGGTCGCTATATTCCGGCCAAGGACTACGACACCGACGTGACCGTCACCGCGGTGCTGCCGGCACCGCGTGGCCGTACCGCCGCGACGGTGGGGCTGGTGGCACGCGGCGACCTGGCACACATGGAAGTGGCGGTGGCCGGACGTGCACCGAAGCCGCTGCACGCGATGCTGGTGTTCGATGGCCGCACCGACCCGACCTGGAATGCCACGGTACGCAGCGACGAACTTGATCTGGCGCTGCTGTCGCCGGCGTTGGCCAGCTCGGCGATCGCACCGTTGGCATTGGACTTCACTGCCAGCGGCAAGGGCGGCAACGCCAACCTGCAGGGCAGGGTGAAGCAGGGTGATCAGGAACTGGAACTGGCTCCGTCGGTGGTGTCACTGCAGGACCAGGTGCTGAAGGTGTCGCCGCTGCTGGTGAAGGGCCTGGGGGGCGAAGCGCGCCTGGAGGGCACCGCCGATTTCAGCCAGGAAGACCAGCAGAAGCTCAATTTCTCGGTGGTCGCACATGATCTGACCTATGTGCCGGCGCCCGATCCGAACACGGCGGGCAGCGCGCCGGTGCCGGTGACCCTGAAGGAAGCGCGTTTCGGCCTGGCCGGCACCCTGAAGGCCTGGGCAGCGATCGGCCGTGCCGAGGTCGAACGCGAAAAGCAGAAGGCGCAGGTGCGCTTCGACGTGCGTGGCAACGATCAGGCCGCGTCGATCCACCAGCTGCAGGCGCAGACCCCGGGTGGCCAACTTCAGGTGGAGGGCCAGGTGGCGTGGGCGCCGCAGCTGGACTGGGATGCCAAGGCCACGCTGAAGGACTTCGACCCCGGCTATTTCGTGCCGGGCTGGAATGGCCGCCTGTCCGGCAACCTGGCGTCCAGGGGCCGCCAGCTGCCGCCGCCGGCCAATGCGCCGCCGGGCACCGCTGGTACCCTGGAAGCCACGGTGGATCTGCCGTCGCTGAAGGGCATCCTGCGCCAGCGCAATCTCGATGCGCAGGGCAAGTTCGCGCTGCAGGGTGATCAAGGCCATGGCGAGCTGAAGCTGGCGCTGGGCAGCAGCCGGGTCACCGCGTCGGGCAAGGTCGGCGACCGCCTCGACATCGACGCGCGTTTCGAACCGCTGCAGCTGAGTGATCTGCTGCCGGGCGCCGACGGCGGCCTGCGCGGCCAGGTGCAGGTGAAGGGCCCGCGCGACGCACCGGACATCACCGCCGACCTGGTCGGCAACAACCTCAACTGGGATGGCTACGGCGCCGAGAGCGTCAGCATCAAGGGCCACCTGCCGTGGCGCGGCGACAGCGGCACGCTGGCGGTGCAGGGCCAGCAGGTCAACGCGGGCATGCTGCTGGAGCAGCTGAACATCGACGCGCAGGGCAGTGTCTCCAACCTCCGCCTGGCTGCGCAGACCAGCAACGAGATGGGCGCGGTCGAGCTGCAGGGCAGCGTGCGCCAGCAGGGCACGCAGTGGCGTGGCGAGCTGGCCTCGCTGCGCATCGCACCGGTGAAGGGCGATGCCTGGTCGCTGCGGGCACCGGCGGCGTTCGCGATCAACGGCAGCACCTACACCCTGTCCGAAGCCTGCCTGGCCGCCGCCAGCAGCGGCGCGCTGTGCGCACAGGCCAACTGGCCGCGCGAGGGCCTGGTGGTGCGCAGTGACGCGCTGCCGCTGGCGCTGGTACAGCCGTGGCTGCCGCCGCAGTCCGGCCGCCGCATCTACCTGCGCGGCGATGTCAGCCTGGACGCACAGATCCGCCCGCGCGGCACGGCCTGGGAAGGCCACGTCGAAGTACGCTCGAAGGAAGGCGGCGTGCGCCTGGGCGAGAACCGCAACACCGTGGGCGATACCACCCGTGGCGAGCTGGTGCGCTACGACCAGTTCTCGCTGAAGCTGGACATGACCCCGGCCAGCATCAAGGGCTACCTGGGCATGGGCTTCCAGGGCAACGGCTTCGTCGATGCGAAGATGCAGACCGGATGGGAAGCCAGCGCGCCGTTGAACGGCGAGCTCTATCTCAACATGTCGCGGCTGTATTGGCTGGAGCTGTTCTCGCCGGACATCGTGCGTCCCACCGGCCTGATCGAAGGCCACGTGAGCCTGCGTGGCACGCGCGGCCAGCCCTCGCTGGGCGGTGACGCGCAGCTGACCAACTTCAAGGGCGAATTCCCGGCGCTGGGCCTGACCTTCGACCAGGGCAAGGGCAGCTTCGTCGCCCAGCCCGATGGCTCGGCCAAGATCACCGCGCAGGCCAACTCGGGCAAGGGCACGCTTTACGTCGATGGTGGCCTGTCCTGGTTCGGCGATGCGCAGCCGCTGCAGCTGAAGATCCACGGCGAGAACGTGCTGGTGTCCAACACCAGCGAACTGCGCATCGTCGCCAACCCCGATCTGGACTTCACCCTGGCCAAGGCGGCGATGGAGCTGCGCGGCACGGTCAACGTGCCCGAGGCCGACATCGACCTGGAGCGCCTGGACCGCGGCACCTCGGTGTCCGAGGACGTGGTGGTGCTGGATCCGGCCGACCCGGAGGAATCGCGCACCTCGCCGCTGGACATGGACCTGACCGTGAGCCTGGGCGACAAGGTGAAGATGACCGGTTTCGGCCTGAAGGGCGGGCTGACCGGCAAGATGCAGGTCTGGGCCAAGCCCGGCCGCGAGATGACCGCCAACGGCGGGCTTGAGGTGAGCGGCCGCTACAAGGCCTATGGCCAGGACCTGACCATCACCCGCGGCAACCTCAACTGGAACTACAACGCCGTCTCCGATCCGCGCATCAACATCCGCGCCGAGCGCCGCATCGGTGATGTCACCGCCGGCATCGACGTGACCGGCCGCGCGCAGCAGCCGCGTGCCGACGTGTGGTCCGACCCGGCGATGTCGCAGTCCGAGGCACTGGCCTACCTGGTGCTGGGCCGCAGCCTGACCAATGCCAGTACCGACCAGACCCAGCAGGTCACCGCGGCCTCGGCGGCGCTGTCGGCCGGCAGCGGCCTGCTGGCCTCGCAGCTGGGTGCCAAGCTGGGCCTGGACGATGCCGGCGTGAGCCAGTCGCGCGCGCTGGGCGGTTCGGTGATTGGCTTCGGCAAGTACATCTCGCCCAAGCTCTACGTCGGCTACGGCGTGTCGATGGTGGGTGCCGGTTCGGTGCTGACCCTGAAGTACCTGCTGCGCCGCGGCTTCGACGTGGAAGTAGAGTCGAGCACGGTGGAAAACCGCGGCTCGATCAACTGGCGGCGGGAGAAATGACCCCTGACTGGCGCAGCGAGACGTAGAGCCACGCCATGCGTGGCTGCGCCGGGCCATCAGACCGGGGTCGGAGCCGTTTCGTTGAAAGGGCTCCGACCCACGGCTTCTTCAGCTGCGGCGCAGCCGCTGGCGGTGGCCGGACAGGTCCATGCTCCACAGCAGTAGCGCACCCAGCAGCGCCGGCAATACGCTGAGCACGGACAGCATCACTAGGAATGACATTGGCAATTCCATGCGGACGGGCTTGCCCCGGCGCAGCTGGTAGCGGATCCATGCCGTGGTCAGCACGGTCCAGGCCAGCAGCCAGCACAGCGGTGCCAACCACAGCGAAGGCGAGGGCACCCAAAGGTAGACGGCGGTACCGACCACTGCGATGGCTGCGCAGGCGACCGGCAGGGCCAGCCAACGCAGTCGGGAAGGCGGCACGGACGGGTCTTCAGGGGCGCTCTGCCAGACGAACAGATGACGCAGGCCAATGGCCAGCAGCGTGCCGAGCAGTGGCGCCAGCGCTGCCGTGCCCAGCACGATCGCCCTGCGCTGCTCTTCCGACTGGTAGGGCAGCAGCGTATCGGCGATCTGGGTGGTGGTCAACGCGATGAAGGCCATCAACGTCAGCGCCACGCTTGCCAGCAGTGCACGCAGCAATGACAACTGTGCCGCGGTGAGGCGGGTGACATCGCTGGCGCCGGCCCAGAAGCGGGCTTGGCCCGCATCGATGCCGGGCGGCAGAGGACGGTCCTCCTGGCAGCCCAGTACGTCCATCAACGCTGCGGCCTGGCGCGGCACGCGCAGCGGCAGCGCGGACATCAGGTTGCGCAGGTGCGAACGCGGTTCGCGCAGCTGCTGAAGGCGGCTGGCAGCGTCATCGTGGCTGGTCCAGCGTCCGCCACGCGCCTCCATCTGCTGGGCCAGCAGATCGGTCTGCGCGGGCAGTTGCAGCCAGTCCTGCCAGGCGTGTTCGGCCAGCTCGCGCAGTTCGCCTGGTGCCAGGCCGCAGCCCGCGTCGTCCCAGCCGAAGGCCTGGTAAAGCGCCGCGGCTTCGGACAGGTTCATGGGCGCCTGCCGCGCGCGCAGCGCCTGCAGCACCCTGGCACTGGCTTCAGCGCGCTCGTCCAGAGACCACTGGCTGCGCAGACCCTGCAGGTACACCGCGAAAGGTTGCGGGTCGGTGGATTTGGCGCGCTCCAGCAGGTCCATCCAGTTGCTCATGGGTTTGCCTCGTGTGGGGGCTGCAGGCTTGAACGATCACTGTCTGCATTGCCAGGGGAGCTGGAAAATGCCCCGCGGAGGATTGCGATGGCGGCCAGCAGGGCGCACGTCAGAAGCAGTGCCAAAGCGACCGTTCGCCGCGTGAAGCGTCTGCGTGACGGCACGGAATGGTGCAGGGCGTCGCATGCGGTCGCCCAGAACATGACCTGCCTGCGCTGCAACGGCGGTGGGAGCGCCACGTGCGCCATCACAGGCACGCCGACAAGGTAATGCAGCGTTTCACGCATTTCGTGCCGCGTGCGCACGGACAGCGCCTGGATGCGCGCGCGCAGTGGGTGCCAGGGGCCACTGAGCCGGGCGACACGGGTGCGGGCCTGCACCACCGAAACCGGCGCATTCTCGAGATGCATGTAACAGGCGAGCGCGGCCTCGTTGCCTGGCACCAGCAACCAGCACAGGTGCATGCTGTGGCCGAGGGAGGCCATGTCGTAGCACTCGCGGATATCGCCCCGGTCATACCACTGGAAGCGGTCGGCCAGCTGCTCGAAGTTCGCCTGAGGGAACGGCGTGGTGCCCTTCATCAGCCGTTGCCAGGTGGCCAGCTTCACCTCATCGGCATCCACAGGTGCCTGCAGTTCCGGGGACTGCTGCAGCCAGGCTGCGAAGTCCGCCGGATCGCGCTGCTGCCCGTTGCGGACGATGCGGTCGGCGAGCGCATCGGCGGCAGATGGCCTGCTCGAATGCGTGGTGCCCAGATCGATTCCTGCGATCATCGGTCCTTCCCTGGTATCCGTACCTGATTCTAACCAGCATCGGTGCCCCCCAACCATCGGCCGTTGCCCCATCGGCCCCCAGCGGCTATGGTCCCGGGCTGTTCTGTATTGCCGGAAACGCCGATGTCTGCCCGTAAAACCCTTCCTGCCGCCCTGGCCCTGGGCCTGACCCTCGCTGCCGGCGCCCACGCCGATGAAGGCATGTGGATGCCGACCCAGCTGCCGGAGCTGGCCAAGCCGCTGCAGGCCGCCGGTTTCAAGGGCAATCCGGCCGATCTGGCCAACGTCACTGCGCCGCCGCTGAGCGCCGTGGTGCGTGCCGGTGGTGGCACCGGATCGTTCGTGTCCGCTGACGGTCTGCTGCTGACCAACCATCACGTAGCGATGGGCGTGATCCAGTACAACAGCTCGCCCGAGCACGACCTCATCAACGGTGGCTTCATCGCCAAGGACCGCGCCGACGAGCGCCCGGCCAACCCGGACTTCCGCGTGCTGGTCACCGTCGGCTTCGACAAGGTGACCGACCAGGTGCTGGCCCAGGCCAAGGGCAAGACGGGCCGCGCCTACTTCGACGCCGTCGATGCGGCCAGCAAGCAGATCGTGGCCGAGTGCGAGAAGGACGGCAGCGTGCGCTGCTCGGTGGCCAACATGTACTACGGCACCGATTTCTACCGCATTGCCCAGCTGGAACTGAGCGACGTGCGCCTGGTCTACGCGCCGCCGCGCGCGATCGGCAACTACGGCGACGAGATCGACAACTTCATGTGGCCGCGCCACACCGGCGATTTCACCCTGCTGCGCGCCTATGTCGGCAAGGACGGCAAGCCGGCCGCCTACAGCAAGGACAACGTGCCCTACCAGGCACCGGCGCACCTGCAGATGTCGGTGGAAGGCCCGAAGGAAGGCGATTACGCGATGTTGGCCGGTTACCCGGGCATCACCTATCGCCACCGCACCGCGGCCGAATTCGCCGGCCAGATCGATGCCGTGCTGCCGCGCCGCGTGTCGGTGTTCCAGCAGATGATCGACACCATCGAGGCCGCCACCGCCAAGGACGCGCAGGCGCGTACCCGCTATGCCTCGCAGCTGCAGTCGCTGAAGAACAACCGCAAGCGCGCCGCTGGCGAACTGGAAGGCCTGCTGCGCAGCGATGCCAAGGCCCAGCGTGCCGCCGACGAGACCGCGATGCTGGCCGTGACCGACCGCAAGTACCAGGGCGACATCAAGGCGTTGCTGGCCAACCTGTCGCAGGGCGCGGCGGTGGGCGAGCGTGACCTGCTGCTGGACCAGATCGCCGCGCAGAGCCAGCTGCTGCGCTCTGCGCTGCTGCTGGAGCGCCTGCGCATCGAATCTGCCAAGCCTGACGCGCAGCGCGAGAGCGGTTACCAGCAGCGTGACCAGGCGATGATCGAAGGCGTGCTCAAGCAGGTCCAGCGCCGCTACGCACCGGAGGTCGAGAAGGCCCTGCTGACCACCTTGCTGACCCGCTACCAGCAGCTGCCGGACGCGCAGCGCGTGGCCGAGTTCGACGCGGCCTTCGGCCGTACCCCGGAGCAGCTGGCCAAGGCGCTGGACACCCTCTATGCCGGCACCCAGCTGGGTGACGAGGCGCAGCGCCTGTCGCGCTTCACTGCCGCACGCGAGGGCAAGGCACTTGCCGCCGATCCGCTGATCGCCGTGGCCGGCCCGCTGGTGGCCGCGCAGCTGCGCATCGAGAACGAGAGCAAGACCCGCGAAGGCGAGCAGCTGCGCCTGCGCCCGGCGTACATGCAGGCGCTGTTCGCCTGGCGTGCCAAGCAGGGCCGTGCGGTGTACCCGGACGCCAACCGCACCCTGCGCATCAGCTACGGCAAGGTCGAGGCCCTGCACCCGCGCGACGGCGTGACCTACTCGCCGGTGACCACCGTGGCCGGCATCGTCGAGAAGAACACCAACGCCTATCCGTTCGATGCACCCAAGCCGCTGCTGGCCGCGATCGCCAAGGGTGACTTCGGCAGCACTGCCGACCCGGCGCTGAAGACCCAGACGGTCAACTTCCTGACCAACCTGGACACCACCGGCGGCAACTCCGGCTCGCCGGTGCTCAACGCCAAGGGCGAACTGATCGGCCTGAACTTCGACAGCAACTGGGAGTCGGTCAGCGCCAGCTGGTGGTTCGACCCGCGCTACAAGCGCGCCGTGCACGTGGACATGCGCTACCTGCGCTGGCTGCTGGCCAAGGTCTACCCGGCGCCGGAACTGCTGAAGGAAATGGGCGTGCCGGCCCAGTAAGAAGCCGGCCACGACCAACGGTCGTGGCCCGCACCGCGTAGACCCCCACCCTGGTGGGGGCGGTTGCCCCCAACGAGCCCGCACCCCCGGCCACGCCTGGCCTACACTGCGGGTTCTTCCGACGGAAACGCACGCGTGGTCTCCAGCTGGATCCTGCTGCTGGTCTCGGTTGCCTATGCTGCGCTGCTGTTCGGCGTGGCGTGGTGGGGCGACCGTCGGCCGATGTACCCCGACCGGCCGTGGCTGCGGCCGGTGGTCTACAGCCTGGCGCTGGCCGTGTACTGTTCGTCGTGGACCTTCTACGGCGCGGTCGGCACCGCCGTGCGCAACGGCGTGGGCTACCTGCCCATCTACATCGGCCCGCTGCTGCTGCTGCTGTTCGGCTGGCGCATCATCGAGCGCCTGGCGCTGATCGCGCGCAGCCAGAACGTGGTTTCCATCGCCGATTTCATCTCCTCGCGCTTCGGCCGTTCGCGGCGGCTGGCGGCGTTGGTGGCGATCATCGCGCTGATCGGCATCATTCCGTACCTGGCGCTGCAGTACAAAGCAGTGGCGATGAGCCTGCAGGTACTGACCGGCAACACCGGCCCGACCGGCTTCTTCACCGATCCGGCGCTGTACGTGGCGCTGCTGATGGCGTTGTTCGCCACCCTGTTCGGCACCCGCCAGGTCGATGCCACCGAGCACCACCACGGCATGATGCTGGCGATCGCCTTCGAATCGGTGATCAAGCTGCTGGCGATGGTGGCGGTGGGCGTGTTCGCCTACCTGTGGCTGAGCAACCGTACCGACGCGGTGGTCGAGTCGGTGCATACGCTGTTCACCGGTCTGCCGCCGGTGGGATTCATCTCGCAGACGCTGCTCAGTTTCCTGGCCATCATCTGCCTGCCGCGCCAGTTCCACGTGGCCGTGGTCGAGTGCGGTGACGTGCGCGATGTGCGCCGCGCGCGCTGGATGTTCGGCGGCTATCTGGTGCTGATCTCGGGCATGGTGCTGCCAATCGCCACCGCCGGCGTGACCCTGTTCGGCACCGGCGGCAGCGTTGCCGATGACTCGATGGTGCTGGCGTTGCCGCTGGCCGAAGGCCGCAACGCGCTGGCACTGATCGCCTATGTGGGCGGTTTCTCCGCCGCCACCGGGATGGTCATCGTCTCGTCCATCGCGCTGGCCACCATGGTCAGCAACGACCTGGTGATGCCGGTGCTGCTGCGCCGCAGTGGCGACCACCAGGAAGCGGCCGATGTCGCCTCGCGCGTGCTGTGGATCCGTCGCCTGGCGATCCTGCTGCTGGCGCTGATGGCCTACAGCTACTACCGCACCAGCAGCAACGACAGCACGCTGGCGTCGTACGGCCTGATGGCGTTCGCTGCAGTGGCGCAGTTCGCACCGGGCCTGATCGGCGGCCTGTACTGGCGTGGTGCCAGCCGGCGTGGCGTCGAGATGGGCATGCTGCTCGGCTTCGCGACGTGGCTGTACACGCTGCTGCTGCCGGCGATGACGATGGCCGGCTGGGTTGATGCCGGCTGGGTGCAGCACGGTCCGTTCGGCATCGAGTGGCTGCGTCCGCAGCAGCTGTTCGGCATGACCGGCTGGGATCCGCTGACCCACGGCACGTTCTGGTCGCTGCTGGTCAACGCGGCGACGATGATGCTGGTGTCCGCGCGCTGGCGCCCCGGTGTGGACGAGCGGCTGCGCGCCGCGCCGTTCCTCGACCCGTATGCCGAGCGCCCGTCGGTGGCCGGTGGCTGGCCCGGTCATGTGCATGTGGGCGACCTGCTGGCACTGGCCTCGCGCGTGGTCGGCGAACGTCACGCGCGGCGCTCGTTTTTTGAACAGGCGCAGTCGCTGGGGCGCGAGCTGCAGTCGACGGCGCCGGCGGACCGGCCCTGGGTGCAGTTCACCGAACGCCTGCTGGCCGCGTCGATCGGCGCGGCGTCCGCACGCCTGCTGCTGACCAGCCTGCTGCGCGGCTCGGGCATGGACCTGGGCGAAGTGGTGGCGGTGCTGGACGAAGCGGGGCAGGAGCTGCGCTTCAACCGCGAGATCCTCTCCACCACGCTGGAAAACATCAGCGCGGGTGTCAGCGTGGTCGACCCGGACATGCGCCTGACCGCCTGGAACCGCCGTTACCAGGACATGTTCGGCTACCCCGACGGCATGCTCTACGTAGGCCGCCCCGTGGCCGACCTGATCCGCTACAACGCCGAACGTGGCGAGCTCGGCGAAGGCGATATCGAAGTACAGATCAACCGTCGCATCGGCTACATGCGCGCCGGTTCACCGCACGTGTTCGAGCGCACCCGCAGCGACGGCAAGGTGATCGAGATGCGCGGCCAGGCCCTGCCCGGCGGCGGCTACGTGACCAGCTACAACGACATCACCGACTACAAGCACGCGGAAAAAGCGCTGCTGGAGGCCAACGAAACGCTGGAACAGCGAGTCGCCGAGCGCTCGCACGAAGCCGAGGTCGCGCAGCAGTCGAAGACCCGCTTCCTGGCGGCGATCAGCCATGACGTGCTGCAGCCGCTGAACGCCGCGCGCCTGTTCGCCTCGGCATTGCGTGACAGCGACCATGTGAGCGACGAACAGAAGCACCTGGCCGAACGCGTGGATGCCTCGCTGCGTGCGGCCGAGGAATTGTTGGATGGCCTGCTGGACGTCTCGCGGCTGGATGCCGGTGGCCTGCACCCGGTGATCGGTGAGTTCGATGTCAGCGCGCTGATGCGCGAACTGGCCGCGCAGTACACGCCCGTGGCGGCGGGGCGCGGCCTGCGCCTGGACCTGTTCGCGCGTACTGCCTGGGTACGCAGCGATCGCCGCCTGCTGCGCCGCGTGCTGCAGAACTTCCTGGCCAATGCGCTGCGCTATACCCGCCAGGGTCGCATCGTGCTGGCCGTGCGCCAGCGCGGCGACGAAGTGGAACTGCAGGTGTGGGATACCGGCCCGGGCATTCCCGAGCACCACATGCGGCAGATCTTCGACGAGTTCCACCGCTACCAGCAGCCGTTCGACTGGGGCGAGCAGGGGTTGGGTCTGGGCCTGTCGATCTGCCAGCGCATCTCGCGCCTGCTCGACCATCGCCTCAATGCGCGCAGCCGCGTCGGCAGCGGCTCGATGTTCTCGATCATCCTGCCGCGTGTGGCGCCGTTGCCGGGCTACAGCGAAGTGGCCACGCCGGTGCAGGCGGTGGCCGCACCGGTACGCAGCGATTCGCTGGCGGGCCTGCGCGTGCTGTGCGTGGACAACGACGAGGAGATCCTCGACGGCATGCGCGCGCTGCTGGGCCGCTGGCAGGTGCAGGTGATCACCGCCGCCACCGTCGACCAGGCGCTGGAGAAGATCGCCGAGCGCCCGCAGGTGATGCTGGTGGATTACCACCTGCACGATCGCATGGATGGCCTGGATGCGCTGGTGGCACTTCGCGAGGCGGCGGGCTACCCGTTGCCCGGGGCGCTGCTGACCGCCGATGGTCGCGACGAACTGAAGCGGATGGCACGCGAGCGTGGTTACCGCGTGCTGACCAAGCCGATCAAGCCGGCCTCGCTGCGCGCCTTCCTGGGTGCATTGCGTGACGCCGGCAACAACGACGGCTGACCGGGCAACGGTGGAGCCGAGCCCACGCTCGGCTCCCGCGCGCAGCGCGGCGCTGATATAGCCATCGCTATACAAACCAGCCCTGCCTGCGCGTTTGCCTGGAAATGCGCCACGCGCGGATCGCGGTGCTAAGCTGCGCGTCCCCTTGGGGAGTAGCCGGATTCCTTCGCAGGAATCGTCCACGTCAACATACTCGGCCAGTGCGCCGTGGCGTGGACAACCATGATGGTTGGCGAGACCAGCGGCCCGCGCGCGCAACGTCAGGTTGGGCGCGAGCGCGAGCCGTGCGTCCGTCCTTGCCCGACCTTCAGCAGCTTTCCATGTCCCCCATTTCGATCCTCCTGATCGGCTTTGCCATGTCCACCGATGCCTTCGCCGCGGCGATCGGCAAGGGTGCAGCCATGCGCAAGCCGGTGTTCCGCGACGCACTGCGTGCCGGCATCATCTTCGGCGTCATCGAGGCGATCACGCCCATCATCGGCTGGTTGCTCGGCCGTGCCGCCCTGCAGTACGTCGAGGCCTTCGACCACTGGATCGCGTTCGGCCTGCTCGGTGCGCTGGGCATCCACATGATCTACAACGGCCTCCGTCCGGACAGCGCCGAGGAAGACGAAGACCCCTCGCTGCACCACGGCTTCTGGAAGCTGGCGCTGACCGGTTTCGCCACCAGCATCGACGCGATGGCAGTGGGTATCGGCCTGGCGTTCATGGACGTGCATATCGGTGTGATGGCTGCGGTCATCGGCCTATGCACGCTGACCATGGTCACCGTCGGCATCATGCTCGGCCGCGTGCTGGGCAGCATGGTCGGCAAGCGCGCCGAGATCATCGGCGGCGTGATCCTGGTGATCATCGGTGCGACGATCCTGTACGAACACCTGCACGGCGTGGGGTAACACCAGATCCTGTAGAGCCGAGCCTGCGCTCGGCTTACGCGCGTAGCGCGGTCTTCAAGCAGACAGCAGCCGAGCATGGGCTCGGCTCTACGGGTTCAGGCGCCGCAGAGTCCTGTAGAGCCGAGCCCGCGCTCGGCTTACGCGCGCAGCGCGGTCTTCAAGCGGACAGCAGCCGAGCATGGGCTCGGCTCTACAAGGGGGCATTGGCTGACAGGTCATGCGGTGTTGCACTGATGGGCAGCCTGGCGGTCGCTGCATAGTCTTCGGGCATGTCCAGCCCCGCACTCCGTATTGGCCGGTGGTCGCAGATCGGCAATGTCTATGCGATCACCGCAGTGACCTACGCGCGGCGACGCTGGTTCGACGATGAGACGAACGTCGATCTGCTGATCGAGGCACTACGCACGGTCGAGCGGACGGGGCGGACGTTCTCCCTGGCTTGGGTAATCATGCCGGACCACCTGCACTGGTTGATCGAGCTGCGACACGGAACACTTGCCGGGTGCATGCAGATCCTCAAGTCCAGAAGTGGACGGTCCATTGCCAGGCGCGTTGATGCCAGTGAGCCGATCTGGCAACCGGGGTATTACGACCACGCGCTGCGCAGCGATGAATGCCTGCGTACGCAGGCAATGTACATTGCGGGCAATCCGGTTCGGGCCGGGCTGGCCACGCATCTTGGCGAGTACCCTCATGCCTGGAGTAGGTGGCGTCTGCAGGGGTAGCGCCATCTTCAGGCGAACAG
The DNA here is from genome assembly GCF_059371655.1 of Stenotrophomonas sp. YJH_SMC_17. NCBI lineage: Bacteria > Pseudomonadati > Pseudomonadota > Gammaproteobacteria > Lysobacterales > Lysobacteraceae > Stenotrophomonas > Stenotrophomonas sp. YJH_SMC_17. The sequence goes on along the minus strand of NZ_JCAFUU010000009.1, from coordinate 110,965 downwards.
CAGCCGAGCATGGGCTCGGCTCTACAAAGGCAGGTGCCGCAGAGTCGTGTAGAGCCGAGCCTGCGCTCGGCTCACGCGCGCAGCGCAAGACCGTCAGTCTTCTTCCGGCGGCAGCACGATGGCGTCGTCGTCTATCGCCAGCTTGCCGGCCATCAGCACGGCCTGGGTGCGGTTGGTCACGCCCAGCTTGCGCAGGATCGCGGTGACGTGGGCCTTGATCGTCGCTTCGGAGACGTTGAGGTCGTAGGCGATCTGCTTGTTCAAGCGGCCTGCGCCGAGCATCTGCAGCACGCGGAACTGCTGCGGGGTCAGTTCGCGCAGGCGCTGGCCGACTTCGCGTTCCTCGCGCTCGGTCGGCGGTACGTTGTGCGCTTCCGGCGGTGCCCAGGTCTCGCCATCGAGGATGGTGCCCAGCGCGTGGCCGATGGTGTCCGAATCCGCCGACTTGGGAATGAAGCCCAACGCGCCATGATCGAGCGCGCGCCGCATCACCGTGGCTTCCTCGCGCGCGGACACCACCACCACCGGCAGGTGCGGATGCAGCGAGCGCATGTGCACCAGTGCGTTGAAACCCTGTGCACCGGGCATGTTGAGATCCATCAGGACCAGGTCGGCGTCGTTGTGCTGGTCGGCCAGCGCATACAGCGCTTCCACGCTGTCGGCCTCGAACAGCTGCACGCCGGGGATGACCCGCTGCACGGCCCCACGCAGGGCTTCGCGGAACAGCGGGTGGTCATCGGCAATCAGGAGGGTGGTCATGGTCGGGGGGAACCGTGGGGGAAACCAGATGGGGTCAGAGCCCTTTCCTCGCGGAAAGGGATCCGACCCCTGTCGTGCATCAGCGCACCTTGCGCTCGTCCACCAGCGACGCCACCACCGACGGATCGGCCAGGGTCGAGGTGTCGCCGAGCTGGTCCGGCGCGTTCTCAGCGATCTTGCGCAGGATGCGCCGCATGATCTTGCCCGAGCGGGTCTTCGGCAGGCCCGGCGCCCACTGCAGGTGGTCCGGCGTGGCGATCGGGCCGATTTCCTTGCGTACCCAGGCGACCAGTTCCTTCTGCAGTTCGTCGCTCGGCGCTTCTTCGGCCACCAGGGTCACGTAGGCATAGATGCCCTGGCCCTTCACGTCGTGCGGGAAGCCGACCACGGCCGCTTCGGCCACCTTCGGGTGCGAGACCAGCGCGCTTTCCACTTCGGCGGTGCCGATGCGGTGGCCGGACACATTGATCACGTCGTCAACGCGGCCGGTGATCCAGTAATAGCCGTCTTCGTCGCGGCGGCACCCGTCACCGGTGAAGTAGCTACCCGGGTAGGTGCGGAAATAGGTGTCGATGAAGCGCTGGTGGTCGCCGTACACCGTGCGCATCTGGCCCGGCCAGGAGTCGCGGATGATCAGGTTGCCTTCGGTCGGGCCGTCCTGCACTTCGCCGTCGGCATTGACCAGCGCCGGCTGCACGCCGAAGAAGGGCAGGGTGGCCGAACCCGGCTTGAGGTCCATCGCACCGGCCAGCGGCGAGATCAGGATGCCGCCGGTCTCGGTCTGCCACCAGGTATCGACGATCGGGCAGCGGCTGTCGCCGACCACCTCGTAGTACCAGCGCCAGGCTTCCGGATTGATCGGCTCGCCGACGCTGCCGAGCAGGCGCAGCGAGGCGCGCGAGGTCTTCTTCACCGGTTCCTCGCCCTCGCGCATCAGCGCACGGATGGCGGTCGGGGCGGTGTAGAAGATCGTCACCTTGTGCTTGTCGATCACGTTCCAGAAGCGCGAGGTGTCCGGGTAGTTCGGCACGCCTTCGAACATCAGCGAGGTCGCGCCGTTGGCCAGCGGGCCGTACACGATGTAGCTGTGGCCGGTGACCCAGCCGACGTCGGCGGTGCACCAGTAGATGTCGTCCTCGCGCAGGTCGAACACCGCTTCATGGGTGTAGGCCGCGTACAGCAGGTAACCGCCGGTGGTGTGCAGCACGCCCTTCGGCTTGCCGGTGGAACCGGAGGTGTAGAGGATGAACAGCGGGTCTTCCGCGTTCATTCGCTCCGGCTCGCAGGTCGACGGCTGGCTGTCCACCACGTCGTGGAACCAGCGGTCGCGCGGGGCCTGCATGTCGACCGCCCCGCCGGTGTGACGCACCACCAGCACGGTTTCAACCGTGTTCGTGCCGGGCAGCTTCAGCGCGGCATCGACGTTGGCCTTCAGCGGGATCTTCCGGCCACCACGCAGACCTTCGTCGGCGGTGATGATCAGCTTGCTCTGGCAGTCGCTGACGCGGTCGGCGATCGAGTTCGGCGCAAAGCCCCCAAACACTACCGAGTGGATCGCACCGATGCGCGCGCAGGCCAGCATGGCCACGGCCGCATCGACGATCATCGGCAGGTAGATGGTGACCCGGTCGCCCTTCTTGACGCCGAGGTTGCGCAGCGCGTTGCCGAGGCGGCAGGTGCGCTCGTACAGCTCGCGATAGGTCACGTGCTGGGCCGGCGCATCCGGGCTGTCCGGTTCGAACAGCAGGGCGGTCTTGTCGCCGCGCGTTTCCAGCTGGCGATCCAGGCAGTTCACGCTGGCATTGAGCTCGCCATCTTCGAACCACTTGATGTGGAAGTCGGACAGGTCATAGCTGACGTTCTTGATCTTCGTCGGCGTGCGCATCCATTGCAGGCGCTCGGCGGCCTTGCCCCAGAAACCCTCCGGATCGGTCACCGACGCCTGGTACTGCTGTTCATATGTCTTCTTGTCGATGCGTGCCTTGGCGGCGAACTGCGGATCGACGGGGTAGATATCAGCCATGGCACCCTCACTTGCACGTTGACTTTGTGTGTGCGGTCGCAGCATTGCGGCGACCGATCCCCCTCAGTTTGCCCCATCCACCCCCTGCCGCGTCACCACCCTGGTTAGACCATGGTCGAAAGTGAGCGCCCAGCAGGGCCAGGTTCGACCAATGGCGAATAGCCGCTATACATAATCGCCCCGCAGTCTCGGCTCGACCGTGCCCCACGCGCGGCATCACCTTGCCACTTGGGAGAGAGGGCAACATGAGCCACCGTACGTTGAAAGCCGTGCGCACACCTTTGGCGGCCTGCCTGTTGGTCGCCCTGGTCGCACCGGGCATGGCGTTCGCAGAGACCGCCAAAGAGAAGGCGCTGGAAGCACGCGTTGCCGAACTGGAACGCCAGGTCCAGCTGCTGCTGTCTTCGCAGCAACAACAACAGACCCAGATCAGCCAGACCCAGCAGGCCGTAACCGAAGTCCGCACGCTGCAGGCCGAGCAGAAGCCGGTCGCACAGGTTCCGGCCGGCAAGCAGCCGATCCAGGTCACCACCATCACCCCGGGCGCCGCGCCGGGTACCACGGTCAAGATCGGTGGCTTCATCAAGGCCGACTTCCTCGCCACCCAGACCAGCGATGGCCAGCTGGCCGACGATGCCACCGGCCGCGCGCTGTACCTGCCGGGCCAGACCCCGGTGGAAGGCGCCGGCGGCAGCGGCAAGCGTTCGGGCACCGACTTCAATGCCCACGCCAAGTTCTCTCGCTTCAATCTGGGCATCGACAATGTGAGCGAATCGGGCAACAAAGCCGGCGCGTTCTTCGAGATGGACTTCTTCGGCAACTCGCTGGGCAACCAGACCGCCACCAACACCTACGGCGTGACCCTGCGCCATGCCTACATGTACTGGAACAACTGGCTGGCCGGCCAGACCTGGTCCAACTTCATGGACGCGGCCGCATTGCCTGAGGCGGTCGACTTCGTTGGCCCTACCGACGGCGTGATCTTCGTGCGCCAGGCGCAGGTGCGTTACACCCAGGGCGGCTTCAGCGTCGCGCTGGAAAACCCGGAAACCACCACCCTCACCGGTACCCGCAACCCGGTCACTGGGGCATGGACCAATGCCAGTGCCAACTCCGACCGTGGCAGCCTGCCCGATCTGACCCTGCGCTATGGCTGGAAGGGCGACTGGGGCACCTTCGGCGTCGGCGGCATCGTTCGCCAGCTGAAGGTCGACAACCAGGCCACCGGCGCCAAGGCCGACAAGGTGGCCGGCGGCCTGACCCTGGGCGGCAAGTGGGTGATGGGTGACAGCGATTCGCTGCACTACCAGCTGACCGGCGGCGAAGGCATCGCCCGCTACATCGGCTTGGGCATCACCGCCGACAGCGCCTATGACGTTGCCCGCGACGAACTCAATCCGACCGGCGTGCTGGCCGGCTACGTGGGCTGGCGGCATGCGTTCTCGCCGAAGCTGCGCACCAACCTGATCTACGCGCGTAGCGACTACGACAATGACAGCATCCTCGGCCCGCTGGTGACCAAGAGCGTGCAGAGCATCCGCGGCAACATCTTCTACTCGCCGTTGCCCAAGGTCGATGTCGGCGCGGAGTTGATGTACGGCCGTCGCGAAGTGGAGAACGGCAACAAGGGTGACATCACCCGATTGCAGTTCACCACGAAGTACAGCTTCTAAAGGAGTGCCGACCAAGGTCGGCACCTACAGCGATTGCGTACCGGCCAACGGTCGGCACCCACCGACCCAGGTCGGCACCTACAGAGGGAAAACGTCCCATGTCCAGCACTGCATCAAGCCCGCACAATCCAGCGGGCACCCTGACCAAGGGCCACAAGAAGGTCATCTTCGCCTCGAGCCTCGGCACGGTTTTCGAGTGGTATGACTTCTTCCTGTACGGCTCGCTCGCGGCCATCATCGCCAAGCAGTTCTTCAGTGGTGTCAACGAAACCACCGGCATGATCTTCGCCCTGCTGGCGTTCGCCGCCGGCTTCTTCGTGCGCCCGTTCGGCGCGGCCTTCTTCGGCAGCCTCGGCGACCGTATCGGCCGCAAGTACACGTTCCTGGTCACGATCCTGATCATGGGCATCTCGACCTTCCTGGTCGGCGTGCTGCCCAACTACGCCACGATCGGCTTCGCGGCACCGGTCATCCTGATCGTGCTGCGCCTGGCCCAGGGCCTGGCGATGGGCGGCGAGTACGGTGGTGCCGCCACCTACGTGGCCGAGCACGCGCCGGACGACAAGCGTGGCCTGTACACCAGCTTCATCCAGTGCACCGCCACGCTCGGCCTGTTCATGTCGTTGCTGATCATCCTGGCCTGCCGTTACTTCCTGGGCAACGAAGCCTTCGAAGCCTGGGGCTGGCGCATCCCGTTCCTGGTGTCGATCCTGCTGCTGGGCGTGTCTGTATGGATCCGCCTGCAGCTGAGCGAGTCGCCGCTGTTCCAGCAGATGAAGTCCGAGGGCAAGGGCTCCAAGACCCCGTTCCGTGACAGCCTGAAGGGCGGCAACCTGAAGCTGATGCTGCTGGTCCTGCTCGGCGCTGCAGCCGGTCAGGCCGTGGTCTGGTACGGCGGCCAGTTCTACGCGCTGTTCTTCCTCAGCAGCATGCTGAAGGTCGATGCCACCACCTCCTACCTGCTGATCGCGGCCGCGCTGGCGCTGGGCGTGCCGTTCTTCATCTTCTTCGGCTGGCTGTCCGACCGCATCGGCCGCAAGAAGATCATCCTGGCCGGCTGCCTGCTGGCGGCTGTTACCTACATCCCGATCTTCAAGGGCCTGACCCACTTCGCCAACCCGGCCATCGAAGAGGCACGTGCGTCCTCTCCGGCGCTGGTCGTGGCTGATCCGAACACCTGCTCGTTCCAGTTCGATCCGGTGGGCATGCGCAAGTTCACCAGCTCCTGCGACGTGGCCACCGCCGCGCTGACCAAGGCCGGTGTGCCGTACGACGTGCAGCCCGCCGCCGCCGGTTCGCTGGCGATGGTGAACGTGGGCAGTGCCAGCGTCACCTCGTATGAGGCCGCTGGCCTGACCAAGGAAGAAGGCAAGGCCAAGGCCGATGCGTTCGGTGCGGAACTGAAGACCGCCCTGACCACCGCGGGCTACCCGGCCAAGGCCGATGGTTCGCGCATCCACTTTGCCGGCACGATCTTCATGCTGTGGCTGCTGGTGCTGTACGTGACCATGGTCTACGGCCCGATCGCCGCCTACCTGGTCGAACTGTTCCCGACCCGCATCCGCTACACCTCGATGTCGCTGCCGTACCACATCGGCAACGGCTGGTTCGGTGGCTTCCTGCCGGCGATCTCGTTCGCGCTGGTGGCCGGTACCGGCAACCTGTACTACGGCCTGTGGTACCCCATCATCATCGCGCTGATGTCGGTGGTGATCGGTGGCCTGTTCCTGCGCGAGACCAAGGACGTGGATATCACCAAGTAGGAATGATGTTCACCGGATGAAGGAAAGGCCGCGGTGCAGACCGCGGCCTTTCTGTTCGAGGGAATGGGGGAATTGAGGCGGGGTAGAGTCGACTGTCAGTCGACTATCGCGCGCAGCGCGGGGTTTCCAGATGTCCCGCAAAGGGCAGTCGACTGACAGTCGACTCTACCCAGTCGGCTCTACCGTTACATGGCTCGGCCCCCCCCCGTATAGTCGGTCCATGACCACAACCGCCCCAGCCGACCTTCCTGCCCTCCTGCACGCCCTGCGCAGCGCCTGGCAGTCGCAGCGCCCCACGCTCGACCAGCGTGAGGCCGACCTGCGCCGCCTGCGCGAGGGGCTGAAGCCACGCCTGGACGAAATGGCGCAGGCCATCGCCGAGGACTTCGGGCATCGCGCCCACGTTGAATCGAAGCTGGCCGATGGCATGAGCGTGCTGTCGGCCATCGACCACCTGCGCCGCCACCTGCGGCGCTGGTCGAAGCCGCAGCGCGCATCGTCCGGCTGGAAGCTGTGGCCGGCGCGCGCGCAGCTGCGGCCGACGCCGTTGGGCGTGGTCGGGGTGATCTCGCCCTGGAACTACCCGGTCACGCTGGCACTGGTGCCGCTGGCCACCGCCATCGCCGCCGGCAACCACGTGCTGCTGAAGCCTTCGGAACACACGCCGCGCACCAGCGCGTTCCTGGCCGACCTGCTGGCCAGCGTGTTCCCGCCGGATCGAGTGGCGGTGGTGCAGGGTGGCGCGGACGTGGCCGCAGCGGTGTCGTCGCTGCCGCTGGACCATCTGCTGTTCACCGGCTCGACGGCCGTGGGCCGCAAGGTGATGGCAGCGGCCGCCGAGCATCTGGTGCCGGTCACGCTGGAACTGGGCGGCAAGTCGCCGGCCATCGTCTGCCGCGACTTCCCGCTGGACAAAGCCGCCGCGCGGCTGGCCACCGGCAAGTGGTTCAACGCCGGGCAGACCTGCATTGCGCCGGACTATGTGCTGATCGACACCGCGCGCCAGCGCGAGTTCGTGCAGGCGCTGCAGCAGCAGGTGCGCGAGCGCTACGGCGATTTCAGTGATGCCGATGACTACACGCGCATCATCAACGACGGCCAGTACCAGCGCCTGCAGGGCTATCTGGCGCAGGCGCGCGAACACGGCGTGCCGGTCATTCCGCTGGCGCAGGTGGAAGAGGCGCGCGCCGACCGCGAGCGCCTGCTGGTGCCGACCGTGGTGCTGGACCCGCCGGATGACCTGGACCTGATGCGCGAGGAGATCTTCGGGCCGATCCTGCCGGTGCGCGCCTATCCGGATCTGGATGCCGCATTGGCCGACGTGCTGTCGCGTGACCGGCCGCTGGCGCTGTATCCCTTCAGCCATGACACGGCCACGGTGGAGCGCATCCTCGGCCAGGTCGTGGCGGGCGGGGTGACGGTGAACGACACGCTGCTGCACTTCGCCGCCGACGGCCTGCCGTTTGGCGGGGTGGGGGCGAGTGGCATGGGCGCGTACCACGGGCGCGCCGGGTTCGATGCGATGAGCAAGCGGCTGCCGGTGCTGTGGCAGTCGCGCTGGGCGGCCAGCGACCGGGTGCGGCCGCCGTATTCGAAGATTGCGGGGTTGTTGAAGCTGATGGTTCGGTGAAGCCACGCATGGCGTGACTCTGTAGAGCCGAGCCCATGCTCGGCTGCCGTTGAGCGGCCGGGGTACAGGCAGCCGAGCGTGGGCTCGGCTCTACAAGGCAACCCAGGCCCACCCGGGTAGAATGCCCCCATGAAAATCGCCTCGTGGAACGTCAATTCGCTCAATGTCCGCCTGCCGCACCTGGAGCAGTGGCTCAAGGAGTTCGGCCCGGACATCGTCGGTATCCAGGAAACCAAGCTGGAGGACCACAAGTTCCCCGACTCTGCGCTGATCGCTGCCGGCTACCGCAGCGTGTTCGCCGGCCAGAAGACCTACAACGGCGTGGCGCTGCTGTCGCGTGAGCCGGCGCAGGACGTGCAGATCGGCATTCCCGGCTTCGAGGACGAGCAGAAGCGCGTCATCGCCGGTACCTTCGGCGACCTGCGGGTAATCAACCTGTACGTGGTCAACGGCCAGGACATCGGCACCGACAAGTACGACTACAAGCTGCGCTGGCTCGAGGCGGTGCATGCATGGATCGCCGAAGAACTGCAGCGGCACCCGAAGCTGATCGTGATGGGCGACTTCAACATCGCCCCGGACGCGCGCGATGTGCACGACCCGGAGGTGTGGAACGAAAACCACATCCTCACCTCCACCGCCGAGCGCGGCGCACTCAACAAGCTGCTGCAGCTGGGCCTGCACGATGGTTTCCGCCTGCACAACGACGAGGCCGGGGTGTTCAGCTGGTGGGATTACCGCGCGGCCGGCTTCCGCCGCAACCTGGGCCTGCGCATCGACCTGACGCTGGTCTCCGACGCACTGAAGGCCAGTGCGGCGGCCTCGGGCATCGACCGCGAGCCGCGCACCTGGGAACGTCCGAGCGACCATGCGCCGGCGTGGGTGCAGCTGGGCTGAACGAACGGGGCCCGGCGATTGCCGGGCCCGTTCTGGAAGGACTGCCGGCCAGCGGTCGGCGCGACCCTCAGGTCACCGTATGCTCTTGCGGGTGAACAGGTTGACGATCGCCAGCAGGATCACCGCACCGATCAGCGAGAACAGGAAGGTGCGGAGGGTGATCGCTTCGTTGATGCCGCCGCCGAACAGCCAGCCGGAAATCAGCGCGCCGACGATGCCGACCACGATGTTCAGGACGATGCCCTGCTGGGCGTCGCGCCTCATGATGATGCTGGCCAGCCAGCCTACGATGCCGCCGACGATCAGCCAGATGATGATGCCCATGATCGAACCTCCGGTGGAAAACTGTGACCAGTTGACGCGCACGGCCGTGAACCCGTCGTGCAATTGCGTGATGGGGGCTTGCGGATGAGCCTGCCAGCCACCCTCGACGGCCCGTGGCGCTTCGGCCCGGTGACGGTCTGGCGGCGCCCGCACGTGCCCGGCCATCGCGGCGAACCGCAGGCACGGCAGGTACTGGCACAGGCACTGGGCACCGATCCGGAGACGCTGCCGCTGGTCCGCGACGACAAGGGCCGGCCGGAGCTGAGCGGTACGCTGGCCCACTACGGCACCGGCTGGAGCCACAGCGGCGAGGTGCTGCTGGTGGCGCTGGGCGAAGGCGTGCGGTTGGGCGTGGACCTGGAATTGCTGCGACCGCGGCCGCGCCTGCTGGAGATCGTGCAGCGCTTCTTCCACCCCGCCGAGGTGGCCTGGCTGGAAAGCCTGGGCGAGGCCGACCGCGAGCACTGGTTCTTCCGCGTGTGGTGCGTCAAGGAAGCCATCCTGAAGGCACACGGGCAGGGCATCTCGTTCGGCCTGCACCGCCTGCAGCTGGCGCCGGGGGCGGATGGCGCCCTGCATCTGCGCTGGTGCGACCCGGAACTGGGCGAGGCCGCGCGCTGGCACCTGCACGAATGGCAGGCCACCGGGCAGTTCCGTGCTGCATTGGCCTGGTATCCGCACTGAAGCGGGGAATCAGCGTGCAAAACCGGCGATAATGCCGGCATGAGCGAACACCCACTTCCCGCCAGCGTGGCCGCCACGCTGGAACAGGGCCTGGCCAGCATGGGCCTGGACGCCGCGCTGGCGCCGCCGCTGCTGCGCTACCTGGCCCTGCTGCACCGCTGGAACGGCACCTACAACCTCACCGCCATCCGCGACCCGCAGGAGATGGTCACCCGCCACCTGTTCGATTCGCTGGCGATGCAGCCGTTCGTGGCCGATGGCAGCCTGGCCGACCTCGGCACGGGCCCCGGCCTGCCCGGCATCCCGCTGGCGATCGCCTGCCCGGGCCTGCAGGTCACCCTGGTGGAGAGCAACGGCAAGAAGGCGCGCTTCATGCGCGAGGCCGTGCGCCAGCTGGGCCTGGGCAATGCCCGCGTGGCTGAATCGCGCGCCGAGGCCCTGGACGAGGCAGGCCGCTACGACCAGCTGACCGCGCGCGCGATGGACACCCTGGCCGGCATCGTCCGCGTCGGCGGCCACCTGCTGCGCCCGGGTGGCGTACTGCTGGCCATGAAGGGCGTCTATCCCCATGAGGAGATCGCGGAGCTGCCGGCGGGCTGGCAGGTGCGCGAGGTGACCCCGCTGAGCGTGCCCGGCCTGGCCGGCGAACGCCACCTGGTCACGGTTACAGGCCCCTGATTGCCATCGCCAGCCCCTTGTGGAACAAGAGGTTGGCGATTCACGATTTCCGCCCGGGGCCGGTTGTACGCATAATGACCGGTCCCAACCATCCGTCGACGAGGCACACCTGCATGGCCCGCATCATCGCCATCGCCAACCAGAAGGGTGGCGTCGGCAAGACCACGACCGCCGTCAACCTGGCCGCTTCCCTGGCCAACGCCCCCAAGCGCGTGCTGCTGGTCGACCTTGATTCGCAGGGCAACGCGACCATGGGCAGCGGCGTGGACAAGCGCGAGCTGGCCGCCTCCACCTGTGATCTGCTGCTGGGCGAGAACAGCGCCGCCGATGTGCGCGTGCAGACTGCCGAAGGCTACGACCTGCTTCCCGGCAACATCGACCTGACCGCCGCCGAGATCCAGCTGATGGGCCAGAGCGAGCGCGAGCAGCGCCTGAAGCGCGCGCTGGCGCCGATCCGCGACGAGTACGACTACATCCTGATCGACTGCCCGCCGGCACTGTCGCTGCTGACGCTCAATGCGCTGGCCGCCGCCGACTCGGTGATCGTGCCGATGCAGTGCGAGTACTACGCGCTGGAAGGCCTGAGCGCGCTGGTGGAAACCATCGAAGCGCTGCGCACCAGCCTGAACCCGGCGCTGGAGATCGAAGGCGTGCTGCGCACCATGTTCGACGTGCGCAACAACCTGGCCAACGCGGTCTCGGCCGAGCTCACCGAACACTTCGGTGATCGCGTGTTCCGCACCATCGTGCCGCGCAACGTGCGCCTGGCCGAGGCGCCCAGCCATGGCCAGAGCATCGTCGGCTACGACCGCGCCTCGCGCGGTGGCGTGGCCTACCTGGGCCTGGCCGGCGAGATCATCCGCCGCAACAACGAACGCAACAAGGCCGCCAAGGCCGTGGAGACCGTCTGATGACCAGCACCAAGCCGGCAGCCAAGAAGCGGGGCCTCGGCCGTGGCCTGGACGCGCTGCTGGGCCCGAAGGGAGCGGTCAGCCAGGTGCAGGCCACCACCGCGGTGATCGAGCCGCTGCCGGGTGAAGTGCTGCGCAAGCTGGCCGTGGGCCAGTTGCAGCCGGGCAAGTACCAGCCGCGCCGCGAGATGGACGAGGGCAAGCTGTCCGAGCTGGCCGACTCGATCAAGTCGCAGGGCGTGATCCAGCCGATCCTGGTGCGCCAGCTGCCCGCCGGCAACTACGAAATCGTCGCCGGTGAGCGCCGCTGGCGCGCATCGCAGCTGGCCGGCCTGGACGAGGTGCCGGTGGTGGTGCGCGAGCTGGAAGACCGCACCGTCATCGCGATGGCGCTGATCGAGAACATCCAGCGCGAAGACCTCAACCCGCTGGAAGAAGCCGAGGCGCTGCAGCGCCTGATCAGCGAATTCACCCTGACCCATGCCGAGGCCGCCGAGGCCGTCGGCCGCTCGCGCGCGGCGGTGTCCAACCTGCTGCGCCTGTTGGAGCTGCCGGTGGCGATCCGCCTGCTGCTGGAAACCCGCCGCCTGGAAATGGGCCACGCCCGCGCGCTGCTGACCCTGGCCCCGGAGCTGGCGGGCAAGCTGGCCCAGGAAGCAGCCGATGAAGGCTGGTCGGTGCGCGAGGTCGAGCGCCGTGCGCAGGCCTTTGCCGCAGGCAAGGTGCCGAGCAATCGCCCGGTGGCCACCCCGAAGGTGCAGCAGGCCGACATCGCCTCGCTGGAAACCGAGCTGTCCGAAGCGCTCGGCGCCAAGGTGGCGATCAATCACGGCCGTGGCGGCAAGGGCAAGCTGATCATCCACTACACCGACCTGGATACCCTGGACGGCGTGCTGGAAAAGCTGCGTACGCGCCAGGGCTGAGCCCGGCGCAGTGACAGGGGGCGCGGCCCGTTCCTGCCGTGTCCCGCGAATGACAGGGAACGTACCGCCGCGCGCGCCGTGGGATGTACTGCCTTCCGGCCCGTGGCCTCATCCAGGGAGCAGGACATGAGCAACGCATTCGACGACGTCAGCCCGGGCGGCAGCCCGATCCTGGTCCACAGCCGCCAGAAGGACTTCACCCCGCCGCAGGGTGAAGAACACATCGAGGCGATCGGCGCGCACATTGAGCGCCACCTGGGCCCGGTATCCGGCGTCTTCCACGAGATCATCTCCGACCTGGTGCACATCGACGTGCACGTGGTGCCGGCCACCGACCAGTTCCCGTACCTGCGGCTGGTGACCTCCGGCATGAGCGATCTGCCGATGGCCGTGCCCGCCGAGGTGGACGCGGACGTGCCGCGCTACATGGAACTGATGGTGACGCTGCCGGCCGACTGGCCGATGTCCCAGGACGCCTTCGAGGACGAGCGCAATTACTGGCCGGTGCGCCTGCTGAAGGGCATGGCGCGTTTGCCACACGAGTACGACACCTGGCTGGGCTTCGGCCACACCATTCCCAACGGCCATCCCAGCGAGCCCTACGCGCCGGGGGTGGGCTTCGACGGTGCCATCGTGCTGCCACCGGTGACTGCCCCGGAAGAATTCGCCACGCTGGAACTGGACGACGGCAGGACCATCAGCTTCATGACCCTGGTTCCGCTGTATCCGGAAGAGATGGATCTGAAGCTGAAGAAGGGCGCCGAGGCGCTGCTCGACCGCTTCGATGCGAAGAAGATCCAGGACGTGATCGAACCCGGCCGCGCCAATGTGGCCAAGAAGCGTTTCGGGCTGTTCTGAGCCCGCAGCGTATCCTCTGCACCTGTACTCATTGATTTCCAGGCAACTGCAATGACCATCCTGCTCACCGGCGCTGCCGGCTTCATCGGTGCCTATACCGCCCGCGCGCTGCTGGAGGCGGGCCAGGCCGTGGTCGGGCTGGACAACTTCAACGACTACTACGACCCGCAGATCAAGCATGATCGCGTGGCTGCGCTGTGCCCGACGCTGGACCTGCGCACACTGGACCTGACCGATCGCGATGGCCTGGCCGCGCTGTTCGACGAGGTGCAGCCGACCGCCGTGATCCATCTGGCCGCGCAGGCCGGCGTGCGCTATTCGCTGGAAAACCCGCACGCCTACGTCGACAGCAACCTGGTCGGCTTCGTCAACATGCTCGAGCTGTGCCGCCACCGTGGCGTGCAGCACCTGGTGTATGCCTCCAGCAGTTCGGTCTACGGTGATTCGGCCACGCCGCCGTTCTCCGAGGACCAGCGCGTGGACCAGCCGCGCTCGCTGTACGCGGCGACCAAGGCCGCCAACGAGCTGATGGCTTATACCTACGCGCAGCTGTACGGCCTGCATGCCACCGGCCTGCGCTTCTTCACCGTGTACGGCCCGTGGGGCCGGCCGGACATGGCACCGCTGCTGTTCTCGCGCGCGGTGCTGGCCGGTCGGCCGATCGACGTATTCAACGAAGGCCGCATGCAGCGCGATTTCACACATGTCTCCGACATCGTCTCCGGTATCCTCGGCGCCCTCGCGCATCCGGCCGACGGTACGGTGCCGCACCGGGTGTTCAACCTCGGCAACCATACGCCGGTGGAGCTGGAGCGCTTCATCAGCGTGATCGAGCAGGCCGCCGGCCGCCCCGCGCAGAAGGTCTACAAGCCCATGCAGCCCGGCGACATGGTGCGCACGATGGCCGATACCCGCCGCGCACATGACGCTTTCGGCTTCGATGCGGTGACCCCGATCGAAGAAGGCCTGCCGCCTGTGGTGCAGTGGTGCCGCGAGTATTTTGGTGATCGCGCCTGAGCACGGATCCTCACGCCGCCGGGTTCATCTTCGGATAACCTCGGTTTCGGAGAATGCGCGGTCTTTGTCCCCCCTTTGGCCGAGTGCCTTATGAGCCAACCCGAGCTTTCCGTTGTTGTCCCGGTGTTCAACGAGCGCGACAACGTCGCCCCGCTGGTCGCCGAAATCACCGCTGCACTGCGCGGGCGGCTACCGTTCGAGATCGTCTACATTGACGACCACTCGCGCGATGACACCTTGGCCGTGCTGCAGGGGCTGAAGGCGACCACGCCGGAACTGCGGGTACTGCACCACGTGAACCAGAGCGGGCAGAGCACCGCCGTGCGCACCGGCGTCAAGCACGCACGGGCGCCCTGGATCGCTACCCTCGATGGTGACGGCCAGAACGATCCAGCCGATATTCCCAAGCTGCTGGCCGCGCGCGATGCCGCCGAGGCACAGGTGAAGCTGTTCGCCGGCTGGCGCGTCAACCGCCAGGACAGCGGCAGCAAGCGCTGGGCCAGCCGCTGGGCCAACGCCATCCGCGCGCGCATGCTGCGCGACGACACGCCTGACACCGGCTGCGGCATCAAGCTGTTCGAACGCAGCGCGTTCCTCGACCTGCCGTACTTCGATCACATGCACCGTTACCTGCCGGCGCTGATGCAGCGCGCCGGCTGGAAGACCACCAGCGTGCCGGTCAATCACCGCCACCGTACCGCCGGTGTGTCCAAGTACAACAATCTGGGCCGCGCGCTGGTCGGCATCCGCGACCTGCGCGGCGTGGCCTGGCTGATCACCCGCAGCAAGCGCACCGCGGTGGAGGAGCGTTGATGGACCTGGAGCTGCACTGGCTGGACCAGCCGCTGACCTGGCTGTACTGGACCGGCCTGCATGTGACCGGCTGGAAGCTGATCGGCTACACCGGCGCACTGATGTTCGGCGGCCGCTGGCTGGTCCAGTTCATCGCCTCCAAGCGCGCCGGCAAGCCGGTCATCCCGCGACTGTTCTGGTACATGAGCGTGATCGGCAGCCTGATGACGCTGAGCTACTTCCTGTTCTCGGCCAAGCAGGACTCGGTGGGCGTGCTGCAGAACCTGTTCCCGGCGTTCACCGCGCTGTACAGCCTGCACCTGGACATCAAGCACCGGGGCTGGAAGCGGGACAGGGCCAGCCACTGAGGCTGCGCCGGGATGCGGTCTGCCGTGGGTAGCGTCGTCTGTCAGTCGACTCTCGCGCGGAGCGCGGGCTTTGCTGCATGTGGCGGGAAAGCAGCCGACTGACAGTCGGCTCTACAACGCGCCTTCGGCGCTGGGGCCCTGGCCTGTGGCCGGGGCCCGGTCCTGCCTGCGTTGCAGGCAGGACCTTCGTCCCATGCCATGGGCCGTGGGCGGTGCCATGATCGGGGTCTGCCTTCCCGGGAACCTGTGCTCGTGAAAACCCGTCTTGCCGTTGCCCTGCTGATTGCCCTGTCCGCCCCCGCCGTGGCCCTGGCCGCGCCGCCCGCCGCCGCCGCGCCGGCCAGCGTCGCCACCGAATCGCCTGCCGATGCCGCCTTCCGCGCGCTGTACGAGAAGGAATGGAAATGGCGCCAGGATGGTGGCGGCGAGGCCAGCGAGGACGAGGACGCCCCGGCCAATGCCACCCGCATGCCCGATGTCGGCCCGGCCGCACAGCAGGCGCGCCTGAAGGTGTGGGACGAGACCCTCGCCGCGCTGAAGAAGATCGATCCGAAGACCCTGTCGCCCGACAACCAGGTCAACTACGCGATCTACCGCGACCAGGTGTTCAACCTGGCCGAAGAGACGCGCCTGCGCGGCTACGAGATGCCGTTCAACGCGGACTCCTCGTTCTGGTCCAACCTGTCCTTCATGGCCCGGCGCGAGATGAAGACCGTGCAGGACTATCAGAACTACATCGCACGGCTGAACGATGTGCCGCGTTACTTCGGCCAGCAGACCGAGAACATGCGCGCCGGCCTGAAGCGTGGCTTCAGCGTGCCGCGCGCGGTGCTTGATGGTCGCGAGGTGTCCATCGCCACCGTCGCCGAGCTGAAGGACCCGACCGAGTCGCCGTTGTACGCGCCGTTCAAGAAGCTGCCCAACAACATTCCGGCCGCCGAACAGGTCAGGCTGCAGGCGCACGCGCGTGAAGCGATCAGTGGCAAGGTGGTGCCCGCGTTCCAGCAGCTGCGCACCTTCTTCGTCAACGAGTACGTGCCGCAGGCGCGCACCACCCTGGCCGCCGAAGCAATGCCGGACGGCAAGGCGTACTACAAGCAGCAGATCCACGAATACACCACGCTCGATCTGTCGCCGGACGAGATCCACCGCATCGGACTGGAGGAAGTCGCGCGCATCCAGGGCGAGATGAACGACATCATCAAGCAGGTGAAGTTCAAGGGCAGCTTCGCCGAATTCCTGACCTTCCTGCGTACCGACCCTCAGTTCTATGCCAAGACGCCGGAAGAGCTGCTGTCACGTGCCGCGTGGATCTCCAAGCGCGCCGATGGCCAGCTGGGCAAGTACATGACGCTGCCGCGCGCGCGCTTCACCATCGTGCCGGTACCGCCGGATATCGCACCGTTCTGGACCGCCGGCCGTGGTGGCATGGGCACCTACTGGCTCAACACCTACAACCTGCCGTCGCGCCCGCTGTACAACCTGCCGGCGCTGACCCTGCATGAATCCGATCCGGGCCACGCACTGCAGGGCGCCATCGCCGCCGAGCAGAAGAACCTGCCGGAGTTCCGCCGCAACGCCTACATCTCCGCCTATGGCGAAGGCTGGGCGCTGTACTGCGAAAAGCTGGGCGTGGAAATGGGCATCTACGAAACCCCGTACGAGGATTTCGGCCGCCTGACCTACGAGATGTGGCGCGCGGCGCGCCTGGTGATCGACACCGGCGTGCACAGCAAGGGCTGGACCCGCGAGCAGGCGCTGGCCTACCTGCGTGACCACACCGCGCTGAGCGAGCATGAAGTGACCACCGAAGTGGACCGCTACATTTCCTGGCCGGGCCAGGCGCTGAGCTACAAGCTGGGCGAGATCGCCATCGTGCGCCTGCGTGCGCAGGCGGAGAAGGAGCTGGGCGCCAAGTTCGACATCAAGGGTTTCCACGACACCCTGCTGAAGCAGGGCTCGGTGCCGCTGCCGGTGCTGGAACAGCAGATCCAGGCCTACATCGCCGAGCGCAAGAAGGCCTGACCGTTCCGAGGCAGTTCCGGCCGCTGGCCGGCAACCCGCACGCACCGCAATCGTTCGACATTGCCGACCAGCGGCCGGCACTACCGGGAAACGGGGTCGGATCCCAGGATCCGCCCCCGTGGTCTTTCAGCCGACCGCCCGCGGCTTGGCCACGCGTGCGGCAAATGTCGGCAGCACCAGAAGGGTCAGCACGGTGGCGGTGATCAGCCCGCCGATCACCACGGTCGCCAGCGGCTTCTGCACTTCTGCACCCGAGCCACTGGCAATCGCCATCGGGATGAAGCCGACGATCGCCACCAGCGCCGTGGTCAGCACCGCACGGATACGGCTGGAAGCGCCGTTGATCGCCGCCTGCAGCGGCAGGTCACCGGCGTCCAGGCGCTCGCGGATCGCCTGCATCAACACCAGGCCATTCAAGGTCGCTACGCCGGAGACGGCGATGAAGCCGACCGCCGCCGACACCGAGAACGGCATGCCACGCAGCAGGAGCGCGAGGACGCCGCCGACCAGTGCCAACGGCACGCAGCTGAACACCAGAATGGCTTCCTTGCCGCTGCGCAGGGCCATGAACAGCAGGCTGCCGATCAACAGGAACACCACCGGCACCACCGTCGCCAGCCGCTTCTCCGCACGCTGCAGGTTCTCGAACTGGCCACCCCAGGTCAGGTAGGCACCCGGCGGCAGCGGAACGTCGGCCACCGCCGCCTGCGCTTCACCGACGAAGCCGCCCAGGTCACGCCCACGCACATTGGCCTGCACCACGACGCGGCGGCTGCCGTTGTTGCGGCTGATCTGGTTCGGCCCTTCGCTGACCGTGATGCGGGCGACCGACGACAGCGGAATCACCAGTCCCGACGGCGTAGCGATGGGCAGCGACGCCAGCTGGTCCGGCTCGTTGCGTGAGGCATCGTCCAGGCGCACCACCACGTTGAAGCGGCGATCCCCTTCGAAGATCTTGCCGGCCGCGGTACCGCCGATGCCGGTGGACAGCGCATCGCTCACATCCGCGGCGGTCAGCCCGTACTGCGCCGCCGCCACGTGGTCGATTGCTACGTTCAGCGTGGGCAGGCCGGAAATCTGCTCCACCCGCACGTCGGCCGCGCCCTCCACCGCACGCAGCTTCAGCGCCACCTGGTCGGCCACCTTCTGCAGCTGGCTGAAGTCATCGCCGAAGATCATCACCGCCAGGTCGGTACGCACGCCGGAAATCAGCTCGTTGAAGCGCAGCTCGATCGGCTGGCTGAACTCGAAGCTGTTGCCCAGCTGCTGCCCGGCCAGTTTTTCGAAGCGCGCCACCAGTGCGTCCTTGGCCAGCTTCGGATCGGGCCAGTCCTTGCGTGGCTTCAGCACGATCACGCTGTCGGAGATGTTGGTCGGCATCGGGTCGATCGCCGCCTCGGCAGTACCGGTACGGGAGAACACGGTCTCTACTTCCGGCTGCTTGGCGATTGCCTTCTCCAGCGCCAGCTGCATCGCCAGCGACTGCTCCAGCGAGGTCGAGGGTGCGCGCAGGGCCTGCATGGCCACGTTGCCTTCGTCCAGCGTCGGCATGAACTCGCGACCCAGCAGCGAGAACGAGCCGAGGCCCACCACCACCATCATCACTGCACCGGCCAGCACCGTGCGCGGATGCGCCACGGCCTTGCGCACGACCGGCTCGATGCGCGCGCGCAGCATGCGGATCAGCTTGGTTTCGTGCTCGCCATCGTCGGCATGGGCCTCGCCGTCCTTCAGCTTCGGCTCGCGCACCAGCAGTGCGGCCATCGCCGGCACGAAGGTGAAGGAGAAGATGAAGGCACCGACCAGGGCCAGCATGAAGGTCGCCGCCATCGGGTGGAACGTCTTGCCCTCCACGCCTTCCAGGGTGAGTATCGGCGCGAACACCAGCAGGATGATCAGCTGGCCGAATGCCGCCGGGCGCGCCATCTTCATTGCCGAATCGGCGGCCACGCGCAGGCGCTCCATCGCGGTCAGCGCACGGCCCAGTTCGGCGCGGCGCTGGCCCAGCATCAGCAGCGTCGATTCGACCACGATCACCGCACCGTCCACCAGGATGCCGAAATCCAGCGCACCCAGGCTCATCAGGTTGCCGCTGATGCCGAAGCGGTTCATGCCGATCACTGCGAACAGGAACGACAGCGGAATCACCAGCGCGGTGATGGTGGCTGCACGCAGGTTGCCCAGCAGCAGGAACAGCACCACCACCACCAGCAGCGCGCCCTCGGTGAGGTTCCTGGCCACGGTCTTGATGGTGGAGTTGACCAGCACACTGCGATCCAGCACCGGCGCGGCCACGATGTCGGCCGGCAGCGATGTGTTCACCTGTTCAAGGCGCGCCGCAGCGGCCTGCGCCACGGTGCGGCTGTTGCCACCGGCAATCATCAGCGCGGTGCCCAGCACGGCCTCGTGGCCGTTGCGGCTGGCCGCACCCAGGCGCGGCGCGCGGCTCAGTTCCACGGTGGCCACATCGGCCACGCGCACCACCACGCCATTGCGGGTGGCCACCGGCGCCTGTGCCAGGTCCTCGGTGGTCAGCGCCAGGCCATCGGCACGCACCACCAGGCCTTCGCCGGCACGCTGCACGAAACCGGCGCCGGCCTGCACGTTGGAACGCTGCAGGGCAGTGACCAGGTCGGCCAGGCCGAGGCCGTGCGCGGCCAGCCGCGCACTGTCCGGATGCACGCCGTATTCCTTGACGTAGCCGCCGACCGTATCGACACCGGCCAGCCCCGGGCTGGAGCGCATCTGCGGCGCGATGATCCAGTCCTGCACGGTGCGCAGGTAGGTCGCGCGTTCTTCCGGCGTGCGCAGCAGGTTGCCTTCCGGTGTGCGGTAGACCTCACCGGGCTGCCAGCCGGCGTCACCGGGCTTGGCCAGCCTGGCTGGATCGAACGTGGTGAAGTCCACCGTCCACATCAGCACTTCGCCGAGGCCGGTGGTGACCGGTGACAGCATCGGCGATGCGCCATCGGGCAGGTCATCGGCTGCTTCGCGCATGCGTTCGGCCACCTGCTGGCGCGCGAAGTAGATGTCGGTGGCATCGGTGAAGATCGCGGTGACCTGCGAGAAGCCGTTGCGCGACAGCGAACGTGTGGTGGTCAGGCCGGGAATGCCGGCCAGCGCGGTTTCCAGCGGGTAGGTCACCTGCCGCTCGATCTGCTCCGGGGTCAGCGCAGGTGCCACCGTGTTGATCTGCACCTGGCGGTTGGTGATGTCCGGCACCGCGTCGATCGGCAGCTTGCCCAGCTGGAACAGGCCCACGGCGGCGATCAGCGCGGCCATGAACACCACCAGCCAGCGGTGGCGCACCGCTGTTTCAATGATCAGCTTGAACATGGTCGCCTCCTCAGTGGCCGTGCTCGGCTTCGCCCTTGGCCAGCTCGGCCTTGAGCAGGAAGGCGTTGGCACCGACGATGCGCTCGCTGCCGGTCAGTCCACCGAGGATCTCGATGCGGTCGCCGGCACGGCGCCCGGCCAGCACCGGCTGCGCCTTGAAGCCACCTTCGACGGCGACGAACACCGCGCTGCTGCCATCGACGTTCTGCACCGCATCGGCGGGCACGCTGAGCGAACCGTCCTGGTCTTCGGTGACCACCACGGCTGACACCGGCGAACCGGCCGGCGGCAGCGGCGCATCCACCGGCGTGGCGCGGATCACCGCGACGCCGCCCTGCTGCCGCACATCGGCGGCCGAGCCGGTAACGGTGGCGGTGAAACTGCCGCCTGGCACACTTACTTCCAGTTTCATGCCCGGCGTGACCTGCGCGGCCAGCGCAGGCGGTGCGGTGAACACCAGCTCGTTCATCGCCGGATCGGCGACGTCGGCCACGGCGCTGCCGGCGGCGACCACACCGCCTGGCGTGACCTGCACATTGCCAACGATGCCGGCCACCGGGCTGGTGATGCGCACGCGG
Source organism: Stenotrophomonas sp. YJH_SMC_17 (assembly GCF_059371655.1). NCBI lineage: Bacteria > Pseudomonadati > Pseudomonadota > Gammaproteobacteria > Lysobacterales > Lysobacteraceae > Stenotrophomonas > Stenotrophomonas sp. YJH_SMC_17. Next base: position 89,726 of record NZ_JCAFUU010000009.1, on the reverse strand, counting down.
CCACTGGCATCGGGCGCACCGTTGGCGGCGGCCTGTGCCTGTGCGGCAGCGGCCTGGGCCTGTGCCGCCAGCGAACGTGCGCGCGAGGCTTCCATCTCCTGGCGTGCGACCACGCCCTGGTCGACCAGCGCCTTGTCGCGGCCATAGGCCAGGCGTGCGGCCTCGGCTTCGGCCGATGCCGCCAGCGCATTGGCGCGGAACACCGCGGCCTCACCGCTGAGCACGATGGCCAGCGTCTGGTTCTGCTTCACCGCTGTGCCCGGTGCCACCAGCACGCGTTCGACGCGGCCGGTCACCGTGGAGGCCACCGAGGCACGCGCACCGACCGAGGGCTCGACCCGGCCTGCGAGGCGGGTTGAACCGCCCCCGCCACGACCGACGGCGACCACTTCGATACCGGAGGCCTTGATCTGTTCCGGGGTCAGCTGCACCACGCCTTCATCGGCGTCCGCCGGCGCCTTCGTGGCTTCGGCCTTGGCTTCCTTGCTGTCGGCGGCGTGGCCGTGGCCATCATCGGCGCCGGCCTTGGCCGTGGCGGGGTCCTCATTTGCAGGTGTCTGCGCATTGCCTGCGCAGCCGGCCAGCAGCACGGTCAGCAGCACGCCGCCGATCAGCGGGAAAGTACGGGAGAGAGTCATGGGGCCTCCACAAAGGGTGCGCGCCCTTCCAGGCGGGCAAGATCGATTTCCGCGGCGACGCGCGACAGGCGCGCATCCACGGCGGTGCCGCGGGCGGCGATGAGGGCGCTGCGCGTGCTGCGCAGTTCCAGCTGGGAGATGCGCCCGGCGTCGAAGCCGATGCGTGCAAGGCGGTAGGCCTCTTCGGCGGCGACCACGCTTTCATCGGCGGCGCGGGTACGGCTGCCGGCGGCCTTCAGACCGGCCACGGCGGACAGGCGCTCGGCCTCGCTGTCGCGACGCTGCTGGTCCAGGCGCGCTTCGGCCGCGCGCTGGTCGGCGTTGGCGGCGCGGATGCCGCCACGGTTGCGGTCGAACAGCGGGATGCTGAGGCTGAGCCCGAGGTTGTAGGCACGCTCGCCGCCTTCGCGGAAGCGGGTCTGCGCGGCGGTGACGCTGAGGTCGGGCAGGGCGCGCTTGCGCTCCACGTCGACCCGCTTGCCCGCCGCATCGGCTTCGGCTTCGGCGATGCGCACTGCCAGTGCGGTATCGGTGGCACCGCGCGGCAGCGGTGGCACGCGGTCGAGCAGGCTGTTGTCGATCGACTGCACCGGCGCATCCAGCAGCGCGGTGCCGGCCAGGCGTGCGAGTGCGGCATCGCGGAAGGCCTGTGCCTCATCCAGCGCGGCGCTGGCGTTGGCCACTTCGCTCTGTGCCTGCACCGCGCGCAGCTGCGGTTCGCGGCCCTGCTTGACCATCGCATTGACGGCAGCCGCATCGTCGCGGGTCAGGGTCAGTGCTTCGCCTGCGAGGGCGTAACGACGCAATGCACTTTCCGCCTGTGCGTAGACCGCCGCCAGTTGGCTGGCGACATCACTGCGGCTCTGCGAACCACGCAGGGCAGCGGCTTGTGCCTCGGCCCGGGCGGCACGAACGCGCGCGCCACGCTGGCCCCAGACCTCCAGCGGCTGGGACAGGGTGAGCACGGTATCGGCCTTGTCCATGCCCCGGTAGATGCCGGAGCCCCAGGCGTTTTCGGCCGACCAGGAAAGGGAGGGATTGGGCAGCGCACGGGCCTGGTCGGCGCGCGCATCGGCGGCCTCGGCCAGCGCCGTGCCCACACGGGTGCCGGGCAGCTGGTCCAGGCGTTCAAGCAGGGTGTCGTAGGAGGGGGCGGCTTGCGCCATCACCGATGCCGCCGGGGCCAGGCCCAGCAACACGGCGACGACCAGCCCGGCCGCACGCGGCGACCGAGGTGTCAGGATCGACATAGGGGGATTCCGGTTGTGAGTGAAACGGGAGCCCGCAATCGCGGGACGCGCTCAACTCACGCCCGGGGTGGACGCGTCAATTCATCCTGGGCGACCACATAGGCCGCCGCATCGCCCGCACTCATCCAGCGCGCCGCCAGTGGCGCCCCGAACGCGGCCAGCGTGTGTGCCGGCAGGCTCAGGTTGGAGTGGTGGCAGTGGTTGTGGCCACAGGCACCGACATGCTTGCCGTCGGTATCGCCATCGGCATCCGGTGCGGATTCCACATGCACCGTGCTGGCATGCGGTTCCACCGTGCACGCCAGGGCGTCGGCCACCGGCACGACCACGAATGCCGCCATCAGCAGCATCAGCAGGGTCGAACGGAGGTGGCGGGTGATCCAGCGCATGAAGGGCAGGCTAGCAAGCGGTTTTCGCCGGATACAATATCAATGGCCGCTTCGGGAATACGTCGGAATCTCCCGTTCAGGTGGGCGGCGTGGCGACATTTTTCGGCCCGTGGAGTCGGGCACCGGGCTGCGCGTCTGTAGAGCCGAGCCCATGCCCGGCTGCTCTCGCACGACCAGCCGAGCATGGGCTTGGCTCTACATTAACGGTCACGGCAGCTTCGCGATCACCTTGATCTCGAACTGGAACCCGTACAGCCAGGTCACGCCGATGCCGGTCAGGGTCGGGTGCGGTGCCTCGCCCCAGTACTCGGGCACGATCGCCCAGGCCCTCTCGAAATTCTTCTCTGGATCGACCAGAAACACGGTCACATCGATCACGTCATCGAACGTGCAGCCTGCGGCGGCCAGCACCGCATTGAGATTCTCGAAGGCGCGGCGCACCTGGGTTTCGAAGTCCGGCTCGGGCGAGCCGTCCTCGCGGCTGCCGACCTGGCCGGAAACGAACAGGAAGCCATCGGATCGGATCGCCGGCGAGTAGCGGTTGCGCTCATAGAGGGCCTGGCGCCCGGCGGGGAAAACGACATCACGCTGTGACATGGGGACGATCCTGTGGGAGAGATCACCATCCTCCCCGCCAGCGCTGTCTGGATAAACTGCGATGATCGGCCTAGATTGATTGCAAATCCCAAATAATCACGGCCGCCCATGGACCGTTTCGAGGCGATGCGGGCCTTTGCCCGGGTGGTGGAAACGGGCAGCTTCACCCGCGCTGCGCACACCCTGCAGATCAGCCGCACCAAGGTCACCCAGCTGGTGCAGCAGCTGGAGGTGCACCTGCGGCTGCGCCTGCTCAACCGCACCACCCGGCGGGTCAGCGTCACCGCCGACGGTGCGGCCTATTACCCGCGCATCGCCCGGCTGCTGGCCGAACTGGATGAGGTGGAGGGCGGGCTGGGCGACGCGGCCGTCCAACCGCGCGGGCGCCTGCGCGTGGATGTGCCCGGGCCCTACGCACGGCTGCGGCTGGTACCGGCGCTGCCGGATTTCCAGGCGCGCTACCCGCAGATCCAGCTGGATGTCGGCGTGAGTGATCGCGAGGTCGATGTCATTGCCGACAACGTCGACTGCGTGATCCGTGGCGGCACCCCATCCGACCCGGCGCTGGTGGCGCGGCCGCTGGGGGCGTTGCCAATCGGCTTCCATGCCAGCCCGGCGTACATGCAGCGTTTCGGTGTGCCGACCGACCCGCGCGCGCTGGAGGGGCCGGACCACCACATGGTCGGCTTCCTCAGCCCACGTAGTGGCCGGGCGAGAGTATTCAGCGCGCAGCGCGGCGACGAGCGCGTAGAAGTGCAGGGTCGCTATACGGTTGGCTTCGACGACGGCAACGCCTATCTGGCGGCGGCGCTGGCAGGTCTCGGCGTGGTCGCGCTGCCCAGCTACATGGCCGAATCGCATGTCGCACGTGGCGAACTGCTGCCGGTACTGGAGGACTGGCAGCTGCCGCCGATGCCGATGCATGTGATGTTCCCGCCCAATCGGCACATGAGCCAGCGGCTGCGGGTGTTCATCGATTGGGTGGTGGAAGCGCTGGGTTGATCGCGCGCGCCTGTAGAGCCGAGCCCACGCTCGGCTGCGTCTGGCACCAGCGCCCAAGGCCCGCGCTTCGCGCGTGAGCTGAGCACGGGCTCGGCTCTCCAGTGGGACCTTCCTGCTGCAGACATGCGAAAATCATCGCGGCACGCTACAGGAACCATCGCCACGCATGAGTCGCATCGTCGCACTGGATACCGAAACCACCGGCATCTCCCACCGCCTGGGTCATCGCGTGATCGAGATCGGTGCCGTCGAACTGATCGAAGGCCAGCTCACCGGGCGCCAGTTCCACACCTACCTGCAACCGCAGCGCAGGGTCGATTGGGGCGCGCAGCGCGTGCACGGCATCAGCGATGCAATGCTGGTGGGAAAGCCGCTGTTCTCCAGCAAGGCCGCCGAACTGCTGGACTTCCTGCGCGGCAGCGAGATGGTCGCGCACAACGCCACCTTCGATGTGGGTTTCCTCGACAACGAGCTGCGCCTGGCCGGCATTCCCGCCACGCTGGCCCAGCACTGCCGCATCACCTGCAGCCTGAAGCTGGCGCGCTGGCGCTGGCCCGGGCAGGGAAACAAGCTGGATGATGTGCTGCAGCGCCTGCGCATTCCCGGCAACCGGGGCCTGCACGGCGCGCTGAAGGATGCCCATCTGCTGGCCCAGGTGATCCCGCATCTGCGTTGATGGCCGGGCGGGGTTACGCCGGCTGCAGCCAGCGCTCGATCATCGCCGCGCCCGTGGCCACGCCATCCTCGCTCGCCATTGCTACGCCCAGTGCAACCGCACGCGCACGCGTCGCGCCGTCCTCGGCGAACCTGATGGCCGCCGCCAGGACTCCCGCATCCAACCGCTTGGGTGACAACGGCGCAGTCGCCACCCCCAGCGTCTGCAGGCGCCGCGCCCAGAAGAACTGATCGGCGGCGAACGGCATCACCAGCGAGGGAATGCCGGCGCGGCAGGCCGAATGCGTGGTGCCGCTGCCGCCATGGTGGATGGCCAGCGCGCAGCGTGGCAACAGTGCTTCATGCGGGGTCGGGCCGACCACGAACACGTTCGCTGGCAAAGCACCCGTCGGTAGTCCGGCCCAGCCCGGAAACAGCAGCACGCGGCGTGGTGCCAACGCCTGCAGCAGGGCCGACAGCACGCGCTCGCGGTCGAAGCCGGTCATGCTGCCGAAGCCGAGATAGACCGGCTCGGGCCCGGCATCGAGGAAGGCCTGCAGGTCGGCGGGCGGCGACCAAGATTGTTCCGGCATCCGCCATTGCCCGCACACCACATGATCGGTCGGCCAGTCGGCAGGCGGCGGCAGCAGCTGCGGGGAAATGCCGTACAACATCGGCAGGCCGGTCCACAGCGTGCGGCGCGGCGGTTGCCCCAGTGCGGCGCGCGCGGCGTTGATCGGCCCGCGGAAGGTGCGCCACACCGCCTGGTTGACCAGCCCGTAACTGGCCCGGCGCAGGACGCCCGGCAGCGGCATCGGCGGCAGGAAGGGCGATGCGAAGTCGCGCGTCGGCGTCAGCGGAATCATGCCGGTGCCGATGGCCGGCAGGCCGTGCCGCTCAGCCACGCTGAGGCCGACAAGCGCGGCCAGGCCGCCGGTCAGCACGGCATCGCAGCCGGCGGCGGCCGCATCGGCCTGCGTCATCCAGGCCGGCACGTGGCGACCGGCCATCCGCGCCAGGCCGCGCGACGCGGCGGCCAGGTTGTTGCCGCGTGCCACCAGGGCCACCACGTCGTCGTGGATGTCGCCTTCCAGCGCCGCGTGCGGCACCCCCAGCGCGCGCGCGCTGCCCAACGTTCCCTGTTCGGCCAGCAGCAGCACCTCGTGGCCGGCCTGGCGCAGCCCATGGCACAGCATCACCAGCGGCCGGGTGTCGCCTTCGGTTCCATAAGTCAGGGCCAGCAGTCGCATCGGGGGGCGGCGCCACGGAAGGGCCGTCAGTATGGCCAGCCCTGCCATGAACGAGGCGTGCCACGTTCAGTCGCCTCGCCTGTGGGTAACTTGCGCAAGTGCTTGAACCCGTGCATAATGCGCGGCTCGCTGTGTCCGGTTTTCTGCCGGGCGGCGCCCCCGGGAGCACGTCCCCGGCCGCCCAACGCCAGCGTAACCCTTTGATTCTCTTGACGTGTGGTGGGCAACCATCGAGGCCGCCGTCTCCCGGGCTACGGGCTGACAACTACTACTATCGAGGTGCGCAATGTCCCGCGTATGCCAGGTTTCCGGCAAGCGAGTGCAGACGGGTAACAACGTCTCGCACGCCAACAACAAGACCCGTCGTCGTTTCCTGCCGAATCTGCACGAGCGCCGTTTCTGGGTGGCCAGCGAGAACCGCTGGGTCAAGCTTCGTGTTTCCGCGCATGCACTGCGCACCATCGACAAGAACGGCATCGATTCCGTTCTGGCTGAGCTGCGTGCGCGCGGCGAAAAGGTCTGAGGAGTAAAGCATCATGGCAGGCAAGCGCGATAAGGTCCGTATGATTTCCTCGGCCGGTACCGGCCACTTCTACACGACCGACAAGAACAAGAAGAACACCCCGGGGAAGATGGAATTCCTGAAGTACGATCCGGTCGTGCGCAAGCACGTCCTGTACAAGGAAGGCAAGATCAAGTAATCCGCACGGATTGCTGATCCCCGCGAAGAAACCCGCCCTTGTGGCGGGTTTTTTCATGCCTGGCATCCAGGTGGTGGGTGCCGACCGTTGGTCGGCACGCTGTTCCCATACCCGGCGGCCGCCAACCCTGGCCGGCGCACTGTCCCCGTGCTCGGCAGGTGTCGACCTTGGTCGACACGCGGTCCCACCCCGGTAGATGCCAACCTTGGTTGGCACACTGCTTCAAAGCAGTCGAGCATGGCTCGACTCTGCAAATCCTGCTGGGCAGAATGGCCCATCACCTCCCGACGGGCGACGCGATGCTGTTCGAGTGGTTGCTGGGTTCGTATCTGCTGCTGATCGACTGGCTGATCCGGCTGGTCGCGCTGTGCTGGATTCCCACCCGCACCACGCCGGGTGCGGCGCGCAGCTGGCTGCTGCTGGTCGGCTTCGTGCCGCTGCTGGGCCTGCCGCTGTACCTGCTGTTCGGCCACCCGTGGCTGTCGCGCGAGCGCATCCGCCGCCAGGCCGAGGCCTCGCAGGTCATCCGCGAGGAACAGGCGCTGCAGCATCGCCTGCGCTGGTCTCCGCAGCCGGACACCGCCAGCGCCGAGATCGTGCCGCTGGTGCAGCGCCAGGGCGATTTCATGCCGGTACACGGCAACGCCGTCGATCTGCTGACCGACTACGACGAATCGCTGCACACGCTGATCGCCGATATCGACCAGGCCGAAGACCGCGTGCACCTGCTGTACTACCTGATGTTCGACGACGCGGTGGGCGAGGCCATCGTCGAGGCATTGCAGCGCGCTGCCGCGCGCGGCGTGCAGTGCCGCGTGCTGCTCGATGCGGTGGGCGCCAAGCGCGGGCTTCGCGCCTACCGCAACCGCCTGGAAGCGCGCGACATCGAAGTGCGCGCGATGCTGCCCGGTGGCCTGCGCTGGCGCCGCAGCGGGCGCATGGACCTGCGCAACCACCGCAAGATCGCGGTGATCGACAACGAAGTGGCCTATGTCGGTTCGCAGAACCTGGCCGGCCCGCAGTTCGTACCCGGCCACCCGAACCGCGAGCTGGTAGCGCGCGTGCGCGGCCCGGCAGTGGCGCACCTGGAAGCGGTGTTCGCCAGCGACTGGTACATGGAAACCGGCCAGCGCCTGGACGTGATTGCCGATGTGCCCGAGTGCAGCGACGACATCGCCACCCAGCTGCTGCCCAGCGGCCCGGCCTATCCGTACAGCAACGCGCGCGATGCGGTGGCGGCGCTGATCCACCTGGCACGGCGGCGGCTGGTGATGGTCACCCCGTACTTCGTGCCGGACGAAGCCACGCTGAGCGCGCTGCGCATTGCGGCGTTGTCCGGCGTCGAAGTGCAGCTGATTCTGTCGGCCAGCAACAACCAGCGGCTGACCTCGTGGGCACAGGAGGCCTACTACGACGAGCTGCTGCGCTGTGGCGTGCGCATCGCGCTGTATGAACCGCAGTTCCTGCATGCCAAGCACATGAGCGTGGACGAGGACATCGCCGTGCTCGGCTCGATCAACATGGATATCCGCTCGTTTGCGCTGAATGCCGAAATCGGCCTGATCTGCTACGACCGTGCGCTGGTGCAGCAGCTGTGCGCGATCGAGGACGGCTACCTGCGCGAGTCGCGGCAGCTGGATCTGCAGCAGTGGCGCAGCCGCCCCACGTGGCGGCGCAGCCGCGAAGGCATCGCACGGCTGGCTGATGCGTTGATGTGAGCGGCGCGTGCAACCGACGGGGTGGATGCCGCCGGCGGGGTGGATGCAACCGACGGGGTAGAGTCGATTGTTGGTCGACTGCTCTTGCGAAAAAACCCCGCGCTGCGCGCGATAGTCGACCAACAGTCGACTCTACCCCCTGTCATTCCCGTCATCGTCAATGGCCTACAATCGGCGCATGACTGATTCACCGCGTAATGGCGAACTGGACCTGGCAATCATCGGCGGTGGTGCCGCCGGCGTGCTGGTGGCGATCCATGTATTGCGCCAGGCGAAGGCGCCGCTGGCGCTGGCCATTTTCGAACCGGCCTCGCAGCTGGCCCAGGGCATCGCCTATGCCACGCCGTGGCCGGAGCACCTGCTGAACGTGCCGGCAGCGAAGATGAGTGCGTTTGCCGACCAGCCCGGCGATTTCCTCGATTACCTGATGGCCGCCAACGCCTACCCGGGGGAGGCGCGCGAGGTGCTGGGCGAGCGCTATGTGTGCCGCCACTTCTTTGCCGCCTACCTGCAGCAGCGCCTGCAGGACGCCGTGGCCGCCAGCCCGGCGCAGCTGCAGGTGATCGCGCAGCCGGTGCTGGGCCTGCAGACGGATGACCACGGCTACCCGCTGGCACTGGGCGATGGCAGCACGCTGCACGCCGCGCAGGCGGTGCTGGCCACCGGCAACAGCATGCGGCCGCTGCCGGTGCCCGGCGCCGACGTGCTGCCCGCCGATGACGTGGTCGAGGCCTGGGACTACGACGGCGTGCGTACCCTGGCCGGGGAACAGGCCGTGGCCATTGTCGGCTCCGGCCTGAGCATGGCCGACACCGTGCTGGCATTGGTCGCTGCCGGTCACACCGGCCCGCTGCATGTGATCTCGCGTCACGGCCTGCTGCCGCTGCCGCACGCACACGGCGGCCTGCCCACGTTCGATCCGGCCACGCTGCTGCCGATGAACCTGCGCCAGCGCCTGCGTGCGTTGCGCGGGTTTGCGCGCCAGGCGCAGGCCGATGGCCTGCCGTGGCAGGGCGTAATGGACCGCATCCGTCCGCATGGCCAGGCGCTCTGGTGCAGCCTCGATGAGGCCGACCAGCGTCGCTTCCTGCGCCATGTGGTGCGCTACTGGGATGTGCATCGCCACCGCATCGCCGAAGAGGTGGACGCGCAGCTGCAGGCCCTGCAGGACAGCGGTCAACTGCGTATCCACCGGTCCCGCCTGCAGCGCGTCTGGCGCGAAGGCGAGGCCCTGCAGTTGTCTGGCCGCGACACCTCCGGCAATGAACAGCAGTGGACGATCGGCGGCGTGATCAACGCCACCGGCGTGGAGACCCGCGCCAGCGCGTTGCGCAATCCCTTGCTGCAGCAGCTGCAGGCCGATGGACTGGCCCGTCCCGGTCCGCATGGGCTGGGTCTGGACAGCACGGTGCCGGGCGACCGCCTGCGCGCCGCCGGTGGCCAGCCGCAGGCGCGGCTGGGCGTGCTCGGCAGCCTGCGCATCGGCAGCCTGTGGGAAAGCCTGGCGGTGCCTGAACTGCGTCAGCAGGCGCAGGCGCTCGCCACCGAAGTGGTCGCAGGAGCCGCGACGGCGATGCCGTAAAATGGGGGCATGGATGTCTCCCACCTGCTTGATGGCCTGAACCCGGCCCAGCGCGAAGCCGTCTCCGCTCCCCCCGGCCACCACCTGGTGCTGGCCGGTGCCGGTTCCGGCAAGACCCGCGTACTCACCCACCGCATCGCCTGGCTGCATGAAGTCGATGGCGTGCCGACCCACGGCATTTTCGCGGTGACCTTCACCAACAAGGCGGCCGGCGAGATGCGCCACCGCATCGATGCCCAGCTGCCCAATGGCAGCCGCGGCATGTGGATCGGTACCTTCCACGGCCTGGCCAACCGCCTGCTGCGCCTGCACTGGCAGGACGCCAAGCTGCCCGAAGGTTTCCAGGTGATGGATTCGGATGACCAGCTGCGGTTGGTCAAGCGCGTGGTGCAGGCGCTGGAACTGGACGACGGCAAGTACCCGGCCAAGCAGATTGCGTGGTGGATCAACGCACAGAAGGACGAGGGCCGTCGCCCGCAGCACATCCAGCCCGAGCCGCACGATGCATGGCTGGAAACCATGCGCCAGGCCTACATCGAGTACCAGTCGCGCTGCGATCGCGCCGGCCTGGTCGACTTCGCCGAGCTGCTGCTGCGCGCGCATGAACTGCTGCGCGACAACCCGGCGCTGCTGTCGCATTACCGCGCCCGTTTCCGCGAGATCCTGGTGGACGAGTTCCAGGACACCAACGCCATCCAGTACGCCTTCGTGCGGGTGCTGGCCGGCGATTCCGGCCATGTGTTCGTGGTTGGCGACGATGACCAGGCCATCTACGGCTGGCGCGGTGCCAAGGTCGAGAACGTGCAGGGCTTCCTGCGCGACTTCCCGGGTGCGCAGACCATCCGCCTGGAGCAGAACTACCGCTCCACCGCCAACATCCTCGGTGCCGCCAACGCGGTGATCGCGCACAACCCGGATCGCATCGGCAAGCAGCTGTGGACCGACAGCGGTGACGGCGAGCCGATCGATCTGTACGCCGCGTACAACGAGATGGACGAGGCGCGCTACATCGTTGAGCGTGCCCGCCAATGGGTGCGCGACGGTGGCAGTTACACCGAAGTGGCCGTGCTCTATCGCAGCAACGCGCAGTCGCGCGCGCTGGAAGAAGCGCTGCTGAGCGAACAGGTGCCATACCGCGTGTACGGCGGCATGCGCTTCTTCGAGCGTGCCGAAATCAAAGACGCGCTGGCCTACCTGCGCCTGCTGTCCAACCGCAACGATGACGCGGCGTTCGAGCGCGCGGTCAACACGCCCACCCGGGGCATCGGCGACCGCACGCTCGACGAAGTGCGCCGCGAGGCGCGCGCACAGGGCATCTCGTTGTGGGAAGCGACCATGCTGGTCACCCAGGGCAACGCGCTGGCCGCACGCGCGCGCAATGCGCTGGCCGGCTTCCTGGGGCTGGTCAACGAGCTGCAGGCCCAGACCGTGCACATGACCCTGGCCGAGCGCGTCGACCACGTGCTGGCCCGCTCGCAGCTGCGCGAGCACTGGAGCAAGGAAAGCCGCAACGCGCTGGACTCGGAATCGCGCACCGACAACCTCGACGAACTGGTCTCGGTGGCCTCGCGCTTCGTGCGCCGCGCCGACGACATCGAGGAAGTGGGCGAGGACATGGACGAGCTGGTCGCGTTCCTGGCCTACGCCGCGCTGGAGGCCGGTGAAGGCCAGGCGCAGGCCGGCGAGGACGGTGTGCAGTTGATGACCCTGCATTCGGCCAAGGGCCTGGAATTCCCGCTGGTGTTCCTGGCGGGCATGGAAGACGGCCTGTTCCCCAGCGCACGTTCGCTGGAAGAAAGCGGGCGGCTGGAGGAAGAGCGCCGCCTGGCCTACGTCGGCATCACCCGCGCACGCCAGAAGCTGGTGCTGAGCTATGCCGAATCGCGCCGCATCCACGGCCAGGACAACTACAGCCTGCCCTCGCGCTTCCTGCGGGAGATTCCGCGCGAGCTGCTGCACGAAGTGCGCCCGAAGGTGCAGGTCTCGCGGCCGGCCTCGATGGGCGCCAGCCGGGTGATGGGCCATGCCTCGATCGAGGCGCCGCCAGTCAAGCTCGGCGCGCTGGTCACCCATCCCAAGTTCGGCGAAGGCATGGTGACCGACTACGAAGGCAGCGGCGCGCACGCCCGCGTGCAGGTCGAATTCGCCGACGCCGGCAGCAAGTGGCTGGTGATGGCGTACGCCAACCTGACGGTGATCTGATCACCGTCGGGGGGCGGGAACTCCTGTAGAGCCGAGCCATGCTCGGCTGCTTTTTGGCGGAGAAAACCAGCCGAGCATGGCTCGGCTCTACAAAGGTGCGTACGCATGACCCGCAACGTGCTCTTCCTCTGCAGCCAGAACCGCCTGCGCAGCCCCACAGCTGAGCACGTGTTCGCCGATTGGCCGGGCATCGAGACCGCCTCGGCCGGGCTGCTGGCCGACGCCGAGGAAGTGCTCAGCCCCGAGCTGCTGCAGTGGGCCGATATCGTGTTCGTGATGGAGCGCGCCCACCGCAACCGGCTGTCCAGCCGCTACAAGGCCTGGTTGAACGGCAAGCGGGTGATCTGCCTGGATATTCCGGATGACTACGAGTACATGGACCCGGTGCTGGTGGAGCTGCTGAAGCGCAAGGTCACGCCCTTCCTGCGCTGACGCGCTGTTGTAGAGCCGAGCCCATGCTCGGCTGCTTCTGGCGGGAAGAACAGCCGAGCATGGCGATGCCGGTTGTCCTGACCGGCACCCTTCGGGCCGTCGCAAGCGACGTTGGCAGCGGCTCGTGCCGCTACCTTCGGCTCTACAATAGGCGGCGACATCTTCCAGGAACGCCCCATGACCGAATCCGCGCTGCACGTCACCGTGAAGTTGAATGCCCGGCTGCAGCCCGAGCATCGCCACGAGCTGTTCGAAGATCCGCTCGACGCGCTGCTGCAGGCGGCCCAGGTGGGCGAGCTCACCGGCGGCGGCACCGCGATGTCGGATCTGGGTGAGGTCGAATACGGCGATATCGAAGTGGCACTGGTCGATGCGGATGGCGTGCCGAAGCTGATCGACCTGCTGGAGCAACTGGGTGCGCCGAAGGGGTCGCAGCTGCAGGGTGCGGGCGGGGCCGATCGCAGCTTCGGCGTGACCGAGGGGCTGGGCATCTATCTGGACGGTCTGAACCTGCCGGACGACGTCTACGAACAGTGCGATTCCAACCACGTGTTCGAACAGCTGTCGGAGAGCATCGACGGCCTTGGCGAGATCTGCAGCTGGTGGCAGGGCCCGACCGAGACCGCGCTGTACATGTACGGCGAATCGTTCGAGGCGATGCGCGATGCGATCGCCGAATTCGTGGCCAGCTATCCGCTGTGCCAGAACGCGCGCGTGGTGCAGATCGCCTGAGGGCGGGCCTGATGTAGAGCCGAGCCCATGCTCGGCTACGGATGAAGCAGCCGAGCATGGGCTCGGCTCTACACAGAAGCAGGTTACTTGCCCGCTGCCTGAAGGGCGTTGTCGCGCAGCGCCATGTCCGTGCCGATCTGGTAACCGCCGAACAGCACCGGAAAGGCGATGATCGCGGCGACCATGATGGATTTCTGGGAACTCCAGACGGGCGGCTTGTTGTCCTGCATGTCGGTCGTCCTTGAGCGCGGCAGCGCGCCGCCCGCCGAGCATGCGCCGCCCGACCGGTGCGTGCAAGCCGGCGGTGCGCACACGCCGCTGCGCGGCGCCGGATTGATCCTGCTCAAGGCGCAGCCTGCACATCCGGTGTGTAATGGTGTCGTTCCCATCTGGCAGATCGCCACGGAGCCCCACCATGTACAAGCGCATCCTGATTGCCACCGACGGGTCCGAGCTGGCCGACAAAGGCCTGGCCAAGGGCCTGGAGCTGGCCAAGGACCTCAATGCCGAGGTCGATATCGTGACTGTCTCCGAGCCGTGGGCCGTCGGCATGTACGACGCCATGGGCTGGAGCGTGGGCTACATGAACAGCCCCGAGTACAAGGCTGACCGCGAGGAAGGCGCGCAGAAGGTGCTGCAGCCGGCGCTGGCCAAGGCGGCCGAGCAGGGCATTACCGCCAATCCGGTGCATGTGCTGGACCGCTATGCGGCCGACGGCATCATCGAGACGGCGGGCGAGCGCAACAGCGACCTGATCGTGATGACCTCGCACGGCCGCCGCGGCGTGACCCGCGTGCTGCTGGGCAGCCAGACCGCCGAAGTGCTGGCACGCAGCACTCTGCCGGTGCTGGTCATCCGCTGATCCACACCCACTGATTCAAGCGTTCCCGGGGAGGGGACCCGACGCCGGCCGCAGGATGCGCGCCGGCGTTGTTCTTTGTGGGGGCCGTGCCGGTTGCCATGATGGGGGTCAGAGCCCTTTCCTTTGGAAAGGGGTCCGACCCCGGTCACCTCACCAGCTGTACAGCTTCCAGTACACCGGCGACACGCCGTCCTTGTCGTTGTCGAAACGACCATCGCCGTTCTTGTCGTACATGTAGTACGGCGCGCCGCGCGACGGGGTCACCTTGACCATGCGCAGCTGCCCGGACACGCGGTACTCCTCGATGGTGTCACCGTTGTCCATGGTCCGCTTGGAGACATCGGCGCCCTTGACGTCGACCGGGGGAGCCCCGGCACCACCCATGCTGGCGCAGCCGGCCAGCAGGAGCAGGGAGGCCAGCATCAGAGTCTTCATGGGTGGGGTTCCTTTGCCTGGAATGGGCTTCGATTATGCCCCATCGCGGCGTGGGGACCGTGTCGCCGCGGTGCAGGCACGGGCGCGTAGAATCGACCCATGAGCAGATTAGTCCTGATCGACGGGTCCAGTTACCTGTACCGCGCGTTCCACGCGCTGCCGCCCCTGTCCAATGCACAGGGTGAACCCACCGGCGCGCTGTTCGGCGTGGTCAACATGCTGCGTTCTACGCTGAAGGAGCGCCCGGCCTACGTGGCGTTCGTGGTCGATGCGCCCGGCAAGACCTTCCGTGACGACCTGTACGAGCAGTACAAGGCCAACCGCCCGCCCATGCCCGATGAACTGCGCAGCCAGGTGGAGCCGATGTGCCGCATCGTTGAAGCGCTGGGCATCAGCATCCTGCGCATCCCCGGCGTGGAAGCCGACGATGTGATCGGCACGCTGGCCCTGCAGGGCCTGGCGCAGGACCTGAAGGTGACCATTTCCACCGGCGACAAGGACTTCGCGCAGCTGGTGCGCCCGGGCATCGAACTGGTCAATACCATGACCGGCAGCCGCATGGATTCGGACGCAGCGGTGATGGAGAAGTTCGGCGTGCGCGCCGACCAGATCGTCGACCTGCTGGCGCTGATGGGCGATACCGTCGACAACGTGCCGGGCGTGGAGAAGTGCGGGCCGAAGACCGCTGCCAAGTGGCTGGCCGAGTACCAGCATCTGGACGGCGTGATGGCCGCCGCGCCGACCATGAAGGGCAAGATCGGCGAGAACCTGCGCGCCGCGCTGGAACGCCTGCCGCTGAACCGTGAGCTGGTGACCATCCGCACCGATGTGGAGCTGGACGCCAGCCCGACCACGCTGGCCCTGCGCGAGCAGGACGTGCCGGTGCTGACCGAGCTGTATTCGCGTTACGGCTTCACCCAGGCGCTGAAGGAGCTGGGCGCGCCGCTGCCGGCACCGGTGGCCGCCAGCGAGGCGACCCCGAGCCTGCGCGGCACTGCGGCCGGTTTCGCCCGTGGCAGTGCAGAGGCGCCCGCCGCCGGCACGCTGGACCCGGCACTGTCCGCGCCGGGTGAATACGAGACCGTGCTGACCGCCGAGCAGCTGCAGTCCTGGGTCGAACGCCTGCAGCAGGCCGACCTGATCAGCTTCGATACCGAGACCGATGCGCTGGACGCGATGCGTGCGCGGCTGGTCGGCGTCAGCCTGGCGGTCGAGCCGGGCAGGGCCGCCTACATTCCGGTCGGCCACGATTACCCCGGCGCGCCGGCGCAGCTGCCGGTGCAGCAGGTGCTCGATGCCCTGCGCCCGGTGCTGCAGGACCCGGCGAAGAGGAAGCTGGGCCAGCACGGCAAGTACGACCTGCACGTGCTGCGCCGCCATGGCGTTGACGTACAGGGCTACCACGACGACACGATGCTGGAGAGCTTCGTGCTCAACTCCACCGCCACCCGCCACGACATGGATTCGCTGGCCCTGCGCTACCTGGGCTATAGCACCATCAAGTTCGAGGATGTGGCCGGCAAGGGCGCCAAGCAGATTCCGTTCTCGCAGGTGGGCATCGACGAGGCCAGCCGCTATGCGGCCGAGGACGCCGACATCACCCTGCGCCTGCACCGCGCGCTGCAGCCGCTGCTGCTGGCCGAGCCGGCGCTGGACAGCGTGTACCGCGACATCGAGATGCCGCTGGTGCCGGTGCTGACCACGATCGAAGCCAACGGCGTGCGGATCGACACCGACGAGCTGCGCCGGCAGAGCCAGGATCTGTCCTCGCGGATGCTGGCCGCGCAGCAGAAGGCCACCGAGCTGGCCGGTCGCAGCTTCAACCTGGATTCGCCCAAGCAGCTGCAGGCCGTGCTGTTCGACGAGCTGAAACTGCCGGCGGTAGTGAAGACCCCGAAGGGCCAGCCCAGCACCAATGAAGAGGCGCTGGAAGCGATTGCCGACCAGCACGAACTGCCGCGCGTGATCCTCGATTACCGCGGCCTGGCCAAGCTGCGCAGCACGTACACCGACAAGCTGCCGGAGATGGTCAACCCGGACACCGGCCGCGTGCACACCAGCTATCACCAGTCCGGTGCCGCCACCGGCCGCCTGTCCTCGTCGGACCCGAACCTGCAGAACATCCCGATCCGCACCGAGGATGGCCGCCGCATCCGCCGCGCGTTCATCGCCCCGGAGGGTTTCCAGCTGCTGGCGGCCGACTATTCGCAGATCGAGCTGCGGATCATGGCCCACCTGTCCGAGGACCCGGGCCTGGTGCGTGCCTTCGAGCAGGGCGCCGACGTGCACCGTGCCACTGCGGCCGAGGTGTTCGGGCGCACGCTGGAGGAAGTGACCCCGAACGAGCGCCGCGCCGCCAAGGCGATCAACTTCGGCCTGATGTACGGCATGAGCGCCTTCGGCCTGGCCCGCAATCTGGGCATCGACCGTGGCCAGGCACAGGACTACGTGGCGCTGTACTTCAGCCGCTACCCGGGCGTGCGCGATTTCATGGAGCGGATGCGCCAGCAGGCCCGCGACCAGGGCTATGTGGAAACCCTGTTCGGCCGCCGGCTGTACCTGAACGACATTCATGCACGCAACCAGGGCCTGCGTGCCGGTGCCGAGCGTGCCGCGATCAACGCCCCGATGCAGGGTACCGCCGCCGACATCATCAAGCGCGCGATGGTGGACGTGGACCAGTGGCTGCGTGACAGTGGCGCACCGGCGCGCATGATCCTGCAGGTACACGATGAACTGGTGTTCGAAACCGAAAGCAGTTTCGTCGAGGAGTTGCGTTTGCAGGTGGTCGAGCGCATGTCGCAAGCGGCCAGATTGCGGGTGCCGCTGGTGGTCGATACCGGTATCGGCAACAACTGGGATGAAGCGCACTGACGGGTTTTCAGGCCGAAAACGACGTGAATTTGTTCATCCGCCGGAAGTTTCTGACTCGCTCATGAATGTTGCCCCGATGGAAGCTGATTAAATTGGGCCCCTTCACGAACCGTTAGTGTTCGGAGTGCTTCTATAACTCTCGACAGGCGCAACGCCTGTTGTGGATCTCTCCCATCCCCTGGAGCAGATCTCGGAACGGGGACTCCTCCCCAAGTGCCCGTTCCCCGGCCCCGTTGACCTCCCCCTGGTCAGCGGGGCTTTTTATTTGTGCCGCCGGTATCGCAGATGGGGTCAGATCCCTTTGCCCGCCGGGCAAAGGGATCTGACCCCAGGTGCTAGGCTGGGCCACTGTCCAGCTGGGGAACCCGCAATGCCCGACCTGTTCGCACTGGCGATGCCGTGGTGGGAGTTCATCCTGCGTGCGGTGGTGGTCTACGTCGTGGTGCTGGGCATGGTCCGGCTCAGTGGCAAGCGCCCGCTGGGGCAGATCACCCCGTTCGACGTGCTGCTGGTGGTGCTGCTGGGCAACGCGGTACAGAACGCGCTGCTGGGCACCGACACCTCGCTGGGCGGCGGCCTGTTGCTGGCGGCCACCCTGATCCTGCTCAACTACGGCGTGGGCTGGGTGAGTACCCGCAGCCGCCGGATTGAGCGCCTGGTGGAGGGAGAACCGGTGGTAATCGCGCGTGATGGGCGCCTGTTCGACGCCGTTCTGCGCCGGGAGCAGGTCACGCGTGCCGATTTCGACGCCGCCATGCGCCAGCAGGGCTGCCTGGGCGTGGAGGATGTCGAGCTGGCCCTGCTGGAAATCAACGGGCACATCACCATCGTCCCCAGGAAGAGCACCTGACGACATAGAGCCGAGCCCCTGCTCGGCTGCGCTGGTTCATCAGCCGAGCGTGGACTCGGCGCTACATCACGCTGCTCAGGGAGTGCAGCGGACGTTGCCTGCAGCCGCCTTGCGCTCGTAGTACGCGAAGCGGTTGCCGCTGTCGACGCCCACCAGGTTGCCGTTCTGCAGCAGCTGCAGCACGAAGTCGCTGCCGACATCGCGGTGCAGGAGCACCTGGCCGTCGCGCAGGCTCGCGCGCAGGCGCACGTCCTCACCACCGGCTTCCACGATGCCGCCATCCAGGAAGCGCAGCTGCGACAGCACGCTGCGTTCGGCGACAAAGCTGCCGCAGGGCAGAGCGGTGGCGGCGATCGGTTCAAGTGCCGCTGCGGTCGCACCGGCAACAGCAGCGAGGTCCTTGGCCGGTCCGCAGGACGGCGCATCCGCGCGCTGTGCGCAGGCCAGCTGCAATGCCTCGCGTGCCTGCTGCAGGCGCCCGCCGCTCCACAGCGACTCGGCCGCCGCTTCACAGAAGGTCTCGCCGTGCTGTTCGCGGCAGAGTGCCGCCAGCTCATCCAGCTGCGCCGGCGGCAAGGGCGCATCGACCGAATGCCGCAGGCCCAGCAGTGCCTCCCCTGCCATCTGCGAAGCGACCTTCCTGGCTGCCGCCATGCAGCCTTCGGCGTCGAAGGACGGTGATTCCTCCTTGCAGATCTCAGGCGTCGGCGGGTCCGTCACTTTCGGTGCCGCTGCGTTGGCCTGTTCCTGGTAGGTCTCCAGCAACCGCATGCAGGCTGCGCCCACGCCCTCGGCACACCAGGCGTGCAGTTTCACGGGTGCGGCCTCCGGCAGCGCCTCCAGGCACTCGGAGGTGTTCATCACGCAACCGTCTTCGACGGGCTCTGGCATCGCCTTGCAGGCGGCGGCGTGCTCACGGGTGAACTCGCGATAGGGCGTGCTGATCGTGCGGTCGTTGTCCGAGAAGTACCAGTTCTCCAGCTGGCCGGTGGACAGGTTGCCGGTACCGAGCACGTCTTCCTGGCGGGCGATGCGCAGGTTCTCGGTGGCCTGGTAGGGGCCGGACAGGGAGCCGTGGCCTTCACTCTGGAGGGTCAGCGTGGTGTTGCCGCTGCTGTCCTTGTAGGTGCCACAGGCCATCGACTGCGCGGCAGCCGGCAGGCTGGCCGAGGCCAGGGCCAGCAACAGCAGGGAACGCCAGCCCGCAGCGCGGGGGCGAAGGAAAACAGCAGCAGACATTGGTTCGTCCTTGAAGGAGGTGGCACAGGACCTGTCCGGTGCAGGGCGCACCACAGGCAACGCAGGCGCCACCGTCAGCCGTGGCACCGGAACTTCAGAGCCAGTCGCGCGGCACCAGGTAGTCGGCCAGACGCGCCTCGGCGCTGCCCGCTTCCGGGGTGAAACCGTATTCCCAGCGCACCCGCGGCGGCAGGCTCATCAGGATGCTCTCGCTGCGGCCACCGCTCTGCAGGCCGAACAGCGTGCCGCGGTCATAGACCAGGTTGAACTCCACATAGCGGCCGCGGCGGTACAGCTGGAACTCGCGTTCGCGCTCGCCATAGAGGGCGTCCTTGCGCTGCTGCACGATCGGCAGGTACGCATCGAGGAAGCCATCGCCGACCGCACGCAGATAAGCGAAATCGCGCTCGAAGTCGCCGTGCAGGTCGTCGAAGAACAGACCGCCGACACCGCGCGTTTCATTGCGGTGGCGCAGGAAGAAGTACTCGTCGCACCAGCGCTTGTGTGCGGCATAGCGTTCGTCGCCGAACGGCGCACACAGATCGCGTGCGACGCGGTGCCAGTGCTGCACATCTTCATCGAACGGATAGAACGGGGTCAGGTCGAAACCGCCGCCGAACCAGCTGGCCACCACTTCGCCATCGCGCTGCGCCTGGAAGAAGCGCACGTTGGCGTGGGTGGTCGGCACGTAGGGGTTGAGCGGGTGGAACACCAGCGACACGCCGGTGGCGCGCCAGGAGGCGCCGGCCAGTTCCGGGCGGTTGGCCGAGGCCGACGGCGGCAGGCGGCTGCCGGCCACGTCGGAGAAGCCGATGCCGGCCTGCTCGAACACCGCACCGTCGCGCAGCACGCGGGTACGCCCGCCACCGCCCTCGGCACGCTGCCACAGGTCTTCCTGGAAGCGGGCCTGGCCATCGACGGCCTCGATCGCCGCACAGATGCGGTCCTGCAGGTCGGTGAGGTAGGCGCGCACGCGCTCGAATTCGTTCATGGCGCGTACTTTACCGCAGGGCCCGGCCAGGCAAGCCCCCTTACTGCTTGTGGTTGGGGGTGCGTGGGGCCGGTCTGGTCCGATCCTCGTGCGCGGACTGTTCCTGGACCGCGCGGTCCAGAGCCTGGCCGAACTCCAGCAACTCCCAGTTGCGCGTCGCCAGCACGTCGCAGGCTACATGGAGGCCACTGCCATCGGCCTCGCAGATGGCCTCAAGCATGGGGCGGACGTCTACCCTGCTGCTGTTCTCCATCACGCTGACCAGATTCTCACAGCCCTGGCGGATACCGGCCTGGCAGACCTTCTGGTAATGCTGGCTGGCCTCCACCCACTTCCCGTTCAGTGCGGCGCGGCTGCCCAGCACGTGGCAGCCCTGCATCCTGCCGGCCGTGCAGCAGCCTTCGGCTTCGCCGTCGATCGGTGCGCGCGGGCAATCCTGCGGGAACGGAGTTTCGTCGAACACCAGTGGCGCGCTGCACTGTGCATTGCCCGGCTGCCGCTGGAACCGCTGGAAACGCGTCGAATCGTCCAGCCCCAGCAAGTCGCCGTTGGCCAACGGTTGCAGTACGTAGTCAGCCCCACGCTCGTGGCGCATGCGGATCTGGCCGTCCTGTACGCGCGCGCGTACTCGCGAGCCGAAGCCAACCTCCACCACGCCACCGTCGCCGAACGTCAGTTCGTCCATCAGCCCGCCGGAGGCCGCATAGTGGCCACAGGGCACGGCGGCGGCGGGGTGCTGCACCAGCGCTTCGCCCAGCTGCAGCAACGCGGACGCCTGACGGCACGATCGCTCGTCGCCGCCGCCGCAGGCCACCTGCAAGGCCGCCCGGCCTTGCTGAAAATTGCCGGCGGTCCACTGCAGCTTCGCGACATCCTCGCAGAAGCCACTTTCGCCCACCTTCGTGCAGAGCCCCTGCAGGCGTTGCAGCCGAGTATCCGACAGCGTGGGCTTGACTGCAGGCGAGAACACTTCAACCATGCTGGCCGCCACCGAGGCCGTACGAATGGCAGTGGCGACTGCCTCGACGAGCTCCGGCCGCTCTTCCAGAATGGCCATGCAGGCATCGGCGTCGGCCGCAGGGTCATCGTCGCGACACTGTCGTGGAAAATCCATCTCGGCCATGGCCTTTTCCATGGTGGCCTGCATCACCGCGATCTGCGCTTCGGTCGGTGTATCGCTGCCAGGGGCCTGGTCGGCCTCGCGATAGCGCTCGGGCAGGCGCTGACAGAGTCGCGGAACGCCTTCGGCGCAGGCTGATTCCAGTGCCGGCAGGCTCAGCTCATGATGGTTGTCGAGGCACTGCTGCGCGTCCGCCAGGCAGCTGCCTGGCGCGTGCTCGAGAGGGGGCAGGCACGCCGCTGGTTGGATCAGGCGGTAGCGCACGTTGCCCTCCTGCAGGACGCGACCGCCACGCTGGACCTTCAGTCCAGATGAGAATCCGAAGGTGAGATTGACGAGGTTGAGGTTGCCCTCGATCCCTTGGACAACGAAGGGCCGATCAGAGATGTGCTTACTCTTCTCTACCCCGCGGTCGGGGCCGTCCACGCGTAGCTGGGTGCCGCCGCCGTCGGCCTCAAATACGCCGCAGCGTGGCAGGCCAGATGCAACGGCCTGCGTGGCACAGAGCAGCAGCGACAGTAACGCGATGCAGCCCAGAACAGGGGGGCGCGGTATGAGAGTGGGCATTTCGGAGCCAGAGCATAAAGACGCGGGCCACGATAGCCAGCCCGTTTCGATCTGCAATCAAATCCGCCAGAGCGCAGGAGCTGCCGTCGCGGCTTCAGCGCTGGGCAGGTCGTTCGCGACAAAACTGCGGGGCGTCCGGCGGGCGCCGGTAACGCTGGTACCCGGTAAATGCGTCCAGCCCCAGCAAATCGCCATTGGCCAGCAGGCCCAGCACGTAATCGGCCCCATTGTCGTGGCGTATGTGGAGGGTGCCGTCCAGCAGCAGCGCGCGCACCTCCTGCGTGTCGACCCTGGCCCGCCCGGCATCGTCGAACGTGAGCGTGTCCAGGCTGCCACCACCGGCCTGGTAGCGGCCGCACGGCACCCGGTGGGCCGGGACGAGGCGCAGATCCGCACCGAGATCGCGCAGCGGTGCGATGCGTTCGCAGGCACTGATGCGTCCTGCATCGCAGACCACCTGCAGGGCCTGCACCGCCAACGTGGGTTTCAGCGCGATCAACTGCTGTTCGGCCACTTCGGCGCAGAAGCGACCACTGCGGTGTTGCAGGCACAGTTGCTGCAGACGGTCGCGTGCAGCGGCCGGAAGCGGTGAATCCAGTGTGTCTTCGTCTTCCTGTTGCAGGCGTTCACCCACCGACTGCATCGCGGCAGCCAGCGCATCGTCAGTCAGCGCTTCGCAGGCCTGCGGGTCATGCCCGGGTGTGTGTTCGCGGCAGGCGGGCGGACGTTCGAAGCGCACGGGGCCGGTGTCTCCGCTTCCGGCCGCAGTTACGCCATCGCGCAGTTGCCGCAACAGCGCCGAGCAGCCCGCGCCAACGCCCTCGCGGCACGCGCGCTGGGCCTGGCCGGGAGAGGCGGCGGGCAGCTGCGCGATGCAGTGGCTGCCGGCGGCGCGGCAGCTGCCGTCCGTCGCGCTGGGCTCGGTGGCGCAGGTGCGGGACTGGCGCAGGGTATAGACCACGACGCCCCCGTCCTCAATGCGCTGGCCATCGGCACTGATCCGGATCGGTGCCGCCACGCCATCGTCGAGCATGACCAAGCGTGTCTGCGCCGCACTGCGATCAACCCACAGCGGCTCCGGCTCGCTGATGTCGTTGTGGCGGTAACCGGTGTTGGGGGTGGTGAACACCAGCGCCATGCCACCATCGGTGCTGCGGTACTCGCCACATCGCAACGCGTCAGCGGCAGCCGGCAGCGCGGCGAACAGCAGCAGTGCGGGGAGAACAGCCAGCAAGCGCATGCGACGGTCCTTGTCGTGCGGGAAAGGGATGGGGCTCAGTGGAAACGCGAGCGGATATCCGGCCGCAGCAGGCGCCAGGCCAGCCAGCCTTGTGCAACGAGGATGGCCACGGCGCCTCCGGACAAGGTCAGTGACACCAGGATTCGTTGGACCCGGGCTTCGCGCAGCGTATGTGGATCGACGATATGCGTCATGAGGTCAGCGAAGATGCTGTCCAGCCACCAGACGACCGCGAAATTCGCCACCGCGGACAACCACAGCAACGCCACGTAGCTCCAGAGTCCCCAGCGATGCTGCCGGTAGAAGCCCCAGCTTGAAAGCACGGCAGGTATGCCGGGTACCGACAGCCATAATGTGGCGGCGACCGGGTCCTTCAGCATCCACAGCACACTGTGGGGGAAACCCTGCTCAGTGGCCATTATGATCATTCTCTGCCAGAGCGGACTGTCAGCCAGCTGCCAAAGCAACACTGTTTGAAGTGCAATGAGTACGATGAACCCTGCGCAGACCAGCAGGGAAGCCAGGCCCAGCGGTCGGATGAAATCCTGGGCGGTGACTGCGCTGGAAGGACGGCCTTGGTGCGATTGAAGCGACATCCGATGTCCTGGGCAGCAGTGGGGTAATCAGCGGGCCGTCACCCGGGTGGCGACCGCCGGCAGGATATGGTGTTCGCTCAAGGGTGCCAAGGGCAGGCCATGCGGCGGTTGCAGCGGCACCCAGGCCAGTTCGGCGATCTCGGCGCGCGCCTGTGGCGTGCCGTGCACCTGCACCCACCACGCCTGTGCCTGCACGCGGTGGCCCGGTTCATTCACCGCCCAGTCCTCGAACGTGCCCAGCGCGATGGCGGTCCCGGCGCGCAGCTGCACACCAATTTCTTCATCCAGTTCGCGGGCCAGTGCCTGCAGTGGCGTCTCGCCGGCTTCGGGCTTGCCGCCCGGCTGGATGAAGCGGCTGGCGCCGTGCTTGCGCACCACCAGCGCCTGGCCGCGGTCATCCAGGATGACCGCGGCCACGATCTGGATCGTGGCCGCGGCGTCGCTCACTTCAGGTTCTGCTCGAACAGCTTGAGGATGCGCTTGTACTGGTCCAGCCAGGAGTCGGCGCGCACGTAGCCGTGGCGCTCCAGCGGGTATGGTGCGATCAACCAGTTGTCCTTGTGCAGTTCGATCAGGCGCTGGGTCAGGTTCACCGAGTCCTGGAAGAACACGTTGTCATCCATCATGCCGTGGGCGATCAGCAGGTTGTCCTGCAGGTTCTGCGCGTACTCGATCGGCGAGGACACGCGGTACGCCTCCGGATCGATGTCCGGGGTGTTGAGGATGTTGCTGGTGTAGCCGTGGTTGTACTGGTGCCAGTCCACCACCGGGCGCAGCGCGGCGCCGGCCTTGAAGGTGCCCGGCGAGCGGAACAGCGCCATGAAGGTCATGAAGCCGCCGTAGGAACCGCCGTAGATGCCGGCGTGGTCGCGGTCACCCTGCTGGGTGTCGACCAGCCAGTCCAGGCCGTCCTTGTAGTCTTCCAGTTCGGGGTGGCCCATGTTGCGGTAGATCGCCGTGCGCCAGTCGCGGCCGTAGCCCTCGCTGCCGCGGTAATCCATGTCCAGCACGATGTAGCCCTTCTGCACCAGCAGGTTGTGGAACATCTGCTCGCGGAAGTAGGCCGGGTAGCGCTGGTGCACGTTCTGCAGGTAGCCGGCGCCGTGCACGAACATCACGATCGGGTACTTCTTCCCCGGTTCCTTGGTTTCCGGCTCGTAGTACTTGGCCCAGACCACGCCGGCGCCGTGCTTGGACGGCACCGCCACCAGCTTCGGCTGGATCCACTGGCGGGCCTTGTAGTCGGCGGTACGGGTATCGGTCAGCACGCGCGCCTGCCCACCGGCGCTGGGCAGCACCGCCAGCTGCGGCGGCAGGTAGGCACCGGAGTAACGCACCAGCAGCTGCTGGCCGTCCGGCGACAGCGAGAAGTCTTCCACGCCGTTGAGGCTGGTCAGCTCGCGCACCTGGCGGCTGCCGGTATCGACCGCGCAGACTTCGTAGTCATGCGGCGCCTGCTGGTTGCACAGGAAGTAGAAGCCCTTGCCATCGGCCGAAGGCACCGGCGCCGAGGTTTCCCACTTGCCGCTGGTCAGCGCCTGCGGCTTGGCGGTGCCGGCCTGGGTGTACAGGTGCGAGAAGCCCGATTCCTCGGACAGCAGCCACAGCGTGCGGCCATCGGCCATCCAGCCGAAATCGTTGAAACCCCAGTTGATCCAGGCGTTGTCGGTCAGGCGGTGGCGGTTCTGCACGCGGCCGTCGGCAGCGTTGACGCTGATGATCCAGCGGTCCTTGTTGTCGTTGGCACGCAGCATCACTGCGGCCTGCTGGCCGTCGGCGCTCCAGCGGATGCCGCCGCCCATGAAGTCGCTCATCACCTGCACGCTGCGTTCGCCCTTCAGCGCATCCTTGCCGGCCTTGCGGCGCAGCTCGGCCAGCGGATCGGTGCTGATGCCTGGCAGCCCGGCCAGCGAGACCTTTTCGGCCTTGCCGGTGCGCACGTCCACGTACCACAGGGTGTGCGGCTCGAAGCCGTTGCGGCCGACGCGGGTGCGGGTGTCTTCGGTTTCCTCGTAGCCCGACTCGGTCACGTACAGCGGCATCTTGCCGCCGCGGCCGTCATCGAAGTCCTTCGGCTTGGTCACCACGATCAGGTGGGTCAGGTCCGGCGACAGCACGCTGTCGGCGATCTCCACGTCGGCACCCAGATAGACCGGGCCCGGTGCGCGGGTCGGATCAGCCTGGCGCCAGCGCTGGTCCTGGTCCTTCAATGCCTCGCGCTGGTCGCGGTCGCGGCGCAGGGTTTCCAGCGTGCGAAGCTGCTGGTCGCGCAGCACGTCGGCCTTCGGCGGCGTGCGCGGGTCCTTCTCGGCCTTGAGGCTGGCCACCTGCTGCACGCCGTTGGCGGCGGTCCAGTGGAACCAGTTCTGGCCGACGCGCCAGATCACGCCGTTGTCGGCAGCGAAGTTCACGTTGCCCGCGCGCTCGTTGCTGCGGGTCAGCTGGGTCAGCGCGCCGCTGCGCAGGTCGCGCACGAACACGTCGCCATTGCGCACGAAGGCGCTGCGGCTGCGGCTGCGGTCGTAGACCGGCTCGGCCACGTCCAGGGTACCGCGCTGGTCATCGGCCACCTGCGCGGCCACGCCACCGGCCAGCGGCTGGCGGAAGGTATCGCGCACCGGGCTGCCGTTGCGCTTGAGCTGGTATTCCACCTGCTGGCTGTTCCACGACCACCAGGCCTTTTCGACCGGCGGACCGATCCAGTCCGGGTCGGCCATGGCCTGTTCGATGGTGATCGGCGTGGGCGCAGCATGCGCGGCCGGTGCGGCCAGCACGGCCGACAGCAGGAGGGACAGGGGCAGCACTCGGGACATGGGCGGACGGCACCGGATGAGGAAACCGGCCAAGGGTAGCAGCCGCCCCGGCCCGGGGCAGGGGCCACAGGTCATGGCAACGGAATCGGCAAAATGCTGCAACCGGTTGCCGGGGTCGCGCATCCAATCTCCTGAACCCGCATCATCCATCGAACAGGAGCCCGACCATGCAGGAACTCATCCCGATCACCCTCTTCATCTGCATCGCCTACGCGATCCATGCCATTGCCGATGCCCGCGCCCGCAGCAAGCTGGTGGCCCCGCACGTGCCGGAGGAAGTGATCCGCTCGCTGGCCGTACTGGAAGAGGAGCGCCGCCGCCAGGGGGCGCTGCGCTGGGGCATCAGCCTGGTCAGCCTGGCCGTGGCGATGGGCCTGCTGGAGGCGATCGGCGCACGCGAGCTGACCTTTGGCGCCGCCGCCGCGATGGTCGGCAGCGCCGGCCTTGGCCAGCTGCTTGCCTGGCACTTCACCCGTCCTGCCGCGCGCAAGGGCTGAGGCAGGCATGCCACGGGCACAGGGGGCGCCCCGCGCATGAGCCTGCTGGGCGGAGCACTGGCTGCATTGCGGGGACGACGCCGCGACGTCCCCGTCGAGCCCACGCCGGACGCGGACGACGACCGCGCCCTGGTCATCGCCATCATCGATGGCTCGCAACCGGCGTTCGCGCAGCTGGTGCAGGCCCATCAACGTACCTGCGCGCATGTGATCGGGCGGATGGTCGGCGACCGCGACCAGGTCGCCGACCTGCTGCAGGAAACCTTCTTTGCGGTGTACCGCCAGCTGCACCGGTTCCGTTTTGAATCCTCGCTGCGCACCTGGGTCTCACGGGTGGCCTATACGACCGCGCTGCAGCACCTGCGCCGGCGACGCCTGGAAGCGCAGTGGATGGTGGCGGTGGAGGTGCCGGAAGAACTGGGCATCGGCGATGAAGGCCCAGGCCCGGCGGAGCTGAGCGAGGCATTGCAGACCGGGCGCCAGCTGGGCGCGGCACTGGAGCGGCTGAGCGCGCCACAGCGGCTGATCGTCGGTCTGCACTATCTGGAAGATTTCGATCTGGCCGAGATCGAACAGGTGACCGGGCTGGCACGCGGTACCATCAAGAGCCACCTGTTCCGCGCACGTCAGGTCCTGAAACAGGAACTGACGCGGCACGCCACCGCCGGAGAACTGCTGTGAACCCACCGACCGATCCCCGCGATGCGGAAGCGCGCGCGCTGGCACAGGCGTTGCGAGAGCAGGCGCGGCAGGAGGAAACGCCGGATGTAAGCGAGGCGCTGAATAAGCGCATTGCCGCTGAGTCGCGCGACAGTGGCGTGGGCTATGTGGTGGTGCAGGTGGCGTTGCTGGGGGCGTTGGTGGCAGGGGCTGTCTGGTACTTCTGGCGCTGACAGGACGTGGTGATGCGTTGGACGCATTCTGCGTGGTCTGCAGGACCAACGACCTGGAATGAGGACTCGTGAAATTCGCGAGCTTCATCAAGATGTGGTGATTGGCGCCATGACGAGTGGTGATCGCATCGCCAATCGTAAGCTGATGCTGCCGACAGTGATTCCGAGCGCTCAACCATCTTGAGGATAGTTGCAGAGTTCCAGTCCGCTATTGAGGTTCGTGTGCGTTCTGGGGAACGCTCGGTCGTCGGCAGTCGCTGACGCAGGTCATGGCCGGGGAGGCTTGAACATGTTCGCGTTCCATCAACTTCAACGGAGATGCGTCATGTCGAAGATCGGCAAGTCTGTGCTGCCCGTGCCTTCAGCCCGTATCTGGCCACTCCTGGCGATCCAGTGAGAAGCGGGGATCCGCTCCTGCGTGGGATGCCGATCGCGTCGGTCTAGGCGAAGGGTCAACGCTATGGAGGGTATGTGATTTTCTATTACGTTTCTCTGTCGCTCAAGCGCTTTCGGCAGCGCCTCGGGACGCACATTGCCGTGGCCCTCATGCTTGGTGCTGGCGTGGGAACCGCGATGGTGATGCTGTCCATTGTGCTGCAGGCATCCTCCGATCCGGCCCCGGGACGCAGCGGGTCGCTCTTCCGTCCACACCTGGATGTGCGCCCACGGGCACAGCATGCGGCAGCGCCTGATCCTGGGCAGGGGTTGACCTGGCCTGATGCCAAAGCCCTGCTGGAGCAAGGGCATGCCTGGAACCAGGCAGCCATGGCCGGTGGCGCCGTGACCCTGCTGAAAGCCGGGCAGTCAAGTGTCCGGCTGCGTGCGAGATACGCGACGTCAGAGGTGTTCAGCGTGCTCGGGATCACGCTGGTGCAAGGGCGATCGTGGACGGCGGAGGAAGGGCAGGCCGGAAGTCGGATCGCTGTGCTGTCGCAGGGAGCCGCAGCGGTCGAGTGCCCGGCAGGATGCATCGGCCATCCGCTGGAGCTGAGCGGGCGCACGTACACGGTTGTCGGCGTGGCGGAGGACTGGCATCCGGTGCCGATGTTCCAGGGAGACGTGACCCGCCGTCCTTTCGTGGAACCCGATCAGATCTATCTGCCGGTTGAAACCGCCATTGAGGACGGGTTGACCGTGGTCGACGGCGTGGCGGTCTGGGGCGGCGGCGAGGGGGTGGAACTTGGCGGCGCCCAGGCGTCCTAGCTGCAACTGTGGGCATGGCTACCGACAGTGGATGACGTGTCTGGATACCGCGCGATGCTGAATGCGTATGCACAGGCCCGGGATGTGCAGGTCGACCCGGATGGCGATCAGGTCGGGCTCTGGCCGCTGATGGCGTGGCTGGATCGACAGGAGCTGGTCCCTGAGCGCACGCGGACCCAGCTTCATCTGGCACTGCTTCTGCTGGTGGTCTGCATCGTCAATGCGGCCGCGCTGCTGGGATTCAGCCTGGGCGCACGCCGTCGCGAGCTTGCGATACGTCGCGCGCGGGGTGCCCGGCGGGGGGATGTCTTTGCCCAGCTCATGTGGGAGTCGGCATCGTCGGGATTGGCCAGTGCCGCATTGGCGGCCATTACGTATGCGGTGGGCATGCGGCTGGTGGCGACAGGGAAGGTGCTTCCGTCGGCAATCACTACGCTGGATCCGGCATCCGTACTGATGGCGGCCGGGGTTGGGTTCGCGACAGCACTGTTGTGTGCGCTCATCCCGGCGCTGGAAGTCTGCCGGAGCGGGTCGCTGTCGCGGTTGTTTGCAAAGGGAGCGGCGTGAAATGCTGGATTCAATGCAGGAAGTCCGCAACCACCTGGGGCGCGCGTCGCTGCTGTTTGTACAGGCCGCACTGGCCAGCCTGGCCTGCGCCTTTGCCCTGCAGTCTGCAGCAGATGGTTTCTCACGATTGAACACGCGGGGCATCGAGGGAGCACAGGCGATCGGTGTCATCCGGGTCTCCGATATCGAAGAGAGGGTGGCGCCTTCGGTGGTGCGATCGGACCTCTCCGCCATCCAGCTACCTGGCGTCCGGCAGGTGGTCGCCAGCGATTCGGTTCCATTCGGAGGCAGGGCACATCACTACGGCGCATGCACCAGCGATGCGGCCATGGCCCGCGCCATGGCGGCTGGTAGCAGCGACGTGGCTGGCTGTGACCGCATTTCCGTGGTAACCGCCAGCCCAGGCTTGTTGACGATGCTGGGGGCACAGGTGGTGACGGGGCGTTTGCCGGCAGACCATGAGGCGGCCGACGGCGCGCCTGTCGTGCTGATCAGCGAGGCATTGGCCGTGCGTCTGTTTGGCTCGGAGAGCGCCGTGGGTCGTCAGCTGTACTTCGGGCCGGGAAGCAGCAGGGTGATCGTGGGTGTGTTCTCGTCCATCGTCGGGCCTGCGCCAGGGGGAAACGATCGGGACTCGCAGTGGGCGCTGTTTCCCGGATTTCCAACCGGCGCGAGCCGCTATTACCTGACCCGATCCCACGCGGAGGTGGACCGCGTGCTGCTTGACCGCACCGTTGAAGCGCTGCGGCAGCCCTATCGCGTCGTGAATCCGTCAGGCGTTGACACGTTGGCGGGATATCGTGATGCCTACCTTCGGGCAGACCGCTTCACGACGGCCATGCTTGCTTTCATGGCGGCGGTGGTCCTGGGTGTGCTGATGGCCGGCGTGTCCGGCGTGGTAGGCGCATGGCTGGAGCGCAGGCGGCGCTCCATCGGTATTCGTCGAACATTGGGTGCCCGCGGATCGGTGATTTTCGCGGAGATCATCTTCGAAGTCAGCATCTTCACTGTTCCCGGCGCCCTGCTGGGTGCGTGGTTGCTGCACCTGCTCTGGTCGCCGCAGCACGAGGTCGCGATATCGCCTTGGCTGACAGGGTCGCTGGCGTTCATGCTGGTGATGCTGGCGAGCCTTGCCGCCCTGCTGCCCCGTGCATGGCGGACGGTCCGGCAGGAACCGCTGGCATTGTTGAAACCGTTCTGACACGTTCACCGACGAAAACGCTCGCCCCCTGCGACAAAGTGAAGCAGCGCGTCACCCGGTCGCATCCCACCTTAACGAAATCCTCCTAAAGTGGTCCGGTATCCCACCGGTCGCAGGCAGGAGGCGTCCCTTGGACGCGTTGTTGTTGTCCCGGATCCAGTTCGGATTCGTCATCAGTTTCCACGTGCTGTTCCCCGCCTTCACCATCGGTACGGCCAGCTGGCTGGCCTTCATCGAATGGCGCTGGCTCCGCACGAAGCTGCCCGTGTGGCGCGAGCTGTATTTCTTCTGGCAGAAGATCTTCGCGGTGTCGTTCGGCATGGGTGTGGTCAGCGGCATCGTCATGGCCTTCCAGTTCGGCACCAACTGGCCGCGGTTGAGCGAGGTGGCCGGCACGGTCATCGGCCCGCTGCTGACCTATGAAGTGCTGACCGCGTTCTTCCTGGAAGCCAGCTTCCTCGGCGTGATGATGTTCGGCTGGGGCCGGGTCTCGCCGCGCCTGCATTTCCTGTCCACCTGCATGGTGGCGCTGGGCACGCTGTTCTCCACGTTCTGGATCCTGTCGTCCAACAGCTGGCTGCACACGCCGGCCGGCTACGAGATGGTCAACGGCATCGTGCATCCGGTGGACTGGTGGCAGGTGGTGTTCAATCCCTCGTTCCCCTACCGCCTGGCGCACATGGCGCTGGGGTCGTTCATCACGACCTGTTTCGTGATCGGTGGCGTGGGCGCGTGGTACCTGCGCAGGGGCACGCACGTGGAAGCGGGCCGGCGCATGCTGATCGCCGCCGTGGCGTTCGCCGCGCTGACCGTGCCGGTGCAGATCTTCGTCGGCGACATGCATGGCCTGAACACGCTCAAGCACCAGCCGATGAAGATCGCGGCGGTGGAAGCGCACTGGCATGAAACCCGGGAAGGCGAGGGCGTACCGCTGGTGGTGTTCGCGCTGCCCAACGAGAAGGAAGAGCGCAACGATTTCGAAGTGGCCATCCCGAAGCTGGGCAGCGTGATCCTGACCCACAGCCTGGACGGCACCTTCGACCCGCTGACCTCAGTACCGGCCAGCGAGCGGCCGCCGGTGATGCCGGTGTTCTTCGCCTTCCGCATCATGGTCGGGCTGGGCACGCTGATGCTGCTGCTGGCCTGGGTATCGGCCTTCCAGCTGTGGCGGAACAAGCTGCTGGATTCGCCGTGGCTGCTGCGCGGCTGGAACTGGATGCTGCCCAGCGGCTTCATCGCACTGTTGTCGGGCTGGTTCGTCACCGAGATGGGCCGACAGCCCTGGGTGGTGTATGGCGTGCTGCGCACTGCTGATGCAGTCGGCCCGCAGAGCGCGTGGATGACGGCGTTGTCGCTGGGTGTGTACGTGGTTGGCTACGCCTTCGTGTTCGGCTGGGGCATCTGGTACCTGGTGAAGATCCTGCGCCACGGGCCGCAGCCCTACGCCGAAGGCCCTTCGCTGGACCACGGCAGCCATACCCCGGCGCGCCCGTTGTCGGCCGCCGACGAACCGCTGGAGGAGCGCTGACATGGACCTGATGACCTGGCTGCCGGTGGCATGGTTCGCGGTGATCGGTTTCGGCGTACTGATGTACGTGGTGCTGGACGGCTTTGTGCTCGGCATCGGCATCCTCGCCCCATTCGCCGAGGACGAGGACCAGTTGGACCTGATGATGAACACCGCCGCGCCGATCTGGGACGGCAACGAGACCTGGCTGGTGCTGGGCGGCGCCGGCCTGCTGGCGGCGTTCCCGAAGGCGTATGCGGCGCTGCTCTCGGCGCTGTACCTGCCGGTGCTGCTGCTGGTGGTGGCACTGGTGTTCCGTGGCGTGGCGTTCGAGTTCCGCTTCAAGGCACACCGTTCGCGCCGGCTATGGAGCGTGGCGTTCGCGCTCGGTTCGCTGCTGGCCACGTTCGCGCAGGGCGTGATCCTGGGCACCCTGGTACAGGGCATCCCGCTGGTGGGCGGTGTTTATCAGGGCGGACCGTTCGCTTGGTTCAGCCCGTTCGCAATGCTGACCGGTGCCGCGCTGGTGGCCGGCTATGCGTTGCTGGGCAGCACCTGGCTGATCCTGAAGACCGAAGGGCGCGTGCAGGCGCTGGCGCGGCAGCTGACCCGGCCGCTGGTGGTGGCGGTGATCGCGGCGATGGGCCTGGTCAGCAGCTGGCTGCCATTCCTCGATTCGCGGTTGATGGCGCGCTGGTTCA
This sequence comes from Stenotrophomonas sp. YJH_SMC_17, assembly GCF_059371655.1. Taxonomy (NCBI): domain Bacteria; kingdom Pseudomonadati; phylum Pseudomonadota; class Gammaproteobacteria; order Lysobacterales; family Lysobacteraceae; genus Stenotrophomonas; species Stenotrophomonas sp. YJH_SMC_17. Next base: position 56,423 of record NZ_JCAFUU010000009.1, on the reverse strand, counting down.
GCGACGGCAACTTCTGGTGGCTGTCGCCGGTGCCGCTGCTGACCTTGGCGGTGGCGGCCGCGCTGTGGCGCAGCGCCACCCACCCGCGCCGCGACCTGCCGCCGTTCCTGCTCAGCCTGGCTCTGTTCGTGCTCGGCTTCCTCGGCCTGGTGCTGGGCATGTGGCCCTACCTGCTGCCGCCGTCGATGACGCTGTGGCAGGCTGCCGCGCCGGCCTCGTCACTGGGCTTCACCCTTGTTGGCCTGGTCGTTCTGCTGCCGGTCATCCTCGGCTATACCGCGTGGTCGTACCGCGTATTCCGCGGGAAAGTGCACGCTGACGCGGGATACCACTGAGCCTCCCACGCGGGAACTGCGGCTGGCCGTTCCCGCGTTGTTGTTTGTGAAAACTGCATTCACTGCATTGGACGTGATAGCGTGCGCTCCTTTCCGGCAGCCAAGGGGGTAGCCGGCAACGTCCTGGACGGACGCACGGCTGCAGGAAGGGGGAGCCGCGCGTCGCCTTGAATGGCCCGTGCCTATCGTTCCCGTAGTGAAACACCTCCGCTAGATGATTGAATTTTCCGTCGTCGACTGGGCCGCCTGGGCGCCCGGCCTGACCGAGCGCAGCCAATGGCTTCGCTGGGCCGATGCGCCGTTCCTGCCCGTGGGCGAGGGCGCGCCAGCGCTCAGCGAAGTCCCGGCGATGCAGCGTCGCCGCATCGAACGGCTGGGCCGGATGGCGATCCAGGCCGCATGCTGGTGCGAGGACGCGCAGGGTGCCGACAGCCAGGTGCCGCTGGTTTTCGCCAGCCGCCATGGCGATGTGCCCCGCTCGATGGAGCTGCTGGCATCGCTGGCAGCCGGAGAACCCCTGTCGCCCACGACCTTCGGGTTGTCGGTGCACAACGCCATTGCCGCCCTGTACTCGATTGCCCGCGGTCATCGCGGCAATTACCTGGCGCTGGCCGCGGGCCAGGCCACGGCGGAAGCCGCCTGCCTGGAAGCGGCCGGCCTGCTGGCCGATGGCGCCCGTGAGGTGCGCGTGGTGGTGTACGAGTCGCCCCTGCCGGGCATATACGCGCCGTTCGCCGACGAACCCGACGTGTTCTTCGCATGGTGCTGGCGTCTCACCCAGCCCCGTGAGGACTGCCAGACCCTGTCATTGCGCTGGGGACCGGCGGGTGCCGCCCGAGGCGTGCCGGGCGATCTGCCGCACGCACTGGACCTGCATCGTTTCCTGTTGTCGGGGATGCCGGCGCTTGAGCATGTAACGCAGGGACAACGCTGGTCCTGGGGCCGCCGTGGCTGAGGGGCTGCAACGCCTCGATCACGCCTGGCGGGTACTCGCTACGGCCCTGTGTTTCCTCGCCTTTGGCGCGGGCGGACTGATGCTGGGAACGGTGGTGATGCCGTTGCTGCTGCTGATGCGCGATCCGCTGGCGCGCCGCCGCCGTGCCCGGCGTCTGGTCCAGCTCGCCTTTGCCGGGCAGCTGCGGTTGATGCGCAGCCTGGGCGTGATGACCTGCGAGATCGAAGGGCGCGAACGCCTGCAGCGCGACGGCCTGCTGGTGCTGGCCAACCATCCGACGCTCATCGATGTGGTCTGCCTCGTGTCACTGCTGCCCAACGCGGAGTGCGTGGTCAAGCGCGCGGTGGCCAGCAACCCGTTCATGCGTGGTGTGGTGCGGGCCGCCGGCTACATTGCCAACGACGATGGGCCCGGCCTGGTCGATGACTGCGTGAAGGCGGTCCGTGCGGGGGGCAGTCTGGTCATTTTTCCGGAGGGCACCCGCAGCGTGCCCGGGCAGCCACTGCGGCTGCAGCGCGGCGCCGCCAACATTGCCGTCCGCGGTCGTCTGGACATCACACCGGTGCGGATCACCTGTACGCCGCCGACCCTGGCAAAAGGGCAGAAGTGGTATCGTATTCCCTCGCGTTGCTTTCACGTTCGGCTGCAGATCGGCGAAGATATCCCGATCTCGTCATTTCTGGTCGAAGACGACTCGCCAGGAGGGAATGCCCTGGCGGCACGTCGCGTCACCGAGCACCTTTCCCGTTACTTCGACCTGTCTGGAGACCCCACCCGTGCAAGCACTTGAGCACGAGATCAAGGTATTGATCATTTCCTCGCTTTCATTGGAGGACATCACGCCGGAGGATATCGACCCGGTTGCGCCGCTGTTCGTCGAGGGCCTTGGCCTGGATTCGATCGATGCGCTGGAACTGGGCCTGGCCCTGCAGAAGAAGTACGGTGTGAGCCTGTCATCCGACTCGGAAGAGACCCGCCGCCATTTCTCCAGCGTGCGCGCGCTTGGCGAGTTCGTCGCCGCCCATCGGTCGTAACCGGTGCCAGGAACTGCCATGACCAAGAATGAACTGTTCGATCGCATCGTTTCCATCCTCACCGACAGCTTCGAGATCGAACCGGCCCGGATCACGCCGCAGGCTCGCCTGTACGACGATCTGGACATCGACAGCATCGATGCGGTCGATCTGATCGTCCAGCTCAAGCCGCTGCTGGGGCGCAACCTGCAGCCGGAAGCATTCAAGGCCGTGCGTACGGTGCAGGACATCGTCGATGTGACGCATGGCCTGCTGCCGGACCAGGCGGCCGCCTGACCGCAGCGCGGGCGTCGCTCCCATGGCACGCGCACGCACGGTGGCGGTGGCTGCGATCTCGTTGGCCTATCCGCTGCTGGTCTATCTGGCGATGGGCCGTTTCGAGCCGCGCTGGTCGTCGCTGCTGCTGTTCGCGCTGGCCCTGCTGCGGGCGCTCGGCACGCGCCAACCGGTGTGGTGGGGCGCGGCAGCGGGTGCCGGCCTGCTCGCGGTGCTGGCCACGGTGCTCAACCAGGCGCTGCCATTGAAGCTGTATCCGGCGCTTGTCAATGCCGTAATGCTGGTCGTGTTCGCCGGCAGCCTTCGATTCGGCCCACCGGTGGTCGAGCGCCTGGCCCGCTTGCAGGAGCCGGACCTGCCGGCGTCGGCGGTGCCTTATACCCGTCGCGTCACCCAAGTGTGGTGCGGCTTCTTCGTGTTCAACGGCAGCCTGGCCCTGCTGACCGCGCTGTATGCGTCGGACCGGGTCTGGATGCTCTACAACGGTTTGCTGGCGTACGTGTTGATGGGAATCCTGTTTGCGGGTGAATGGCTGGTGCGGCAACGGGTCAGGGCGGTGCACACGCATGGCTGAGTGGATTGCCCTGGATCGGCTGCTGCTGGATGCGCGGCCGCAACGCCCGGTCGGCGTCTGCGACGGTGTGCTGCTCGACCACGCCGGGTTCCACCGGCGCGTGTTGGCGTGGCGCGCGGCCTTTGCTGCTGCCGAGGGGCGCGACTGGGCCCTGTACTTCGACGATGCCGTTGCCTTCGCCGCGGCGCTGTACGGTGCCTGGCATGCCGGCAAGCGGGTGTTCCTGGCGGCCGACAACCTGCCGGCCACGCTGCAGGCCCTGCAGCCACGGGTGAGTGGCTTTGCGGGCGATGTCTCCGCCGACTACCGCCCGCTTGCGGCGGCGGATGCAATGGCGGACGGTGCGTTGCGGATGCTGGACGAGCGCACCTGCGAACTGTGTGTGTTCACCTCCGGCAGCACCGGCCAACCCAGCGCCATCAGCAAGCGCCTGGACCAGCTGGCGCGCGAGGTTGAAGCGCTGCAGGCTGCGTTCGGCGAACGGCTGGAAGGTGCGGAGGTGCATGGCACGGTTTCGCACCAGCACATCTACGGCCTGTTGTTCCGGGTGCTGTGGCCGCTGGCCGCTGGTCGCCTGATTCATCCGCGCCGCTTCTTCCATGAGGATCTGGTGGCGGCGCTGTCCGGTACCGATACGGTGCTGGTGGCAACCCCGGCCCATCTCAAGCGCCTGCCGGAACAGTTGGATTGGGCCAGCCTGCATGGCCGCTTGCGCGCGGTGTTTTCCTCCGGCGGTCCGCTGCCTGAAGACGCGGCGCGGCAGGTGCGGCAGTGGTTGGGCGTGGCTCCCACCGAGGTGTACGGCAGCAGCGAGACCGGTGGCATCGCTTGGCGTCGCTGGGAAACCGACCTGCCGCCGTGGCAGCCGCTGCCCGGCGTGCAGTGGCGGGTCGATGAGGGATGCCTGGCGGTGGCGTCGCCGCACCTGGAGAGCGCCGGCTGGTGGCGCACCCAGGACCGCGTCGAAGCGCTGGCCGACGGTTGTTTCCGCCTGCTGGGCCGAACCGATCGCATCGTCAAGGTCGAAGAGCGGCGCGTTTCGCTGGATGCGCTGGAACGCGCGCTGCGCGACGATGCCGAAGTGGAGGATGCACGCGTGCTGGTGCTGCCGGGCCAGCGCGAGCAGCTTGCAGCGGTGGTGGTGCCGGCAGATTCCGCGCTGCTGGACGGCGGTGAGGCGGCGCGGCGTGCACTCGGCCAGCGCCTGGGCGCGCGGCTGGCCCACAGCCATGACGCAGTGACCCGTCCACGTCGCTGGCGACTGGTCCAGTCGCTGCCGCTCAATGCGCAGGGCAAGGTCACCCAGGCGGCGCTGGTGGCATTGTTCCAGCCGCTGATGCCGGTACCGCTGTGGGATCACCGCGATACGTCCAGCGCGACATTGCGCATGACCCTCGACCCGTCGCTGCGGCCGTTCCAGGGCCACTTCCCGCAGGCCGCGATCCTGCCCGGTGTGGCCCAGCTGGACTGGGCGGTGCGTTTCGGCCGCCAGGCCTTCGCGATGCCCGCAGGTTTCCTGCGGATGGACGCGCTGAAGTTCCAGCATGTGGCGCGGCCGGGTGACGTGCTGACGCTGCAGCTGGACTGGGATGCCGCGCGCGGCGTGCTGGGTTTCCGCTATACCTCCAGCCATGGGATGCACTCCAGTGGAAAAGTGGTGTTCGCCGATGCGGATTGATCCCTCCATTGCCGGTGCCGCGTTCGCGCCATTGGTGGTGATTCCTGTCTACGACCACGAACATGCGATCGCAGCGGTGGTCGACGGCGTGCTGGGCTGTGGCCTTCCGTGCCTGCTGGTGGACGACGGTTCACATCACGCGTGTGCGGCCGTGCTGCGTTCGCTGGCACAGCGCCCGGGTGTCGACCTGCTGCGCCTGGACGTCAACCAGGGCAAGGGCGGGGCGATGCTGGCCGGGTTTGCCGAGGCCCACGCGCGTGGCTACAGCCACGTGCTGCAGATCGATGCCGACGGCCAGCACGATACCGGCGACCTGCCGCGCTTCATCGAGGCATCGCGTGCCCATCCGGATGCGGTGATCTGTGGTATCCCGGCCTACGATGCCAGCGTACCGAAGGCACGCCTGTATGGGCGCTACGCCACCCACATCTGGGTCTGGATCAATACGCTGTCGCTGCACCTGCGCGACACCATGTGCGGCTTCCGCGTGTACCCGCTGCCACCGGTTCTGCGCCTGATCGGCGAAGAGACCATCGGCCGGCGCATGGATTTCGATACCGAGGTGATCGTGCGCCTGTACTGGCGACAGGTTCCGGTCGAGCACCTGGCCACACGCGTGACCTATCCATCCGATGGCGTGTCGCACTTTGACATGTGGCGCGACAACGTGCGCATCACCCGCATGCACGCACGCCTGTTCTTCGGCATGCTCCGGCGCGCACCGCGCCTGCTGTGCCGCCGCCTGCAGGGGCAGCGCTGAAATGGCGACCGCGCAGGGTGCCCCGCACTGGGCCGATATCGGTGAATCCACCTCGGTGGCCGGCGTGCTGGTCCTGTACTGGGTGCACCGCTGGTTCGGGCGCTGGCCATTCCGCATGTGCGTGTGGCCGGTGGTGGCCTGCCATTGGCTGGGCAACCGCGTTGGCCGCGAGGCCTCGATGCAGTATCTGCAGCGGCTGCAGGCCCACAGCGGCGTGCTGGGCCGCGCGCCAACCCGCCGCGACAGCCTGCGCCACTTCTTTTCGTTTGCCGACACGATGCTGGACAAGATCCTCGGCATCGGCGGGCGCTATCCGCCCGAACGCATCCACCTGCATCGCACCCCGGTGCTGGAGAAGATCGCGCAGCGCGAAGGCGGGCTGATCCTCACCGCGCACATCGGTTGCCTGGAACTGTGCCAGGTGCTGGCCGAGCGGGTCCCCGGCCTGCGCATCACCGTGCTGGTGCATACCGCGCATGCGCAGCGCTTCAACCGCCTGCTGCGCCGGCTGGATCCGCTGGCGGCGGTGGAGCTTGTGCAGGTCACCGAGATGGGGCCTGCCACGGCGATGATGCTGGCCGACAAGGTGGCCGCAGGCGGTTTCGTGGCCATTGTCGGCGACCGTACGCCGGTCGGCGGCGGGCGCAGCATCAGTGCCGAATTCCTCGGGCAGCGTGCACCATTCCCGATTGGGGGCTATGTGCTGGCCGCTGCACTGGGCTGCTCGGTCTACACCATGTCCTGCCTGCATGAGGGCGAAGGTTACCGGATCGTGTTCGAGCCGTTCGCCGATCGCATCGTGCTGCCACGCGGTTCGCGTGATGCCGCGCTGTCCGGGCAGGTGCAGCGCTATGCGGGTTGGCTGGAACGCCAGGTCATCCAGTCGCCGCTGGACTGGTTCAATTTCTTTCCCTTCTGGGATCAGGCTTCGCATGACGACTGACGCCGTATCCGTGTGCCGCTTTGGCGATGCACCGTTGACCATCGAAGATGTGGTTGCCCTGGGCCAGCGGCGGCGCCAAGCCGCACTGAGCGAGGCTCCCGCGTTCCGCGCGCACATCCAGCGCGGTGCCGATTTCCTCGACCGCCTGCTGCGCGACGAGGGTGTGATCTATGGCGTGACCACCGGCTATGGCGACTCGTGCACGGTGAACATTCCGCCGGCGCTGGTGGCCGAGCTTCCGCACCATCTGTACACCTACCATGGCTGCGGCCTGGGCCGTTACCTGGACCCGGTCGAGACCCGCGCGGTGCTGGCCGCTCGCCTGGCGTCGCTGGTGCGTGGCATGTCCGGTGTCAGCGTGCCGTTGCTGGAGGGGCTGGCCATGCTGCTGCAGCACGACGTGCTGCCGATGATTCCGGCCGAAGGCTCGGTCGGTGCCAGTGGCGACCTGACCCCGCTGTCCTACGTGGCCGCGGTGCTGTGCGGCGAACGCGAGGTGCTGCACGAGGACCGCGTGCAACCAGCGGCCGAAGTGCTGGCGAAGATCGGCATGGCGCCGTTGAAGCTGCGGCCAAAGGAGGGCCTGGCGATCATGAACGGCACCGCGGTGATGACCGGCCTGGCCTGTCTGGCCTGGCAGCGCGCCGACTACCTGGCACGCATGGCCACGCGCCTGACCGCGTTCAACGTGCTGGCCAGTGACGGCAATGCGCACCACTTCGATGAAGACCTGTTCGCGGCCAAGCCGCACCCGGGCCAGATGCGCATTGCCGCACGCCTGCGCGGCGACCTGCACAGCGAGCGTCCACCGCGCAATGAACAGCGCCTGCAGGACCGCTATTCGCTGCGTTGCGCGCCGCATGTGATCGGCGTGCTGGAAGACAGCCTGCCGTTCCTGCGCCAACTGATCGAAACCGAATTGAACAGCGCCAACGACAATCCGCTGATCGATGGCGATGGCGAGCGCATCCTGCACGGTGGCCACTTCTACGGAGGCCACATCGCGCTGGCGATGGACACCCTGAAGAACACGGTGGCCAACGTTGCCGATCTGCTCGATCGGCAGCTGGCGCTGGTGGTGGATGCCCGCTACAGCCATGGCCTGCCGGCCAATCTGTCGGCCGCTACCGGCCCGCGTGCGGCCATCAACCATGGCCTGAAGGCGCTGCAGATCAGCGTGTCGGCATGGACCGCCGAAGCGCTGAAGCAGACCCTGCCGGCGTCGGTCTTCTCGCGCTCCACCGAATGCCACAACCAGGACAAGGTCAGCATGGGCACCATCGCCGCACGCGACTGCCTGCGCGTGATCGAGCTGACGGAACAGGTGGTGGCGGCCATGCTGATCGCCGCCCGCCAGGGCTTGGCGCTGCGCGAGCGGGTTGGCCTGAACGCGCAGCTGCATGGCTGTCTGGCCGACATGTACGCCGACCTGGGGCAGCGCATCGCCCTGGTCGAAGAGGACCGCGCGCTGGATCGCGAACTGCGGGAACTGCTGGTGGAGATCCGCACGCAACGCTGGGAGCTGTATGCCGGTGAATGAATCAATCGAACGGGTGGCCGAAGTTGCACTGGCCCCGGCCTTCCATGACTGCGACCCGATGAACGTGGTCTGGCATGGCCATTACTTCAAGTACTTCGAGATCGCGCGTTGTGCGCTGCTGGGTCGCTACAACTACGACTACCCGCAGATGCTGGAATCGGGTTATCTGTGGCCGGTGGTCGATGCACGGGTGAAGTACGTGCGCCCGCTGCTGTTCAACCAGGCCCTGCGCGTGCGCGCGAAGATCGTCGAGTGGGAGAACCGGTTGAAGATCGAGTACGAAATCCTCGACGCGCACAGTGGCCAGGTGCTGACCCGTGCGATGACCATCCAGGTCGCGGTGGACGCGATCAGCAGGGAAATGCAGTACCAGTGCCCGCCGGTGCTGTGGGAACGCCTGGGAGTGCCTGCGCCATGAACGCCCTGATCACGGTTTCGCGCGCGCTGCTGTGCGCGCTGCTGCTGGCCGCCGCACCGCTGGTGCAGGCGGCCGACCCCGCCACCGATGCGATCACCCAGGCGGTGGCGCGGCCGGACGTGCTGCGTGGCCAGTTCACCCAGGAAAAGCAGGTCAGCGGCTTCAAGAACCCGCTGCGCTCGCAGGGTCGCTTCGTGGTCGCGCGCCAGCACGGCGTGATCTGGACCACGCTCAAGCCGTTCCCCTCCGAAGTGGTGGTCACCGCCGACCGCATCCTCAGCCGTCAGCGCGATGGCAGCACCCGCGTCGAACTCGACGCACGGCAACAGCCGGCGATGCGTTCGGTGAACGCGATCATGTTCGCGCTGATGAGGGGTGACGTGCAGGCGCTGTCCAGCCAGTTCAGCGTTGCCGCCAGTCGCGAAGGGCAGGGCTGGCGGCTGCGGCTGACGCCGAAGTCGGCGATGCTGGCCAAGGCGTTCGAGTCGCTGACGCTTCAGGGGGACCGTTACGTGCGCCAGGTCGAGATCGTCGAAGCCAACAAGGACCGCACGCAGATCCGGTTCAGTGAACTGAGCGAGGCGCCGGCGACGCTCAACGCTGACGAGGCACGCCGCTTTGACTGAGGCCATGGCGTCGAACCTGCCGGAGCGCTTGCGGCGCTGGTGGCATTGGCTGGGCATCGCCTGGCTGGTGCTGCTGCTGGCGCTGGGCGTTCAGCAGTGGCACCTGTGGAGCCAGCAATCGCGGATCGATACCGACATCCTGGCGCTGCTGCCGCAGGACGCGCACGACCGCCTGTTGAGCGATGTCACCCGTCGCATCGCCGATGGCAGCTCGCGGCAGGTGGTGGTGCTGCTCGGCAGCAGCGACGGCGCTGCCGCCAAGCGCGCCCAGGCGGCTTTCGCCGGTGCCATGGCCCAGGACGCAGACCACGCGTTGCTGGTGCCCAGTGGTTCCATCGAGGGCTGGTTCGACGAGGCGCGCGCGTTCTACGCACCGTACCGCGACCGCCTGCTGACGCCGGCCCAGCGCGACCAGCTGCAGAACGCTGAACCCGGTGTGCTGGCCGAGCAGGCGTTGGCTGCGCTGTACGGCCCGATGGGGGCCCCACGCCTGACCGAGTGGCGGCAGGACCCGCTGTCGCTGTGGCCGCAGTGGTGGCAGCAGCAGGCACAGGGTTCCGGGCTGCGCCTGGGCGACGATGGCCTGCTTGACGCCGAAGGCAAGCATTGGGCGGTCCTGCAGTTCGATACTCCGGGTTCTGCGTTCAGGCTCGATGGCGAGCGCCACCTGGATGGCCTGCTGGAGCGTGCCGGGCAGGCGGCGAGGGGGGCCGCCCCCGATCTGGAGATCCTGCATGCGGGCGTACCGCTGCATGCCGAAGCGGCCGCGGTGCAGGCCAACCGGGAGATCAACACCATCGGCTGGGGCTCGCTGGCGGCCGTGCTGCTGCTGGTGTGGCTCGCGTTCCGTTCGCTGCGGCCGATCCTGCTGGTGGCCACGTCGCTGCTGATCGGCTGTGGCGTGGCGCTGGCGGTGACCGTGCTGGTGTTCGGCAACGTGCACGTGTTGACCCTGGTGTTCGGTGCATCGCTGGTGGGCGTGGCCGAGGACTATGGCATCCACTGGTTCGCATCGCGCCAGGCCGAACCTGCTGACCGCCGCTGGAAACTGCTGAGGCACCTGCTGCCCGGCCTGTGGCTGGCCCTGCTGACCAGCGCACTGGCGTACCTGGCGCTTGGCCTGGCGCCGTTCCCGGGACTGCGCCAGATGGCGCTGTTCTCGGTGGTCGGCCTGGCCGCCGCCTTCCTCACGGTGATCTTCTGGTTCCCGTGGCTCGATGGCGGCGAGATCCGCCGGACCCGCTTCTCGCAGTGGCTGGGCAACACGCTGGAGCGCTTCCCGCGCCTGCATGGACGTGGCCCGGTGACGATCTTCGTGGTGGCCGCGCTGGCGCTGTCCGCGGTCGGCATCGCACGCCTTCAGAGCGACGACGACCTGCGCAGCCTGCAGTCCTCGCCGCCGGCGCTGATGGCCCAGCAGATCCGCCTGAGCCAGTTGCTGGGCATGCCCAGCCCGGCACAGTTCTACCTGGTGCAGGGCCGTGATGCAGCCCAGGTGTTGCAGCGCGAAGAGGCATTGACGTCGCGCCTGCGCGCACTGGCCAATGACAAGCGCATCGGCGGATACCGTGCGATCAGTGACTGGTTGCCGTCGCCGGCGCGCCAGCAGGCGGATGCCGCACTGACCGCGAAGGTGGAACCGGGCGTGCTGTCGGCGGTGTCGGAGGCGGTCGGTGAACCGCTGCCGCGCCCGGCATTTGCCGCATCGCCGCTGACCGCCGAGGCGTTCCTGGCGTCGCCGGCATCGCAGCCGTTCCGTCACCTGTGGGTGGGCGAGGTGGGTGGGCAGATGATCAGCGTGGTGATGGTCGATGATCTGTCGCGCGCCGACGCGCTGGCGACCCTGCGTGGGGCCGCCGAAGGCCTGCCCGGCGTGCGCTGGGTCGACCGCACCGCCGACTTCTCACACCTGCTCGGCCACTACCGCAAGCTGATGGGTGGGCTGCTGCTGGTCGGCATCGCGCTGGTGTTCGGCGCGCTGTGGCTGCGCTACCGCCGCCAGGCCTGGCGCGTGTTCGCGCCGACCCTGATCGCCGGTGCGCTGACCCTGGGCCTGCTGGGCCTGTTCGGCCAGCCGCTGCAGCTGTTCAACGTGCTGGCGCTGATGCTGCTGCTGGGCATGGGCATCGACTACGGCATCTTCCTGATCGAGCACCGCGGCGACGCCAGTGCCTGGTTGGCGGTGTGCGTGGGCGCGGCCAGTACCTGGCTGTCGTTCGGCCTGCTGGGGCTGTCGCAGACCCCGGCGCTGCGGGCCTTCGGCCTGACCCTGCTGTTCGGCATCGGTCTGGTCTGGCTGATCTCGCCGTTGTTCAGGCCACCACCCCATGCATTACCGCCGTCCTGAATCGCAGCGCGCGCAGGCATCCACGCCGCTGGCGTGGCAACCGGTTCCAGAACATCATCTACCCCCTCACCCCGTAGCCGGCAGGGCGTTACATGAACCATTCCATCCACAGCGGTTGCCCCGTACGTGTGCCGGAGGCCACGTGCCAGCGCTGATCGTGCGCCGCACTGCGGCTCTGCTGCTGTGCGTGCTGCTGTCCGCCTGCGCTGGGCGCATGTCGAGACCGCAGGTGGAGCTGCCGCCGCTGCGCCTGGCCCCTTCCAGCCTGCCGGCGCCCGTGGCGCTGCAGCAGCAGCTGCATTTTCGCTTCGGGCGCCACGAACGTGATCTCGACGCCCTGCTGGAAGCCGATGCGCAGCAGGTGCAACTGGCGGTGCAGGCCATGGGCCAGACCGGCGTACGCCTGCGCTGGGATGGTCAACAGCTGACCCAGCAGCGTGCGTCGTGGCTGCCGCCCCAGGTCCGGGCGGAGCGGGTGCTGGATGACCTGCAGTTCGCGTTGTGGCCGACGGCCGCGATCGCTGCCGTGCTGCCGGCCGATTGGCAGGTGGCTGACGACGGGCACCTGCGCACCTTGTCGCGTGCGGGCGTGGCGTGGCTGCAGCTGCAGCGCCTGGAGGATGGCAGCCTGCAGCTGGACAATCGTGCGGAAGGCTACGCGCTGCGCATCGAATCGATCGATATGGCGGGACAGGAATGATGGACACGGCCGTCTTCCTCAATGATCTGGGCATCGTCTGCGCGCTGGGTGATGGCCGCGCGGCGGTTGCGGAGACGATGTTCGCCGAGGTGCCAGGCGGGCTCCGCAACAACGACAGCCTGTTGCCGGGGCGCACCCTGGCGCTGGGCGAAGTGTGCACGCCGTTGCCGTCGCTGGAGGAACTGCCGCTGGGCCTGCGCGGCCGCAACAACGCGCTGCTGGCGGTCGCACTGGCGCAGATCGCGCCTGCAGTGGGCGCGGCGATCGCCCGTTATGGCGCCGAGCGCGTGGCCGTGGTGCTGGGAACCAGTACATCGGGTATTGGCGAAGGCGAACGGGCCATGTGCACCCATGCCACGGAGGGGCGTTGGCCGGCGGATTACGATTACGCGCAGCAGGAAATGGGCACCGCCGCGCAGTTCGTGCGTCTGCGCAGCGGTGCGCAGGGCCCGGCATGGACCTTGTCCACGGCGTGTTCATCCAGTGCCAAGGCACTGATGTCGGCGGCGCGCCTGCTGCGCGCCGGGGTGGTCGACGCAGTGATCGCCGGCGGCGCGGATTCGCTTTGCCGCTTCACCGTGGCCGGTTTCAGTGCGCTCGAGTCGGTGTCCGACCTGCGCTGCAATCCGTTCTCGCAGCATCGGTCCGGCATCAATATCGGGGAAGGCGCGGCGTTGTTCCTGCTCACCCGCGACACCGGCCCGGTGGCGCTGGCGGGATGGGGGGAATCCTCCGACGCCCACCACATGTCCGCACCCGACCCGCACGCCCAGGGCGCCATCGACGCCCTGCAGCAGGCGCTGCAGAGGGCGGGCTGGTCGGCCGCGGATGTCGACTACGTGAATCTGCATGGCACCGCGACCAGCCACAACGATGCCATGGAAAGCCTGGCGGTTTCGGCGGTGCTCGGCACCGGTGTTCCGGCCAGTTCGACCAAGCCGATCACCGGGCACGCGCTTGGCGCCTCGGGCGCGATCGAGGCGGCATTGTGCTGGATCCTGCTGGCCGAGAATCCACTGCAGCAGCTCCCACCGCACTGGTGGGACGGCGCGCTGGACGAGGCACTGCCGGAACTGGCACTGGTGGCGCCGGGTACACGGCTGGAGCAGCCGCTGCAGCGGATCCTGAGCAGCTCGTTTGCCTTTGGCGGCAGCAATGCCGTGCTGGCACTGGAGCGTCGATGAACCCTCTCTACGCAATTGAAGACGTGGTGCCGCATCGCCAGGAGATGTGCCTGTTGCAACGGGTGCTGCACTGGGACCAGGACAGCATCGAGGCCGAACTGGTGGTGCCCGGGGCAGGTCTGTTCATCGAGAACGGTGAAATGCCGGCCTGGATCGGCATCGAGTATATGGCGCAGGCCATTGCGGCCTGGTCGGGGTGTCGCGCGCGCGCGGCTGGCGCGGGGCCGCAGCTGGGCTTCCTGCTTGGCAGTCGGCGCTACAGCAGCCTGCGCAGTGGTTTCCCGAGCGGAACCCGCCTGCGCGTGCAGGCGCGTCGCGAGCTGCTGGGCGACAATGGGCTGGGGATGTTCGCCTGCCGCATCCTGGCGGGCGAAGAAGAGTGGGCGATTGCCAACGTGTCGGTGTACGAACCGACCGACGCGAAGGCTTATCTGGAGAGTGGACAGGCATGACTGGGAATCGATGCGTGCTGGTGACGGGTGCCAGCCGGGGGATCGGCCGCGCCATCGCGCTGCGCGTTGCGCGGGATGGATTCGACGTGGTGGTGCATTGCCGCAGCCGCGTGGAGGAAGCCCAGGCGGTGGTTGCCGAGATCCAGGCGCTGGGCAGGCAGGCACGCGTGCTCACCTTCGACGTATCTGACCGTGAGGCCGCGCGGGCCGCGCTGGAAGCCGACGTGGATGCGCACGGGGCCTGCTACGGCGTGGTCTGCAACGCGGGTATCGCCCGCGACGGTGCGTTCCCGGCGTTGTCGCCGGAGGATTGGGACCAGGTCATCCACACCAATCTGGATGGCTTCTACAACGTGCTGCATCCGTTGATCATGCCGATGGTGCGGCGGCGCAAGCCTGGCCGCATCGTCACCCTGTCATCGGTGTCCGGTATCGCCGGCAACCGTGGCCAGGTGAACTACAGCGCAGCCAAGGCCGGCATCATCGGGGCGACCAAGGCCCTGGCACTGGAACTGGCCAGCCGCCAGATCACGGTCAACTGCGTGGCACCGGGGCTGATCGAGACGGAGATGCTCAACGATGAAGTGGTGGAGCACGCGCTGAAACTGATTCCTGCCGGCCGCGTCGGTCGTCCGGAAGAAGTAGCGGCGACGGTGTCCTTCCTGCTGTCCGAGCCTGCCGGCTACATCACCCGCCAGGTGATTTCGGTGAACGGAGGCATGCTCTGATGACCGCCGATCACCGCGTGGTGGTGACCGGTGCAGCGGCCATCAGTCCCCTTGGCCACGATTGGCCGACCATCCATTCGCACCTGCGCAGCGGCCGCAACGCCGTGCGCGTGATGCCCGAGTGGGATGTCTACGCCGGGCTGAACACCAAGCTGGCCGCACCGGCGCAGCCGTTCGAGCTGCCGCCGACCTACAACCGCAAAAGCACCCGTTCGATGGGCAAGGTGGCGATCATGTCGGTGCGTGCCACCGAGATCGCCCTGCACGAAGCGGGGCTGCATGACCATCCGGTGCTGCGCAGCGGCCGCACCGGGGTGGCCTATGGCTCGTCCTCCGGCAGCCATGAGGCCATCGGCGAACTTGGCCGCATGCTCAACGAGTTCACCACCGAAGGCATCAGCGCCACCACCTACCTGAAGATGATGAGCCACACTGCGCCGGTCAACATCGGCGTGTTCTTCGGTCTGTCCGGGCGCATCTACACCACATCCAGTGCCTGTACGTCCGGCAGCCAGGGTATTGGCGCGGCGTACGAGGCGATCCGCAGTGGCAAGCAGACGGTGATGGTGGCCGGTGGCGCCGAGCAGCTGGACGCCGCCGCCGCCGCCGTGTTCGACACCCTGTTCGCGACCAGCGTGCGGAATGACGCACCGCAGTCGACGCCACGTCCCTTCGATGCTGGCCGTGATGGACTGGTGCTGGGTGAGGGGGCCTGCACCCTGATCCTGGAGGAAATGGGCCACGCACAGGCCCGTGGCGCAACGATCCTTGCCGAGGTGGTGGGTTACGGCACCAACAGTGACGGCCAGCATGTCACCCAGCCCAGTGCCGGCACCATGGCCCAGGCCATGCGTTTGGCGCTGGAAGACGCCGGACTGGACGCGGCGCAGATCGACTACGTCAACGCGCATGGGACCGCGACCGATCACGGCGACATCGCCGAAACCCAGGCCACGGCGCAGGTGTTCGGCCCGCGGATGCCGATCAGCTCGCTGAAGAGCTACGTCGGCCATATGCTGGGCGCCTGCGGAGCATTCGAAGCCTGGGTGAGCATCGAGATGATGCGTGCCGGCTGGTTTGCCCCGACCCTGAACCTGGTGGAGGTGGATCCGCGCTGCGGGCAGCTGGACTTCATCACCGGCCAGGGCCGCGAACTCCAGGCCGAGTACGTGATGAGCAACAACTTCGCGTTCGGTGGCATCAACACGTCCCTGCTGTTCCGCCGCTGGCGCAGTTGACCTTGCCGCCGGCAGAGCGTGCGCGAGGCTGAACGCCGCCGCCACATTGCTGAACCTCGCCGCGGAAACGCCGCCGATCACGCCGTCATCGTCGGCCGACGGCTTTCCCCGGTGTCGGCTTTCCGACACAATCATGGCTCTTCCCGGGTTATCGTCCCGCGGACATGCACGCCTACGTCTATAAAAGCCAACTCAAGCCGGACACTTACGTCTACGTTCCCCGACGCGAAGATTTCAGCGCGCTGCCTGCGCCGCTGCTCAAATCGCTGGGGACGCTCACTTTCGTCCTGGACGTGGCCCTGGATGCCCAGCGCCGCCTGGCCCAGGCCGACCCGGACAAAGTTCGCAGTGAAATGAACGAGCGCGGGTTCTACCTGCAGGTGCCGCCGTCGGTGGCCAGCCTGATGCCGCGCCACTATGACTGACGCCTCCCGTCCGCGGGCCCTGTCGATCGCCTTTGCCGTGGGCGCTGTACTGGCGCTGGGCGCCGCCGTGGGCGGTGTTCCGGGCGCCATCCTTGCTGCCCTGGCGCAGCCAGCGTTCGCGCTGGGGGTGTCGTGGTGGCGCCGCAGCCGCGCGCTGCTGCCGCTGAAGGTGGTCGCCCGCCAGGACCTGCCGGCACTGCTGGCACTGTGGGCCGCCGCGCCGCTGCTGTTGGCGCTGCTGCTGGCCTGGCCGCTGGCCGCGCTGCGTGACAGTGGCAGCCTGGCGGCGGTGCTGGGCCTGAGCGTGCTGGTCAGTGCCGGCCTGCTCGCCGCTTGGCGCACCTGGCCGTTGTGGAACGACGTTGAACGCCTCGATGGCAGCCTGGCCCAGCATTGGCACGCGCTGGCCGGGCGTGACCTGACCGCCTGGCGTGGCCTCGCTGTGGCCGCGCTGGTGGTCGCGCTGGCGGCGCTGGTGGTGCTGCCGGCCTGGCCGGGCCTGCTGCCGGAAAGTGCGCGCTGGCCGGCCGTGCTTGCGGTGCTGGTGCTGTCGCCGGTACTGCACCTGCTGTTGCAGCGGGTCGCGCCTGCGCCGCTGGTCTCGCTTCGTAGCGGCCCGCTGGCCACGACCAGCAACGACCACGAACCGCTGTTTGCCGCGGCGGCCGAAACCGCGCCGTTGGAGGCGATGGCGCCACAGGAACTGACTCCGGCACTGTATGAAGCCGCCCGTCAGGGTCGCATCGACCGCGGTCTGCAGCTGCTGCAGGCCGGTGCCGATCCGTATGCGTTGCCCGACCCGAACTGGCGTGACCAGCGCAGCCTGGCGGTGCTGGCCGCGGTGCTGCCGGACCTGCGCCTGCTGCGCGAACTGATCGCCCGCGGCGTTGACGTGAACGCGCCGCACCGCGGCATGACGCCGTTGCTGGCCGCCACGCGTGACAGCTGGCATGGCCGCCCGGAAGCGGTGATGACCCTGCTCGCCAACGGTGCCGATTCGCGTGCTACCGACAGCGATGGCAATACGCCGCTGCACCATGCCGCGCGCAGTTCCGACCCGGGTGTGGCCGCGCTGCTGCGTGATGCCGCCGCCGAAGTCGACGCGCTGAACCGCGATGGCTGGTCGCCGCTGGCGGTAGCCTGCCAGGTGGGCAACTGGCGCCTGGCCCGCTTCCTGCTGGAACGCGGTGCGCGCAGCGAACCGGCCGAGGGTACCCCGGTGCTGCTGGCCGCCGCCGCCACCGAAGATGACGATCCGGCGGGCGTGCAGCTGCTGCTCAAGCACAAGGCGCGCGCCGACGCGCGTGATCGCCAGCGCCGCAGCGCGCTGCATGAGGCGGCGCTGGCCGGACATGTGGAAATCATCGGCGTGCTGCTCGCCGCCGGCGCCAATCTGGAAGCGCGCGATGCGCTCGGTCGCACGCCTTGGCTGGAAGCCGCGCGTGCCGGTCGCGCAGCGGTGGTCGAACACCTGCTGCCGCACAAGCCGGACCTGGTTGCCGTGGACGGCGAGGGTCGCAACGCGGTGCAGTTGGCGGCGATGGCCGACGATGTCTCACCGTTGCTGATCAAGCGCCTGGTGGAACTGGGCATCGCTGCCGATGCCACCGATCCGGCCGGCCGTCGCGCGGTGGACTATGCCGCCGAAGCAGGTCGCTGGGCGATCGTTGCGCTGCTGGACCCTTCCTACCCGTTGCCGGCGGCGGTCAGTGACGGCCTGGCCGAGCGTGGCGAAACCGCCAGTGCCAGCGGCCTGCTGCCGGACCGCCCGCCGCTGACCCTGCTGCGCGAAGCGCTGGGCTTCGGCAATACCGAAGGCATGGCCGCGCTGGCCAAGCTGTGCCAGCCGGAAGAACTGGGCGGCCTGCTGCTCGACCCGGAGCTGGCGCTGGAGCCGCGCGCGGTTGATTGGCTGCTGGCCCACGGCGCCGATCCCTACGTGCGTGACGCCTGCTCGGACACGCCGATGTTCGCCCTGCTGTCGCGCGGCGTTGATGCGGTGCCGGCGCTGCAGGTGATGTTGCAGCGTGGCTTGTCGCCGGCGGGTCGGGGTGGCCTTGCGCGCTTCCTCGCTGCCTGCGCGCAACATGATCAGGCCGCCCGTGGCCTGGAACAGCTGGCGCTGGAACTGCTGGAACGTGGCGCTGATCCGTTCGCAGCTTCGCCGGCCGGCGATCCGCCGCTGTCGCTGGCGGTGCGCCTGGGCTGGCTGCGCCTGCAGCAGGCCCTGCTGAAGGCCGGTGTTGATCGCGAAGCGCGTGACAGCCACGGCATGACCGCATTGCACCTGGCCACCGCATTGGCCCGCGAAGCCGCGCTGAAGCTGCTGGTGCAGCACGGTGCCTCGCCGGAAGCCCGTGCCGCCGATGGCCAGACGCCGCTGGGCGTGGCGCTGTCGATTGGCCGCCGCGACCTGGCCGACTGGCTGGACTGGCGGGTGTGGCCGTTGCCGCGCCGCACCCTGCGCGAGGCCGATCTGCCGGCCGCTGCAATGGCCGGTGACGTCGATGCAGTGCGCCGCCTGATCGATCTGGGCTTCGCCGTTGATGCGGTCGATGCGCAGGGCTGCACCGCGCTGCTGCGCGCCGCCGGTGGTGGCCATCTGGCGGTGACCGACCTGCTGCTGGCGCGCGGCGCTGATCCGCAGCACGCGGCGGCCAGTGGTGCTACGCCGCTGTCGGCGGCGGTCAGCATGCGCCAGGTGGATATCGTCTCGGCCCTGCTCGACGCCGGCGCCAAGCTGGAACACCGCCTGCCAGGCGGCGTGACCGTGCTGATGCTGGCCTCGGCGCTGGGCCTGCCGGATATCGTCGCGCGCCTGCTCACCGCCGGTGCCGACGTGCACGCCGGTGACGCGCAGCAGCTGGGCCCACTGCACTGTGCCGCGCTGTATGGCTTCAGTGCCCGCGACCGTTCGCGCCTGCTGGCCCTGCTCGACACCCTGCTGCTGGCCGGTGCCGAACCGGACCAGGCCGCCGCTGGTTCGGTCACGCCGCTGCTGCTGCTGCTGGGCGCACGCGCCGAGCCGGGCACCGCCTGCGACGAGCAGGTGGTGATGGCCGCGGTGGAACGCCTGCTGGACGAAGACGTCAGCCTGGACGTGCGAGATCCGCGCGGCTTCGGCCCGCTGCACCTGGCCGCGTTGCATGGCTTGCCCCTGCTGGTGCAGCGACTGCTGCGGGCCGGTGCCGATCCGGAAGTACGCGACAGCCTCAACCGCAGCCCACGCGAGATCGCGGTGATGCGCGGCTTCATCGACGTGGCCGGCGAGTTCGAACCGCGCGTGCCGGGTGTCTCGTCGATGGCGCGGTTCCTGCGCGACAACGGCTGATTTCTGGAAGAGGGTAGTGCCGGCCGCCATCGATCGGGTGGGGCCGATCCTGCCCACGGTGGGTGCCGACCGTGGGTCGGCACGCCTACGTGTCGTCGCTTTCCGCGTCGGCCTCGAACAGGTGCATCAGGTCGTTGCGTGCATCACGCGAGGTCTGGATCACCGCCGCCTCGTCGTCGTACACCAGGTACTGGTCGCGCAGCAGCTGCTCATCATGCTCGCGGAAACGCTGCACGTGGCGTTCGGCCACGCTCGGCGCCACGCCCAGTGCAGTCAGCACGCGCCCGCTCATCTCCAGGCTGGTGCCGAACACTTCGCGGAACGGCTCGGCCGACATGTCCATCAATCGCCACGCATGCTGGCGGTTGCGCGCACGCGCCAGCACCGTCGCGTCCGGGTACAGCCGGCGCACCATGCGCACCGCGCGCAGGTTGGTTTCCGGGTCGTCCACGGTGATCACGAACACATCGATGTGCTCGCCGCCGGCCGCGCGCAGCATCTCCGGCCGGGTCGGGTCGCCGTAGTAGAGCTGGTTGCCGAAGCGGCGCAGGTCGGCCACGGTATCCGGGTTCGCCTCCAGCGCCACGAACGGCACCTTCTGCGCGGTCAGCAGGCGCGCAATCACCTGGCCGAAGCGGCCCATGCCGGCGATCAGTACCTTCGGCCGGTTGTCCGGTGCCACCTTGTCGGCGTTGGCCGGCTCGCGTGGAGCGGCTTTCTCCTGACCGAGCAGTTTCAGCAGCGCGATCATCAGCAGCGGCGTGATCGCCATCGACAGGCCGACGATCGCCACCAGCCGGTCGTGGTTGGCGTTACCCAGCAGGTGCGCGCGCTGTGCTTCGTTGAACACCACGAAGGCGAATTCGCCGCCCAGCCACAGCACGCTGCCCAGCAGAAGCGACTGCCGCGAACTGAGCCGGGCAATGCGACCGATCACGTACAGCAGGCCGAACTTGACCACCAGCAGGATCGCCACGCCGGCCGCGATCAGCCACGGTTCGGCGGCAATGCGATCCAGGTCGATGCCCATGCCCACCGCGATGAAGAACAGGCCCAGCAGCAGGCCCTTGAACGGCTCGATCTGCGCTTCCAGTTCGTGCCGGAACTCCGAATCCGACAGCAGCACACCGGCCAGGAACGCACCCAGGCTGGGGCTGAGGCCGGCCTCCTGCATGAACCAGGCGGTGCCGAGTACCACCAGCAGTGCTGTGGCGGTGAACACTTCCGGGCTGCGGGTGCGCGCGATGATGCTGAACACCTTGCGCAGCACCGGTCGCCCGCACAGGATGACCAGCGCCAGAGCGCCCAGCGCCACCATTGCATCCTCGAGGCGCAGGGTCTCGTTCTTCACCCCGCCCAGCAGCGGAATGGCCGCCAGCAGTGGAATCGCGATCAGGTCCTGGAACAGCAGGATGGCAAAGCCCAACCGGCCGTGGTCACTGTTGATCGCCTTGTGCTCGGACAGCAGCTGCAGGCCGACCGCCGTGGACGACAGTGCCAGCGCCACGCCCACCACCAGCGCGCTCTTCCACTGGAAGTGGTCGAGCAGCAGCAGGCCGCCCAGCACCAGCCCGGACAGCGCCACCTGCGCCGCACCGGCGCCGAACACCGAGCGCCGCATCACCTTCAGGCGTGCCGGCGACAGCTCCAGGCCAATCACGAACAGCAGCATCACCACGCCGATCTCGGCGGCGCCGAGGATGCGGTCGGCGTCCTGCACGAATCCCAGCCCGTCCGGGCCCAGCACCACGCCGGCCGCCAGATAGCCCAGTACCGCGCCGAAGCCGAACTTCTTGAACACCGGCACGGCGATGACCGCCGCCAGCAGCAGCACCAGGGCCAGTTCCAGACCACCGCTATGCATGGGAATACCTGGTCATCGGGGGAGCCCGCTGTGCGTCCGTTCGGGTGGAGAAAGCGTGGCGAACACCACCGCGCCATTATGCGCGCCGGTCTGTGTACGCACGAGAACAACCTGCGCGGCAGGGCGCTGCCGCGGCGGGACCGGGTTGACCTGCATGGTCCACGGGTCCAGACTGCCCGCCGCTGGCGGCGCGTCCGCCAGCACACGCATCCCGGAGTCCCCAACCCATGTCCAGCGACAGTAGAAGTCGACCTCGTTCGACGCCAGCGATGGCCACCGCCTGACATCGGGACGGTTTGCCTGCGTTGGCGTTGCGCGAGGTCGCACCCCCACAAGGCAAACCCGATGAACCAGAAGCAATTGCTGCGCCCGGTGGCCGATGCCGCCGCCCTGGCCGCGCCGCTGGCGAACTACAACACCGCCGATGCGGTGGAATTCCTCAACACGCTGGAACTGGGCCGCGCCGCGGAAACGCTGGCTGCGCTGCCGTTGCCGCGTGCGGTGAAGATGCTGGAAGCGCCGGAGCTGCACCGCAGCGGCGAGCTGGTGGCCGCATTGCCGCCGGCCCGCGCCGCCGCACTGCTCGGGCTGATGGCCGATGACCGGGCCACCGACATCGTCCACGAACTGGACGAAGAAGAACGCGCACGGCTGATCCCGCTGCTCGGTACCGATGCCCGCCAGGCCATCCAGAAGCTGCTCAGCTACCCGCCGAACACCGCCGGTGCGCTGATGACCACCGAGTACGTGGCCGTGCCCGCCAGCTGGACCGTTGCGCAGACCCTGCAGCACATCCGCCAGGTCGAGCGAACCCGCGAGACGGTGTACGCGATCTATGTGCTGGACCCGACCAGCCAGCAGCTGCAGCAGGTGGTGACCATGCGCCGGCTGATCACCGGCCTGCCGGAGGAGTCGATCCTGGACGTGGCCCAGGTCAACCCACCGGTGACGGTGGACGCGCTGATGGACCAGGAAGAAGTGGCCCGGCTGATCCGTCGCCACGACCTGCTGGCGATCCCGGTGGTCGATGCGCAGCAGCAGATGCTTGGCATCGTCACCGTCGATGACGTACTGGATGCGCTGATCGAGGAATCCACCGAGGACGCGCACAAGTTCGGCGGCATGGAAGCGCTGGACAAGCCGTACATGCAGATCGGCTTCTTCGAGATGCTGCGCAAGCGCGCCGGCTGGCTGAGCGTGCTGTTCCTGGGTGAGATGCTGACCGCCAGCGCGATGCAGCACTACGAGGACGAACTGGCACGCGCGGTGGTGCTGACCCTGTTCATTCCGCTGATCATGAGTTCAGGCGGCAACTCCGGTTCACAGGCCACCTCGCTGCTGATCCGCAGCCTGGCGCTGCGCGAACTGCGCCTGCGCGACTGGTGGAAGGTGGCCATCCGCGAGATTCCGACCGGCATGGTGCTGGGTGCCATCCTCGGCTGCCTGGCGATCGTGCGCATCGTGATCTGGCAGCTGGGCGGCCTGCATGACTACGGCGAGCACTGGATCCTGCTGGCGATCACCATTGGCGCGGCACTGGTCGGCATCGTCACCTTCGGCTCGCTGTCCGGCTCGATGCTGCCGTTCATCCTCAAGCGCCTCGGCTTCGACCCCGCCAGCGCCTCGGCCCCGTTCGTCGCTACGCTGGTGGACGTGACCGGGCTGGTGATCTACTTCAGCATCGCCGCGATGATCCTGCACGGCACTCTGCTGTAACTGCTCTGGTAGGTGCCCACCTTGGCGGGCACGCGCCACGGTCACTCGGGGGTCAGATCCCTTTCCCGAGGAAAGGGATCTGACCCCATCGCCCTGGAATTTGGTTACCGTAGGCGCATGAGCACCTACCACCTGCAGTCTGTGTTCCGTCCGCAGTCGGTCGCGGTGATCGGCGGAAGCCCGCGTGAGCGTTCGGCCGGCCGCGCGGTGATGCGCAACCTGCGCGGCACCGGCTTCCCGGGCAAGGTGGCGTGGATCAACCCGCGGCATGCCGAGATCGATGGCATCCGCACGATCAAGCGGTTGAAGGATCTGGACTGGGTACCGGACCTGGTGGTCATCACCGCACCGGCGGCGATCGTGCCGCAGGTGGTGCGCACCGCCGCCGAACGCGGCGTGCAGGCCGCGATCATCCTTACCGCGCACCTGGGCGAAGGCCCGGGCTCGTTGTCTGCACAGGTCGAGGCGGTGGCGCGCAAGCATGGCCTGCGCATCCTCGGCCCGCACTGCCTGGGCGTGATCGCACCGCATGCACGGCTCAACGCGAGCATCGCCGCGCACTTCCCGCAGGCTGGCGACCTCGCGCTGATCTCCGAATCCTCGGCCATTGCCGCCGCGCTGGTGGAGTGGGGTGTAGCGCGCTCGGTCGGCTTCTCCGCCGTGGTGTCGCTGGGCGACACGATGGACGTCGACTTTGGCGACCTGCTCGACTACTTCGCCACCGACTACCGCACCCGCGCCATCCTGCTGTATGTCGAGCAGATCAAGGACGCGCGCAAGTTCATGTCGGCCGCCCGTGCCGCCGCGCGCGCCAAACCGGTGGTGGTGGTGAAGTCCGGCCGCGCCGAGCGCGTGCAGCCGGGCAGCCGCGATACCCATGTGCAGGCACTGGCCCGCGCCGACGACGTGTACGGCGCCGCGTTCAACCGTGCCGGACTGCTGCGCGTGGGTGCGCTGGATGAACTGTTCACCGCTGCCGAATCGCTGGGGCGGTTGGGCACCTTCCCGGGCCGCCGCCTGGCGATTCTCAGCAACGGCGGCGGCGTCGGTCGCCTTGCCGTGGACCAGCTGATCGCATTGCGTGGCACGCTGGCCAACCTGTCCGACAGCACGGTCGAAAAGCTCGACGCCGTACTGCCGCAGGGCTGGTCGCGCAGCAATCCGGTCGACATCGTGGTCGACGCCGATGGTGAGCGCTATGCCGCCGCCATCGAAGCGCTGCTGGCCGACAACGAGAACGACGCGGTGATGGTGGTCAACGTGCCCACCGCCTTCACCTCGTCCGCAGACGCTGCGCAGGCGCTGACCCGCACGCTCGGCCTGCGCCCGCGCCATCACCGCGACAAGCCGGTGTTCGCAGTCTGGCTGGGCAACGATGACCAGGCCACCGCCACGCTCAACGCAGCACGGGTGCCGACCTATCCGACCGAGGCTGAAGCGGTGCGCGGCTTCCAGCATCTGGTGCGCTACCGCGAGGCGCAGAACGCGCTGATGGAGACGCCTCCCAGCCTGCCGCAGGACTTCAGTGTCGACGCGGCGGCCGCACGCACGCTGGTCGATGCCGCGCTGGCCAACGGCCAGCAGTGGCTGGACCCGCTGGCCACGCATGAGCTGCTGAAGGCCTACGGCATTCCGTCGGCGCCGGTGATGCACGCGCGCGATGCGCACGAGGCGATGGACCTGGCGCAGCCGCTGTTGGAGCGTGGCGCCAGCGTGGCGCTGAAGATCCTGTCACCGGACATTCCGCACAAGTCGGAAGTCGATGGCGTGCGCCTGAACCTGACGACGCTGCCGGCAGTGCAGAGCGCCGCCAACGCAATCCTCTCGCGTGCGCGCCAGCTACGGCCGGACGCGCGCATCGATGGCCTGCTGGTGCAGCCGACCATCATCCGACCGAAGGCACGTGAGCTGATCGTCGGCATTGCCGATGACGCGACCTTCGGCCCGGTCATTGTGGTCGGTCGCGGCGGCACGGCCGTGGAAGTGATCAACGACAAGGCACTGGCATTGCCACCGCTGGATCTGCGCCTGGCCCATGAGCTGATCGGGCAGACCCGTGCCTCGCGCATCCTCAAGGCCTACGGCGATGTGCCTGCAGCCGACGAACGCGCACTGGCCCTGGCGCTGGTGAAGCTGGCACAACTGGCCGCAGACATTCCCGAAGTGCGCACGCTGGACATCAACCCGCTGTTGGTCGACAGCAAGGGCATTCTTGCCCTCGACGCACGCGTGGCGGTGGCGCCGTCGCGCATCCTGCACAAGGGCCGTGGCCATCCGCGCTTCTCGGTGTTCCCGTATCCCAAGGAGTGGGAGCGGACCATCGAACTGTCCGATGGCGGACGCGCGTTCGTGCGCCCCGTGCGTCCGGAAGACGATGCACTGTTCCGTGCGTTCTTCGCCCGTGTCAGCGACGAGGACCTGCGGCTGCGCTTCTTCCAGTCGGTGAAGCACTTCAGCCACGAATTCATCGCGCGTCTGACCCAGCTGGACTATGCGCGCTCGATCGCACTGGTGGCGATCGAACCGCGCAGTGGCGAGATGCTCGGTGCGGTACGCCTGCACGCCGATGCCGATTACCACCGCGGCGAGTACGGCATCCTGATCCGCTCGGACCTGAAGGGCCACGGCATCGGCTGGCGGTTGATGGCGATCATGATCGAGTACGCCAAGTGGCTGGGCCTGGACGTGGTCGAAGGCCAGGTGCTGCGCGAGAACAGCACCATGCTGGCGATGTGCCAGAGCCTGGGGTTCAGGATGAAACTCGACCCGGACGACCCGACGGTGATGATGGTGACCCTGCCGGTGCAGCAGGTTGAGGTGCCCCAAACGCCTTTGTAGAGCCGAGCCCACGCTCGGCTGCCCCTGCGCCTGAGCCGAGCATGGGCTCGGCTCTACAGCATCAGCGCACCGGCTCCACCACCACTGCGGTGCCATAGCACAGCACCTCGGTCAGCCCGGTCATTACATCGGTGGCGTCGTAGCGCATGCCGATGATCGCGTTGGCGCCCAACTGTCGCGCGTGCTTGACCATGTCGCGGCAGGTTTCCTCGCGCGCCTGTTCGCACAGTTCGGTGTAGATGGTGATGTTGCCGCCGAACAGGGTCTGGATGCCGCCGAGGAAATTGCCGACGATCGAGCGCGAGCGCACGGTGATGCCGCGTACCACGCCGAGGTTGCGCACCACGCGATGGCCGGGCAGCTCGAAGGCGGTGGTGACCAGCGCATCGTCGAAACGCAGCGCGGGCGGGGACGTGGGGCTGCTGTTGTAGGGGTCTGCCATGGTCGCGCCCGTGTCGTAGAGTCGAGCTTGCTCGACTCTACAGTGCAATCACCCGTTGCGGCATGGTGCCGTCACCCCGCCGGCGCGACAATAGCCCCATGACCGACCGTATCCCCCTGTTGCTGCTGCCTGGCCTGCTCAACGATGCCGAGCTGTGGCGCGCGCAGTTGGCAGACCTGGCCGACATTGCCGATTGCACCGTGGGTGACCAGACCCGTGGCGAGACCCTGCAGGCAGTGGCCGAGGATGTGCTGGCACAGGCACCGGAGCGCTTTGCGCTGGCCGGCTTCTCGCTGGGTGGCTTCGTCGCCCAGCAGATCCTGCGCATCGCTCCGGAGCGCGTAGTGCAGTTGGCGCTGGTTGACACCTCGATCCACGCCGACTCACCGGAGCGCGCCGAGCAGCGCCGCAGCCAACGCGCCAGCGTGCGCCTGCCGGGCAGGTTCCACGGCTTCGGCGATGCGCTGATGCGCAGCTACATCGACGCCTCGCGGCTGGACGACTACGTGCTGGTGCAGCGCGTGCGCGACATGACCGCCCGCCTGGGGGCGGAGGTATTCCTGCGCCAGAGTGCGCTGGAGCGGCGCGACGGCCATGACGTGCTGGCGGGCTACCGCGATCCGCTGCTGATCGTGTGCGGTGCCAACGACCGCATCACGCCGCTGGCGGTGAGCGAGGAAATGCATGCGTTGGTGCCGCATTCGCAGCTGGTGGTGGTGCCCGATTGCGGGCACCTGGCGCCGATGGAGAAGCCTGAAGAAGTCAGTGCAGCGATGCGTGGGTGGTTGCTGCAGGGCACGGAGTGAACGGTAGGTGCCGACCTGGGTCGGCACGCTGTTTCAACGATCAATCACAGGTCAGTGCCGACGCAGGTCGGCACCTACCGATTCGGTTCCGCAACCGCGGTCGCCATCAATCCCAGGCCGGCGCAATGCCTTCCGGATTGGCCAGGCGGTGCCCCCGATCCAGCTTGGCGATCTGCGCCATGTCCTCGTCGGTCAGCCGGATCGCGGCCGCGTCCAGGTTGCTGGCCAGGTTCTCGCGCTTGGTCGAAGACGGAATGACCGAGTAACCCTGCTGCAGGGCCCAGGCCAGTGCGATCTGCGCGGGCGTCGCCTGGTGGCGGCCGGCAATGGCCTGGATCACCGGGTCCTTGATCACCTCGCCATACGCCAGGCTCATGTAGGCGGTGATGTGGATGCCGTTGTCCTGCAGGAACTTCACCAGCAGGCGGTTCTGCAGGTACGGATGGATCTCGATCTGGTTGGTGGCGATCGCATCGGCGCCGAGGATGTCGATCGCCTTGCGGGTCTGGGCGATGGTGAAGTTGGAGATACCGATCGCCCTGGTCAGCCCCTGCGCCTTGGCTTCGGCCAGCGCCGGCAGGTACTCCTCCATCGGCACGTCGACCTTGTCGTTCGGCGAGGGCCAATGGATCAGTGCCAGGTCGACGCGGTCGGTGCGCAGCTTTTCGAGGCTGGTACGCAGGCTGGCCAGCAGCGCATCGTGCTTGAACTCGGAGATCCACACCTTGGTGGTGAGGTACAGATCATCACGCGGCACGCCGGACTCGGCGATGGCCTGGCCGACTTCGGCTTCGTTGCCGTAGATCTGCGCGGTATCGACGGCGCGGTAGCCGACATCCAGTGCATTGCGCACCGAGTCGATCACGGTCTGGTCTTTCAGGCGGAAGGTACCAAGGCCAAAGGCGGGAACAGTCATGGAAAGCTCCAAGGGGGGAGGGAGTTGCAAGGGAAAGAGGGTAGGACAGGTGCCGTATGCATGCCGGCAACGCTGCATTGCATGGATCAGTGCGCGGCCACGGCGATGCCGTCGGCACGATCCTCGATGCCATCACGACGGTCCAGGCGGCCGCTGAGCACGGTCAGCGCATAGGCGCCCAGTACCACCAGCGCGCCGAGCCACGGCGTGTGCATCAGGCCGACGTGCTCCACCACCAGGCCGCCCAGCGAGGCGCCCAGCGCGATGCCGATGTTGAAGGCGGCAATGTTCAGGCCCGAGGCCACGTCGGTGGCCTGCGGTGCATAGCGCTGCGCCTGCTTGACCACATAGACCTGCAGGCCGGGCACGTTGCCGAATGCCACGGCGCCCAGCGCCAGCACGGTCAGCAGCATCAGCCAGGCGTTCCAGGCGGTGAAGGTGAGCGCGAACAGCACGATGGCCAGCAGCGCGAAGATACGCTTGAGCGCGGGCACCGGGCCCATGCGGTCGGCCAGGCGCCCGCCCCACAGGTTGCCGATCGCCACCGATACGCCGTACACCAGCAGCACCAGGCTGACCGCGTTGGCCGAGAAACCGGTGACGTCCTGCAGGATGGGCGCCAGGTAGGTGAACGCCAGGAAGGTGCCGCCATAACCCAGCGTGGTCATCGCATAGACCAGCAACAGGCGCGGCTGGGCGAGCACCGCCATCTGCTGGCGGAAGCTGGACGGGGCGCTCTGCGGCACGCTGCGCGGCACGAACAGCAGCGCGCCCAGCAGTGCGATCACACCGAGCCCGGCCACGGCCAGGAAGGTGGCGCGCCAGCCCAGGTGCTGGCCGATGAAGGTGCCCAGCGGCACGCCAGTCACCAGCGCTACGGTCAGGCCGGTGAACATGATGGCGATGGCACTGGCTGCCTTCTCCTTCGGCACCACCGCGGTGGCGATGATCGAGCCGATCGAGAAGAACACGCCATGTGCCAGGCCGGTGAGGATGCGCGCGGCGATCAGCGACGTGTAGCCCGGCGCCAGGAAGGCGATGACGTTGCCGACGGTGAACAGCACCATCAGCGCCACCAGCAGGGTCTTGCGCGGCACGCGGCCGGTCAGCGCGGTCAGCACCGGCGCGCCGATCGCTACACCCAGCGCGTACAGCGACACCAGCAGCCCGGCCGAGGGCAGGCTGACCTGCAGGTCGGCGGCGATGGTCGGAATCAGGCCGACGATGACGAACTCGGTGGTGCCGATGGCGAAGGCACCGAGGGTCAGGGCCAGCAGGGCAAGGGGAATGCCACGGATCATGGCAGGCTCCAGAGGGAAGGAAGGCGCGCAGTGTGCGCGGTCCACCTTTGCCTAAAAACCCATCTTCACGCCAATCACTCTTGCCGCGTGGTCAATAATGGCGGCATGAAAACCACCCTCGATGAAATGCAGGCGTTCCTGACGGTGATCGACAGCGGTTCGATCAGCGCCGCGGCCGAGCAGCTGGGGCAGACGCCCTCCGGCGTCAGCCGTGCGCTGGGGCGGCTGGAGGACAAGCTGGGCACCACCCTGCTGACCCGCACCACGCGCCGCCTGCACCTGACCGCCGAGGGCGAAGCTTACCTGCGCCATGCCCGGGCGATCATCGACGCGGTGGAATCGGCCGAGGAACAGATGGCCGCCCGCCGCGAGCGCCCGGCCGGACGCCTGCGCGTGGATGCGGCGATGCCGTTCGTGCTGCATGTGATCGCGCCGCTGGTCGCCGGCTATCGTGCGCGCTATCCGGAAGTGCAGCTGGAGTTGAACAGCTCCGAGCGCTACATCGACCTGCTGGAACGGCGCACCGACCTGGCGATCCGGATCGGGCCGCTGGCCGATTCCACCCTGCATGCGCGGCCGTTGGGCCGCTGCCGGCTGCGTCTGGTGGCCAGCCCGGCCTATCTGGCCGCACATGGCGAACCGGCCAGCGTGGCGGCGCTGGGCCAGCACACGCTGCTCAGCTTCAACGAACCGGAATCATTGAATCACTGGCCACTGCCGGGCGATGCCGATGGCCTGCTGCGGGTGCACCCGGACATCGCGGTGTCCAGCGGCGAGACGCTGCGCCGGCTGGCAGTGGAAGGCGTGGGCATCACCTGCCTGTCCGACTTTGTGACCGACCGCGACCGCGCCGCCGGCACGCTGGTGCCGGTGCTGTCTGCGCAGACGCTGGACGTGTACCAGCCGATCCATGCGGTGTACTACCGCAACACCGCCGTTTCGGCGCGGATCAGTTCGTTCCTGGACTACCTGGGTGAAGCAATGGCGCAGAGCGATTACCTGCGTTGATGTGCGCCCAGCGCAGGCTCGGCTCTACAGAGCCCGGAACGATTGACGGCCCGGTGTAGAGCCGAGCCCGCGCTCGGCTGCCTGCAAAGGATCAGGCTGCGCGCGCCAGCGCATCCTTCGCTGCGGCGGCGGTCGACAGATCGAACACATCCACCGCATCGATCAGCCGGTTCGCCTGCTGTTCCAGGCTGCGCGCGGCGGCACTGGCCTCCTCCACCAACGCGGCATTCTGCTGGGTGGTGCCATCCATCTGGATCACCGTCTGGCTGACCTGCTCGATGCCAGCGCTCTGTTCCTGCGAGGCCGCGGAAATCTCGGCCATGATGTCGGTCACGCGCTGCACCGACGCCACGATCTCGGCCATGGTGTCGCCCGCCTCGCGCACGCGCTGCGCGCCATGGCCGACCTGTTCCACCGAGGCCTCGATCAGTGCCTTGATCTCCTTGGCGGCGGCGGCCGAGCGCTGCGCCAGCGTGCGCACTTCGCTGGCCACCACCGCAAAGCCGCGACCCTGCTCGCCCGCGCGTGCGGCTTCCACTGCGGCGTTCAACGCCAGGATGTTGGTCTGGAAGGCGATGCCGTCGATCACGCTGATGATCTCGGCGATCTGCCGCGACGAGGTCTCGATCGCACCCATCGTCGCCACCACCTGGCCGACCACGCTGCCGCCGTGCGAGGCGACCGTATGCGCGCCGATCGCGAGCTGGTTGGCCTGGCGTGCGTGTTCGGCGTTCTGGCGCACGGTGGAGGTCAGTTCCTCCATCGAGGCAGCGGTTTCTTCCAGGTTGGCGGCCTGCTGTTCGGTGCGGCGCGACAGGTCATTGTTGCCGGCGGCGATCTCTGCGGCGGCGGTGTGGATGTTGCCGGAGGCGTGCTTGATGTCGGTGACGATGGTCGCCAGCTGCGCGGCGGTGGTGTTGGCGTCACCGGCGATGCGCGCGAACACGCCCTGGAAATCACCGTGCATGCGCGCGCCCAGACGGCCGTCGGCAATCGCGCGCAGCATGCTGGAAACCTCGCCCAGGTTCAGCTCGGTGGCCTGCATCAGGCGGTTCAGGCCGTCGACCATCGCGCGGAAGTCATGCTCGAAGCGCGCGCTGTCGCCACGCTGGCTGAAGTCGCCGGCGGCGGCGGCTTCGGCCAGGCGGCGGATCTCGCCGTTGATCATGCCGAGATTGGCCTTGGCGGTATCCAACGCATTGGTGATCACGGCCTTTTCGCCGGGCAGGCGTTCCATGTCCTGGCTGAGGTCACCGACGGCGTAACGCCCCATGATCGCGATCGCGCGCATCTTCACCTGGATGTGCGCATCCACCAGCGTGTTGCTGTCGGCCACCATGGTGCCGAAGGCGCCGGGGAAGGCGCTGGCGTCCATGCGGTGGCTGATGGTGCCGGCCTCATGCGCCTGCGCCATCGCGGCCTGTGCATCCAGCACGCCGCGCAGTGTCGACTGCACCGCCTGCATGGCCTGCGCGAGGCGACCGATCTCGTCGCGGCTGCGCACCTGCACCACATGCTGCAGATCACCGGCGGCCACCGCACGGGCGGCGGCTTCCACTGCCAGCACCGGCTGCACCACGGCACGCCGCAACCACCAGGCCAGGCCCATCAGCAGCAGCACCGCGGCCAGCACGGTCAGCGCCGCGCACAGCAACAACGTCTGCCGTGCCTGCTGAGAACGCGCGGCCACCGCCGCTTCGGCCACCTGCGTGGCGTGCGTGCTCAGCGCATCCAGTGCCGTCGCCACCGGGCGATCCTTGCCGCGCACGAGGTTGTCGCCGGCGGCGGGGTCGTAGCCGGCCTCTGCAAATGCCTGCAGGGCAGCGTGATAGTCCTTCTGCAACTGCGCGTGCAGGCCGATGAAGGCCTTTGCGAGTTCACGCGTGCGCGCGTCCGGGCTGGTCACCAGGCCCTTGGCCAGCTGCTCGACCAGACGGCCCTCGCTGTCGAAGGCATCCAGATGGCGCTGGCGCAGGGCATCGTCGTGGCCGCGCAGCAGCACGTTCTTCCATTCCTGCACCTGGCCGCGGAACTCGCGCTGCAGGCGTTCTGCATCGCGGCTGTGCGCAACTTCGGGCGGAACCTCGGTGGACAGTTTCAACCAGGCGGTGGCCAGGCCGGCGAGGGCGCACAACAGGACCACGGCCAAGCCAACGGAGACCGCACCAAGCAGCTTGGACTGCAGGCGCGGTGCACGGACAGACGCATTCATGTGGAAGGACTCTCGGGAAGGGGCGATTCGGTATCGACCCGCGCCACTCTGCTCTGAAGTGCGACGTGAATCACATTCCCGTTTCATTTAGCGATGTGAAGGAAACATTTAATAGGACATATGTGTCCATATGGAACGAAAGCAGACCCTCGACAGGTGATTTAAATGTAACTATGGTAGTTACATGAAATCAGCGAACCCCCTCTCCGATGCGCTGCACGTGATGGCCCACCTGGTTGGCCAGCCGGGCCCGCGCACCTCCGAACAGCTGGCCGCGTGCCTACCGACCCATCCGGTGGTGATCCGCCGCCTGCTGGCGCAGATGCACAAGGCCGGGTTGGTGAACAGCACGCGTGGCCATGGCGGTGGCAGCCAGCTGGCACGCGATGCCGCCACGATCACCCTGCACGACATCTATCTGGCCGTCGGGGCGCCTGCGCTGGTGCAGGTCGGCACGCGGAATGCCGGCCAGGGCTGCCCCATCCAGCAGCTGGTCAACAACGCCCTGCTGGAGGGCGCGCGCGAGGCGCAGCGGGTGCTGGAAGCGCGCCTGCAGGCGACCACGCTGGACCAGCTCGGCGCCGACTTCGCCCGTCATCTCGCCCATCACCGCTCGCTGGAAGGTCACCATGAATCCTGATGTGCTCATCGTCGGCGGCAGCTATGCCGGCATCGCCGCCGGACTGATCCTGGCCCGTGCCCGCCGCCCGGTCACGGTCATCGACGCCGGATTGCCGCGCAACCGCTTCGCCAGCCATTCGCATGGCGTGCTGGGGCTGGATGGCACCAGTGGCGCCGAGCTGCTGAAGACCGCGCGCCAGCAACTGCTGGACTACCCCAGCGTACGCTGGCTGCACGCCGAGGCCGTGCAGGCATCCGCCACCGCCGCAGGCGTCGAAGTGCACACCGCTGACGGCCAGGTGCTGGCTGCTCGCAAGCTGCTGCTGGCCAGTGGTATCACCGACCAGCTGCCGGAGCTGCCGGGGCTGGCCGAGCGCTGGGGCAACACCGTGCTGCATTGTCCCTACTGCCATGGCTACGAAGTGGGTGGTGGCGCAATCGGTCTGCTTGGTGGGCACCCGATGTCCGCCAGCAAGGCGCCGCTGTTCGCCGATTGGGGAAATGTCACCTTCTTCAGCCAGGGCCTGCCGATCACCGATGAGGAGCGGGCCGCCATGCAGCAGCGCGGCGTGCAGATCGAGACCGCGCCGGTGGTGGGCGTGCAGGGCGAACAGCCGACCTGGCTGGAAGTGGAGTTGGCTGATGGCCGCCGCATCGCGCAACGCGCGCTGTTCGTGCCGGCCACGCAGACGATGGCGACGCCGCTGGTGCAGCAGCTGGGCTGCACCCTGGTGGAAAGCCCGCTGGGCGTGCTGATCGAGGTCGATGCGATGAAGCAGACCTCGCTGCCGAACGTGTACGCTGCCGGCGATGCAACCACGGTTGGCAACATCACCCTGGCTGCTGCCGAGGGCGTGCGTGCGGGCATCGGCGTGCACCACGCGCTGGTGACTGAAGACAGCGTGGCGCGCTGAACGTGTTCCGGTGGGTGCCGGCCTTGGCCGGCACCGTTCCATTACCCTTTCACGCACAGCACCTGCCGCAGCGTGTGCACCACGTCCACCAGGTCCAGCTGGGCGGCCATGACATCATCGATCGACTTGTACGCCGCCGGTGACTCGTCCAGCACGCCGCTGTCCTTGCGGCACTCAACGTGTGCGGTGGCCTCGCGATGCTGGGCCAGCGTGATCTGCTGGCGTGCCGTGCCGCGGCTCATCACCCGGCCGGCACCGTGGCTGCAGCTGTGGAAGCTGTCCGCGTTGCCCTTGCCGCGCACGATGTAGCTGCGCGTGCCCATGCTGCCGGGAATGATGCCCAGTTCGCCCTCGCGCGCGCTGACGGCGCCCTTGCGTGTCACCAGCAGCTCCTGGCCGTGATGCGTTTCCCTCTGCACGTAGTTGTGGTGGCAGTTCACCGCCACCGCGGCCAGCTGGAACTTTGGCAAGCGGTGGCGCATCTCGGCCAGCACCCGCGACATCATCGCCTCGCGGTTCTGCCGGGCGTAGTCCTGCGCCCACGACACCGCCTGAACGTAGTCGTCGAACAGCGGCTCGCCCTCCATGAAGAACGCCAGGTCCTTGTCCGGCAGGTGGAAGCCGAGCACACGCCGTGCCAGCTCCTCGCGCGCCTTCTCGATGAAGTACGTGCCGATCAGGTTGCCGGTGCCGCGCGAGCCGCTGTGCAGCATCACCCACACCGTGTCCGTCTCGTCCAGGCACAGCTCGATGAAGTGATTGCCGCCGCCCAGCGTGCCCAGCTGACGGTCCAGCTTGTCGGTGCGGATCCTGCGGTGCCTGTCCTTGATCTTCTCCAGGCCGGCGGCCAGTCCGGACTGCACCAGCCGGGTGTGGATGCTGTCGGGCATGCGGTGATGCTCGCCACCGCGCCCATTGCCGACCGGGATGCTGCGCTCGATGCTGTTGCGCAGTTGTCGCAGGTCATCGGGTAGGTCGTTGGCGCGCAGCGTGGTACGTACCGCCGCCATGCCGCAGCCGATGTCGACGCCGACCGCGGCCGGGATGATCGCACCACGGGTCGGGATCACCGAACCCACGGTCGCGCCCTTGCCCAGGTGCACGTCCGGCATCACCGCCACCCACGGCCCGACGAACGGGATCGCGGCGATGTTGCGCAGCTGCTCGTGGGCCTGTGCTTCCAGCGGCACACCGTTGACCCAGCCCTTGATCGGCGTGGTGCCCTCGGCGTGCAGCCATTGATAGTTGTGTTGAGTGTCCATTGTCCTGTTGAAGTCCTTGATGGGCCGGCGGCGCGTCCCTGCGCCGCCGCTACCCCCTACCTGATCGTCACCAGCTGCTTCAGCACGCCATCCAGGCCGCCGAACACGGTGAGCTTGTCGATCTTCTCGGTGACCTTCTCCAGCGCCTCCAGCTCCTTCAAGCGCATCAGCACCGGGTTGTCCTCGATCAGCTTTGCGGTGTTGAGCTGCGAACGCGTTGCGTTGGCCTCCTCGCGGCGACGGATCACGCTGGCCTGGGCCTGCTTCTCGGCCAGCACCACGCCGTTGAGGATCTCCTTCATCTCGCCCGGCAGGATCACGTCCTTGATGCCGACGCCGAGCAGGCGTACACCGTGGCCCTCGATCGCGCCCTGCACGTGGGCGGCAATCTCGCCGTCCAGCGCGGCCTTGTCACCCAGCAGTTCGTCCAGGCTGCGAGCGGCGATCGCCTGGCGCAGGCCGAACTGCAGCTGCCGATAGATGAACTCATCGGCATTGCTGAGCGTGCGGTGTGCACGCACCGGGTCGACCACCTGCACGGTCGCGGCCAGGTTCACCCGCAGGGTCACCTTGTCGCGGCTCAGCAGTTCCTGGCCGGACACGTCCAGAGACCGTGCACGCAGCTCCACACGCTCCACCGACACGTTGCCGTTGAAGTTCCAGAACGCGTGCAGACCGGCATCCAGCGTCTGCCGCAGCGTACCGTCGATGAACAGCAGGCCGACCGACTCGCTCGGCACGGTGCTGATCACCGCCACACGCGGCAGCACGCCCAGCTGGCCCAGGCGCTGCTGCACGTCCAGCGGGATGCGCGGCTCGTCACCCAGCGCCATCACCCGTACCTGAGTGTCGACCGAACCGCGCCAGTACAGACGGCGGCTGCCCGGCGGCAGCACCTCGTCGATGCGGCCGTTGCGCAGCAACAGGCCGACTTCGCCGGCGCCGACGTTGGCCAGTACGAAGTGCGCGTCCAGCTGTGCGTCCAGCGCTTCGATCAGGCTGTCCTGGTCGCTGCCGGTGTAGGCCGCGCCCTTCGATGCGTTGTGGAGGTCCACGTGCGGCCGGCCGCCGAACGGCGACAGGCGGTGCACGCCCGGCAGCAGGATCTGCTGGAAACGACGGTTGCGATACACCAGGCCGCGCTCGCCGTCGCCGATCACGACCTTGATGGTCCAGAACATGGGAGTCTCTCCTTGTATGGCTCTGGTGGTTCGACCCGATGCGGATGAATCACCATGACCCGGGTCGATCAGGTCGTGGCGAGGCCGCCTGCACACCACGTGCAGGCGGCGGAAGAGGGCGGCCATCGGCGGACGGTCCGCGCGCGGAGCCTTCGGTGCGTCATCACCCTTGCGGCCATCGCTGCCGGCAGACAGCACCGGAGCAGAGTGGGGCAGGTAGTGGTGACAGGCCGAGGCCCGGCGTGCGGTCCGTTGCCTTCCACGTTCCTGCCCGAAGGCAATGACGATGGACGGCGACGATGGCCGCTGGGGCTTGCGCCCCGGGTGTTGCTTCAAGTCATGACGTGACAGGTCATGTGGTTTGGAGTGGGAATCGAACCCACGACAGACGGATTACGGATCCGTTGCTCTGACCAAGCTGAGCTATCCAGTTGGGGACCGCGCGGAATCGAACCGCGTACCGGCGAACCGGTGCCTGCCTCCAGCAGGCGATCCAGGCGATGGCATGTCCGCGACCTCCGGCATACGCCACGGCAACGCCGCGCGCACCAGCCCGTGGTTGAAAGGGGACCGTTGGAGAATCGAGGGTGCAGGCCACCGACATTATCGCGAGCGATAATGTTTGGGTGCGATGCAGATAATGTCCAGGTGTTGCCATGCACGCGGAGAAAATCCTCCGGTGGGGCGGAAAAACCTGGGTCAGTGTGCGGCGGGCTGCCGCGCGGGGTGCAGTTCTGGCATCGCGGGTCCTTGTGTCGACGCAAACGAAAACGCCCCCGGGACGTGCGTTCCGAGGGCGTCGTCAAGCCTCGGAGATCGGGGTGGCCGATCTCCGCAGGGCGGGTATCAGGCCGTTGTCAGCTGGACTTCCTTGCCGAACGCGCGCGCCAGCCCGTCCATGCGCAGGCATGGCAGCAGTTTGGCGATGGCGACGGAATACGCGTTCAAGGGAAGTTTCCAGTGGTTGTTGAAACGAGGTGCGCACGATAAACCACGATTTAGTCGTGCGCAACCATTTTGTTCAATTATTTTCTTCGCTGTTGTGCAATGCCGGCCAGCGGCCGGCACTGCAGGTCAGGCTTCCGTGCTGGCGGCATCCAGCTGCGCGACGTCCTGCACGCTCAACGACAGGTTGGCCGCCGCCAGCAGATCGTGCAGCTGTTCAACGCTGGTGGCGCTGACGATCGGCGCAGTGATCGACGGCCGCGCGATCTGCCACGCCAGCGCGATCTGTGCGGCGCTGGCGCCGTGCTTGCTGGCCACGTCATCCAGCGCCTGCAGGATGCGCAGGCCGCGCGGGTTCAGATAGCGCTTCACCACGTTCTCGCCACGCGCCGGGCTCTTGGCTGCATCGGCCGGCGTGCGGTACTTGCCGCTGAGAAAGCCACTGGCCAGCGCGTAGTAGCCGATTACGCCGATCTGCTCGCGCTGCACCAGCGGTTCCAGTTCCTTCTCGTAGCCGGCGCGGTCATACAGGTTGTACTCCGGCTGCAGGGTTTCGTAACGCGGCAGCTTGTAGTCGGTGGAGACCTTCAGCGCATCAGCCAGGCGCGTGGCGCTGTAGTTGGAAGCACCGATGGCGCGCACCTTGCCGGCTTCGATCAGGCGGCCGAATGCAGCCAACGTGGCTTCCAGCGGCGTCGACTCATCGTCCTCGTGGGCCTGGTAGAGATCGATCACGTCGGTCTGCAGGCGGCGCAACGAATCCTCGACCGCCGCAGTGATGTTGTCCGGGGTCAGCCCGGGGCGCTCGGCCCACTTGGCCACCTTGGTCGCCAGCACTACCTTGTCGCGCTTGCCGCTGCGCGCGAACCATTTGCCGATCAGCGTTTCCGATTCGCCCCCGGCATTGCCGGGCACCCAGGCCGAGTACACGTCGGCGGTATCGACCAGGTTGAAGCCGGCATCGACGAAGGCATCGAGCAGGGCGAAGCTGGCCTTTTCATCGGCGCTCCAGCCGAACACGTTGCCACCGAAGGCGAGCGGACGGACATGCAGGCCGGAACGGCCCAGTTCGCGGGTTGCCGTCATGGGCACGGACTCCTTGGGGGAAGTGCTCCAGAATAGAACGCGATGTGTGACCGTGCTGCGGCGGCGACCACAAAACAGTGTTCCGCGATGCGCACGTCGCTAACGTTTTGTGAACACCTTGGACGCTGCGACTGCTAGTCTCGCCGCATCTTCCGTTGGAGTCGTCCCGATGATGCCTGCTTCGTCCCTGCGTGGCTGCCGCCTGCTGCTTGCTTCGGCCCTGCTTGCTGCTGTTCCCGCGTTCGCCGCACCGGCCACGGTGGCGCCGGCGAAGATCCAGGTCTCGCCGGCCATCGAGGCGGCGGTGAAGGCGCCCACCCGCGATGCCAACAACATCAAGCGCGATGGCTTCCGTCATCCGGCGCAGACGCTGTCGTTCTTCAAGGTGGCTCCGGAAAAGACCGTCATCGAGATCACCCCCGGCAACGGCTGGTACTCGGAGATCCTGGCGCCGCTGCTGCATGACAAGGGTCATTACGTCGCCGCCGTGGTCGACCCGATGGCCGTGCCCGAAGGCCGCGGCCGTGACTACCAGCAGCGCAGCCGCGACAGCCTGGAGAAGAAATACGCCGGCGCCCCGGCACAGTTCAGCAAGACCGCCGTGGTCGCCTACGATCCGGCCAAGCCGGTGTTCGGCCCGGCCAATTCAGCCGACGTGGTGCTGACCTTCCGCAACGTGCACAACTGGCGCAAGGCCGGCCAGGCGCAGGGCATGTTCCAGGGCTTCTTCAACGTGCTCAAGCCGGGCGGTGTGCTGGGCGTGGTCGAGCATCGCGCCAAGGCCGATGTGGCCGACGACGATGACACCGGCTACGTCGGCCAGCAGCAGGTGATCGCGATGGCCGAGGCCGCCGGCTTCAGGCTGGATGCGCGCAGCGAGGTCAATGCCAACGCGCGTGACACCAAGGACCACCCCAATGGCGTGTGGACGCTGCCGCCGACCAACCAGCACGACAAGGCCGACGACGCGAAGTACCAGGCGATCGGCGAGAGCGATCGCATGACCTTGCGCTTCATCAAGCCGTAAACCGGGACGCCGTATTGCCAGCGCGGATTGCCCTGTAGAGCCGAGCCGATGCTCGGCTCATCGCGCGCAGCGCGACGGAGCACAACAGCAGCCGAGCGTGGGCAATGCCGGCCGTCCTGACCGGCACCCTTCGGACCGTCGCACGCGACGTTGGCGGCGGCTCCTGCCGCTGCCTCCGGTTCTACAGTTGCCTGGCGCGAGGCGTGGGACAATGCCTCATCCGCCGCCCGCCGTGCCCGCAATGCTGATCGCCTTCAACAAGCCCTTCAACGTGCTCTGCCAGTTCACCGACCGCAGCATGCCGCCGCGGCCGACCCTGGCCGGGTTCGGCCTGCCGCCGCGTGTTTACGCCGCTGGCCGGCTCGACCATGACAGCGAGGGCCTGCTGCTGCTGACCGACAACGGTACGCTGGCGCACAGGTTGACCGATCCCAGGCACAAGGCCGACAAGACCTACTGGGTGCAGGTCGAAGGCACGCCCAGCGATGAGCAGCTGCAACAGCTGCGCGACGGCGTGGTGCTCAACGACGGGCCGACGCTGCCGGCGAAGATCGAGCGCCTCGATCCGGCGCCGTCGCTGTGGACGCGCGATCCGCCGGTACGCTTCCGCAAGACCGTGCCCGATAGCTGGCTGGCGATCACCATCCGCGAGGGCCGCAACCGCCAGGTGCGACGGATGACAGCGGCGGTGAACCTGCCGACGCTGCGCCTGGTGCGCGTGTCGATGGGGCCGTACCGGCTGGACGATCTGCAGCCGGGACAGTGGCGGCAGATTGGCTGAAACAGAAAGGGCCGGAGGCCTTGTGGCGTCCGGCCCTCACAGGCTGTTGGGGTCAGAGCCCTTCCTGCGGAAGGGATCCGACCCACCCGGCAACTCAGGCGTCGCTGCCGATATCGCTGTGTTCGTCCACGACCGTGGCGTTGCGGCGGTCGCGCGCACTGATGCGATGCGCCTGGCCGTCAACCAGCTGGCCATTGGCGGCCTTCTTCTTCTGCTGCTTGCGGTACAGCGCATAGCCCAGCAGGCCGACACCGACGGCAGCAGCGGCGATGGTCACGGCCGGGTTGCGGCGTGCGAACTTGGTGGCGACCTTGCCGCCGGTCTTCACTGCGCCGATGGCGGCGCCGGTCTTGATCCAGTCCG
Organism: Stenotrophomonas sp. YJH_SMC_17; assembly: GCF_059371655.1. Classification (NCBI taxonomy): domain Bacteria; kingdom Pseudomonadati; phylum Pseudomonadota; class Gammaproteobacteria; order Lysobacterales; family Lysobacteraceae; genus Stenotrophomonas; species Stenotrophomonas sp. YJH_SMC_17. The sequence goes on along the minus strand of NZ_JCAFUU010000009.1, from coordinate 15,596 downwards.
CGTTGCGCAGGCTGCCACCGGCGCTCTTCAGGCCATCGCCGGCGGTGTGGGCCAGTTCCAGGGCGCGCTCCAGAGCGCGGTCGGTGATTACGGTGAGCTTGCTCATGCGGGGGTCCTTTGCCTCGGGTCGAAGTCCAGTGTCGCGTGTTGCCCGTAAACGGTATGTCAGCCGGGGCTACGCAGGGTGTGACTCTACTGCAGCCATTCAGGATCAGGCAGGGTGGGGGCGGAGCCCATTGCGATGCAACGGGACCCGACCCCGCCCCTCAGGTGCCGCGGGGCTTGGCGCGATGCGTGGCTGTCGCGGTCCACGGGTCATCCGGCCATGGATGCCGCGGGTAGCGCCCCTTCATTTCCTTCTTCACCTCGGCATAGGTGTTCTCCCAGAAATTGCGCAGGTCCTGGGTGACCTGCAACGGACGGCCGCCGGGGGAGAGCAGGTGCAGGGTCAGAGGTACGCGGCCATCGGCGATGCGTGGCGTATCGGCCAGGCCGAACAGCTCCTGCAGCTTCACCGCCAGCACCGGTGGCAACGGCGCGCCACTTTCGCTGTCCAACGCGTAGGTGATCGGCCGTTCCAAGCCTGAAGGTACGGTGATGCGGGTGGGCGCATGACGCTCGACCAGCTGCCGCTGCGACCACTCCAGCGGCGACTTCAGCGCTTCGCCGAAGCTGGACTCCTCCAACGCATCCAGGCGGCTCTTGCCGGCGAACGCAGGTTGCAGCCACTGCGCGCGCGTGGCCAGCAGAGCGTCGTCGCTGCAATCGGGCAGGTCCAGCTCCGGCATCCAGTGCCGCAGTGACTCGACGCGAGCCTGCCATTGGCGCAGGCCTTCGGTCCACGGCAGCGCCTGCAGGCCGAGCTCGGCCACCGCATCGGTCAGCGCCTGCGCGGCGTGCTGCGGATCGACCCGGCCGGCCGAGCGGCTGTCCAGCACGATGCGGTCGAAACGGGTCTCGCGCAGCGCTACCAGGGCGTGGCGTTCACCGTCCCAACGCACCACATCTTCGGTGACGAAGCGCTCCGGCCACGCCTTGCGCAGAGCACCTTCGTCCACCGGTGCGGCGCGCAGCAGCAATGCATCGCGTGCTTCGAAGCGCAGTTCACTGGCGACCAGCCACGGCTCGCCGCGCAGGTCGCTCAGTTCGTGCAGGCGTGCGCTGCGGCCATTGGCCAGCAGGTAGCGCAATGGATCGTGGGGGTGCTGGAAGCCGATCCGATCAGGGAATGCATGTGCGAGCAGGTCACCGAGCTGGTGTGCCTCGACGCTGGCGGGCGGCGAGGCGTCACAGCGCAGGCGTCGGCGCCACTGCTTGGCGGCGGCATCGATGGCAGCCAGCCCGCTGCGATTGGCGTCGCCGGGTGCACGCCCATTACGGAACGCCGCCAGTGCCCGCCAGCGCGCAGCCAAGGCGTCACCGCCCTGGCGCAGCGGATCGCGCGCTTCAAGGAGCGCGGCCAGATCCGCCGCCAGTGCCTGCGCGTGTGCATCCGGCGCGGCCAGCAGCATCGCCGCCATGCGCGGGTGCGTACCCAGCGCCAGCACGCGCCGGCCGAGCGCGGTGATCGCGCCCGAGTCCGACAGCGCACCCAGGCGTTGCAGCAGCTCGCGCGCCGCGCCCATCGGGCCGGTCGGCGGCGGGTCGAGGAAGCGCAGGTCGCTGCTGCCCCAGGCAGCCAGTTCCAGTGCCAGTCCGGCTAGTTCCACCTGGTCGATCTCGGCGCGGCGCTGCGGTTCCAGCCGCTGCGACTGCGGCCACAGGCGCCAGGCTACGCCTTCGGCCACGCGTCCGGCACGGCCGGCACGCTGGTCGGCCGAGGCCTGCGCGATGGCCACCACGTCCAGCCGGGTGAAGCCGCTGTTGGGGTCGTAGCGCGGTTCGCGCGCCTGGCCGCTGTCGATCACCACGCGCACGCCGGGCAGGGTCACCGAGGACTCGGCCACGTTGGTGGCCAGCACCACGCGGCGGCGGCAATCGCTGGCTGCCTGCAGCACGCGTGCCTGCTGTTCCACCGGCAGCTCACCATGCAGGGCCAGCACTTCGATGCTGCTGTCCAGCGCGTCCTGCAATCCCGCCTGCACGCGCGCGATCTCGCGTTGGCCGGGCAGGAACACCAGCAGGTCGCCGGGGTGTTCGGCCAGCGCCTGCTGCACCGCGCGGCGTACCTGCAGCTCCAGCGACTCATCGCGGCGCGCCGGGAAATGGCTGATCGCCACCGGGTAGCTGCGGCCCTCGCTGCTCAGTCGCGGCGCATCGAGGAAGCGTGCCAAGCGCTCGCCATCCAGCGTGGCGGACATCACCACCAGACGCAGGTCATCGCGCAGCTGTGCCTGCACGTCCAGCGCCAGCGCCAGGCCGAGGTCACCGCTGAGATGGCGCTCGTGGAATTCGTCGAACAGGATCGCGCCGACCTCTTCCAGCATCGGGTCGTCCTGCAGCATGCGGGTCAGGATGCCTTCGGTGACCACCTCGATCCGCGTGCGCGACGAAACCTTGTTCTCGAAACGGATGCGGTAGCCGACGGTGCCGCCCACCTCTTCGCCCAGCTGCCGCGCCATGAACAGCGCCGCGCTGCGTGCGGCCACCCGGCGCGGCTCCAGCAGGATGATCTTCCGGCCCTGCAGCCACGGTGCATCGAGCAGCGCCAGCGGCACCTGGGTGGTCTTGCCGGCGCCGGGCGGGGCTTCCAGCACCAGCCGCGGCTGCGCGGCCAGGTGCTGCTGGATCTGGGGCAGCAACGGGGAAATCGGGAAGAGCGGGGCGTTCATGTGCAAAGGATAAGGGGCCACGGCGGGCGCAGGTACAATGCGCGGGCACTTTTCCCACGCGATGACCATGCACCTGATCGATATCGGCGCCAACCTGACCCACGATTCCTTCGACCGCGACCGTGACGCCGTGCTGGACCGCGCGCGCCAGGCCGGCGTGGCGCAGATGGTCATCACCGGCGCCAGCCGCGAGCACTCGCCGCTGGCCCTGCAGCTGGCGCAGCAGCATCCGGGCTTCCTGTATGCCACCGCCGGCGTGCACCCGCATCATGCGGTGGAATACACCGACGAATGCGATGCCGAGATGCGCGCGCTGCACGCTCACCGGGAAGTGGTGGCGGTGGGTGAGTGCGGGCTGGACTACTTCCGTGATTTCTCGCCGCGCCCGGCCCAGCACCGCGCGTTCGAGCGCCAGCTGCAGCTGGCCGCGGAGAATGGAAAGCCGCTGTTCCTGCACCAGCGCGATGCGCATGCCGATTTCATGGCACAGATGAAGAACGTCGAAGGTCGTATCGGCCCGGCGGTGGTGCATTGCTTCACAGGTGAGCGCGACGAACTGTTCGACTACCTGGACCAGGACTGGTACATCGGCATCACCGGCTGGCTGTGTGATGAGCGCCGTGGCGCGCACCTGCGAGAACTGGTGAAGAACATCCCCGCCGATCGACTGATGATCGAGACCGACGCGCCGTACCTGCTGCCGCGCACGCTGAAACCGATGCCGAAGGACCGCCGCAACGAACCGATGTTCCTGTCGCACATCGTGGAAGAGCTGGCACGTGATCGTGGCGAGGACGTTGCGGTGACCGCGGCCAATGCCACGGCGGCCGCGCGCACGTTCTTCCGCCTGCCCGACGTGGGTTGATCCGTAGAGCCGAGCCCATGCTCGGCTCATCGCACGCAGCGCGACGGATACCGGGAGAGCAGCCGAGCATGGGCTCGGCTCTACGAAGCGCTGTCCGGTAGCGCCGGGCCGTGCCCGGCGAGCGAAGCGGCAAGATCCGTCAGCCCTTCCCGATACGTCGGAAACCGCGGTGCCCACCCCAGTGCTTCACGCGTGCCCCGGCTGTTGATGCGCTTGTTGCTCGCGTAGAAGCGCCGCAGCGCCGGGCTCAGTGCCGGGTCATCCCAGGCCACGGCCGGTGGCATCGCAAACCCACCCAGCTGTGCGGCGAAGGCCAGCACGTGCTGCGGCGGTGCCGGCTCGTCGTCGCTGGGCAGGTACAACCCTTGCGCCGTGGGTCGCTGCAGCGCGGCGATGATGACCGCGGCAAGATCCTGCACATGCAGGCGGTTGAACACCAGGCCGGGGCGAACCACATGGCGTGCGCGGCCCTGCGACAGCTGCAGCAGCGCATTGCGCCCCGGCCCATAGAGACCCGGAAGGCGGAACACCGCCGAGGCGATGCCGCGTTGCCGGGCCAGTGCACGCCACTGGGCTTCCGCGAGCAGGCGCTGCACACCGACGGCCCCGGTGGCATCTGCGGCGCTGGTTTCGTCGATCCAACCGCCAGCGCGGTCGTCATACACCGATGTGGACGACAGATAGCCGACCCAGCGCAGGGCCGGGCTGGCCAACAGCGCGGGCAGCAGCCGCCGCAAGGCAGGGTCGCCCTCGGCATCGGGCGGCACGCTGCACAGCACGGCCTCGGCGTGTGCGATCTCCTCGAGCAGATCGGGCGAAGGCGCGGTGTCGGCCTGCAACCGATACCGACGAAGACCGTCATCGGGCGCCGCTGCCGGATCGCGCACCGTCCCAGTAACCTGCACGCCGCGCGCCCGCAGCTGCGCGGCCAACACGCGGCCACTCCAGCCCAGGCCGAGGATCAGCACCCGCGCCGGCAGTGCGCCAGCCTGCAGCGCGAGGCTCACGCGACGCGCTGGGCCTGGTAGGCCTGCAGGCTGCTGTAGGCGACCTGCAGCAACAGGCCTTCCTGGTCGGCCTTGCGCGCACGCGCCAGCATGTCGCCGACGATCTGCTCGGCTTCCACCTGCTGACCGGCCTCCAGATCGCGCAGCATCGACGCCTTCAGCGCAGATCCGGCCTGGGTCAAGGTGCCGCGCGCGGTGTCCTGCGCGCTGTCAGGAATCGGTTCACCGGCGGCTTCGGCCACGGCCAGGCATTCGTCGTACAGGCCGCGCACGATGGCTTGGCCATCATCGGTGGCGACAATGGTGCCGATGTCCGCACGCAGCAGGCAGGTGGCTGCGGCCAGCGCGGTCAGGAAGGTGTACTTGATCCATTGCTCCTGGCCGATGCGCTCGCTGGCAAGGTGATCAAGATTGGCCTGTGAGCAGGCGGCAGCGAAGGCGCGCACGCGCGGGGAAATCGCGCCGCCATCGCGCTCGCCGAAGGTGAGCTTGGCCGGCTTGCCCAGGTGCAGCACGGCGCCGTCGGCGGCCTTGGTGGCGCTGATGAAGCACAGGCCGCCCAGCACCGCCTCGCGGCCGAAGCGCGCATCCAGCGCGTTGTAGTGATGCAGGCCGTTGAGGATGGGCAGCACTGTGGTGTTCTCACCCACGGCCGGGGCGATCGCATCGATCGAACTGTCCAGGTCGTAGGCCTTGCAGCTGAGAATGACCAGATCGAACGGTTTCTGCGCGGCGAGCGCGGGCAGTGCCTCGGCGGTCACGTGCTGCACCGGGAAGCAGGCATCGCCGATCGGGCTGCGGATGACCAGGCCATCGCGGTCCAGCTGCGCTGCGCGGGCGGGGCGCACGAGGAAGGTCACGTCCACGCCGGCCTGGGCCAGGCGACCACCGAAGTAACCGCCGGTACCGCCGGCGCCGAGGATCAGGATGCGCATTGCACGTTCACCGTTTCTGGGGGAATCAGAACTGCGATTGTGCCGGAGATTGCAGCGGGCGGCTGAGCCCCTCGTGGTGGTTCGCGGAAAGCACTGTTCATCGGGGTTCGCCGGGCGCGGCCACCACGGGAACCGGATCAAGAGCGGAAGCAGGTCGCTCGCTGCGCTCGCTCGAGTGGAGCGGTGCTCAGGGCAGCTACTCGCTGAAGTCTTCGGTGTATCCCAATAGAAGCGTGGTTCGGGTGGCCAGCGTCGCAGCCAGTTGTGACCAGGCATTGTCCGTTCCTGCGGCATAGACGCGCTGCAGGTCCGCCACCAACGCGTTCGCCTCTGCTGGCGATGGCGAGCGGTTGCGCTGGAAGCCGAGCCACGATGCGCCGAGTCCGAACAGGCGGTAGTCGTAGCGCTTCTGCAGGTGCCGTATCAGGGCATGGTTCTGGAAGATGTCCCAGTCCGCGCTGAAGTAGCCGTTGGGCAGGGCGGCAATCAGCAGGTCGTCGCGGTCCACCGGCACCTGCTGTACGCAGACGGCTTCGTCGACGATGAGGTCGGGTGCGGCATTGGCCGTGACCAGCGCCTCGATGTCTGCGTCATTGCACAGCAAGGTACCCGGCAGGGTGGTCCATTCCAGCCGATGAGAGGAATGTTCGAGCTGCGCGACGACATGCGCCAGCAACCGCTCACGTGCCGCCAACGCATCTTCGGGGGTCGCCGGCTCTTCGTCCTCATAAAGTGCGATGCGCTCGTCGTCGGACGCGTGCATGCTGGTGTAACGGCACTGACCGACATCGTCGAGCGTGCACAGATAGCGATGGCGGGGATTGGCCACATGCAGCGACGCCAGGCAATCCAGCACCTCATCCAACGTGGGCGAATCGCCCAGCACCACATGGCTGAAGGCATCGATGGGACCGTCCGACACGGCCTTGTCCAACGGAATGGAAGTGATCTTCATCGCCACAGCCTAGCCGCAATCCCGAACGAAAAGAGCCGAGCATCGGCTTGGGACGCTTCATCCACGCGTGGCGTGGATCCATCGTGCCGGCCAAGGTCGACACCTACCGACGGAAGGAAACTATCAGGGGTGGGACGGTGTGGGGATGCAGGACCGTTGGCGCCATGGATGGCGCCATTGAGCCCCCACGGACGGGTTTACGGCGTGTCCTGCATCCCCACACCGTCCCGCCCAACTCATGCTGCTTCCGCCTTGGCTGTCGGCGGCCAGCGGCCGGCACTACTCAGCGGGTGCAGGGCCGCAGGCCCTGCACGCAAAACTCAGCTGCGCATGCCGACACCGCGGCGCAGCAGCCACAGCGCCAGCGCCGTCAGCACCACCACAAAGCCGATCATCAGGCCGTACGCCACCGGCAGCGGCACATCGCTGCTGCCCAGCAGGCCATAGCGGAACGCATTGACCATGTAGAAGATCGGGTTCGCATGCGTGGCCGCTTCGGCCCAGCCCGGCAGCAGCTTCACCGAATAGAACACGCCGCCCAGGTAGGTCAGCGGGGTCAGGATGAAGGTCGGCACGATCGCCACGTCGTCGAATTTCTTCGCATACACCGCGTTGATGAAACCGGCCAGCGAGAAGATCGTCGCGCCCAGGATCACCGTGGTCAGCATCACCAGCGGATGCGGAATGCGCACCGGGGTGAAGAACATCGCGATGATCAGCACGATCACGCCCACCATCAGGCCGCGCAGCACGGCGCCGGCCACGTAGCCCCACAGGATCACCCAGTTCGGCATCGGGCTGACCAGCAGCTCTTCCACGTGGCGGCCGAACTTGGCACCGAAGAACGAGGAACTGATGTTGCCGTAGCTGTTCTGGATCACGCTCATCATCACCAGCCCCGGTACGATGAACTGCATGTAGCTGTAGCCGCCCATGTCACCCACGCGCGACCCGATCAGGTTGCCGAAGATCAGGAAGTACAGGGTCATGGTGATCGCCGGCGGTACCAGGGTCTGGCCCCAGATGCGCATGATGCGGGCGACTTCGCGGCGCACGATGGTCATCAGCGCGACGCGGTTGCGCTGGCCGTCGGTCAGCTCGGTGGTGCTCATGCGGAAGTCTCCAGGTTGCCGGTGAGGCGCACGAACAGCTCCTCCAGGCGGTTGCTCTTGGTACGCATCGAACGCACGCGGATGCCAGCCTCGTTCAGCGTGGCGAACACGCCGTTGAGATCCATCGCGCGCGGCATGTCGATGTCCAGCGTATGCGGGTCGGGGGCGGTCAGGGTCGCGCCTTCGATCACCGGCAGCTGCGCCGGCAGCTCACCGTCGATATCCAGCAGGAAGCCTTCCACGTCCAGCTTGGCCAGCAGCGCGCGCATCGGGCCCTGCTCGACGATCTGGCCGTGGTTGATGATCGCCAGGTGGCGGCACAGGTACTCGGCTTCTTCCAGGTAGTGCGTGGTGAGGATGATCGTGGTGCCGGCGGCATTGATCTCCTTCAGCACGCGCCACATGTCGCGGCGGATCTCGATGTCCACGCCGGCGGTCGGTTCGTCCAGGATCAGCAGGCGCGGGCGGGTCATCATCGCGCGGGCGATCATCAGCCGGCGCTTCATGCCGCCGGACAGCGTGCGGCTCATCACCTGGGCCTTTTCCCACAGGTGCGCGCGCTTGAGTTCCTCTTCGGCGCGCTGCTCGGCTTCCTCGCGCGGCACGCCGTAGAAACCGGCGTAGTTCACCAGGATGTCGAACGGCTTCTCGAACAGGTTGAAGTTGATCTCCTGCGGCACCAGCCCGATCAGGCGCATGGTGGCGCTGCGGTTGCGCACCAGGTCGCTGCCGAACACCTCCACCTGGCCCTCGCTGAGGTTGACCAGGGAGCTGATGATGCCGATCAGGGTCGACTTGCCGGCGCCGTTGGGGCCGAGCAGGGCGAAGAAGTCGCCCGGGGCCACTTCCAGGGACACGCCCTTGAGGGCCTGGGTGCCGTTGTCGTAGGTCTTGCGCAGGTCGCGCACGCGCAGGGCGGGCGCCGTATCGTTCTGGGATGCCAAGCTCGAAGCCTTCGCGCCCATGGGCTGGCGCTGGAGAGGGGGCGGGGAGGGGCTATTATAGAAGACCCCGAGGGCTTGCCCCGGCTACACACTGTCCCGAAAAGTCGTGCCTGTTCAATTCCCCCTCAAGCTGGTCGGCTGCCGCATGCTGGCCCCGACCGTCGGCCACTACCAGTTCGTGCGTGACGATGGACAGCCGCTGGATTTCCAGCCCGGCCAGTTCATCCAGGTCCATTTCAGCTACGCCGACGGCACCGAAACCAAGCGCAGCTACTCGCTGGCGACCATCCACGACCACGCGCTGGGCCCAGGCGAGGCGGTGGACATCGCGGTCAGTTTCGTGCCCGGTGGCGCCGCCACGGCCCTGTTCGAGGCACTGGAGCAGGGCAGCCAGGTCAGCGCGTCCGGCCCGTACGGCCGATTCTGCCTGAACCCAGGCGACCACAACGCCCGCTACCTGCTGATCGCCACCGGCACCGGCGTCACCCCGTACCGCTCGATGCTGCCGCTGCTGGAAACGGCCATGGCCGAGCGCGGCGTACAGATCGTGCTGCTGCAGGGCGCGCGCAGCCCGGGCGAGCTGCTGTACAGCGGAGATTTCTACAGCTTCGCCGAAAAGCACCCGAACTTCCGTTATGTTCCATGCCTGTCGCGGGAACTGCCGGCCGATGCTCACCCGGACGTGCAGCATGGCTACGTGCAGCAGGCGTTGGCCGCCTTCACGCCGGACCCGGCCACCGACATCGCCTACCTGTGCGGCAACCCGGACATGGTCGATGCCTGCGCCGAGCTGCTCAAGGCGGCTGGCCTGGGCAACCCGCAGATCCGCCGCGAGAAGTACGTCAGCAGCAAGTAGGCCAGGGTGGTGCCGGCCGCTGGCCGGCAACCTCCTGATGAACCGGAGGCGGCCTCATGCCGCCCCCGTAGCCTGCCTCAGTATGCGATCCAGGCATCCCGCCACGCAGAACCGGTGCCCGGACGGTAGGCCTCGGCATTGATGTTGCACCAGGCGCCTTCCGGGAACGGGCGGCATGCGTACAGCTTGCCGTCGGTGCCCTTCACGACGGTCTGGCCGGGGATGTAGCTGCCGAGACCGGCCGGGTACACGAAGTCGTAGTCGCCGGGCGGCGGATCGACCGGATCCGGATCCGGCACCCGGGTATCGAGCTGGAACAGGTGGCCCGGTGTCAGGTACACGCGGTTCTCGGTAGCCGATGCCACCGGCGTGATCACGCCATTCTTCAACACACCCACGCGGGCATGCTGTGCGCTGGCGTTGACCTTGCGGGCCAGCGCCAGCGGCCACTGGTTCGCAGCGGTCTGACCTGCGGCCAAGGTGATCTCCGGGCGTTCCAAGTCGTTGCCCTGGTCGTTGAAGACGCGCAGGGTCACGGTGGTGCCCACGTCCAGCGCACCGCGAGCCGTGACCGGGCCTGCATCCTGCCACTGCGGCGGTGGGGTCACGCCACCGCCCCCCTCGAAGCGCACGTCCGCGCAGGTATAGAACGCTTCACCGGAATCCGAGCGCTGCCAGGTGTTGTAGATGACGTGTTGGCCGCTACGCTTGGGCAGCGGGCAATCCAGCTTGTAGACGTCGCCGGAAACCGGCACGTTGCCCAGCGTGCAGAACGCTTCCAGGTCGGCCCAGCGCAACGGGCTGCCCGGCTGCCAACCGTCGCGGGTGACGTAGAACTTCCACTCGCGGGTGGCATGCGGGGCCGGCGCCTTGAACTCGAAGGTGTAACGCCCATGCGAATCGGCGCGGATCGGCGAGGTCGGCCAGTCACTGCGGTTCAGATCGAGGCCGCGGTACTTGCTGTTGCCGCCGCTGCACAACTCTCCATCTGGAACCACCGCTTGATGGTTGCCGTTGGCGTTGGCCTGGTTGACGCCGGCCCAGTCATAGAACGGCTGCGCACCCCCGACGTGTTTGGCGGCGGCGCAGGCCGGATTGGTCGGGTTTTCAGGATTTCCCTGGTAGCAGGAATAGACGCGGCTGGAGGGCTTGGACAGGGTGCCGTGGGCGAACGCGCTGCCTGAAGCGGCTACGCCGGCGATCACGGACAGCGCGAGGACGGCCCGCTGGGAAAGATGCATTGAGATTTCCTTTGGGTGGTGGAACCCCGCGAAGTCTCGGCATCCCGGCTGCCGGTATCCATCGGATTACTTTGAAAAACGCGTTGCGTTGTGTGGCGTGGGAGTGACTTCACACTCGCCTGCCAGCGCATCTCACACTTTGCAGGGAACGGTGCTCTGCCACCGTTCCTTGCACCCGGTCTCAGTACGCGATCCAGGCATCCCGCCAGGCAGCGCCGGTGCCAGGACGGTAGGCCTCTGCATTGACGTTGCACCAGGCGCCTTCCGGGAAGGGACGGCAGGCGTACAGCTTGCCGTCGGTGCCCTTCACCACGGTCTGGCCGGGCGTATAGCTGCCAAGACCGGCCGGGTACACATGGTCGAAATCACCGCCCGGCGACGGCGTGCCCGGGCCCGGCACCTTGGTGTCGAGCTGGAAGCGGTTGCCGTCCTTCAGGTACACACGGTTGGCGGTGGCCGATGCGGTGGGCGTGATCACGCCGTTGCTGAGCACACCCAGCCGCGCATGCTGTGCATCGGCATTGACCTTGCGTGCCAGCACCAGCGGCCACTGTGCCGGGGCTGTCTGGCCGCTGGCCAGGGTGGCCTCCACGCGCTCGACATCGTTGCCGTTGGCGTTGAACACGCGCAGCGCCAGCGTCGTGCCGACCGGCAGCTCACCGCGCGCAGTGACCGGGCCGGCATCCTGCCATTGCGGCGCTGGCGTGGTGCCGCCGCCCTGGAAGCGCACGTCCATGCAGGTGTAGAACGCTTCGGTCGAATCCGAGCGCTGCCAGGTGTTGTAGATCACGTGCTGGCCGCTGCGCTGCGGCAACGTGCACTGCAGCTTGTAGGTGCCATCGGCCGACAGCGGCGTATTGCCCAGCGTGCAGAATTCCTGCAGGTCGGCCCAGCGCAAGGGGCTGCCCGGCTGCCAGCCTTCGCGGGTGACGAAGAAGCGCCAGTCGCGCGTGGCATGCGGCGCGGTGGCCTTGAACACGAAGGTGAATCTGCCATTGGCATCAGGCTGGATCGGCGTGGTCTGCCAGTCGCTGCGGTCCACGTCCAGGCCGCGGAAGGTCGGGTTGTTGCCGCTGCACAGCTTGCCATCGGGCACCACCGCCTGGTGGTTGCCATTGGCGTTGGCCTGGTTGATGCCATTCCAGTCGTAGAACGCCTGCGAGCCGCCGATCGCCTTGGCGGCGGCACAGGCCGGGTTGGTCGGGTTCTCGGGATTGCCCTGGAAGCAGGCATAGACACGGCTGACCGGCGTGGTCATGGTGCCGTGGGCGGCTGCAGTGCCGGCCAGGCCGAGGCCTGCTGCGGCGAACGCGGTGGTCAGCAGCAACGGTGTGGTTCGGAATGACATGGCGCATCCTTGTGGTCGTCGAAAGGGAACGGTGACCGCAGGCGTTGCGCTGCGCGGCGGACTTGCGGCGGCACCACCGCGAGTATCGAGTCGTGGTGCGGGCGGCGGAACCCTGGAAATGCCGATCCGTGACTGTGCATGTGAAGCCTTTCCCGCAGGCTTCACGCGGTGCTGAACGGATGCGCCAGCGGTCACGCGATCGGCGTGCCATCGATCACGTCATGGAGGTGGCGCTACGTGGCGTTGATGCCGACCCGATCTGCCTGGCATGAGAAGCAGCCATGCGCTGCGTTGTGCAGCTGGACGAAGGCCACCGCTGGATCGGCGAAGATCGTGTCCAGCTGGGTGGCAACCTCGGAGCCGGCGCAGACCTGCGCACTGCGCATCAGCGCTGCGCGGTCGTAGGCACGCAACGAAATCATGCGGCGCTGCACATAAGGCGGCACTTCCCCGGCGGGCAGTACGCAACGGGTCACGCCGCGCTGCACGAAGATCGGGCCGGAGGCGCGATAGGGCGAGTGCAACGGCAGGTGCACATGGGACAGCAGGAGCAGTTCGCTGCCGCAGGGAGCATCGCTCAGGCTGATCCGGCAAGGGTGTCCTCCCGAATCGCCTGCCCAGCGGCGCTGGATTCCCAGTGCCGCCAGCGCGTTGTCACTCATCTCGAACAGGGGCAGGAAGGGGCGGTGGTCGATGCCACCGAGGTACCACGCGTGCATGGGCGTCTCCTGGGTTGTGCGCGGATTCTGCGCATGCGCCGGTCGTCCTGCTCGCCGTTTTCAGACCCGGCATCCCCCTCAAGCCGGGGAACACCACGGGAATCGCGCTGCAAGGCGCTAAGATGCGCGCGCCGCCCCGGCCGACGAGCGCTGCATGTCCCTGGATTTCCGCACCATCACCGTGCTTGGCTTCCTGCTCTGCATCGGCATTGCCGTGGGGTTCTCGCTGCTGCTGGTCGTGCTGCGCGGTCAGCCGGTGCTGCGCCAGTGGACCGCCAGCCTGTGGCTGCTGACCCTGGGCGTGACCCTGCTGGCGCTGCGCCCCTATCTGCCACTGGTGCCGGCCGTGCTGGCCGGCAATGCAGCGATGGCCGGCTGCGCGCTGATGATGCTGCGCGGCGTGGCGCTGCACCTGGAGCAGCCGTTGCCGCCGTGGCGGCCGTTGTTGATGGCGGCCGCTTTCATGGCCTGCATCTTCGCCTTCCTGGTGCTGTGGCCGAACCTTGGCATGCGCCTGCAGGTATTCAGCGTGTTCGCGCTGGTTGTCGATGGCTGGATTGCATGGCTGCTGCTGCGCCATGCCCCGGCCCAGCAACGCACCAGTTGCCGGTTGGCCGCGGCGGTGTTCCTGGCCGAAGCCACCCTGTATGCCGTGCGCCTGTTCCTGCCGGTGGCCCCGGATGCCGGCGAGGACATCATGCGCACCGGTTCGCCGATGTTCGCCACCTATATCGCCGGAGTGATGCTGGAACTGGCGCGCTGCTTCGCGATGGTGCTGCTGCTGGTCGAGCGGATGCTGGTCGACCTGCGGCATGCGGCGCGCACCGACGGCCTGACCGGCCTGCTCAACCGCGGTGCCGTGCTGGCCGATGGCCAGGTGCGTCTGCAGAACCTGCGTCGACAAGGGCGGCCACTGGCGCTGCTGCTGGTGGATGTCGATCACTTCAAGCAGATCAATGACCGCTGGGGCCATCTGGCCGGTGACGAGGTACTGCGCCATTTCGCAGCGGTGCTGCAGCGCTGTGCACCGGGCCACGACGCCCTGCTGGGCCGTTACGGCGGTGAGGAGTTCGTGCTGGTGCTGGCCGGCAGCAGGCAGGACGACGCAATGGCAGGGGCCGAAGCGATCCGTGCCGCTCTGCAGCGGTGCCCGGCGCGTCTGGCCACCGGACCGGTGACGGTCACCGCCAGCATCGGCCTCGCCATGGACGAAGGCCAAGGCGACCTGTCCGCGCTGCTGGCTGCGGCCGATGCGGCGCTGTACCGGGCCAAGGCCGAGGGCCGCGATCGCCTGGCCTGCGCCGTAGCGGCCGGGAATCCGCCTCTGCCCATCGCCGCCGACGCGCTGCCCGTGTAAGTTGGGTCACATCTTCCGCGGCAGCCCGTCGTGGTCGGCAGGAACGTCCTCCAGGGGAAACACGCACGATGCAAAGACACCACCTCGCGCTGGCCGGAATGCTGGCCAGCCTGATGCTTGCCGGTTGCAGCCAAACGTCGTCTGTCGACGCGAAGGGCAGCACCGACGCGCCCAACCGCCGCTTCGGCACGATCGGCTTCCAGCCCTGCACCTTGTCCACCGTCGGCGCCAGCGCCAACGTGGAAGCCCAGTGCGCCACCCTGCAGGTGCCGGAGGATCGCGCCCATCCCGAAGGCCGCAGCATCGGCCTGCGCATCGCCTGGCTGGAATCCGGCGACGGCAGCAGCCAGCCCGATCCGGTGTTCTTCCTGGCCGGCGGCCCCGGCCAGGCCGCCAGCGAGGTGGCCGTCATCGTCGATAGCGCCCTGCGCCAGGTGCGCAAGCAACGCGACGTGTTCCTGATCGACCAGCGCGGCACCGGCGGCTCCAACCCGCTCAGCTGCCTGGGCGCCGACGGCAAGGAATTGCAGCTGGACGAAAACGAGGCGCCCTCCGAGGCCTCGCTGCGCGACTATGCCCAGCGATGCGCGGCTTCCCTGCAGGGGCGTGCGGACGCACGTTTCTACACCACCAGCGAAGCCATTGCTGATCTGGACGCAGTCCGCCAGGCCTTGGGTGTTGACCGGATCAATCTGATCGGTGCGTCCTACGGCACCCGCGTGGCCCAGCGCTATGCGGGTACCTATCCACAGCACACCCGCAGCATTGTCATCGATGGCGTGGTGCCGAATGAGCTGGTGGTGGGCGGCGATTTCGCCAGGACGTTCGAAAACGCGATCGCCCTGCAGTCGGCGCAGTGCCGCAAGGACGCTGCATGCAGCAAGCGCTTCCCGACCGATACCCGTGCGCAGCTGCGCAGCGTGGTCGAGACCCTGCGCCGTGCGCCGGTTTCGGTCGAGTATCGCGATCCCGGCACCTACGACACCCGGGAAGATGTGCTGACACCGGACAGCGTGGTGGGCCTGGCTTTTGCGTTTTCCTACGTGCCCCAGTACGCCTCATTGCTGCCGCTGGTCCTTGATGAAGCCGCGCACGGCCGCTACGCGCCGCTCGCCTCGCTGGCGCGTGGTGCGAACCGCAGCATGGACTTCCAGATCAACCGCGGCATGCATTGGTCGGTGATCTGCAGCGAGGATGCGCCGCGCTACCGTGCGCCGGCCGAGGATCCCGAGCGCCTGTTCGGCAACGACGTGGCAAGTTCCTTCTTCGCCGCCTGCCCGGCATGGCCGCACCGGCCGGCACCAGCCGCCAATGCCGTGCCGCTGCGCAGTGACGTACCGGCGCTGCTGCTCTCCGGTGAACTGGACCCGGTCACCCCGCCGCGCTACGCCGAGCAGGTACTGAAGGGCCTGCCCAACGGCCGAGCGCTGGTTGCCCGCGGGCAGGGCCACGGCACGCTCAACGCCGGCTGCATGCCGCGCCTGCT
>NZ_JCAFUU010000008.1:0-157534 GCF_059371655.1 Stenotrophomonas sp. YJH_SMC_17 | reverse complement strand
TGGCAACGTATCGCTTGCTTTAAAACAATTAATAGTTGCTTGATCAAACGTCTGCAAGATGGACAATCATCCTTCCTGCAGGCGCCTTCACAAGATACCTGCGCATACTTTCAAAGATCCGGGGAAGTGGCCTCAGCGCCGCTCCCGTGTGCTGCGAAGTTTCCTTCGTGGCGAGCCGCCCATTATGCCAGACTTTTTCAGTCTGTCAACACCTTCGTTCGATCATCTCGTTCGGCGGTGGTGGGCACCCTGTTGTCGCTGAAGCCCCTTGGTGGCGACCCCTGCGACGGGGGAGGAGAAGTATGTCCCCATTCGCATCATTTGTGAAGGGGGTGTGGCGATTTTTTTCACCGGATGTTGCATCCGTTCATCCGACGCGCTGCGGTAGGTTCCCGCGAAGAGCAGCCAAGCGTGGGCTTGGCTCTACAAGAGCATAAGGAAGGGCCGGCTGCGCCGGCCCTTCCTGTATCTCAGGCAGCGACCAGGCGCACGCGGGCGAAGGTGCGCTTGCCGACCTGCAACAGGCCTTCGAAGCCGGGCTGCAGCACCTGCTGGCCATCTTCCACTACTTCGCCGTCCACCTTCACCGCGCGCTCCTTGAGCTTGCGGTTGGCTTCGGAGTTGCTCGGGGTCAGGCCGGCGGCGGTCAGCAGCGCAGCGATGCGCAGGCCTTCGGCCGGGATCGCCACATCCTGCAGCGGCAGCTGGGTGATGTCCCCCTGCCCGGTCACCGCGGCTTCCCAGCCGGCAATGGCCTGTTCGGCCGCTGCAGCGTCGTGGAAGCGGGTCGCCAGTTCACGCGCCAGGCGCAGCTTGACCACGCGCGGGTTCAGGCCGCCAGTGGCCACCTGCTCGCGCAGCTGCACGGCTTCGGCCTGGCTGATGTCGAAGGACAGCAGCTCGATCCAGCGCCACATCAAGGTGTCGTCCACCTTCATGGTCTTGGTGACGATGTCGATGGCCGGCTCGCTGATGCCAATGTAGTTGCCCAGCGACTTGGACATTTTGTTGACGCCGTCCAGGCCTTCCAGCAGCGGCATGGTCAGCACCACCTGCGGCTTCTGGCCGTGGTGTTCCTGCAGGCCACGGCCCATCAGCAGGTTGAACTTCTGGTCGGTCCCGCCCAGCTCCACGTCGGCCTCCAGCGCCACCGAGTCGTAGCCCTGCACCAGCGGGTACAGGAACTCGTGGATGGCGATGGACTGCTGGGCGGCATAGCGCTTGGCGAAGTCGTCGCGCTCAAGCATGCGCGCCACGGTGTGCTGGCCGGCCAGGCGGATCATGTCGGCCGCGCCCATCTTGCCGAACCACTCCGAGTTGAAGCGGACTTCGGTACGGCTGCGGTCCAGCACCTTGAACACCTGTTCCTCATAGGTGCGGGCGTTGGCCAGTACGTCCTCGCGGCTGAGCGGCTTGCGGGTGAGGCTCTTGCCGGACGGGTCGCCGATCATGCCGGTGAAGTCGCCGATCAGGAAGATGACCTGGTGGCCGAGGTCCTGGAACTGGCGCATCTTGTTCAGCAGCACCGTATGGCCCAGGTGCAGGTCGGGCGCGGTGGGGTCGAAGCCGGCCTTGATCCGCAGCGGGCGGCCTTCCTGCAGGCGCGCACGCAGATCCTCGAGCTTGAGGATCTCGTCGGCACCGCGGCCGATCAGGGCAAGGGCTTCTTCAATCGAGGACACGTGACTACTCCCGGCAACGCCGATTCTTGTGTGGGGTGTTAAAGCAAAGTTAACCCGATTGGCTTCACAAAAGCCAATGGGCACAAGGGTTTGACGCGGTTTTCTCAGGTGTCTATGGTAACCGGCGATCAGGCCCGCGCTCCCGGGCTGCCAGGAAAAAACCGCCGATGCACAATTCCGAACAAGGGCGCGCACGCAAGCAGCGCTTCCAGGAACGCCTTCACGTCCTGCACGACAACGCCCTGCATCGGAAGCTCAGGCAACACCTTCCCGCCGCCTTCAACGAGCGCTGGACCCGGCGCCATTGGGTGCACGCCAGTCTGTTCGCGACCATCGGCGCCCTGGTGGCGACGATCGTTCCGGGGTTCTCGCACACCATCGACGCCCCCTTTGCCGACAGCCATACCAGCCTGGCGCTGCCGTTGCCGCCGCTGACCATGGCCCGCCAGCAGCAGGTCCCCGGTGACAGCTGGCAGGTGCTGCGCGTCGAGCGCGGCCAGACCCTGAGCGATCTGTTCGACAAGGCCGGCATCCCGGCCACCACCCTGCACCGGGTACTGGACCACCCGGGCGCGCGCGAGGCGCTGACCAAGCTGCGCCCGAGCGCCGAGATCGCCTTCGACATGCCGCTGTCCGGCGACCTGCGCAGCATCCGTTTCGACCGCGATGCCGACAACCGGGTGGAGCTGAGCCTGGCCGGCAATGACATCAAGGAGAAGGTGACCAAGCGCGAGACCTCCACGCGCACGGTGGTCACCAGTGGCGAGATCACCAGTTCGCTGTACGCCGCCGCGCGCCGCGCCGGGCTGTCGCCGTCGGCGATCGCGACGATGACCGACGACATCTTCAAGTACGACATCGACTTCTCGAAGGACCTGCAGCCGGGCGACCGCTTCAGCGTGGTGATGGATGAAACCTGGCGCGAGGGCGAGAAGGTGGACACCAGCAAGATCCTGGCGGCGACCTTCACCACCGGCGGCAAGACCTATTCCGGCTTCCGCTTCGACCGCAACGGCAAGTCCGAGTACTACGACATCAACGGCCGTTCGCTGAAGAAGAGCTTCATCCGCATGCCGATCCCGTTCGCGCGGCTGAGCTCGACCTTCGGTGCGCGCAAGCACCCGGTACTGGGCAAGATGCGCATGCACAAGGGCGTGGACTACGCCGCGCGCACCGGCACCCCGATCATGGCCGCCGGTGATGCCCGCGTGCAGTTCGCCGGCGTGCAGCGTGGCTACGGCAACGTGGTGATCCTGGATCACGGCCGCGGCCACACCACCCTGTACGGGCACATGTCGCGCTTTGCGAACATCAAGACCGGCCAGCGCGTGGCCCAGGGCACGGTGATCGGCTATGTGGGCTCGACCGGCCTGGCCACCGGCCCGCACCTGCACTACGAGTTCCGCGTCAACGGCGAGCACCGCAACCCGCTGACCGTGACCATGCCGCCGCCGGAGCCGCTGAAGGGCGCCGAGCTGGTCGCCTTCCGCGCGCAGACCGCGCCGGCGATGGCCCGCATCCAGGGCATGGAAAAGCTGATCTACGCCGATGCCAGCCCGGCGCCGACCAGCCGCGACGAGGCCGCCCCCGAGGTGGCCAGCACCAAGGACAAGAGCAGCACCGGCCGCAAGCGCGGTTGATCGCCCTGCGTTGACGAAGAAGGACGCGGCAGCCCAAGCTTGCCGCGTCCTTTTTTTATGCCCGCCATGAACACGACTGCCGACACTGACGCCCCCCTGTACCTTGGCCTGATGTCGGGCACCAGCGCCGACGGCATCGATGCCGCGCTCGTGCAATTCCCGGCCGGCGGAGGCTGCCGCTTCGTGCACGGCCTGACCGCCCGCTGGGAGCCCGTGCTGCGTGCGCGGCTGGTGGCGCTGGGCGAAGGTGGCCCGCTGGACTCGCTGGAGGAGCTGGGCGAGCTGGACGCCCGGATCGCGATCAACTTCGCCGGGGCCGCCAATCAGCTGCTGGCCGAGGCTGGCGTGGACCGCAGCCAGGTGCGCGCGATCGGCTCGCATGGACAGACCGTGCGCCACCGGCCGCTGGCCGACCCCGCCTTCACCGTGCAGATGGGTGACGGCAACCGCATCGCCGAGTTGACCGGGATCACCACGGTGTCCGACTTCCGCCGCCGCGACGTCGCGGCCGGGGGCCATGGTGCGCCGCTGATGCCGGCCTTCCACCTGGCCATGCTGGGCACCGCCGACGAGGACCGCGCGGTGCTCAACCTGGGCGGCATCGCCAACCTGACCCTGATCCCGCGCGAAGGTGCGGTGCGTGGCTTCGATACCGGCCCGGCCAATGCGCTGATGGATGCCTGGTGCCAGCGCCACACCGGGCGCACCTTCGATGCCGACGGCGCGTATGCTGCCAGCGGTGCGGTGGATGACAGCCTGCTGCTGGGCTGGCGTTCGGACCCGTGGTTCGACCTGCCGCCGCCGAAGAGCACCGGCCGAGAGCAATTCCACCTGGCCTGGGCCGAGGCGCACATGGCCGAAGGCCAGTACGCTGCGGCCGACGTGCAGGCCACCTTGCTGGAGCTGACCGTGGCAACGGTGGCCGATGCGCTGCTGGCGCAGCAGCCGCAGACCCGCCGCCTGCTGGTCTGTGGCGGCGGTGTGCGCAACCGGCAGCTGATGAAGCGGCTGGCGGCACGGCTGCCTGAGGTGCAGGTGGAGTCCAGCGCGGTGCACGGGCTGGACCCGGAGTACGTGGAAGCGATGGGGTTTGCGTGGCTGGCGCAGCGGACGATGGACGGGCTGGCCGGCAATCTGCCGAGCGTGACCGGGGCCCAGGGGCCGCGGATCCTGGGGGCGATCCATCTGGCGTGAGTGGCGTCATCCGCGCAGGTGAGGCACCGCTGTAGAGCCGAGCCATGCTCGGCTGCTTTTGGCCCGGCCCGCGCGAAGCCGAGCATGGCTCGGCTCTACAAAAGCGCTAATCGAAGCCCTGCCCTGCGGGCAAGGCCTGCAGGGCGGCGATGGCATCGGACAGGGCATCCACTTCCGGATCGCCGAAGCCGGAGCGAACCTCCAGTTCACTGCAGAACAGGCCCTGCTCCAGCAAGGCGGCGCAGGTCTGTTCGTGGGTCCAGCCGCGGGCGACCGCGACCCGTCGGATGCGTTCCAGCAGCAGCGGGTCCAGGTCCCGCAGCACAACGTCGGCCATGCTCACTTCCCCGTTCGCAAGGCACCGCCCCCCTCGGCGCGTCGGGGCGATGATCCCGCAGACCGGGCGGGCAGGCAATCAGGCGACCGGCGGTGGCCCGCGATCGGCGATGCGCGGCCACAGCCACGCCAGCAGCAGCAGGGTTGGCACCACGGTGATCGAGCTGAGGATGAAGAACGTGCTGTAGGACGTGGCTTCGACGATATAGCCGGAGACACCACCGACGAACTTCCCCGGCAGGTTGGCCAGTGACACCAGCAACGCGTACTGGGTAGCGGTGAAGTTGCGGTCGGTGAGCGAGGACATGAAGGCCACCAGCACGGTGCCGGCAAAGCCCTGGAACAGGTTGTCGGCGCTGAGCGCTGCATAGAACGCCCACAGCTTGCCCGGATTGTGCGCCATCAGCAGGAAGGCCAGGTTCGACAGCGCTACGCCCAATGCGGCCACCAGCAGCATGCGGCGGAAGCCAAACGCGGCCACCGCGATGCCGCCCAGGAACGCGCCGCCGATGCCCATCCACACGCCGAACAGCTTGGAAACGGTGGCGATGTCGGCCTTGTCGAAGCCCGAATCGAGGTAGAACGGCCCGGCCATCACCCCGATCACCTGGTCGGGGAACTTGAACAGGCCGACGAAAGCCAGCAGTACCAGGGCCAGCGCCACGCCGTTACGGCTGAAGAAGCTGGAGATGGGTTGGATGAAGGCTTCGGCGATATCGATGCGGCGCTGCACGGCCGTGGCCGGGCGCTCTGGCTCGGCGCACACCAGGGTGGTGATGATCGGCAGCAGCATCAGCGCGGCCATCGCCAGGTAGGCAACGATCCAGCCTTCGAACTGGGCGAGGTACAGCGCGCCGGCGCCGGCCAGGATCAGTCCGATGCGGTAGCCCAGCGTGTAGGTGGCCGCCAGCGCGGCCTGTGCGGTCTGCGGGGCGATCTCGATGCGGTAGGCATCGACTGCCGAATCCTGCGTGGCGCCGGCGAACGAGGCCACCAGCACCCAGGCCACCAGCGGCCAGACGCCCTGCTCGGGCCGCACGAAGGCCAGCGCGACCAGGCCGACCAGCACCATCACCTGCGACACCAGCAGCCACGACCGGCGTCGGCCCAGCCCGCCCAGCAGCGGGAAGGCGTAGCGGTCCAGCAGTGGTGCCCACAGGAACTTCAGCAGGTAGAAGAAGCTGGCCAGGCTGATCAGGCCGATGCTGCCCAGGTCCAGGCCGACATCACGCAGGCGGGTGGACAGGGTCTGCGAAGCGATCAGCAGAAACGGCAAGCCGCTGCCGAAGCCCAGCATGGCCATGGTCAGCGCCGACGGGGTACCGAAGGCGCGCTTGATGCCTGCCCAGCCCTTGTAGCTGGCCGGCGTGGCCGCCTCGGTCACAGGTCGTAGTCCACGGTGAACGGGGCGTGGTCGGAAAAGCGCTCGTCGCGGTAGATCGAGCAGCTGCGCAGGCGGTCACGCAGGCCCGGGGTGATGAACTGGTAGTCGATGCGCCAACCGACGTTGTTTGCGCGGGCGGCGCCGCGGTTGCTCCACCAGGTGTAATCCTCGCCGGTGGGGTTGAGCAGGCGGTAGGCATCGGCCCAGCCGCGGCCGGCGGCGACATCGGTCGTCTGGCCGTGGTCGGCGCAGAGGGCGTTGAGCCAGTCGCGCTCCTCCGGCAGGCAGCCGGAATTCTTCTGGTTGGACTTCCAGTTCTTGATGTCCAGCGCCGAACGCACGATGTTCCAGTCGCCGCACAGCACGTAGTCGCGGCCGCTGCGCGCCCACTCCTCCAGGATCGGCCGCAGCCATTCCATCACTTCGAACTTGAAGCCCTGGCGCAGGTCGCCCGAGCTACCGGACGGGATATAGAAGGAGACCACGCTGAGGTTGCCGTAGCGCGCCTCGATGTAGCGGCCTTCGTCGTCGAACGGGGCCCAGCCCAGCGAGGTGATGACCTGGTCCGGCTCGCGCTTGCTGTAGATCGCCACACCGCTGTAGCCCTTCTTGGTGATGGCGTCGCGGTAGAAGCAGTGGTGGCCGTCCGGGCGGAACATCGGGTCGGTCAGCTGGTCTTCCTGGGCCTTGGTCTCCTGGATGCACAGGACGTCGGCGTTCTGGGCACGGAACCAGTCGAGGAAGCCCTTGGTCGCGGCGGAACGGATGCCATTGGCGTTGAAACTGATGATGCGCATGCGGAAGACCTACGGCGGGAAACCGGACAAGCATACCGGTTGACCGCGGGGCTGCGCAGTCCGCCGGGTGGGCCCGCGAACGCCTTCACACGGGGCCAAACGAGCGCGAAACGCCCAGCTGGATTAGGATTTGTGCTCCAAATGAAGATGAATCGAGTTTTGATGAGCGACCACCGCCACCGTTTCCTGCAGCTGGCCCTGACCGCCGATGCCCTGCGCTTCGGCCAGTTCACCCTCAAGTCCGGCCGGCTGAGCCCCTATTTCTTCAACGCCGGTCGCTTCGACTCCGGCTCGCTGCTGTCCCAGCTCGGCGCCTGCTATGCCGATGCCATCGATGCCAGCGGCATCAAGTACGACGTCGTGTTCGGCCCGGCCTACAAGGGCATTCCGCTGGCCACTGCGATGGCCTGCGAGCTGGCCCAGCGCGGCCGCGACCTGCCGCTGTCGTTCAACCGCAAGGAAGCCAAGGACCACGGTGAAGGCGGCCAGCTGATCGGCGCCGACATGCAGGGCAAGCGCGTGCTGATCGTCGACGACGTGATCACCGCCGGTACCGCGATCCGCGAAGCGCTGGGCATCATCCGCGCCGCCGGTGGCACCCCGGCCGGCATCGTGGTAGCGCTGGACCGCCAGGAAATCGCTTCGGAGACCGATCGCCGCTCGGCGGCGCAATCGGTGGCCGAAGAGGCCGGTATCCCGGTGATCGCCGTGGCGTCGCTGGCCGACCTGCTTGATTTCGCCTCCGGCAACCCGGAACTTGTGGGTTACCGGCAGCCGCTGGAAGCCTATCGGGCCCAGTACGGCGTCCGTTCGATCCGCTGACCGACCCAGGGGAAAGGTCATGTCCCGAGTTCCTGCTGTCCTCTTTGCCGGCCTGCTGCTGGCATTGCCGTTCACCGTGCCGGCGCAGTCGCGCGACAGCGGCAAGACGGAAAAGAAGCTGTACTGCTGGAACGAGGGCAAGGAGCGGATCTGCAGTGATTCGCTGCCGGCCGACGCGGTCAACCATGCCCGCGAGGAGTTCAATGCGAGCACCGGCCTGCGCAATGCGCAGGTCCAGCGCGCGTTGACCGATGAGGAGCGCGCCGCTGCCAGCGCCGCGGCGCAGCAGCAGCAACTGGACCTGATGGCCGAGCAGACCCGCCAGCGCACCGAGCAGGCCATGTTGTCCACCTACGGCAGCGAGGCCGACCTGCGCCGGGTGTTTGCCGAGCGCCAGGAAGTGCTGGACAACAATCTGAAGACCGCCGAGTACAACGTCACCAGCCTGCGTGAGTCGCTGGTGGCGCTGTTGTCGGCGGCGGGCGACCGCGAGCTGGCCGGTGCCAAAGTGGCAGACAAGCAGGCCGAGGCGATCCGCCAGCGGCATGTGCAGCTGCAGGCGCAGCAGCGCCTGCAGGCCGGCCTGCAGCAGCAACAGCAGGCGTTGAAGGCCGAGATCGACAGTACCCTGCAGCGCTATCGCGAGCTGAAGGGCGTGGCGCCGGCGAGCCAGGCCCCGTAATTCGCCTGTGGCGCCGGGCCCGCGCTCGGCTCCACATGACCTTGGGAAAGAGCAGCCGAGCATCGGCTCGGCTCTACAGTAGGCAGCGCCTGGTTACGGGTTGGCCCACGGAATTTATGCACTCTTTACGCGTCGGCCCGGTCCGGCGCGTAGTGCGTTTATGGGGGGCAGGACGACGATGGCGGCCTGAGGTGGAGGGGTTCCACCAGGACGCTATTGCAATGTCCCCCTGGCTGTCGTTGTTGTGTGGCGTGCTGGTGCTGGTCGCCGCCGCCTATCTTCTTTATGTCGTGCTGCGGCCCGAGTCGTTCTGAGCGGAGCCTGCCATGACTGAGATGCTTGTGATTATTGCCGCCAGCCTGCTGCTGGCGTGGCCGCTGGGCCTGTACCTGGCGCGG
This sequence comes from Stenotrophomonas sp. YJH_SMC_17, assembly GCF_059371655.1. Lineage (NCBI taxonomy): Bacteria > Pseudomonadati > Pseudomonadota > Gammaproteobacteria > Lysobacterales > Lysobacteraceae > Stenotrophomonas > Stenotrophomonas sp. YJH_SMC_17. The sequence continues at coordinate 148,599 of NZ_JCAFUU010000008.1, read as the reverse complement.
GTGATGCGCGGCACGCCGATGAAGGTCGACGTGCTGTTCCACTGGATCGAGAAACCGCTGTACAAGGTGTTCGGCGTTGATCCGGCGCGTTCGATGTCCTGGCGCGGCTACGTGCTGGCCTTCGTGCTGAGCAACGTGGTGGTCGCGGTGCTGACCCAGGCGGTGTTCATGACCCAGGCCTGGTTGCCGTTGAACCCGGACCAGATCCCGAACATGCGCTGGGACACCGCGCTGCACACGATGATCTCGTTCCTGACCAACACCAACCAGCAGCACTACTCGGGCCAGGCGCAGCTGTCCTACCTCTCGCAGATGACCGGCATCACCGGCCTGCAGGTGGTGACGCCGATGATGGGCCTGGCGCTGGCAGTAGCGACGCTGCGCGCGTTGTTCTCGCGTGCGCCGCAGGCTGCCGCGGCCAACGGAACGGGCGATGACCGCCAGGTGGCGGTGGGCAACTACTACGTGGACGTGGTGCGCCTGTGCGTGCGCTTCCTGCTGCCGCTGTGCCTGGTGTGGACGCTGCTGCTGACCAGCCAGGGCGTGCCCTCGACGATGGCCGGCGGGCCGCAGGCCACGCCGATCGATGCCAGCGCCGGCATGGCCGAGCAGAAGCTGCCGCTGGGCCCGGTCGCGGCGATGGTCGCGGCCAAGCAGCTGGGCGCCAACGGCGGCGGCTGGTATGGCCCGAACAGCAGTTTCCCGCTGGAGAACCCGACCCCGCTGTCGAATGCGCTGGAGATCGTCGGCATCCTGCTGGTGCCGATGGCGGTGATCTTCATGATCGGTGCGTTCACCGGCCGGCGTCGTTTCGGCGCCCTGGTGTTCAGCTGCATGCTGGGCATGTCGCTGCTGTCTACCGGCGCGATGATGTGGAGCGAGGGCCACAGCGCCAGCGCCGCCACACCGCTGCTGATGGAAGGCAAGGAGGTGCGCTTCGGCGCCGATGGCACCGCGCTGTGGGCGGCGGTGACCACCCAGGTGTCCAACGGCTCGGTGAACGGCATGCACGATTCGCTGGCGCCGCTGAGCGGCGGCATCGCGATGGTCAACATGCTGGTCAGCGCGATCTGGGGCGGCATCGGCTGCGGCCTGCAGCAGTTCATTGTCTACCTGCTGCTGGGCGTGTTCCTGGCCGGGTTGATGACCGGACGCACGCCGGAACTGTTCGGCCGCAAGCTGGAGACGCCGCAGGTGCGCCTGCTGGCCCTGCTGGTGCTGCTGCAGCCGATCACCCTGCTGGTATTCACCGCGATCACCCTGGCCGTGCCCGGCCTGGCCGGTACCTCCAACCCCGGCTTCCATGGCATCAGCCAGGTGTTCTACGAGTACGTGTCGGCCTACGCCAACAACGGTTCGGGCTTCGAAGGGCTGGGTGATGCCACGCTGTGGTGGAACCTGAGCTGCTCGCTGGTGCTGCTGCTGGGCCGCTTCCCGCTGCTGATCATCCCGCTGGTGGTGGCTGCACAGCTGGCCGCCAAGCGCCAGGCGCCGGAGTCTGCCGGCAGCCTGCAGATTGAAACCCCGACCTTCGCCCTGACCCTGGTCTCGGTGATCGTCATCCTGACCGTGCTGCAGTTCATGCCGGCGCTGGTACTCGGCCCGATCGCCGACCACCTGAGCCTGGGACTGCACTGAGGACACCGCAATGAGTACCCACGCAAGTTCAACCCGTAGTTCCCCTGCATCGCGCCCTGCCCTGCTCGATGCCGCCGGCCTGCGCCGTGCGCTGGTCGAGGCGGTGCTGAAGCTGTCGCCGATGCACCTGGTGCGCAGCCCGGTGATGGCGGTGGTGATGGCCGGCACGATCGTCGCCGCCATCGTCACCCTGACCGGCAATGCGCCGCTGGGCTTCGGCCTGGCGGTGACCGCGATCCTGCTGGTGACCGTGCTGTTCGGCAACTTCGCCGAAGCCGTGGCCGAAGCGCGCGGCCGTGGCCAGGCTGCATCGCTGCGCCGTGCCCGCCAGGACCTGGTGGCACGCCGGCTGGCCGCCCCGCAGCCGGGTGCGGCCGAAACCCGGGTGGCCGCTGCCGAGCTGCGCCCGGGCGACCATGTGATCGTCAGTGCCGGTGAGCTGGTGCCGGCCGATGGCGAGATCGTGCAGGGCCTGGCCACCATCAACGAAGCGGCGGTGACCGGCGAATCAGCACCGGTGCTGCGCGAGGCCGGTACCGACCGTTCCGGTGTGATCGGTGGCACCAAGGTGCTGTCCGACCAGATCATCGTGCGGGTGACCGCCGAGCCGGGCCACAGCTTCCTGGACCGGATGATCGCGCTGGTGGAGGGTGCCAACCGGCAGAAGACGCCGAACGAGATCGCGCTGACCCTGCTGCTGGCGGCGATGACGCTGACCTTCCTGGTGGTGGTGGCCACGCTGCCGGCCATTGGCGCGGCGGTAGGCGTGCAGGTCGACCCGCTGCTGCTGATCGCGCTGCTGGTCTGCCTGATCCCGACCACCATCGGCGGGCTGCTGCCGGCCATCGGCATCGCCGGAATGAACCGTGCGCTGGCCGCCAACGTGCTGGCCAAGTCGGGCAAGGCGGTCGAAGTGGCCGGCGACGTCGATGTGCTGCTGCTCGACAAGACCGGCACCATCACCTACGGCGACCGCCAGGCCAGCCACTTCCATCCGTTGGCCGGTATCGATGCCAGCCAGCTGCGTGAAGCGGCGCTGCTGTCCTCGCTGGCCGACCCGACTCCGGAAGGCAAGTCGATCGTGCGCCTGGCGCGCGAACAGGGCTGCGCCACCGCCGAACCGGACCATGCCGACTACCTGGCCTTCACTGCCCAGACCCGCATGTCCGGCGTCGACCTGGAACATGGACGGCAGATCCGCAAGGGCGCCGCCGATGCGATTCGTGCGCATGTGCAGTCGCTGGGCGGCAACGTGCCGGCCGAGCTGGCCGGTCGCGTCGAGCAGGTCGCGCGCAACGGTGCCACCCCGCTGGTGGTGGCCGAGGGCCGCCACGTGCTGGGCGTGATCGAGCTGTCGGACGTGGTCAAGCACGGCATGCGCGAGAAGTTCGCGCAGCTGCGGGCGATGGGCATCCGCACGGTGATGATCACCGGTGACAACCCGCTGACCGCTGCGGCCATTGCCGCCGAAGCCGGCGTCGACGACTACATCGCCGAGGCGCGCCCTGAAGACAAGCTGGCGCGCATCCGCCAGGAGCAGGCCGGTGGCCGCCTGGTCGCGATGGTCGGCGACGGTACCAACGACGCCCCGGCGCTGGCCCAGGCCGACATCGGCCTGGCGATGAACTCCGGTACGCAGGCGGCGAAGGAGGCCGGCAACATGGTCGACCTCGATTCGGACCCGGCCAAGCTGCTGGCGGTGGTGGAAGTGGGCAAGCAGCAGCTGATCACCCGCGGCGCGCTGACCACCTTCTCGCTGGCCAACGACGTCTCCAAGTACTTCGCGATCCTGCCGGCGCTGTTTGCCGCCGCGGTTCCGACCATGGCCGCACTGAACGTGATGCAGCTGTCGAGCCCGCGCAACGCGGTGCTGGCAGCGCTGATCTTCAACGCCCTGGTGATTCCCGCCCTGATCCCGCTCGCCCTGCGTGGTGTGCGCTTCCGCCCGGCCACCGCCACCGCGCTGCTGCGCCGGAACATGCTGGTGTACGGCCTCGGCGGCGTGCTGCTGCCGTTCGCGGCGATCAAGCTGATCGACCTCCTTCTTGTCCTGGTATTCGGCGCATGAACCGTTCTGCTTCCACCTCTTCTTCCCTGTCCCGCGAACCGAAGGCCGAGGCCCGCGTGGCCAGCCTGCAGGATGACGCCCGCTGGCGTCCGGCGATCGGCCTGGGCCTGGCGACCCTGCTGCTGGCCGGTGCGGTCTACGCCGGCATCGCCACCGGTTTCGCCGGCCTGGCCTACCCGACCCGGGCCGAGGGCAGCCTGCTGCGCGATGGCAGCGGCCAGGTGCGCGGCTCGGCCTGGCTGTCGCAGCCGTTCACCGGCCAGGGCTACTTCCAGGCACGGCCGTCGGCGGCCAACTACGACCCGATGGCCGCAGCCGGTTCCAACATGGCGCGCAGCAACCCGGCCCTGGCCGAACGTGTTGCCGCCAGTACTGCTGCGGTGGCCGCGCGCGAAGGTGTGGCGCCCGCACAGGTGCCGGCAGACCTGGTCACCCAGTCCGGTGGTGGCCTCGATCCGCAACTGTCGCCTGCAGCCGCGCAGCTGCAGGTGGAACGCGTAGCGCGTGCGCGTGGCCTGCCGGTGGAGCAGGTGCAGGCGCTGGTGCAGGCGCATACCGAAGGGCGCCAGTGGGGCCTGTTCGGCCAGCCGCGCGTGAACGTGGTGACGTTGAACTTCGCGCTGGACCATGCGGCCAAGGCACCGTGATGCCGGGCTGCACCGGCTGCGCGCACAATGGCGGCCATGACAGCGGCCCCCATGACTGATGCGCGAACCCGCCAGGCCGATGCCCTGGTCGAAGGCCTGCAACGCGAGGCCGGCGGCAAGCTGACCGTGTTCCTTGGCGCGGCGCCGGGCGTGGGCAAGACCTACACCATGTTGACCCGAGCGCAGGAACAGCTGAGGCGCGGCGTCGACCTGGTGGTCGGGCTGGTGGAAACCCATGGCCGTGCCGATACCCAGGCGCTGCTGGAGGGACTGCCGCAGTTGCCGCTGAAGGACGTGGCCTACCACGGCCACGCCCTGCAGGAAATGGACCTGGATGCCGTGCTTGCACGGCGTCCTGCGCTGGTGCTGGTGGACGAACTGGCACACCGCAATGCCCCGGGTAGCCGCCACGAGCGGCGCTGGCAGGATGTGATGGAGCTGCTGGATGCCGGCATCGACGTCTGGACCACGGTCAACATCCAGCATCTGGAAAGCCTCAACGATGTGGTGATGCGCATCACCGGCGTGCGCGTCAGCGAAACCGTGCCCGATGGCGTGCTCGATCGCCTGCACGACATCGTGCTGGTCGACCTGCCGCCGCGCGAACTGATCGCGCGCCTGCAGCAGGGCAAGGTGTATGTACCCGAACAAGCCGCACAGGCGCTGCAGGCGTTCTTCTCGCCGGCCAACCTGACCGCGCTGCGCGAACTGGCCATGCAGGAGGCCGCCGACCGCGTCGACAGCAGCCTGCGCGAGGCACGCGCTGCCCGTGGCGAAGGCAACCTGCCGCTGCGACGTGGCGTGCTGGTAGCCATCGATGGCGGTGGCCAGAGCGAATACCTGGTGCGCGTGGCACGCCGCATCGCCGAGCGCCGCGATGCACCGTGGACGGTGGTGACCGTACAGGGCCGCCGCCAGGACGAGGCGACCCGGCGCGAGATCGATGCGGCCTTCGCGCTGGCACGGCGGCTGGGCGGCGGCGCCGAACTGCTGCACGGATCGAGCATCGCCGACGCCCTGCTCGACCACGCCGCGCACAACGGCGTGTCGACCCTGGTGCTGGGGCGCACCCGCGAACGCCCGCTGGCGCGGATGTTCAACCGCACGTTGACCCAGCAGCTGATCCAGCGCGGCGCGCATTACGAGATCACCATCATCAGCACCCCACAGGCCCGTGCGCGCTCGCGCCGCGAGGGCCTGCTGCCACCGATGCGCGGCATCAGCTACGAGCCGGTGCAGGCGCTGGTCGCCACCGCGCTGGCCTGTGCGGTGGCGTGGCTGGCCGAACGCTGGGTGGGCATGGCCGACCTGTCGATGGTGTTCATCGTTGCAGTGGTGCTGGTCGCTGCGCGCACGCGCGCCAGCGTGGCGGTGATGGCGGCGATCCTGTGCTTCCTCGCCTACAACTTCCTGTTCATTGCGCCCCGCTTCACCTTCGCCATCGGTGCGCGCCAGGGCGTGATCACCGTGTTCCTGTTCCTGGCCGCTGCACTGGTGGCTGGCCGCCTGGCATCACGCCTGCGCATGCAGGTGATCGCGCTGCGTGCGGCCAACCGCCACGCGCGTGCGCGCCAGCAGCTGGGACGGCAGCTGGCCAGCGCGGCCGGCAATGGCGAGGTGGCCCAGGCTGGACGGCATGCGTTGGAGCAGGCGATGGACGTGCCAGCGTGGCTGCGGATCGGTGCCGACACTGCATCCGGTGGCCGTTCGCAGCCCGGCGATACCGATCTGGCGGCTGCCGACTGGGCACTGCGCCATGGCCAGCCCAGCGGCCGCTTCACCGATACCCTGGCCGGCGCGCAGTGGTGGTTCCTGCCACTGCTGGATGGCGAGGACCGCGCGATCGGCGTGGCTGGTCTGTACCTGCCCGGCGCGCAGGCACGCCTGCTACCCGAGCAGCGGCAGCTGGCCGAGGCGATGGTGGATGACATCGCACAGGCTGCGCTGCGCACCCGGCTGGTGGCCGAACTGGAGCAGGCGCACGTCAGCAACGAGACTGAGCGGTTGCGTTCGGCGCTGCTCTCTTCGGTGTCGCACGACCTGCGCTCGCCACTGGCGGCGATGATTGGTTCGGCCGACAGCCTGGCCAGCTATGGCGCGGCGATGGACACGACGGATCGACGCGCCCTGTTGGATACGATCCTGGTCGAAGGCGAACGCCTCGACCGCTACATCCAGAACCTGCTGGACATGACCCGGCTGGGCCACGAAGGTCTGAAGATCAACCGCGACTGGATCGGCGTGGACGAACTGATCGGTTCGGCGGCACGGCGCCTGCAGCGCTACCAGCCGAAGGTGCGGCTGGAGCTGGATATTCCCCCCACGCTGGCGCCGATCTGGGTGCACCCGGCGCTGGTCGAACAGGCGGTGTTCAACGTGATGGAGAACGCCGCCAAGTTCTCGCCGCCCGACGCCGCCGTGCAGGTGCAGGCGCGCGAGCTGGACGGCCAGCTGCGCATCGACGTGATCGATGCCGGCCCCGGCATTCCCGATGACGAGCGCGCGCGCATCTTCGACATGTTCTACAGCGTCGAACGCGGCGACCGCGGTCGACACGGCACCGGCCTGGGCCTGACCATCTGCCAGGGCATGATCGGTGCGCATGGCGGCAGCGTGCAGGCGCTGCCCGGACGCGACGGTCGCGGTACCCTGATCCGCATCACCCTGCCCCTGCTCAAGCCAGCCTCCCACGATGAGCCCGACCCCGATTGATGCCAGCGTGCCGGCCGCGCGCGTGCTGGTGATCGACGATGAAACCCAGATCCGCCGGTTCCTGGACATCAGCCTGCGCGCGCAGGGCTACCAGGTGCGGCAGGCCGCCACCGGCCAGGAAGGCCTGCAGCTGGCCGCCAGCGAGGACATGGACCTGGTGATCCTGGACATTGGCCTGCCGGACATGGAAGGCCACGAGGTGCTGGAGCAGCTGCGGCAGTGGAGCCAGGTGCCTGTGATCATGCTGACCGTGCGTGCGGGTGAAGCCGAGAAGGTGCGCGCACTGGATACCGGCGCCAATGACTACGTAACCAAGCCGTTTGGCACGCAGGAACTGATGGCACGGGTGCGCGCGCTGCTGCGTACGCGCAGCGTGCCCAGCGATGGCACGCCGCCGGTATTCGACGACGGACACCTGCACGTGGACCTGGTGCGTCGCGAAGTCACCCTCGGTGGCGAGCCGGTGGCGCTGACCCGCAAGGAATACGCGCTGCTGTCACTGCTGCTGCGCAATGCCGGGCGGGTGGTGACCCAGCCGCAGATCCTGCAGGAGATCTGGGGGCCGACCCACCAGCACGACACCCACTACCTGCGCATCCTGGTCGGCAAGCTGCGGCACAAGCTGGGCGATTCAGCGCTGGATTCGCGCTACCTGTTCACCGAACCGGGCGTGGGGTTGCGGTTCAAGGGGTGAAAGCGTGCAGACCAACGGTCGGCACCCACCAAAGCGATTTCGGAAGAGCATCCACGCATGGCGTGGATCTGCTGTGTCGACCAAGGTCGACACCTACCAATAGCACCGGGAAGCTGTCAGAGGTGGGGCGGTGTCGGAGTGCGGGGTGTCAGCCGCATGGATGCGGCTGCCAAGCCCCCAGGGACGGGTTTACGGCGTCCCCGCACTTCGACACCGCCCCACCATCCCACGGAATGCCCGCTCTTGATGTCTAGGTTGATGTTGCTTCGGCGGGTGCCGGGCGCAGCCCGGCCCCACATCAGAACCCGAGCGGGGTGTCGCCCAGCACCGGTTGCAGCTGGCTGCGGAACAGCGCCTGGATACGCTCCAGTGCCGCCTCGTCGTTGCCCTCGAAGCGCAGCACCAGCACCGGCGTGGTGTTGGACGCGCGCACCAGGCCCCAACCATCGGGGAAGTCCACGCGCAGGCCGTCGATGGTCGACAGCCGCCCACCCACGTACGGATTCTCCGGCGACTGTGCCGCCGCCACCAGCATCGCCACCAGCGCGTGCGGCGTGCCCTCGGCCACCGGCACCTTCAGTTCCGGCGTGGCCACCATCTCCGGCAGCTCGGCCAGCACCTCGTCCGGGGTCTCCTCGCGCTGGGCCAGAATCTCCAGCAGTCGCGCGGCGGCATACAGGCCGTCGTCGAAACCGAACCAGCGCTCCTTGAAGAAGAAGTGGCCGCTCATCTCGCCGGCCAGTTCCGCATCGGTTTCGCGCATCTTCGCCTTCATCAGCGAATGCCCGGTCTTCCACATCAGCGGGCTGCCACCGTTGCGCAGCACGTGGTCGGACAGCTTGCCGGTGCACTTCACGTCGTAGACCACCATCGCGCCCGGGTTGCGCATCAGCACGTCGGCGGCAAACAGCATCAGCAAGCGGTCGGCATAGATGATCCTGCCTTCGCCAGTAACCACGCCCAGACGGTCGCCGTCGCCATCGAAAGCAACGCCGAGATCGGCGCCGAAGCGCTTGACCGTCTGCACCAGGTCTTCCAGGTTGGCCGGTTCGCTGGGGTCGGGGTGATGGTTGGGGAAGGTGCCGTCGACATCGCAGTACAACGGGATGACGTCGGCGCCGATCGCTTCCAGCAGCTGCGGTGCGAGTGCGCCGGCGACGCCGTTGCCGGCATCGGCCACGACCTTCAACGGGCGGTCCAGCTGCACGTCATCGGCAATGCGCTGGATGTAGTCGGCGCCCACGTCGCGCTGCTGGTAATCACCCGGCTCGGCGGCCTGCACCAGGCGACCCTCGACGATACGCTGGTAGAGATCGGTGATGGCATCGCCGGACAGTGTCTCGCCACCGATGACCACCTTGAAGCCGTTGTACTCGGGCGGATTGTGGCTGCCGGTGACTGCCACGCAGGTGCCGGTACGCAGATGGAAGGCCGCGTAGTACACGACCGGGGTCGGCGCCAGGCCGATGTCGATCACCGCGCAGCCGGCACGGCGAAGGCCTTCGGCCAGCCCTGCGGCCAGTTCCGGCCCGGACAGGCGGCCATCGCGGCCGATCACCACCTCGCGCAGCCCTTGTTCCAGCGCCACGGTGCCGATGGCCTGGCCGATCAGTGCAGCGGTCTTCGGCGTCAGTTCGCTGCCGACCACGCCACGGATGTCGTAGGCGCGGAAGATACCGGCGGCCAGTTCCTCGACCGGAACCGGCGGCGGCGGCGGCGGTGCACTTTCCGCAATGCCGGCGTCGGCCACGGGCGGCGGCGCCATCTGCAGGCTCTCGCTCAGGGTTGGGCCATGATCGGCCTCGGCCGCAGCGGCACGACGCGGCAGCGGCAGGGTCTTCGGCAGGCGGCCGCGACCGACCACCAGCAACACGGCAACGAAGGCCAGCAGCAGCGCGACGATGGCGCTGGCCAGCGACCCCAGGCCCATCGGACCGGCTTCGACATTGGGTACGGCAGCCACCAGCCGCAACGGCGTGCCCGGAACCGGGCGCGCCAGCGCCTCCGCGCTCTCGGCCAGGCCGGCGTCGCCCTGGGCAACGAGGTCATGCGCGCCCTGGCGCAGGCCGAGGAAGCCGGTGGACGGAGCACTCACCTGGTCCAGCGGCGAGGTCAGCCGCAGCAATGGCTGGCGCACGTAGAGCACGGCTGGGCCAAGGCTGCCCAGCTGCACCGGCGCGGCCAGACCAAGACGATTGCCTCCCCCATCGCGCACCACGCGCAGGCCCGGCTTGCCCCCGGCCAGCGCTTCTTCCAGCAGGGCCAAGCGTGCATAGCCGAAGGTGGCAGGGTCGGCATAGGCGGTGGCCAGGTCGGCGCCCAGCACTTCAACCTGCTCAACCCCGGTCCAGCCCTCGCGCACGGCCAGCGCGGCTGCGGCCGCGTCACCGGCCTGCAGTGCCTGCTGCACGCGTTCGTTCTTCAACTGCTGCTGCAGCTGCTTCAGCTGGCCGGCAGCCGCCTCCTGCAACCCCTGCACGGCCTGGTCACGCGCTTCTTCCAGTGCCTGGCCATTGGCTTCCTGACGCCACTGCTGCACCGCGCTCCATCCGAACCAGCCGGCAAGGAGTACCAGCAGCACCCCCAGTAGTGGCGCACTGCGTCCCAACGACCGTTCCCGCTGCCCTTCCCCGATGCCGCTCATCAATGTCCCCCGTCAACGCACCCCGGTATGGCCGAATCCACCCGTTCCCCGCACGCTGTCGGTGAAAGTATCCACCACCTGCAGGCTGACGCGGGCAATCGGCACCACCACCAGCTGCGCGATGCGATCGCCCGGCTCGATGGTGAAGGCCTCGCGACCACGGTTCCAGACGCTGATCAGCAGGGGGCCCTGGTAGTCGGCGTCGATCAGGCCGGTGCCGTTGCCGAGCACGATGCCGTGGCGGTGGCCCAGCCCGGAACGCGGCAGGATCACCGCGCACAGGTGCGGATCGGCGATGTGGATGGCCAGGCCGCTGGGCACCAGCGCGGTGTCGCCCGGCTGCAGGGTCAGCGCGGTATCCAGCGCCGCGCGCAGGTCCATGCCGGCGCTGGCCTCGGTGGCGTAGGCCGGCAGCGGCCAGCTGTCGCCGAAGCGCGGATCGAGCAGCTTGACCTGCAGCGGTTGGGAAGTGAAAGCCTGGGTCATGCCTGGAGTCTCCGCGCGATCAGCGCCAGCAGTTGTTCGGCCAGCTCGCGCTTGGAGGTGGCCGGGAATACCTGTTCGCCGTCCTGCCAGAAGGCCGTGGCGGCGTTGTTGTCGCTCTCGAAGCCGCCGCCGCTGATGCCGACCTGGTTGGCGATCACCAGGTCCAGGCGCTTGTCGACCAGCTTGCCACGTGCATATTTCTCCACGTCGTGGGTCTCGGCGGCAAAGCCGACCACCAGCTTCAGCGACTGCGTCTGCGCGGCAACTTCGGCAAGGATGTCCGGCGTGCGCACCAGCTCGATCACCAGCGACTGGCTGTCGGCGGTCTTCTTCAGCTTCTGCGGCGCGACCTGGCGCGGCGTGTAATCGGACACCGCGGCGGCTCCGATATAGATGTCGGCCGGCAGTGCCTTCAGCACGGCATCGCGCATCTGCGCCGCCGAGCGCACGTCCACGCGCTGCACGCCGGGCGGCGTCGGCAGCTGCACCGGGCCGCTGACCAGCACCACCTGGGCGCCCATCGTGGCGGCGGCCGCAGCCAGGGCGAAGCCCATCTTGCCGCTGCTGCGGTTGCCGACGTAGCGCACCGGATCGATGTCTTCGTAGGTCGGGCCAGCGCTGATCAGCAGGCGCAGGCCCTGCAGCGCGCGGGTTTCCGGTGCGGCAACCGCCGCCGTGGTACTGCCATTGGCGGCCAGCGCGGCGACGATGTCGCTCGGTTCGGCCAGACGGCCGGGACCGGATTCGCCTTCGGCCAGCGGGCCGTCGACCGGGCCGATCACCTGCGCACCGCGCTGGCGCAGCAGCGCGATGTTGGCCTGGGTGGCAGGATGCAGCCACATGCGGTGGTTCATCGCCGGGCAGATCGTCAGCGGTGCGGTGCTGGCCAGGCACAGGGTGCTGACCAGGTCATCGGCGTGGCCTTGGGCCAGCCGCGCCAGCAGATCGGCTGTGCCGGGGGCGACCACGATGCGGTCGGCCCAGCGGGCCAGCTCGATGTGGCCCATGGCCTGTTCAGCGGCACTGTCCCACAGCGTGGTGCGGGTCGGCTGCCCGGACAGGGCCTGGAAACTGAGCGGAGTGACGAACTGCTGGGCACCGGCGGTCATCGCCACCTGCACCTGGGCGCCGGCGTCGCGCAGACGCCGCACCAGCTCCAGGGCCTTGTAGGCCGCGATCCCGCCTCCGACGCACAACAGCAGTTTCTGACCTTCCAGCGCGCGGACCGGCGCGGGGGAAACATTGGGGGAGTCAGCCACCTGGAATTCCTGTGCAAACGAGGGCGCTAGCTTACCCGATGGTCGGTAATGTCCCGATGCAGGACGCACATAGCGGGCGGCTATCAGCAGATGGAATCCGCCTACGTTGATCCGGGAGTCACCCGGCATCGGTTTCGGACGTTTCCTATACCGTTGTGGCCTCTCGATTTTGCAGAATCAGGCGTTGGCCGCTGCATGCAGCGGTTCGTTCGATCTGCAAGGAGCCGCGTGCACCCACGCATCATCATCGCCGACGACCATCCCGTGGTCCTGCACGGTGTCCGCATCGTGCTGCAGACCCACCTGATGGACATCGTCGGCTGCGCCAGTGACGGCGCCGGGCTGCTGCAACTGGTGGACCGCCATGGCTGCGATGCGGTGCTGACCGATCTGTCGATGCCGGGCGCAGGCCCGGACGGCCTGGAGCTGATCGATGCGCTGCACACCCGCCACCCGGGCCTGCCGGTGGTGGTGCTGACCGGCGCGCGCCATCCCGGGCTACTGGACGGGCTGCTGCGCGAGGGCATCCGTGGCCTGGTGGACAAATGCGCCGACTTCACCGAGCTGCCGCAGGCAGTGAACGCCGCACTGGCCGGGCAGGTGTTCGTCTCCCAGCAGCTGCGCCACCACCTGCAGGCCCGCGACCTGCTGTACCCGCGGGAACCGGCGCCGTTGTCTGCACGCGAACAGGAAGTGCTGGACCTGCTGGCAGCCGGTCTCAACGTGAACGCCATTGCCGAGCGTTGCGGGCGTAGCCCGAAGACCATCAGCCGGCAGAAAGCCGAAGCCAAGCGCAAGCTGGGCCTGCAGAACAACCAGGAACTGTTCGACTACCTGCAGACCCGGCGCGACTGAGGCATTGGCCGACCCGGGCCCGCGGCTTGCCCCGATGGGAACCACCGCAAGGTCTGGCGATGATGGGGCCATGCCCATCCATGACTGGCCCGAACAGGAACGCCCCCGCGAGAAGCTGATCGCGCGCGGGCCTACCGCACTTTCCGATGCTGAACTGCTGGCGTTGTTTCTCGGCTCCGGGTTCGGTGGCCGCGATGCCGTGCAGACCGCGCGCGACCTGCTGCAGTCGCACGGCCCGTTGCGGGTGCTGCTCGATCGCCCCGCCGCCGAACTGGCCCGCCTGCCCGGGCTCGGCCCTGCACGCAGCTGCACGCTGGCCGCCGGGCTGGAGCTGGCCCACCGCTACCTGACGGCCGAGCTGGAACACGGCGAGGCGGTGGGCAACAACCCGGCGGCGGTCGGCCGCTACCTGCAGCACCGCCTGCGTGGCCAGGCCCGCGAAGTCTTCATGGCCCTGTTCCTGGACAACCGCCACCGCCTGATCGCCTGCGAAGAGCTGTTCCACGGCACCATCAATGCCGCCCCGGTCTACCCCCGCGAGGTGGTGCGGCGCGCGCTGCTGCACAACGCGGCGGCGGTGATCCTCAGCCACAACCATCCGTCCGGCGACCCGGAACCCTCCAGCGCCGACACCCGCATCACCGATGAACTGCAGCAGGCACTGGCGATGGTGGACGTGCGCCTGCTGGACCACTTCGTCGTCGGCGAGGGCCGTCCCGTTTCGTTTGCTGAACGGGGCCTGCTGGCCCAGGCCCGGCCGCGCCTGTTCGGCTGAGCGCGGCCCGCCAGAGGCCATCGGCCGCCCCCACGGGCATCTTCCGGTCAGCGTGGCTGCGGGTATCTGCGCTAAAATGGGCGATTCCGCCGCTCATTCTCACAGCAGGCCTCGTGAAAAATCTCCTCCGCGCCCTGATCAGCCAAGGCATCGAAGCCTTGCGCGCCAATGGCACCCTGCCCGCCGACTCCCTGCCGCCGGACTTCGTGGTCGAGCGCCCGAAGACCCGCGACCACGGCGACTTCGCCACCAACGCCGCGATGCTGCTGGCCAAGGCCGCGCGCAGCAATCCGCGCGCACTGGCACAGGCGCTGGTCGAGGCGCTGCCGCGCAGCGAGGACGTCAGCAAGGTCGAGATCGCCGGCCCCGGCTTCATCAACTTCCACCTGGCTCCGGCCGCGTACCAGCGCGAAACCGCTTCGGTCATCAAGGAAGCCCACGACTACGGCCGCAACCTGTCCGGCAATGGCCGCACCGTGGGCGTGGAGTACGTGTCGGCCAACCCGACCGGCCCGCTGCATGTCGGCCACGGCCGCGCGGCGGCAATCGGCGACTGCGTGGCGCGCGTGCTTGATGCCAACGGCTGGAACGCCAAGCGGGAGTTCTACTACAACGACGCCGGCGTTCAGATCGAGAACCTGGCACTGTCCACCCAGGCACGGATCAAGGGGATCGCTCCGGACCAGGACGGCTGGCCGGAAGGCGGCTACCGCGGTGAATACATCGCCGACGTCGCCCGCGCCTACATGGCCGGCGCCAGCGTCGACCTGGAAGGCAGCACCGTGGTTGGGGCCAAGGACCCGGACGACATGCAGGCGATCCGTCGCTTCGCGGTGGCCTACCTGCGCAACGAGCAGAACCTGGATCTGGCCGCGTTCGGCGTCGACTTCGACATCTATTTCCTGGAAAGTTCGCTGTACGCCGACGGCAAGGTTGCTGAGGCGGTCGCCAAGCTGCAGGCCTCGGGCCACACCTACGAGGAAGGCGGCGCGCTGTGGCTGCGCAGCACCGACTTCGGTGACGACAAGGACCGCGTGATGCGCAAGTCCGACGGCACCTTCACCTACTTCGTGCCGGACGTGGCCTACCACCTGTCCAAGTGGCAGCGTGGCTACGAGCGCGCGATCACCGAGCTGGGCGCGGACCACCACGGCTCGCTGGCCCGCGTGCGCGCCGGCCTGCAGGCGATGGAAGTGGGCATCCCGCAGGGCTGGCCGGAATACGTGCTGCACCAGATGGTCACGGTCATGCGCGGCGGCGAGGAAGTGAAGCTGTCCAAGCGTGCCGGCAGCTACTTCACCCTGCGCGACCTGATCGAGGAAGCCGGCCGCGATGCCACCCGCTGGTTCCTGATCGCGCGCAAGCCCGATTCGCAGCTGACCTTCGACATCGACCTGGCCCGCCAGCAGAGCAACGACAACCCGGTGTTCTACGTGCAGTACGCGCATGCCCGCGTCTGCAGCCTGCTGCGCCAGGCGCAGGAGAAGGGCCTGGTGTACGAACAGGGCAACGGTCTGGCCAACCTCGGCCGCCTGGCCGACGATGCCTCGCTGGTGCTGATGAACGAGATCTCGCGGTATCCGGAAGTGGTGGAAGCGGCCGGCGTGGCGCTGGAACCGCACCTGGTGGCGCAGTACCTGCGTGAATTGGCGCACGCGTTCCACACGTGGTATCACGGGACGCCGGTGCTGGTGGAAGATGCCACTGACCGCAATGCCAAGCTGACCCTGGCCTGCGCCGCACGCCAGGTGCTGGCCAACGGCCTCGAACTCCTGGGCGTCAGCGCCCCGGAAAAAATGTAAGCATCAGGAGACGCAGTACACATGGCAGCACGACGCGGCAAAAGCCAGGCACG
This sequence comes from Stenotrophomonas sp. YJH_SMC_17, assembly GCF_059371655.1. NCBI lineage: Bacteria > Pseudomonadati > Pseudomonadota > Gammaproteobacteria > Lysobacterales > Lysobacteraceae > Stenotrophomonas > Stenotrophomonas sp. YJH_SMC_17. Next base: position 132,966 of record NZ_JCAFUU010000008.1, on the reverse strand, counting down.
ACGCAACAGCGGCAGCCAGGGCACACCCGGATGGGTGTGGCTGGTAGCGGGTGTAGCGATCGCGGCCGTGGTGTTCCTGGCGGCGCCGAACCTGTTCAAGGGCGAAGGCGATGGCTTCCTGCGCGCCGGTCCCCAGCCGAACCCGAACGCGCAGCCGGCCCCGGTCGCGGACGCCGACAGCGATGTCGGCGCCCAGCCGGCCGCGCAGCCGACCACGCCGAAGCCGGCCGAACCGGAAAAGCCGGCCACCACCCAGTACGACTTCTACACCCTGCTGCCGGGCAAGGAAGTTGAAATGTCCGACGCCGAGCTGGCGGCCAGCGCGCGTGCTGAAGAGCAGCGCCGGGCCAAGGCCGAAGCGTCGCGCGCGCAGGCTGCGCTGGAAGGCAAGCCGGTTCCGCCGGCGACGACCACCGCACCGGCACCGGCTGCCACCGCCAGCGTGTCCAGCACCGCGCAGGTGACCGCCACCAGCCGTCCGCTGCCGGCACCGCTGAGTGAACGCCCGGCGGCGGCAACGCCGTCGGCCGGCACCGCCCCGGCCTCGACCAGCACCGCCGCCGCCACGCCGGCAGCACGCGCGGAAACTGCACCGGCAACGGCGGGTGCCGCGGCGGCTGCAGCACCGGCGGCCGCCGACAACGCCCGCTACATCCTGCAGGCAGGCGCGTTCGGTGCCTCCGGCGATGCCGAAGCCACCAAGGCCAAACTGGCGATGATGGGTCTTGCTGCACGCGTGGAGTCGGCGCATATCAACGGCAAGACCGTGTACCGCGTGCGCATGGGCCCGTATGGCAGCGCCGGCGAACTGTCCGAAGCCAAGCAGAAGCTGGATGGCACCGGCCTGCAGGCGATGGCGATCAAGGCGCAGTGACCCATCGGATCTGAACGGAAAAAGCCGGGCAATGCCCGGCTTTTTTGTTTCTGTAGGGCCGAGCCATGCTCGGCTGAATCCAGACGAAGCCGAGCATGGGCTCGGCTCTACAGGACCCGCGACGCAGGTCAGCCTTCGCGGGCCACCTGGAAGCCCGCAAACGACTGGCTGACCGGCATCAGTTCCAGACGATTGATGTTCAGGTGCGGCGGCAGCGTGGCCACCCAGAAGATCTGCTCGGCGATGTCTTCGGCGGTCATCGGGTTGGCGCCGGTATAGAGCTTGTCCGACGCAGCCTGATCGCCATGGGTACGCACCACGGTGAACTCGGTTTCGGCCATGCCCGGCTCGATCGTGGTCACCCGCACGCCGGTGCCGTGCAGGTCCGAGCGCAGGCCCAGCGAGAACTGGCTGACGAAGGCCTTGGTGCCACCGTAGGCATTGCCGCCCGGATACGGGTAGACACCGGCTACCGACGAGATGTTGATGATCGCGCCCTTGCGCTCCACCAGCTGCGGCAGCAGGCGGTGGGTCAGGGTGACCAGCGCGGTGATGTTGGTGTCGATCATCGTGGTCCAGTCCGACAGCTTCGCGCTCTGCGCCGGCGCCGTCCCCTGCGCCAGGCCCGCATTGTTGACCAACAGGTCGATGTCACCGAATGCCGGCGGCAGCGCCAGCAGCGCCGCTTCCATCGCCACCGCATCGCGGATGTCGAAGACGGCGGCGTGCACCACGTCCTTGCCGTAGCGGTCGACCAGCGGCTGCAGGCGCTCGCCGCGGCGGCCGGTGGCGATCACCTTCCAGCCCGCCTGGGCGAAGCGATGGACGGCGGCGGCGCCAAAGCCGGACGTGGCGCCGGTAATCAGGACGGTGCGGGTCATCAGGCAACTCCATGGGAAACCAGACCCCCATTCTGGCATCGTCGGCCGGCCCCTGTGTTGCCGGATCGGCCAGATCCGGGGTCAGTTCCCCCTGCTCCGAAAAGGGATCTGACCCCAGCTGCAGGGTGACCGGTACAATTGGGCCATGATCAACAACGATGTCCTGCGCAGCGTGCGCTACTCCCTGGACCTGGGCGACCACCACGTGGTGACCCTGTGCCAGATGGCCGACCCGGCCTTCGCCGTGGATACCGAGCAGGTGAAGGCCTGGCTGCGCCGCGAGGACGAAGCCGGTTTCGAGGCGATGAGCGACAGCGCGCTGGCCCACTTCCTCGACGGACTGATCGTGCACCTGCGCGGTCGCGACGAGAGCCAGCCGCAGCGCGCGGTGGAAACCCGCATCGACAACAACCTGGTGCTGAAGAAGCTGCGCGTGGCCTTCCAGCTGCGCGACGTGGACCTGATGCAGATCTTCGCCAGCGCCGGTTTCAACGTGTCCAAGTCGGAAGTGGGCGCGCTGTTCCGCCAGCCCGGGCACACCAACTACCGGCGTTGCCTGGACCAGATGCTGCGCAATTTCCTTAAGGGCCTGAGCCTGCGCCTGCGCGGCTGAGCACGGCCTCGACGAACGCCCGCGCCGCCGGTGTCGGCAGCCGCTGCCAGACCAGATGCACGCGGCGGGTCGGGGTCGGCTGCAGCGGAATCCGCACCACGCCTTCAAAGCCTTCGGCGATCAACGCCGGCACGATGCCGACCGCCAGCCCATGGCGGACGAAGCGCTCGATCAGTTCCATCAGATTGACCTCGAAGCGCACCGTGTGCGGCAGGCCGGCGGCAGCGAACGCATCGTCGGTCTGCCGCCGCGCACCGGTGCCGCGCGGGAAATCGACCAGCGCCTCGTCCTGCAGTTCGGTCAATGGCAGCCGCCTGCGCCGGGCCAGACGGTGCGACGGCGCCAGCACCGCCACCAGGTCTTCTTCCTGCAGCATCTGGTGGCAGAGCCCATCAAGCGCCGCAGAAGGTGCCAGCCCCACCAGTGCCACATCCAGCACGCGCGACTGCACCTGCGCGATCAGGTCCTCGCTCTTGTCCACCCGCAACTGGAATTCCACCTGCGGGTGCACCTGCTGGAAGGCGGCCAGCATCGCCACCACGTCGATGCCGGTCAGCGAGGAAATCTGCCCGATCGCCAGCAGCCCGCGCACCTCGCCACTCACCGCCGCCACGTCGGCACGCAGATGGCGCAGGCTGGCCAAGGCCTGCCGCGCATGCACCAGCATGGCCTCACCGGCGGCGGTGGCCCGCACCTGGCGCGGCAGGCGTTCAAACAGCGGCGTGCCCAGTTCCTGCTCCAGTGCGGCGATCTGGTGGCTGAGTGCGGACTGCACCACATGGCAGCGTTCGGCGGCGCGGGTGAAGTTGGCTTCCTCGGCCAGGGCAACGGCAAACTCGAGCTGCTTGAGGTTCACCCTGCTATCTCGTTTCCAGATGACAGGGATGATGATGATTCATTTCCATCATCGCTGCAGCAGGCGGACACTGTGCACCCCGCTTTTCTGGAAGACCGCGTGAGCCCCGCCCTCCCCCCACTGCACCGCTGGCAGGTGCTGCTGATGTCGGTTGCCACCGGTGTGGCCGTGGCCAGCAACTACTATGCACAGCCACTGCTGCACACCATCGCCGACGCCTTCGGCGTGCCGTTCAGCCAGGTCGGCATGGTGGTGACCGCCGCGCAGCTGAGCTATGCCGCCGGGCTGATCCTGCTGGTGCCGCTGGGTGACCTGTTCGAGCGGCGTCGCCTGATCGTGGTGATGAGCCTGCTGTCGGCCGGCGGGCTGGTGATCAGTGCCTGTGCGCCGTCGCTGGCCTGGCTGCTGGTGGGCACCGCGATCACCGGCCTGTTCTCCGTAGTGGCACAGGTGCTGGTGCCGTTCGCCGCTACGCTGGCCGCGCCGGAACATCGCGGTCGCGTGGTCGGCACGTTGATGAGCGGCCTGCTGCTGGGCATCCTGCTGGCGCGCACCGTGGCCGGCCTGTTGTCCAGCCTGGGCGACTGGCGACTGGTGTACGCGATCGCCGCCGGCACTCTGGTGATGACTGCGCTGGCGCTGCAACGCGGCCTGCCGCGATTCCACCACAGCGCCGGCCTCGGCTATTTCGCACTGCTGCGCTCGATCGGCGTGCTGTTCGTGCAGGAACCGGTGCTGCGCCAACGCACATTGCTGGGGGCCTGCAGCTTCGCCATGTTCGCGATCTTCTGGACCCCGCTGGCGTTCCTGCTGGCGCAGCCGCCGTATGCCTACAGCGACGCCACCATCGGCCTGTTCGGCATGGTGGGTGCGGCCGGCACGCTGGCCGCCGGCCTGGCCGGGCGCATGTCCGACCGCGGCCAGACCGGTCGCGCCACTGCCATCGCATTGCTGCTGTTGCTGCTGTCGTGGCTGCCGCTGGGGCTGTCGGCGCATTCGCTGCTGGCGCTGCTGATCGGCGTGGTGGTGCTTGACCTGGCCGCGCAGCTGCTGCACGTCAGCAACCAGAACCTGATCTATGCCCTGCAACCAGCCGCACGCAACCGCCTCAATGCCGGCTACATGACCGGCTACTTCATCGGCGGTTCGCTGGGTTCGCTGTTGTCGGCGCAGGTCTACCAGCGCTTCGGCTGGACCGGCGTCTGCGTGGCCGGTGCCACGGTGGCCGTGCTGGCCCTGCTGCTGTGGCTGCCCGGCGCGCTGCGTGCGCGCCAAGCGGTGTCGTCGAACTAGAAGCTGCCCTGCAGCGCCAGTTCCCAGCGTCCCCCGGCGTTGCCCGGGAACAGGCGCTTGGCCGCGCTGTCAGTGTCATGCACAGTGGCACGCAGCTCCCACGCCGGGGCCAGCGTGGCAATGGCACTGATCTGGCCATGCAGGTAATCCGGCCCCTGCGCGGTGGCCAGCCAGTACTGGCCCACCGCCGCTTCCAGGCGGAAGCGTTCATGCAGCGGCACCCGTACGCCGAGCTGGGCATAGGTACCGCGATGGCCACCGGCCAGCGCATCGTTGGAATGCGCGACCTGCAGCCAGGCACGCTGCTTCCAGGTCAACGTGGTGCTGAGTTCGGTCCAGTCCAGCGCGCGGCCGGTGCCCGGGTACACGTAGCGCGTCAGGTTGGCGTCCAGCGTCCAGTCCGTGGCCAGCGCGCCCGACCAGCCAGCGACCAGGTCGAACTCGCTGCGCGCGCCGTTGTCCGGCTTGAACGAGACATTGGACCCCCACGCGCTGGCGTACCAGCCCGATGCCACGGCCACCTTCGCGCCCGCCTGCACCGCCGGGTCGCCATCGCTCTGCGAGCTGCCACGCCACACGTAGTCGCTGGTGAGTGCGGCGCTGCCGCTCAGCTGCACCTGTGCCTGCGCGCTGCCGATACCGAGCAGCCCCGCCAGCGCGGCCACCATCGCCGCCATCATCCCCTTGCTGTTCACTGCACTGATTTCCTCGTCGAAGGCGGTCGCGCCGCCGGGACGTCAGTGTCGAGCGCGTGCCCGTAACGGATCGAGGGTGCTGCGTGGCCTGCAGCGCAAATTCGGCGTAAATCCCGTGGAACGGGGCTGCATGCCAGCGGCGCGGTATCATGGCGCTCTGTTTTCAGGAACCAACCGCGTGGACGCCATCCTGACCCCGGTATCGATCGGCGAGCTGATCGACAAGATCACCATTCTCGAGATCAAGGCCGAGCGCATCGACGATGCCGCCAAGCTGGCCAATGTACGCACCGAGCTGGACGGGCTGCTGCCGTTGCTGCAGCAGCAGCTGCAGGCACAGCCGGCGCTGGCCGCGTTGAAGCAGCAGTTGAAGGCGATCAACGAGCGCATGTGGGACATCCAGGACCAGCTGCGCGACAAGGAAGCGGCCCAGGTGTTCGACGATGCGTTCATCCAGCTGGCGCGCGGCGTGTACGGCACCAATGGCGAGCGCGTGCAGGTGAAGAACGAGATCAACCGCGTGGCCGGTTCGGCCCTGGTGGAAGAGAAGCAGTACCAGGGCGAGTAAGCCCGCTCATCCGCATTCGAGCAGGTGCCGGATGCGGAACAGTTCACCATCGCTCTGGATGCCCAGTTTTTCGTAGGCCGTGCGCTTCTGCGTGCTGACCGTACTGGCCGTGCGTCCGAAACGCCGCGCGACCTCGCCGGTGGTGCAGCCCTGCAGAACCAGCCGCAGTACCTCGCGTTCGCGCCGGCTCAAGGGCGTGAGCACGGGCGCGGGCGGGCGCCGAAGCCGCGACCGGCTCAACTGCGTGCCCAGTTCCGGTGGGACGAAGCGGCCACCGCGCGACAGCACATCGACCGCACGCAGCAGCATTTCCGGCGTAGTGCCCTTTGAAAGGAATCCGCGCGCGCCGGCCTGCATGGCCATGGTGACCGTGCTCGCGTTGCAGTGGGCAGACAGCACCAGCACCGGCAACAGCGGCCAGCGCTGGGACAACCGCCGCAGCAGGGCCAGGCCCTGCCCGGGGCCCCAGGGCGCCAGCACATCGATCAGCAGCAGGTCGATGCAGCCCGGCTGACGATCCAGCAACGCAAGCAGCTCGGCTTCGTCGGCGAAGCTTCCGCACACCTGCACGCCGCCATGCTGGCGCAGCACCACCTCCACCCCCAGGCGCAGCACGGGATGCGGCGCCAGCATGGCCAGGCGGCGGGGCTGATCAGGGGGCAGAGCGGGAACGGCAAGCGGCATCGTGCGGATCCGGCGGTACGAAGTACCCACCGTAGGCCGGCGCCGCGGACAGCGGAATCCAATTTATTGCAACGCAGCAACCCGGCACGACCACGCTCAGCTGCGGTTTCGGGTCGTCACAACGCAACAGGCCCGGCATGGGCCGGGCCTGTCGAGGCATCTTCAGCGCGCAGGCGCGCCGAGGAAGCAATTACCAGCTGAAGCGCGGGCCGACGGTGTATTCCTTGTCGCCGTCGCGGTTCATCTTCAGCTCGCCGTTCAGGCCCCAGTTCTGGTTCAGCTTGACCTGACCACCCAGGCGGCCGTACCACTGGCCATCCGGATTGATGCCGTGCTTCTTCGAGAAATCTTCGTAGCCGACCATGCCGTAGACTTCGGCGTGGGCACCGAAGGCGGTGCGGATACCGGCTTCAGCGCTGTAGCCATTGAAGTCCAGACCGTGCTTCTGGTCGCGCTTCTGGTAGGCAACGCGGGCAACGAAGTCGGTGGTCGGGGCGATTTCAACGTTGTAGCCGGCACCGATCTTCCACTGGTCCAGCTTGATATTGGTGTGGTCGATTTCCTGGCGGCTGTACTCACCGAACGCGTGGAAGTTCGGCAGGAAACCGTACGAACCCTTCACGCCCCAGCCATCGGCCTTGAACGCGTCGATGTCGGTCTTGGCGTAGTCAGCTTCGGCGTAGTTGTACGACAGGTTCTCAGCAGCCGAGGCGGTGAACGGCAGGGCAGCGGCCAGGGCCAGAGCAATCAGCGAATTCTTCATGGGGGTACACCTTTACTTTCTTATGGTGTGCAGCAGCGCCAAGGCGCCATCGCATCGGGAATGTAAATTCTCCGTTATTCGCCACAACGCTCCCTGAAAACAGCGGTCTTCGCATTGCTGAATTTTTTGGCTTGATTCAGGCTGTCTCTGGCATACGCGCGCGGCGCGGGTGCGTCTGTGATCCTTCGTCGATTGCAACAGGAGGTTGCCTTGCTCGTTTCCGATCCGCCGCGGACGCGTCTCCTCGCCGCTGTCTTCGCCTGCATTGCCTTCTTCCCGACACACACTGCACACGCACTGCGGGCAGCTGACTACCAGCGCGCCGAACGCGTGCATGACAGTCATCTGCGCGGTGCGCTGCGCAACGCTTCGGTCCTGCCCCACTGGCTGGGCGATGGGCGCTTCTGGTATGAGCGCGAAGATGCGCAGGGCCGGCGCCAGGCGGTACTGGTCGATCCTGCAAAGGCCAGCCGTCAGGTCCTGTTCGAGCCGGCCGCACTGGACGCGGCGGTTGCGACCTTCGGTGCCAGCGGGCCACGCCTGCGCCTGGCCAACGTGCAGGTGGCGGACGATGGCCTGCGCCTGCAGTTCAGCGGAGAAGTGCCCGTCGATTGCCAATGGCCACGCTGGCAATGCGCGCGTTCGCCGGATGCACGGCCGCCGGCCGATGCGCTGCCTTCGCCCGTTGGCGATGCCTGGCTGCAGGTGCGCGACAACAACCTGTGGCTTCAGTCGCCTGGAACGGCAACGCGTGCGCTGACCACCGACGGTGAACCCGGCCATGGCTATGGCGTACTGCCCGACGTCACTCTGCGCGGTATTCCACGCCGCCAGGGCCGGTTGCCGGCGCGGCCGTTCGCGGTCGGCTGGTCACCGGATGGCCGCTACGTGGCCGGCATCCGCTACGACGAACGTGCGCTGCTGGACTATCCCTATCTTGAAAGCGCGCCGGCCAGCGGTGCGCGACCGCGCGTACATACCGTGAAGCTGGGCCTGCTGGGTGATGCGCAGCAGGTGCGCGACAGCCTGTATGTGATCGACACCGGCAGCGGGCAGCAGCATGACATCGCGCTGCCCAAGGGCTGGAACGTGCTGAGCGAGGCCGGCATCGTGGGCTGGGACGGAGGCCGGCTGTACGCCGTGATCGCACACTTCGGGGCGCCGCGGCGCCTGCGACTGGTGGAAATCGAAGCCGACAGCGGCACGGTGCGCACCGTGCTGGAGGAAGCCAGCGATACCCGCCTGCAACTCAACGTGTATTCGTACAGCCGGCCGGCGGTAGCGATCCTCCCTGGGCAGGACACCCTGGTGTGGTTCTCGCAGCGCGATGGTTGGGGCCACCTTTACAAGGTACGCCTGTCCGACGGCAGGGTGCAGCGCCAGCTGACCCGCGGCCGCTGGGTGGTCCGTGATCTGCTGGGCGTGGACGGAAACGGTGGCTGGGCGTACTTCAGTGCCGGTGGCGTCGACGCTGACGATCCTTATGTGCGCGGCCTGTACCGGGTATCGCTGCAGGGCGGGCCGATCCAGCGCCTGGCCGCCGATGGCAGCGACCACATGGCCGACGCGGGTACCGGTGCCCTGTTCGGCGGACGCGCACCGCAGGCACTGTCACCGCACGGTGGCTACCTGGTGGATACGGTCTCGCGCCTGGAACAGCCACCGCGCACGGTGCTGCGCGCCAGCGACGATGGTCGCGAGCTGCTGGTGCTGGAAGCGGCGGACAACCGCGCGGTGCTGGCCGCAGGGTGGCGCCCACCGCAGCGCGAACAGCTGCTGGCCGCCGACGGGCGCACGCCGATCTTCGCCACCGTCTACCTGCCCCGCGACTATCGCGATGACGGCAGCTTCCCGGTGATCGATGCGATCTACGGGGGCGCCTTCATCAGCAATGCGCCGGTGACGTACGCCGAGGCGGTGTCCGCATTGAATCCGGTGTCACGCGCCAGCCTGGCCGAGCTTGGCTTCGTGGTGGTCAGCATCGATGCGCGCGGTACCGGCGGCCGTGACAAGGCATTCCATGACAGCAGCTTCCTGCATGGCGCCGATCAGCAGCTGGAGGATCACGTGGCGGCATTGCAACAGCTGGGCGAACGCTACCGGGGCATCGACCTGCGGCGGGTCGGCATCTACGGGCACTCGTTCGGCGGCTACAGTGCAGCGCGTGCGTTGCTGCGCTACCCGGCGTTCTACAAGGTGGGCGTGGCCTCGGCCGGCAGCCACAATTTCCAGGGCATGTATGGAGGTGCCGTGCACGGCATGGACCGGCTGTTCGGTGGCGTGCTGCCGCACTCGGTCATGGCCGAGGACGTGCCGCCGCCGTTTGCCGGACTCGACAATGCAGCGCTGGCCGCCAACCTGCGCGGGCATCTGCTGCTGGTCTATGGCGAACTGGACGAAAACGCACCACCGGCGCTGACGCTGCAGCTGGCCGCCGCCCTGAACACGGCCCAGCGCGACTACGACCTGCTGTACCTGGCCCGCCAGGACCACGAACTGTTCCGCAATGACGCCACCTACACGCACCGCATGTGGGACTACTTCGTGCGCCACCTGGCCGGCCAGCAACCGCCGGATGCGGTACTGGCGCCGCTGCCCGGTGCTCCGGGCTGAACAGGCCCCGCCGGGGTGTCGATCCTCGGCGCCCTGGTTCGTCGGATAGCTGAAGGCCGTGCATGCGGCACGGTTCAACCGGAGGCAGGCAATGAGCTACATCGATGGTTTCGTCCTGGCGGTACCCACCGCCAACAAGGAGAAGTTCCTCGCCCACGCACGCACGGGTGATCCCGTTTTCATCGAATTCGGCGCGCTGCGCGTGGTCGAGTGCTGGGGCGATGACGTGCCGCACGGCAAGACCACCGACTTCTTCGGCGCGGTGAAAGCCACGCCGGACGAGACGGTCGTGTTTTCTTGGATCGAATGGCCGGACAAGCCGACCCGGGACGCCGGCATGGCAAAGATGATGGAAGACCCGCGGTTCGATCCAGCGAAGAATCCGATGCCGTTCGACGGTGCGCGGATGATCTACGGCGGCTTCGTGCCGATCTACGAGCTGACCCGCTGAATCCGGCGGACGCGCTCAGCGCGGATCCGTGTCGTCACTGGCAGAGGCATGGCCGGCGCCCAATGCGGCGCCGGCACCGAAACCCATGCAGCCCATGCCGGCGCCCATGCCGCCACCGCCTCCCCCTGCACGGCTCCCCTTGGCGTCGCCCTCGTTGCGGCCCTTGCCGCCCGCGCTGGCGCCGGGCCGGGTCGGGCCCTGCGGTGGAATCTGCAGATCGGCCGGGATCGGTGCCAGGTCGAGCGCCTCGCGCACGAAGTCGCGCAGCGAGACCACCAGGTCGTGGGTGTGCACCGGCCGCCCTTGTGCCAGCTCGCAGGCCGCCCGCGCCGCCAACCGCACCTGCTCGTCGGTGCCCAGCAGCAGGATGTCCGAGAGCGCGGCCTCGACCGCATCGCGGATGCGGCGCGTGCGATCCGAGCGCGGCTCGGCGATGCCTTCAGCCTCTTCGCGCTGGCGCAGGTCGCGGCGATGGCGGGGATCCACGCCCAGTTCGCCGGTGAACGAACCGCCCAGGGTCTTGTAGGCCGCCATCAGCGTGCGCAGCCGTTCGTTGATCTGCCGGTTCTCGCGCTCGCGGCGCTGCTGCAGGGTCTGCATCACCAGCAGGCGGATGCCCACGCCCAGCAGGGTAATCAGGACCAGGCCGGCCAACGTGGAGAGCACGCCCTGCCACGAACTGAAGTCGATACCACGCATGCCCGGGGCTCCGGCGGGAAGAACCTGCATCCTGCCCCAGACCGTGTCCCAGAAACGCGAAAGGCCCCACCACCCGGTGGGTGGCAGGGCCTTCGGTCACGGCGCGATTACTTGCGCTTGGCGACCTTGCGCACGGCCTTGGCCGGTGCCTTCTTGGCGGCAGCCTTCTTGGCCGGCGCCTTCTTTGCGGCGACCTTCTTCAGCGGTGCAGCCTTCTTGGCCACGGTCTTGCGGGTCGCGGCGGCCTTCTTGCCGACAACCTTCTTGGCAGCAGCGGTTTTCTTGGCAACGGCCTTCTTGCCCACAACCTTCTTGGCAGCGGCGGTCTTCCTGGTGGCGACCTTCTTGGTGGCGGCAACCTTCTTGCCGACAACCTTCTTCGCAGCCACGGCCTTCTTGCCGGCAACCTTCTTGGCGGCAACGGTCTTCTTGGCCACAGCCTTCTTGGCGGTGGCGACCTTCTTGCCGACAACCTTCTTGGCGGCCGCGCTCTTCTTGGCAACGGTCTTCTTCGCGACGGCGGCCTTCTTGGTGGCGGCCTTCTTCACGGTGGCGACCTTCTTGCCGGCAGCCTTGGTGGCGGCCTTGGTGGTCTTCTTGGCAGCAGCAGCCTTCTTGGTCACGGCCTTGCCTGCAGCAGCCTTCTTCTTGGCCACTTCCTTCTTCAGGGCAGCAGCTTCGGCCTTGGCGTTCTTCTTGGCGGCTTCCAACTTCTTCTTGGCGCTGGCAACGGTCTTGCCGACCGACTTGGCAGCCTTTTCGGCCTTCTTGGCAACGGTCTTCTCGACCTTGGCCACGGCCTTCTTGGCCTTGGCAACGCGGGTGCCGGCAGCCTTGGTGGCGCGCTTGACGGTCTTCTTGACCGACTTCACTGCGTCTTCGGCAGCGTGGGCGATGGTCTCGCCGACGTTGGTGGCGGCTTCTTTGACGTTCTCGACGGCGTCGGTCACGACCGACACACCATTACCGTTGCTCATGTTGCCCTCCTGCGGGCCTTAAGTATCAAAACGGGGCGATGCTATACCGACATTGACGATCGTGGAACGGGGCATGCACCAGCAATCGCATCTGCTGCGACGGTGATGGTGTAGTCCACCACCCCTCGCGGTATGGCAGGTTTTCAGGAAACCCCTTTTTTTAAGGTCTGTGCGCCGCCGCCGACCGGGTGGATCGCCGCCGCTGCGCGTACCTGCACACGTGCAGCGACAGGCCTGCGTTGTGGCGCAGTGCGGCACCTCCCTGCGCGGAACTGCGCAAGTATCCGTCTGTGCCCGCGCAGCGCACGGCGGCCTTCGGCGGTGTCCCGATCATGTTGGCGCGTGTCACCGCAGGTCCGATGCCAGGCTCCGGACCCGCCATTTGCGCCCGTGCTTTTCATGGCGCATTTATCCAGATCGCGACACACTCATTCAGCTTGTTTTACCGTAGAGCCCGACCGCCCCCATCCCCGCCTGCGAACCGACTCCCATGCGACCGCTACCCACCCTGCTCACGCTCGCAATCGCCGCCGCCTTCGGTGGCTTCGTTGCCACCGGCATCAACGCCCACCTGGACAACCGTGCCGACGCCGCACCGCTGCCGGCGGTGGTGCCGACCATGGCGGCACTGCCGGCCGCTGTGGCCGGGCAGCAGGTGCCGTCACTGGCACCGATGCTGGAGAAGGCGATGCCGGCGGTGGTCAGCGTCAACACCAAGCAGGTGGTGCGCGTGCGCAACCCCTTCTTCAACGACCCGTTCTTCCGCCGCCTGTTCCCGGACATCCCGCAGGAACGCATCAACGAATCGCTGGGCTCGGGCGTGATCATCGATGCCAAGGAGGGCCTGGTGCTGACCAACCACCACGTCATCGACAACGCCGATGACGTGCAGGTGACATTGGCCGACGGGCGCACGGTCAAGGCCGAGTTCCTCGGTTCGGACCGCGACACCGACATCGCACTGATCCGTATCCCGGCGCAGAACCTGACCGACATCAAGCTCGGCAACAGCGATCAACTGCGCGTGGGCGACTTCGTGGTGGCCATCGGCAACCCGTTTGGTTTCAGCCAGACGGTTACCTCGGGCATCGTCTCGGCGGTGGGCCGCAGCGGCATCCGCGGGTTGGGCTACCAGAACTTCATCCAGACCGATGCGTCGATCAACCCCGGCAATTCCGGTGGCGCGCTGGTCGATCTGCAGGGCCAGCTGGTCGGCATCAACACGGCCAGCTTCAACCCGCAGGGCAGCATGGCCGGCAACATCGGCCTGGGCCTGGCGATTCCGTCGAACCTGGCGCGCAGCGTGGTCGACCAGCTGGTCAAGCACGGTGTGGTGGTGCGCGGCACGCTGGGCGTGGAAAGCCAGAACCTGACCGCGCAGATCGCGCAGGGCCTGGGCCTGGGCGAAACCCGTGGCGCACTGATCACCCGCGTGCTGGCTGGTTCGGCCGCCGCCGCAGCCGGGCTGAAGCCCGGCGACGTGGTGGTGTCGGCCAACGGCCAGCGCGTGGACAGCGCCGAAGCCCTGCACAACGTGGAAGGCCTGGCGGCGGTCGGCAGCCCGCTGGCACTGGATGTGCGCCGCGAAGGCAAGCCGCTGCAGATCAAGGCGACGCTGAAGGAACAGGCGCGCGCAGTCACCGGCGACAGCCTGGACCCGCGCCTGGGCGGGGCCACCTTCGTCGACCTGCCCGAGTCGCTGCGCCAGTCTGGCGCCAACGGCGTGCTGGTCAGCGAGGTCAAGCGCGGCAGCCGCGCGGCCAGCAACGGCCTGCAGCAGGGCGACATCATCAGCGATGCCACCGTAGGTGAGTTCACCGACCTGGCCAGCTGGCGTGCCAACTTCCAGCAGCGCCCACCGACGCTGGTGCTGCGCGTGCTGCGCAACAATGGCCAGCAGCAGGGGCAGCTCGTGATGCGCTGATCGCCCTGCCGTAACACCCCCTATACCCCGGCAATGCTATTGCTGTCCGTCCAGGTCGGCACCGCCGACACCCGTTCCCCCATCGCAACAGGAGTGATTCGATGAGCCCCACCAATACCGAGAACCTGAAGGACCACCTGGGTGAAGCCGGTTCCCACCTGAAGCAGGCCGCCAGCGCTGCCGGCGGTGCGATCAAGGGCGCAACCGGTGCAGCAACCGACGAACTTCGCATCGGCAAGGCCAACGTCAAGGCTGAACTGTCCGACAGCGCACTGTCCGGCCTCGCCGCCGCCGAGTTCGGTGGCGCCGCCGCCAAGGAACAGGTGGATGCACTGATGGACAAGGGCAAGGACCTGATCGACAGCGCTGCCGAGTTGATCCGTGAACGTCCGCTGGCCTCGTTCGGCGTCGCCTTCGCTGCCGGCTGGATCATTGCCAAGCTGGCCCGCGGCAGCAGCGACAAGTAAGCCGCGGCGTGAGCGAAGACAACGCGCAAGCGCCTGATCCAGCGGCCACCCCGCCGCTGGATGAGAGCATCCGCCAGGTCGGCGCGGCCGGTCGTGCCGCTGCCGATTCGGCCAAGCACACGCTGCGTTCGCTGCGCCGGTTGGCCTCGGCCGACTTCGCGCTGGCACGCAGTGCGTTCGGTCGGGCGCTGGCCTGGGCTGGCGTGGCGATCGTGTTCGGTGCCTCGGCCTGGCTGCTGATGGCCGCCACCCTCATCGCCCTGCTGCAGAGCTGGGGCCTGAGCTGGCTGCAGGCCCTGCTGATCACCTCGCTGCTGAGCCTGGCCGTGACCGGCTATGCGATCTGGCGGGTGTCCTACTTCTTCCACCACACCGGCATGCACGCCACCCGGCGCCAACTGTCACGCCTGGGCCTGTTCGACGAGCCCAGCGAAGACGATCCCGATGCCGGCGTGCAGCTGCCGGAGGGCAAGCCATGAAGTTCGGTGCGCTGCAACGGCGGGTGAAACGCTGCGAACAGGTGGTGACCGTTCGCCTGGGCGAAACCCAGGACCACTGGTCCACGCTCAGCCAGGTCTGGCGCCAGGGCTGGTCGCCGCTGCGCATCGTGGTGGTCGGCCTTGCCGGTGGCTTCATCGCTGGCAAGCTGGAGGTGCCGGGCAAGGTCAATGGCGCGCGCTGGCTGCAGATGGTCGGTTCGGTCTCCAACCTGTTCGCCAGCGCACAGGCGGCGTTCGCCACGGCGATGGCGGCGCAGGCCACGGCCGCCGCCGACGATGCGGCCGAAGAAGCCGACGCGGCCAGCGAACAGGCGCAGGCGGCGACGTCGGCGAACGCCGCGCGACCTGCACCGTCGCCCCAGCCGCCCGCGGAAACGGAACTGCGTGAACCGCGGCCGGCCGAAGCGGCCACCGAGCTGTCCGAACGTTGATGCATGTAATCCGCCGCGCCGATCGCGGCCGGCGGATAATGCGCTCCCCTTTCCGGTTGATGCGTCGATGAGCGAGTCCCTCCTGTCCCCGTCACCGGCCGCCCCCGAACAGTCCGACGCACCGCTGCCGCCGCTGTCGCGCCCGCGCGGGCCGATGTCGCTGGTGGTACTGGCCACGCTGGCCGTGGGCTACACCCTGTGGGCGGCACAGGACATCATCCTGCCGGTGCTGCTGGCGATGTTCTTCGCGCTGGTCGGCAACCCGATCCTGCGCCTGCTGCAGAAACTGTGGATTCCGCGTGCGCTGGGCGCACTGCTGATCCTTGGCGCCGGGCTGGGCGTGACCGGTTCGCTGGCAGTGCAGCTGATCGGCCCGGCCATGGACTGGGCACAGGAAGCACCGCAGCAGCTGCGCAAGGTCGCCCGCCAGGTGCAGGACCTGACCAAGCCGGTGCAGCAGGCCAACCAGGCGGCGGAGAACTTCGCCCGCGTGGCCGGGGGTGACAGCAACCACAAGGTGCAGGTGATCCGCACCCAGCTGGACGACCCCTACCGCATGCTGACCCGCGCACCGCGGCTGGCCGCTTCGGTGCTGGCGGTGGTGCTGCTCACGCTGTTCTTCATGATCTACGGACAAAGCCTGCAACGCGCTGCGATCGCGCTGTTCCCCAGCCGCCAGCAGCAGCGCTTCACCACGGGCATCCTGCGTTCGATCGAGCGCGAGGTCTCGCGCTACGTGCTGACCATCAGCGTGATCAACACACTGGTCGGGCTGGTGTTCGCTGGCGTGCTGATGCTGCTCGGCATCGGCCTGCAGGAAGCACTGTTGTGGGGCACGGTGGCAGCTTTGCTGAACTTCGCACCGTACGTGGGCCCGCTGATCGGCGTGGCACTGATGCTGCTGATGGGCTTCGTCGAGTTCCGCGACCCGCTGCAGGCACTGCTGCCGGCTGCCGCCTACCTGGGCCTGCATACCCTGGAAGGGCAGATGGTGACCCCGATCGTGCTGGGCCGGCGCATGAAGCTGTCGCCGCTGGTGCTGATCCTGGCACTGATGGTGTTCGGCTGGGCCTGGGGCATGATCGGCCTGCTGCTGGCCGTGCCGCTGCTGGTCTGCATCAAGCTGGTGCTGGCGCGGCTGGACGGCATGCAGGGCTGGGCACGGCTGCTGGAATGACGGGATCGGCAAACGGTGGACGCCGATGGCGGAACCCGAAACAGGAATGACATGGCAGACGTTGGCCCCCTTCTCGGATGTCCGACCCGGTGGCGGGCACCTACACGAGGGAAGTGGGCCGACACAACCTGGACGTGCAGCAGTTCGACGGCCAGACCACCATCGCCTGCTCGTACAACCTGCGCTGACCCGGCCCAGCGCCCGTGCCCCCGCCCGCCGCGTCGCATGAAAGCCCTCGCGGGCAGGGGTAGAATGGCGGGGTGAATTTCCCCGTCCAAGCCATCACCCTCGACCTTGACGACACGCTGTGGCCGTTCGCTCCGATCGGCGTCCGCATCGAACAGGTCCTGCACGCGTGGATGTGCGAACACAGCCCGGCTACCGCCGCGATGTATCCGGTGGAGGCGATGCGCGAACTGCGCGAGCGGCTGTACCACGCCCATCCGCACCTCCACCACGACCTGAGCGCACTGCGCCGGCTGACCCTGCGCGAAGCACTGCACGACAGTGGTGCCAGCCTCGATCTGCTGGAACCGGCGTATGAAGTGTTCTACGCCGCGCGCAACCAGGTGGAGTGCTACCCCGATGCGATCGATGCGCTGGCGCGCATTGCCGCACGGGTACCGGTGGCGGCGCTGAGCAACGGCAACGCCGACCTGGAGCGGATCGGCCTGGCCCATCATTTCGCCTTCCAGCTGGGGTCGCGCGAACACGGCGCGGCCAAGCCCGAGGCCAGCATCTTCCACGCCGCGTGCACCCGCCTGGGTGTGGCACCGGCACAGGTACTGCACGTGGGCGACCATGCCGAGATGGACGTGGCCGGGGCGATTGCCGCCGGCCTGCGCGGCTGCTGGATCAACCGCGACGCAGCCACCTGGACCCATCCGCAGCTGCAGCCCGACCTGCAGTTCGACACCCTTACCGGCCTGGCCGACTGGTTGGACGCCAACCTCGACGCCGCCGCATCCCGGAGTATCTGACGCATGAGCGAGATCACTGGTTTCACCGCCGACACCACCGCAGCGCTGCCGCTGTACGTGCTGGACCGCGAGCAGTTCGCGGCATGGAAGGACAGCCAGCCGGCCGCCATCCAGGCGTGGCTCGCATCGCAGGGCTTCACCGCCGGCGCCTTCAGCACCGCGCTGCTGCCCGGCACCGATGGCCTGGCCGGTGCGGTGATGGGCGTGGGTGATCGTGCCGATGCCTACAGCTATTCGCATGCGCCGCACGCGCTGCCGGAGGGCAGCGTGTGGCAGCTGGCCAGCGACCTGCCGGCCGCCGAACAGGCGCTGCTGCAGCTGGGCTGGGGCCTGGGCAGCTACCGTTTCGACCGTTACCGCAAGCGCCACCGCGCGCCGGCGCAGCTGGTGGCCGCGCCGACCGGCGAAGTGGCCGACCTGATTGCCGCCAGCCTGCGCGTGCGCGACTGGGTCAACACTCCGACCGAAGACATGGGCCCGCAGCAGCTGGAAGACGCCGCGCGCGCCCTGGCCGATGCGCATGGTGCGCAGGTCGAAGCGATCACCGGCGATGCGCTGCTGAAGCAGAATTTCCCGGCCATCCACGCCGTGGGCCGCGCCTCGCACCGCGCGCCGCGCCTGGTCGTGCTGCGCTGGGGCAAGGACACCGATCCGTCGCTGGTGCTGGTCGGCAAGGGCGTGTGCTTCGATACCGGCGGCCTGGACATCAAGCCGGCCGACGGCATGCGCAACATGAAGAAGGACATGGGTGGCGCTGCGCATGCCCTGGCCCTGGCCGGCCTGGTGATGGCACGCGGCCTGCCGGTGCGCCTGACCCTGCTGGTGCCGGCGGTGGAAAACGCGATCGGTCCGGATGCGTTCCGCCCGGGCGAAGTGATCGCCACCCGCAAGGGCCTGAGCGTGGAGATCGACAACACCGATGCCGAGGGCCGCGTGATCCTGTGCGACGCGCTCACCTTCGCCAGCGAGCAGAAGCCGGACCTGGTGCTGGATTTCGCCACCCTCACCGGCGCCGCGCGCATCGCGCTGGGCCCGGACCTGCCGGCACTGTTCAGCAACGACGATACGGTGGCCCAGCAGTGGCTGCAGGCCGGTGACGCGACCCGCGACCCGGTCTGGCGCATGCCGCTGTGGCGCCCCTACCTGCGTTACCTGACCAGCGGCATCGCCGACCTGGCCAACGCCGGCTCGCGCATGGCCGGCTCGGTCACCGCCGCGCTGTACCTGGAACGCTTCCTGGAAGACGGCCAGCGCTGGGCGCATCTGGATGTGTACGCCTGGAACGACGGCGAACGCCCGGGCCGGCCGGCCGGTGGCGAAGCGCTGGCGCTGCGTTCGGCATGGGCAATGCTGAAGGCGCGTTACGCCTGAGGCACGCACACCCGCCTTGCCCCGGCCCGAGCGCCGGGGCAGGGATGGGCCTTGAAAGCCCCGCGCTGCGCGCGAAAGTCGACTGACAGTCGACGCTACCCAAGCGTTCGGGGCGCGTTGGAAGTTTGACGAAAAATTGAATTTCGGCCGCGGCCGGGTTCTGCGAGGATGTGAGGGTCGACCACCCACACGCTCCGTGAAGGCAGGACTCCGACCATGTCACTCTTCCGCTACACCCGCGCCGGCCAGACGCCCGGCGCACCCCGCAGGCATTCGCCGCTGCTCTGGATCGCGCTGATCGCACTCATTCTGGGTGGCGTCGCGCTGACCTTCGCCTGGCTGGCCGGCTGGATCGGCAACCGCCTGACCGCGCAGCGCTTCACCGACACCATCGAAGCTACCGGCCCGGCCCATCCCGGCTTTCGCCGTGCGCACAGCAAGGGCATCTGCGTGAGCGGCTGGTTCGAACCCAGTGCGCAGGCCCCCACCCTGTCCAGCGCGCGGGTGTTCTCGCAGCGCCGTGTACCGGTGATGGGACGCCTGTCGATCGGCGGCGGCGATCCCTACGGCGCCGACAACACCGCACGGGTGCGCAGCATCGCGGTGCAGATGGTCAGCGATGACGGCCAGGAATGGCGCATGGCGATGAACAGCTTCCCGTTCTTCGCCGTGCCCAACGCCGAAGCGTTCTACGAGCAGACGCGCGCCTCCATTCCCGACCCGGCCACCGGCAAGCCGGACCCGCAGAAGATGGCGGCGGTGCTGGCGAAGTATCCCAGTGCCCAGGCCTTCCAGCAGTGGGCCAAGACGGCGCCGTGGACCAGCAGCTGGGCCGACACCACCTTCAACAGCGTCAACAGCTTCTGGTTCACCAATGCACAGGGCCAGAAACGCGCGGTGCGCTGGCGCTGGCAGCCACAGGCGGCGGTGGTCGAAATGGATGCGGAAACGCGCAAGCAGGCCAGCGTCGATTTCCTCAGCCAGGAACTGAAACAGCGCCTGGCCAATGGCCCGGTGCGCTGGAACCTGGTCGTCACCACCGCCGCGCCTGGCGATGCCATCGATGATCCGTCGGTGCCGTGGCCCGCATCGCGCGATCAGGTGGTGGCCGGCGTGCTCAGCCTGGACCGCATGCAGTCGCAGGAGGAAGGTGCCTGCGGCCAGATCAACTTCGATCCGCTGCTCCTGCCCAGTGGCGTGCGCGGCAGCGATGATCCGATCCTGGCCGCCCGCTCGGCGGTGTACTCGCAGTCGTTCAACCGTCGCGAGCGCGAGCGCGCCAGCGGCAATGTCGAGCAACCGAAGGAGGCCGCGCGATGAACACCGGCAACGGCCACTTCAACCTGCTGGCGCGCGTGCTGCACTGGTCCATGGCGCTGATGATCATCGCCATGCTGTTCATCGGCGTGACCATGGTCGCCTCGCTGCACCTGCGGCCGATGCTGATCGACCTGCACCGACCGCTGGGCATCGCCATCGGCGCACTGGTGCTGCTGCGTCTGTACAACCGGCTGCGCCATCGCCCACCGCCCCTGCCAGCGGACCTGCCGGTGTGGCAGGTGATGGCCGCCAAGGCCTCGCACTGGATGCTGTATGCGCTGATGCTGGCGATGCCGTTGATCGGCTGGGCGATGCTGTCGGCCGGCGGTTACCCGATCGTGCTGGGGGGCGGCCTGCACCTGCCGCCGATCGTGCCGCACACTCCGGCGCTGTATGCCGCGTTGCGTAATGCGCACAGCCTGCTGGCGTATGTGTTGTTCGCCACGGTGCTGATGCACGTGGGTGCGGCGCTGTTCCACCTGTGGGTGCGGCGCGATGGCGTGTTCCAGGCGATGGCGCGCGGGAAGGATTGAAAGGATTCGCCGGGAGTTCCCGGCGGATCGTTTCCGCGCCCGCGGAGGGGTGTCACTTTCTTTGCGCGCAAAGAAAGTAACCAAAGAAACGCTCCGCCGGCCGCGAGCCGACGTGCTGCGCACGCCGGTGCCCTGTGCTCCTCGGCCCGTCGAGGGACGGCGCGGGAACTCGCTGCGCTCAAACACCCGCGCCTCTTCGCCCTCGCCGGACCTGCGGTGCTCGGCTCGCTTGAAGGCGGACTGGAAGGGCAAGATCAACGGCTAGAGCATCCACGCATGGCGTGGATCTAATGGGTGCAGCTGCGGCTTTTGCTCTTGGGTCCGCCTTGAGCGAGCCGAGCATCGCAGGGGAATCAGGGGCGCAGAGGCGCCGATGTCTGAGCGCAGCGAGTTCGGCGCCGTCCCCTGATTCACCGAGAAGCGCAGGGAACCGGCGCGGAGCGACGGCTCGCGCTCTGGCGGCGTGTTTCTTTGGTTACTTTCTTTGCACGAGCAAAGAAAGTGACACCTCTCCGCAGGCGCGGAAATGATCCGCTACAACCACCCCTTCTGCCGCGCCAGCCGGTACGCCTCAATGCGATTGGCCACGCCCAGCTTGCCGATGCACTCGGACAGGTAGTTGCGCACCGTGCCGTGCGACAGCCCCAGCTGTTCGGCGATCTCGCTGGCGGTACGGCCCTCGCCTGCCAGGCGCAGCACGCGGCGTTCGCGGTCGGTCAGCGGGTCGGCCTGCGACCAGGCATCGAGTGCCAGCTGCGGGTCGATCGCGCGGATGCCCTGCTTCACCTTGCGCAGTGCATCGGCCAGGTTCTCCGCCGGCGCGTCCTTCAACAGGTACCCCAGCACGCCAGCTTCCAGCGCGCGGCGCAGGAAACCGGCACGGGCGAACGTGGTCACGATCACCACCTTGATCGGCAGTTCATGGCGGGCAATGCGCTGGGCCAGCTCCAGCCCGGACAGGCCCGGCATCTCGATGTCGGTGACCAGGATGTCCGGCTGCAGCTGCTGCAGCATGCGCCACGCAGCCTCACCGTCGGCGGCGCTGCCCAGCACTTCGATATCCGGCTCCAGGCCCAGCAATGCCGACAACGCGCCGCGCACCATCGCCTGGTCTTCGGCCAGCAGGATGCGGATCATGCGGCACCGTCCTGAGCCAGAGACGGTGGTGCAGCCGGCGGCAGCGGCGTGGTCGCTGCGACCAAGGGCACACGCACGGTCAGCACGGTGCCGTCGCCCCGTACCGATTGCAGCGCCAACTGCCCGCCCAGTGCCGCCACACGCTCACGCATGCCGCACAGGCCATTGCCTTCAGCCTGTATCCCGCCACGTCCATCGTCGCAGATCTGCATCGCCAGCATTCGCCCTTCCAGCATGAATTCCACCCGCGCCTGCGTCGCCTGCGCGTGGCGAACGATATTGGTTGCCGCCTCGCGCAGCACCAGCGCCAGTCCGCGCTCCACGTCCACCGGCATCGGCGGTGGAGGTGCGTACTGCAGGTGCACCTGCTGGCATTCCAGCAGCAGGCGCGCCGAGGCCAGTTCGCCGGCCAGGTCACTGGCGCGGATGCCGGTGACCGCACTGCGTACCTGGGCCAGTGCTTCGCGGGCGATGTCCTCGGCTTCGCCGATCTCCTGCCGCGCACGGGCATCGCCACGGTCGTGCAGCTTGCGCGCCAGTTCCAGCTTCAACGTGATCAATGACAGGGTATGGCCGAGCAGATCATGCAGATCGCGGCCGATGCGCTCGCGCTCGGCGGTGGTGGCCAGCCGCCGCACTTCCTCCTGCGAAAGCTGCAATGCGGCATCCTTTTCCTTGTTCACCGTCTCCACGTTCACCACCATGCCGATGATGAACGACACCGCAGGCACCCAGACCAGGCTCTGCCACGGGTAGTGTGCCAAGTGGGCCACCAGGTAGAACACCGCGTTGAGTACGGCCAGCAGCAACAGATAACGCCACCAGCTGCTGCGACCGCAGACCCGCAGCATCACGCAGCCGAAAATGAAGTAGCTGATGCCCGATGGGTACCAGGGCACCAGCACGATCGCCAGCGCGGTCATCGCCAGCGCATAGCGGGGCGCATGGTGCCGCGGCGACAGCAGCAGGCGCGCATACAACAGCAGGAACAGCGGATAGCTGGCCAGGGTGAACCACAGCCAGCGCAGCGTGTACCCCCCTGAAAACAGCGGCGTCATGAACACCCACACCGTCCACAGCAGGTGGATGGCATCGGCCCAGGCCGGCTTGCCGCGGCGCAGGTTGTCGGCCACCGCCGAATCCGGCGCGGGACGCAGCAGTGAGGCAAGCCAGCTCGGTGGCACGGGAGGATCCAGGCGGGGACGATCGCTGCCGATCATGCCAGTTCAGCCGATCCGGCGCAGGCGGCGCCGTGCCAGCAGCAACGCCACGAGGGTCACCGCCAGCAGCACCAGCAGATGGCCGGCGACCCTGCCCGCAGACGGCAACCCGACCACCGGCAGCGCCAGCTGGGCCAGGTGCCAGGTTGGCCACAGCGGTGCCATCATCGAAAACACCTTGGGCAGCGCCGACAGCGGCAGCCACAGGCCAGACAGCAACGCCAGCGGCAGGTAGACCAGGTTGACCATCGCCGGCGCTGCGCTGGCACTGACATGGCTGCCGATCAGCAGGCCGATCGCCCCCAGCGGCAGCGCAGCCAGGCCCGCCACCGCCAGCAGCTGCAGCACCTGCAGGGCGTGCAGCTGCACCCCCCCCAGCACAGATGCCACGCCGATCAACAACGAGGCCACCAGCAGCGCGAAGATCACGGCCATCGCAAGTCGCGCCAGCAGCGGCGCCGCCGGCGGCATCGGCAGCGCCCGCTTGAGCGTGAGCAGCCCGCCTTCTCGGTCCAGGGCCAGCTGCACGCCGAAGCCGAACAGGGCCGGAGCCATCGCGCCGAACACGCAGTAGGTGGCCAGCAGGTACAGCGGAGCGTGGCCACGGCCCAACAGCACGCCGAACAGCAGGTAGAACAACACCGGGAACAGCAGCGAAGGTACGGCGAAGGCGGGTGTACGCCAGGCGCGGCGCAGTTCGGCCACCAGCTCAGCGCGGTACGGACGCAGGGCCTGGCGCCAGGCAGACGACGGCGCCGGTGCGGTGCCGGTACGGGTCATCGTGTTCATGCGGCCTCCCGGGTCAGGTCGAGGAAGGCGTCGGCCAGCGCCGCGCCCTGTACTTCCAGCTCACGCAACTGCGCGTCGGCCGCCAGCAGGCGGGCCACCACCGGTTCGGCCGGGCTGGCCAGCAGCTGCAGGTGCTCGCCGTCGCGCTGCACCTGCTGCACGCCCGGCCACTGCTGCACGTCTTCAGCAGGCAGCACGCTGCGGCAACGGATGCGGCGCGGCCGGTCGGCCAGGCGCAGTTCGCCCAGCGGCGCGTCGGCCAGAACCCGGCCGCGTTCGAGCACTACCACCTGCTGCGCCAATGCTTCGGCCTCTTCCAGGTAGTGGGTGGTCAGCAACACGCCGCAGCCTTCGGCCACCAGTTGCCGGATCGCCTGCCACATCGCCTGCCGCGCCTGGATGTCCAGCCCGGTGGTGGGCTCGTCCAGGAACAGCACCCGCGGACGGCCGCACAGCGCAATGGCGAACTGCACGGCGCGCTGCTGGCCACCGGACAGCTGGCCGTAGCGGCGGCGCGCCAGCGCCTGCAGTCCGGCGCGCTGCAGTACCTCCTGCAACGGCATCGGGTCGGGGTAACAGGCACTGGCCTGGGCCACCAGCTCGTCCACCTGCAGCATCGGCGGCAGGTTCGTGCTCTGCAGCATCACGCCCAGCCCCAATCGACTGGCCCGCTGCTGCGGGTCGCCGCCGAGCAGCTCGACCTGGCCGGCATCGGCGCGGCGCAGGCCCAACAGCACGCTGATCGCGGTACTCTTGCCGGCACCGTTGCGGCCCAGCAATGCCAGCACCTGGCCAGCGCGGACCTGCAGGTCGATGCCATGCAGGGCGGTATGGTCGCGATAGCGCACCTGCACCTGCTGCAGGCGGGCCAGCGACGGGGCGATCGGATCCATGGGCGGTACCGGTAGCGGGGACGTTGCCATCCTGTGCCGCCGTGGTCACATTTCGCAGTTGCCGCCGTCAATGTCATCGGATGACAGCTGTCACTGCCATCATCGCTGTGCCTGCCTTCATGCTGTGCCGCACGCTTCACCGCCGGAACCGCTGCCGTCCGCTCTTCCGGCCACACCCGCCCGAACGCCTGTGATGGAACGAATGAACGCTTCTGCCGAGCTGTTGAAGGAACTCCGTATCGACCGCAAGTCGCCGCCGCCCGCCTCCGGTGGCAGTGGAGGTGGCCGCCGCTGGCTGTGGATCGCGATCATCGTGATCGTGCTGCTGGCCGCCGCCGCCGTCGCCTTCCTGTTCGGCCGTGCACCGGCCGTGGAAGTGGAAACCGCCCCTGCGGTGGCCATCCAGCAGGGCAGCGCCAGCAGTTCGGTGCTCGACGCCAGCGGCTACGTGGTCGCCCGGCGCATGGCCACGGTGTCGGCCAAGATCACCGGCAAGGTGCGCGAGGTGATGATCGAGGAAGGCATGCGGGTCGAGGCCGGCCAGGTGATGGCCACCCTGGACCCGATCGATGCCGATGCGCAGCGCAGCCTGTATGCCTCGCAGCTGCAGGCCGCACGCAGCCAGGTGGCAGGGCTGGAGGCACAGCAGAAGCAGGCCGCCGCCGAAGCCAGCCGCCTGCAGGCGCTGGTCGGCCAGCAACTGGTGTCGCGCTCGCAGTACGACCAGGCCGTGGCCCAGCGCGACAGCCTGCGTGCGCAGCTGGATACTGCGCAGCGCAACGTCAGGGTGGCACGCGACCAGCTGGCCATCGCCGACCTGGGCGTGGACAACAACGTGGTACGCGCACCGTTCTCCGGCGTGGTCACCGCCAAGGCGGCGCAGCCGGGTGAAATCGTCTCGCCGCTGTCGGCCGGCGGTGGCTTCACCCGGACCGGTATCGGCACCATCGTCGATATGGATTCGCTGGAGATCGAGGTCGAGGTCGGCGAAGCCTTCATCGGCCGCGTGCAGCCGAAGATGCCGGTGGAAGCCACGCTCAATGCCTACCCGGAGTGGAAGATTCCGGGCGAAGTGATCGCCATCATTCCTACTGCCGACCGCGGCAAGGCCACGGTGAAGGTGCGCGTGGCGCTGAAGGTGAAGGACCCGCGCATCGTGCCGGAGATGGGCGTGCGGGTCAGCTTCCTGGAACAAGCCCAGCCGCAGACCGCCACCAAGCCGCAGGGCGTACGCGTGCCGGGCGGTGCCGTGGTCCAGCGCGACGGCGCGCCGGTGGCCTTCGTACTGGGTGACGAGAGCCGCGTGCAGCAGCGCACGGTCGAGGCCGGCCAGGCGATGGGCAAGGACCGCCAGATCCTCAAGGGCGTGAGCGCAGGTGAATCGGTGGTGGTGAACCCGCCGGACACCCTGCGCGATGGCGCCAAGGTGCAACAGAAACAAGCGCAGTAACGGCCTGGCGCCAACGTGCGCCGCCGGCAACACCGCTCGACGCACGCCTGCGGCGACCGCAGGTGTGCTTCCCCGTTTCCCGCCTTTCGTGGAGAACCATCCATGTCGACCCTGGTTTCACTGCGCAACATCACCAAGACCTATCAGCGTGGCCCCGAGAAAGTACAGGTGCTGCACGGCATCGACCTGAACATCGCCAGTGGCGACTTCGTGGCGCTGATGGGCCCGTCCGGTTCGGGCAAGACCACCCTGCTCAACCTGATCGGCGGCCTGGACAACCCCAGTGGCGGTGAAATCAGCATCGAAGGCGAGCGCATCGACCAGATGAGCGGCGGCCAGCTGTCGACCTGGCGCAGCCACCACGTCGGCTTCGTGTTCCAGTTCTACAACCTGATGCCGATGCTGACCGCCCAGAAGAACGTGGAGCTGCCGCTGCTGCTGACCCACCTCAATGCGGCGCAGCGCCGCCGCAATGCGGAGATCGCACTGACTCTGGTTGGCCTGGCCGACCGCCGCAGCCACCGCCCGAATGAACTGTCCGGCGGCCAGCAGCAGCGCGTGGCGATCGCCCGCGCGATCGTCTCCGACCCGACCTTCCTGATCTGCGACGAACCGACCGGCGACCTCGACCGCCAATCGGCCGAGGAGATCCTGGGCCTGCTGCAGCAGCTCAACCGCGAACACGGCAAGACCATCATCATGGTCACCCATGATCCGAAGGCCGCCGAGTACGCCACGCACACGGTGCACCTGGACAAGGGCGAGCTGGCCGACGCGCCGCTGGCCCACTGACGGAGGCCACCGCGATGAAATACTTCTCGTTGGTGTGGGCGCAGCTGTTCCGCAGCCGTACGCGCACCTTGTTGACCCTGCTGTCGGTGGTGGCCGCGTTCCTGTTGTTCGGCATGCTCGACTCGGTGCGCGTGGCGTTCTCGTCCGGCGGCAGCGTGGAAGGCGCCAACCGCCTGGTGGTGGCCTCGCGGCTGTCGATCACCCAGTCGTTGCCGATCCGCCTGGAAACCCAGATCCGCCAGGTAGCCGGCGTGCGCGACGTGGCCTATGGCATGTGGTTTGGTGGCATCTACCAGGACCCGAAGAATTTCTTCCCGAACTTCTCGGTGTCGCCCAACTACTTCGATGTCTACCGCGAGCTGCAGATCGACCCGGCGCAGCTGGAAGACTGGAAGCAGACCCGCACCGGCGCCATCGTCGGCGAATCGCTGGCCAAGCAGTTCGGCTGGAAGATCGGCGACACCATCCCGCTGCAGGCCACGATCTTCCCGCGTGGCGGCAGCAACGACTGGCCGCTGGAACTGAAGGGCATCTACCGTTCCAAGGACCGCGCGCTGGCCGCCAACGAAGAACGCCAGTTGATGATGAACTGGAAGTACTTCGATGAATCCAACGACTACATCAAGAACCAGGTGAGCTGGTACACGGTGACGCTGGACAATCCGGACCATTCCTCGCGGGTGGCGCAGGCGATCGATGCGATCTCGGCCAACTCCGACCACGAGACCAAGACCCAGACCGAATCAGCGTTCCAGCAGGCCTTCGTCAAGCAGTTCGCCGACATCGGCATGATCGTCACTTCGATCATGGGCGCGGTGTTCTTCACCCTGCTGCTGCTGACCGGCAACACCATGGCGCAGGCGGTGCGCGAGCGCGTGCCGGAGCTGGCCACGTTGAAGACGCTGGGCTTCAAGGACAGCACCGTGCTGACCCTGGTGATGGTGGAGTCGGTGCTGCTGATCGGCCTGGGCGGACTGATCGGCATGGGCCTGGCCGCGTTGATCCTGCCGGCGATCGGCCCGAAGAGCATGGGCCTGCTGCCGCCACACGTGCCCACGCCCACCTGGCTGATGGGGCTGGGCCTGATCGTGGTGATCGGCATCATCGTCGGCCTGCTGCCGGCGCTGCGTGCCAAGCGCCTGAAGATCGTCGACGCACTGGCCGGCCGCTGAGGAGACCTGCAGATGAAAAAGTTCAAGAAGTGGGCCGGCAACGCGTTGACCGTACTGCTGCTGGTCATCGGCCTGGTGCTGTGGATCAGCCTGCCGTGGATCGGCGTGCTGGCCGTGGCCGTGCTGGTGGCCCTGTGGCTGCTGCTGACCCGTGGCGGACGGCTGGCACTGGCCGCCACCCGCATCGGCGTGGCCAGTCTGCCGCAGCGCTGGGGCGCCTCCTCGGTGATCGTGGTCGGCATTGCCGGCGTGGTCGGCGTGCTGGTGGCGATGCTGGCCATGGGCGAAGGCTTCCAGGCCACGCTCAACAACACCGGCGACGACACCACCGCCATCGTGCTGCGCGGCGGCTCGCAGGCCGAGACCAATTCGGTCATCACCCGCGAGCAGGTGCCGACGCTGTCCACCCTTCCCGGCATCAGCCGCGATGGCGAAGGCAGGCCTCTGCTGTCGCCGGAGCTGTCGCAGGTGGTCAACCTGGTGTCGAAGGCCGATGGCACCGACGTCAACGCGCAGTTCCGCGGCGTCGGCCCGCAGGCCTGGGCCGTGCATGACAAGGTCAAGATCATCGAAGGCCGCAAGTTCGCCACCGGCCTGCGCGAGATCGTGGTCGGCCAGGGCGCCAAGGGCCAGTTCCGCGGCATGGACGTGGGCAAGACGCTGACCCTGGGCAACCAGACCTGGACCGTGGTCGGCGTGTTCGCCACCGGCGATGCGCATGATTCGGAACTGTGGACAGACGCCGATACGCTGGCCACCACCTACCAGCGCAGTGCCTGGCAGTCGATCAGCGTGCGTACCGATGGCAAGGCCGGCTTCGAGCAGTTCAAGGCGGCGGTCGCCGCCGACCCGCGCCTGAAGCTGGACGTGGAAACCACCCGTGTCTACTACAGCAAGCAGGGCGGCGGGCTGACCAAGCTGATCGACATCCTCGGCAAGGTGATCGGCACGATCATGGCGGTGGGTGCGGTGTTCGGCGCACTCAACACCATGTATGCGGCTGTTGCCACGCGTGCGCGCGAGATCGCCACCATGCGCGCGATCGGCTTCCGTGGCCTGCCGGTGGTCACCGCGGTGATGCTGGAGACGATGCTGCTGGCGCTGCTGGGCGGTCTGCTGGGGTGCGCGGTGGCGTGGCTGCTGTTCAATGGCTACAGCGTGTCCACCATCGGCAGCAACTTCAGCGCGGTGGTGTTCAAGTTCCATGTGTCGCCGGAACTGCTGTGGACCGGCCTGAAATGGGCACTGGGCATCGGCCTGGTCGGTGGCCTGTTCCCGGCGCTGCGCGCGGCCCGGTTGCCGATCACCACGGCGTTGCGCGAAACCTGAGCATTTCGCACTGGTACAACGCGCACATTGCAGGGGGACGAAGCGGAAGCTTCGTCCCTTTTTCATTGGTGGGGTCAGATTCCTTCGCTGCGCGAAGGGATCTGACCCCACTCTGGATCCAGTAGATCCACGCCATGCGTGGAGGGAAGCATGCGCACACGCGCGGCTACAGATATCCGGAAATCTGCCGCTATGGATGCCTCTGCCCATCCCCGATGCAACGCGTGTGACGCTGCGCACAGCGCATCTGTGGATTGTTGGTTGCGATTCATGTTCGCACTCATTCAGCGGCACGGAAGCAAACAGTTACGAATGGAAACATTCTAGAATCCCGCCCCCACGTTGGTTTGCAGCACCCCACGCGCCCACAGAACGGGCGCATGTTTTTTCTGAAACACGAGATTTCACGGATGTCCCTGAAGACCACCCCGCTGCGCAACGCGATCGTCATCGCGCTGGCCGCCAGCTGCACCACCCCCGCCTTCGCACAGAGCGCCGGCGATACCCCGACCAACCTCGACCGCATCGAAATCACCGGCTCGCGCATCCGCCAGGCCAGTGTCGAAACTGCCCAGCCGGTGGTCGCGCTCAACCGCGCCGAGATCGAGAAGAAGGGCTACGTCAACGTCGCCGATATCCTGCAGGATGTCACCGCTGCCGGCTCGCCGAGCATGAGCCGCGCGTCCTCGCTGACCTCCTCGCGCGATTTCGGCGGCATGTATGTCAGCCTGCGCAACCTGGGCCCGGAACGCAGCCTGGTGCTGATCGACGGCCGCCGCATGGGCGTCAGCGCCGGCGGTTATTCCGACCTGGCCTCGATCCCGTCGGCCATCGTCGAGCGCGTGGAAGTGCTGACTGACGGTGCTTCGGCCCTGTACGGCTCGGACGCCATCGCCGGTGTGGTCAACATCATCACCCGCAAGAACTTCGATGGCGGCGAAGCCAGCGTCTACGTCGGCCAGTACGGCGAAGGCGACGGCCAGAAGCGCTCCTACAGTGCCACCTTCGGCAAGACCTTCGACCGCGGCTGGTTCAGCGTCGGTGCCGAGCGCACCAAGGAAGACGAAGTGATGGGCGGCGCGCGCGAATTCAGCCGCTACGTCAACGGTCCGCGCCACCCGAACGATGGTCTGAACGGCAACACGCCGTGGGGCAGCGTCACCGTCGGCGGCAAGCCGCTGACCGTCGGCCCGGGCGGCGACCCGACCAGCGCCAGCAACTTCCACGCGCCGAACCCGGCCGATGGTGCCAACACCAAGACCAACATGAGCCTGCTGACCGGCCTGGAGCGCACCTCGGTGTTCGCCAACGGCGGCTTCTCGATCACCGACGACCTGCGCATCGTTGCCGATGCCATGTACAGCAAGCGCGAATCGACCAAGCACCTGGCCGGCTACCCGTACTCGGTCACCGCCACACAGGCGCGCAACGGCAGCCGCGCCGCCCTGTCAAAGGACAGCGCGTTCAACCTGTGGCAGCAGGACGTGCTGTTCTCGCACCGCACCGAAGAAATGCTGCGTGGCACCGAGAACACCCTGGAAACCAAGCGCGGCAGCCTGGGCCTGGAAGGCAGCTTCGAAACCGGCTCGCGCTACTGGGACTGGAACGTCAGCTACACCTACAACCGCAATGAAGGCGAGCGCGTTGGTACCGGCAGCATGTACCAGCCGAACGTCAACCTGGCCGTCGGCCCGTCCTTCATCGAGAACGGCGTGGCCTACTGCGGCACCCGCGATGCGGTGATCGCCGGCTGCGTGCCGTGGAACCCGGCCGCGCCGATGGGCTACACCGGCCCGGGCTCGCTGAGCAACCAGGACGTGCAGGACTACCTGTTCGCCCGCTACGTGGACAAGAGCCAGACCACCACCAAGGTGGCCAGCGCCAACATCTCCGGTTCGCTGTTCTCGCTGCCGGCCGGCGACATCATGGCTGCGATGGGCTTCGAGCACCGCACCGAAGAAGCACGCTACACCCCGGACCTGATGGTGCAGAACGGCCAGATCGCCGGCACCACCGGCAAGCCGACCCAGGGCGACTACTCGCTCAACGAGGTCTACCTGGAAATGCAGGTGCCGCTGCTGGCCGACATGGCGTTCGCCCGCGAACTGTCGCTGGATGTCGCGGGTCGCTATTCGGACTACAACAACTTCGGTTCCACCACCAACAGCAAGTTCGGCGTGAAGTGGAAGCCGATCGACAGCCTGCTGGTGCGCGCCACCTATGGCACCGGCTTCCGTGCACCGACCGTGGACGACCTGTACGGCGGCACTGTCAGCACCCGTGATTCGTTCACCGATCCGTGCGATACCTCGTTCGGCACCGCTGCAAGCAGCGCCGCCGTGGCTGCCCGCTGCAAGGCCCTGAAGGTGCCGGCCAACTTCCGCCAGCTCAACAGCGACGGCACCGTGGCCAGCAAGCCGGGCCAGCAGGCCACCACCGATTTCAACTCCGGTTCCAACCCGGACCTGAAGCCGGAAACCGCCAAGACCTGGACCGTGGGCCTGGTCTACAGCCCCGACTTCGTGCAGGGCCTGGACGTCAGCCTGGACTGGTGGAAGATCCGCATCGACAACGCCATCGTTGGCGAGTCGGCCACCAACATCCTGGAACAGTGCTACGTGCAGGGCTCGGACGCCGCCTGCGGCCGCTTCACCCGTGGCAGCAACGGTCAGGTCAACGCGCTGGACCGTTCTCTGGTCAACGCTGGCTACCGCGAAACCGCCGGCTATGACATCAGCGCGCGCTACCGCCTGCCGGAAACCGCGTTCGGCAAGTTCGCCGTTACCTGGAACACCACCTACACCGACTACCTGGAGCAGCGCAACGACAACGCCGCCACCACGCCGGTGGAGCAGCTGACCAGCTGGGGCGGCAACTTCCGCGTGCGTTCGACCTTCAACCTGGACTGGCAGTACGGCAACCTGGGCATCGGCTGGACCGCGCGCTACTACTCCAGCATGAAGGAAAAGTGCTCCTACATGGACGAGTGCAACATGCCGGGCTTCAGCTCGGCCTACACCGATGCCTCGCCGACCAACAAGGTGGGTTCGAACACCTTCCACGACCTGCAGGTGCGTTACGCCCTGCCGTGGGACGGCACCGTTTCGCTGGGCCTGAACAACGTGTTCGACCATCAGGGTCCGATCATGTACAGCCAGCCGAACAGTAGCTTCACCTACTACGGTGGCTTCGACATCGGTCGTTTCATGTACATGAAGTACCAGCAGCGCTTCTAAGCCTGCAACCGCGTTCCCGCCACCGCCATCTCTCTCTCCTGGCGGTGGATGGAAGCAGAACGGCGCCCCTCGGGGCGCCGTTCTTTTTTCTTCGGGGAAGCCGGGGTCGGATCCCTCCGCCCGGCGAAGGGATCCGACCCCGGCTCCGTTATCGCTTACGCATCGTGCGCACATTGTCGCCGACAAACAGGATCAGGCCGGCCCAGATCGCCGCGAACCCGATCGCCTTGGCGGTGTCGAACGCCTCATGGAAGAAAAACACGCCCAGCAGCAGCTGCAGACTCGGCGCGATGTACTGCAGGATGCCGACCAGCGACAGCGGAATGCGCTTCACGCCGTAGGCGAAGCCGATCAGCGGCACCGCCGTGACCACGCCACCAAAGATCAGCAACAGGTCATTGCGCCAGCCCCAGCCATGCAGGAACGCGCCGCCGTGACCATTCTCGGCCCAGATCGCAAACGCCAGCGCCGGCAGGAACAGGTACATGCTTTCCACGCCCAGGCCGGCCACCGGATCGACCGAGACCAGCTTGCGCAGCAGGCCATACAACCCGAACGAACAGGCCAGGCCCAACGCGATCCACGGCGGTGTGCCGGCATCGATGGTCAGCCAGGCCACGCCCACCGCCGCCATCGCCACCGCCACCCACTGCAGGCGGCGCAGGCGCTCCTTCAGCACCAGCACGCCCAGCAGCACGTTCACCAGCGGGTTGATGAAGTAGCCCAGGCTGGTCTCGATGACGTGGCCGGCGTTGACCGCCCAGATGTACAGGCCCCAGTTGAAGGCGATGGTCAGGCTCGACACCAGCAGGATCGGCAGCGCGCGCGGCTGCGCGGCGATCTTTTCCCACCAGCCCAGGCGCGCACTGAGCACCAGCCAGCCCAGCACCAGCACGGTGCTCCAGATGATGCGGTGGGCGATGATCTGGAACGAGGGCACCTCGTTGAGCAGGTGCCAGTACACCGGCACCAGGCCCCAGATCACGAAGGTGGAGGCGGTGACCAGCAGGCCCCGGCGTTGTTCCTTCTCGTCCATGCTCATTTCCTTCGTGTCCTTGCCATCGCCAACACCACCACGCCCAGAAGAATCACCACCATCGCCAGCAGGTCGCGCCAGCCGAAGCGCTCGCCGTTGAGCAGTGCGCCCAGCAGCACCGCGATCACCGGATTGACGTAGGCATAGCTGCCGGCCAGCGCCGGGCGCACGTTCTGCAGCAGCCACACGTAGGCGGTGAAGGCGACGATGGAACCGAACACGCACAGGTACGCCATCGCCAGCAGGCCGCCGGTATCGGGCAGCGTGGTCGGGCGCTCGCCGACCACCAGGCCGATCAGCACCAGCAGCACGCCACCGCAGATCATCTGCCCGGCCGCGGTCATGAATGGGCCCGGCAGGTCCAGCCCGCGCGCCCATACCGAACCGAAGGCCCAGCCGACCGGCGCGATCAGCAACAGCACCAGCCCGGTCGGCGAGGCGGTCAGGCTGCTGCCGGCATTGAGCCAGACCACGCCCAGGAAGCCGATGGCAATGCCCAGCCACTCGCCGCGGCTGGCATGCTGGCCACGCAGCGCCGAGAACAGCGCCATCCACAGCGGTACCGAGGCCACCGCGGTCGCAGCCAGGCCGGAGGAGACCTCGCGCTCGGCCAGCACCACCATGCCGTTGCCCAGCACCAGCATGGTGACCCCCATCACCACCAGGTTGCGCCATTGCCGCAGGGTCGGATTCGGCATCTTCCAGAACAGGCGCAGGGCAAGGAACATCAGGCCGCCGGCAATGATGAACCGGCTGCCGGAGACCATCGTCAGTGGCAGTGCGCCGCCGTGCAGGGCCTTGGCGATGCCCAGGTAGGTCGAGCCCCAGACCACGTAAACCAGCAGCAATGCCAGCGCGACAAGGCCACCCCGTGGGGCAGCCGCAGACGAAGAGAGAGGAGCCGACATGACGCACCAGCAGGCGGGGGAACGCCGATTCTAGAGCCTTCGCCTGCGGGAAATCACTCCGGTTTGCGACGGGCCGTGAACCGGCATACGACGTTTTAGTTATGGTCCGCCGCCCCGGGCTGCTGTCACCCTGTGCGGTCCCCATGCCCTGCCCGGCACCTGGCGTTGACGTGGGATGCAGTACCTAGGAGGCTGGCCGCGGCGCCCTTCGCGCGCCGGGTACCCGATATTTCCCGCAGGGAAGCGCCGCATCGAGGATCCACACCCAGATGAGCATCACGTCCCAACCTGCCGTACCCGCGAACGACGGCGCCGCGCTGCGCCGCTCGATCTCCAATACCCTCAAAGGCTCCGCCGGCAACCTGGTGGAGTGGTATGACGTCTACGTGTACTCGGTGTTCGCCGTGTACTTCGAATCGCAGTTCTTCTCGCCCGATGACAAGAACTCCACCCTGTATGTATGGGCGATCTTCGCCGCCACGTTCCTGATGCGCCCGATCGGTGCCTGGTTCTTCGGCCGCTTCGCCGACCGCCACGGCCGCCGCCTGGCCCTGACCGTCTCGGTCACGGTGATGGCGCTGTGCTCGTTCCTGATCGCCATCACGCCCACGGCGGCCAGCATCGGCATCTGGGCCGCGGTCATCCTGCTGTTCGCGCGCCTGCTGCAGGGCTTCGCGACCGGTGGCGAATACGGTGCCAGCGCCACCTACATGTCCGAGGCCGCCATTCCCGGCCGCCGCGGCTTCCTGTCCTCGTTCCACTACGTCACCCTGGTCGGCGGCCACGTGCTGGCCCAACTGACCCTGCTGCTGATGCTGACCTTCTGGGGCAAGCCGGAAATCTCCGAATGGGGTTGGCGCATCGCCTTTGGCATCGGTGGCATCGCCGCAGTGGTGGTGTTCTGGCTGCGCCGGGGCATGGACGAGTCGCTGTCGGAGTCGTCGATCGAAGCCGCCCGCGAGGGCAAGGCACAGAAGTCCGGCTCGATGTACGAGCTGTTCGTGCACCAGTGGCGGCCGCTGCTGCTGTGCTTCCTGATCACCGCCGGTGGCACTGTGGCCTTCTACACCTATTCGGTGAACGGCCCGAAGATGATCCAGAGCGCCTTCGCGGGTAACGACCCGATGACCGGCACCCTGATCAACCTGGGCGTGCTGGCCTTCCTGATGGTGCTGCAGCCGGTCGGCGGCTGGCTGTCGGACATCATCGGCCGCAAGACCCTGCTGGTGTTCTTCGGCGCGGGCGGCGTGCTGTACAGCTGGTACCTGATCACCCAGCTTCCGCACCAGCATGACGCCACCCTGGCCTTCCTGACCCTGGCCCTGGGCTTCGTCATCCTCACCGGCTACACCTCGATCAACGCGGTAGTGAAGGCCGAACTGTTCCCCACCCACGTGCGTGCACTGGGCGTGGGCCTGGGCTATGCGCTGGCCAACTCGCTGTTCGGCGGCACCGCCCCGCTGCTGTACCAGGGCGCACTGAAGACGGGTCATGTGGACTGGTTCGCCATCTACGTCACCGCCACGATCGCGGTATCGTTGGTGGTCTATGTGTTCTTCCTCACCAACAAGGGCCCGAACTGGCTCGACGGCACCCGCAAATAAGGGCGCTGTAGTGATCGCGGCCACCGGTGCACTGCCGGTGGCCGCTGCGTCTCCCACCACGCCACTGATGTGGATCGCGGCGACGCTGGCTGCAGCCACGGCACTGGCCTGGCTGCTTCGTCGCCCCAACGCACAGGCCGCGTGGCCACGCATCGGATTCGGGATCGCCCTGCTGGTGTTCTGCGGCGCACTGGCGCTGCAGCTGGCGGTGGACCTGGGCAGCGGCCACAGCTCGCTGCAACTGCGCCTGCATCGGGGCATCAATGCAGGATCATCGGTTGGCCTGCGTACGATGGTGGCATGCTATCTGGCAGCGCTAGCCGCCGGCGGCTGGGGCGCATGGACGCTGCTGCGCCAGCGCGGGTAGTGCCGGCCGCTGATCGGCAATCGGCAATCGGTAATCGGTAATCGGTAATCGGTAATCGGTAGAGTCGACTGTTAGTCGACTGCTCTCTCTGTCGGCACCGAAAAACCCGCGCTGCGCGCGATAGTCGACTATCAGTCGACTCTACCCCCGGCGAAATGACATGACACTCCGCCGATTCCGATCCTCAACGGCGGGCCGCTTCGCTCTTGTCGCGCGCGCCGCGGAACTCCGATTCCTTTTCCCACGTCGGCCAGCGGCGGCTGTTGGCCAGCTCGGCGCCCAGGTCGTAGACCAGCAGGGTGTCGGCGGCGTGGCCGCTCGGGTCCCAGCTCGGGGTCCAGGCATCGCAGGCCTGGTGGTAGCAATCAGCGAAGTACTTCTCGCGCAGCGCGCGGCCGGCCTCGACACCGCCGTCCAGCTTGTCCAGGCCCGGGCCGATGGTGATCGCCGGCACGCCCAGACGGGCGAAGGCGAAGTGGTCGGCGCGGTAGAAGAAGCCGGCTTCCAGGTTCGGGTCCGGGCTGTAGCTGCGGCCACGGGCCTTGGCCACGCGCTCCAGGTCCCTTTCCAGCGAGACACGGCCCTTGCCCCACGAGGCGATATCGCGGGTCGGGCCATCCGGGCTGAACATCTCGATGTTGAGCACCGCGGCGGTCTTGTCCAGCGGCGCCAGCGGGTGCGCGGCGTAGTAGCTGGCGCCCAGCAGGCCCTTCTCTTCGGCAGTGAGCGCCACGAAGTACAGCGTACGCTGCGGCTGCGGGCCGGCGGCAAATACGCGGCCCAGCTCCAGCACGGTGGCCACGCCGGTGGCGTTGTCGATCGCGCCGCGGCGGATGCGGTCACCCTTGGCGTCCGGCTGGCCGATGCCGAACGCATCCCAGTGCGCGGAGAAGATCACCGCCTCGTCGCCATGCGCACCGCCGGGCAGCTTGGCCACCACGTTGCGGGTCACCACCTGTTCGCGCTTCAGCGCGAAATCCACGCTCAGCCTGGCATTGTCCAGCGCCACCGGCCGGAAGTCGGCGCGCATCGCCTTGCGCTTCTCGGCGTCGAAATCGAGGCCGGCGTCGGCGAAGATCGCCTCGGCCAGTTCGCGCTGCATCCAGCCGCGCAGCGGCGTGTGCTGGGCCATGGCTTCGGCCTGGCCGCGCTCGATGTCGAACAGCGGCGAAGTGCCTGAGCTCTTCACTGTCGCCCAACCGTAAGCGGCCGGCGCGGTCTCGTGCACGATCAGCACGCCTTCGGCGCCGCGGCGTGCGGCTTCCTCGAACTTGTAGGTCCAGCGGCCGTAATAGGTCACGGCCTTGCCATCGAACGCCCCCGGCGCATCGGCCTCGAAATCGGCGTCGTTGATCAGCACCACGGCGATCTTGCCGTGCAGGTCCACGTCCTTGTAGTCATTCCAGTGGCGTTCCGGCGCGTCGATGCCGTAGCCGACGAACACCAGCGGTGCATCCTTGATCTGCACGCGCTTGCGCGGCTGCAGGCTCTGCAGGGTCACGTCCACGCCATTGGCCAGCGCGCGCTTGCCCTGCTTCAGCGACAGGCTGGCCTTGGCCGGGCCATCCAGCTGCGCGCGCACCAGCGGCACCGGCTGCACCCAGCTGCCGTCCACACCGCCCGGCTGCAGGCCATAGCTGCGGAACTGCTCGATCAGGTACTGCACGGTGCGCTCTTCGCCTTCGGTGGCCGGCGCGCGGCCCTCGAACTCGTCCGACGCCAGCACACGCACGTGACGCGACAGTGCCTGCGGATCGATGCCGCCGCCGGGCAGGTCATTGGCCGCATGGGCCAGGCCCCCGACGAACAGGCAGGACGACAGCAGCAACACGCGCATCGGATTCACGGCAGTACCACGGCTAGCTTGGAAGTCACCAGAGTGTAACGTGGTCGTGACATCACGGCGCAGCCTGGGCCCACGTCATCCACGCGTGGCGTGGATCTACCTGCTGATGCGGTCCAGCCAGCACGCCAGCCCCTGCGCGTTGAGTTCGATGTCCATTGCCAGCACGGCGGTCACCGCCGCATCGTCCAGCGCACAGCCATGCAGCTGGGCACGTTCCAGATACAACGCCTGCAACGCGGCCAGCAGGCAGCGGTGACGGTCCGGGCGGCCATCGCACTGGCGGCCGATGGTGGCCATCGCATCGATCTGTTCGAACAAGTCGTCGGCCAGTTTCTGCACCTGCTCGACGCGGCCATAGTGGGTCAGGTACATCGCCTGCGGCGCGTAGCCCAGCATGCGCTGTATCGACATCTTCATCGCCTCGGGATCGAACTGCACGGGCGACGAGGTGGGGAAGATGAAAGCGCCCTGCGCACTGTCCAGTTCGCGGTAGGAGATGCCGAACGTATCGCCGGTGAACCAGCTGCGGCTGCGCGCATCCCACACGCAGTAGTGGTGCAGCGCGTGGCCCGGCGTGTGCAGCAGCAGCAGCTCGCGGCCAGCGAGATCGATGCGGTGCCCGTCTTCGGCCACCACCACACGGTGTTCGGGAATCGGCTCGATACGACCGTAGCTGCGCGCGATCTCTTCAGCACCGTACACCGCCGTGGCACCGGCAATCAGCCGGGTCGGGTCGATCATGTGCGGTGCACCGCGCGGGTGCAGCACCGCCTTTGCGTTGGGCAGCTGTTGCATCAGCAGGCCTGCGCCACCGGCGTGGTCCAGGTGCACGTGGGTCAGCAGCAGCCAGTCCACCGCGTCAGCGCCCAGGCCGGCGTTGGCCAGCGCCTGCAGCATCGCCGGCACGGAAAGGCCGGTGCCGCAATCGACGAAGGCCGCGCGGCCGCGTTCAACGATCAGGTAGGCCGCATCGAAGCCGGGGCGTTGGAAGCCGGTATCGATGGTATGGATGCTGGGGTCGGCGGTCATCGGCACGCACCTGGCAGGATCGGGAACAGATGCCCATGGTAGGTGTGGGCGTGGGGCTGGTTCGATGCGGCTTTGGTCGGAGTGGGCAATTCTGTAGAGCCGAGCCCACGCTCGGCTGCCTTTCTGCCAGACCTCAGCCGAGCATGGGCTCGGCTCTACAGAGGGCGCGTGCAGTTGAGCATGGTTACCGGGCCAGGTACCTCGGCCGCAGCAGCAGGGCCAGCACCAGCACCGCCAGGAACGCGCCGTAGGCGTACAGCACCGCCAGTACCTGCGGCCAGATCGGGCCAGCGCCGGGCTGCGCCATGCCCAGGCGGTACCCCCACAGCATTGAGACGATACTCAGGGCGAAAGCCAGCATCAGAGTGGCGCTGTCAAACAGGCGCCGCCGCGCAGTGCGCGGCTGGCGCGGGAACAGCCAGTACAGGCTGCCCAGCAGCAGGAACCAGGGCAGGAACAGCAGCAGCGACAACCAGGCCATCACAGACTCCATGTCATCGCGCCGGGGGCGCGTGGGCATCATGCCATGGGTGCAATGCCGTGTAGAGCCGAGCCGATGCTCGGCTGCTTTTCCGCCAAGCCGAGCGTGGGCTCGGCTCTACAAGGGCGAGCAGGTCAGGCCGCTTCGCGCAGCGCCGCCAGCGCAGCCAGCACCGCATCCACTTCGGATTCCAGCTTGAACAGCTCGCTCTGCAGCTGGTCGCCCTGCTCGGCCTGCTTGATCACCGCGATCAACTGGCCCGCATCGCGCGGCGAGTCGAAGCCTTCGCTCTGGATCAGCAGCGTGCCGTCACCGGCAGTCAGCTTGAAGTAGAAACGGCCGTCCTTTTCGCGGTACTGCTTGAACAGCGGCGGTGCCACGCGGGCCACGCCTGCGTCTTCACTGGCGATGTCGCCGGCAGTGGACAGGTCGCGCAGGCCCACGGCATGGCGCAGTTCATCCAGCAACGGAGCCGCCAGCTGCTCGCGCAGCTGCTGGCCACGGCGCTTGAGCAGCGCTTCAATCTTTTCCGGCTCGGCCATCAGCGCGTTGTAGCGCTCGCGCAGCGGCGACAGCTCGCTGTCGATGCGCTCGAACAGCTGCTGCTTGGCATCGCCCCAGCTGATGCCGGCGGCAAAGGCCTTGGCGAATTCGGCGGTCTGTTCCGGGGTAGCGAACGCCTGGTACATCTGGAACAGCGCCGAGCCCTCGGTGTCCTTCGGCTCGCCCGGTACGCGCGAGTCAGTCAGGATCGAGAACACCAGCTTCTTCAGCTCCTCGCGCGGCACGAACAGCGGAATGGTGTTGTGGTAGCTCTTGCTCATCTTGCGGCCATCCAGGCCGGCCAACGTCGCCACCTGCTCGTCGATCACCACGTCCGGCAGCGGGAAGTATTCCTTGCCGTACACGTGGTTGAAGCGCTGGGCGAAGTCGCGCGCCATCTCGATGTGCTGGATCTGGTCGCGGCCCACCGGCACCTGGTTGGCCTTGAAGATCAGGATATCGGCGGCCATCAGCACCGGGTACATGAACAGGCCAGCGCTGACGCCCGCGTCCTCGTCCACGCCTTCCTCGCGGTTCTTGTCCACCGCCGCCTTGTAAGCGTGCGCACGGTTGAGGATGCCCTTGCTGGCGATGGCCGTGAGGAACCACATCAGCTCGGTGGTCTCGCGGATGTCGCTCTGGCGGTAGAACCACACATGTTCCGGGTCCAGGCCGCAGGCCAGCCAGCTGGCTGCGATTTCCAGGGTCGCGCGCTGGGTGCGCTGCGGGTCCTGCGACTTGATCAGGCTGTGCAGGTCGGCCAGGAAGAAGAAGCTCTCGATCCCCGGGGCGCGGCTGGCCGCGATCGCCGGACGGATGGCGCCAACGTAGTTGCCCAGGTGGGGCGTGCCGGAGGGGGTGATGCCGGTAAGGACTCGGGTCGTCATGACTGCGTGGGGAAACCTTCGATGAACGGGTCCAGTTTACCGTGCCGGCGGCCAACCCCGTCAGGGCCTGCGGCGCGTTCATTCACGCAACCCCGCTGGAGATGCCCGATGAAACGCCTGCTGCCCCTGCTGCTGATCCTGCCCCTGGCCGGCTTCCGCCCCGTCCCGCCCCCGCCGCCGGTGTATGAAGGCGGCCCTGTGCGCATGGCCCTGGTCGACCGCGACCGTGGCACTGAACTGCGCAGCTACCCCGCCGAAGGCCAGCGTTGGGTGGCCGGCGAGCGCGGGCACCGCTATGCGGTGCGCCTGTACAACGACAGCCCGCGCCGGGTGCTGGTGGTGCTGTCGGTGGACGGCATCAACGCCATTTCCGGCGAGGATGCCGATCCCTCGCAGACCGGTTACGTACTCAACCCCGGCCAGCGCGCCGACATCACCGGCTGGCGCAAGAGCCAGGACGAAGTGGCACAGTTCGTGTTCAGCAGCCCCAGCGGCAGCTACGCCAGCCGCACCGGGCGCCCGGACAACATCGGCGTGGTCGGCGTGGCCGTATTCGAAGAGGCGCGTCGCTGGCGCCCCGAGCCGATCCTGCGCCGTGGCCTGCCGCTGCCCGCTCCGGCCGCGCAGGCAGAGGCTGCCGCTGATGCCAGCGCCAGCGCCAGCCGCATCGAGGGCTACGCCAGCAAGTCGCAGGCCCCCGCGCTGGGCACCGGCCACGGTGCACGCGAACAGTCGTCCGTGCGCGATACCGACTTCGAACGCGCCAGCCGCAGCCCCGCGCAGGTGCTGCAGCTGCGCTACGACAGCGCCCGCAACCTGCGTGCGCGCGGCATCCTGATGGATTCGCCATCGCGCCTGCCGCGCGAGCCGCAGGCGTTCCCGAACCGCTACGTGCCGGACCCGCCGGCGCGCTGAGCGCAGACAACACAACGCCCGCAACCTCTCGGTGCGGGCGTTGTGCTGTGGGGGAAACTGTCGCGCTTAGTCGCGCTTACTTGTAGTCCGGGTAGTCCTTGCTCACCGCATCCTGGAAGTCACGGACTTCCTTCTCGGCGCGGTCCTTGGCCCAGCCATAACGTTCCTGCAGGCGACCGGCCAGATACTCGGCATTGCCTTCGGCCACATCGAAATCGTCGTTGGTCAGATCGCCCCACTTGGCCTGGGCCTTGCCCTTCAGCTGCGACCACTTGCCGGAAATGATGTCTTTGTTCATTGCTGGGAGTCCTTGGTTGCAACGGCGTTCTTACCGTGGCTCCAGCTTCGCGCAGCGGCTGTTGAGTGCCGGTCAACCGACAATGAAAACAATGCTCACCTGCTTGAATGGTTCACTACGCTTCGACAGCAGGCAGTGAAAAGCAGGCTCAAAAAAGGCCGGGGATGTCCCCGGCCCTTTCTCTTTCCGTTCCGCGCCGGGCTCACTTGCCCTTGGCGGCGTCCTCAACCTTTTCACCGGCCTTCTGCACGTCCTTGCCAGCACCGGCCACGGTGTTGCAACCGGCCAGCAGGGCCACCGAGAACATCGACAACAGCATCAGGGCAACTACGCGCTTCATGGGCTTCTCCTTGGGTTCGCCGCTATACCGCTTCATTCGCGGATGGGATTCTTTCGCTCGGCGGGAGGGCACCAATGCCCACTGCCGCCGCGTGAAGTGCAATCTGGCGGCAGGGGCGTGGAGCGGATGTGAACGGTTCGAGATTCCGTTCAGGGGAAGCCTTCAATCGCGCATCAGGGTGGACTTGCCGAACAGGCTTTCGACCAGGTCCACGGCCAGCTCGGCGGTGGCATTCTGCTTGTCCAGCAAGGGGTTGAGCTCCACGATGTCCAGCGATCCCATGCGCCCGGTGTCGGCGATCATTTCCATCACCAGCTGCGCCTCGCGGTAGTTCACCCCACCCGGCACGGTGGTGCCGACGCCCGGCGCGATGCTCGGGTCGAGGAAGTCGACATCGAAGCTGACATGCAGGTGGGTGTTCCCGTCGATGCCGGCCAGTGCCGCTTCCACCGCACGCTTCATGCCGTTCTCGTCGATGTAGCGCATGTCATAGACATCCACCTTGTGGGTCTTGATCAGGCGCTTCTCTTCCGGGTCCACCGAGCGGATGCCGATCTGGTGCATCTGCGCCGGGGTGATCGCGGGCGACGTGCCGCCCAGCCGGGTCAGCGCATCCGGGCCGAGGCCGCACAGGCAGGCCACCGGCATACCGTGGATGTTGCCCGACGGCGTGACATCGCTGGTGTTGAAATCCGAATGCGCGTCCAGCCACAGCACGCGCAGGGTCTTGCCCTGCTCGCGGCACCAGCGCGCCACGGCGGTGATCGAACCGATGCCCAGGCAGTGGTCGCCGCCGAGCATGATCGGCATGCGCCCGGCCTGCAGTTCGGCATAGCTGGCTTCCATCAGTGCATGGTTCCACGCCACCACTTCATCGAGGTGGCGATAGCCCTCCACCGGTGCGGTCCACGGGTTGCGC
The DNA here is from genome assembly GCF_059371655.1 of Stenotrophomonas sp. YJH_SMC_17. Taxonomy (NCBI): domain Bacteria; kingdom Pseudomonadati; phylum Pseudomonadota; class Gammaproteobacteria; order Lysobacterales; family Lysobacteraceae; genus Stenotrophomonas; species Stenotrophomonas sp. YJH_SMC_17. The sequence goes on along the minus strand of NZ_JCAFUU010000008.1, from coordinate 89,105 downwards.
GGGCCATCCAGGTTGCCCAGATCGCGCACGTCCACGCCGCGCGCTTCCAGCGCCTCCGGCAGGCCCGCCACACGCAGCGCCTCCGGCCCCAGCCGGGCACCGCGATGGCCCGCACCGACATCGGTGGGAACGCCAATCAGGGATACGGAGATGGGATGGGCCATGGGTGCCTCCTGCGCGGAAAAAGAAGCACAGTCTAGCCAGAGCTGTGTGACACCACTCGCGGCGGTGCAGCAGGGCATTGGCATGGCATGATGCCGCGCAGACCCAACCGCCCTTCATGGAAGATTGCGATGTCGCCCTTCATCAACACCGCCTGGCCACGCTTTTTCATGGTCGCGCTGCCCATCGCTGCGCGTCGTCGCCTCGCGATCGCTATTCCGGCGCTTTTACTGACAGCATGTTCAAGTGCCGCGCCGCTGAACCCATCAGTTCATCTGAATCAAAGACAACCCGTCGAATCAGGGAGTGAAATTGGTATGGAGCGATTCAAGAACAGCATCGAGCGATTGTCCAGTGTGCGTTTTGGCGATGTGGATGCATTGAACGAACATCTTCACACGCATCTTGGAAAACCGACTCGGCAGGGCCTGAGAGACGAGCGAACCGCGGAACGTGGAATGTTGGGTGGCCTTGAAGTTCGGAACATCACGCTGAGAAGTGCCGTCGATAATCCTGCGCAGGCGAAGCTGACCTTTGATATCGCCCCACCGAGCATCGCGCTCAAAGAAGTCATCTGGGAGGGAACGGCGCAATATCCACCTCGGCCTGATGCCCCTGACTCCCGCCCTTACTGGACCGCGCCAGTGAACGGTGCTGAGGTTGTACTCACTCTCGCCCCTGACAATGCGACATTGACCCACGTATTGATCAGTCAGCGTTGACCCCCAGGGCGGGAGCTCCAACATGGAACGTACTGAAGACTCTGTACTGCCGCAGCCGCAGGGGGGGGCTCGCCCAGGACCCGTACGTCGGCCGGACTCCCCGTTGACTGACCCTTCGTTGGCGCCGCTTCTAGCGAAATCCCCGACACTTCGGGCGGGTCTTGCACAGGCCGAGCGCGACGATCTGGATGTTGTCTGGGGACAAGCCGGTAGGGGCACCTATCTTGTTCCCGGTGAGAAGATCGTTATTGACGAGAACGCGGTTGGGCAAGGCTCCAGAATCGCGCGCTCTCTTTCGCACGAGCTGGGGCACCATCTCTTTACCGAACGTCCCGATCCGACGTCGAAGCAATCCTATGTAAACACCCTGCTACGCGGAGAAGCGGCTGCGACGCTCAGTAATGTCCAGGTCCAGCGTGAAATCATTGCGGCCGGTGGACCGGACATTGGCGTGTCGGGTACGGGTAATCGACCGCAACAGTATGGAGCCATTGCCGTTGAACTCCAGGCCGGGCGGATCAATCGAAACCAGGCGCTTGGACAGATCGCTGAGGTGTTCAAAACGGAGGCACCTTCTGTTGGTCCTCATGCGACATACGAGCTTTACTATGGCGCGCACTATGATCAGCACATAGCACCCACGCAGCGTCGACGTAGGCCCGAGCCGGAATTTGACGCCGAGCGCACTTCGGCTGCGGGAAGAGTGGCCGTGGTCGCCGACGACTCACTCTCAGTGCACCGAACAGCTTCCTCAGTAGCTGAACTCGGCGACGCTGACCGCTCCCTCTACATGCAGATAAGAGCGGGTGTGGAACGCCTGGACGCCGAGAGCGGGAAGCAGTGGGATGAGTCGAGCCAGCGCATGTCTGCGAGTCTGTTGGTGCTCGCGAAGGCGCAAGGGCTTTCAAGAATTGACCACGTTGTATTGAACAACCCGACAGAGTCCCTTGCACGTGGCGAGAAAGTATTCATCGTCGAGGGAGCGATGGACGATCCTGCCCAACGCCGTGGAACCATGAATACGATGGACGCGCTTCGCGCGCCTGAAGCAGAGTCCCTTCATCGCGCTGAAGCGTTGGCAGCACATCTTGAACAGCCGCCAGCGCAGCAGGTTCATGCACAGGACGGGCCATCGTTCTCAAGGTGAGACTGCCGAGGCGTCGGCTGGACCTTCTTTCGAACCACCGGGCAAGCACCTCGGGCAGCGCAAAGAGGCGCCGACACATGGAGGGATGGGCTTATCCGAACCACAAAGATCATTCATAACACTGAAACAAAAGCTTTTATTCAGAAATTATTGCTGAATATACCCCCATTTGCACCCCCAGCGAGTGTGGATGCCACTGGACTCATCCGGACACCCCGCAGTATCAGGAACCACGAGAAGGTGCCGCCGGACACCGGAACGCGAAGGATCACCCAACGCCCCTCCACACATCCGGCAACACCACCAAAGCTAGGCCCTGAAGATAGCTAGACTCCCCGACGATCCACCTGAGCATCGACAGCAGTCTGCAGAAGATTCACTGACTCCTTGATCAGATGCCACATCTCGTTCGCCATGTCAGGGGCATCCTTCGTAGTCTCAAGACCGTCATGGCGATTCCATGTGAACTCGAAAGTCCCGTCGGTGGCGATAGACGCAGCGCTATCCAGCTTTTTTATTACATCGCTGGGCAGAACCGCCTCATGTTTGCATAGAAATTCGCCAATTGCGTCAGCATGCTTTGAGAACGAGTGCGCCATCTCCTCACATGCCTCATGCCAGTCCATATCCGGCACAGACTTTTTGGGCATGATCCTCCGGAAAAGACTTCGCAGATCCGTCAGAGCTGCCAATTGATGAGAGAAGAACGTCTCGGAATTCCTAAGAGAGACCTTCAACTTCTCCAACTCACTGCTGAGCTCAGACTTGTAGTCTTCAAGGTGGCGCGAGAAGTTCAGCTTCACCGCCTCCTCAATCCCGCTCTTCACAAGAGTTCTAACCAAGAATCCGCCGCCAACAGCGGCAACGCCAGAGACCGTGAGGATCTCCAGAGCAACTTCCATATTTATCATTAGTTCTAAACCTCGATCTTTCTAAAAGGTGAACCAAGGAGAGTCCAGCAACTTCACCGGATCGACAATGCGGGGACAGAAGTCCAGAGCCCCTGCTACTTGCTGAGGAGTTGGCGCCCTATCCTGGTCAGGTGGAAACGTTGATCGGTACAGTGAGGGGCAGCGTCTGTGTGACCCAGTTGGCTGTCGCGAGCGCTCGAGCCCCCTCGTTATAGATGTCAGCGTTCTCATCGTGCGAGCGCAAGGTGACGATAATTACTGCGCGCATCGGCGTAGTTGCCGGTGGCTCATTTGCCCGTCGCATCATGCTGGCCTGAAGCGCCCAGTTGGATCCGGTCATTCCTGAGAAGACCTTTCTATGGATCTTGACTGGCGCCCACTTCCCACCATGCTCTACCTGGGCGCTCTCAAGCCCGTCACTACCCAGTTCCCATTAGGCATGGATGCGATACCAGATCGCGGTACTGGGCGCGTACCGCTCAGTGCTGGATCTGAAGAGCATCACGGCGATCACGACTGGGCTGAACACGCTGAACTTCTACAGTGTGAACCTGGCCAGGGACGTGGCCATCAAACACTACCAGATGGAACGCTAGCCCGTGAATCGTGAACTCCACGTAGGATCAACTGCTGTCGTTTGGTCTTACTCCATCGCACCGCGCTAGCCAACGAATCGTCCTGACACATTGAGGTCGGCAAGAGCAGTCTTGTCGGCCTTTTTCGTCGGTTCATCAAAAGCCTGTTGTGACGGCGGGAGCAGGGCTGTTGAAAACGTGTAACCAACGACCTCCTCCCCATCGAAGGATCCAGGCAGTGGCAGTGTGCTGCCCTGCCATTAGGCATGTCGTCGGTGAATCTTACTGCCCGCGACCGTCCAGCACAGCACATCGCGAATGGGAGCCGTGCGCCCAACCTTTATGTGCGAGCCACTTGGCGCTACTCCTAAGGTCAGTGGAATACGTCCGCAGGGGGACTTCATGAAGGCCTACAACGAACTGGTGGATAATAGCAACCGACTGCACTGATGCGGGCATCCGCTGTCCTGCGGAACGCCAAGCCACAAAGCAGCGCCGGGCAATGCTCGGCGACTGCTCCGGAAAGTGAAAGCCTCATGCGCGGCGTCACAGCATCTGCTGCAAACCAGACGACGCCGATGAAGGCTGGAGCAATGCCTCCAAGCTGTAATGGCATTGGGGGGGGACATGGCTTCCCAAAGGTGGTTTCGTCATGCCCACGCGTAAGGAAGCGAAACTCGCCAAGGTAGCTGACGTCACTGGTCCGTAGATTGCCGGGCCTATCTAGGAGAGCTAGACCAGGCTCATGTCCATCGGGCGAGGCAGAGCTGCGTCCTTGCGGCAACTGAAAGAGGCTGCTAGCGTTCGGCCGTCAGACAGGGGACGGCAATGGAAAAGGTGATGAGGGGCGTATATGCGTCGGTCCTAGTTCTTGGGGTAGCTGCCGGCCAAGCCCAATCAGCAGAGGCCCCTGTCCCAACGAGCGGCATGGTCTACAACACGGTCGATAATGGCTGGCTGACGTATGAATGTGACCCGCCTACCCAAGGTTTACTGACCTGCTCGTTCGTTCAAACTAGCATTAGACAGCAGCTCAAACCTGCCGACACCCAAGCTCGCCTTACCAGAGAGACTGCTGACTTGGCAGCCTCACTTGCCAAAGACTATGGAACTCGTCCTGCGGGGATTTTTGATTCCACCAAATGGCAGGAGCTTTGTGCGCTCGGCAGCCAGATCACCGACCTTGCCAACGGAAGGCCCGGAGCTGACACCCCGCCAGAAGCTGTGCGCTCGATGTCCAGAATGAGTTCGCGGCAGAGGGAGGACATGCACCTATGGGCTGCGGCCTTGGGCCGGTCCTGCGCTAGCCGTACACTGGATGGACTAAAGGAGGCAGTTGCGCTGAGCCTCGGACAAGAGGAACGGACCTGCCGCATAGGCACAAATCCGTTCAAGCAAACTTTCAAGGCACAGTACTCGCAGGGCATCTTCCAATCGTGGATCGTTGCGGACAGCACACCTTCGGGGGATTGTGGGCTTATCAATGTTTCCCGAATGGTTCCTGGCGAGAACAGCTGGAAGTGGCGCTACTTCGCACGAAAGGTTGTGACCAACCCAACTGGAAGCCAAATGCTCCTGAAGTGCAGCGACCTGGATCAGCTGGAGTATGAGTACGACTGGAAGGAGCAGCCAGTGCCTTTGGTCTGCGATTACATCAAACCTGGCATCTAAACCAAGCCCCTGAACGAGCCATCCTTTCGCCAGAGCTGCGCTCGCCATTTGAGATGCCTGCTCCCAACTGTGGCTCGTAGATCGATGGCGATTGAAGCAGTACGCGCTGGGCGATACCACCGACACCAGATTACTCAGTACGTAGCTCACACTCAACTCGGCGCGCCCGAGTAATTCGGATAGAGGACTAAAACTTGCAGGATCTCCGAGACGCAAAGGATAGGCCAGTCGTACTCCCACTACCATCCGGAACGAAGGACAGTTTGATCGATACGCTGTCAACAGCGATCTACTCATCTCGGGTCCTTGGAGGCCATCGAATCGATCCGGCCTCACTACGGCTCGATGACGTTCAAGCCTGCATCGCGCGGGGCTCACCTCTGGACAAGATGCTGACCTCCTTCCTAGGTGAGCAGCATGTTACTGTCTTCATCAGGAGTGAAATTGAGTCGATTTTACTTGCAGAGCAGAGCAAGTGGCGTCGGCCAACTTCATTTAGCGAGCTTTTCACTCCAACGGAAGCTCAGGAGCTATCACGGCACCTGATAGACCTGCTGGGCACACTTCCCTGGGACTACAAGTTCACGATTCAGATGCCTGGCCTGGGGCCAAACGCGCTATCCCGTGTTGATGGCATAATCGATCTTTCCAGTTGCACGCAGCTCATAACCGGAGCCACTCTACGCGACCACACTGACCACCGAGTGGCCGCCGCTGACCTGATGCACGATACCCCTGCTGAATTATTCGACAGACGCGTTTACGCGCAGATAAAAGTCGCCGGATACGTATCGCGAGATCTTCAATCGGACAGCTTTCTACGTGCGACAGAACAGTTTTATTCGCTTGTTGGACTATTCCTGGCATTCAATGTGGTAGATGCCAAAAATGCATGGCTATACGGGACAAGTGGTGTAACAAGGATATCCACAGTTCGAAGCGGCGGCGTTCAAGTACTCCTGCATTTCACCTCCGATCTTGACGTCCACTATCAGGGCTTCTTCAACGAACTCGGCTACTCGGAAGAGTTCTTGGGGAAGATTGATTCGGAGGACAGGCTCAGCATCATACTAGAGAGGATACGGAGCGCCTTGAGCAGTGGGGTAGCCAGCCGACTGCAGAGCGCAGCGCGTTGGTTCTTAGATAGCCACACAGGCAACAATGCTCAGGTCAAGTTTGTGCAGGTCGTAATCGCATTCGAGATACTCCTGGGCGATGAGAAAATGTCCAAAGACACAGGAATCGGAACCCTTATGGCCAATCGCTGCGCCTACATGATCGGTAACGATGCTCGCGATCGCGAAAAAATTATCAACGACATGCAGATGGGATACCGAATTCGCGGTCGAATTGTTCATGCAGGCGCCAGCATTCTCACCCACGACGAGAAGTTGACTTTCTCGAGGATGCAGGAGCTATGTGCACTAGTGATCAAACACGAGGTGCATGCGATGACCAGTGCGTCGCCATAGCTTGAGGAGCCATGCCGGCGAGCGAAGCCCTCCGAAGTCTTTCACAACCCGTCAAGCCTCCCACGATCTGAAGAACGACTTCGGTGCACGCTACTTGTCCCAAAGCAACTCGGAACTATTCAACTTCACTTGTCTATCCTCGTTGTTCCGCTGGCGCTGAGGAGCACTCATTCCAGGCTGCAAGCTGATTGGTTCAGAGCCTTCTATGGCACGAGTTCGACTAATGGATCGTCGCGCCATCGTTTTGACCGGCGAGGAAATTAGAGTAATTGACGTGTCCGCCAATTCCGAGCCGGTACGGAGCTATTGGTGGATGGAACCGTGAAAAGGTGTGCCTATCAACACCACAAGTGCATTCCACGATCACCCCGCAATGAACGATGATATGGCCTCTTGCCCTCCCTCATGCAGTGGTCACCGACCACTACCTACTGGATCAGTAATTTTTTACACCACCAGCTCTATGTATATGGAAGTGATGGGTTCGTAGCCGGCAGGATAGAGCGACGCAGGTAGTAGAAGGCGCTGTAGAGCAGCGCCTCTGCTTACGAACTGGTACTTGAGGGTGCGGCAGGCCTCCACATAGCGATGCATACAGGGGGCGGTAGCACGCGCACTTACCGTTTCTTGATCACACCGCATTCGACAACGAATCACTCCACTCCACACAGGCCGACAAGAGCAATCTTGTCGGCCTTTTTTGTTTACGCATAGAGAAAGGGTGATACAGCAATGGCAAGCTTCCATTACAGCATCAAGAGCGGCAAGAGGGGCACCGCTCGCAGACACAGCAGCTACATCCAGCGGGAGGGCTCGCACAGCGAGCGAGAGGATTTGGTCCACGCCAGTCACGGCAACCTACCGGCATGGGCCCAGGAGGATCCCAAAGCATTCTGGAGCATGGCCGACCGCCATGAGCGTGCCAACGGCGCGGCCTATCGCGAGCATGAGATCGCACTGCCCAGCGAGCTGACCCAACCCCAACTGATTGAGCTGGCTGAGCGACTCGCTCAGCGTTTGGCCGGAACCAAACCGTACCAGTACGCACTCCATGCGCCAGAGGGCGCGCTTGGCGGTATCGAGAACCCCCACGTCCACTTGATGTGCTCGGACCGCGTTCCGGATGGAATCGAACGTACTCCAGATCGAACCTTCTCGCGCTACAACCCGACCCGTCCGAGTGAAGGCGGCTGCAGGAAGGACAGCGGGGGCAAGAGTCCGTTGGAACTGCGGCAGGACGTCACGGCCAGACGCCAGCTGGTGGCCGATACTCAGAACGAGATGCTGGCCGAGTGCGGCTACAGTGCCAGGGTGGACCACCGCAGCCTTCGGGACCAGGGACTGGAACGACGGGCAGAGCGCCACTTGGGTCCGTTGTTGGTCAAGGGGATGGCCGACGGGGAGAAGGCCCAGTACGTGGCGTATCGGGCTGGCCATGATGCCGCCACCCCGCTGGCGCCCTGTTGAACAAGGGCGACTTTGCGATTTTGTCGCAGAGTCGCTCGGGCCTCAGCCGGCCTGCAGAGGAAGAAGCGGCCTTAGCAGGGATCGAGTGAAGGCCAACGCCCTCGCCTTCACCGATCCCTGCCCCATCCTACAGGGACATCTGCATCTGGCCAAAGAAGTTGTCGGCCAGCCGCAGGTAGCACTTCCGGTCCATCGCCCCGGTCATGATCCATAGAGCACCACGCGCCTGGAGCAGGTCCAAAGCTGCAGTAAGACGGCTACGGTTCCTGACGGGACCATTGCGAAGCACGTGGTTACGCGGAACCCAGGTATCAGAGAAGGGGCCGCGCCAGATCCGGGTCTTGAGGTAGTGCGCCAGGGCCCGGGCATCGACAAGATCCTGGGGCACTACCGAGTCAGGCGAGAACAAGTGCTTGTACTCGCTCTCGTGCCACTTGACGATCTCGAACGCTCGATTGAGGGTATCGACTGAAATCGGGCCGGCCTCCTCAGCAAAGTAGTGCATCGCAGCCGCCAGCCGTGCCAGGATCTCCATTACCTTGGCGGCAAAGTCGTTGATGTCGCTCAGGTACTCACCCTGGCGAAGCAGACGCTCGGTCTCCTGCGCCAGTTCAACCCAGCGGCTCTTCGCATCGAGACTGAACTCGATCAGTTCGCGCTCGATCGATCCCGATTCGATCTGGGTCCGGTAACGCTCCAGCAGCACCCCAATCCGCTTCTGGAACGCCGGCAGATGCTCCCAGGTCGGTTCCTCTCCGCTCACCTGGCGGAAGCCCATGTTCGATTGCGGCCAGCCCACCAGGTAGCGCGCCCAGTGGCCGCTGCCTTTTGCAACCGACCCCTTTCGATCCAGGAAGGCCTTGAGCGGTTCGTGCTGGGTCATGATGCTGACCGACACCCGGGGATTCATGGCCAGCAGATTCTCGTCCGCGCGGTCGCGCATCAGCACGCCCGGGGAATCCCACAACCGGTTCAACAGCCCGAGATGAGACATCGCCTCGCTTCGGAACAGGACATGGCCTTCGTCGGTGCTGATGGCGATCGACTCCCCGTCCCCCACCAGCGCCTCGGTGATTGCTTTGCCGGTGATCTCCTGCCGCATGAAGTAGCGCAGTCGGGGTTCGGTCGGCTTGCAGCGGCCGTGTTCCAGTAGGCGAGCCTCCAGCTCGTCGCTGACCTGGCCGCGACTGACCGCCCGCGCAACTGCGCTGCGCAGACCTTTCAGCTTGGCCTCCCACGCACCCAGTTCGGCCTGGTACGCCCTCTTCTTCTCCTTATGGGTTGCCAGTGCCTTCGTGTCAGCGTCGCGAAACGGCGCAAACAGCAGCGAGGCCACGGTCGACTTGCGCTCGCCCGATTCGGCAATGATCAGCAGGTTCTGCGATACGGGCCTGATCAGGCCCGTGGGCAGCTTGACGTCGATCAGTCCCTGGCACGCCATGGAGATGGCGTTGATCAAGCTCATCCCGATCAGCGCCTCCGGTGCCTGAACGTTGCGGGAGATCTCGTAACCCGCTTCGCGCGCCACCACCAGGAAGGCGTTCAGTGGATAGCGGGGGGCAACACGGCCAAAGGTGGTGGTCATTCGGACTCCACCTGTTCGGCCGCGGGTGAGCTCAGGACGGGCTGCCCGCAACCGGAGCAGACCACGATGTCGCCCGTCTCCTGCCGGCGCACCCGCTCCGCGTTCAGCAGCTTACGGAACTGGGGCAGACTCAGCTGGTGGTCGTAGGCGGCATTGAAGCGCTCCATCGCCAAGCGCTTGCGCGTCCGCTGCATCAGGTACTGCTCCAGCACGGGGTAAGCCTGGCGGAAATCCATCTCCAGCTTGCTCTTGCCCAGGCTCAGATCCTGATCCAAGGCGTGCTGGAGGCGGTCCAGAGGAGTGTGGATGCCAGCCAGGGCGTCGGCGAGACTGTTCATGCTCACAGCCCTCCCTTGTTGGCGCCAATCTTGGCGGCACGGCCCTGCAGCCAGGCGATGGCCTCGTGGGTCCAGTAGAACTTGGGGGAGTTCTCGCCGTCGTAGAGCGGCACCCCCCTGGGGAAGGTCGGGTCCTCCTTCATCAGCATATAGGCCTTGCTGCGGCCAACCGGGATCACCCGGAGCAGCTCCTTCAGGCTCAAGGCCGGGCGGTCACGCAGGCCTTCGGGGATAAGAGCGAATGCTGAGTCGGCGGGCAAAACGGTGCCACAGTCCGGCATCAGCGCCGAACGCGTCTGGATCGTGTTCATGTTGGAAACCTTCGGGTGTTGATGTGAAGGAGTCCGGCCGGATTCCCGACAGGCCGTGTGCCTGTCGGGTTCCATTTGATCCGTGTGCGGCCTGGAACAACATGCTCAAAAATTCAAGGATTCGGTTCTGGAGTCATTCCGGTGCGAACAGGTCGCAGTGATCGAGTCCTTCTGGCTCTCTAGATCAGCCCCCGACAATCGGCCTCGTCTCGGAATCGCAACCGCATGACTGAGCGCCCTGCTCTATCGCATTGATCAAGGTATGCCTATCGATGCCGCACGGCGGGCAACCACTCTTACAGGTACGACTCATCCGTAGCCTCCGGCTGCGGGATTTGGACCGGCATCTGCGCCCAACGCTGAGCTCTCTCGCGAAACTCTTGCACCGGCCCGAGGTGCACGAAGAACGCTTGTGCCTCTAGGTCCTCAGCGCTCAGTGTTGGATCAATCAGCTCGTCGCCCATATGGACAACCGAATGCGCACGAATGTAGACCCAAGGCGCATTGGCGGCGCGTTCGACCAAGAACCCTCCGACCACTTCACCCCCGTGTTCAGCTACATAGAGCGCAACATTCTCGTGACACCTCGACCTCTGCGCTGCGGAGAATGTCACGGATCGCAGAGGTGTTCCCGCAGGCTGCGTCCTCCAACGGGCGACCACGTCGTAAGCCACTTCTACGTCCCGATCTGACCAGATTGTCATGTTGGTTGCGTCTCCCAAGTTCCGGGGCTATGGTAGTGGCTGGGCGCCCGCCTAAGCTTCGGACAGCTTGAAACAGGCCGATTGACCTGCAGGACCGCACCCCTCCGTTTTCGACGACCGGAAAGCCGGCTGCCCGAGGACGACAAAACGTCCGACGTCTCGAGCAGTAAGAGGCATTTCCTATGAAACTTGTCAGTAGCGCCGCATATGCGGCATCTCAAGCTATGTGCCGGCGGGGCGTGAACATCTCCCGCTCACATCTATCAGAAGTTGTCGCCGCATTGCTCGGCTACAGGACCTTGGCCGCTCTATACGTCGAAGAGTCTGACCAGAACCTGGATTACCATCTCGACGACGCCGAGCGGCTGATACTGAATATTCCGCTGGGGTAGTCCGGGCCAGTAGCATTGGCCTGTCCGAGATAGCCGTACATAGTTGTGTCGAAGCGCTGAAGGTAGTGGCCACCGTTCCCGTTCACAGTGGCATATCCGATCTCTACGATGGATACGCGCGAGAGATGCTGGAACTGGCCATCGCCGAGGGCGATTCAACAGCGATGGCAACTGCGGAGAGCAATGCCTCCTTCGAAGAAGGCCCCTACATGGAAGACGAGGCAACGACCAGTGGCGACCTATGGGAAGCTCCAACGGAGTGGAGTATCGAGGCGACCGGCACCATGAGCGGCGAGTACGACCCCGATAGTGATCGCACGTACAACGGACACTCCATGGACGTCTGGGGCAAGCTCCTGTTCTTTAAAGCCGGACGTGCCGGCCTGATCTATATAGAGTGCGAGGATGGCGCAAGCCCGGACGACACCTGGCGCGACGATGAAATCTGATCAAACTTGATCGTAGCCCGGGCCGCCCCGAACAGGGCGGCCCGCTTGCCTTCTCAGCTCTTCGAGTCGCAGCATCCAAAGGTAGAGCTCTAGTGCTATGGCCCTTCGGCATACTTGCGACACCATCGCAATTTGCTATCGCAACTTCACCGCACGAACCGAACTTCGCACGGACTCTGCGGAAGACGGCATTGCACCGCACTCAACAGCAAGCTTGAAGAACTCCTCCGCAGCACGATGAGGGTCCAAGCCGTTTGAGCGAACACAGGATCTCGCGAAGGGCGTTAGGTCGTTTATGTCCCCGCCCGTAAGATAGCCGGAGCCAGTTGCTTCGCTCTTGAACCTTTCAATCACAACAGCAGGAAGCTCTGGGCCGCAAATGAAATACTCAAGATGCTTGAGGAAGCTTGGGTGACCAAGAATTTCATCACCACAAGTACCGTTGCCCTCGAACACCTGTTTGCGCGACTTACCTCGCCCACCGGGGTTGAAGTCAGGATCCGTAAAGAAGGCGATTCGAACCTCCGGTACCGCACCTCGCCCAAGGACACTCTTTGCAAGTAGCCTCATCGGCTCAAGCGATCCACGCAAATCATCGTGATCTGTCCAATCGAACTTGATGGACAAGAACAAAGCTTGCTCTTCATCCGTCAACGCAATATCCGGGTTCCGCATGACATCCTCATCCTTATAACTGTGCCCGCAGTGAAGATCGATAAGATCGCCATGTCCCTCTGACGGAAACAGCGCCATGGACTATTCGCCCACCAGGCTCTCCGTTCACTCCAGAGCCACTCCCAAATGTTAGCGCAGAGGACGATCAGGGCGAAGAATTGTAGATTCCAAGGCGGACAGGCCAGCTAGCGCCTACCGCAGAATCCGCTATGCCAGAGCCGCCTTCGCTTGCAGTGACTAACTATGCGTACTACCAGAAAGAAAAGCTGGGAATTCAGACCTGGCACCCGATCCAGGGCATGCGGTTCTGAACTAGCGGACCAGATCCTGATCGGCCGCTGACCTTAAGCGGCCGATCTTCTGCGCCGAATGGTCGCGCAATGGCCCGGCGCAAGGTACAAAGAAAAAATGACGTCGAGTCCGGGCAGGGGGCGCAAGGCCCCCTGCCAGTCCATCTCCCGAGTCAGACCGTGAGCTAGAACGGCAGCCAATCCTCACTGGCGATCAGCCCGTCAAGCCGAGACGCCAGCCGCTCGTAGTAGGCCGCTTCTCTGATCAGCCTATCGGCAGCCCGCCGCCGGCGGGCACGATCCCTCCAGCCGCCACTTGGATTTGCATCAAGCGCTGTCGCCCGAGCCCACAGCTCCGAAGCTCGCTCCCTAGCCCAGGTAGCTTTCCGCTCGTCTATCGTTTTTTTTCATTTGTACTCCGGTCACACGAAGCGGCCAGCCGATAGCTGGCCGTTTGAAGCCGATCAGGCTGGGTCGTTGCCACTGGCAGCCTGCTCTGGGATGACCCCGATCTGCTTGGCCTTGATCTGGCTGGAGAGCAAGGCGCTTGAGACCATGTAGGCAATGGTCGCCAGTACGCCGATCCAGGCATCAATGGACAGGTTGAACATCAGCCAGCCGCCGTGGAAGGCCCAAAAGAGAATCGGGGACCAGATCCCGATTGCCTTCCGCAGCTTGACTCGGTTGACCACCACGTTGTTCTGGAAGTGCGGCAACGGAAGACTATTTTTCTTGAGGCTCAGGTATGCCCTGATCGTCAGGGGGACCAGGAAGAAGATCATCAGAAGGTTGTAGAGGATGACGCCCATGGTGTGTTGTTCCTTGTTAATTGAATTGCCCGTTTGACTGTTTCCCGCAGCTAGCGACACGTAAGCCGCTGCATGCGATCAATTGATTGGCCTTGAGGTTGCGCCGAACTTACGTGCCACGTAGAGTCTACCCCGTGCGTAGAAGTGGCGTCATCCTGTTGGCATGCGGCCCAAGCCCTCCAACCGTTCATGAACAGCCATACGCCCGTTCCTCGCGGCGTGGTTGCTGCACGCTTGCGACAAGCCCGTGCTTTACGGGGGCTTAGTCAACGTGAAGTTGGAGTTCGCATGGGCTTGGATAAAGACACAGCGTCGGCACGAGTAAGCCGATATGAAAGCGAATCAATGGCCGTCAGCCTTGATTCGCTTTTCGTGCTGGCAGCTGCCCTTGAGGTTCCACCCGCCTACCTTGTTGCAGGCAGCTCAGCGATGGCTGATGCGATCTTGTGCCTGGGAACACTCGGCGAGAAGCAGCAGGCAGAACTTGCTATGGCACTTGCTTCTCTGGCCAAGCTACCGCCCGAGAGACGCCAGGAGTTCATAGACAAGATTGAGAACTCCGGGACCGCCCTATAACTGCCGCGCCACGCTTACTGCGGGACCACTGCACCAAGTTCTCTTGCCAGGTATCAATGAAGCGGCAGCTGCTTCGTTAAAGCATTCCCCGCGCAGCCATCGATAGCGCCTTGTCCGCTGTCACAACGAAGTGATCCAGCAGCCTGACATCGACCAGGCCAAGAGCCTCTTTGAGGCGTGTCGTAATAGCTCGATCTGCAGCCGACGGGTCTGGGTTCCCACTGGGGTGGTTGTGGGCCAGGATCACAGCTCCTGAGTTCAGGACCAGTGCCCGTTGAAGCACGATCCGCGGATAGACATTGACACCGCCTATCGTTCCGGAGAACAGCCGTTCAACCGCCAGCAGCCGGTGTTGAGCGTCAAGAAAGGCCACTTCAAAGTGCTCTCGCGTCTCATGAGCCAATCGAAGGCGGAAGAACGCGCCACAGGTGGCGACGTCACTCATGGCCTGACCTGGCTTACAGGCTCGGCGCTGCAGTATCCGCAGGGCTCGGGCGATTGCCCGGTCATCGCGAAGCTTCGAGGCTGCCTCCATCGCAGCGCACTGGCTACGATCTAGGGGATCCACTCGGGCCTGGAGTTGCATCACCGGTCTCCTGTCTTGCGACCGCCGGCAGTCCTCGCACGGGTGGTCGTCCTCGTCAGGGGCTCACGCGGCATCTTCACTTTTCCGCTTCCTAATTGTGTGTCGCCAGTTTTCGCGGTGTCGCAACGGCCAAGCCTTGAGGCAAAGGCCGCCATCCAGAGGCCCCGGATGCGCTGGGCCAGACCTTCAACTGAGTTCACCATCGTCATTTCCTTTGTAATTGGCAGCAGAAGCGCACAAGGCCCGGACTAGCCGGGCCTTGTGCGTTCTGTATGTCGCTAGTTGGGATCAGGGATCCATGAAGCTGCAGTTGATGCAGTTGTTTGGGGCGGTGCACTTCACCACCCCCGCCAGTACTGCTGTGGCGACCACCATCACGCAGTAGATCAACTCGATCTTGCTGTTCGACATCACGTGTACTTCCTCTAGGGCTGCCAGCGGAGCCCTATCCGCAAGGACTCTCGGTAGCGTCCTCAAGGTCGTAGTACAGGTTTGAAATTTCTTTGATTCCAGTCGAGAGGGGCCCTCGCCTTCAAATCAGGCAGACTTTGCCTTGCGAACGGCCTTTCGAGCGATCTTCTCGGCGCCCTTTTTGGCCGGAGCACTTGCCGCCTTACCCTTAGCGCCGACCTTGCGCGCCTTCTTCAGCACGGCCTTGCCGACCTTAGCCTGCGGCTTGGTTGAACTTGCGGCAGGATACTTCTCGCCGACGTTCGCGGCACTCCAGGCCTTGCCTTCAGCGGACTTAGCCCAAGCGGTGAAGACCTTCGGCGTCAGCCCCCTGCCCGTCCAAGTCTCGCCGCTGGGCAAACGGTACTTCGGGGCTACCTTGCCGAGCGTGCGTCCCTTAGCTGAAGACTTCGAAGGCTTCGCCGCTCGCATGGGTGCGGCTGCGTCGTCATCGCCAGCGCTTCCCACGAGCTTCGCAAGCTGGCGCCGCTGAGCGGCCGTGAGAACTCCCCGAGTACTTCTGGAGAACAGCGATTGCCTGTGGCAGCTCACTGTCACGATTCTCAACAAGCTTCTTCTGCGCTTCGAGCTGCTTGATCTCAGCGTCAATTGATTTAAGAGTCGTCAAGGCCACGAGTCTATTTCAAGGAAGGGGATTCAAGCGCATCTCTGCCGGCAAAATAAAGCCTATTACGACAGCCAAAACCCGGCGCTGCGCGAAGGATGACGGACGCCCTTCAGAGTTGGCGTGCAAGTCCGCGAGCATGCACCGCACCATTAAATCGATCCTTGGTCTGACCCAGACCCCAACGATGTGGGCTATAACTGGTTGCTGGACCAGGCAAGCCTGAGCACGAAGGTCCGTGGCAAGACGTTTGGCTGGTGATTGCTCAAAGTGATTCAGCCCTACGGGCTGCTTTCTCGGCTGGCCAAGATGCCGTGCACCTTGCTGTTGCCGAGCCCTCTATCGGAGATGGACGAGCGCAGTAGCCGACCGATACTCAACACTTGCCTCCCCAGAAGAGCCAGAGGTTTTGATATCGCGCCTCTCTGTTTTGCATTGACTTGTGAGCTGAAACCCACCGCCGTAGAATCGAGCAGCACGGTGGAGAAACGTTCACCATGTGACCCGCTGTGGTTATTTCGCATACCCGTGACCAGGGACCCTGGCAATTGGATATCTAGACACTGCGAGAGAGAGTATGGCAACTGCTGACAATGATCTTCCATTCTTCGAGCGCCCTGATCTTTCCCCGTTTTTGGTTCACCTCACAAGAAATACGGTAAAGACCGACAAATTCACTGCCTATGAGAATCTGGTTAGCATTCTTGGCACTGGTGAGATATTTGGTAGCACAACCAAGTCTGGCTACATCAAGGGCGGGTCATCCGCTGCTTGCTTCATGGATGTCCCGCTGGGCTCACTCAAGTATGTGCTCAATGAGTCCAATACAGATCCCAAGAAGCCTCGATATGAAGCGTACGGGGTGGTCATAACAAAGAGACGCGCGTACAAAGATGGCTGCAGGCCTGTTCTGTACCTTTCAGACGAGGAACTAGGCCTCCTTGGCATTCCAAAAAGTGAGCTGTGGCGTGTCGTAAGACTTGAAGCCGTCGATGGAACAGGCATAAATTGGGTTCACGAACGGGAGTGGCGCTGCGAGGGCAGCTTTACACTTCCATCCAAGCCGATTGCCGTTCTCGTCCAGACGACCAAAGATGCAGTCAGGCTTCGAAACCACATCAACAATGAGCCTGAGTTCTTTAGATCTATACCCAGCTCAATCATCCCTCTAGAAGTGCTATGCCAGGGCCTTCCGTATTTGGCCGCAGAGTAGTCACCAGCAATTTGTTCAGGCCGAAGCTGCTTTGCTGGTCAGCCTAGTTCCAATGTTCAATGTCTACCCGCCATAGGTAGACATCGAACCTAGTAAGCGGCTAGCCATTTCTGTCGCAGGAATGAGAAACGGTTGCCGCTACCGCAGCAGTCCCTTCAAATTTCGTCCCAGAACTAAAGCCAACGGCGATCGAGGCGGTTACTTGAACACCCCACGTCGAAGCGGAACACGGATGGCTTTAGACCGAGTATCCGCTCTTCGCTGTTCTTAGAAGGGTTTGCCCGAAGCCACCTGGCTCCCTTATCTGCCTGCTTGCGAATACATTGATTCCCAAGGACCGCCCGCCACGTGCAGAATTGAGCTGTTTGAGGCCTGACGGCGTCACAACGAGGTAGCAGCCCTCCCCCCACAAAGAATCCGAATCGATATCAACCGGACCCGCATCGCGCCACCAGTAAAGCTTCGCGACCACAATTCCGTTTGCATCCAGGAAAACGCTCAGATTCTCTTCTTGAGAGCGCCAGCGAAGTCGCTCCGCCCAATTCGGGCACAGGGCGAATGGGTAAGCCGCTGTGTCGCACCCCATGTCCACGGAGCAGACAACTCGCCTTATCAGCGTCGGCGCCAGATCATGGTCAAGTGCGACGTACTGGCCTACCCAAACAACTATGGGCAGCTTGGCATAGCAATTGCCGAAGTCTTCACCATCAGTTTCTGCCGAGGGCGCTCTAAAGCGGTAGAGGCGATGCTCTGACAGCCGCGCCTTGAGGATATGGAAGCGGGACACTTCGGCCACAACTTGGCCGTCACGGTGGACTGGGAAAGGGGCAACGTCTCCTTCAACCTCGTCAACCCACTTCCGCGCTCGCTCGGACCAGCCTGCACTGGGGTCAATCAGCGGCAGTCGAATCCATTCGGGGCGAACTCGCGGAAGCGTCCACTGTCGCGGCGGAAGCGGGCAGCCCAACTGTTCCAACAGCACCAGTTTGTCGCGGTCGTTGAGCCTGCCGGCAAGCCGCAGCTCTCCCGCGACGTGGCGGAGGGCAGCAATGGCGATGTAGGCATGGGGCTTCAGGTAAGTGATCTTCATATCAAGGACGCGAAGCTGAGCTTCAAGCCTATCGACGCCAGAGGGCCCAAATGCATCAAG
The DNA here is from genome assembly GCF_059371655.1 of Stenotrophomonas sp. YJH_SMC_17. Taxonomy (NCBI): domain Bacteria; kingdom Pseudomonadati; phylum Pseudomonadota; class Gammaproteobacteria; order Lysobacterales; family Lysobacteraceae; genus Stenotrophomonas; species Stenotrophomonas sp. YJH_SMC_17. The sequence goes on along the minus strand of NZ_JCAFUU010000008.1, from coordinate 70,825 downwards.
CCCTCCCCAGTTCTGGATGAACATCGCGGCCCGGCGGCGGACAGTCACTTCCTCAATGTCAGCTGCCTTCGCAATGTGACGTGCCGTCGAGCGCAACATATCGGTCCAGCCAAGCAGCGACTCGACGCGCATTGCGCCAGTTCTCTCATCGGTGAATGCCTGGTCGCCCTCTGGCAGATGGCCGAGCTCGAGGCGATAGAAGAGCGGCAACTGAGTCGAATCTACAGAAACAGTCAGCCCCCACCGATGCGACAATAGCGCGGCTGACTCTGCTACCGCGATGTCAGGGTGACTGACCAGCGTAGCTACGGCGCTGCCCAACTCGGGTTTAAGGTGCTCGCTGTCAGTAGACAACAGCGTTCCGAGCGCCTGCAACGGAGCGTCCAACACACCGTCCATGAGTCGCCGACTGACAGACGTAAACAGAGTTTGACCAAGCCCACCTTGCTCTCCCAGGGTCAGCGTCGTGTTGCGTGCATGGCGCTGAAGTTCTGCAACCGGAAGCCGGTAGGCAAAATGCAGCAAATCCTCCAGAAGCTCGGTGTCGTTGAGCGGTAGCTCGCTGGACTGGAAGGGCCGTCCCAACTGGAACTCGCGAGTGTAGGTCATCTGCTCCTCAAGCAGCGACCAGATGGCCGGCCAATCTGGCATCGCGCTGATTACCGGCAGTATCGAGTCTAGCTCTGCAAGCAGCGACTGGGTGTTTTCCTGGCCCGCTGTCACCGAGTCGACGATGTTCTCAAAGGCGGCAGGGCACGTAGATGCTCCCTGCAAAATCTTCTTCGCCTCAAAGTAGAAAAACTTGCCGCCGCCCATCCACTGGCTCCACGAGCTCCAAGGGTCTTTGCCTGTCTCGTAGCCTTGCATCAGCTTCCTGGCGTACTCGACCTCACCCGCCGCAGCAAACCGCTTCACCATCAGGAAGCGGCAGGGCGCACTGTCTTGCAATTTCTGCCAACGCTCAAACATCCTCTTCGCTAGATGAAGTGGAGCGGTGTCAGCCAGCTCTCTGAAGCGGTAAGGAGCGTTGTAGTTCAGATCGGCGCCATCCGCTTCAAATGCGTGCTCAAGGTCCTCGAGAGTGGCTTCCGCGTCGTACTTACTGGGCGTATACGAGTGTCGAGGTTCCGGTGCTTCTGACTTCCACCGGGCGACCGCAGCTTCGAGATCGGCCGACGAGAACCCATGCTTTCCGGAAGCCGTGCGGATGCGCTGGAGCAGCGCTACCCGTTCATGCGCTCTGCTGGTCACCTCAACGGCGTCCAATAGCATCAGCGCAAGCGCCTCAATCTGATCAGGGCCGGCTGCGTCAGCGGCGACGTTGATGAAGTCACCGACGTGGTACGGGTCCCGGTAGTGAGGTTCCATATAGAAAGGCAAACACAGACCGCACCAGACGGTCGCGCAAACCAGGACGAGTTCAGGGCTTCGCCGGACCATCCCTTTCATGAGCAGGTCGACGCGGTTCGGCCAGCCAATCAAATGCCAATCCGCCAGTGTCTCTGACACCTCGAAGCCGAAGCCGGGCCCGACCTGCATCGCTTCCTCTATCAGCGACATTGTTAGGCGATGCGCGGCCGAGGAACCTTCCGTTTCCGTCATGCCGTCGACCTGGCGCAACAAGTTTGAGACACGTTTGACACGGCCCTCAGGGTCAGCTGCATTCGCAAGGACTAGGATGTCTCGCCAGACTGCGTACTGCGGGTCCTTCTTGGGGGCCAGCGCGTAGCCAAGGCATTGATCGGGAACTGTCGCCAGCAACTGTTTCGCCCGCTCCACGTCTCCGACCGAAGCCAATCCGATGGCCAGATTAGCTAACCCGTCGATCTGCTCGCTCGGTGTACTCTCCTGAAGCTCCACTAGGAGCGCGTTGAGCCGAACAACTGCAGCCGCCCGGTCACCGTCAACCCGATACGCATCGACAGCCAATCTGCGTCGAAGGTAGTCAGTACCACTCAACGTCGATGAGGCAATGGCTGCTTCAGTTTCCCGTAGTACTGCGCGATACTCAGTCTCGCCTCGCTCGGCGCCAAGCCTCAGTAGCGCCTTCACAAACACGGGGGCTGCTTTCAAGGCCTGCTGAATGCGGTATGCGTCGATGCCGTCCTCTGGTGCCAGACGTAGGACATACCCAAGGCAGGCGCGGGCTGCGTCCTGGATGCCGCCTGCAGGCAAGGAGCCGTTATCGTGGGCGCTGCGGCCCAGGAGCACACCTATCGTTGCGGCGTGCTGTTGGAATGGATGAAGGAAGGTGTACTTCGACGGTGCCGGACTCGGCAGCGGCCTATTGAGCAATGTACAAAGCCGTGCGTGATCCATCACTGCGCCGACCAGACCACCCAGCCCAGCCAAGTCCGCTTTGTCATCGGACATGGAGATCATCGGTGCAACCAGCTTGTCGAACAGGGCCTCGGCTAGGTGACGGCGGTCAGCTGCGAATGCAATCAGCGCCATCCGACGGCGGTAGTGGTTGGGCACCTCCCCGAAACCTGGAAGGGCAGTGGCAGCATCAAACAGCGCAAGCGCTTGCGCAATGTCGCCGCGCCGACTGGCCGCGAGCCCCGCGTGAACCATTACCGACGGCTTGTCTTCGTCGGCTACTCCAAGCTTGCTGCACAGTTCCTCTGGATCGGAGTCTGCTTTCTGCACGAGCATCGCCTTTGCGACTTCCCTCCTCAGATGTAGCCGCAGCGCGGCGACAGTTGCCGGATCCATCGGCTCGGTATCGCGCAGCCCATATGTGGCGACGTGATCAATCGCTGCCTGGATCTGCTCGGCGTCTCGGAAGTGGAAGACGCGTCTTGCCCATCTTTCGAACTCATTAACGTTATGGTTCAACCCGTGGTTCTGGAACTTGGGCGTATGGAGCTGCGATAGCGGATCGAGGCCTTCGAACAGCTCCTTCGCTCGCTCGAAGTCGCCTCGCGCAAGCAGGGCGTCGACGACCTCGTAGCCCTGGCCGGGGAAGTCCTTCACGAAGGAGAGTGCTGCATCAATGTTCCCGACCGCCAGCATTGCCAGCGGAAGCTGGTTGGCGTACTCAAGGGCTGACTCGCGCCGCCCCACTTCGTCACGACACAGCAGCAGTCTTACAAATGCAGTCGCGTCGTGCGTTGCACGCACTGCCAGCAGGGCCAGGTGGATATCGGCGTGGATCTCGGCGATGGAGCGCCCTTCAGCTAGTTGCTGCCTGAAGCGAGCGGGTATCGCCAATGCAAGTACATCGGCACCGTCGCCGGCACGGGCGCGGTAGCGCAGCTCAAGCCAGTACTGCGCCGATTCAGGCGGCGCGCTCTTCGCCAACTTGGCGAGGTCGCGGTATACGCGCTGCGAGTATTCGGCATCGACGCTCCCGAGGCGGGCTCGCGGCTGAGCGATGACGAACAGCCTAAAGCTGTTGTGGAAGACGCTCCACCCTTGAGATGAACTGACGAGCAGGTGTCGTGCAATGATCAGGGCGCGTTCAATCGCGGGCTCCTTGACTATCATGGCCAGCAGTCGCAGGTCTATGGGTGCCTCGGCCCGAGCGATAAAGCCCAGCACGTCCATTGCATCAGCATCGTATGCGATCTCCCGCCACGCGGCCGCGTATACGGTCTCGATATCGCCGTCGAATGCCATCCCGCCGCTGAGAAGGTCTTTGCGGCCGGCTTCATCAGCGTGCAACAAGGCCTGAATCAGGTATCGCGTTGCGAGCGGGTGGCCGTGCGTGAGATTGCTCAGATCCAACCTCGGAATCGCCGCTGGAACGCCTAGCGCATCTGCCATCCGGGCGATCTCTTCGCGGCCGAGAGGCGCCATCAGGACCTGTCGCTCAGTCTTTTCCGCCTGCGCTTTTACGGCGGGCTTCAGATTCGCGAGATCCAGCCGCTGCGTGCCAAGTACGAACACAACCCCATTGGGGATGGCTGCAGGAAGAGGCAGCTCTCCCAGGAACGAATTGGTCGGCCGTTCTTCGCGAGGCACATGGTCGAGCCCGTCGACAACGATGATTGTACGGATCCCGTCGCGAGCAAAGCGCTCGCCAGCCTGCCGCACCAAGACGCCGAATTGTTCGCGACGCTCTGACAGTGAGTCATCGCGAAGACGAAGTCCAACCAAACCGCTGTTTCGCAGTTGGGTACCTACGTCGGCCAGAAAGCAGTCGGCCTCCCCACGGCCCACGCCTTGAGCAGCGCCCGGCACGTACGCCAAATAACGAACGAGCCGTACACCTGCCTCAGTGGCCAGTGCGACCTGCAGGAGAGTGGATTTTCCGGAGCCGGGCGGCCCTATGAGTGAGATGTAGCCCTGGTCGGCGGCATGCAGCGCGGACAGAAGCTTGACCTCAGTGTCACGGTTTCGCTGGACATAAGCGCCGATTGGGAAACGATGGATGAGCAGCGTCTTGGCGGGATCGCCCCATCCAAGCTCACGGAGTAGCTCGTCACGCGTCCACCTATCCTTGTCGCGTTCATCGGCGACTAGCTTTGGCAGTACGCTGGCGATCTCCGATGCCTGTCGCGCCTGCTCAGAGTTCAGCTTATGGGACATGACAAAATTCGCCGCAGCTCCGCAAACCACACGGAGGCTGTGCAAGAACTTTTCGAAGTTGTCATCGTCCAAGCCGGCTTCGCGACGCAGGTGGTCGATTAGTCGTCCCCATTTTGACTTGCACCAATCCGACAGCGACCGATCTGGATGCAGTTGAAACTCTTCAAGGAATGCCGCGCTGTGTGATGGGGTACCGTCACCTGGCTTGTCAGTGGTCGATGGAAAGTCATTGACAACCAAGTGAATCTCAACACGACTTCCCAGATTGTCATTGCGCAAAGATTGCCAAGCATAGACCAATGGCTGCAAGAGGCCATTGGCACCAGTAAGTAACGTCTCAACAGTGAAAGCTTTAGGGAACTTGGACGTCTTGAACTGGTGACCGACAACCAATCCGTCGAATCCAAGCACCAGGTCGTCTGCAATTCCGGCATTGCGATCGGCGACGCCAATCCAACGTAGCTCGTCGCGCTCAAGCGCAGCGTAGATTGCAGCCCCAGAGCGCTCGAATTGTCCGATAAATCCACGAAGAGCTCGGCGTTCGCCTTCCGCCGGTGCCACTGCGGGAGCTGCAACGGCAAACGTCCTTGAGTTTTTGCGCACTTTAGAGGCCATGAGAATGGACTGGATAGGGAAGGTAGATCCCGCCAGCAACACAGAGTGCGTCCAGCACGAGTGGATTTGCCGGCAGCACATCGCGCGCCACTGATAAGCGCAGTATATCCGCCGTCAGTCACATCCGTCCCTCGCGCGGGTCGTTGCTCGGCCTACCACTGAGATTAGCCCGTAGGCAATCATCCACTGGAAAGTAGGTTAAATTTGTTCATCGAGGGTAGGCCGGATGTGCGCTTACGGCCGGAAGCGGAACTCCGATTTGGCATAGCCGCTGCTAGGGCGGCGGCTATGCACTATCGACATTCTTGGCTGAGGGCTATCAACCAGATGTCAGGCTTACGCAACCGCGAGCAGCTGCGGCTTCTTCGCTCCAGTCTTCAGCTTGTCCAAGTAGTCAGCCCATGCCTGCATCATCCGACGTCGTTCTGGAAGATGCTCAGCGCGGTTGTAGGCTGCTTTGATTGGATTTCGCTCCGCATGAGCCAATTGCCGCTCAATTGCATCTGAGGTCCAACCCATCTCGTGCAGGAGGGTGGACGCCATGCTCCGGAATCCATGACCTGTCATGTCGTCAGTACCGTAGCCCAGCCTACGCAGTGCCGCGTTGACAGTGTTCTCGCTCATGGGATCCCGCAAACTGCGCACTGAAGGAAAGACGTAACGACTCCTGCTGGTCACCGGGTGAAGCTCACGGAGAACCGCCATGGCCTGCTTTGATAGAGGGACGATGTGTGCAACGCCCATCTTCATCTTCTCTGCCGGGATACACCATTGGCCAGTCTCGAAGTCAATCTCGGACCACTCCGCCTTCCTCAGTTCGCCTGGGCGGGCGAACACCAACGGCGCGAACCTGAGGGCACAGAGGGTAGTGAGCTGTCCCGTATACCCGTCAATCGCCCGCAGTAGCTCTCCAATCTTTGCTGGATCCGTGATCGAGGCATAGTGACGGTTCTTCGCGGTCTTCAAAGCCCCTCGCAGGGCGGCAGTAGGATCCCGATCAAGCCGACCGGTGGCCACTGCGTATCGAAACACCTGGCCGCAGATCTGCCGCAGTCGTTGGGTCGACTCAATCTTGTCCTGGGCTTCAAGCCGGCGCAGAACTGCCAGAACCTCTGCAGTGCTGATGTCCTCGATTGAGCGCTTGCCCAGCCATGGGAATGCGTATGTCTCAAGCATCCACTTGGCCTTGGACCGCGTGCTTTCTGCCAGGTCACCTCTTGTCTCAAGCCACTCAAGGGCCACAGCTCCGAAGCGACCATCTGCGGACAGCTGGGCCTTGAGCTTGCCCAGCTGCTTCTCCTCGGACGGATCCTTGCCGTCTCTCAGCTGCGCGCGCGCGGCGTCGCGCTTGTCACACGCCTCCTTCAGGGTCACCTCTGGGTAGACCCCGATGGAGAGCAACTTCTCCTTGCCCGCATGGCGGTACTTCATTCGCCAGTAGCGATTCCCATTGGGCATGACCTGCAGGTAGAGCCCTGCTCCTGCTGCAAGCTTGTAGGGCTTCTCTTTGCCCTTTGCGTTCCTTGCAGCCATATCCGTCAACGACTTATGGGCCATTGGGGGTACATCCTCCTATCTCTCTTGCTTGATTCCCCATGTACCCCCAATTGCACCCCCAGTCTGGGTGGATGCTCATGGACGGCCGGGGACAAAAAAGCACAAAAAAACCCGCTATTTCAGCGGGTTGATTGTGCACCGTGGACATCCGTGGATGCCAGTGGATCGGAGGATGGTGCCGCTTATCCGAATCGAACGGATGACCTACTGTTTACAAGACAGTTGCTCTACCAACTGAGCTAAAGCGGCATGGGTGCATCACCGGCGGCAGTGCCGCGGTCCGGGGATTCTAGCGCAACCGCGTGCATTCCAGCGACCGGCCCTGTGCCGCGCCGCTGCGCTGCTGGGCCTGGGCCGGCTGCGTGCCCGCCGCCAGCTGCCCTTCCAGCCACCACTGGCCGGCATCGCCGCTGGCCACCAGGCGCGGCTGGAAGCCGGCGGCCTGCACCGCCGCCATGCGCCGCTCGGCGCCTTCGCGGTTACGGTACTGGCCGAGCGCCACGGCGTTGGCGTCCTCGCCCTGGCTGATGATGTAGTAGTCGCTCAGGCCGGCGGCGACGATGCGCTTTACCGTGGCCTGCGCGTCTTCGCGGTTAGCGGCGGCCGGCAACATCACCCGGTAGCGGGCACTGCCGCTGGCGGCGGGCTGTTCGCGCAGACGCACCTGGCTGATCACGTTGCCGGCCTTGCCCTGCGCACTGGTCGCGGCGGCGCGGTCGGCGAACGGACCCAACGCGACGCATCGCGGCGGCTCGGCGGCTGCTGCGGGCGGGGTCGCGGGCTTTTCCGACGCCGGAACGGGTGCGGGCGGCGTCACCGGCTTGGCGGCGGCAGCAACCGGCGCAGCCTCGGCCACCTGCGGCTTGGCGATCTCCGGCTTGGCCGGCGCAACGGGCGCAGGCGTCGAAGCCACAGCCGTCTTCTCGGCCGATTCGCGCTCCACCAGCGGCGCAGTCGGCGCGGCGGCCGTGGCTTCGGCAGCCGCAGCGGCATCCCCACCACCGGGCACCCAGCGCAGCTCGGCCACACCGGCCGGTTGCGGCGGCGGCGCAGGCTTCTGCGGTGCATCGCGCAGCAGCCACCAGCAGGCGACGCCAAGATTGAGGATGGCCAGTACGACGATCAGGGCACGGGTCAGCATGCGCGGATACTAGCCTGCGGGCTGGTGCACCGCCCAGCGGGCGAGACCATCCAGCACCAGCGACGGGTGGTAATCGGCACCGGGCAGCAACGGCATCAGCGCTGGTGCGCCACCGCCATGCACCAGCAGCGAGGGCGCCAGGCCCAGTAGCGCGTTCGCCTGCTGGGCGCTGCGTTCGATCAGCGATACGGCCGCACCATCGCAGCCGGAGGCCAGCGCGTCGACGGTGTCATTGGCGAACTCGCTGTAGTCACCACCGGTAGCCGGCAGCTGCACCGCGCGGGCGTGCAGTGCTTCGCGCATGGTGGTGGGCGATGCGGAAATGCGGCCGCCGTGGTGCTGGCCGTCGGCGTCGAGCAGGTCAATCGTCAGTGCGGTGCCCACGCCAACCACCAGCACCGTGCGCTGCGCCTTGGCGGCGGCCAGCAGCGCCAGGAAGCGATCGACACCGAATTTTTCCGGCTTGGCATAGGCAATGCGCACGCCGGCGCATTCGGCGCTGGTGCGCACGACATGCACGTTTTCGAAGCGGCGCTGCAGCTGGTCCAGCATGGCGCTGGTCAGCGACGGTGCGGCCACGCTGGCGACGAATGCGGTGCGGCCGCTGGGCAGGCTGTGTGGCGGCTGCCCGGCCATGCCTTCGGCGCCATGCGCCCAGGCCTGCACGTCGCCGGCACGGTCACCCTGCAACGGCGCGAACTTGAAGCGCGAGTTGCCCAGGTCGAACAACCAATCGCTCATGCCGCCCTCACGCTGACTTCGCCGGCGTGCAGCAGGCGCTCGCGGCCATCGATGCGCACGCGCAGCGCGCCGTCATCGGCCAGGCCGAGCGCGGTGCCGTGCTGCCACTGCCCGTCCAGTTCCACCCGCACTTCGCGGCCGGCCAGCATGTCGAAAGCGGCGTAGCGCGGCAGGAACGGCGCGAGACCTTCGCGGTCGAATTCTTCCAGCGCCGGCAGCAGGCGCGTCAGCACGGCAGCAACAACCACGTTGCGATCCACCGGCTTGCCGGCCAACGTATCCAGGTCCACCCACGGCTGGGTGATCTGCTCGCCGAACGACGGCGGCATGTGCGTGTTGATGCCGATGCCGATCACGGCGCGTGCCGGGCCGGCGTATTCGCCACCGCCCTCGGCGAGCAGGCCGACCAGCTTGCGGCCGTCGACCAGCAGATCGTTCGGCCACTTCAGCTGCGCCTGGGTGTAGCCCAGGTCGTGCAGGGCTTCGGCCACGGCGATGCCGGCCACCAGGCTCAGCCCGGCCAGACGGCCGAGGCCACCGGAGAACAGGCGCAGCACCGACAAGTAGACGTGGGCAGCCAGCGGTGAGGCCCAGCTGCGGCCCCGGCGGCCGCGGCCACCGGTCTGGCGCTCGGCCAGCAGGACGCAAACGCCGCGCTGGGGCGCGCTGCAACGCAGCAATTCGGCGTTGGTCGAGTCCACCGTCCAAGCCACCTGCAGGTCGTGCAGCAGCGGCAGGACGTCGGCCGGCAGGCCGGCCCGGATCGCGTCCGGGTCCAGCAGGTCCACCGGACGGGTCAGGCCGTAGCCCTCACCGGCACGGCCCTCGACGTCCACGCCAGCGGCCCTAAGTCCTTGAATACGCTTCCAAATGGCCGCCCGGGTCTGGCCCAGCTCACGGGCCAGGGCGTCGCCGGACAGGCGACCGGCAGCGAGTTTGGCCAGCAATTGGCGATCGTCCACGGCAGCTTCCACGAAGTCAGGAAGGAATTATGCGGGAAAGCCGCCAGCGACGCCCGCCACGCTGGGTTCCGCCGGGGCTTCCAACGGGGCGCCGAGTTCGGGCTAGAATCGGGAACTCACCTCCCCTTAACGTGGATGTCGTCAATGCGCCGTTATGCCCATTGCCTGATTCTGCTGATGATGCCCTTCGCGGCGTCTGCCACAGCAGCGCTGGACGACAACCGTGGGGCCTGCGTGTCCTCCAACGGTGATGCCGCCTCACAGCGTGCACCGACCGCCACCGCTTCGGCCGCCACCACCAAGCCGGCACCGGTCCGCCCGGCGGCCAACACCAGCACTGGCGGCGGTGGCAGCGATGACGACGTGCTGCAACGCATCCGCGCACCGAAGTGGCACAGCTACCTGCCGGGAATGTTCCGCTGATCAAGTCGTTGCTGCAGTGGCTGCGGCCTGCGCCGCGGCCGATCGACGATGCACTGTGGGATGAGGCCTGCCGCCGCGCGGCCTTGCTGCACGGCTTGGACGAGGAACGCCGCGCACGCCTGCGCGTGCTGGCCATGCGCTTCCTGCACGAGAAGACCATTACCCCGATCGGCGATCTGCAGCTGCATACCGGCGATGGCGTGCTGCTGGCCGCGCTGTGCTGCCTGCCGCTGCTGGAATTCGGCGAGGTGGGGCTGGAAGGCTGGTCGCAGCTGGTGGTCTACCCCGATGCGTTCCGCGTGCACCGCAGCCATATGGATGCGGCCGGCGTACTGCACGAATGGGACGACGAGCTGATCGGCGAGTCGTGGGACAGCGGTCCGTTGATCCTGTCCTGGGCCGATGTGCAGGCCGAGCTGGCCGCGCCGCACGAGGGCTACTGCGTGGCGGTGCACGAGATGGTGCACAAGCTGGATGCGCTGGATGGTGCAATGGATGGCACGCCGCCGCTGCCGCGCGACTGGCAGCGCGAATGGGCGGGTATTTTCCAGCGCGCCTACGATGCGTTCTGCGTGCAGGTGGACGCGGGCGAGGAAACGCTGATCGACCCGTATGCGGCCGAGGCGCCGGAAGAATTCTTCGCGGTGGCCAGCGAGTACCACTTCTCGGCGCCGGACCTGCTGCAGCAGGCGTTGCCGGCGGTGGCGGAGCAGCTGCGGCGGTTGTATGGCGAGCCGCCGAAGATGGTGGGGTGATTCGCGGGTCCGCCGGGCATGGCCCGGCGGCGTGGATCACGGCCCCGGCGGCAGGCGCACTTCGAAGCGGGCGCCGCCCAGTTCGCTGGAACGGCCGACGGCCAGTTCGCCGCGGTAATCCTTGATCAGGTCCTGCACGATCGACAGGCCGATGCCGTGGCCCTGCACGCGCTCGTCGCCGCGCACGCCACGCTGCAGCACCTTGCCGATGTCGTCCGGGGCAATGCCCGGGCCATCGTCGTCCACGGCCAGCATCAGGCCGGCACGTCGCGCGTTCGGTGCCGGCAGCGGCTGCGCGGTCAGCAGCACGCGGCGGTTGGCCCACTTGAAGGCGTTCTCCAGCAGGTTGCCGAGCAGTTCCTGCAGGTCACCCGGTTCGCCGTGGAAGCGCGCGGCCGGGTCGATGTCGAATTCGCACAGCACACCCTTCGAGGCGTAGACCTTCTCCAGGCCACGCACGATTTCCTCGGCGTTGGATTCGATCGGCAGCGGCGCGGAGAACAGTTTGTGGCCCGACGATGCAGCACGCGCCAGCTGGTACGAAACCAGGTTGTTCATGCGCTGCAGCTGCACGTCCAGCTCCTCGCGCAGGGCGCCATCGCCGGCACCGCTGTCCATCTGCGTGCGCAGCACGGCGATGGGCGTCTTCAGGCTGTGCGCCAGGTCGGCCAGGGTATTGCGCTGGCGCTCGAGGTTCTCGCGCTCGCTTTCAATGAAGGCGTTGATGCTGTCGGTCAGCGGTTCCAGCTCGCGCGGGTGGCGCTCGCTCATGCGCTCGGTCTCGCCGCGCTGCACCTTGGTCAGCTCGGTGATCACGCGGCGCAGCGGGCGCAGGCTCCACTGCAGGATGACGGTCTGCAGCAGCAGCAGGATCAGGCCGATGCCGCCCAGGTAGAACCAGACCCGGCTGCGGAACACGCGCAGCTGCGCGCCCAGCGCGCGCGAGTCTTCCATCACGTAGATGGTGTACGGGAATTCGGTGGCGGGATCGGCGTCGGCGTCCCACACCAGGCCCAGGCCATAGCGGTACACCGAGCCTTGGCTGCCGTCGATCTGGATCATCGGCAGCGGGCCTTCGAACACTTCCTGGCGCGGCGCCAGCAGGCCACCGCCCACGGTGGGCAGCATCGGGCCTTCGGCGGACATCGAATTGCCCTTGCCGTGCGGCATCACCACCTGCAGGTACAGGCCACTGCCCGGAACGTCGAAGCGCGAATCCGGCGGCTGCTCGCGGATGTACAGCGAGCGGTCGCGGGTGAAGTCGATGCCGGCCGCGTAGGCGGTGGCGTAGTTCTTCAGGCGCTCGCGCAGGTTCGCCTTCGCCGTATCGGCGAAGGCGGCGTCGAGCGCGTAACCGGCCAGCGCCAGGAACGCGACCAGGCCCACGGACGCGGCGAACATCTGGCGCGCCTGCAGTGAGCGCGGCCGCCAGCGTCGGAAGAACCACAGACGGCCGGACATCGTGCTATCGCCAGGGTGAGCCGGCTCAGCCCTCGTTGCGCGGGATCGCGAAACGGTAACCGCGGCCGCGCACGGTCTCGATCGGCTTCAGTTCGCCATCCGGGTCCAGCTTCTTGCGCAGGCGGCCAATGAAGACTTCCAGCACGTTCGAGTCGCGGTCGAAGTCCTGCTGGTAGATGTGCTCGGTGAGGTCGGCCTTGGAGACCAGTTCACCGGCATGCATCATCAGGTACTCCAGCACTTTGTACTCGTAGCTGGTGAGGTCGACATTGCTGCCGGCCACGCTGACGGTCTGCGCGGCGAGGTCCAGGGCGACCGGGCCGCATTCCAGGGTCGGCTTGCTCCAGCCGGCGGCGCGGCGCAGCAGCGCGTTGACGCGGGCCAGCAGCTCTTCCACATGGAACGGCTTGACCAGGTAATCGTCGGCGCCCTGCTTCAGGCCCTCGACCTTGTCCTGCCAGCTCGAACGCGCGGTCAGGATCAGCACCGGGAACTTCTTGCCTTCGTCACGCAGGGCCTTGATCAGCTCCATGCCCGACATCTTGGGCAGGCCGAGGTCGATGATGCCGACATCGAACGGAACTTCACGGCCCATGTAGAGGCCTTCCTCGCCGTCCTGCGCAGCATCGACGGCAAAGCCTTCGCGCTTGAGCCGGGCTGCCAGGGTCTCACGCAGCGGGGCTTCGTCTTCGACCAGAAGGATACGCATGAACTCTCCCTAGTGTCCTGGGTGTGGCCCGGAGGCCTGTGGGGTACGGGTTGATAGCGACAACTATCCCTGTTCAGGGGTTATCGCCGCGTAGTGATGACATATCCGACCGCGGCGTGCGCGGCTGTGAACGCGACGGGGCGGGGTCGTCCATGTAGCGGACCCGGCCCCGGTCGTCCATGTACTTCACCCGGTTGATGTCACGACCATCGAATGGCACGCGCTCGGCGCCGAGGATGTGGCCGCCGGTAGTGCGCTGCACACGGCGCACGGCATCGGACAGCGAACGCTCGTCGCCACGGTTGCCGCGCTCGCCCCGCTCCAGCATTTCCGCCCGCCCCTGCTCGCCGCGCGGCGGCTGCTGCGCCAGCGCCGACGACAGCGGCACAGCCGACAGCGCCACGCAGGTGGCCAGGGCAATGCGGCGATGGAAGGGAGCGGAAGACATCGATGCGATCCTAGCCGAGCTCGGCGATTCGTTCAAAAGTCGTAAATCCGGGAACCGGGTTCGGGACCCGGCGCTTTACAATTCCTTTGCAAATTCTTGGTTTGGGGCAGTGAATCCGGTCTGAACTTTTCCGGCCTCAACCCTTCGCTGTTCAGCTAAGTGAACATTCGGGACGAATCGACGTCCCTTGTCAAGCCAGGAATGTGACTCAGGTCACGCTGCGGCACGATCCGCTTCGCGTTCGGTAACCGCGAGCGCCTGCTCGACCAGGGCCCAATCGGCGCCTGGGCGGTGTGCGCCCTCGCTAAGCACCTGGCGGAACGCACGGCCCCCCGGCTGGCCGTGGAACAGGCCGAGCAGATGGCGGGTGATGTGCTTCAGTGCCAGGCCTTCGCCCAGCCGCGCTTCCACATAGGGACGCAGCGCGCGCAGCAGGTCGCCGCGGGCCTGCAGCGGGGCGCCGGTGTGCAGCGCCTCCAGCTGATGCAGCAGGTAAGGGTCGTGGTAGGCCGCGCGGCCCAGCATCACGCCATCGACGTGCGCGGCCTGGGCCTGCACCGCCTCGATGCTGGCCAGGCCGCCGTTGATCACCACCGGCAGCGCCGGGCGCTCCTGCTTCAGGCGGTAGGCCCAGTCGTACTTCAGCGGCGGAACCTCGCGGTTCTCCTTCGGCGACAGGCCCTTCAGCCAGGCATTGCGCGCATGCACCACCACCATCGCCGCACCGGCGGCGACCTGGCGGTCGACGAAGGCGGCGAACACGTCGTAGTCGTTGTCCTCGTCCACGCCCAGGCGGCACTTCACCGTCACCGGGATGTCGACGGCGTCGACCATCGCTGCCACGCACTCGGCCACCAGCACCGGCTCGCGCATCAGGCAGGCGCCAAAACGCCCGGCCTGCACGCGGTCGGAGGGGCAGCCGCAGTTGAGGTTGACCTCGTCGTAGCCCCACTCGGCGGCAATGCGCGCGGCCTGCGCAAGCAAGGCCGGATCGCTGCCGCCCAGCTGCAGCGCCAGGGGCTGTTCGCTGGCATCGAAACCGAGCAGGCGCTCGCGATCGCCGTGGATGACCGCGTTGGCGTGCACCATTTCCGTGTACAGGCGTGCGCCCGGCGCCAGCACGCGATGGAACACGCGGCAATGGCGATCAGTCCAATCCATCATGGGGGCAACGGACAGGCGCAGGGAATCGGCGTAACGGGCGGTGGCGGACGTCATCGGGGCAGTAATCGCGGAGACTGGCATTGCCAGTGAGATCAATAGTTTACACCGGCCGGCTGAATGGCGGCGGGCGACCCGGGGCCGGTGCACCGGCCCTGCGGGGAACGCCGCCGGCCCGCCTTACTGCACGCGCCCCTTCACCTGTTCCTGCTGAGCCTCCTGCGCCTGGGCGTTGAACTGGGTCTCCAGTTCCGCGCTCTGCCGGGTACTGGCCTCCACCGACTGCGAGACCGCCTGCTGGCGATCGACGAAGATGCGCTGCGCCGCCGGATCGCCGGGCGTGCCCTGCAATGCGAACAGGCCGGTGCCATCCGGGCGTGCCACCACATGGTCGATCTGGCGCATGCCCGCCACCTTGCTCTCGTAGGCCAGCTGGCCGGCCGCACGTTCGGCTTCCTGCGGGTTGGCGAACAAGGGGGACAGCCCCGCCTGCACGCGCTGCTGTTCCAACCCCTGCAGCTTCTCCAATGCCTGGGTGAAACGCGGGTTTTCGGCATGCCCGGGGTCGCGCATGCTGGCCGGTGCTGCCGGTGCTGCCGGTTCGGTGCGTGCCGGCGCGCTTGCGGTCTGCGCACCGGCCTTCAGCGCGGCCGGATCTGCCAGGCGGGCCAGGGTGAGACGACCCGCCTTGCCGTCATCGTCCAGGCCGTTGTTGGCCTGGAACTGCTTCAGCGCCGCCAGCGTGTCCTTGCCGAAGATGCCATCGGTGCCCAGCGCGGTGCCGTCGGCAGCGGTATAGCCCAGCGCCGCCAGCTTGCCCTGCAGGGCCTTGACCTCATCGCCGCGCTCACCCTTCACCAGCATGCCGTCGGCCATCGGCGCCTGCTGCGCGCTGCGTGCGGCCTGCGCGGCTTCAGGGCCCTGTGCCTGCACCTTGCCGCCCAGGGTGATGCGGTCGTTGAGAATGTCCCCCAGATAGCGCCGATACTGGTCCGGCTCGACTTCGATGTGCGCATGTATCGCGCCCGGCGAACCCACATCCGACTGCCGCACCAGCGGTGCGCCGTATTCGACGAAATCCCCGGTCTTGTACGGAATGGACCCGCGTGCGCCGTGCAGCACCTGGCCCACCAGCTCGCGACGCGCGTCGCCAACCGGATGACTGTAGATGCTGATGGAATTGGTGCCGTCGTTGTTGAGCTGGACGTAGCCGGCCACCGGGCTGGGAACCATCAGGCTGCGCCCGCCGGACCGATCGGTCAGGATCAGGTCCTTCTGAACCAGCGGAATGCCGTTGCGGTCATCGCGCCTGCGCACCGCCTCCAGCTCGCCCTCGACCTTTTCAGCGGTACGGTCGACCCTGCTGGCGTCGCCTGCACGCACGGCGGCGGCATTGGTGTTGGGGTGGTGGATCTTCAGTTCGCGGAACGCCTCTTCACCGCTGATGCCGTGGCGCAGGGTGCGGTTGCTGCCGCCATTGCCGAAGGGCTCCACCACCGTGATGCGCTCGCCGCCGGGTGCAGCGGCGGCGGCAGGACCGCTGCGGCGCTCGGGCACAGGTGCCGCTGCGGGTGCGGCAGGTGCAGCCGGTGAGGGCGTTGCAGGGCGATGCTGCGCGGCTTCGGCATCGATCGCACGGCGTGTGGATGCGTCGGCCATGCCGGTGGCCGGCAGATGGTGCTGCTGCTGGAACGTGTTGATGGCGTGCTGGCTGCCCGCCCCCAGGTAACCGTCGGGGGTAATCGCCCTGCCCCGCGCATCGGTCAGCCCCAGTGCCGCCATGTCCGCTTGCAGCGCGCGTGCTTCGCGGTCGATCGCGCTCAGTGTGGCCGGCCCGGCCTTGCCATCCACCGGGGTCAGACCATGGTCACGCTGAAAGGCCTCGACGGCCTGGCGGGTAGTGGCATCGAACTGGCGATCGGGATGGATGGCCTGCGCCCCCGTCCCGCCATAGCCCAGCGCGTGCAGGTTGTGCTCCAGCTTTTCCACCGCGCGGCCGCTGGAGCCCTCCTTCAGCACCTGCGGACCACCGCCACCGTGTCCGTGCGCTCGCGCCTGTTGCAGCGCCACCCGGATGTCCGGATCGCTGCCTTCGGTGGCAGGCACGAAATCACGGCGTCCCACCTTCAGGTGCGCCCGGTCCATTTCGGTGGCGTGCTGCGCGTAGGCGTCTTCATACCCGGCAGCGACGTCGGCGGCGGCCAGCCCGGCGTAGAACTTCCTGCTGTGGCGGATCGCGGCGGCCTGGTCGCGCAGGTCCTGGTAATCACCACCGCGCTTGAGCACGGCTTCCAGGTCATCCAGCCGGCCTGGCAGCTGGTTGGCCGTCTTGGCGATCAATGCAATGGCCTCGAAGCGTTTGTCTTCGGCAATGCCGCTGCCATGCTTTTCCAGCATGTTCATGGCGATATGCGTGGCGTTGCGTACCTGCGGGTAGTCGATGTGCGTGTGGATCCACTGCTTGCCTTCCGGCGAGCCGGCCCAGGCATTGATGCTGTCGCGGGTGGGCGCATCGATGAAACGGATGGAGGCCCGTTGCTCCCGTCCATCCCCATGGCTGAGCAGGTCCGCACGCAGATCGGCGCGATCATGGGTGAACGGCAAGCCATGTGCCTTGGCATACGCACTGGCCTGGTCGATCACGGCGTCGACATAGGTCTTCTCGCCCGGCTTCAGCGTGCGGCCCTCTGTCGCGCCCAGCGGCCACGTGCCGCGCTGGCCAAAGTCGACCTGGATGGTGCCCAGCGAATAGCCGCTGTTCTCGGCCACCGCGCCGACGGTGCCCCACTTCGGCTCGTGCAGGCCCTTGGTGATGCCGGCAATGGAAAGATGGTACGACGACCCACCGCCTTCGGTGCCGCGGCCCACGGCAAAGAACACTGCACCGGCGGTGGCATCCAGATTGCGGGTATCGATGTGGGTAGGCATGGCTCAGTTCCTTGTCCTTGGAGATTGACCGGGCGCCGATGGCGCTGGCTCAGCGGGCCAGCACGCGCCCCTGCAGTTCGAAGGCGCGGTTGGCGTACCGGTTGATGCGGCACGACTGCGCATCCAGCATCGCCCCCACGTGGTCGCTGGCAGGCGCGCAGCGCTTGTCGGTGTCTTCAACCCAGTTGGCCTGCTCGTCCATCCAGCGGTCCTTGGCCGGACTGTCCGGGCTCGCCATCAGACGCGCTACCTGCGCCTCCAGCTGTTGCTTGTGATAGGCGAACTCGGCGGCGTCGCAGGCTTCAAGCTGGTCGTCCATGCCACGGGCGTCCTGCACGCAGCGGGTGTATTCATCGCGCAACGGCGCCTTCGCATGCGAGGTGTCCGGCGGAGCGCTCTGTGCCAGCAACGCGTCGGCACGATTGGCCACGCGGAACAGGCGGCATTCCTGCGCCTTCTGCAGCGCATCCACGCCGGCATCGGCCGGTGCCACGCAATGATGGTCGGTGTCGCTGCGCCAGGCCGCCTCGCTGGCGCGGAAGGTAGATATGGCCGCCGCGTCGAGTCCGGCCACGGCCTTGGTGGTGGCCTCCTGCAGGCGCGCCTGCTGGTAGGCCAGTTCATCCTTGCCGCAGGCCTGCAACGTGCCTGCGTCCTCCACGCCATCCACGCACCAGCCGTAAGCGGGGCGCAGCCGGCCCTCGCTGTAGGAGCTGTCGGGGTAGGCGGAGGGCGCGTTGCCTGCCGGCGCCAGCGCGGCCGGCGCTGACGCAGCAGCGGCGGATTCGGTCGATGCGGTGGAAGAAGGGGGCTGGCAGGCGGCCAGTACCGCACACAGACCCAGCGCCGCCCAATGCCGGCGGCCGGCGATCTTCGTTACCTTGCCCTTGCGGGGTGCCATTGCTTCACTCACGTGCGTCTCCCTGGCGTGCAGCCGGCGAGTGCCGACCCAGGCGGGGCCGTCCATCGGTCCCCATCACGCGAGCCATCCTAAGGCAGCCTTCTGCCCCGGTACCTGACTGGATTCATCTTGTGCTGATGCGGCGGCTGACGTCCTGGCTATAGGGCAACCGGTCACATTTGTCGTGAATCGTTGACGACGACGAAATACGGGCGCCGCTATAGTCCAGCGCTCGCAATGGATTGGACGTGTGGAGCAGATGATGCAGCACAAGCGTTTGAGCAGGATCCTGGCCACCGCGCTGGCCGTCACCGCCCTTGCCATCGGCACGGCAACCGCAGCACCGGCGGCCGGCGGGCTGAGCCCGACCTTTACTGCCTGCCGTGACAAAGCCCAGGGTGCAATCGAGCAGGCCGCCTGCCTGACCTCGGAAAGTGCCCGCCAGGACCAGCGCCTGAACCAGGCCTACCGCCAGCTGCAGGCCAGGCTGAGTGGCGCGAAGAAGACCAAGCTGGTCAATGCCCAGCGCGCGTGGCTGCAGTCGCGCAGCCGCGATGGTGAACTGGATACCGCGCTGTACGACGATTCGCAGCCCGGCAACCTGCAGGGCGAGTTGAACGATGTGATGCGCCTGAGCGCGCGTGCCGACCAGCTGCAGAAGTATCTCCAGCTGCTGGACTGACCCCTGAGGGGCAGACCCTCTGACTGCACAAGGATGTAAGACATGCCAACCAACATCGATACCCACGATCTCGATGCCACCTCCGGCGCGGTGTACTTCGCCGTCGGTCGCGGCACCGAAGGTGGCCCTGCCTCCTACCACCTGGCCATCGCCGGCATCACCCAGGGCGTGACCGAGCCGCACTGGGGTACGGTGAACAAGGTCGCGCAGAACAGCGGTTACAGCCTGGGCGCGATCCAGGTCGATTTCGGCCAGCGTGGAGAGTGGGCGCTGGGCGCCATCGACGGCCGCGCCCTGAAACCAGGCGAGACGACCTATGTCGACGCCGTGATCGAGCAGGCCAGCAGCTATGCCAAGGCACACAACCTGCCCTTCCCCCAGGACCACGCCGACCTGCGCCGCGACCTGCTCAGCCACGGCAATGGCCTTAGCGGGCGCAGCTCGATCCGGTTCATCGATACCGATACGCGCGACAGCATCAACGCCTGGGCCGGTTCGGCCGAAGGCAAGCAGTGGATCCACGCCAACATCGACTACCCGCAGGTGCGCAACGCCACCCGGATCGGCATGGCGATGGTGGATACGCACGGCAGCAACATCGCCGAGGAAAACCGCTTCGAAGCGATCAGCCTGATCGCCAAGACCGCCAACCAGTTGCCCAGCCAGCTGCCCAAGCTGCAGAAGGTGCTGGAAGAAGGTGGTGACTACGAAGCACTGCGCGCGAAGGCCGGGCAGATCCGAGAGACCTACCAGTACTTCGATGCGCCCAAGGCCGGCGATATCGCCGTGCGCTACGAGGACGCGTATGCCAACAACAAGGACGCAATGGATCGCGCCCATGCCAAGGTCAGCAGCCGCGACTACTCGCCCGCCGGGGAGCGCAACGACGCCGATATCCAGGTGGCGTTGGGCCAGATAGGCGCACCGCGCCAGCAGGCCGGTTCGCAGACGTTGAAGGAAGGGTCCAGCGGCCGTGACGTGCTGAAGCTGGAAAGCAACCTGGTCACGCTGGGCTATGCCAGTGCTGACGGCCAGCAGACGCTGAATCCGGACCGGCGCTTCGATGCCACCACCCGCAAGGCGGTGGAAGACTTCCAGCGCGCGCACAATCTCGACCCGGTGGACGGCAAGGCCGGCCCCGCCACGCTGGCCGCCATCGACCGCGACGCGCGCGAACTGCAGGGCAACCTGGCCGCGCTGGGGCTGACCGATGCCAAGGGCCAGCCCATCGGCAGCGACGGCTATCTGGGCGGCGGCAGCCGCCACGCGATCAACACCTTCCAGCAGCAGCATGGCCTGCCTGCGACTGGCATCGCCGATGCGGAAACCCGCCAGGCGCTGGCCAATGAAGTGCAGCAGCGTGCGCAGGAACAGGGCAACACCCCGGAACAGCAGGCGGCGGCCGAGCCGGCGCGCGAGACGGTGTACCCGATGTCCGACCCGCGCAGCCCGCAGAACTGGCTGTACACCGAGACCCTGGTGCAGGTGAAGTTCGCCGAGGAAGCGCGTGGCCTGCCCTCCGGCGAGCACAGCGAGAAGCTGGCCGCTGCGCTTACCGTGGAAGCTGCGCGTGCCGGCCTGTACCGGGTGGATCGCGTTGAGCTGAACCAGGACGGCTCGATGGCGCGCGCGGTGCAGGCCAATGCACTGCACGACGAAAGCGCGTTGAACCGCAATAGCGCGCCGGTATCGACCGCTGACGCGATGCGCCAGAGCGTGCAGGAGAACAGCGAGCGGGCCCTGCAGGTGAGCGATCAGCAGCGCGAGCAGCAGAAGATCGACCAGCAGACCCAGCAGCACGGGCCGCGGGCCATGATGGCGTGAGTGCAGGCCAACGGGCATGCGATTGCCTTCTCGGCGCTTGGGTTGCACCTCATCGTGCAGGCCGGCAGGGCCTGACCGAGACCGCTTCATTCGCCCGGCGTGGCCCGGCGCTACCTGGCCACGTGGCCGCTTCAGTGCACGCTATCCGCGCCACCCACCTGCTCGACGAGCGTCTGGCTGGCCGCATTGAGTTCCACCACCGTCACCTCGGCACCGTGTGCGGCCAGCTTTTCCTGCGCCCGCTCCAGCGCGGCCACGGCAGTCAGATCCCATAGGTCGGCATCGCGCAGACCGATCTGCACCTTCGGCGCGCCACGTGCGGGTAGTCGAACGCCGCACCCACGAGCCATTGCTGGCGCAGGGGGTAGGGCGTTTGCATGGGAAAACTCCGCGCGCAGGCGGGCGTGGCCGCATGGCGCTGTCGATCGGGAGCGGTCACTCACGCGCAGTCGACTGACAGTCGACTCTACCGGCGGACGCCGGCACGTGGGAGGGGCGCAGTCCACGGGAAGCGGCTGCACGAGAGTAGCGCGGCCGGCCGCGAAAGGCCGCGGGGCATGGCTCCGCTCTACAATAGGGGCATGGCTACCGATCGCCCGCAGTTCTTCGACCCCGCCACCGAACAGGGCGTGCTGCGCCTGTCGATTGCCGCCTCGCTGCTGCTGGCCGCTGCGGCCGTGGTGTTCGGTCTGCTGGCCAATTCCTCGCTGATCATCTTCGACGGCATCTACGGCCTGATCGACGTGGTGATGACCTGGCTGTCACTGCTGGTGGCACGGCTGATCGCGCTGTCCACGCAGACCGATGCACTGCAATCGCGGCTCAACCAGCGCTTCACCATGGGCTTCTGGCACCTGGAGCCGATCGTGCTGGGGGTCAGCGGCACGCTGATGATCGGTGCGGCACTGTATGCCCTGGTCAATGCGGTGGATGCACTGATGTCAGGGGGCCGCCACATTGCGCTGGGCCCGGCCATCGCCTTTGCCGGGCTGTCGATCGTAGGCGAAGGCGCACTGGCGTGGTTCATCCTGCGCGCCAACCGCCGCATCGGTTCGGAATTCATCGCGCTGGATGCGAAGAACTGGGTGATCGCAGCCAGCATGTCGGCCTGCTACCTGCTGGCATTCCTCGGCGGTGTGCTGGTGCAGGGCACGTCGTGGGCCTGGGTCGGGCCGTACATCGACCCGGCCATCCTCGCCTTCGTCTGCGTGCTGGTGATGATCGCCCCACTCGGCACCGTGCGCCGGGCGCTGGCCGGCATCCTGCTGGTGACCCCGCCGGAGCTGCAGGCGCATGTGGATGCGGTGGCGCGCGACATCGTCGCCAGGCATGGCTTCGTCGAACACCGCAGCTACGTGGCGCAGGTGGGGCGTGGCGAGCAGATCGAGCTGTTCTTCGTGGTGCGCGAGGACGACCCGCCGCGGCCGCTGGTGGAATGGGACCAGCTGCGTGATGAGATCGGCGATGCGCTGGGCGAGGCCTCGCCGGACCGCTGGCTGACGATCATGTTTACCACCGACCGCGAATGGACGATCTAGGCTGACAGGACGATCGATCAAGTTTTTCGTACGCAGTGCAACCCAACGTACGCGGAAACCGGGCAAAGTAGGCTCCAACGCAACACCCACCCACTGACCAGGAGCATCCCGATGTCCATCGAAAAGGTTCTGTACACCGCCCAGGCCACCTCCACCGGCGGCCGTGAAGGCCGTTCCGTGTCCTCCGACAACGTGCTGGACATCCAGCTGTCGACCCCGCGCGAGCTGGGCGGCGCTGGCGGTCCGGGCACCAACCCGGAGCAGCTGTTCGCCGCGGGCTACTCGGCCTGCTTCCTGGGCGCGCTGAAGTTCGTGGCCGGCCAGGCCAAGGTCGCGCTGCCGGCCGACACCACCGTCACCGGCAAGGTTGGCATCGGCCAGATCCCGACCGGTTTCGGCATTGAAGCCGAGCTGACCATCAACGTGCCGGGCGTGCCGCGCGAGCAGGTGGAGGAACTGGTGCAGAAGGCTCACATCGTCTGCCCGTACTCCAACGCCACCCGCGGCAACATCGACGTGACGCTGATCGTCGCCTGATGCGTTGATGCCGGCCAGCGGCCGGCACTACCCGCGTGCAGGGCAAAAAAATGGGCGGATGCCGATCGAAACCGGGCATCCGCCCATCCCACCTTCGTTGTCCCGCATGGGGGCATGAGGTTGCCGGCCAGCAGCCGGCACTACCAGGTCACTTCTCGCTCGTAATGAGCTGCACGACGCTGGAGAAATCCAGCTTGCCGCGGCCGGCCTGGTGGTTCATCGAGTACAGGTTGCGGGCCACTTCGCCCAGTGGGATCGAGGCGCCGACACTCATCGCCGCTTCCACCGCCAGGCCCATGTCCTTGAGCATCAGGTCGCTGCCGAAGCCGCCGCTGTAGCCGCGCGACGCCGGCGCGTTTTCCAGCACGCCCGGCCACGGGTTGCACACCTCGGTCGCCCAGCTGCGGCCGGTGCTGACCGCCATCATCTGCGACAGCACCTTCGGGTCCAGCCCGTGCGCCACGCCCAGCGCGATGGCTTCACCAGTCACCGCCATGATCACGCCCAGCGCCATGTTGTTGCACAGCTTGGCAACCTGGCCGGCACCACTGGCGCCGACGTGGAAGATGTTCTTCCCCATCGCCTGCAGCACCGGGCGCGCGCGTTCCAGCGCGTCCTCTTCGCCACCGACGATAAAGGTCAGGGTACCGGCCTGGGCACCGGCGGTACCGCCGGACACCGGTGCGTCGAGCATCTGCAGTTCACGCGCGGCGGCGGCTTCAGAAACCTTGCGCGCGCTGGCCGGGGCAATGGTGCTGCAGTCGATGACCAGTGCACCGGCCGGAATCGCGGCGAGGATGCCGTCGTCGCCCAGGTACACGCCTTCGACGTGGCGGCTGGCCGGCAGCATCGAGATCACCACTTCGGCGTCGGCCAGGGTGTCGCGTGCCGACGACGCAGCGCTGGCACCGGCATCGACGGCAGCCTGCACCGCGGCCGGCACCAGGTCGAACACGCGCACGGTGTGGCCGTTCTTGACCAGATTGGCGGCCATCGGGCCACCCATGTTGCCCAACCCAATGAATGCAATGCGGCTCATGCCAGGCTCCTTTCAGCGACGGGGGTGCCCAGGTCGGCCAGCGGATGCGCAGCATCGGCCCAGGGCGAAGCGAAGAACGTATCGGCCCACGCGGTGGTGGCCTCGGCCAGGCGGGCCGGGTTCCACTGCGGGTTGCGGTCCTTGTCGATCAGCAGCGCGCGGATGCCTTCGGCGAAATCGCCGTGGGCGGCGCAGTGCAGCGCAGTGATGTACTCCAGACGATAGACACTGGCCAGATCCTGGCCAGCGCTGCGGCGCTGCAGCTCGAACGCCAGACGTGCCGAGCCGGGCGCGCCGGCGGCAAGGGTCTTCTGTGCCGCCTGCAGCCAGGTATCGTCGGTCTGCAGCGCGCTGATGCGGTTGATGATCGCGGGCAGGTCATCGCCTTCGCACAGCGCATCCACCTGCGCAGCATGGGCCAGCAGCGGGCCGGTGGCTGCATCGCTGGCGTGCGACTGCAGCAGCTGGCTCAGGCGTTCGTGGTTGTGCGTGGCATCGGCGGACCAGGCCACCTGCAGCAGCGCATCGAACACCGCGCTGCGGCGTTCTTCGGCAACGTGCACGTCGGCCAGGCCGGCGTAGATGGCATCACCGGGGTTCAGCAGCGCGCCGGTCAGGGCCAGGAAAAGGCCGCCCTTGCCCGGCACGCGCGGCAGCAGCCAGCTCCCGCCGACATCGGGGAACAGGCCGACGGTGATTTCCGGGAAGGCCAGCTTGGAACGCTCGCTGACCACGCGGTGGCTGGCGCCGGACATCAGCCCGATGCCGCCGCCCATCACGATGCCGTGGCCCCAGCACAGGATCGGCTTGGCGTAGGTGTGGATGAGGTAATCGACGCGGTACTCCACGTCGAAGAATTCAGCGGCGTAGTCGTTTTCGCGGATATCGCTGCGGCCTTCTTCGCGGAAGGCGACCATGGCCTTGTACAGGCTGTGCAGGTCACCGCCAGCGCAGAACGCTTTTTCCCCGGCCCCCTGCAGCACCACCATGGCGATGCCGTTGTCATCGGCCCAGTCATTCAGCTGCTTCAGCAGCAGGTGCGCCATCGGCAGCGAGAACCCATTGAGCGTGCGCGGCGCGTTGAGCGTGGCGATGCCGATGCGCGTGCCGTTGCCGGCCACGCGCTCTTCGAACAGCACCGGTGCTTCATCGGCAACGGTGTCGGTGCTCATGCGTTCTTCCACTGCGCGGCGCGCTTTTCCAGGAAGGCGGTCACGCCCTCGACCTGGTCGGCGGTGTCGAACAGATCGACGAAGGCTTCGCGCTCGGCCACCAGCGCCGCGGCGTGGCTGCCGGTGCGGGTGGACTGCACCAGGGTCTTGCAGGCGGCGATGCTGGTCGGGCTCTGCTTGCCGGCCTTCTTCGCCCATTCCAGCGCCAGCGCCTTGGCTTCGCCCTTGCCGACCTTTTCTTCGGCCAGGCCAATGCGCACGGCGGTTTCAGCGTTGATGCGCTCGCCCAGCAGGATCATGCGCTTGGCCCAGCCCTCGCCGACCAGGCGCGGCAGGTTCTGGGTGCCACCGGCGCACGGCAGCAGGCCGACGGTGGCCTCCGGCAGCGCGACCTGGGCGTGGTCTTCGATGATGCGCAGGTCGCAGGCCAGCGCGCATTCCAGGCCACCGCCCATGGCGTAGCCGTTGATCGCGGCGATCGACACGCCACGGAACCCGGACAGCGCTTCGAAGGCTTCGCCGAAGCGGCGCGCGGCCTCGCGTGCGGCGGCCTTGTCGCCTGAAGCGAACTGGTTGAGGTCGGCACCGGCGGAGAAGAACTTCTCGCCGTCACCGGTGATCACCAGTGCGTAGATGTCACGGTCTGCGTTGAGCGCGCCGACCAGGTCGCGCAGCGCCGACAGGCTGTGAACGGTCCAGGTGTGCGCCGGCGGGTTGTTCAGGGTGACCACGGCGGTGTGGCCGTCAGCCTCCACCTTCAGGCCCACGTGCTCCTGGGTACGCCAATCCTTCATCGCAGTTCCTCTTCGGTGTTGAGCAGGTGACGGGCAACGATCACCCGCATGATCTCGTTGGTGCCTTCCAGGATCTGGTGCACGCGGCAGTCACGCAGCAGGCGCTCGATCGGGTATTCGCGGATGTAGCCGTAGCCACCGTGGATCTGCAGCGCTTCATTGCAGACGTTGAAACCCGCATCGGTGGCAAAACGCTTGGCCATCGCGCACCACACATTGGCGTCGTTGGCACCGGCATCGAGCTTGCGCGCGGCGGTGTGTACCATCTGCCGCGCGGCCACCAGCTGCGTGACCATGTCGGCCAGCTTGAACTGCAGTGCCTGGAACTCGGCCAGCGCCTTGCCGAACTGGCGGCGCTCGCCCATGTAGCGGCGCGCGGCATCCAGTGCGCCCTGCGCAGCACCCAGCGAGCAGGCGGCGATGTTGATGCGGCCACCATCCAGCCCCTTCATCGCCAGCTTGAATCCACCGCCTTCCTCTCCCAGAAGGTGGCTGACCGGCACGCGGACGTTTTCGAAGGTGATGCCCCGGGTGGGCTGGCTGTTCCAGCCCATCTTCTCTTCCTTGCGGCCGAAGCTGATGCCGGGCAGGTCCGACGGCACGGCAATGGCGCTGACGCCGCCGGCACCGGCACCGCCGGTACGCGCCATCACCACCAGCAGCTCGGTGGCACCGGCGCCGGAAATGAAGGCCTTGGAGCCGTTCAGTACATAGAAGTCACCGTCGCGCACGGCGGTCGTCTTCAGCGAGGCCGCATCGGAACCGGCGCCCGGCTCGGTCAGGCAGTACGAGGCCAGCTTGCTGCCCGAGGACAGATCAGTGCCCCACGCATCGCGCAGTTCGGTCTGGCCCCACGTGGACACCATCCACGAGGCCATGTTGTGGATGCTGATATACGCCGCAGTCGACGGATCGACGTTGGCGAGCTCCTCGATGACGACGGCGGCGTCCAGTCGGCTCAGGCCGCTGCCGCCCACTTCCGGGTCCATGTACAGACCGCAGAAGCCCAGTTCACCAGCCTTGGCGATCGCCTCGCGCGGAAAGATGCCCTCCGCATCCCATCGCGCGGCGTGCGGCGCCAGTTCAGCCTGTGCGAAGTCGCGCGCAGCCTCGCGGTACGCCTGCTGCGCTTCTTCCAGTTCCGTCGTCATCGAGTGGCTCATGGCTGCTCCTGCCGTTACTTCAGGCTGATCGTGGTGTTGACGCCGTGGCTCAGCGTTTCATCATCGAACCAGCGTGCGGTGACCGTCTTGGTCTGGGTGTAGAACAGCACCACCTGCTTGCCGTACGGGCCCAGGTCACCCAGCTTGGACGCGCGCGAACCGGTGAACGAGAACAGCGGCACCGGCACCGGGATCGGCACGTTGATGCCGACCTGGCCGACGTCGATGTCTTCCTGGAACTTGCGCGCGGCCGCGCCGGACTGGGTGAACAGTGCGGTGCCGTTGCCGTTCGGGTTGCTGTTGACCATCGCGATGGCGTCTTCCAGCGTTTCCGCTTCGAGGATGACCAGCACCGGCCCGAAGATTTCTTCCTGGTAGATGCGCATGTCGGTGGTGACACCGGCAAAGATGGTCGGGCCGACGAAGTTGCCCTTCTCGAAGCCATCGACCTGCGGGTTGCGGCCATCGAGCACCAGCTGGGCGCCCTGCTCCACGCCCGAGGCGATCAGGCCTTCGACGCGCTCGCGGGCGCTGCAGGAAATGACCGGGCCGACGTCGGTGCCGGACACGGTGCCGCCGCTGACCTTCAGGGTCTTGGCCTTGGTCACCAGGTCCTGCACCCAGTTGCGCGCTTCACCGACCAGCACCAGGGTGGAGGCCGCCATGCAGCGCTGGCCGGCCGCACCGAAGGCGGCGCCGACCATCGCATTGAGGGTCTGTTCCTTGTTGGCGTCCGGCAGCACCACGGCGTGGTTCTTGGCGCCCATCATGCACTGCACGCGCTTGCCGGCCAGCGAGGCGCGGTTGTAGACGTGGGTGCCGACGCGGGTGGAACCGACGAACGACACGGCCTTGATGTCCGGGTGGTCGCAGATCGCGTTGACCACTTCCTCGCCACCGTGGACGACGTTCAGCACGCCCTTCGGAATGCCGGCTTCCAGCGCCAGCTCGACCAGGCGCATGGTCACCATCGGGTCCTGCTCGGACGGCTTGAGGATGAAAGTGTTGCCGGTGGCGATGGCCATCGGGAACATCCACAGCGGAATCATCGCCGGGAAGTTGAACGGGGTGATGCCGGCGCACACGCCCAGCGGCTGCATGATGGTGTAGGTATCGACGCCATTGGCCACGTTGTTGGCCAGCTCGCCCAGCTGCAGGTTGCCGATGGCGGCGGCGTGCTCGACCACTTCCAGGCCGCGGAACACATCGCCTTCGGCGTCGGGCAGGGTCTTGCCCTGTTCGGCGGTGAGGATGTGGGCCAGCTCGCTCATGTTCTCGCGGATCAGCTGCTGGTACTTCAGGAAGATGCGCGCGCGGGTGCCGATCGGGGTCTTGCGCCAGGTCTTGAAGGCTTCCTTGGCGGCAGCGACGGCGGCATCCACTTCGCCGGTGGTGGCGAACGGCACCTGGGCCAGCACGTCCTGGGTGGCCGGATTGATCACGTCCTGCCAGTGGGAGGTGGCCGATTCGATGAACTGGCCATCGATCAGCATGCGGATACGGGGCGCTGCAACAGTCATGACGACAATCCCACGGGCTCGAAAGATGCTTGGCATTATTCACAGCACCCACCTCGATTTCCGGGCTGAATCCGCTTAATCTGGCCAATACGACAGACGATTCATGTTAATTGTGTGAATTATTCAGCCCCCCAGCGACAACTTGGCCTGCGCCTCCTCCGGCTGCGCGAGCAGCGCGGCTACAGCCAGGTGGACCTGGCCCGCGCCCTGGGCCTGTCGGCTAGTTACCTGAACCAGATCGAGCGCAACAAGCGCCCACTCACCCCGGCCGTGCAGAAGAAGCTGGGCGAGGTACTGGGCGATGTTTCCGCCCTGTTCGACGAAGATGAGCCCGCTGCGTTGCAGGAGTCGCTGGGCGAGACCTTGCGCGACCTGGGTCTGGCCGATGTCAGTGCCACCGAGCTGCGGGCGCTGGCCGGCAATCTGCCGCAGGTCAGCCGCGCCCTGCTGGATCTGCACCGCCGCCACCTGGCGCTGCGTGAGCATGCCGCCGCCCTGGAGTTCCAGCTGGGTGAACCCGGCGCCGGCAGCATCCTGCCCGCCGGTGACCAGGTGCGTGAGTTCTTCAACCGCATGCACAACCACATCCCCGAGCTGGATGAGCTGGCCGAACGCCTGTTCGCCGAGTGGGGGCTGTCGCCCGGCCACGTGGCGCCGCGGCTGCGCCAGCTGCTGGCCGACCGCCACGGCGTGCTGGTGGAAGTGGCCGCGCTGCAGGCCGGGCGCGAGAAACGCCAGTACGATGCCGCTGCACGGCGGCTGTGGCTGCCGGACTACCTGGAGCCGGGCCAGCAGGCATTCCAGATGGCCGCCGAACTGGCCCTGCACGGCTACCTGCCGCAGATCGATGCGGTGGTGGCACGTGCTGGCTTCACCGATGAGGCACGCATCGCTCAGGCCCGCATCGGTCTGTCGAACTATTTCGCTGGTGCCCTGGTGATGCCGTACATGCGCTTCCTGCGTGCGGCCGAGGCCAGCAGCTACGACATCGAACTGCTGGCGCACCAGTTCGGCGTCGGCTTCGAGGCGGTCTGCCACCGGCTGAGCACGCTGGCACGGCGCAGCGCGCCCGGGCTGCCGTTCTTCTTCATCCGCGTGGACCGCGCGGGCAATGTGTCCAAGCGCCATTCGGCCACCGACTTCCACTTCTCGCAGGTGGGTGGCTCATGCCCGCTGTGGATCGTCTATGAGGCATTCAACCAGCCCGGACGCATCCTCACCCAGACTGCGCGCATGCCCGATGGCCGCCGCCATTTCTGGCTGGCACGGCAGGTCAGCAGCGGGCCGGTCGGGCATGGCCAGCCGCGCAAGACTTTCGCGGTGGCGCTGGGCTGCGACCTGCAGCATGCCGAGCGGCTGGTGTATTCGCTGGGGTTGGACGTGCAGAGCCCGGGCAATTCGGTGTCGATCGGGCCGGGCTGCCGGGTGTGCCCGCGCGAGGACTGCATGCAGCGCGCGTTCGCGCAGTTGCCGGGGAGGTAGGGGGGCGGCAGGGCTGCGCCCTGCACCTGCTTCAATCCAAGGCAACAGCAAAAGCAACAGCGGGCTTTCCGTGGGATGGCGGGGTGGGTCCGGTAGCGGGGGACGCCGTAGACCCGTCCTTGGGGCTTGGCCTCGGCATCCATGCCGCGGACACCCCCGCCACCGGACCCACCCCGCCTTCGACAGATCTCCGCGAGCTGTCAAAACGGCATCCTTTGCTGCTGTGGGTAGGTGTCGACCTTGGTCGACACGCTTGATCCACGCCACGCGTGGATCTGCTACCCGGTCAGTAGATCGGCGTGACCTTCATCTGCGGCAGCGGGCGCGGTGCGCCGTCGGTGAGGTCGGGGCCGAGGTCCTCCCAGGTGCGACCCTGTTCGACCATCAAGCCCCATAGCTGCTGCGAGGCCAGCCGCTTGTCTTCCGAGCCCAGCTTGTACGAGGGCGGAGACGGTTCACCGCGGGCAACCATCGAGTACGCCGCGCGGTAGGCCAGCACCTGCTGCGCCGGGTCGTCCGTTCGCGCCACCTCCAGCGTGTAACGCTGATAGGCCGACGCCAGGTTGCGCCAGCGGATCCAGTAGTGGTTCTCGAACGAGAACGAACAGAAGCGCGCACCAGCCAGGCTGCCCTTGTCAGCGATGCGGGTGAGCACCTCCTGTGGCATGTCCAGGTTCATGCCACCTTCGTCGCCCTGCAGGCTGACGTGCACGATGCGGTCGCGGTAGCCCGGCGCGCGTGCCTGCAGCAGATCGCGCCAGTTCTGCATGGTCGCCACCACCGCGAACAGGAAGCGCCCCAGCTCGGCGGCTGCCAGCGGTGTGGCGATCGACTGGTAGGTGCGCTGCCAGCCGTGGCGGTTCTCCGTGGGCAGGAACACCGCGTGTTCCAGCGACTGGCGGCCACCGCTGCCTTGGCTCACCGCTTCGGCGTGCTGCGGGTAGACCAGATTGATGGCGAAGGTCGGCCAGCGTGGCAGGGCGGCGTCGAACAGATGGATCGGGAAGTTGCTGCTGATGCCTCCATCGGAGAACCAGCAGATGCGGAACGCGGTGATTACCGGGCCGCAGGTCTGCCCGGCGCTGGTCAGCCCTTCCATGCTGTCGGCCACGTTGTGCTCGGGGTCGGCCGCAGGTGCGGTGGGTTCGCAGCGGCGCTCGCGGCGCGAGGGCTCGTGCAGTGGCACCGCGCTGATCAGCAGCGGGAAGCTCAGGCTCATGCGTGTGGCCACCAGCACCGGCAGCTGCGGGCCCGGCGGCAGGTGGTAGTACTGCCGCCCTTCCACCTCCAGCGGCGGCCCGGCCTGTGTCACCAGCCACTGCACCACGCTGGCCGGGAACAGCTGCTCGAATTCCTCGCGCAGGAACCAGAACTGCGCGCCGCCCAGCGGCAGCGTACGCGGCTCGTTGTGCGACACGCAGGTGGTGATCATCTGCAGGCTGATCGCATGCGGGCTGTCCGGCTCGCCGGCATAGCGCGGCGCGTCGTGCAGGTCGGCGAAGGTGAGCGGTGCATCCAGCGGCTTGCCGGACAACTGCTGCAGGCATTCGTGCAGCCACTCGGTCAGTGCCGGCGTGCGTGCATCGCGGCCGAGTCCACTGCACAGGCCCAGCAGATTGCGTCGCGCCACGCGTGCCACACGCAGCGCGGCACCGGCCACACCCGCACCATACGCACACAGCAGCGACGGCAGCAGCGTGGCGGCCACGCCGCTCCAACCGCCGCCCCACCAGCCGAGGCCCAGCAGCAGCGCCAGCGACACCAGCACTTCCAGCGGCGCGATCTCGAACACGGCAACGGCCAGGCACAGCAATTTGTGCGGCAGGCTGGCATTGCCGGTCAGCACCACCAGCAGCCGATAGGCCGCGCGTGCGCCGCGTGCGGGCTGGAACAGGCTGTAGATGAAGCCGCGCCGCGACAGCTGCGCCGATACCGCCGACAACCCACCATAGCCGGCATCGCCAGGCAGATGTTCGCCGGCCTGCTGGCGGCGATCACCACACGCTGCCGCAGCCGCCACCGCCGCAGCGATGGCGCCGGCCGAAGTGCCGCCGATGCTCTTGAACCGATACTCGCGCGCCAGCGCCAGTACCGCATTGGGGTACACGATGCCGCTGGTGATGCCGCCTTTCATGACCAGATCGCAGTACTTGTCTGCCACTACCCTGCCCCCGCTGACTGTGCCTGAGATGCCACCCGACGCTACGGATGCAGTATGACGCGAAGGCTTCTCACAGCCTGAGAACCCACCCACGGAAGGGCCACTGGCCGCTCCCGCCGTGCCGGGGCACACTGCACCCAGGACACTCATGCAGGGATTGCCATGACCACCCGTCGCGCGTTCATCGCAGGCTGTGCCGCCGCCACTGCCGCCACTGCCTGTACCCGGCGCGGCACGGCCGTGGCCAACGACATCAGCCAGCTGGAGCCTACCGACGTGGCCGCGGTGCGGGCCGTTGCCGACACGGCCGACCTGCAGGCCGCCCTGCAGCAGCACCGGGGCATGGTCTGCGTGGCCGGCGGCCGCTACAGCATGGGCGGGCAGACCAGTGCGGCCGGCGCCCTGCAGCTGGACCTGACGCCGAGCCACCGCCTGCTGTGGCTGGACGTCGCGCGCAAGGCGGTGCGCGTGCAGGCCGGCATGCGCTGGCGCACGCTGCAGGAATGGCTGGACCCGCACAACCTGTCGGTGAAGGTGATGCAGAGCTTCAGCAATTTCACCGTCGGTGGTTCGGTGTCGGTGAACTGCCATGGCCGCTACGTCGGCAGCGGCAGCATCGCCTCCACCGTGCGTGCGCTGCAGGTGGTGCTGCGGTCCGGCGAGGTGGTCGAGACCTCGCGCACGCAGCACCCGGAGCTGTTCGCCGCCGTCATCGGTGGCTATGGCCTGATCGGCGTGGTCAGCGAAGTCGAGCTGGACCTGGCCGGCAACGACCGCATGGCGCGGCACATGGAGCGGGTGGCGCTGGCCGATTACCCGCAGTGGTTCCGCGAGAACGTGGCGTCGCGCAGCGATGCGTTGATGCACAACGCCGACCTCATTCCGCCGCGTTTCGATGCACCGGTGACCGTGACCTGGCGGCGCAGCACGGCAGCGCTGACCGACACCCGGCGCCTGATACCGGTGGGTGCGAGCTATG
The DNA here is from genome assembly GCF_059371655.1 of Stenotrophomonas sp. YJH_SMC_17. NCBI lineage: Bacteria > Pseudomonadati > Pseudomonadota > Gammaproteobacteria > Lysobacterales > Lysobacteraceae > Stenotrophomonas > Stenotrophomonas sp. YJH_SMC_17. Next base: position 37,599 of record NZ_JCAFUU010000008.1, on the reverse strand, counting down.
CCCACGAGCAGAACATGATCTGGGCCGTCACCGAACTGCCCGGCGGCCCGCAGCTGCGCGAGAGCTCAGTGGTGAAGCAGCAGATTGCCAAAGCGCGCGTGATCCATCGCAACCTGGAAGCGAGCCTGGACGTGGCCGCGCTGGAACCACGCACGCGCGCGATGTCGACCTACCTGCTGCAGGAATACTTCATCCCCGTGCGCAGCTTCCAGGCCTTCGCCACGCGCATGGCCGCGATCCTGCAGCACCATCGCGTGGATGCATTGAACGTATCGATCCGCCACGCGCCGGCGGATACGACCGCCTTGATGACGTGGGCAAACGAAGAAGTGTTCTGCTTCGTGCTGTATCACAAGCAACGACGTCACCCGTGGGGCGACACGATGTCCACGCGCTGGACCCGCGCATTGATCGACGCCGCAGTGGAAAGCGGCGGGCGGTACTACCTGCCCTACCGCCCGCACGCCACACGCGACCAGTTCCAGCGCGCGTACCCGCAGTGGAATGCGTTCGTTGAACGAAAGCGCCAGTACGACCCGGAGATGCAGCTGGTGAACCACCTCTGGCAGCGCTACCTCGCAGCGCCCTAGCAATGGGGTCAGAGCCGGTTGCGTTGCAACGGGATCCGACCCCGTGCCGTTCCGACAGACCGCAGAAATCTGTCGAAGGCGGGGTGGGGCCGGTTGAGGGGGCGTGAGCCGCATGGGCCCGAGGCATGCCTCGGGCGGGTTGGGCAGGACGCCCAACCCCGGTCTTGCGGTGCGCGCAGGACAGCGCACACAAGCAAGCGGCGACCGAGCTTACAGGGACGTACTTGCAGCGTCCCCCTCAACCGGACCCACCCCCCAACCCGCGGAATCCCAGCTTCTGAAGTTGACGTTGACGTGCCTCGGCAGGTGCAGGGCGCAGCCCTGCCGGCAACCCACAACACTTGACCCCCACAACCATCGGCGTAGCATCAGCACCAAGCCAAGGGACAGACCCGCGGCTGCCACAACGACATGAGGGATTCTCATGGAATTCGACTATCTCGTCTTCATCGGGCGTTTCGAGCCCTTCCACAACGGCCACGCCGCCGTTGCCCGCCTGGCCCTGAGCCGGACCCGCAAGCTGATCTTCCTGGTCGGTTCTGCCGATACCCCCCGCAGTCTGCGCAATCCCTGGACCGTGGCCGAACGTGTCGTGATGATCCAGGCCGCCCTCGATGGCCACACCGACCGCCTGCTGATCCGCCCGCTGCGCGACCACCTCTACAACGAGGCCCAGTGGATCGCCAACGTGCAGCGCCAGGTGGCCGAGGCCCTGCGCAACGACGGCGCCGCCGCCGATGCCAAGGTCGGCCTGATCGGCATGGACAAGGACGCCTCCAGCTACTACCTGCGCGAATTCCCGCAGTGGCCGCTGGTGGACGTGCAGCACACCGCCACCCTGTCGGCCACCGAGCTACGGCGCTACCTGTTCGAAGCCGGCGACGTCGACTTCCACGGTGCGCTGCTGATGCTGCGTGGCAATGTGCCGGCACCGGTGTACGACATGCTTGAGGCCTTCCGGAAGAGCGCGCCCGCGTATGGCCAGCTGGTGGCCGAGTACCGCTTCATCGAACAGTACAAGGCCGCCTGGAAGGACGCGCCCTACGCGCCCACCTTCGTCACTACCGATGCGGTGGTGGTGCATTCGGGCCACGTGCTGCTGGTGCGTCGCCGCTCGGAGCCCGGCAAGGGGCTGTGGGCGCTGCCCGGTGGCTTCGTCGGCCAGGACCAGAGCCTGCTCGACAGCTGCCTGCGCGAACTGCGCGAAGAGACCCGGCTGAAGATTCCGCTGCCGGTGCTGAAGGGCTCACTGAAGAGCCAGCAGGTGTTCGACCACCCCGACCGCAGCCAGCGCGGCCGCACCATCACCCACGGTTTCCACTTCGAATTCCCGGCCGGTGAACTGCCGGCGGTGCGCGGCGGCGACGACGCCGACAAGGCGCGCTGGATTCCGGTGAGTGAAGCACTGGAGATGGGCCCGCAGCTGTTCGAAGACCACCTGCACATCCTGGAGTATTTCCTCGGCCGCGGCTGACAGGCCCGGCCTCCCCACTGGCGGATAGACCGCTGGTGTCACTCGACGCGAAGGAGCTTCCGTCATGCACTACCTCGATAATCTTCTCCTCAACACCGACAGCTACAAGGCCAGCCACTGGCTGCAGTACCCGCCGGGTACCGATGCCACCTTCTTCTATGTTGAATCGCGTGGCGGCCTGCACGACCGCACGGTGTTCTTCGGCCTGCAGGCGATCCTCAAGGACGCCCTGGCACGGCCGGTCACCCACGCCGACATCGACGACGCCGCTGCGGTATTCGCCGCCCATGGCGAACCCTTCAACGAGGCCGGCTGGCGCGATATCGTCGACCGTCTCGGCGGCCATCTGCCGGTCCGCATCCGCGCCGTGCCCGAGGGCAGCGTGGTGCCTACCCACCAGGCATTGATGACCATTGAATCGACCGATCCCGCCGCGTTCTGGGTCCCGTCGTATCTGGAAACGCTGCTGCTGCGCGTGTGGTACCCGGTCACCGTGGCCACCATCAGCTGGCATGCACGGCAGACCATCGCCGGCTTCCTGCAGCAGACCAGCGACGACCCGCAGGGCCAGCTGCCGTTCAAGCTGCATGACTTCGGTGCGCGCGGTGTCTCGAGCCTGGAATCGGCCGCGCTGGGCGGTGCCGCGCACCTGGTCAACTTCCTCGGCACCGATACGGTCTCGGCGCTGTGCCTGGCGCGCGCGCACTATCACGCGCCGATGGCGGGCTATTCGATTCCCGCCGCCGAGCACAGCACCATCACCAGCTGGGGCCGCGAGCGCGAGGTGGACGCCTACCGCAACATGCTGCGCCAGTTCGGCAAGCCCGGTGCGATCGTCGCGGTGGTGTCGGACAGCTATGACATCTACCGCGCGATCAGCGAGCACTGGGGCACGACGCTGCGTGATGAAGTGATCGCCTCGGGCGCCACCCTGGTCATCCGCCCCGACTCGGGCGACCCGGTGGAGGTGGTTTCCGAAAGCCTGCGCCGGCTGGACGAGGCCTTTGGCCACACGATCAACGGCAAGGGCTACCGCGTGCTCAACCACGTGCGGCTGATCCAGGGCGATGGCATCAACCCGGATACGATCCGCGCCATCCTGCAACGCATCACCGACGACGGCTACGCCGCCGACAACATAGCCTTCGGCATGGGTGGCGCGCTGCTGCAGCGGCTGGACCGCGATACGCAGAAGTTCGCACTGAAGTGCTCGGCAGCGCGGGTCGAGGGTGAGTGGATTGACGTCTACAAGGACCCGGTCACCGACGCCGGCAAGGCCAGCAAGCGTGGCCGCATGCGCCTGCTGCGGCGCCTGGATGATGGCAGCCTGCATACGGTGCCACTGCCGGCCAGCGGTGACGAAACGCTGCCGTCGGGATTCGAGGATGCGATGGTGACCGTGTGGGAGAACGGCCGCCTGCTGCACGACCAGCGGCTGGACGACATCCGCGCGCGTGCGGCGGCGGGACGTTGAAGGCATGTCCCGCCCGGGGTCAGAGCCCGCTGCGTGGCAGCGGGATCCGACCCCTTCCTTCCGCCGGGATCGGATCCCGTTGCAGCGCAACGGGCTCTGCCCCCCCTTGACCCTGGCCAGCAACCCGTCCACCGTGGGCGCGCCGAAGGTATCCCTCCAGGCGTTCACGCGCGGGGAGGGATTTAAACGGGAATCCGGTGAAGGCGCCTCACGCGCCCATTCCGGAGCTGCCCCGCAGCGGTGAATGGAAACGAATCCTGCCAACAGCACTGGGCTCGCGCCTGGGAAGCGGCAGGTAGTAGGTGGGCTTCGGCCCGTGTCCATCAGCCCGAATACCGGCCCCGGCCGGGGGACACGACCGTCCCCTGATTCGACCTGGACTCTCCGCGGGGAGGGTGCCGGGGCCGCCGCTGTCCTGCGCGTGCAGGCGAGGCGGCCGCGCGCGTCCTTTTCACGGTATCCGGCCAGACCCGTTTCCCCGCCCGATGCATGGGCCACCGCCGTTGCCGGCGGTCCATGCGGTACCCGACGATGACCGAGCTACAACGCCCCGCCCTCACACTGCCCGCCGACGGCAAGCGCCTGCTGCTGCATTCGTGCTGCGCACCCTGCTCCGGCGAAGTGATGGAGGCGATCACCGCCTCCGGGATCGACTACGCGATCTTCTTCTACAACCCCAACATCCACCCGGTGAAGGAATACGAGCTGCGCAAGCAGGAGAACATCCGCTTCGCCGAGCAGCACGGCATTCCGTTCATCGACTGCGACTACGACACCGACAACTGGTTCAGCCGTGCGCGCGGCATGGAGAACGAACCCGAGCGCGGCATCCGCTGCACGATGTGCTTCGACATGCGCTTCGAGCGCACCGCCCTGTACGCGCACGAACACGGTTACGACACCATCAGTTCTTCGCTGGGCATCTCGCGCTGGAAGAACATGGCGCAGATCAACGACTGCGGCATCCGTGCCGCGTCGCGCTATGAGGGCCTGCAGTACTGGGACTACAACTGGCGCAAGGGCGGCGGTGCCAGCCGCATGATCGAGATCAGCAAGCGCGAGCAGTTCTACCAGCAGGAGTACTGCGGCTGCGTGTATTCGCTGCGCGATGCCAACCGCCATCGCCGCGAGAACGGCCGGGAGCGGATCAAGATCGGCCTGCTGTACTACGGGCAGGACGCTGGGACGCCGCAGGGCGATTGACCTGTGCCGCCGGGGCGGCCACGCTGGTCGCCCCTTTGCGTTGTAGTGGACCTGCCATGACCGCCCTGCCCGCCGACGTCGCCCTGCTGGTGATCGACCTGCAGCCAGACTTCATGCCCGGTGGCGCGCTGGCCTGCGACCAGGGCGATGCCCTGGTGGCACCCATTGCAGGGCTGCTGGCGCAGCGCCGCTATCGCACGGTGGTGGCCACCCAGGACTGGCACCCCGCCGACCACGCCTCATTCGCCAGCCAGCACCCCGGCAAGCGTCCGTTTGAGACCATCCTGCTGCACGCACAGCCACAGACCCTGTGGCCCGACCATTGCGTGCAGGGCAGCGACGGCGCCGCGCTGCACCCGGGCGTGGACTGGACCGCCGCCGACCTGATCCTGCGCAAAGGCACGCGCCCGCAGGTGGATTCATACAGCGCCTTCCGCGAGAACCACGGTCCCGATGGCGAGCGCCCGGCGACCGGCCTGGCCGGCTGGCTGCACGAGCGCCGCATCCGCGAAGTGCACATGTGCGGCCTGGCCCGCGACTACTGCGTGCTGTGGAGCGCGCAGGACGCAGTGAAGTCCGGCTTCCGGGTGAAGTTCCTGTGGGAGCTGACCCGACCGGTGACCGACGCCAACGATGCGATGGTGCGCGAGGCGCTGGGCAAAGCAGGGATCGCGATCATCTGAGTTGCCCTGTAGAGCCGAGCCATGCTCGGCTCATCCGTCAGATGCACGGCCTTGGGCCGAAGTGCAGCCGAGCATGCCTCGGCTCTACAGAAGGGCTCCTACCGGAATACGACGGTGCGGTGCCCGTTGAGCAGGATGCGGTGCTCCACATGGCGGCGAACCGCGCGTGCCAGCACCAGCGATTCGGTATCACTTCCCAGCCGCACCAGTTCGCGCGGTGCCATCGCGTGGTCCACGCGGGCCACGTCCTGTTCGATGATCGGGCCTTCGTCCAGATCCTCGGTGACGTAGTGCGCGGTGGCACCGATGATCTTGACCCCGCGCGCGTGCGCCTGGTGATACGGCTGCGCGCCCTTGAAGCTGGGCAGGAAGCTGTGGTGGATGTTGATCGCACGTCCGGCCAGCGCGCGGCACAGCGTGGGTGACAGGATCTGCATGTAGCGCGCCAGCACCACCAGGTCGATGCGCTCGCGCTCGACGAGGTCGATGATCTGCTGTTCCTGCACCGCGCGCGTTTCGGCGGTCACCGGGAGGTGGTGGAACGGCACCTGGTAGGACGCGGCCAGCGGCGCGAAGTCGGCGTGGTTGGACGCCACTGCCGCGATATCCACCTTCAGCTGGCCGCTGTGGGCGCGGAACAGCAGATCGTTGAGGCAATGCCCCTGCTTGCTGACCAGCACCAGCAGGCGTGCGCGGCGGCGGCCGTCGTGCAGCTGCCAGTCCATGCCGAAGTCGGCCGCCAACGTGGCCATGGCGGTGTGCACCGTGTCCAGCGGCAGCCCGGCATCGCGGTCGAAGTGCACGCGCAGGAAGAAGCGGCCGCTTTCCTCGTCACCGAACTGCTGGGCGTCGAGGATGTTGCAGCCATGGTCGAACAGCAGGCCGGACACGCGGTAGACGATACCGGTACGGTCGGGGCAGGACAGGGTAAGGATGGAATCGGGGCGCATCGCCCCAGTGTAGGCCAGCGCCCTGCCCAGCGGCCGGATGATCACGGATGCAACCGACCTGCTTGGTTCAGTCCCAAGCGATACTTGGGTGTACCCGTGGCAAGCTGGTTGGTCATGAACCTGTTGCAACTGATCCGCAGCTTCACCCGCACCGCAGAGACCGGCAGCATTGCCGCCGCGGCCCGCATCCTTGGCATCAGCGCCACCGCTGTCGGCCAGAATATCAACCGGCTGGAGGCCCATCTGGGCGTGCGGTTGCTGAACCGAAGCACGCGGCAGCTGGCTCTCAGCGAGGCCGGCGCGCTGTACCTGGCCCAGGTGCGCCACATCGAAGCCGACCTGGCGCGCGCGCAGGCGATGGTCACGTCCGGTGACATCGAACCGGCCGGGCCATTGCGCATCGCCAGCAGCAGCGCCTTCGGTCGCCACGTGCTTGCCCCTTTGCTGCCGTCGCTGCAGCAGCGCTACCCGCAACTGCAGCTGGAGCTGCGCCTGACCGACCGCGCCGTGCAACATGGGCCGGAAGCGGTGGATGCCAGCATCCGCATCGGTGCACAGCTGGAAGATGGCGTGGTCGCGCGGCAACTGGCGCGAGTACCGTTCGTGTTCTGTGCCTCGCCGGCCTATCTGAACGCGCACGGCACCCCGCGGCAACCCGCCGACCTGGGCGGTCATCGCGGGCTGCTGCACCGCTTCCCCACCGATGGCCGGCCATTGCGCTGGGGCCTGCTGAAGGACGGCCGACGCGTGGACGCCGCGCTGCCACCGAGCATGGTCTGCGATGACATCGATGCGCTGGCGACGCTGGCGGCGGCCGGTGCCGGCATCACTCGATTGGCTGCGTTCGTGGCCGAGCCCTACCTGCGCGATGGCCGCCTGCAGGCGGTGTTCGGCGCCGACACCGCGTGGCGTCCGGAACCGATGGAGGTCTACTTCTGCGTCAGCGACCGCCGCGACTTCACCGCCAAGATCCGCGCGCTGTTCGAACACCTGCAGGCCGGCATGGCGCCGGCCTGGCGGGTGTGAGCTTCAGCGTGCCTTGAACACGCCACGCGCGTCGCGCGGCTCGCAGCGCATGTACTGCGGCGCCGGTACCACGCTCTCGCGCAGTGCAGCTGCGGCGTGCCAGGGCCAACGCGGGTCGTAGAGGATGCCGCGCGCCAGCGCCACGGCATCGGCGTGGCGATGGCGCAGGATCGATTCGGCCTGTTCCGGTTCGGTGATCATGCCCACCGCGATGACCGGCATGCGTACCTTGGCCTTGATCGCCGCCGCGAACGGCACCTGGTAACCCGGGCCGACGGTGATCTTCTGGCGCTCGTCCAGGCCGCCGCTGGAGACATGCAGGAAATCGCAGCCGCGCGCGTCCATCACCTGCGCCAGCGCCTCGCTCTGCACCAGATCCCAGCCGCCATCGACCCAGTCGCTGGCGGAAATGCGCACACCCACGGCGACCTTGTCGGACACTGCCGCACGCACCGCGTCGAACACTTCCACCAGCAGGCGCAGGCGGTTGGGCAGCGAGCCACCGTAGCCATCGGTGCGGCGGTTGCTCAGCGGCGAAAGGAACTGGTGCAGCAGGTAACCGTGCGCGGCGTGCAGCTCGATCAGTTCGAAGCCCAGGCGCTCGGCACGCACCGCACTGGCGGCGAAGGCGGCGATGACGTCGGCAATACCGGTCTCGTCCAGTTCCTGCGGCGCTGGATCGGCGGCGTGGAACGGCAGCGGCGACGGCGCCACCGTGGCCCAGCCACGGGCATCGTCGGCCGGCAGCTGGCCGCCGCCGTCCCAAGGCCGGTTCACCGAGGCCTTGCGGCCGGCGTGGCCGAGCTGGATGCCCAACGGCATCGGCGACCAGCGGCGGACGCTGGCCAGCACCTGTGCCAGCGCGGCTTCGGTGCCATCGTCCCACAGGCCCAGGTCGGCCCAGCTGATGCGGCCGCGCGGTTCGACGGCGGTGGCTTCCAGGATCAGCAGGCCGGCACCGGACTGCGCCAGGTTGCCCAGGTGCATGGCGTGCCAGTCGCTGGCGCGGCCGTCCTCGGCGGAGTACTGGCACATCGGCGCGATGACGATGCGGTTGGACAGGGTCAGGGGGCCGAACGAAATCGGCGAAAACAGCTGGGTCACGGCGATGCGGGGACAGGCGGGTGGAGGGGGCGTATTGCACCGCCGCACGGCCTGCGAATCAACCGTCTGGATGGATCGCTGTTTCGCGCGGCCTGCTGAAGCCGAGCGTGGGCTCGGCTCTACAGAAACCAACAACCCCTTGCAGAGCCGAGCCCGCGCTCGGCTCAGCCCGCCACCCAACCGGCCAACGCCTCGGCGCAGTCCCGCTCATCCTTGAACTGCAGCAGGTCGTCGGCACGGGTGCGGCCGCGGTTCAGCGCCGCCACCGGCAACCCTGCCTTCGCGGCCGCCTGCACGAAGCGGAAGCCGGAATAGACCATCAGCGACGAGCCCACCACCAGCACGGCATCAGCCTGTTGCAGGTGGTCATGCACCGCCGCCACCCGTTCACGGGGCACGTTTTCGCCGAAGAACACCACGTCCGGTTTCAGCAGGGCGCCGCAGGACGGGCAATCGGGCACCACGAAGCTGGAGAAATCGGTCTCCAGATCGGCATCGCCATCCGGGGCGATGCCGGCCTCCAGCGCGTCCCAGCCCGGGTTGGCGTCCAGCAGGCGCTGCTGGAAGTCCTCGCGACCGCTGCGGCGTTCGCAGCCCATGCAGCGCACCTGATCCAGGCGGCCATGCAGGTCGATCACGTTGTGGCTGCCGGCGCGCTGGTGCAGGCCATCCACGTTCTGGGTCAGCAGCACCTGCAGCTTGCCGCGGCTTTCCAGGGCGGCCAGGGCCTGGTGGGTGCCGTTGGGCCGGGCCAGGCCGAAGCGCGGCCAGCCCAGCAGGCTGCGCGCCCAGTAGCGCTGGCGGGTAGCCGCCTCGCCCATGAACGCCTGGTAGGTCACCGGCGGCGTGCGTTTCCACTGGCCGTCGGCATCGCGGTAGTCGGGAATGCCCGAGGCGGTGCTGCAGCCGGCGCCGGTCAGCACGAACAGGCGCTGGGCGCGGTCGATGAAGTCCGTCAGCGGCGGAGTCATGGGTGCCAGATGGGGGCGCGTGGGCGCCCCCGCAAGCGGCGGCTCAGGCGGCCGGCAGCGACGGCACCGCGATCGGGTGGCCTTCCTCGTCCAGCGCGATCATCACGAAGTGGCCGCGGGTGCACAGCTTGCGCTCGCCGCTGTGCAGGTCTTCGGCGACCAGCTCCACCTCGACCTTCATCGAGCTGCGGCCGACTTCGACGATGCGGCCGATGGTCTCGACCATCTGGCCGATGCGGATCGGCAGCTTGAAGTCGACCTGGTCGCTGCGCGCGGTCACCACGGTGCGGCGTGAGTAGCGGGCGGCGGCCAGGAAGGCGGCCTTGTCCATCCACGCCAGCGCCTGGCCACCGAACAGGGTGCCGAGGTGGTTGGTGTGGTTGGGGAAGACGATTTCGGCCATGCGCACTTCGATGGGCGGCACGGTCTCGGGTATCGGGGTCATGGGGGTGCTTCGGTGTGGGGTACGGCAATTTTAAGCCAGGCCCCGTGCAGGCGGCGCTACACTGCGCCACGCCCCCTGCCAGGACCGCCCATGCCCGCGACCTCCGATCTGCTGGCCTTCGCCCTCATCTCGCTGGGCATGGTGCTCACGCCCGGGCCGAACATGATCTACCTGGTGTCGCGCTCGATCTGCCAGGGCCGCCGCGCCGGCCTGATCTCACTGGGCGGGGTGGCGCTGGGCTTCGTGTTCTACATGCTGTGCGCGGCACTGGGCATCACCGCCCTGCTGATGACCGTGCCGTTCGCCTACGACGCGCTGCGCATTGGTGGCGCGCTGTACCTGTTGTACCTGGCCTGGCAGGCAGTGAAGCCGGGCGGCCGCTCGCCGTTCGCGGTGCGCGACCTGCCGCCGGATGGCCCGCGCAGACTGTTCACGATGGGCTTCCTGACCAACCTGCTGAACCCGAAAATCGCGGTGATGTACCTGTCGCTGCTGCCGCAGTTCCTGCACCCGGAAGGGCATGGCAGCGTGCTGATGCAGTCGCTGGTGCTGGGCGTCACCCAGATTGCGGTCAGTGTCAGCGTCAACGCGGTGATCGCGGTGATGGCCGGCAGCATCGCCGGCTTCCTGGCCGCGCGCCCGACCTGGCAGGCGGTCCAGCGCTGGCTGATGGGCACGGTGCTGGCCGGGCTGGCGGTACGCATGGCGGTGGAAGCGCGGCGGTAGCACTTTGTAGAGTCGAGCCATGTTCGACTGATCTTCGCGAACCGCAGTCGCGCATGGATCCACTCCACAGAAACAAAAAACCCCGGCGATGACCGGGGTTTTTCGTTTCGACAGGCCTGACCGGTTCGATCAGAAGTTCATGTCGAAGGCGACTTCGCCCTGCACGCCGACCTGGTAGGCCGAGACGCGGCGTTCGAAGAAGTTGGTCAGCTCCTGCACGTCCTGCAGTTCCATGAACGGCAGCGGGTTGCGCACGTTGTACTTCTTTTCCATGCCCAGCTTGGCGAAGTGCTGGTCGGCGCAGTGCTGCAGGTACTGGCGCATGTCGCGGGTGGAAATGCCAGCCACGCCACCGGACAGCACGTCCTCGGCGAACTGCACTTCGCATTCGATCGCTTCGGCCAGCATGTCGTAGACCTGCTGCTTCATTTCATCGTCGAACAGGTCCGGCTCTTCCTCACGCACCACGCGCACCGACTCGAACGCGAACTCCATGTGCGCGCTCTCGTCGCGGAACACCCAGTTGGTGCCCGAGGCCAGGCCCGGCAGCAGGCCGCGCGAACGGAAGTAGTACACGTAGGCGAACGCAGCGAAGAAGAACAGGCCTTCGATGCAGGCAGCGAAGCAGATCTGGTTGAGCAGGAACTGGCGGCGCTGTTCGCGGGTCTCGATGCGGGTCAGGCTCTGGATCGAGTCGATCCACTTGAAGCAGAAATCGGCCTTCTTCTTGATCGAGTCGATGTTCTCCACCGCCGAGAACGCCTTGGCGCGCTCTTCCGGATCCGGCAGGTAGTTGTCGAGCAGGGTGAGGTAGAACTGCACGTGCAGCGCTTCTTCATACAGCTGGCGCGACAGGTACATGCGCGCTTCCGGCGCATTGAGGTGCTGGTACAGGTTCAGCACCAGGTTGTTGGACACGATCGAGTCGCCGGTGGCGAAGAACGCGACCAGGCGGTGGATCAGGTGGCGCTCACCCGGCGACATCTTGCTGTGCAGGTCGGTGATGTCGATCTGGAAGTTGATCTCTTCCACCGTCCAGGTGTTCTTGATCGCGTTCCGGTACATGTCATAGAACTGCGGGTAGCGCATCGGGCGCAGGGTCAGTTCAAAACCGGGATCGAGCAGCATCTGCTTGGGCTTGTCGGCCATGGGTGTTTCCTTGAATTCCTGGGTGAGACGCCGGGCATGGCCCGGCGCTACCGTGGGTGTTTTTCCGCAGCCGAGCATGGCTCGGCTCTACAGGTGCGAGGTGCCGGCGGGGCCGGCACGGCGCGTCTTATTGGCAGGCCTCGCAGGCTTCCGGGTTTTCCAGCGAGCAGGCGATGGCTTCGTCCGGGCTGAACACCTTGGCCGGTGCGGCGGCACTCACCGTGGTCTTGGCGATCTTGGTGGCCGGGCGCGAACGCAGGTAGTAGGTGGTCTTGATGCCCTGCTTCCAGGCGTACATGTACATGGAGGACATCGCGCCGATGTTCGGGCTTTCCATGAACAGGTTGAGCGAGGCCGACTGGTCGATGAAGGCGCCGCGCTCGGCGGCCATGTCGATCAGCGAACGCATCGGCAGTTCCCACGCGGTGCGGTAGACCTCGCGCAGCGTTTCCGGAATCTGCGCCACGCCGGCGATGGAACCTTCGGCCAGCTTGATGGCATCGCGCATTTCCGGCGTCCACAGGCCCAGCTTCTTCAGCTCGTTCACCAGGTAGCGGTTGACCTGCAGGAAGTCACCGGACAGGGTCTCGCGCTTGAACAGGTTGGACACCTGTGGCTCGACGCACTCGTAGCAGCCGGCGATCGAGGCGATGGTCGCGGTCGGAGCGATCGCGATCATCAGCGAGTTGCGCAGGCCGTGCTCCTTGATGCGCTCACGCAGGGCATCCCAGCGCGCGGTGTCTTCCGGCACCACGTTCCAGGCGTCGAACTGCAGTTCGCCGCTGGCGGCACGGGTGTCGTTGAACGACGGGTGCTTGCCGCGTTCCTGGGCCAGCTCGCAGGAGGTTTCCAGCGCGTGGAAGTAGATCGCTTCGGCAATCTTCTTCGACAGCGCGCGGGCTTCGGCGCTGTCGAACGGCAGGCGCTTGCGGAAGAACACGTCCTGCAGGCCCATGCAGCCCAGGCCGACCGGACGCCAGCGCAGGTTGGCACGGCGCGCGGTTTCGATCGGGTAGAAGTTCAGGTCGATGACGCGGTCGAGCTGGCGCACGGCCAGGCGCACGGTCTCGGCCAGCTTCTCGAAGTCGAACTCGTTGTGCTCGTCGAAGTGGTTGCCCAGGTTGATCGAACCCAGGTTGCACACCGCGGTTTCATCGTTGGAAGTGACTTCCAGGATTTCGGTGCACAGGTTGGACAGGTGGATCACGTTGCCCGGACGCAGGGTCTGGTTGCTGGCGCGGTTGCACTTGTCCTTGAAGGTCATCCAGCCGTTGCCGGTCTCGGCCAGAGTACGCATCATGCGGGCGTACAGCTTGCGGGCAGAGATGGTGCGGTTGGCCTTGCCCTGCGCTTCGGCCTGCAGGTACGCGGCTTCGAAGGCTTCGCCGAACAGGTCGGTGAACTCCGGCACCACGCGCGGATCGAACAGCGACCATTCCTGGTCGGCTTCGACGCGCTTCATGAACAGGTCCGGCACCCAGTTGGCCAGGTTCAGGTTGTGCGCACGGCGGGCTTCATCACCGGTGTTGTCACGCAGTTCGAGGAAGTCCTCGATATCGGCGTGCCAGGTTTCCAGGTAGACGCAGGCCGCGCCCTTGCGCTTGCCGCCCTGGTTCACCGCGGCCACGGACGAATCCATGGTCTTCAGCCACGGCACGATGCCGTTGGAATGGCCGTTGGTCGACTTGATGAGGGAACCACGCGAGCGCACGCGGGTGTAGCTGACGCCGATGCCGCCGGAGAACTTCGACAGCTGGGCGATGTCGCCGTACTTGGAATAGATCGACTCCAGCGAGTCCTGCGGCGAATCCAGCAGGAAGCACGAGGACAGCTGCTCGTGGGTGGTGCCGGAGTTGAACAGGGTCGGGCTGGACGGCAGGTAGTCCAGGTTGCCCATGCGCTTGTACAGCGCCAGGGTCTCGGACACGTCCTCGCTCAGCGCGCTGGCGATGCGCAGGAAGAACTGCTGCGGGGTCTCGATCACCTTGCGGGTGTGCGGGTGGCGCAGCAGGTAACGGTCGTACAGGGTACGCAGGCCGAAGTAATCGAAGTTCAGGTCCAGCGCGCCGTCGATGGCGTCGTTGAGCTTGCGTGCATTGGTCTGCACGAAGTTCAGCAGGCGGTCGTTGATCAGGCCGACTTCATGGCCACGGCTGACCGACTGCGAGAAGGCGTAGATTTCCTGGCCGGACACTTCCTTGGCGATGTAGTTGGCCAGCAGGCGCGCAGCAAGGCGACCGTACTCCGGCTCTTCACCGATCAGCAGGGCGGCGGTGCGGATGGACAGTTCGTCCAGCTCGCGGGTGGTGGCGCCGTTGTACAGGCCGGAAATGGTGCGGGTGGCCACGCGCATCGGATCAACGGCGTGCAGGCCTTCGGAGGAACGCTGCACCGCGCGCACGATCTTGTTCAGGTCCACCAGCTCGGTGGTCCCGTTGCGCTTGGTCACACTCATCGCGTTGGCCGTCGGCGGCGACGTCAACAGGAACTCGCTTTCCTTCTCGATGGTGGCGCTGGATTCGGTGCTCACGGCGTATGTCCTCTTGGCGTGATTGGGGGTGCTCGATGCATCGGGGTGACGCGGCCCGGGACATGACGGCCCAGGATGGCAGGACGGCGTCGCAGGGAATGAGACCCTGCGCCTGCCACTGCCGTTGACGATCGCGTATGGATGCTGCTGCCACCCCCAGACTTGGGGTTGCTGCGACCGACGGCCACAAGATAGTGGGGGTAATGGGGTCCGTCAACGCCAAATGTAGTGAAATTCGGCAATCCCTTGCGCCGCAAGGATCGTGCCATCGGCGCCCTGATCAGACGCTTCAGACCTGCCGGAACGGGCTGCGCAGTCAAGCCCGAAAGGCGTCATTGCGGTGGCACAACGCACCGCGGAAACGGAACAATGACAGCTTCACATGACAGTGATGAAGCTGGCTAGGGACAACCCTGTGGATAGGTGGTGGGCAGCCGGTGGGAATCCGGTGGACGGGTGACTTCCGGCCGGTGACGCCCGCGCGCGGGCAGCCGATGCTGGTCGTCCGGTTCCGGAGAAGGATGTTCCGATGCGCCTGCGCCTGCCCGCCCTGGCCCTGCTGCCTGCCCTGTTCATCCCCCCGTCGCTGGCCGCCGAGGGGCCGGACCTGCGTTCGGACCAGTGCGGCATCCATACCGACTACGACGTGCTGGTGGACAGCGGCGGCATCTGGCTGCGGCATGGCCCGCAGGCGCCGCATGAAGTGGTGTTCCACGATGGCGAGCTGAGCCTGGACGGCACCATGGTGCCGGTCAGCGCCGCCGACGCCGCCCGCCTGCGGCAGATGGAGGCGGGCGCCCGCCAGCTGATGCCCGCCGCCACCGCGCTGGCCCATGAGGTCTCCGGGGTCACCTTCGATGCGCTGGACGCCGCCTTCGAAGCCATCACTGGCAAGTCCCGCAACCGCCAGATGCGGGCGATGCGCGGCGAGATGCAGGACTGGATCGACGCCAGCCTCGGCCGTGGCTACTGGGAACAGGACAGCTTCGGCGATGGTTTCGACGCGCATATCGAGCAGATGGCCGAGACGATGGCCACGTCGATGACCCGCAGCGTGCTGTGGCAGGTGTTCACCGGCCGCGCCGGAGCCATGGAGCGCCGCGCCGACCGCCTCGATGCCGAGGTCGACCGCCGCATGGAAGCGCGCAGCCAACAGCTGGAGGCCAAGGCGATGGCGCTATGCCCGCTGGTGCGCTCACTGGCAGAGGCACACGATGCGCTGGAAGTGCGCTACCAGGGCCAGCCGCTGCGGCTGCTGGAACGCGGTGAGAGCGTGCGGGTGGAGCACGGCACCGGCTCGGGCCTGCATGTGTCGGCCGGGCCGGATGAGCGGCCGCGTGACGACGCCTTGGCGCCCTCCCGATAACCACGCGGCGCTGTTGTAGAGCCGAGCCCATGCTCGGCTGCTTTTCGGCACATCATGCAAAAGCAGCCGAGCGTGGGC
The DNA here is from genome assembly GCF_059371655.1 of Stenotrophomonas sp. YJH_SMC_17. Taxonomy (NCBI): domain Bacteria; kingdom Pseudomonadati; phylum Pseudomonadota; class Gammaproteobacteria; order Lysobacterales; family Lysobacteraceae; genus Stenotrophomonas; species Stenotrophomonas sp. YJH_SMC_17. Next base: position 21,830 of record NZ_JCAFUU010000008.1, on the reverse strand, counting down.
TCGGCTCTACAAACGGCGGAATCCCTTACGCCCGGTGCGGGGTGCCCAGGTATTCGGCGCTCTGCATTTCAATCAGGCGCGAGGCGGTGCGCTCGAACGCACCCTGCAGGCGCTGGCCGGTATACAGCTCGATCGGCGAGGTGCTGGCGGTGCACACCAGGTTGACGTGGCGGTCGTACAGCTCGTCGATCAGGTTGACGAAGCGGCGCGCGGCATCTTCGTTCACGCGGTCGAAGGCGGGAATGCCGCCCAGCAGCACCGTGTTGAACTCGTGCGCGATCTCGATGTAATCCGACGGGCCGCGCGGGCCTTCGCACAGGGCGGCGAAATCGAACCAGGCGATGCTCTTGCCGCGGCCGCGGACCGGGATCTTGCGGCCCTCGATCTCGATGTTGCCGGCCTTGGCCGGTTGGCCGCCACTCAGTTCGTTCCAGCGCGTGGCCAGCCAGTCGTCGCTGTCGGCGGCCAACGGCGCGCGGTATACCGGCGAGCGGGTCAGTGCGCGCATGCGGTAATCCTCGGTGCCTTCGGCATACAGCTCGACGCAGAAGCGCTGCAGCAGGCCGATGGCCGGCAGGAAGCTCTCGCGCTGCAGCCCGTTGAGGTACAGGTTCTCCACCGCCGTGTTGGAGGTGGTGACCAGGGTCACGCCCTCGGCGAACAGGCGCTCCAGCAACCGCGCCAGCAGCATCGCATCACCAATGTCGGTGACGAAGAACTCATCCAGCACCAGCACGCGCAGGTTGCTGCGCCATTCCTGGGCGATCTTCGCCAGTGGGTCGCTCTGTCCCTGGTGCTCGCGCAGGCGCTCGTGCACGCTGCGCATGAAGCGGTGGAAGTGCGTGCGGTACTTCTGCTTGATCGGCAGGCCGTCATAGAACAGGTCGACCAGGAAGGTCTTGCCGCGGCCGACGCCGCCCCAGAAGTACAGGCCCTTCACCGGCTCGGGCTTCTTCCAGAACGCGGACAGGCGGTCCAGCCAACCGTCCTCGGCGCTGTCCAGCAGGCCCAGGTGGATGCGGTCCAGCTCGGCCAGCGCCGCGTGCTGGGCCGGGTCGTTCTGCCAGTCGCCGCGGGCGACCCCTTCCGCGTACCGCTGCGAGGGGGTCAACTCGGTTGCACTCATGCTGCTGCGCCCAGCCAATGCTTCACGCCGTGGGTCAGCGCGCCACGCAGGTCGATCAGCTTGCGGTGGAAGAAATGGCTGGTCTCGGGCATGCGCACCAGCTCATGCGGGACATCCAGCGTGTCCAGCCACTGATAGACCGCCTGCGGGTCGACGATCTCGTCCTGCTCGCCCTGGATCACCAGCCAGCGCGCCGGCGGTGCGATGCCATCGAAATCCCAGCGGCCGGCCGGCGGCGCGATCGAGATCAGCGCTTCGGGCTGCAGCGCGGCAGCGGCCTTCAACGAAACGAACGAACCAAAACTGAAACCGGCCAGCCACAGGCGGTCGTCGGGGCGCTGGCTCTGCACCCAGGCGGCGACGGCCTTCAGATCATCCTGCTCGCCCACGCCATGGTCGAACTGACCGGCCGAACCACCGACGCTGCGGAAGTTGAAGCGCACCGTGGCGATGCCCAGTTCGCGCAGGGTGGTGGCGGTCATGGTGACCACCTTGTTGTGCAGGGTGCCGCCTTCGGTGGACAACGGGTGGCAGATGATGGCCACGATCGGCTGCACCGGCACATCGGCCTTGGGCAGGTCGACGACCACTTCCAGCGGGCCGGCCGGGCCATCCAGTTCGAGGCAGGCGGTTTCGCCGGGGGCGACGGGGAACGAGGGCTTGTGCATGGCACCATGATACCGTCCCCCGCCCCTGCCCTGTGCCCGCCCGATGCTCTACCTGTCCCTGGCCGTGATCTGCAGTGTGCTGGTTTCGGTGTTGTTGAAGGTGGTCAACCGCCGCCGGTTGGATGTCGCGCAGATGGTCACCTGGAACTACCTGGTGGCCGCGACAATGACGGCGGTGGTGCTGCAGCCACCGCTGGATGCACTGCGCGCGCCGCATGCGCCGTGGCTGTCATTGCTGGCGCTGGCGGTGGTGCTGCCCTCGATCTTCCTGGTGCTGGGCCGCGCAGTGGCGGTGGCCGGCATCGTCCGCAGCGATGTGGCACAGCGCCTGTCGCTGCTGTTGTCACTGACCGCGGCCTTCCTGTTCTTCGGCCAGACCGCCACGCCGTGGAAGCTGGCCGGTCTCGGCCTGGGCCTGCTGGCAATGGTGGCCATCAGCCTGCGCCCTCGAGGCCCGGCGGTGGCGTCCTCACCCGCTGGCTGGGGCTGGCTGCTGGGCGTGTGGGGCGGGTTCGCGGTGGTGGACGTGCTGCTCAAGCAGGTGGCGCTGTCGGGCACGCCGTCGATGGCGGCGGTGCTGGCCAGCTTCAGCGTGGCCTTCGTGCTGATGCTGGCGCTGCAGTTGTGGCGGCACTTCAGCGGCCGCAGCCGGCTGGCCTGGCGCAACCTCGGTGCCGGCGCGCTGCTGGGCCTCCTCAATGGCGGCAACATTCTTTTCTACGTGCATGCACACCAGGCGATGCCGCAGAGCCCGGCCACCGTGTTCGCCGGCATGAACATCGGCGTGGTGGTGCTGGGTGCGCTGGTGGGCGTGTTCGCCTTCGGCGAGGCGACCACGAAGTGGAACCGCGCCGGCCTGGCACTGGCGGTGCTGGCGATCGGGTTGATCGCCTGGGGGTGAGCATGTGCATGGGGGTCGGAGCCCATTCGGTTGGAATGGGCTCCGACCCCTGCGTTGGGCGTTATTTATCGAAGCCCAGCAGCAGCGGGTCGTGGTCGGAGCTGCGCCACGGGCCCTGCACATTGCGGCCCTGGTAGCCGCTGGCGTCCTGCTCGTCGGCGTTGCTGTGCCATTCGGCGGCACCGCGCAGGCGCTGGGCCATGCCGGGGCTCAGCAGTGCATGGTCCAGGCGGCCGGTGTAGCCGTTGTAGACGTAGCTGTAGGGATGCTCGACCTTGGCCACCTTGAACGCATCCTGCCAGCCCAGGTCATGCAGGGTGCGGATCGGGTCTTCCATCGCGTAGGCGTTGAAATCGCCCAGCAGCACCGCGTCCTTTGCACCGGTACCGGTCGGGTCGGTCTGCAGCCAGGCGTGCAGCTGCTGCGCGGAGGCCACGCGGGTCGCGTTCCAGCAGCCCTGGTTGTCGTTGCGGTCGGCATCGGCACCGGCGGCATCGCGGCAGCCCTTCGACTTGAAGTGGTTGGCGACCACCACGAACGGCGCGCCGTGCTTGCCCTGGAAGGCCTGCGCCAGCGGCACGCGGCTGTGCTCGACGAACGGGCCACCGGTCAGCGTGGCCGGCTTGCCCAGCGGCTGCAGGCGGCTGCTTCGGTAGATGATGCCGACCCGGATCGGGTTGTCGCCGGGGCCGTTGCCGGCATCGACGAAGCGCCAGTCGCCCTGCGCACCGCGGTCACGGTTGAGCGCATCCACCAGTTCGGCGATGGCCGACTGCGGACCGTAGCCATCGTTCTCCAGCTCCATCAGCGCGGCGACGTCGGCACCGAGCGCGTTGACCGTAGTGACCAGCTTGGCCACCTGCGCCTTGTGTTCATCCAGCGTGCGCGCACCGCGCAGGGTCGGGAAGCCACCGCCCTGGCCGTCACCGTTGAAGAAGTTCTCCAGATTGAAAGCGGCCACGTGCAGGCTGCCCGGCACCATCGGCACCGCCGGGCGCTTGAGTTCCGGCAGCTTCAGCACGCCGTCCACCTGCAGGCGCGGGCGACCCTGTGCATCCACGCGCACGATGCCTTCCACATTGCGCAGCTGCATGCCGGTACGCAGCACCGGGTTGCCCGGCAGGTAGGGCACGCTGGCCGGGTCGCGGGCATCGCTGCCGTCATCCAGCACCAGGCGGCGGCGCAGGTTGTCGGCCATCACCTGCTCGTAGCCGGCAGTACCCGGTGCGGCCACTTCGGTGGGCTGCCAGAGGCGGCCATCGAAGGCCACGGTGAGCTGGCCGAAACGTTCCAGGCCGTCGGTGCCGGCCAGGGTCAGCGGTGCGGCGATGCGCACACGTTGGCCATCCAGCACGCGCCAGTCGGCCGGCGCGGCGGTCAGCACCACGGTGGCGCTGCTGCGCGCGGCAGCGGGCGACGCGACCGGTGCGGCCTGCGGCTGGGCCTGGGCAAAGGCGCTGGCCGGCAGCAGCAAGGACAGGGCAAGAGCAAGGGAACGGCGGCGCATCGACGGGCGATTCCAGGGAAGAGGGCGCACAGACTAACCCTGAAATGCGAAACCCCGCGAGCGGGCCGGGAAATATGGGCGATCAGGCCTTGGTGGGCAAAGCCGGCGCAGCGACCGGGGCAAACGGGGCGACCGCGGCGACCGCGGCGACCGGCGGGTAGAGTCGACTGTTAGTCGACTATCGCGCGCAGCGCGGGCTTTCCGGCAACATTGGGAAGAGCAGTCGACTAACAGTCGACTCTACCGGCGGTTCAGCGGTTCAGCGGTTCAGCGGTTCAGCGGTTCGGCGGTTCGGCGGTTCGGCGGTTCAGCCGTTCGGCGTTCCAGCCGCCCGGCAGTTCGGCCGTTCGGCCGTCCACCATTTCGCCGTTCCCCCTTCCGCAGCTACTTCAGGTTGCCCAGCATCCAGTCCACGGTGGCGTGGATCTGCTCCTCGGTGAGCGCGGGGTTGCCGCCCTTGGGCGGCATGATGCCGCCGTCGGGGCCGGTATAGCCCTCGATGGCGTGCTTGTAGAGCGTTTCCTTGCCCTGCGCGAGGCGCTTGTCCCAGTGCGCGTGGTCCAGCGTCGGCGCCATGCCCACACCGGTGGTGTGGCAGGCAGTACACAGGTTGTCGAAGATGACCTTGCCGTCCTTGGTGCCCCCGTAGGCCACCTGCGACGCGGCCTTTGCCAGCGCGGCGGCCTTGGCGGCGGCCTGCGCGGCGGCGCCGGTGCTGCCGGCATAGACCGCGCCGGTGGGCGAAATGCGCTGTTCGGTGCGTTTGGCCGCGGTCGGCGACACCTCGGGCGGAATCCGGGTGTGGATGTAGGCGGCAAGGAGGATCAGGCCGAGGGTGATGGTCGCCAGCAGCGCGATCACCATGGAGAAGCGTTTCAGGAACTCCAGATCGTAATTCCGCACTCTTCGTTACCCCTGGCTGATAGTCGTTGGACCACGGCTGAGCGACTGCGTGATGGGCCGAGTATAGAACGCGCTTCGCGTGCGACAACAGGCGTCGGTGCTGGTGCAACGCAGCATGCCGGGGGCTGGGGTCAGATCCCTTTTGCCACGCAGAAGGGATCTGACCCCGGCAACAGAAGCAGAAGCAGTCGAGCATAGCTCGACTCTACAAAACCCGGGCGCCGATCGCGCGCAGGCAGAAGCTGCAGATCGCGTCGACCAGCGCGTCCTCGTCGCGGTGCGCTTCGCGGCTGGGTGCGGTCGGGCCGACCATGGCTTCGGTGAAGGCGCCGACCAGGCAGGCGGCGGCGACGTGCGCATCCTGCGCCGGCAGCTCACCTGCCGCCACGCCCTCCTCCACCAGCCGCAGGAACACGTCACCGAACGCGCGACGGCCGCGCATGCGCTCGGCTTCCACGTCCGGGTCGACCGGTTCAACGATGAAGGCGTGGGCCAGCCCCGGCCCGGCCAGGGCGCGGCGGACGAAGGCGGTGATCGCCAGCCGCAACCGCTCGCTGGCGACCTCCGGGCCGCTGGCGATGCGCTCCATGATCGCAACCTCATGGGCCACGGCGGCGTTGAGCACCTCCACGAACAGCTCGGCCTTGGACGGGAAGTGGCGATAGATCAGGCCGGTGGACACTCCCGCCTGGGTCGCCACCGCGGTCACCGGGGCGTTGCGCCAGCCGCCGGCCGCGACCAGCTCACGGGTCGCCAGCAGGATCCGTTCCCGGGCCCCGGCCAGCCGTTCTTCCATCAGTGCAGAGCGTTTATAGGCCATGTTTTGATTCTATTTTCAATTTTTGAATTTGTGTTCACTTCTTACCCGAACCCCGCTACGCTGGGCCCACCGCCCGTGTGGGTGGCGGTCCTGCAGACCGCGCCCACTCCCCCACCGGATGCGTCCATTCCCTGTAGTCCCGCCGTGGAGCCACCGCAATGCACGTGCCATCCCTGAACTTCGATCTCGGTGAGGAGATCGACCTGCTGCGCCAGAGCGTGGCCCATTTTGCCGCCGCCGAGGTCGCGCCGCTGGCCGCCGAGGCCGATGCCACCAATCAGTTCCCGCTGGCCCTGTGGCCGAAGCTGGGCGAACAGGGCCTGCTCGGCCTTACCGTGGAAGAAGCATACGGCGGCACCGGCATGGGTTACCTGGCCCACGTGGTGGCGATGGAAGAGATTTCGCGTGCCTCCGGCGGCATCGGTCTCTCCTATGGCGCGCACTCCAACCTGTGCGTGAACCAGCTGCGCAAGAACGGCAACGAGGAACAGAAGCAGCGCTTCCTGCCCGACCTGTGCAGCGGTGCCAAGGTGGGCGCGCTGGCGATGAGCGAACCGGGCGCCGGTTCGGACGTGGTGTCGATGAAGCTGCGCGCGGACAAGCGCGGCGACCGCTACGTGCTCAACGGCAACAAGATGTGGATCACCAACGGCCCCGATGCCGACGTGCTGGTGGTCTATGCAAAGACCGACATGGACGCCGGTGCCAAGGGCATCACCGCCTTCCTGGTCGAGAAGGGCATGAAGGGCTTCACGACCGCGCAGAAGCTGGACAAGCTGGGCATGCGCTCCTCGCCCACCTGCGAGCTGGTGTTCCAGGACTGCGAAGTGCCCGAAGAGAACGTGCTGGGCCAGGTCGGCGGCGGCGTGCGCGTGCTGATGTCCGGCCTGGACTACGAGCGCGTGGTGCTGTCCGGTGGCCCGCTGGGCCTGATGGCCGCGGCCATGGACGTGGTGATGCCGTACGTGCATGAGCGCCACCAGTTCGGCGAGGCGATCGGCAGCTTCCAGCTGATCCAGGCCAAGATCGCCGACATGTACGTGGGCCTGGGTGCCTGCCGCGCTTATGTCTACGCCGTGGCGCGCGCCTGCGACCAGGGCCGCACCACCCGTCAGGATGCCGCCGGCGCCATCCTCTACGCTGCCGAGAAAGCCACCTGGCTGACCGGCCAGGCGATCCAGATCCTGGGCGGCAACGGCTACATCAACGAGTACCCGACCGGCCGCCTGTGGCGCGACGCCAAGCTGTATGAAATCGGCGCCGGCACCTCGGAGATCCGCCGCATGCTGATCGGCCGCGAACTGTTCCAGCGCACCCTGTAAGGCCACTGCGATGACCGTCCTCAACAGCCAGCTGCAACCGGGCAGCGACACCTTCGAAAGCAACCGCGCCGCCATGCAGGCCGTGGTCGATGACCTGCACGCCACGCTGGCGCGCACCGCGCTGGGCGGCAACGAGGCCGCCCGTGCCAAGCACACCGCGCGCGGCAAACTGCTGGTGCGCGACCGCATCGATGCCCTGCTCGACCCGGGCAGTGCGTTCCTGGAAATCGCGCCGCTGGCCGCGCACGGCATGTATGACGACGCGGTGCCCGCCGCGGGCGTAGTGGCCGGCATCGGCCGCGTGAGCGGCGTGGAGTGCGTGATCGTGGCCAACGATGCCACGGTCAAGGGCGGCACCTACTACCCGATGACGGTGAAGAAGCATCTGCGCGCGCAGGAGATCGCCGAGCAGAACCACCTGCCCTGCATCTACCTGGTCGATTCTGGCGGCGCGTTCCTGCCGCTGCAGGACGAAGTCTTCCCTGACCGCGATCATTTCGGCCGCATCTTCTACAACCAGGCCAACCTGTCGGCGCAGGGCATTCCGCAGATCGCCTGCGTGATGGGCAGCTGCACCGCCGGTGGCGCCTACGTGCCGGCGATGAGCGACGAGACGGTGATCGTGCGCGAGCAGGGCACGATCTTCCTCGGCGGCCCGCCGCTGGTGAAGGCGGCCACCGGTGAAGTGGTGACCGCCGAGGAACTGGGCGGTGCCGACGTGCACACGCGCATTTCCGGCGTTGCCGACCACATGGCCGACAACGACCTGCAGGCGCTTGCGCGGGTGCGCGCGATCATCGCCCAGCTCAACTGGCGCAAGCCGGAACCGGCGATGGCGGTGCAGGCGCCCGAGGAACCGCTGCTGCCGGCGCATGAACTGTATGGCGTGATCCCGGCCGACACGCGCAAGCCCTACGACGTGCGCGAAGTGATCGCGCGCCTAGTCGATGGCTCGCGTTTCGATGAGTTCAAGCCGCGCTACGGCGCCACGCTGGTCACCGGCTTCGCCCATCTGAACGGCTACCCGATCGGGATCATCGCCAACAACGGCATCCTGTTCTCCGAGTCGGCACTGAAGGGCGCGCACTTCATCGAGCTGTGCACCCAGCGCAACATTCCGCTGGTGTTCCTGCAGAACATCACCGGCTTCATGGTCGGCCGCAAGTACGAACAGGGCGGCATCGCCAAGGACGGCGCCAAGCTGGTGATGGCCGTGGCCTGCGCCAAGGTGCCCAAATTCACCGTGGTGATAGGTGGCTCGTTCGGGGCCGGCAACTACGGCATGTGCGGCCGCGCCTATTCGCCGAACTTCCTGTGGATGTGGCCGAACGCGCGCATCGGCGTGATGGGTGGCGAACAGGCGGCCAGCGTGCTGGCCACGGTCAAGCGCGATGGCATCGAGGCGAAGGGAGGGGAGTGGCCCGCGGCGGAAGAGGACGCCTTCAAGGCGCCGATCCGCGATCAGTTCGAACAGCAGGGCCACCCCTACTACGCCAGCGCGCGCCTGTGGGACGACGGCGTGATCGATCCGGCCGACACCCGCCGCGTGCTGGCCCTGGCCCTGTCAGCCAGCCTCAACGCCGCTCCGCAGCAGACGCGCTTCGGCGTGTTCCGCATGTAACCCGTGCCATGACCGAGCACGCTCCCATGAAGCCCGTTGCCATGTTCACCAAAGTCCTGATCGCCAACCGCGGCGAGATCGCCTGCCGCGTCATCGCCACCTGCCGTCGCCTCGGCATCGCCACCGTGGCGGTGTATTCCGATGCCGACCGCAACGCGCGCCACGTACGCCTTGCCGACGAAGCCATCCACATCGGCCCGGCTGCCGCGCGGGAAAGCTACCTGCGCGGCGATGCCCTGCTCGACGCCGCACGCGCCACCGGCGCGCAGGCCATCCACCCCGGCTACGGCTTCCTGTCCGAGAATGCCGACTTCGCCGACGCCTGCGCCGCCGCAGGCATCACCTTCATCGGGCCGCCGGCCAGCGCCATCCGCGCGATGGGTGACAAGAGCGCGGCCAAGGCATTGATGGCCAAGGCCGGCGTGCCGCTGACCCCGGGCTACCACGGCGACCAGCAGGCACCGGACTTCCTGCGCGCGCAGGCCGATGCCATCGGCTACCCGGTGCTGATCAAGGCCAGCGCCGGTGGCGGTGGCAAGGGCATGCGCAAGGTCGAGCGCAGCGAGGACTTCGTCGATGCGCTGGCCAGCTGCCAGCGCGAGGCGGCCTCGGCGTTCGGCAACGATCACGTGCTGGTCGAGAAATACGTCGAGCGCCCGCGCCATATCGAGATCCAGGTGTTCGGCGACAGCCACGGCGAGGCGGTGTACCTGTTCGAGCGCGACTGCTCGGTGCAGCGCCGCCACCAGAAGGTGCTGGAAGAAGCACCTGCGCCGGGCATGAGTGCCGAGCGTCGTGCGGCGATGGGCAAGGCCGCGGTCGATGCCGCGCGCGCGGTGGGCTATGAGGGTGCGGGCACCGTGGAGTTCATCGCCGGCCCGGACGGCGATTTCTACTTCATGGAAATGAACACCCGCCTGCAGGTCGAACACCCGGTGACCGAGTACATCACCGGCACCGACCTGGTGGAGTGGCAGCTGCGCGTGGCTTCGGGCCAGCCGCTGCCGCTGCGCCAGGAGCAGTTGGCGATTCACGGTCATGCCATCGAGGCGCGTCTGTACGCCGAAGATGCCGACCGCGGCTTCCTGCCCTCCACCGGCACCCTGCGCCGTCTGCGCCTGCCCACGCCGTCGGCCCATGCGCGCGTGGATACCGGCGTGGAGGAAGGCGACAGCATCACCCCGTTCTACGACCCGATGATCGCCAAGCTGATCGTCTGGGACGTGGACCGCGACGCCGCGCTGCGCCGCATGAGCCAGGCCCTGGCCGACTGCCAGGTGGTGGGCGTGACCACCAATGCCGGCTTCCTGCGCCGGCTGGTCAACACCGATTCGTTCGCCCACGCCAAGCTGGACACCGCGCTGATCGAACGCGAACAGGCCGCGTTGAGCGTAGTCGGCGACAGCGACGATGCACTGTGGCTGCTGGCGGCGGTGGCCGCCGTCACCAGCACCGCAGCAGCCACCACCGATGCCCGTGACCCGCATTCGCCATGGCAGTCCCAGGACGGCTGGCGCCTCGGCGCATCCGCGCCGCGCGTGCTGCCGCTGCAGCAGGGAGAGCGCCGGCACACGCTGAAGGTGTGGCCGCAGACCGATGGCTGGCGCGTGCAGTGCGACGACGCAGCACCGGTGCAGGTGATCGGTACGGCCGATGCACAGCATCTGACCGTGCAGCTGGGCGAGCGCCGTTGGTCACTGCAACTGCTGCGCGAGGGCGACCAGCTGTATCTGTTCGGCGCCGATGGCCAGCACCGCTTCACCCTGCATGATCCGGTGGGCGAATCGGACCACGCCGTGGCCGATGCCGGCAGCCTGCTGGCGCCGATGCCGGGCAGGATCGTCGCCACGCTGGTCGCGGCCGGCACCGAGGTCAAGCGCGGCACGCCGCTGGTGGTGCTGGAAGCGATGAAGATGGAGCACACCCTGCAGGCGCCGGTCGACGGTACGGTGAAGGGCTACCGTGCCAAGGCCGGCGACCAGGTGGGTGATGGCGCGGTGCTGGTGGACTTCGAAGCGGCGTGATGCAGCACGGGCCGCGCGATTCAGACCGCGCGGTCTTCGGGATTCCAGATCACGCCTGCCGGGTCCAGCTCGGTCGTGGTCATGGTCGGGGCGCGCCAGCCGAAACCGCATACGGCAAGGACGCCCTCGGTGACCGGATCCAGCGAAAGGGCGCGCTCGATCGCTTTCTCGTTGATCGCCGCGGTGATGAACGCCCCCAGGCCATCGTCGGTCGCGGCCAGATACAGGGTCTGCGACAGATGCCCGGCCTCGAGGGCAATGACGCGGTAGCTTTTCGCGTGCTGGCGATACTTCCAGAACGTGCGGTCGAAGCGCGGCGCCAGGATCACCAGCACATGGGCGTCGGCGAACCAGTGCTGCTGGCCGACAGCATCCATCACGAAGTCGCGGTCCACCGTGCTTTCCGAGGGCACCGGCTCCAGCACATGGGTATCGCCGCGATAGTGATAGAGACCTGCCGGCAGGCCTTCGACGTTCTGCACGACCAGATAGGCCTCGATGGGATGCAGACCACCGCCGGAAGGCACGTTCTTCTTCAGGAACACCAGGTCCTCGCCGACACGGTGCTCGCCGGTGCTGCCGAAGGTTCGTTGCAGCATCCGCGCCAGCAGCGGCAGCGGCAGCGGTCGCTGCCAGTCGAAATTGCGGCAGGTTGCGCGACGGGCCAGCAATGCGTCGAAGGCCGCAGGCTCGGCCCTGGGCAATGCAACGGCACCCTCGCTGCAACGTGACACCGTAGTCGCAGGCGGCGCTCCCAGCGTTTCGCGCATCTGCACGGCCGTCTCGGTCCTGGACGCGCGCATGTTGCCGACGGCATCCACCCCATCCCAGCGCGAGAATGCGTGCAGCACGGCAGCAAGCGGGTGCCAGTAGGTAGAGCGCAACGCCTCGTCGGCAATCGACGCTGCATCCGTCGCGCTGCCCCGGACAAACACCAGTCCTGCCTGCTGCAACGCCGGGATCATTCCCGCCTCCTCACTGTCCACGGCGATGTCCTGCCATACGCTGGGGCTGAGCCTGCCCAGCCAGGCCTGGTGCGCGGCGCTGAGCTCGATCGGCTCAGGCAGGTGCGGTGCCAGCGCCAGCCAGACCTGGCTGCGACGGAGGCCATTCCCTCCCTGCACCAGGTCCTGAAGATCGAACGTCGTTGTCTCCCGCGGCTCCATCATCAGTACCGCACAGCGCCTGACCTGCATGCTCGTTCCTTTCAACATTCCTGCCACGTTATCGAGCGATGCGGCGATTCCTTGATGGCAACGCGATGACTACTCAAGAAGCGTCCCCCGGTGCCGACATCAAGGTTCCACACCGACTCTTCCGGACTCCACCATGCCCACCCTGCAGCTGGAACCTGCCGTCGCGCAGAATCTTGTCAACCTGCTCGCCACCGACGATGCCTTCCGTGGCCGCTTCACCCAGTCGCCGGAAGCAGCGCTGCTGGAAGCGGGTCACGTTCCGGCAGACCCGGCCGAACTGAGCCAGTTCGTCGCCATGTGCTGTGCTTCCATCGAGCTGGCCGACAAGGCCGTCATCGCGCAGGCACTGCCGCAGATCGTCGCCATGCTTACATCCGGCGCGGCCTTCAACGTACCGATGCTGGAGAACGGCCACACCGGCGACGCACCGCGTACGCTGCGCTGACCCGTTTCAGCCCGCGGTGCCGGGCATGACCGGAGCCTTCACCGGTCCGCGGGTATCCGTAGCGCCTTCCACGCTGCGGATATCGAGGATGTTCAATCCCTGCAGGCAGAACGCACACTCAAGTTCGGCGTAGGCCAGCCCTTGCCTGGATTGCAGCCAGCGCAACTGCTGGCCGGCGAGCGATTCGTCTCCCGCTGCGCGCGCCGCCTGCAGCGCTGCCACCCGGGTCTGGACGCGCGAGCGCTCCCCCAGGAACGGCTGCAGGATCTCCAGCGCCTCTGCGGGCCTGTTTTCGCCACGCAGGCGCTCGGCGCGGATCACCGCGTCGAATTCCTTGATCATCACGCTGTCAGGAAGCGACCTGATCGCTGCGATGCGCGCCTGAACCTGCGCGGCCACCTTCGTGTTTCCCAGCCGCAGCCCGACCAGCGCTGCTGCCTGCGCCGTCACCACGCGGTCGACGATATCCACTGCGGGTCTGCCCTCGATATCCACGAAGGCCACGCGACCGACCTCCTCCACCAGCGCGATCGCTGACTGGCCCTGGCCCGATTGGAGATGTGCAACGGCAAGCGGCAGGTAGTAGACATAGCGATCGATACCTGACTTGCCAAGGCTACGCTGCATGCCACGCTCGGCACTGGCCAGTGCCACGTCGATCCTGCCGCTGTCCAGGGCGATGGCCGTGCGGAAGATATCGGCGTGGTAGTTGCCTGGATCAATACGCTGCAGCAACTGTTCGGCTTTGCGGTAGTCCGCGCGCGCAGCGGCGACCGTGGCCTGGCGCATCAATGCACCTTCCCAGCCCGTGGAGGCCGCCAGTGCCAAAGCGCGGTCCGCATCATCGTATCGCCCAAGGGCAAGCAGGATGCGGCCATACTGGTCCTGGCCAATGGCAAGCAGATCAACGCGGCTGCTTGCCACCCGCTGCGCCAAGGGCAGTGCTTCGGCAAATCGATTCTCGTTGTAGAGATTCATCGCAGCGTTGTTGGTCGCAGCCAGATAATCCGGATACATCTCGGCCATGCGCAACCAGCTGTCGGTCGCCTGGTCCGGATCGTCGATCTGCAGGGACCAGGCACGCACGTACAGCGCCTCGCGTGTTGGTAGATGCGCTGCCCACTCTCGCGCCTTGGCCAATGAGGTCGCGGCGGCGGCAAAATCCGTTCCGGCAAAGTGGCTGCGGGTCTGTCCCAACCATGCCAATGCGAACTCGGGATCGATCTCCGTGGCCTGCTGGTAGAACGCCAAGGCCCCCTTGTAGTCGCCGCGCACATAGCGCTTCTGGCCCAGCGCGAACGCACGCAGCGCATCCATGCTGCCCGTGGTCACCTCCGGCAGGGTCTGGCTGTCACGCTGGATGAGCGATTGTTCTTCACCCAGGCGATCGCGCAACTGGTGGGAAACATCGTCCACCGCAGCCAGCACCGCTCCGGCCTTCGCATCGGCCGATACCACGGCCAGCGTGCGCAGCGTCGACGGCTCGACCACTTCCACGCTGAAGCGGGTACGGCCTCCCACATCGGTGGCCGAAGGCACGAACAGCAGGCGTGCACCCGTGCGCACCGCCACGGCGGCGGCATCACCACGTTCGCGGATGCCGCCATCCAGAGGTTTGCGCATCATTTCGAGGGTACGGCCGACGCGGTCGTCACTGACGACGTTGACGTAGCGGGACTGCTCGAGGCTGATCCGGAACGCCTGGTCCAGTGCGTCATCCAGCAGGGGATTGCCGGTGAGGTTGTGCAGGCCACCGAGCACGACCCAGTCACGTTCGGCGAAGGCGATGGCCGGCTGTGGCCGGGTCAGCAACCAAACGCCAAGTACGGCAGCGAGCAGCACAGCCGCCTGTGCCGCCATGGCCAGCGGACGGCGCCACGTCGGCAGATCACGCCGTGCCTTGGCCGTGTGCCGCAACCGTCCAGGCGTGGGCATCCCCGCTGCCTGTACGCCGAAGACCTCGGCAGGTTGGCTGACGCCCTTGAATCGCCAGCGCCCGAACGACCGCCACTGCAGGCCGTCGGCTGTCGCACCCAGCGCCGCGCTGGAACGACGCACGATGGATTCGGCCACCGCCGAAAGCAGGATCTGCCCCGGCCGTGCCAGCTGCATCAACCGCGCCGCCATCGGTTTGGCCAGCCCTTCGACCTCGATCGCCTTGGCACCGGCACGCACTGCCTCGGCACTGTTCTCCCAAGTGAGCACATCGCCCACATGCAGCCCCGCCCGCGCCTGCAGGCGGATGTCGCGCGCCTGCCCGAGCGGCTGCAGGCCACGCTGGTAGTCCAGGGCGAAGCCGAGCGCATCGATCGGACGCTCGAACAGCATGAACAGCCCGTCGGAGCGATCGATCAGCTGGCCGTTCCAGCGCTGCTGCAGCGCCAGCACCAGCCGGTCGTGTTCCTGGAACAGTTCGGCGGCAGCGACATCGCCGATGCGTTCGACCAGCAGCAGCGAGTCACACAGGTCGGTGAACAGCAGGGCGCGCAGTTGCTGGTTGTGCGGCGCCGACGTTCCGTTGTCGCCATTCATCGCCTCTGTCTCCCGGTCTAGGGTGAGTCCACTGCGTCTGCCCAACGCAGGCAGTTGCCACCATCGCGCTTGGCCTGGTACAGCGCACGGTCCGCGCTGGCATACCACTCGCTCCAGCCCGCATCCGGGTCCAGCAGGCTGGCGCCGATGCTGACCAGGCTGACGTGCGGCGTACCGTGGCTGCGTTCCAGCAGGCCGTGTACCGCGCTGAGGATGAACTCGGCCGCATGCTGCACGATCTCGTGGTTGCCACGACGCAGGATCAGGCAGAACTCGTCACCGCCGAGGCGGCAGGCCAGGTCCTGCTCACCGGCCATCGAGCGCAGGATGTTGCCCATGCTCTGCAGTACGCGATCGCCCGCCTGGTGGCCATGGCGGTCATTGATCTGCTTGAAGCGGTCGCAGTCGATCAGCAGCAGCGCCTGCGGCAGCCCGCTGCCATCGGCACGGCATTCCTGCAGGTACAGGGTGAGGCCGCGGCGGTTGTGCAGTCCGGTCAGTTCATCGGTACGCACCAGCTCGCGGGTGTGGGTCAGCTGGTGGGTGGTGATGTACAGGTTGTCCAGCGCGGTTTCCAGGTCATGGTTGCGCCGGCGCAGCTGGCTGATCAGGGCCTGTTCGTTGGTCAGCACGCGCATGATCGTGCGGCGCAGGAAGTAGGCGACCAGGCCCGGATCGGATTCGACCAGGCGATGGAAGTCGGCAGGCCCCAGCTCAAGCACCTGGCAGTCGACCAGGGCACGGGCGCTGGCGCTGCGTGGGTGATCGCCCACCAGCAGCCCCAGCTCACCGAAGAACTCGTGCTGGCCAAGCGTCTTGATCACCAGGTCCTCGCCGAAGTCCAGTTCGATCTGGCCTTCCAGGATCACGTACATGCGCTCGCCACGATGTCCGCGCTGGAACAACCACTGTCCGGCATGAAGCTTGCATGGGCGGGCGAATCTGGCGAACAATGCGACCTCGGCATCGGACAGCAGCGCGTGCACGATCTCGGCCATCGCCACCCGGGCGATACCTGACGTCACATCACTGTTCTCGGCCGCACCCCTGCCGGTCATTCCCTGCACCCGCCGCCAGCGTCCCCTGGTGAGCCGCGGAGCATAGCACCGCTTTAAAATGTGCGCCCTATCTCATTTTGAGCCCTGTGACCCGCTTTCCCGATATGAGGGCCCGCGGTGGCCGTTCTGCCCGCCACCGCCCGGGGGAAAATCGTTCCGGATCAATCTCATGGCCGCCTTCACAGGGTTTCGGCCAAGTTGTCGGGCAATGGGGTGCGCCGGATTGACGCTGCCTGCGTTCATCGCGTTTCCATCGATACAACAACGCCGGCAGGTCCCCCGACCGGCCGGCGTTGTCTGGCCCTTCCCTGGCCACCCTGATCGCTCCGAGGCCCGGTAGTGCCGGCCGCTGGCCGGGAACCACCTGGACCTCGGGAACATCGGCGGGTTGCCGGCCAGAGGCCGGCGCTACCGCGTCACGCAGCGCGTTCGCTGCGGCCGCCGTGGAACTGCTCTTCCTCGGTGGAGCCGGTCAGTGCGGTGGTCGAGGACTGGCCCTGCTGGATCGCCTGGGTGACCGCATCGAAGTAGCCGGTGCCGACCTCGCGCTGGTGCTTGACCGCAGTGAAGCCACGCTCGGCCGCTTCGAACTCGGCTTCCTGCAGTTCCACGAACGCGCTCATCTGGCGGCGTGCATAGCCGTGGGCCAGGTTGAACATGCCGTAGTTCAGCGCATGGAAGCCGGCCAGGGTGATGAACTGGAACTTGTAGCCGTAGCTGCCCAGCTCGCGCTGGAACCTGGCGATGGTGGCGTCGTCCAGGTTCTTCTTCCAGTTGAAGCTGGGCGAACAGTTATAGGCCAGCAGCTTGCCCGGGAACTTCGCATGGATCGCCTCGGCGAACTTGCGCGCGAACTCCAGGTCCGGCTTGCCGGTCTCGCACCACACCAGGTCGGCGTAGGGCGCGTAGGCCAGGCCGCGGCTGATCGCCTGGTCCAGGCCATTGCGGGTCTTGTAGAAGCCTTCCACGGTGCGCTCGCCGGTGGCGAACGGCTTGTCGTTGCCGTCGATGTCGCTGGTCAGCAGGTCGGCCGCCTCGGCATCGGTGCGCGCCACCAGCAGGGTCGGCACGCCCAGCACGTCGGCGGCCAGGCGCGCGGCATTGAGCTTCTCGATCGCCTCGCGGGTCGGCACCAGCACCTTGCCGCCCATGTGGCCGCACTTCTTCACCGAGGCCAGCTGATCCTCGAAGTGCACGCCGGCGGCCCCGGCCTCGATCATCGCCTTCATCAGCTCGAACGCGTTGAGCACGCCGCCGAAACCGGCCTCGGCATCGGCCACGATCGGCTGCAGGAAGTCGATGTCATCCTTGCCTTCAGCGTGATGCAGCTGGTCGGCGCGCAGCAGCGTGTTGTTGATGCGCTTGACCACCGCCGGCACCGAATCGGCCGGGTACAGCGACTGGTCCGGATACATCTGGCCGGCCAGGTTGGCATCGGCCGCCACCTGCCAACCGGACAGGTAGATCGCCTTCAGCCCGGCCTTGACCTGCTGCATGGCCTGGTTGCCGGTCAGCGCACCCAGCGCGTTGACGAACTCGCGCTCGTGCAGCGACGCCCACAGCTTCTCCGCACCCAGGCGGGCCAGCGAATGCTCGATGTGCACGGTGCCGCGCAGGCGCACCACGTCGGCGGCGCTGTAGTTGCGCTGGATGCCTTCCCAGCGCGGGTTGGTATCCCAGTCGTGCTGGATCTGTTCGGCAGTGGGCAGCTTGCTCATGTCTTTCTCCAGTTCGGTTCGTGCGTGCAGCGGGGAAGGAAGCGACGGCGTTACGCGAGCGGGCGGTCAGTCGATGCGTGCGTAGGCCGGCAGGGTCAGGAAATCGGTCAGTTCGTTGCTGCGGCTCAGTTCGCCCAGCAGGGCGATGGCTTCGCCGATACGGGCGCCACCGGTCAGTGCGCTGGTGTTGCCCAACCGCGCTGGCAGCTGCGCCAGCGTGGAATCCAGCAGGGCCAGGTCGATCGCGGTGCCGTCATCCAGCTGCTGGCCGGGCGTGTGCAGCCACTGCCACAGCTGGCTGCGGCTGATCTCGGCGGTGGCCGCGTCCTCCATCAGGTGGTGGATCGGCACGCAGCCATTGCCATCCAGCCAGGCGGCCAGGTAGCGCACGCAGACTTCCACGTTGCCGTCGAAGCCGGCGCGGGTGATGGTGCCCGGCGGCCGTGCGATCAGCTCGTCGCGACCGACGCGCACGTCCTGGCGCAGCACGCTGTGCTGGTTCGCGCTAGGCATGTGCTCATCGAAGATGGCCATCGCCACCGGAATCAGTGCCGGGTGCGCGACCCAGGTGCCGTCATGGCCGGCAGTGACTTCGCGCAGCTTGTCGGCGCGCACGCGGGCCATCGCCTGTTCGTTGGCGGCGGCGTCGTTGTTGATCGGGATCTGCGCGGCCATGCCCCCCATCGCATGCGCACCACGGCGATGGCAGGTCTGGATCAGCAGTTCCGAGTACGCCTTCAAGAACGGCTGGGTCATGGTCACTTGGCCGCGCTCGGGCAGCACGCGGTCGGCGTGGCGACGGAAGGTCTTCAGGTACGAAAAGATGTAGTCCCAGCGCCCGCAGTTAAGGCCGACGATGCGGTCACGCAGTGCGTACAGGATCTCGTCCATCTCGAACACTGCCGGCAGCGTTTCGATCAGCACGGTCACCTTGATCTGGCCGTGCGGCAGGCCGAGCATGCCTTCGATGTGCGACAGCGCGGTCTCCCACAGCGCGGCCTCTTCCATGCTCTGCAGCTTGGGCAGGTAGAAATACGGGCCGCGATCCTTGCCCTGCAGGGTGCGAGCGTTGTGGAAGGCGAAAACGGCCGCGTCGAACAGGCCGCCGGCCAGCGGCTGGCCGTCGATGGCCACGTGCTTTTCATCCAGGTGCCAGCCACGTGGGCGCACGATCAGCACCGCCTGCTCGTCGTAGGGGCGCAGGCGGTAGTGCTTGCCATTGGGTGCGGTGTATTCCAGATCACCGCGCACCGCCGCCGCCAGCGACTGCTGGCCGGCCAGCAGGTTGCGCCAGGTCGGCGAGGTCGAATCCTCGAAGTCGGCCATGAACACCTTGGCGCCGGAGTTCAGCGCGTTGATGACCATCTTCGGGTCGGTCGGCCCGGTGATCTCGACGCGGCGGTCCTGCAACGCGGCCGGCAGCGGCGCCACGCGCCAGTCGCCGCTGCGGATCGCGGCAGTGTCCTCGCGGAAGTCCGGCAGGCCGCCCTGGTCGAAGAACGCCTGGCGTTCACGGCGGGCCTGCAGCCGTGCCTGCCGGCCCGGTTCCACCGCACGGTGCAGCGACACCAGCAGGGCCAGCAGCGGCGCCGGCAGCAGGGTGTCCTGGCCGGCCACGCGGGTCGCCAGCGCGATGCCGGGGGTGGCCTTGCTGGCAGGGGTGGGAACAGCGGAAGCGACGGCGGACATGGGGCGACTCCAGCGGTGGGGGAACGCCTCCACGGTGCCGCCCGGGCCGAGTATTTGGCAAAACAGTTTTTGCAATGCTTTACATAAATCGTGCTAATACTTGTGACGCCATGACCACGCGCCCCTCGCCAAGCCCGCGTTTTTCCTACAAATCCGACCGGTTGAAACCACTGCGCGCGTTCTGCCAAACCGTGCGCCTGGGCTCGGTCTCACGGGCTGCTGAGGCACTGTTCGTCAGCCAGCCGGCCATCAGCCTGCAGCTGCAGGCGCTGGAGCGTGAGCTGGGGGTACCCTTGTTCGAGCGCAGCGGGCGGCGCCTGGTGCCCAGCCGCGAGGGCCAGCTGCTGTATGAAATGGCGCAGCCACTGGTGGAAAACCTGGACGGGCTGGAGGCGCGCTTCCGCGACAAGGTGCGCGGCCTGGACGCGGGCGAGCTGAACATCGCTGCCAACAGTTCCACCATCCTGTACCTGCTGCCGAAGATCGTGGAGCGCTTCCGGACGCACCATCCGGACGTGCGGCTGACCCTGCACAACGCGATCAGCGCCGACGGCACCGATCTCCTGCGCGAGGACGCCGCGGACCTGGCCATTGGTTCGATGACCGATGTGCCGGCCGACCTGACCTATGCCCCGGCCTACCGCTTCGAGCAGGTGCTGATCGCCCCGCACGATCATCCGCTGGCCAATGGCGGCGAGCTGGAACTGGCCGACATCGCGCGCTATCCCTTGGTGCTGCCACCGAAGCGGCAGATCACCTATCGGCTGGTCGACCAGGTGTTCCAGCGCCACCGCATCGCCTACACCGTGGCGCTGGAGGTGGGCGGCTGGGAGGTGATCAAGCAGTACGTGGCAATGGGCATGGGTATCTCCATCGTGCCGGCGCTGTGCCTGAACGAGGCCGACCACGAGCGGCTGGCGGCGCGGTCGATGAAGCGCTGGTTTCCGGAACGCAGTTACGGGGTGATCGTGCGACGCGGCAAGGCGTTGTCGGCGCAGGCAAGGGCGTTCATCGAGCTGATCCAGCCGGAACTGTTCAGCCCGCGCGATTACGACCAGAGCGGGCATTCCGAGCGGTAGGCGCTGTTGGGTAGGGCTGCCGCCCTGCACCTGGGATGGCGGGGTGGCATCGTCTGATTTTGGCAGGTGTCGACCTTGGTCGACACGGGGTCGGATCCCGTTGCTACGCAACGGGATCCGACCCCATCTCTGATTCATTTCCGGCTGGCGATGCATAGACTGGGCGCATGTCCATCGAACTCCGCCACCTGCGTTACTTTCTTGCCGTTGCCGATACGCTGCACTTCGGCCAGGCGGCCGAGCGGCTGGGGATGTCGCAGCCACCGCTCAGCCAGCAGATCCGCCAGCTGGAAGAGCTGATCGGTGCGCGCCTGTTCGTGCGCAGCCATCGTCGCGTGCAGCTGACGCCCGCCGGCGAGCTGCTGCAGGAACGGGCGCGCGCCATCGTGCAGCAGGTGGAAACGGCGGTGGACGAGGTGCAGCGCGCGCAGCGCGGCGAGCAGGGTGAGCTGCACATCGGCCTGACCCGGGCCACGCCGCTGTCGCCGCAGATTCCGCGTTCGATCCTGCATTACCGCCAGCAGTATCCGCAGGTACGGCTGCAGCTGAGCGAGATGAACACCCTGCAGCAGATCGACGCGCTGCTCGACGGCTCGCTGGACGTGGGCATCATCCGCAAGCGCGCGCTGCCCCCGGAACTGGTAGCACACAGCCTGTTCGTCGATCCGCTGGCGTTGATCGTGCATGCCGACCACCCTGCCCTGCATCGGCTCTCGAAACAGGGCACGCTGTCGCTGCGCGACTTCGCGCAGGAGCCGTTCGTGGCGTTCCGGCGCAGTGCCGGCGCGGGCATCCATGACCACATGATCGCGTTGTGCGCGGCTGCCGGATTCACGCCACGCATCGTGCAGGAGGCGGGTGAAGCCTCGACGCTGATCAGTCTGGCCGCCGCGGGCCTGGGCGCAGCCATCCTGCCGTCGTCGTGCGATCACATCCGGGTGGAAGGATCGCGCTTCGTGGCACTGGCCGATGCTGGCGCGCATTCGGAAGTGCAGCTGGCGTGGCACCGCGAACGGGTAACGCCTCTGATCCGCAATTTCGCCACGCTGCTGCGCGGGGCGTTCGCCGGTAGAGTCGACGGTTAGTTGTGATCTCTCGGTAGGTTGTTCATCCGGGGCATCTTTGGAAAATGGTGGTTACCACACCTGTCCAGTCCCCAAAGAGCCCGGATGAACCACCATAAAAATGCCCGTTTGACGCCGTTTAGTCGAGAACTTCTTG
>NZ_JCAFUU010000007.1:0-166770 GCF_059371655.1 Stenotrophomonas sp. YJH_SMC_17 | reverse complement strand
CCGTTTGCGTTTTCCTGCAGTTACTTCAGCGCCTTGAAGCGCAGGCGCTTCGGCGCAGCGTCGTCGCCCATGCGGCGGCGCTTGTCTTCTTCGTACTCGCGGTAGTTGCCCTGGAAGAACTCCACGTGCGAGTCGCCTTCGAACGCCAGGATGTGGGTCGCGATGCGATCCAGGAACCAGCGGTCATGCGAAATGACGAAGGTGTTGCCCGGGAACTCCAGCAGCGCATCTTCCAGCGCACGCAGGGTTTCGATGTCCAGGTCGTTGGACGGTTCGTCGAGCAGCAGCACGTTGCCACCCTGCAGCAGGGTCTTGGCCATGTGCAGGCGGCCACGCTCACCACCGGACAGCGAACCGACCATCTTCTGCTGGTCCTGGCCCTTGAAGTTGAAGCGGCCGATGTAGGCGCGCGACTGGATCTCGATGCCGTTGATGTTGAGGATGTCCAGGCCGCCAGCGATTTCCTGGAAGACGTTGTGGTTGCCTTCCAGCGCGTCGCGGCTCTGGTCCACGTAGGACAGCTTCACGGTCGGGCCGACCACGATCTCGCCGGTGTCCGGCTTTTCCTGGCCGGTGATCATCTTGAACAGGGTCGACTTACCGGCACCGTTCGGGCCGATGATGCCGACGATGGCGCCGGCCGGCACCAGGAAGCTCAGGTTGTCGAACAGCAGGCGGTCGCCGAACTTCTTGGAGACGTTCTTGAACTCCATCACCGCATTGCCCAGGCGCTCGCCCGGCGGGATGAAGATTTCATTGGTCTCGTTGCGCTTCTGGTAATCGACCGACTGCAGCTCTTCCAGGCGGGCCAGACGGGCCTTGCCCTTGGTGCGGCCGCCCTTGGCGTTCTGGCGCGACCACTCCAGTTCCTTCTGGATCGCCTTCTGGCGAGCCTTTTCCTGGTTGTCTTCCTGCTTCAGGCGCTCGTCCTTCTGGGTCAGCCAGTCGGTGTAGTTGCCCTTCCACGGAATGCCGCGGCCGCGGTCCAGTTCCAGGATCCACTCGGCGGCGTTGTCCAGGAAGTAGCGATCGTGGGTGACCGCCACCACGGTGCCGGTGTAGCGCGCCAGGAACTGTTCCAGCCATTCCACCGACTCGGCGTCGAGGTGGTTGGTCGGTTCGTCGAGCAGCAGCATGTCCGGCTTCTGCAGCAGCAGGCGGCACAGGGCCACGCGGCGCTTCTCACCACCGGACAGCTTGCCGACCACCGCATCCCACGGCGGCAGGCGCAGCGCATCGGCGGCCACGTCCAGCTGGTTTTCCAGCGTGTGCGCGTCGCCCGCGGCTAGGATCGCCTCCAAGCGCTCCTGTTCCTTGGCCAGTGCGTCGAAGTCGGCGCCTTCCTCGGCGTAGGCGGCGTACACCGCTTCCAGCGCGGCCTGGGCCTGCAGCACTTCGCCCACGCCTTCCTCGACCGCTTCACGCACGGTCTTGGTCGGATCCAGCTCCGGTTCCTGCGCCAGGTAGCCGACCTTGATGCCCGGCTGCGGGCGGGCTTCGCCCTCGAAATCGGTGTCCACGCCGGCCATGATCTTCAGCACGGTGGACTTGCCCGCGCCGTTCAGGCCCAGCAGGCCGATCTTCGCGCCCGGGAAGAAGGACAGCGAGATGTCCTTGATGATCTGCCGCTTGGGCGGGACCACCTTGGACACGCGGTTCATGGTGTAGATGTATTGCGAGGACATGCGGTCTCCGTAGGCGCGGCCCTGCGCCCGGTCCGTCACGGGAAGATCCCGTTGCGGCAGCGGGCACAGTCTGGAATGGAATACCGCCAATTATAGCCGGAACCGGTTCCGGGCCGCGCCCGGGAAGGGGCGCCGGGCTGGCCGTGGCCTGAATACTGGGTCACAGTCCTGCAACGGGAAGCGTTTCCAGCCGGAAACGGTTCAGATCGGTTGCGCAATATGGGCTCACCACCCACCCGAGCAGAGGTCTGACACATGCGCATCAATCGAGTAATGGCCAGTGCTGTGGCCTCTGTGCTGGCGCTGGGCGCCGTGGCCCCGGCCTTCGCCGACAACGACCATCGCCGCGACCACGACCGCCGTGAGTGGCGGGAGGATCGCCGTGAGTGGCGCCAGGACCGCCGAGACTGGGAGCGCGACCGCCGCGAGGCAC
This sequence comes from Stenotrophomonas sp. YJH_SMC_17, assembly GCF_059371655.1. Classification (NCBI taxonomy): domain Bacteria; kingdom Pseudomonadati; phylum Pseudomonadota; class Gammaproteobacteria; order Lysobacterales; family Lysobacteraceae; genus Stenotrophomonas; species Stenotrophomonas sp. YJH_SMC_17. Next base: position 164,652 of record NZ_JCAFUU010000007.1, on the reverse strand, counting down.
GCCGCGACTGGCACCGCGACCATGACCGCTACTACCGCCCGGCACCGCCCCGCGTGGTCTATCGCCCGGCACCGCCGCCGCCGCGCTATGGCGGCTACGGCTGGCGGGTCGGTTCCCCCTACCGCGACTACTACCGTGGGCCGGTCTACGTGGTGAATGACTACCCGCGCTACCACCTGCGTCGCCCGCCGTACGGCCACCACTGGATCCGCGATGACCGCGGCAACATGCTGCTGGTGGCCATCGCCACCGGTGTGATCGCCCAGTACGTGCTCAGCGGGCGCTGAGCCGGCGGTCGGATCCACGCATGGCGTGGATCTACTGACGTACCCGGGGTCGGAGCCCTTTCCACAGGAATGGCTCCGACCCCGTTCTTCGCTTAGAACGCCACCGACCAGTCCAGCTGCGCACCCACATCACGCTGGCCATCACCACGGCGGCCCTGCATCTGCAGTGCCACGCGGCTGTTGTCGGTCGGGCTCACCGCCACGCCGAACTGCGCCAGGGCGCTGCGGCGGGCCAGTGGCGCAGCGTTGATCGCAAAGCCCTGGGTACCTTCCACGAAGCGCGCGTCGACCTGCGGCAGGCGATCACCGCCGGCTGCCTGCCAACCCACGCGCGCGGTCAGCGCCGCACGGTCACGCTGGCCACCGCTGATGTCCCAGTCCACACGCAGTGCCGCCAGACCGCTGCGATAGGTCGCGCTGCTGCTCTCCAGCTGCAGGGCGCTGTGGCCGCCGTGTTCCTGGCTGCCGTCACTGCTCAGGCGCACCTGGGCCAGTTCCAGTTCGGGGGTCAGCTGCAGGCGCGGGCCACCGAAGCTCCAGCCGGCCCGCAGGAACGCGGTGGTGCCGGTGGCATCTTCGCGGGACACAAGACCTTCGCTGAGCGTGGTCCCGACCTGGGCGGTGCGGGTGCTGTCGGTGCGGTAGTCGGCACGGCTGACGCCGCCGCGCAGGCTCAGGCCCTGCCAGCGGTACTGCGCATACAGGCCGTACTCGGTGTTGTCGGTTTCACTGCGCGCATCGCGCTGGGCCAGGCGGCTGACCAGCTGTTGCTGGCCCGCGGCCACGCCCAGCTCCAGCGACTCACCCAGCTGCCAGCCGGCACCGGCCATCACGCCGTGCTGCGAGGCGCGCAGGCCGGCATTTTCGCTGCTGGCATCGGTACGGCGCTGGCCGCCGCTGCCGGCAATCCAGGCGCGCACGCCCGGTGCGATTTCGCCGGCCATGACCGTGCCGTCCAGGTGGCGGTCGACGCCATCGTGCAGGAACCGGTTCTGCAGCAGCGTGCCGCGGTGGGCGGCATGGATCTCGCCACTCAGGCTGTCGAAGGCCGGAACCACCTGGTCGACCTCCAGCCGCACCACGGCGTCGTACACCGCGTTGCCGGTGCCCATCGCTTCGACGCTGGTGGCGACGGCCTTCTGGTTGCGGTTGACCTTCACGTCGGGGAACGCTTCTTCGACGTCCGGCAGGGCGATGTCGTTGCGGGCCAGGGTCAGGTAGACGTTGTTGGCGTCGTATTCCAGGCTCGGGGTCAGGAAGGCGAAGTTGCTGGTGACGCCGGCAAACACGCCCTGCACAGCCTGGTCGGCCGTCAGCAGGGTGTAGCGGGTGCGCGGCGACCAGTCACTGCCGCGTGCCAGCGCCACGGTGCCGGCGTTGCCCAGGATGGCGGTACCGCCCACGCGCACCCGGTCGCTGCTGCCATCGGCGGCAACGTCCACGTTGAAGCGCGCGCTCTGGCTGAACGCGAGGTTGCCCGAAATGTTCAGCGTACCGATGCCGCCTTCCAGGCCCGGGGCCAGGCTGGCGCCATCGAGCAGGCTCACGTCCTGCAGCGTGCCGGTGCCGCCGAGCAGGGTGGCTGCGCCCAGGGTGGTGGCGCCGCCCAGTGCGCCCTGCACGAACAGGCTGCCACGCTCGATCAGGGTCTGGCCACTGAACGCATGGCTGTCGCTGGTCAGCCACAGCTGGCCGGCATCGAGTTTGCGCACTTCACCGGCGCCGGACAGCACGCCGCTGAAGCGGCTGTCCGCCGAGCGTGCCACGTCCAGGCCGGCACCAGCGGCGATGGCGATGTCACCGACGATCGCCGCACGGTCCTGCAGACGCAGCCTGCCGGCCTCGATGCGGGTGCCGCCGCTGTAGCTGCTGTCGGCGCCCAGCACCAGTTCGCCGGCACCGGTCTTGACCAGCGTGCCCGACGCCGGGGCAGGCGCTGCCAGCGGCGAAACAGCCAGCGACATCATGATGATGCCGCCACTGCGCTCGCCGTCGCGGATCACGCCGTTGATGGTGGCACTGCCACTGGCCACGTCGATGGTGCCTTCGCCTTCCAGTGCGAGCGCATTGCCCAGCACGACATCGCTGCCCACCAGGGCGAGGGTCGTGCCATCGGCCAGCTGCACCGCGCCGCTGCCCAGGGCGTTGCTACCGGTCACCGCGAGCGTGCCGGCATCCAGCTGGGTGCCACCGCTGTAGGTGCTGGTACCGGACAGGGTGAGGGTGCCCGTGCCGGTCTTGACCAGGCGTCCGTTGCCGGTTGCATCGCCGATGCTGCCCGACAGCTGCGTGGCATCGTCCGTGCGCACCGTTACGCGGTCGCCAAGCAGCAGGGTATTGGCGATGTTCAACCCGCTGCCGTTGAAGGCAAGCGTGGTGTAGTCGTTCATCGTCAGCGTACCGCCGCCGGCTGCTGCAGCGTTGCCCAGCGTCAGCGTGCCCATGTCCACCTGCACGCCGCCGGTGAAGCGGTTCGCTGCAGACAGCACCAGGGTGCCTGCGCCACTCTTCACCAGCGTGCCACGGCTGCCACCATCGCTGATCACGCCGTCCAGCGTGGCGCTGCCCGGCCAGACCACCACGCCGGCAGTGCCGGCCAGGGAAATGTCATTGGCGACCCCCCGCGTGTTGCCGGCCAGGCCCAGCGAAGCACCGTTGCCGATCTGCACCGCGCCGCTGCCCAGCGCATCTTCGCGCTCGATCTTCAGCATGCCGCTGCTGATGGTCGTGCCACCGCTGTAGGTGTTGCTGCCGGCCAGGGTCAGCATGCCGGTGCCCGACTTGACCAGGCGGCCGCTGCTGGCGCTGTCGCTGATGACGCCGGAAAGGCGGGCGTCGCGGCCGTTGTCCAGCAGCACGTTGCCGCTGCCCTGCAGGCTGATTGCATTGGCCACATCCAGGCCTGCGCGGGTAACCCCCAGCGTCGTGCCGTTGGCCAGTGAGAGCCGGCCGCTGCCTGCGGCGGTGTCATTGCCCAGCATCAGGCCGCCGGCCTGCACCTGCACGCCACCGGAATGGGTGTTGGCCGCTTCCAGTGCCAGGACGCCGGAGCCGGTCTTGGCCAGCGTACCGATGCCGTTGCCATCGGCCACGACGCCATTCAGCCGTCCCGTACCGAGGGCTACGTCGACGGTGCTGCTGCCATCGAGCACCACGGCGTTGCCCAAGGCAACGGCGCTGCCGGCGAAGGCCAGGGTGGTGCCATTGGCCAGGCGCACCTCGCCGGTGCCTGCCGCGCCGGTGGTGGCGACCGCCAGGGTGCCTGCATCGACCTGGGTGCCGCCGCTGTAGCTGTTGGCGGCCGACAGGGTCAGACGGCCGGTGCCGGTCTTGACCAGGCGCCCGTGGGCGCTGCTGTCGTCGATCGCGCCGGACAGCAGTGCGGACTGGCCCGCGGTCAGGTCGACATTCACCGTGCCGTCCAGGCGGATCGCATTGCCAACGGCCAGGGTGTTCAGGCCGAACGCCAGCGAGGTGGCATCGGCCATCGTCAGCGCGCCGGTGCCGGCGGCCGAGGCACTGCCCAGGACCAGGCGTCCGCCCTGGATGTGCATGCCTCCGCTATGGGTGTTGTTGCTGTTCATCGACAGCGTACCGGTTCCGGTCTTGGTCAACAGACCGGTGCCCGACACCGTGCCCCAGACGTCCACCGCACTGTCCGAGGCGATCGTGCCGCTGCCCTGCAGGTCCACCTTGGTGCTGACCTGCAGCGTGCCATTGCCCTGCAGGGTGCCGCCGTCCATCACCAGCGAGGAATCGCCCTGGCCGGGAGTGATGCGGCCGCTTGTGCCGTCGCCAACGCTCAGCACCGCATTGTTGCCGATCGTCAGCACGCCCTTGCTGCTGGCGGTCAGGCCGACGTCGATGGCGGTGTCCACGCGTGCCGTCGCGCCATTGGCCACGTTGAACTGCGCATCACCGTTGGCGCCCACGCGCAGGTAGGTGCTGTGCCATTCGCTGCCGGTGCCGCTCACCGACACGGTGCCGGTGCTGCCGACCTGCTCGGCGATCACCACCGAGCCTGCGATGTCCATCCGGCCGCCGTTGCTGATCTGCACCGTGCCGTCGCCGGAGCCGCCGACGACCATCTGGGTGCTGCCGGTGAATTGCGAACCGGGGCCATCCACGATCAGTGTGCCACTGCTGCGTGCAGCCCCGGCCGGAAGGCGGCCCAGCGCGATGAACGTGCCAGCGGTTACGCTGCCGCCATCCAGGACCTTCACCGTGCCGGTGCCGGTGCTGCCAATCGCCAGGCTGCCGCTGTTGACCCAGGTGCTGCCCGCACCGGTGATTTCGACCGTGCCGTTGCCGGTGGCCGTGTTGCCGACATAGGCGCTGCCGCTGGTCATGTCCGCGCCCGCCTGCATGCTGACCAGGCCCACCCCCTCGTTGCCGACGAACAGGTTGCCGCCGGTCAGGAAGCGCGAGCCATCGCCGGTGGCATAGACCGTGCCGTTGCCGGTCGGGGTGGCGCCGATGTAGCTGTCGGTACGGATGTCCAGCGCCCCGCCGCCGGTGATGGTCACGCGCCCGGTACCCGCATGGCCCACGCCGATGGTGGTGTTGCTGCGCCAGAACGAATCAGCGCCGTCGATGTTGGCCTGGCCGGTTGAACCTGCCTGGGTCGCCATGAAGATGGTGGACGACGTCAGCGTGCCGCCATTGATGACATCCAGCGTGCCGGTGCCTTCGTAGCCCACGTGCAGATGGTTGCTGACGGCGCCGGGCGATTCCACGCGCGAGAAGCCATCGATGTAGGCCGCCGCGGACGTTGCCGTGGGCACGCCGCCGGACCAGTTGCTGGCCTGGAACCAGATGATCGAGTTACCCACGCCCCACTTGTTCCAGCCTGCCGGTGCGGCGGCCTGGGCCGTGGCTGAAGACGCCAGAGCCAGCGCCGGCACCAGCAGCCGCAGTGACAGCGAAGGCGCATGGGCGGGGGAGGGGGAACGGCCAGGACGGCTGCCAGTGACGATTTCAGAGACGACCTGCACGGTCTTCAGGGCGTGGTTGAAGACCAGGCGATACAGACGGTTCACGAGCAACACTTCCTTGAGGCTTCTGGCTGGAGCAGCGGTATCGGCCGGACAGAAGAGTTCTGAAGGGTCTGGAGCAAGATTTTCTGGATTATTCAAGGAATGAGGTCACGGATTGGGTCGCCCGGGCGAGGTGGCAGTCGTTCCAGCGGCAACCAGATCTGACGGGACCGGGCCGTCGGCCTTACAATGAACAACTCGTTGTTCCTCACCCTGCCTGGAGTAACCGATGTTCCCGCGTGACGTCCGCATCGAAACCTACGATCCCGAACTGGCCAAGGCCATCGCCGCCGAAACCCAGCGTCAGGAAGACCACGTCGAGCTGATCGCCAGCGAGAACTACACCAGCCCGGCGGTGATGGAAGCCCAGGGCAGCCAGCTGACCAACAAGTACGCCGAAGGCTACCCGGGCAAGCGCTATTACGGCGGCTGCGAATACGTGGACATCGCCGAGCAGCTGGCGATCGACCGCCTGAAGCAGCTGTTCGGGGCCGACTACGCCAACGTGCAGCCGCACAGCGGTTCGCAGGCCAACCAGGCCGTGTACTTCGCGCTGCTGCAGCCGGGTGACACCATCCTCGGCATGAGCCTGGCCCACGGCGGCCACCTCACCCACGGTGCCAAGGTCAATGCCTCCGGCAAGCTGTTCAACGCCGTGCAGTACGGCGTGAACGACCAGGGCCTGATCGATTACGACGAAGTCGAGCGCCTGGCCCTGGAGCACAAGCCGAAGATGGTCGTGGCCGGCTTCTCGGCGTACTCGCAGGTGATCGACTGGGCGCGCTTCCGCGCCATCGCCGACAAGGTCGGTGCCTACCTGTTCGTGGACATGGCCCACGTGGCCGGCCTGGTCGCCGCCGGCGTCTACCCGAGCCCGCTGGAACACGCCCACGTGGTGACCTCCACCACCCACAAGACCCTGCGCGGCCCGCGCGGCGGCATCATCGTCGCCAAGGGTGCCGACGAAGACCTGGTCAAGAAGCTGCAGTCGATCGTGTTCCCGGGCATCCAGGGCGGTCCGCTGATGCACGTCATCGCAGGCAAGGCCGTGGCCTTCAAGGAAGCGCTGGAACCGGGCTTCAAGGCCTACCAGCAGCAGGTGGTGAAGAACGCCCAGGCGATGGCCAACACGCTCATCGCGCGCGGCTACAAGATCGTCTCCGGTGGTACCCAGAACCACCTGATGCTGGTCGACATGATCGGCAAGGACGTGTCCGGCAAGGACGCGGAAGCTGCGCTGGGCAAGGCGCACATCACCGTCAACAAGAACTCGGTGCCGAACGACCCGCGTTCGCCGTTCGTGACCTCGGGCCTGCGCCTGGGCACCCCGGCGGTGACCACCCGTGGTTACGTTGAACAGGACTGCGTGGACCTGGCCAACTGGATCGCCGATGTGCTCGACGCGCCGAACGATGACGCCGTGATCGCCCGCGTGCGTGATGCCGTCAGCGCGCAGTGCCGCAAGTACCCGGTCTACGGCTGATCGGGGAGTGGGGTCGGATCCCTTCCCGCAGGGAAGGGCTCTGACCCCAGCATTGGAGCAACCGCGCATGGAAGAGCGCCACCTCAGGTACCTGTACACCGCCGTGGCGGTGCTGTTTGGCCTGCCCAGCCTGTTCTTCGGCGGCGCGGGCGCCTGCATCGCCCTGGTCATGGGCGTGATCGGACTGGCTACCCTGGACGCGGACAAACTGTGGTTTGCCGCCGGCAGGTTCGCGTGGGGATCCTTCGCGATCGCCGGCCTGGTGGCCTGGGTCGCACTCAGCATCTTCTGGCTGCGCGATGGCGCACGCGGGCTGCACACGGCATCACGCCGCTGGTGGTGGCTGCTGGGCCTGGGCGTGCTGGCGGGCCTGCCAATGCTGGCGATGGCGCTGTACTACTTCTCCGAGCTTGGCCCATCCGTGCTCAGCGGGCTGTTCGCCGGGCCGTCGCTGCTGGTGCCTGCCGGCATGTTGATGCTTCTGCGTGCGCGCGCTGATGCTGCCACCTTTGCGGGAGCGCCGACGCGCCATGGATGAAAGCGGACACAAGCGCATGGTGGCGGTCGGCGGCCTGCTGCTGGGACTGCCGGCCCTTGCCGCCGCAGGCACCGTCGCGGTGCTGGGGCTGATGGTCGCGGTGGACGGCAAGTATCTGCCCGGCAACGAACTCACGGTGCTGCTGCTGTGGTCGTCGGGTGGCATCATCGGCCTGCTGTCGTGGCTGTGGTTGAGCGGCGTGTTCCTGCGGCGTGGCCGGGCCGGCCTGCAGCAATCGTCGCTTGCTGCGTGGGTGGGGTTGGGGTTGGGTGTTCTGGCGGCATTGGCGGTGGTCGTCGTCATGCTGCACCTGGTGTTCAAACAGGGCGAATTCGCCCTGCTGGCCTACCTCGGTTTGGGCCCGCCGTTTCTACTGCCGGCCGCACATCTGGCGTGGTTGCGTTGGCGTCAGACGCCTCTCGGAGCTGACCAAGCCTGCTGAGCTGCCTGCGGCGCGTGCCATGGGGCGTCGGGCAGGCACTTCCGCGCAGACAGCATTTGCTGCTAAGCCCTTTCTCAGGTACCTTTGCGACGCTGCCATGACCGTGGCAATCAGGTTGCTCCCTCAGCCAGGCGTTCCATGCATTGCCCCTTCTGCCAACATGCCGATACCCGGGTCATCGACTCGCGCGTCTCTGAAGACGGCGCGACGATTCGCCGTCGGCGTGAATGCGAAGCGTGCGGCGAGCGTTTCAGCACCATGGAAACGGTCGAGCTGAAGCTGCCGGCCATCGTCAAGAGTGATGGCACCCGCGAAGCCTTCGACCAGCGCAAGGTGCGCGCCGGCTTCGATCGCGCGCTGCAGAAGCGCGCGGTGGCCGAAGACAAGATTGAAGCGGCGGTGCGTGCGGTGGTGCATCAGCTGCGCATCAGCGGCGAGCGCGAAGTGCCTTCGATCAAGGTTGGCGAGTTCGTGATGAATGAACTGCGCAAGCTCGATCATGTCGGGTATGTGCGGTTTGCGTCGGTGTACCGCAGCTTCGAGGACGTGGCTGATTTCCGCGAGGAGATCGAGAAGCTGGAACGTGACCTGCCGTCCAGCACCGAACAGCTGCAGCTGCTGGGCGACGTGATCGCCCTGACCAAGAAGAAGAAGGGCTGACCGCCTTTTCCCCGGTAGATGCCAGCCTTGGTTGGCACTGATGGCATGGATGCACACCGGCGGCGTTACCATGGCCGCATGACCACCCCGTTCTCCATCCTCGACCACCTGCACATGGCCAACGCACTGCGCCTGGCCGAGCGCGCCGCCTACACCACCCGCCCGAACCCGATGGTCGGCTGTGTCATCGCCCATGGCGAACGCGTGGTCGGGCAGGGCTGGCACCAGCGCGCCGGTGGCCCGCATGCCGAGGTGTTCGCCCTGCGCGAGGCCGGCAGCGAAGCACGTGGGGCCACCGCCTACGTCACCCTGGAACCCTGCGCGCACTATGGGCGCACACCACCCTGCGCGCTGGCGCTGATCGAAGCGGGCGTGTCGCGCGTGGTTGCGGCGATGCGCGATCCGTTCCCGAAGGTCGATGGCGGTGGCTTCGATCTGCTGCGCAACGCCGGCATCGTTGTCGACGAAGGGCTGATGGCTGCGCAGGCGCGCGCGCTCAACAAGGGTTACCTGTCGCGCGTGGAGCGCCACCGCCCGTGGCTGCGGGTGAAGCTGGCCGCCAGCCTGGATGGCCGCACCGCGATGGCCGATGGCAGCTCCAAATGGATTACCGGCCCGGCCGCGCGCGAGGATGTGCAGCATTGGCGTGCCCGCGCCGGCGCGATCCTGACCGGCGCCGACACCGTCCTCACCGACGACCCGATGCTGACCGTACGCCTGGCCGATACCGACGTGATGCCGCCGCTGCGCGTGGTGCTGGATTCGCGCCTGCGCTCGCTGGAGTGCAGCCGCGTGCGCGAGGGCGGGGCGCCGACGTTGTACCTGCATGACGCAGCAGTAAGCACACCGGATGCGGCCGACGCCGAATTTGCCAGCGTGCCGGGCAGTGGCGGCAGGTTGGATCTGGGTGCGGTGCTGGCCCTGCTGGCCGAACGCGGCATCAACGAAGTGCATACCGAAGCCGGCGCGACGCTGGCCGGTGCCTTGCTGCGCGGTGGCTGGGTGGACGAGCTGCTGCTGTATCAGGCGCCCACGTTGCTGGGCGACAGCGGCCGTCCGCTGTTGGCCGGCCTCGGCATCGAAGTGATGGACCAGCAGCGCCGCCTGCGTGTGGTTGATCAGCGGCAGGTGGGCGAAGACATCAGGTTGCTGCTGCGGGTATGACGGGCCTACGCCGTGCAGGGTTGAGCCCGACGGACTTCAAACGTCATCACACAGCTCATCCTCCTGCGGCAGCAGCGGTTCACCCAGCCACAACTCGATCGGCAGCAATCGCCACAGGATTGTCTGATAGAGCTGATGCACGCGCTCGGCATGGGCGAACGCATGGCGTGCCTGGTACCACCCGGTGACCCGACTGCAATGTGGTACAGCGGGCCCGTCGCGCAGCGCCGCCGCCCAGCGCAGGAAGAGCGCATCGATGCGTGCCTGGCGCCCTGCTTCAGGTGCGGCCCGCAACGCCAGATATTCCTGCCGGAGGGGTTCCACGTCGGGATGCTGGCAGACCAGTGGGTACAGGCCGATCTCCGGCGATCCCGACGGCACGAACTCCCGGGCAGCGCAGCTGACCCTCGGCAGTCGTCTTGCCAGTGCCTGTACAAAGGCCTGCGTCGCAGCCGGGGAAGGCGTAGTAGCGCCCTGCCGCGCGAGTGCTGCAGGCACATCGTCCACAAGCAACTGCCAGTCCAGGGCAACGGCAGGCTCATATCCCTCTCCCTGCTCGCGCAGTATCTGCCGGGCGGCGGCATCGTCGTGCAGCAGTACCTGCGCCTGCAGCGTGTATTCGGCCTGCGGCGAGAGATCGGCAGGCGCGGAGGCTACCGCCCAGAGCGGCAGGCCCAGCAGGAGGATCACCACGTGCCTGATCGCGATCGATCCACGCATCAGTCGGTCTTCTCCCTGTTCCACAGCTCGCGGTTGCGGTCATGGGTGATCTGGCAATCGCGCGCTGCCTCCTCGTCGCTCATTCCCTCCACACGCTTGAGCAGATTCCTTTGCAGCATGCCGTTGCTCAGGAAGGGACTCTGGGGAGGGTGCCGGGCATGAAACCCCAGCTGTGCGGCCATCATCAGGTCGCAGGTGGGAATGCCGGTGACCGTGGGCACGGATTCCGCTTCGATACGCGTATTCCATGCGTCGAAGGGCATTACCCGTTGCAACAGTGCGAGACCCAGCAGCGGCAGGTTGGTGCTCTCCCAGGTGCCGCTATCTGGCATCTGGAGGAACACCGCCCTGCCCTGATGTGAACGATCCGGCGCGTCGCGCAGGGCGTTGGTGAAGGAAACGAAGAGGGCCTTGGCGTCTTCCGGATCGTCACCAACAACGGCGCGTCGCTTCTGCGCGTTCCGGTAGGTCGCGAAGAAGCCCGAGAGGTCGGGGAAGGCACAGCGATACGCCACGTTGGCCTGCAGCATCGCATCCACCGTCTCCCGGGTGATGTGGGTGATGGTGCAGGACAGGGTCTTCTGCCGCATCTCCAGAGCGCGGGAAACCGGCTCCATTGCAGTGCCGTTGAAAGCGGCCTTGGGCAGTTGGAGCACATCAAGGGGGGCGACGATCACATCCGTGCCGTCGTTGATCCCACGCAGAAGGTTGCGCTTGCGTAGCGCTTCCCTGGACGCCTCGTTGCCGTGGAGGATGACCTGCACATAGGCGTCGAAGGTATCTTCCAGTGAAAGCGCAGCAGGTTGTGCGGCAACAGCCGTGAGCGGCGCTCCCAGCAGCAGGATCAGGACGGGTTTCAGCATGGCGGCACAGGGGCAATCCGGGAGGGCCCTGAGGATCAGGGGCGTTCCTTGCACGGGTCCATGCAACTTGTCTGAAAATGTGCAGCGTTGCGGGCGTCGCCGGGCATGGCCCGGCGCTACCGCTTACCACCTCACGCGCATTCGTCGGTCCACATCATCTCGGCGATCGGGCGCAGTGCCTTGCACTCCTGCGTCATCTCCTCGGCCGACTGCACCTGCGCCTTGGACTTCAGTTCCTCGGCCATCGCATCCACGCCGCTGATCTGTTCCGGCGCGATCTTCGCCACGCAGGCGCGGTGCTGCTGCAGCAGCAGGTCGCAGCCCGGTACGCCGGTCACCTTCGGCGCGCTGGCCGCCTGTGCATCCTGCATCCAGTCCTCGAACGGCGCCAGCGCACCGGCTACGGTGCCCACCAGATCATCGAAATTACCGCTGTACCAGTAGCCGTTTTCCTTGGCCGGGTACAGGGTGAAAGTGCCGCTGACCGGCACGCGCGAGCGACTCTGCAGCGCCTGGGTATAGGCATCGGTGAACTGCTTGCGCGAGGCCGGGCTGGCATCGGCGGCCAAGCTGGCGGCGAACAGCGGGCGCACCTTGCCCAGGTCGGGCACCTGGCAGCTGAAACTGATGCGTGCCAGCTTCTGGTCTTCAACGTATTGGTTGTCTTCGATCACGCTCTTGGTCGCGCGGCACTTCGACTCACGCAGCGCCTTGGCATACAGCGCTTCGGTCGACGCAGCGTCGGACGTGGCGCCGGTGCTGGCCAGTACCGTCTGCCAGGGTTCGGCCAATGCCTTGGCCAGCGCACCCGGGTTTGGGGTCACGGCGTCCTGGCCTTCGAAGGCTGGCTTCAGCGCATCGTTGAGCGTGCGGGTGGCGGCCGCGTCGTCTTCCAGCAGGGTGCGCGCGTACAGGTCGAAGGCCTGTTCGGGCGTCAGCTGGGCCGGGGCGGCACTGGCAAACAGCGGGGCGCACAGCACGGCACTGGCCAGCACGCTACGGGTGAGCGTCTTCATGACGGTGGTTTCCTGTTCCAGAGGCGCGCAAGCCTAGCGCATCTGCCTGCACCTTCGATGGCGCCACGCGGCCAGGTGACGGCGTGCAGCGGCCAAAAAAACGGGCCCCTTGCGGGGCCCGTTCGATCGCACGACGAGGAACGATCGTTGGATCAGAAGCTGGCGCGGACGCCGGCCGAGTACTGGGTGACATCGCGGTAGCCGGAGATCTCGCCCACCAGACCCCAGGTCTTGGTGAAGTTGATCTGGCCACCCAGGGTGCCGACCCAGGTCCCCTTGAAGTGGTTGCCGCCGTCCATGTAGCCGGTCTTGACCCAGGCTTCGGTCATGCGCGACGGCTTGCCACGCAGGCCCACGGTGACGCGGCCCAGGTTGGTGTGATCCTTGTTGCGCAGGCGGCCGTAGAAATCGGAGTTGACGGTGATTTCGGCCTGCTGGCGGACCCAGGCGGCGTCAGCGGTGAAGTCGACGCGGTCGGTCCACGGCATGTGGTAGCCGATGCCCAGCTCCGGCTGGTTCAGCTTCAGCTTGTAGGAGCCGTAGTCGTAGTTGTACGACTTGCTGGCGTAGGTCCAGCCGCCGAACACGTAGACCTGTTCGGCCAGCGCGACCGAACCGCGCAGGTAGCCGCCGTCGACCTTCGGGTCATCCAGCAGGTCGTCGTTGGTCTTGACCTGCGTCCAGCCGCCTTCAACGTAGGTGTAGCTCAGGGCGTCGGCGGAGGCCGAGAACGGGGCAGCGGCCAGCAGGGCGGCCACGATCAGGATCTTGCGCATGGGAATTCCTGTGAATTTCAGTCCATTGGCGGGCCTGCCTTCGCGGCTGCCCGTGGCGACCTCATGTCGTCCGGTGCGGATTTTAATGAAAGTTTTACAAAATGCGAGAGACGACCGTCACAGGCTGGGTCGGCGGTCGGATCCGTTTTCCGCAGGAAAACGGCTCTGCCCCCTGTGCTGCATGGCCTCACAACCCTTCCTGCGGAAAGGGATCCGACCCCGTTCAGGCCGGGCTGCTACACTACGCGGGCCGGTTCGCCGGTACACAAACGTCTTCAGGGCGGGGTGCAATTCCCCACCGGCGGTGGGTGCGCAAGCACGAGCCCGCGAGCGCCCCGGTCCACGGCCGGGGGTCAGCAGATCCGGTCCAATGCCGGAGCCGACGGTCATAGTCCGGATGAAAGAAGACGGTGCCACAGGGCCTTTGCGGCCCTGCGCCCGCCTGTTTGCCTTGCGGCGTTTTTCGCTCACTTTTCGCGGAGAACGTTTCTTGTTTACTGGAATCATCGAAGGCGTCGGCCGTCTGGCCGCTCGCGAAGCCATCGGCGGCGATGTCCGCTTCACCTTCAACGTCGGCAACCTGCCGTTCGACCACGTGCAGATGGGCGAGAGCATCGCCATCAACGGCGTCTGCCTCACCGTCATCGCATTCGACGCCAGCAGCTTCCAGGCAGATGCCTCGACCGAGACCCTGGGCCTTACCACGCTGGGCCAGCTGCGCGAGGGCGCGGTCATCAACCTGGAGCGCGCCATGCGCCCGACCGACCGCCTGGGCGGCCATCTGGTCAGCGGCCACGTCGACGGCCTCGGCCAGGTGCTGTCCATCCACGAAGATGCACGTGCCCAGCGCTGGCGCTTCGCCGCGCCGGCCGCGCTGCGCCGCTACATCGCAAAGAAGGGCTCGATCTGCGTGGACGGCGTCAGCCTCACCGTCAACGAAGTGGACGACGAGGGTTTTGACGTCGCCCTGATCCCTCACACCGTCGCCAACACCGCCTTCTCCGCCACTGGCGTGGGCAGCGCGGTGAACCTGGAAATCGACCTGGTTGCCCGTTATGTCGAACGTTTGATCGGTGTGCCGGGCAACGCTCAGCACCCGCAGGGAGATGCCGCATGAATTTCGCCCCGATTCCGGACATCCTGGAAGACATCCGCCAAGGCCGCATGGTCGTCATCGTCGATGACGAAGACCGCGAGAACGAAGGCGACCTGATCATGGCCGCCGAGCTGGTCAAACCGTCGGACATCAACTTCATGGTCACCCATGGCCGTGGCCTGGTGTGCCTGCCACTGACCCGCACCCGCGCCGCCGATCTCGGCCTGGCGCCGATGGTGCAGGCCAATACCGCGCAGTTCCAGACCAACTTCACGGTCAGCATCGAGGCTGCCGAGGGTGTCACCACCGGCATCTCGGCCCACGACCGCGCACACACCATCCGCACCGCGGTGAAGCCCAACGCCAAGCCGTCGGACCTGCACCAGCCGGGCCACATCTTCCCGCTGATCGCGCAGCCGGGCGGCGTGCTGACCCGCGCCGGCCATACCGAAGCCGGCGTTGACCTGGCCATGCTGGCGGGGTTGGAACCGGCCGGCGTGCTGGTGGAGATCCTGAACCCGGATGGCAGCATGGCGCGCCGCCCGGAGCTGGAAGTGTTCGCGCGCGAGCACGGCCTGAAGATGGGCTCCATCGCCGACCTGATCGCTTACCGCCTGGCCACCGAAAAGACCGTTGAACGCGTGGACGAGCGCGAGATCGACACCGAATTCGGTCCGTTCAAGCTGGTGACCTACCGTGACCGCATCGCCCACGACCTGCATTTCGCGCTGGTCCGCGGTACCCCGGATGCGGACACCCCGACCCTGGTGCGCGTGCAGGTGGAGAACCCGCTGGCCGACCTGCTGCACTGGCGCCGTGACGACTTCGGCGTGGCGGCCACCGACGCTCTGCGTGCGATCGATGCCGAGGGCGCGGGCGTGATGGTGGTGCTGTCGGCCCCGCGCGATAGCGAAGCCCTGCTGGCCCGCCTGCGCCAGCAGCCGGCGCCGGTGGTGCCGGGCAAGGACAAGGACGTGGGCCAGTGGCGCCGCAACGGGGCCGGCGCACAGATCCTGTCTGACCTGGGCCTGGGCAAGCTGCGCGTGCTCGGCACCCCGCGCCGCCAGGTCGGCCTGGCCGGTTACGGCCTGGAAGTGGTGGAGACGGTGGGCTGCTGAGGCCATGGGGAACCCTTGTAGAGCCGAGCCATGCTCGGCTCATGCGCGCAGCGCGGGTTCTCCGGTCCGGTGCCAGACAGGGCAGCCGAGCATGGCTCGGCTCTACAGCAGGCCCCCTCCAGGCCCCCGCCAGCCACGGCCGGGGCCCATCCACGCTAGAATTACCCCCTTATCGAGTCCCCCAAGCCGCATATGAGCCACCACGAAGGCGATCTTCGCACTCCCGAATCGGCGCGCTTCGCCATCCTGGCCAGCCGCTGGAACGCCCGCATCACCGATACGCTGGTCGCTGGCGCCCGCCAGAGCCTGGCCGGCAATGGCATTGCCGAAGCCAACATCGACGTGATCCGCGTGCCGGGTGCCTGGGAACTGCCGCTGGTCGCCGCGCGCCTGGCCGCCGCCCACGAGCACGCCGCCATCCTCACCCTGGGCTGCGTCATCCGTGGCGACACCCGCCACTACGAACACGTGGCCGACCGCTGCGCCGAAGGCTTGATGCGCGTGCAGCTGGATTTCGGCGTGCCGGTGCTGAACGGCGTGCTGGCGGTGGAACGTGTTGAAGACGCCGAGGCCCGCGCAGGCGGCAGCCACGGCAACAAGGGCGAGGAAGTCGCACTCGCCGCATTGGAAATGGTCAATCTTCTGGAGCAGCTGCCATGAACAAGAACACCCAGGGCAAGCCCTCCGGTAAACCCGTCCGCCGCGATGGCGTCGATCCGGTGCTGCGCTCGCGCGCCCGCCGTCGTGCCGTGCAGGCCATCTACGCCTGGCAGATCTCCGGCGGCAACGCCCAGTCGCTGATCGCCCAGTTCGCCCACGAACAGGCCCGCGAAATCGCCGACCTGGCGTACTTCGAAGCGCTGGTGCATGGCGTGCTCGACAACCGTCGCGACATCGACGAAGCGCTCGGCCCGTACCTGGACCGCGGCATCGAGGAAGTGGACGCGATCGAACGCGCGGTGCTGCGCCTGGCGGCGTACGAACTGCGCTACCGCCTGGACGTGCCGTACCGCGTGGTGATCAACGAAGCCATCGAATCGGCCAAGCGCTTCGGTTCCGAACACGGCCACACCTACGTCAACGGCGTGCTGGATCGTGCCGCCGTGGAATGGCGCAAGGTCGAATCGGGTCACTGAACCCCTGCGTCCCGCACCGTTCATTGAACGGCGCGGGAATCTGCTTCGGTAGAGTCGACTGTCAGTCGACTGCTCTTGATCCGGCGATACGACCGCTGATCGAAAGGCAGTCGACCAACAGTCGGCTCCACCCCGCCGGTTCCATCCGATCGGCACGATCCACCCGCGCCCGCCGCCCATCCCATGCACCTCGCCGGAGCGCCCCATGTCCCTGGCTGAATTCGCCCTCATCGACCGCATCCGCGCCCGCACCCTCGAGCGCGACGACATACTGCTCGGCATCGGCGACGACGCCGCACTGCTGCAGCCGCGTCCGAACGAGCAGCTGGTGGTCACCGCCGACACGCTGAACAGCGGCGTGCACTTCCCGGCCGAAACGCCGGCGTTCGATATCGGCTGGAAGACACTGGCCGTGAATCTCTCCGACCTCGCCGCGATGGGCGCGCGCCCGGCGTGGTGCACGTTGGCGTTGTCGCTGCCAGAAGCCTCTGAAGACTGGATCGAGGCCTTCGCCGACGGTTTCTTCGCACTGGCCGACCAGCACGACATTGCGCTGATCGGTGGCGACACCACACGCGGCCCGCTGTCACTGTCGGTCACGGCGATGGGGCAGGTGTCGCGCGGCCAGGCACTGCGCCGCGACCGCGCGCAGGTGGGCGATGACATCTGGGTCAGTGGCACGCTGGGCGATGCCGCCGGGGCACTGCGCCTGTGGCAGCAGGGTGCGTTGAACGTGACCGCCGCCACGCTGCTGGCCGACTACGAAACCCTGCGTCTGCGCCTGCTGCGTCCCACTCCGCGCGTCACCCTCGGCCTGCGCCTGCGTGCCTTCGCGCATGCGGCCGTGGATATCTCCGATGGATTGCTGGCCGACCTTGGCCACATCGCTGCACGCAGTGGTGTGCGCGCCGAGGTCGATGCCGATGCGTTGCCGATGTCAGCGGCGCTGCGCGAGCTGCTGGGCCGCGACGGTGCCCGCGAGTGCGCGCTGCGCGGTGGTGATGACTACGAACTGTGTTTCACCGCCGCGGCTGACCAGCGCGATGCCCTGCTGTACCTGTCCGAATCGCTGGATGTGCCGCTGACCCGCGTCGGCCGCATCACCGAAGGGCAGGGCGTGCAGGTGGATGGTGAAGCCGCCAGCGGCGGTTACCAGCACTTCGCCTGATATGCGGGCGCGGGGGCGGATCCCTTCGCAACGCAAAGCACTCTGACCCCAGCCGCGATCCCGGCCTGTCATTTGCAAGCTTTTGCATGGCCGGCCACAGCGGCCTTGCCTAGACTCTACGATCTCCCCAACATGCGTGGCACCGCAGGCGCGTGTGCGCCGTGGCCGCTGCGAAGGAGTCGCGCAAGATGCATCACTTTCTTTTACTGGCACGGCGCACGCTGCCCTGCACGCTGTTGCCGCTGCTGGCCATTGCGCCGTCCATGGCCTGTCAGCGTCTGTCGCCAAGTGACCAGGTGCTGGATGACAATCGCACCATACCCAACCTGGACCTGCCTGACCGCTACTTCGCCGGTACCGGTGGCTACCTCGCCAGCGCCTATCGCTGCCCTGCGGGCGTGTCCGAGTTCGTGATCAATGCTCCGCTGGCGGGACTCACCTACGTGCGCGACATCGTCTACGACGGGAATACCTATGCCGCGTACGGATTCAGCGACCGCTCGCCGTTGATCGGCATGCTCTACCAGATGAGTGATGGCTCGCCGCATACCATTCGCGTCGGGACAGCGCAGACCGTGCGCAGTCCGTCACGTCCCGCAGAAGGCAGCGTCAACGCGGGGGTGATCATCCGCTACTTCCTGCGCGGTGGTGCCATGCAGAGCGTGCCGTACCAGCACCTGGGCAGCGTGGAGGCATGGCCGGTGGCCGATCCCACGCAGCGGCTGCAGACGCCGATCTCTCTGGGGTTCAACGTGCCACCGGTCACCTGTGCACTGACCGACCACACGCTGGTGCTCGATGAGGTGATCGCCAATGAACTGGCCAGCCCGGGCGACAGCGCCAAAGGCATGGACTTCGATGTGGTGATGGCCTGCCCGAGTGCGAACGTGGATGTGAGCTTCACCATGGCCGATGCCAATGACCCGGCCAATACCGGCAGCCTGCTGGCGCCTGCGGCCGGCTCCGATGCAACGGGCGTGCAGGTGCAGATACTGCGCGGCGCCGTGCCGCTGTCGTTCGGGCAGGCGTGGTCACATGGCTGGTCGGCGAAGGGCAGCCAGCCAATCGGTTTCCATGCACGCTATCTGCGTACGAGCGAGGCACTGGCGCCCGGTGCCATTATCGGCGAAGCGGTGTTGACCGCGACCTACCGTTGACATCCTGAACCCGGCAGACGGGGTCAGATCCCTTTGCAGCGCAAAGGGCTCTGACCCCGATTACGCAGCTCATTGCGCGACCGCAGCCTCGGCATCACGCGGCGTACCGTAATCATCCAGCCATTGGAACGTCACCGTGGCCGGCACCGTGCTGCCCGGCGGCAACGGGAACCGTGCCGTGGCGCCCGGTGCCACCATGTCCACGTCCACCTTGCGGCCATCGGCCAATGTCGCGGTGCTCAGTGTTACGTGGTACGCGCTGGGGTTGCGCACCTGCAGCGCGTTGCCCTAGGCACGCCACTGCAGCTGGGCTGCCGCGTCGCGTGCGCTGCCGGGCAGGCCGGCAGGGCGATGGAACAATTTAACGCGCGTGCGCACTGCGAACTGCAGCAGATTCTTGCCGCTGGCATCGCTGGGCCTGGGCGGAATGTCCAGCAGATTGAAATAGAACACCGATTCGCGGTCGGTCGGCAGTGGTGCTTCCGATGGGCGCGGCGCGTAGGTGATGCGGTAGGCCTGGCGGGCGGCCTGAGCGTGCAGCGCGGCGACCATGGCTACCGCAACGTGGGTGGCCAGGTGGGTGTGCGCATGGCCTGGCAAGCGACCGTGCAGGGGTAGGCGCACGGACCTCTGTAGAGCCGAGCCCATGCTCGGCTCACCGCGCGAAGCGCGGGTGCATCGTGATCTGAACGGAGAGCAGCCGAGCGTGGGCTCGGCTCTACAGGTGCACACCTTGGTAGCGCCGGTTAATGCCCGGCGAGCATCACACCGGCGGCAGCACCTTGCCCGGGTTGAGAATCCCATCCGGGTCCAGTGCGGTCTTGATCGCGCGCATCGTCGCCAGCGTGGCCGGGCCGAACGCCTGCGCCATGAAATCGCGCTTGGCCAATCCAATGCCGTGTTCGCCGGACAACGTGCCGCCCAGCGCCAAGGTCAGCTCGAAGATCTTCGGCAGCGCGGCATGCGCGCGTGCGTTCTCGTCGGCATCGTCCGGGTGGTAAAGAATGTTGACGTGCAGGTTGCCGTTGCCGGCATGACCGAAGGTGACGATGGTCAGCGTGTACTCGCGTGCCAGCGCCTGCACGCCAGCCACCAGGTCGGGGATGCGCGACACCGGTACCACCACGTCTTCATTGATCTTGCCGGGCGCTACGGTGCGCAGTGCCGGCGACAGTGCCTTGCGCGCGGCCCACAGCTGGTCGCGTGCACGGCCTTCCATCGCCACGTCCAGCTCGATCATGCCGTCGCCTTCGGCGGCGCTGGCCAGTGCCTGCAGCAGGTAGGGCAGGGTGTCGTGGTCACCATCGGCTTCGACCAGCAGCATCGCGCCGGCCTCGGGTACTTCGGCACCGTTGAGGCGCAGCAGCTCCAGGCTGCGTGCATCCATGAATTCCAGGCGCGTGGGCACCACCGGCTGCGACATCAGGCGAGATACCGCTGCCGCCGCCGCATCGGCGTCGCGATACAGCACACGCAGGCCGGCCTGGCTGACCGGCAGCGGGGTGAGCTTGAGCGTGGCTTCCACGATCAGCGCCAACGTGCCTTCGCTGCCCACCAGCAGGTGGGTGAGGTCATAGCCGGTGGAATCCTTGGTGTAGGCACCCCCGCAGCGGATCACCTCGCCGGTGCCGGTGACGGCCACCAGCCCCAGCACGTTGTCGCGGCTGGTGCCGTACTTCACCGCGCGTGGGCCACCGGCGTTGCAGGCCAGGTTGCCACCCACGCTGCAGATCTCCGCGCTGGAAGGATCGGGCGCCCAGAACAGGCCGTGCGGTGCCAGTGCCTGCTGAAGCGTTCCATTGAGCACGCCCGGCTGCACCACGGCGCAGCGATCACCGGCACGGATCTCGATGATGCGGTCCATGCGGGTGAACGACAGCACGATGCTGCCGCGCAATGGCACCGCAGCACCGGTGGTGCCGGTGCCCGCGCCGCGCGCGACCAGCGCCACGTGATGTGCACGGCAGGCGCGCACCAGTGCCTGTACCTGTTCGATGCTGGTGGGCAGCGCGACGGCTGCAGGGCGCTGACGGCGCCACGAGTTGTCCTGCGCGTTCGCCTCCAGCGCGTTGTCATCCATGCGCCAGCCCTCCACGCCCAGCAGAGCGGACAGTTCGGCAACCAGGGCAGCGGGCAGGGCAGTACTCATGAGGGATCTCGCGGGACAGCGGGGGCAGGTTGGATCAGTTTCCAGGCGACCACGGCGGTGGCCAGCGGCAGCCACACCCAGCGCAGTTCAGAGAGCAGGGTGGCGATGCCGCGTGCGCTGAAGAACTGCGGCGCGAAGGGTGAAACGCGGATCGGTCGCCACGGGGCGAAGACGCGGTGCTCGCTCCACGGCCAGGCCAGGGCAACGCCCAACCCGCCGGAGGTCATCGCATCCAGCAGCGGATGGCTGGCCGCGCAGAAGAAGACGAACGTCGCCGCCTGTGTGGTTGGTGCCAACCTTGGTTGGCACGAAACCGCGGACCGAGGTCGGCGACTACCGGGGCTGCGCTGTGCCGACCAGGGTCGGCCGCTGCCAAAGAACGCCCACACGGCGGCCAACGTCGCCAACACACTGGCAAACAACAACGAATGGCTGGCACCGCGATGGCCGAACGCATCGGCATACGGAATGTGCAGGGCAAATGCCAGCACGTCGGCATCGGGCAGCATCGCGGCGACCACACCTGCAGCCAGCAGCCACGCCGGAATGCGGCCGCGATCGGCGGCGCACCACAGCGCCAGCGGTACAGCGGCATGGGTGATGATCGACGGCATCAGTCACGCACCATGGTCGTGCCGGCCAGTCCCAGAAGCGCCGACCAAGGTCGGTCTCTACCAGAGCGGACGGTAACCATCAGCAATCCTCCAGCCGGAACGCATCGCGCAGCCAGTTCAACTGCGGCGGTTCACCCGTGGCTTCCACCACATCGAAGCGGCAGGGCGCATCGGCCAGCGCGGGATGGTCCTGCAGGTACAGCAATGCGGCATGCGCCACGCGCCGGCACTTGCGCACATCCACCGAGGCCGCACCGCCACCGAAATCGGATCGCGCGCGGTAACGTACTTCCACGAATACCACGGTGCCGGCGTCGTCCATCACCAGGTCCAGTTCACCGCCGCGGTAGCGCACGTTGCGCGCACGCGGCTGCAGTCCGGCTTGTTGCAGATGCTGCTCGGCGGCGGCTTCCACCGCCGCGCCCCGTTGGCTGCGCTCAGCGACCACCGACGATCGGCATCGGCCGGCCGCCATTGAAGGTGGACCAGGCCGGCTGGCGCAGGATGTTGCCATTGCTGTCCAGGAACAGGGTGCCGGTGGCACCGTCCAGGCCGCCTTCGTTGGACAGCTTGTCCAGGTAGGCGGTGATCTTCCAGGCATCGGCGCCGAAGGCGAACAGGCGGCCGGCGGCACCGCGTGCGCTGGGCAGGGTGCTGGCCACCTGGCTGGCCGAGGGCAGGCCGGACACGCTGCGCACGTTCCAGGCTTCGTTCGGGTAGACGATGCCGTCCAGCGCCACGTCTTCTTCCACCTTGCCGCTACCGACGGTCAGCTGCGAGGTGCCGACGCGGGTGGCGCCACCGGCACCGGCCAGTGCCAGCTGCGGCGCCAGCAGGCGGGCCTGCGGGGCGCGCACGGCGAGGAACACGGCATCGACCTGGCCGGCATTGCGCACCTGCGCGCCGACATCGCCAACCGCGTCGCTGACACCGACGGTGGCCACCACCTGGCCGCCACGCTGGGCGAAGCGCTGGGCGAAGGCGGCAGCGGCACGGCGGCCGGTGTCGTCGGCGCTGTTGATCACCAGCGCCTTGCCGCGCTCGCGGCCACGCAGGTATTCGGCGGCAACAATGCCGTCGTCTTCCGGCGCCAGCGAGAAGCCGGCGCTGCCGGCCGGCGGCGCGTCCTTGCCACGGTTCAGGGCCAGCACCGGCACCTGCAGCTGCTGGCGGCCATAGACCGCATCCACTTCGTCACGGCCCAGCGGGCCGACCACGAAGTCGGCACCGGAGGCGACGGCCTTGTCATAGGCGGCCAGCGCACCGGCCGGGGTACCGGCGGTGTCGATGAAGTTGATGTCCGGGCGGCGGCGGGTTTCGCCGTAGTAGGCGGCGAGCAGGCCATCGCGCACCGGCTGCGCGGCGGTGGCCAGGCGGCCGCTGAGCGGCAGCAGCACGGCCAGCTTGGCCGGCGGACGGTAACCGTCGCTCATGGCCGGCGGGCGCTTGCTGGTATCGAACTGGGCGGCGCCATCACGGTCGAACGGGCGCGGCAGCGGCAGGCCACGCGCGATCAGTGCACGGCCGGCGAAGTTGTACAGCGGGTCGTTGGCCGGCAGGGCAGCGGCACGGCTGCGCAGGGTGGCGTCGTCGAGGGTACCGAGCAGACCGGCGATGGCGGCCTGGTTCTCGCTGCGGGCGCTGCCGGTCAGGCCGGCGTGCGCGCGGGCACGTTCGGCGGCGGCGCCGAAGCTGTCACCGGTCCCCTGCAGTGCAGCGGCGCGGGCCAGGTACCAGCGCGTGCGCAGCGCCGGCAGCACGTTGTCGCCGCTGTCCTTCAGCAGGGCCAGGGCCTGTGCCGGCTGCTTGTCGGCCAGCGCCAGCTCGGCGCCGATCAGCTGGTAGCGCTGCAGGCTGGCGCCGGACAGCTGGCGGGCGGTGAGCTGGCCCAGCAGGCTGCGCGCGCGGGCACTGTCGCCGGCCAGGTGCCAGGCCCAGGCGGCATCGGCCAGGGCGTTGCTGCGGGCGCCACCTTTCAGGGTTGCGGCCAGTGCTTCCAGCTGCAGGGCGGCGTCGCGCGGCTTGCCTTGTTCGATCAGCGCCAGCGCCTGGCTCTGGGCCGGCGATTCGGGCGCGCTGGTCAGGCTGGTGGTGGCACAGCCGGCCAGCAGCATCAGCGACAACGACAGGGCGGAGATCCGTGCGGCGGGCTTGTTCATGATCGGGTCCATGCGATGAGGGCAGCGGCCTTGGCCGGGTACACGCTACGATTCTACCCTTGCCCCGTGAGTACCGCTGAAATGAGTGTCCCAACCCTGTACGTCGTCGCCACCCCGATCGGCAACCTGGCCGATCTGAGCCCGCGCGCGCAGGAGGTGCTGCGTTCGGTGGCGGCCATCTGTGCCGAGGACACCCGCCGCAGCGGCCAGTTGCTGTCCCATTTCGGCATCCAGCAGCCGCTGGTGGCCCTGCATGAACACAATGAAGAGGCCTTGGCGCAGCGCCTGGTCTCGCGCCTGCAGGCCGGCGAGTCGCTGGCGCTGGTGAGCGATGCGGGCACCCCGCTGGTCAGCGATCCCGGCTTCCGCCTGGTGCGTGCTGCGCGTGCGGCCGGCATCAAGGTCAGCCCGATCCCGGGGGCCTGCGCCGCCATCGCCGCGCTGAGCGTGGCCGGCCTGCCCAGCGACCGTTTCAGTTTCGAGGGTTTCCTGCCGGCCAAGGCCAGTGGCCGCCGCGACCGGCTGCAGGCATTGGCGGGTGAAGTGCGCACGATGGTGTTCTACGAATCCTCGCACCGCATCGGCGAATCGCTGGCGGACATGGCGGCGATCTTCGGCGGCGAGCGCCCGGCGGTGCTGGCGCGCGAGCTGACCAAGCTGTTCGAGACCGTGCTTGATGGCGATCTGGCGGGGCTGCTGGCCAAGGTGGAAGCCGACGAGAACCAGCGCAAGGGCGAGTTCGTGGTGATGGTGCAGGGCGCCGGCGACGATGAGGAAGCGCAGCTGGCGCATGGCCGTCGCGTGTACGCCACGCTGAGCGAACACCTGCCGCCGTCGACTGCGGCGAAGCTGGCGGCCGAGCTGACCGGCGCGCCGCGCAAGGCGTTGTACGGGAGTTGATGGATCGCACCCGCCAGCGCAGCGGAATTGGTAGGTCCACGCCATGCGTGGATGGATGAACCGCACGTCGCGATCAAGGCGGCAGGAACAACCCATGTACGCTAGAATGCGCGCTGGCGGAGCCGGCCAGACAGTCGCGTCATCCCTTCGGGGGTGCCGAGGAAAGTCCGGGCTCCATAGGGCAAGGTGCCAGGTAACGCCTGGGCGGCGCAAGCCGACGGAAAGTGCAACAGAAAGATACCGCCTACGTCTTCTTCGGAAGGCCGGTAAGGGTGAAATGGTGCGGTAAGAGCGCACCGCGAGTCTGGCAACAGACCGGCACGGCAAACCCCACCTGGAGCAAGACCAAATAGGGATCCTTTGGCGCGGCCCGCGTTGGATCCGGGTAGGTTGCTTGAGCGTTGCGGTGACGTAACGCCTAGAGGAATGACTGTCCACGACAGAACCCGGCTTATCGGCCGGCTCCGCCTCTTTCTTGCGGTAAGCCGAGCATGGCTCGGCTCTACAGTAGAGCCGAGCCATGCTCGGCTGCTCTCCGTTCAGATGCTCGGGATGTTGTTCAACCCGGCGTGCGGTACTGACCGGCGGAAATGAACTGCTCGAACCGTTCGCACCACACCACCACGGTGGTGTAGTCGTCCACGTTGACGCTTTCAGGCACGTCCACCAGGAACCGGTTGAAGGTTTTCACCTCGCCGATGCGCTGGGCCTGCGCCTTGATCTTCAGGAAATCGGCCTTGTTGTCGACGAAGTCGCGGACCAGGTAGACCTTGTAGTCCGGCCCCGGGCCCATCGTGCCGTCGAACGCGACCTGGTGCGGACTGACGCTGACCTTGCCCTCGGCCCAATGCACGGCGTCGCTGCCTTTGAGGTCGCGACGGAAGGTGGTGTGGTAGCGGGCGTCGCCCATCGCCGCCTGCACCTGCGCGACCGGCGGGTCGTCGGGGGCGATCAGGATCGGCAGCAGGTACACGCCCAGGCCGAAGCCAAGGCCGAGGGTAAGCAGGTGGGTGGTGATGAGGATGAGGATACGGCGCATGGTCACTCCATCTGGAACGGTGGTGTGCGCGGAAGTGGCGCGCGGCCATCGTGTGGCGCGAGGTGGCGCATTGATAGACACAGAAAACAGGTACAGGCGGTGATCCTGCACGGGGCCGGGGCATCCGGGCTGATTCCGAGCGTTGGGGTTTCAGCCCGCAGGATGGACGGCATCGCGCGCGGTGGTCGCGTAACCGCAGGGAAGTGAAATGGCAGCGCAGAGGGCCTTGATGCGGAGCAACGCGCGGGTTGGCAGGAAGGGAGGGGTGAACCGGGATGGCCGTGAGTCGGGCTCGGCGGGAACGTGGGCTGGCCGGGTGGGATGGAGGTCCTTGGCATCCGCGGGGTGGGGGAGTTCGCAATGGACACCGCGGTTGCAGGCATCGTTGGCGGTGAGCGGCTGGGGCAACATGTGAAGCGCAACGGCGAGGCCCAGCCACAATGAAATGGCATGGGACAGGATCAGTGTGGAGATTGGCATGTCGTGATCTGCACTCTTCGGAACGGGAGCGTTGCGCAAGGCAGCGGCGCCTTGTGGATGCGCAGGCAGAGCGACGCAACGGCGGACATTTCCGCGCCCTTGATGCTGATGCTCAAGCGGCGTGCAGGCGCCTCATCCACGAAGCTGACGACAATTCAGTGCTGAAGGTCCTGTGGCACAAGGTGCCGATTCCTATGGGGACGCTGAACGGTCACCGGCCGAGCATGTGCCGGATGACCTGCTGCATTGCCAGTTGCGACATACCGATGGCGACTCACGTCTCTCCCTATGGGAGGTCGGTCGCCGTTGTCAGTCGACTTGCCTGTTGAGGGTCAGAAAATGAAGTGGTCCTGTCCAACAGGCACGCCCTGCGGACCGAAGCGGCGCTCGTGGATCTGGCCGTGGCCATCGGCGTCGATCAGCAGCACCGTGCTGGCGCGGGTGCCGTAGTCGTCGCCACGGATGAAGGCTGGGCTCAGCCAGCGCTCGCGCTCCAGGCCGATGCCGGTGTCGGGCAGGTCGCGGTCGGCGGGGCGGTGTTCGTCGGCAAGGGCCTGCCAGAGCGGGGTCAGATTCCTTTCTCCTTGGGGAAAGGATCTGACCCCGTCTTCCTTCAGCCAGGCGGAAAGCGCAGCCATCAGCCGCCGCGTCTTCGGCCACGGCGCGTCCAGCGCGCCGTTGGACATGCCATGTACGCCGGGGGCCAAGCGCTGGCGCTCGGCCGGGTGGTTGCCCAGGTACTCCAGGCTGTCGCCATCGGCCAGCAGCAGGTTGAAGGGGGCGTACGCGCCCGCCACGATGGCCAGCCGGTCGATATGCACGGCGGCCGAGTCGCGGCCGCGCAGGAAGTCGGCCACCAGCGCGCCCCGTGAAGGACCGGTCTGTGCGGCCAGCGGATCGCGGACATTGGTGACCACCGCCATCCGGCCACCGGCACCGACGCCGGCCCAGCCACCGCCGGAGCGCAGGTCGCGCCCACCGATGACGGAGGTCTCATCTTGCCAGGGGCCCAGCGCCGCGGTCGGGCGGGCGTGGAACTCATCACGGTTGCCGGCCATCACCAGCCGCCAGCGCGGGTGGTGCATCCAGCCAAGAGCGAGCAGGCACATGGCCTCATTGTGCACCGTTTGCGCAGTCCGGGGCCCATTTCGGCCCGCTACGGATGAATGCGCGGCCTGTGTTTCACGCCCTGTCCACAGCCCTGAACTTCCGTTCAATCTCAAAAATTGAGACGGATCAGCAACTTGTGGATAAGCCTTGAACAATTCTCTAAAGGTTGTTGCAAGCCATTGATGCGGCTGGCGATTTCCCTGCTGAAAAGTTGTTGACAACCCCTCGGCCGCTGCTAAGGTGGGCATCAGAGGGAAATCCGGGTGTTTTGTGGGTTTTCGTGGTTCAATGTTTCACCGGGCGAAGGAAAGGTGCACGCGTCGTGTTCCAGGGCGAGACGGCCATCACAGTTGACGACAAAGGGCGCATGGCGGTTCCCACCGCTTACCGCGACCTTGTCGCGCGCGCCAGCAACAACCGTCTCGTTTTGACCTACAACCCGTTCGAAGCCGGCTGCCTGTGGCTGTATGCAGAGTCGGAATGGGAGCGGGTCCGCGACGACGTCATGTCCAAGCCCAACACCCAGCGCGTCGTGCGCCTGTTGCAGCAGAAGCTGGTCGGCTCGGCCGCCCATCTGGAGCTGGACGGCAACGGTCGCATCAGCATCCCCGCCAGCCACCGCGGTGCGGTGGGCATTGAGAAGAAGGCGGTATTGCTCGGTATGGGCGACAAGTTCGAATTGTGGAGCGAGCAGGCGCATCGGGCCCTGATCCAGCAGACGTTGTCTGACGAGGATCTGGGTGATGGGTTGCTCGACCTGAAGTTGTGAGCCGGGGTGCCCGGATGCGCCCAGAAGCGCAGACCGGTCACCTTCCGGTGTCGCAGTCGCCGGCGGTGCACCTGCCGGTCCTGTACACCCAGGTCCTTGAAGGCCTGAGGGTGATCGAAAACGGACGTTATCTGGATGGCACGTTCGGTCGTGGCGGTCATGCACGTGGTGTGCTCACCCAGCTCGGTCCCGAGGGGCGCCTGCTGGTCATGGACAAGGATCCGGAAGCCATCGCCGTTGCCGAGCGCGATTTCGCGCCGGACCCGCGCGTGTCCATCTTCCGTGGCAGCTTCGCCCAGCTGCTGCAGTGGGATGCGACGGCCGAAGGCCTGGACGGCGTGCTGTTCGACCTGGGCGTGTCGTCGCCGCAGCTGGACGTGGCCGAGCGCGGTTTCAGCTTCGGCAAGGACGGCCCGCTGGACATGCGCATGGACCCGGACAGCGGCGAAAGCGCCGCGCAGTGGATCAACCGCGTGGAAGACCGCGAGATTGCCGACGTGCTGTGGACCTACGGCGAAGAGCGGCAGAGCCGCCGCATCGCCCGTGCCATCGTAGCGCGCCGCGAGAAGCAGCCGTTCACCCGCACTGCCGAACTGGCCGAGCTGATCGCTTCGGTGATGCCGCGTGGGAAAGACAAGATCCACCCGGCCACGCGCAGCTTCCAGGCCATCCGCATCCACATCAACCGCGAGCTGGCCGATCTGGAAGCCGGCCTCGATGCGGCGGTGGAGCGGCTCAAGCCCGGTGGCCGGCTGGCGGTGATCAGCTTCCATTCGCTGGAAGACCGCATCGTCAAGCAGTACATGAACCGCCTGGCCAAGGCGCCGCCGGCCAACCGTCGCCTGCCCGAGGCGGTCGCGTTCGTGCCGACGCTGGACCTGATCGGCGGTGCCATCAAGGCCACCGACGAAGAGCTGGCCGCCAACCCGCGCGCCCGCAGCGCCGTGCTGCGCGTGGCCCAGAAGCGGGAGGCCGACGCATGAGCCGGCTGCTGCTGATCATCCTGTTGGCCTCGACCGTGGCCTCGGCGATCGGCGTCGTGTTCGTGCGCCACCGTCATCGGCAGACGTTCATCGAGCTGTCGCGCGCCGAACGCAAGCGCGATGACATCAACCTGGAATTCGGCCGCCTGCAGCTGGAACAGGCCACGCTGGCCGAAGCCAACCGCGTGGATCGCATCGCCCGCGAGAAGCTCGGCATGAAGTTCCCCGAAGCCGGGGACATCGTGGTGGTGCGGCCATGAGCAAGGCCGGCCGCAACCGCCCGCGCAACGCCTTCAACCTGCGCCAGCGCCTGCGCTGGGTCGCGCTGGCGCTCGGCCTGTGCTCGGTGTCGCTGGTCGGTCGTGCCGCCTACGTGCAGATCATCAACAGCGACTTCTACCAGCGCCAGGGCGAGGCCCGTTACCTGCGCGAGCTGCCGATCAAGACCTCGCGCGGCATGATCACCGACCGCAACGGCGAGCCGCTGGCGGTATCCACCCCGGTCGCCTCGATCTGGGTCAATCCGCAGGACCTGCTGCGTTCGCCCGAGCGCATTCCGGAGCTGGCCCAGGCGGTCGGCATGTCCGTGGACGAGCTGAGCAGCCGCCTGTCGCAGAAGTCGGACAAGGAATTCATGTACCTGCGTCGCCGGATCAATCCGGACGAGGCAGAAAAGGTGGTCGCGCTGAAGATTCCGGGCGTGGCCGCGCAGCGCGAGTTCCGCCGCTTCTACCCCCAGGGTGAGGCGATGGCGCACGTGCTGGGCTTCACCAACATCGACGACCGCGGCCAGGAAGGCCTGGAGCTGGCGTTCGATGAATGGCTGCGCGGCAAGGCCGGTGCCAAGCGGGTGATCCGCAACCGCAAGGGCGAGACCGTCGAAAGCGATCTGCTGCGCGCTGCTGAACCGGGCAAGGACCTGACCCTCAGCATCGACCGCCGCATCCAGTACCTGGCCTTCAAGGAGCTGCGCAACGCGCTGGTCGCCAACAAGGCCGCCGGCGGTTCGATGGTGATCATGGACGTGACCACCGGCGAGATCCTGGCCATGGTCAACCTGCCGACCTACAACCCGAATTCGCTGACCGGCGCGCTGCCCGATGCGCGCCGCAACCGTGCGGTGACCGACCTGGTCGAGCCGGGTTCGACGATGAAGCCGCTGACCATCGCCACCGCGCTGCAGGCCGGTGCGGTGACCAAGGACACCATCATCGATACCAACCCGGGTTACATGCAGGTAGCCCGCTTCACCATCCGCGACGTGCCGCGCAACAACGGCGTGCTGAACGTGACCGGCGTGATCACCCGCAGTTCCAACATCGGCGCGGCCAAGGTTGCGGCGAAGATGCCGGACCAGGTGTTCTATGACGGCGTGCGCCGCTTCGGCTACGGCTCGGTGCCGCACAGCGGCTTCCCGGGGGAATCCGGTGGCGTGGTGCGGCGCCCGGCCAACTGGGACGGTGCCACCAAGACCACCATGTCCTACGGCTACGGCCTGAACGTGACGCCGCTGCAGATCGCCACCGCCTACTCGGCGCTGGCCAATGGCGGCAAGTTGATCGCACCGACCTTCGTCAAGGGCCAGCGCAACGAGGCGCATCAGATCATCGACGAGAACGTCGCCAAGCAGGTGGTGGCGATGATGGAAACGGTGGTCACCCAGGGCGGCGCCAAGCAGGCGGCGGTGCTGGGCTACCGCGTGGCCGGCAAGACCGGTACCGCGCGAAAGGCCGGTCCAGGTGGTTACGAGCGCGGCCACTACAACGCGCTGTTCGCCGGCGTGGTGCCGGCCACCAACCCGCGCTTCGCCACCGTCATCGTCATCAACGACCCGCAGGCCGGCAAGTTCTACGGCGGCCTGGTGTCGGCGCCGGTCTATCACAACGTGATGGAAGGCACACTGCGCCTGATGGACGTGCCGCTGGACGACCTGCAGTCGTGGCTGGCCGCGCAGCAGTCCGGCAAGGTCGGCCACTCGGCCTCGATCCTGCCTGCGCCGCCGGCCGAAACCGCGTTGCCGGCGGATGCCGCCGCTGAATTCGATGCTGCGCTGCCCAGCGCGCATGCCCAGACGCCGCCCGCTACGGGAGGCACGCAATGAGTCCTTCGATGTTGCTTTCGCAGTTGCTTCCGGACGTGGCCCTGGCGGGCCATGATCCCGTTCTGACCGGCCTGGTGCTGGACAGCCGCGCCGTGCGCCCCGGCAATGCCTTCGTCGCCATCGCCGGGTTCGGCGCGCATGGCCTGGGCTTTGTCGAGCAGGCCCGTGCGGCGGGCGCTGGCGCCATCCTGTTCGAACCGCCGGCACCTGCCGAGCTGCCGGCCCCGATCGATGCGATCGCGGTGCCGGGCCTGCGTGCGCGCATGGGCGCGATGGCCGACCAGTTCCATGGCGCACCGTCGCGGGCGATGGCGATGGTTGGCGTGACCGGCACCAACGGCAAGACCTCCACCGTGCAGCTGCTGGCCCAGGCCTGGCACCTGCTCGGCACGCCCAGTGGCAGTATCGGCACGCTGGGCGCCGGACTTTATGGTGCAGTTGAACCGACCGGTTTCACCACGCCGCTGGTGCTGCAGATGCATGCGCTGCTGGCGCAGCTGCGCGACGAAGGTGCGCGCGCGGTGGCGATGGAAGTCAGCTCGCACGCGCTGGACCAGGGCCGCGTCGATGCCGTGCATTACGACGTGGCGGTGTTCACCAACCTCACCCGCGATCACCTGGATTACCACGGCGACATGGCCAGCTACGGCGCGGCCAAGGCGCGGCTGTTCCATCGCCCGGGCCTGAAGGCGGCGGTGATCAACCTGGACGATGCCTTCGGTCGCCAGCTGTTTGCCGGCCTGCCGGCGGGCGTGCAGCCGATCGGCCTGAGTTCGCGTGGTGCCAGCGATGCCAGCGTGCGCGCCGAAGCATTGCAGCTGGATGGTCGTGGCATTGCGTTCGAACTGGTCATTGACGGCCAGCGCGCCGCGGTGCAGTCGCCGCTGCTGGGCCGCTTCAACGTGGACAACCTGCTGGCCGTGGCCGGTACCCTGCACGCGCAGGGCCAGCCGCTGCCGCGCATTGCCGAAGTGCTGTCGGCGCTGCAGCCGATCCGCGGCCGCATGAACCGCCTCGGCGGCGAAGACGGCCTGCCGACCGTGGTGGTCGACTACGCACATACCCCGGACGCGCTGGAACAGGCGCTGGACAGCCTGCACGGCCACCTGCACGGCGCGCTGTTCTGCGTGTTCGGTTGCGGTGGCGAGCGCGATACCGGCAAGCGCCCGCAGATGGCGGCCATTGCCGAGCGCCTGGCCAACCATGTCATCGTCACCGACGACAACCCGCGTGGCGAAGATGGCGACGTGATCGTGGCCGACATCCTGGCCGGCTTCCAGAACGCCGAGGCGGTGACCGTGCAGCGCAGCCGCGCGCGTGCGATCGGCCTGGCGGTGAAGCGCGCCGGCGCCGGCGACATCATCCTGATCGCCGGCAAGGGCCACGAGCCGTACCAGGAGGTCAACGGCGTGCGCCATGACTTCGACGACACCGAAGTGGCCGCCGCTGCGCTGGCGGCCAAGGCCGGTGTTCTGAGCTCGCAGGCCGGGGAGGGCATCGCATGAAGCGCACCCTGCTTTCGCTGATCGCGCACTGGGCCGGCGGCGAGATCCACGGCGACGACGTGGCCATCGATGCGGTCAGCCATGACACCCGCAACCTCGGTCCGGGCAGCCTGTACGTGGCGCTGCGCGGCGAGCGTTTCGACGGTCATGACTTCGCCGCCGACGCACAGGCACGCGGTGCCAGTGCGCTGCTGGTCGAGCGCCTGCTGCCGATCGAGCTGCCGCAGGTGCTGGTGGCCGACGCCGAGCGGGCGCTGGCGAAGATCGCCACCGGCATGCAGCGTGACCGCGGCACCGAGGTGTTCGCGATCACCGGCAGCAACGGCAAGACCAGCGTGAAGAGCCTGCTGCTGTCGATCCTGCAGCAGGTGGCACAGCATGCGCACAAGGTGGTCTACGCCAACCCGGGCAACCGCAACAACGAGATCGGCCTGCCGCTGGCGGTGATCGATGCGCCGGAAGATGCCGACTATGCCGTCTATGAGATGGGCGCCGGCAAGCCGGGTGACATCGCCTACCTGACCGACATCGCCCGCCCGCGCTATGCGCTGGTCAACAACATCGCCCCGGCACACCTGGAACGCATGGGCAGCCTGCTCGGCGTGGCGGTGACCAAGGGCGCGATCTATGCCGCATTGCCGGCCGATGGTGTGGCGGTGATCAACGCCGACGATGCCTACGGCCGCTGGTTCGAACAGCATTTCGTCGGCACCCCGCCGCGCTGCCGCGTGCTGCGCTATGGCCTGGAACATACCGCCGACGTGACCGCGCGCGACATCCGCGCCGGTGCCCAGGGCAGCCAGTTCACCCTGGTTTCGCCGGCCGGCGAAGTGCGTGTGGTGCTCGGCCTGCCGGGTCGCCACAACGTCAGCAATGCGCTGGCCGCGGCCAGCCTGGCGCTGGCTGCCGGCGTCGATCTCGCGCTGATTGCCGCCGGCCTGGCCGAGGCACAGCCGGTGCCGGGTCGGCAGATCGCCCATCAGCTGCGCAACGGCGCGGTGCTGGTGGATGACAGCTACAACGCCAATCCCGGCTCGCTGGCTGCGGCCATCGATGCCCTGGCCGCCGCCCCGGAAGAGGGTTGGCTGGTGCTGGGCGACATGCGCGAACTGGGCCCGGATGCCCAGGCACTGCATGCGCAGGCGGGCATCCGCGCACGCGCTGCCGGACTGAAGCGTCTGTACGCGCTGGGTCCGCTCAGCGCCGCCGCCGCCACTGCGTTCGGCGAAGGCGGCCGTCATTTCACCACCCATGACGCGCTGTCGCAGGCGCTGAAGGACGAGCTGCACGCCGGCGTGCGCTGCCTGGTCAAGGGTTCCCGTGGCAGCGCCATGGACACGATTGTCAAAGCGCTGCTGGCGCAAGGAGAGGAATCCCCGCATGTTGTATGAACTGGCTCGATGGTTGCAGCAGTTGGAGAGCCTGTTCGGGCTGTTCAACTACCAGACGTTCCGCGCCATCCTTGCCGCACTGACGGCCCTGTTCCTGTCGCTGTGGCTCGGCCCGGCGATGATCCGCAAGCTTGCCCAGTTCAAGGGCGGCCAGCCGATCCGCCAGGACGGCCCGCAGACCCATTTCTCCAAGGCCGGTACGCCGACCATGGGCGGTTCGCTGATCCTGCTCACCATCACCCTGTCGGTGCTGATGTGGGCCGACCTGCGCAACCGCTACGTGTGGCTGGTGCTGGCGGTGATGCTGTGCTTCGGCGCCATCGGCTGGTATGACGACTGGATCAAGATCGTCCGTCGCGATCCGAACGGCCTGAAGTCGCGCTGGAAGTACCTGCTGCAGTCGATCTTCGGCCTGGCCGCGGGCCTGTTCCTGTTCTACACCGCCGACGTGCCGGCGGCGCTGACCTTCTACATCCCGATGTTCAAGTCGATCGCGCTGCCGCTGGCCGGCATCGGCTTCGTGGCCATCGCCTACTTCTGGATCGTCGGTTTCTCAAACGCGGTAAACCTGACCGATGGCCTGGACGGCCTGGCGATCATGCCGACCGTACTGGTCGCCTGCGCGCTGGGTGTGTTCGCCTATGCCTCGGGCAACGCGGTGTTCGCCAACTACCTGCAGATCCCGCAGATTCCAGGTGCCGGTGAGCTGGTCATCATCTGCGCGGCAATTGCCGGTGCGGGCCTGGGCTTCCTGTGGTTCAACACCTATCCGGCCATGGTGTTCATGGGCGATATCGGTGCGCTGGCGCTGGGCGCGGTGCTGGGCACGATCGCGGTGATCACCCGCCAGGAGCTGGTGCTGGTGATCATGGGCGGCGTGTTCGTCATCGAAACCCTGTCGGTGATGATCCAGGTCGCCTCGTTCAAGCTGACCGGCAAGCGCGTGTTCCGCATGGCGCCGATCCACCACCATTTCGAACTGAAGGGCTGGCCCGAGCCGCGCGTGATCGTGCGCTTCTGGATCATCTCCGTCGTACTCGTGCTGATCGGTCTGGCCACGTTGAAGGTGCGCTGAGATGAACGACCTGTCCCGCCAGGCAACACGCCTTGAAGCCATCGAAGGCAGCTACGACAAGTGGCTGCTGGGCGCGATCATCGCGCTCACCGGCGTGGGCGTGGTGATGGTGGCATCCAGTTCGATCGCGCTGATGAGCAGCCCGTTCTACTACCTCAACCGCCACCTGATCTTCCTGGCGGTCGGTATCGTGCTGGCGGTCATCGCCGCCCGCACCGAACTGAAGTCCATCGAGCAGTACAACCAGATGCTGCTGCTGGGCTGCTTCGTGCTGCTGCTGGCGGTGTTCATGCCGGGGTTGGGCAGTACGGTCAACGGCGCGCGCCGCTGGATCAACCTGGGCATCTCCAAGTTCCAGACGGTCGAAGCGGTGAAGGTGCTCTACATCGTCTGGCTGTCCAGCTATCTGGTGCGCTTCCGCGACGAAGTCAACGCGACCTGGCCGGCGATGCTCAAGCCGCTGGGCGTGGCCGGTGCGCTGGTGGTGCTGCTGCTGCTGCAGCCGGACTTCGGCTCGTCCACCCTGCTGCTGGCGATCACCGCCGGCATGCTGGTACTGGGCGGGGTGAACATGCCGCGCATGTCGATGCCGGTGATCATCGGCCTGGTAGGGATGAGCGCGCTGGCGATCATCGAGCCGTACCGGATGCGCCGCATTACTTCCTTCCTGGACCCATGGGCCGACCAGCAGGGGGACGGCTACCAGCTGTCCAACGCGCTGATGGCGGTGGGCCGTGGCGAGTGGACCGGCGTTGGCCTGGGCAACTCGGTGCAGAAGCTGTACTACCTGCCTGAAGCGCACACCGACTTCATCTTCTCGGTGACCGCCGAGGAATTCGGCTTCCTGGGCACCTGCGTGATCGTGGCCCTGTACGCGCTGCT
This sequence comes from Stenotrophomonas sp. YJH_SMC_17, assembly GCF_059371655.1. NCBI lineage: Bacteria > Pseudomonadati > Pseudomonadota > Gammaproteobacteria > Lysobacterales > Lysobacteraceae > Stenotrophomonas > Stenotrophomonas sp. YJH_SMC_17. Next base: position 128,835 of record NZ_JCAFUU010000007.1, on the reverse strand, counting down.
GGTCGGCCGCACCTTCTGGCTGGGCATGCGCTGCGTGGAAATGAAGCGCCACTTCTCCGGCTACATCGCCTTCGGCATCGGCCTGTGGATCAGCATGCAGACCTTCGTCTCGATCGGCGTGAACCTGGGCATCCTGCCGACCAAGGGCCTGACCCTGCCGCTGATCTCCTCCGGCGGTTCGTCGGTGCTGATGACCTGTGTGGCGATGGGCCTGCTGCTGCGCGTGTCCTATGAGCTCAAGCGCGCCGAGCGCCGTCAGGCCGTGCGCATCGGTGGCGCCGAGGACGCCGCTGCCGAGCCGAGCGACGCGCCGGTCGCGGCCAGCGTTCCGGTGAGCGCCGAGCCGGTGGCTGCCGCAGCGCCGAACGCTGCGCGTGGCACCAGCCGCCTGCAGTCGCGCATCGAGCCGACCTTCGGGAGGCTGTCATGAGCAGCGCTTCCAACGCCCGCCCGGTGATGATCCTGGCAGGTGGTACCGGCGGTCACATCTTCCCCGGCCTGGCCGTGGCCCGCGTGCTGCGCGAGCGTGGCGTGCCGGTCACCTGGATGGGCGCCGAAGGCGCCATGGAAACCCGCCTGGTGCCGAAGCACGAGATCGCCATCGACACGCTGGCCATCACCGGCCTGCGCGGCAAGGGCAAGCTGGCCCTGCTGGGTGCGCCGTGGCGGCTGATGCGCGCGCTGCGCGCGGCCGGCATGATCATCCGCAAGCGTCAGCCGCGTGCGGTGGTGGCCTTCGGCGGCTTTGCCTCCGGCCCCGGTGGCATGGCCACGCGCCTGCACGGCCTGCCGCTGATCGTGCACGAGCAGAACCGCGCACCGGGCATGACCAACCGCATCCTGTCGCGCTATGCGCGCCGCCTGTTGACCGGCTTCCCGGGCACCTTCGCCAAGCGCGAGGAGTTCGTCGGAAACCCGGTGCGTGCTGAGATTGCCGCCATCGCACCGCCGGAACAGCGCTTCGCCGACCGCCACGGCCCGCTGCGCGTGCTGGTGGTGGGTGGCAGCCAGGGTGCACGTGCGCTCAATACCGGCGTGCCGCAGGCCATCGCTGCACTGGGCGCCGCGGTCCCGGTGCAGGTGCGCCACCAGAGCGGCGAGAAGATGCATGCCGAAGCGGTCGAGGCGTATGCCAAGGCCGGCGTGCAGGCCGAGATCACGCCGTTCATCGCCGACATGGCCGAAGCCTTTGCATGGGCCGACCTGGTGGTGTGCCGCGCCGGCGCTTCGACGCTGGCCGAGCTGTGCGCGGTCGGTGTCGGCAGCGTGCTGGTGCCATTCCCCGCCGCCGTCGACGATCACCAGACCCGCAATGCGGAGTACCTGGTCGAGCGCGGCGCGGCGGTGTTGCTGAAGCAGGACGGAACGCTGGCCGACGGCATTGCCGCACTGCTGCGCGATCTGTCCGAAAATCCCGCCCGCCGCATGCAGATGGCACACGCCGCGCGTGCCCTGGCCAAGGTCGATGCCGCCGAGCGCATCGCCGATATCATTCTTGAGGAAGCTGTATGAAGAAGGCATGCCACCGCGCCTGCCCTGCGCGAGGCCGCGCATGATCCGTCGCCTGCACGACACCAACGACCTGGTGCGCGCCTTCCCCCGCGTGCATTTCGTCGGCATCGGCGGCACCGGCATGAGCGGTATCGCCGAAGTGATGCTGACGCTGGGCTATGAAGTGTCCGGCTCGGACAACGCCGACAACGTGGCGACCCGCCGCCTGGCCAGCCTGGGTGCGCGCATCATGCGCGGCCACTCCGCGGCCAACGTGCTGGGCACCGACTGCGTGGTGGTCTCCAGTGCCATCCGCGAAGACAACCCGGAACTGATGGAAGCGCGCAGCCAGCGCATTCCGATCATGCCGCGTGCGGCGATGCTGGCCGAGCTGATGCGCTTCCGCCGCGGCATCGCGGTGGCCGGTACCCATGGCAAGACCACCACCACCAGCCTGACCGCGGCGGTGCTGAGCGAAGGTGGCCTGGACCCGACCTTCGTGATCGGTGGCCAGCTGCTGGCCGCCGGTGCCAACGCCAAGCTGGGTGGTGGGCAGTGGCTGGTGGCCGAGGCCGATGAAAGCGATGGCAGCTTCCTGCGCCTGAACCCGCTGATGTCGATCATCACCAACATTGATGCGGATCACCTGGAGAACTACGGCAACGACTTTGCCCGCGTGCAGGCGGCGTTCGCCGAGTTCCTGCAGCGCCTGCCGTTCTACGGCCTGGCGGTGCTGTGCATCGACGACCCGGAAGTGGCCGCGCTGGCGGCGAAGACCCCGCGCCACGTGATGAGCTACGGCATGAGCCCGCAGGCCGACGTGCGTGCCGAGAACGTGGTGCAGGAAGGGTCGCGCATGCGCTTCACCCTGCGCCTGCCGCAGGGCACCAGCCAGGAAGTGGTGCTGGCGCTGCCGGGCAGGCACAACGTGCTCAACGCGCTGGCCGCTGCGGCGGTGGGCTGGCAGCTGGGCGTGGCCCCGGACGCGATCGCACGCGCGCTGGAAAGTTTCGCCGGCGTTGGCCGTCGCTTCAACGATCTGGGCGAGGTGACCACCGCCAGCGGTGCCAAGGTCCGCATCATTGACGACTACGGCCATCACCCGAGCGAGCTGGAGGCTGTGTTTGCCGCCGCCCGCGGTGGCTGGGCCGACAAGCGCCTGGTGGTGGCCTTCCAGCCGCACCGCTACAGCCGTACCCGCGATCAGTTCGACAAGTTCGCTGCCGTGCTGTCCAGCGTCGACGCGCTGGTGCTGAGCGAGGTCTACCCGGCCGGTGAGGAGCCGATTGCCGGTGCCGATTCGCACGCGCTGGCCCGTGCCATCCGTGCGCGCGGCCGCAGCGAGCCGGTGGTGGTGGGCAAGGCCGCCGAACTGGCCAGCGTGCTGCCCGACGTGCTGCAGGACGGTGATCTGCTGCTGATGATGGGGGCGGGCGACATTGGCGCCGTCGCGAGCCATATCGCCGTGGAAGGTTTCAAGGCGGAGGGTGAAGCGTGAGTACGCTGACGTTCCCGCCGCTGCGCGTGACCGACCCGGCCGTGTTCGGCCGCGTCGCCGTGCTGCTCGGTGGCAGCTCCAGCGAGCGCGAAGTGTCGCTGGATTCGGGCCGCAACGTACTCGAAGCCCTGCAGTCGCGCGGCGTCGATGCGTTCGCGGTGGATGGCATCCCGGCGCTGGCCAAGGCCCTGGCCGCCGGTGGCATCGACCGCGTGTTCAACATCCTGCACGGCCACAACGGTGGCGGTGAGGACGGCATCGTGCAAGGCCTGATGGATGCCTTCGGCGTGCCGTACACCGGTTCGGACGTGCTGGGTTCGGCGCTGAGCATGGACAAGATCCGCACCAAGCAGGTGTGGCTGTCGCTGGGCCTGCCGACCCCGCAGTACCGGAAGGTCGACGCGTCGAACGTGCATGCGCTGGCGGCCGAACTGGGCCTGCCGGTGGTGGTGAAGCCGGCCAATGAAGGGTCCAGCGTGGGCATCAGTCGGGTCACCGACGAGGCCGGCCTGGATGAGGCCGTGGCGCTGGCCGCGCGCTACGACGGCCAGCTGCTGATGGAGCAGATGGTGGTCGGCGACGAACTGACCGTGGCCATCCTCGGTGACGTCGCGCTGCCGTCGATCCGCATCGTGCCCAAGGGACAGTGGTACGACTACAACGCCAAGTACATCGCCGAGGACACCCAGTACCTGTGCCCGGGCCTGGACGGTGCCGACGAGGACGAGATCCGCCGCATCGCGCTGGCCGCGTTCCGTGCCGCCGGTTGCCGTGGCTGGGGCCGCGTGGATGTCATGCGTGACCGCAGCAGCGGCCGCTTCTTCCTGCTGGAAGTGAACACCGCGCCGGGCATGACCAGCCACTCGCTGGTGCCCAAGGCGGCCGGGCAGGCCGGCATCAACTTTGAAGAGCTGGTGTGGCGCGTGCTGGAACAGACCCTGGAGGCCTCGCACGCATGAACGCGGTGCTGCGCATCTTCGTCTGGCTGTTGGCGCTGTCGGTGGTTGCACTGCCGGTGGTGGCCGTGGTCAATGGCTGGGTCGGCGCCGAGCGCTGGCCGCTGGCGAAGCTGCGCGTGCACGGTGAGTTCAAGCGTGTACCGGCCGAACAGCTGCAGCAGGTACTGCTGCCCTACGCGCGCGCCGGGTTCTTCGCGGTCAAGCTGCAGGATGCCCAGGACGCACTGGAAAAGCTGCCGTGGGTGGAAAGCGCGCGGGTACGCAAGCAGTGGCCGGATGTGCTGGAAGTGACCCTGGTCGAGCACAAGCCATTCGCGCGCTGGGGCAACGATCGCCTGGTCTCCGAGCAGGGCAAGCTGTTCCCCACGCCGAAGAAGCTGGCCGACCTGGCGCTGCCCGAACTGGACGGTCCGGACAGCCAGACCGAAGAAGTGATGAAGCTGTACAGCGACTCGCGTGCATTGTTCGCACCGGCCGGCGTCGACGTGCGCCGGGTGACGATGGATGCACGCGGCAGCTGGTCGCTGGTGCTGAGCAACGGCACCGAAGTGGTGGTTGGCCGCGACGACGCGCGCTCGCGCCTGCAGCGCTTCGTCAAGGTGCTGCCGCAGCTGAACCGCCAGGACGCGCCGATCGAGCGCGCCGACCTCCGTTACACCAATGGTTTCACGCTGAGCTGGGGTACCCCGGCCACGCCGGCGAAAACGCCGGCGACCCCGGCCAGCAGGACGCAGGAAAGGACATGAATCGCAAGGGTGACAAATCGCTGATCGTTGGCCTGGACATCGGCACCTCCAAGGTGGTGGCGCTGGTGGGCGAGTATTCGCCGGGCAATCCGATCGAAGTGATCGGCATCGGCTCGCATGAGTCGCGCGGTTTGAAGCGCGGTGTGGTGGTGGACATCGAATCGACCGTGCAGTCGATCCAGCGCGCGGTGGAAGAAGCCGAGCTGATGGCCGGCTGCGAGATCCGCTCGGTGTACGCCTCGATCTCCGGCAACCACGTGCAGTGCAAGAACTCGCCGGGCATCGTGCCGATCCGCGACGGGGAAGTGACCTGGGGCGACCTGGATCGCGTGCTCGATGCGGCCAAGGCGGTGGCGATTCCGGCCGACCAGAAGATCCTGCACGCGATCCCGCGTGAGTACGTGCTGGACGACTCGCAGGAAGGCATCCGCAACCCGGTCGGCATGACCGGCGTGCGCCTGGAGGTGCATGCGCACCTGGTGGTGTGCGCGCAGTCGGCCGCGGCCAACATCAGCAAGTGCGTGCAGCGCTGCGGCCTGCAGGTGGATGACCTGGTGCTGTCCTCGCTGGCCTCCAGCGTGGCCGTGCTGACCGCAGACGAACGCGAACTCGGCGTGGTGCTGGTCGACATGGGCGCCGGCACCACCGACATCGCGGTGTTCGTGCAGGGCGCGATCTGCCACACCGCCTCGCTGCCGATCGCCGGCGACCACGTGACCAACGACATCGCGCACATGCTGCGCACGCCGACCCCGGAAGCCGAGCAGATCAAGGTGCGCTATGCCTGCGCCCTGGCCCAGCTGGCCACCGCCGAGGAAAGCATCCAGGTGCCGTCGGTGGGCGACCGCCCGCCGCGTCGCATGCCGCGCCATTCGCTGGCGCAGGCGGTGCAGGGCCGTTACGAGGAGATCTTCGAGATGGTGCAGGCCGAACTGCGGCGCTCCGGCTTCGAGGAACTGGTGCGCGCCGGCATGGTGCTGACCGGTGGCGCTTCGAAGATGGAAGGCGTGGTCGAGCTGGCCGAGGAAATGCTGCAGATGCCGGTGCGCGTGGGCATTCCGCAGCACGTCACCGGCCTCGGCGAAGTAGTCGGCAACCCGGTGCATGCCACCGGTGTGGGCCTGCTGCTGATGGGCAGCCAGATCGAGCACCCGCGTCGCCCGTCGCTGCCGACCGGGCGCGCCGGAAGCATGTTCAAGAAACTCAAGACCTGGTTCCGCGGCGAGTTCTGACGCGGAACCTGCAACACCCGGGCGTACCCGGTCGCAGTACCTGCAATAGACGGCAACAACGCAACACACAACCCACACAGCCGCATCGGCAACATGACACGCAAAGGCAGGAGGCCCGACCGTCCATGCCACCGACAAGCGGATACAACGAGGACACGGACATGGCGCATTTTGAACTGATCGAAAAGATGGCACCCAATGCGGTGATCAAGGTGGTTGGCGTGGGCGGCGGCGGCGGCAATGCCGTGGCGCACATGGTCAACTCGGCAGTGGACGGCGTGGAATTCATCACCGCCAACACCGACTCGCAGGCCATCAAGAATTGCGGTGCCAAGCTGCAGCTGCAGCTGGGTACCAACGTGACCAAGGGCCTGGGCGCAGGCGCGAACCCGGAAGTCGGCCGCCAGGCTGCGCTGGAAGACCGTGAGCGCATCATGGACGCGCTGCAGGGCGCGGACATGGTGTTCATCACCGCCGGCATGGGCGGCGGCACCGGCACCGGCGCCGCACCGGTGGTGGCGCAGCTGGCCAAGGAAATGGGCATCCTGACCGTGGCCGTGGTCACCAAGCCGTTCCCGTTCGAAGGCCGTCGCCGCATGCAGGTGGCGCTGAAGGGCATCGAGGAACTGAGCCAGCACTGCGACTCGCTGATCACCATCCCGAACGAGAAGCTGATCACCGTGCTGGGCCGCAACGCGACCATGATCCAGGCCTTCCGTGCCGCCAACGACGTGCTGCAGGGCGCCGTGCAGGGCATCGCCGACCTGATCGTGCGTCCGGGCCTGATCAACGTCGACTTCGCCGACGTGCGCACCGTCATGTCCGAAATGGGCCTGGCGATGATGGGTACCGGTACCGCCCGTGGCGATGACCGCGCCCAGGCCGCCGCCGAATCGGCCATCCAGAACCCGCTGCTGGACGACGTGAACCTGGCCGGTGCCAACGGCATCCTGGTCAACATCACCGCCGGCGCCGACTTCACCATGGCCGAGTTCGACGAGATCGGCCGTACCATCGACGGCTTCGCGTCCGAAGACGCCACCGTGGTGGTCGGCACCGTGCTCGACCCGGACATGCAGGACGAAGTGCGCGTGACCGTGGTGGCCACCGGCCTGAACCGCGTGTCGGCCAGCAAGACCCAGCGTCCGGGCGAGCGTGCGCCGATCAAGCTGGTCCGCAACGCCACCACCGGCCAGCCGGAGTTCGGCGACTTCGACAACGGCGGCGATGCCGTGTCCAAGGCCGTCGGCGGCATGGGCTTGGGCCTGCGTCGCGCCAGCAGCGATACCGCGGCCGCTTCGACCCCGTCGGCCCCGGCCTCTTCGGCCCCGGCTGCAGCGGAACTGCCGAACGACTACCTGGACATCCCGGCGTTCCTGCGCCGCCAGGCGGACTGAGCGGAGCGGCCCGGGGTTGTCCTCCCCGGGTTGCGCCACCATGTCCTGAAAACGCGGGCGCCGGGCCAGGATGGGCCCGGCCGCCCTGCTTCATGTGCGCCCCATTGGCGCGCCGGTGTGTCCTGCCTGCCTTTCAGCCGGGGTAGGGGACCGCGCGTGTTAATCTAATGTGTCACTTCCGGTCCATCCCCCATGATCCAGCAACGCACCCTCAAGAACACGATCCGCGCCACCGGCGTTGGCCTGCACAGCGGTGACAAGGTCTACATGACCCTGCGCCCGGCACCGGTCAACCATGGCATCGTGTTCCGTCGCGTGGACCTGGATCCGGTCGTGGAAGTGCCGGCCAAGGCCGAGCTGGTCACCGAAGTGACCCTGTGCACCGGCCTGACCTGCAACGACGCCAAGATCCAGACCGTCGAACACCTGATGTCGGCGCTGGCCGGCCTGGGTGTGGACAACATCATCGTTGAACTGTCCTCGGCCGAGCTGCCGATCATGGACGGTTCGGCCGGCCCGTTCGTGTTCCTGCTGCAGTCGGCGGGCATCGTGGAGCAGGATGCGCCCAAGCGCTTCATCCGCGTGCTGAAGACCGTGGAAGTGACCGAGGGCGACAAGGTGGCCCGCTTCACCCCCTACGAGGGCTACAAGCTGGGATTCACCATCCAGTTCGACCACCCGATGATCCCGGCCAAGCAGTCGCGCCAGGAAATCGAGTTCTCGACACTGGCCTACACCAAGGAAATCTCCCGCGCCCGCACGTTCGGCTTCATGCGCGACCTGGAATACATGCGCGAGCGCAACCTGGGCCTGGGCGGTTCGATGGACAATGCCATCGTGCTGGACGAGTTCCGCGTGCTCAACGAAGACGGCCTGCGTTACGCCGACGAATTCGTGCGCCACAAGATCCTCGACGCGATCGGCGACCTTTATCTGGCCGGTGGCCAGGTGCTGGGCGCTTACGAGGGCTTCAAGTCGGGCCACGCGCTCAACAACAAGCTGGTGCGCGCGCTGATGGCCGACGCCACGGCCTGGGAATGGGTCAGCTTCGACTCGCCGGCCACGCCGGATCCGGTCGAATACGCAACGCCGGCCTACGCCTGATTCCTGCAGGTTGTTGAATTGAAAGAAAAAAACGCCGCCTGAAAGGGCGGCGTTGTTGTTTCCGCAACGCGCACCGCATTCAGCATGCTTGACCGCCGCCAGGGCCGGTTCGAGGTCACGGTTTTGTGAACCTGTTGGATCGGAAGCCTGAATTTAACGCGGTTTTAACAACAATCTAACGACAGCCCCCCGGATGGCAGCTAGGATGCGACCCGGCCCCCGAAATGTTTCACGCCGTGGTGACACGCGCGACGGGGAGCGGAGCCGGATGCTCCGTTGTCGTCAGGACCGCTTCTTCAGCTTCGAAGGAACGTCCTGCAGGCAAGCCAAGGCGTCGCGTAGCCCTTTGTGCGTGGCGGCTGAAACTGCGTGGGGGCCATTCCGGTTGTCGATCGCTGGGGAGCGTGAGGGAGTGGTGGACGCAGTCTTGATGGTCACCCTGGTGGCCTTCAGCCCGATGGAACGGGCCGCGTCGAGCAACTGGGCTTCGGCAAGCCGCAACTTGGCATGCCAGACCGGGGACTCGACGAGAAAAACGAGGTGTTCCCCGTCCACATTGGCCAGCCGGCAACGGCTGCGCAGAGGTGGCGGCAACTGGGGGCGCAACTGACGGTCCAGCGCGTCGAGCCACAAGGCACGCCGCAGCGGGTTCCCGCTTTTGTCCGCCATCACCGCATCCAGCGCCGGCTTCGGCACTGACGCGGGGCGAACGCTGGATTTCGGCTCAGACATGAAAACTCACTGATGGCATTCAAAAAGATCGTAATCAAAACGCGTGAAGGACAGGCCAAATCGTCGCCGATCACGCGTTTGCGGTTCTATTTCGAGGACCGCCCCCGCGCCCTGCTGGGCAGCGTGCTCGGGGTAGGCTGCATTATCGGCCTTGCCGGCGGCATTGGCGCCAGCGCGCTGAATGATTCCCGGCTGCAGGCCAAGGTCGAGCGCCAGGATGCGGAGCTGGCCAAGGTCAAGCGCGATGCGCAGACCCAGGTCAATGCACTCGCGGCCCGCCTCGGCGAGCTGCAGGCGCAGGCCACCCGCCTCAACGCGCTGGGCGAACGGCTGACCCAGATGGGCAAGCTGGAAGACGGCGAATTCGATTTCAACGAGACGCCTGGCCTCGGTGATGGCGATGCCGGCGGCCCGACCAGCGACATCCCGGTCAAGGACGTCAACGCCGACTTACAGGTGCTGGAGCAGCGCTTCGCTGCTTCAGGCCGCCAGTTGTCGGTGATGGAATCGCTGATGTTCGACCACCAGCTGCAGCAGAACGCCGTGCCCTCGCGCATGCCGATCCGCAACAGCTACGTGACCTCCGGTTTCGGCACCCGTGCCGACCCGTTCGGCCGCGGTGCCGCCACCCACAAGGGCATGGATTTCCACGCCAAGGTCGGTGACCCGGTGATGGCCGTGGCCGAAGGCGTGGTCAGCTTCGCCGGTGTGAAGGGCGGCTATGGCAACGTGGTCGACGTCGACCATGGCAATGGCTATGTCACCCGCTACGCGCACAATTCGCGCCTGGTGGTGAAGGTCGGCGATCTGGTCCGTGCCGGGCAGGAAGTCGCCAAGGCAGGCTCCACCGGTCGTTCGACCGGCGCCCACGTGCACTTCGAGGTGTGGGAAAACGGCAACGTGGTCAACCCGCGCAAGTTCCTCGGCGACGGCGGCAACACGCCGGTCGGCCGCGTCAGCCGGGGTTGATTCCAGGCCTGGGGTCAGAGCCCATTCGCCATGGTGAATGGGATCCGACCCCGATCGAGCACGGGGGCGGATCCCTTCCGCAACGCGGAACGGCCCTGACCCCCTCTCCAAAGGGTTGAAACCTCAGCCGCCCGTCCCAAGCTACAATGGGTGTTGCCATCGACAGGGCGCCAGGCGCCCTGTTTCGTTTGCGGCGGACGGATCCCAAGGGGGAGGCCGGGCGTCGTGTCCATCCAACCCGGTTCCTTCAATGATCAACAGCCTGCTTACCCGCGTATTTGGCAGTCGTAACGAACGACAGCTGCGCCAGCTCAACCGCATCGTCGCCAAGATCAATGCGCTGGAGCCGGAGATCGAGAAGCTTTCCGACGAGCAGCTTCAGGCCAAGACGCCGGAGTTCAAGCAGCGCATCGCTGGCGGTGAAGCCCTGGACAAGGTGCTGCCGGAAGCGTTCGCGGTCTGCCGCGAAGCCGGCCGCCGCGTGCTGGGCATGCGCCACTATGACGTGCAGCTGATCGGCGGCATGGTGCTTCACCTGGGCAAGATCGCAGAAATGCGCACCGGTGAAGGCAAGACCCTGGTGGCGACCCTGCCGGTGTACCTCAACGCGCTGGAAGGCAAGGGCGTGCACGTGGTCACCGTGAACGACTACCTGGCCCGCCGCGACGCCGCGCAGATGGGCAAGCTGTACAACTGGCTGGGCCTGAGCGTGGGCGTGGTGTACCCGGGCATGCCGCACAGCGACAAGCGCGAAGCCTATGCCGCCGACATCACCTACGGCACCAACAACGAATTCGGTTTCGACTACCTGCGCGACAACATGGCGCTGTCCAAGGCCGACCGCTACCAGCGCGGCCTGCACTACGCCATCGTCGACGAAGTCGACTCCATCCTGATCGACGAAGCGCGCACCCCGCTGATCATCTCCGGCCCGGCCGACGATTCCCCGGAGCTGTACATCCGCGTCAACCGTGTCGTGCCGCACCTGGTCAAGCAGGAAGTGGAAGACGGCGAAGGCGACTTCTGGGTCGATGAGAAGGGCAAGCAGGTGCACCTGTCCGAAGCGGGCATGGGGCACGCCGAGCAGCTGCTGGTCGAAGCCGGCATTCTCGATGGCGAGACCGAAGGCCTGTACGCGGCACAGAACCTGACCGTGGTCCACCACCTCAATGCCGCACTGCGCGCTCACGCCATCTACCAGCGTGACGTGGACTACATCGTGCGCGACGGCGAAGTGGTCATCGTCGACGAATTCACCGGCCGTACCCTGGCCGGCCGCCGCTGGTCCGACGGCCTGCACCAGGCGGTGGAAGCGAAGGAAGGCGTGCCGGTCCAGCGCGAGAACCAGACGCTGGCCAGCATCACCTTCCAGAACCTGTTCCGCATGTACAAGAAGCTGTCCGGCATGACCGGTACGGCCGATACCGAAGCGTTCGAGTTCCAGAGCATCTACGGCCTGGAAGTGGTGGTGATCCCGACCAACCGCCCAACCATCCGCAAGGACAGCCCGGACCAGGTGTTCCTCAACCGCAAGGGCAAGTTCAATGCGGTGCTGGCCGACATCGAAGAGTGCGCCAAGCGCGGCCAGCCGGTGCTGGTGGGTACCACCTCGATCGAAACCTCGGAAATGCTGTCCGAGCACCTGCGCAAGGCGGGCGTGAAGCACGAAGTGCTCAACGCCAAGCAGCATGATCGCGAAGCGACCATCGTCGCCAATGCCGGTCGTCCGGCAGCCGTGACCATCGCCACCAACATGGCCGGTCGTGGTACCGACATCGTGCTGGGCGGTTCGCTGGAAGCGGAAATCCACGAGCTGGGCGAAGGCGCGACCGACGAGCAGAAGGCGGCGGTCAAGGCCGAATGGCAGAAGCGCCATGACGCGGTGAAGGCTGCGGGCGGCCTGCACATCGTCGGCACCGAGCGCCACGAGTCCCGCCGTATCGACAACCAGCTGCGTGGCCGTTCGGGCCGCCAGGGTGACCCGGGTTCGTCCCGCTTCTACCTGTCGCTGGAAGACAACCTGATGCGCATCTTCGCCTCCGACTGGGTGCAGAAGGCCATGCGCATGATGGGCATGAAGGAAGACGACGTCATCGAGGACCGCCTGGTCAGCCGCCAGATCGAGAAGGCGCAGCGCAAGGTCGAGGCCCACAACTTCGACATCCGCAAGAACCTGCTGGACTTCGACGACGTCAACAACGACCAGCGCAAGGTGATCTACGCCCAGCGCGACGAGCTGCTGGATGCCGAGTCGGTGAAGGCCAACGTCGATGGCATCCGCGACGACGTGATCTTCGATGTGGTCGCCCGTTTCGTGCCGCCGAACTCGATCGACGAGCAGTGGGACCTGCGTGGCCTGGAGGCGACCCTGGAGTCGGACTTCGGCCTGCAGATGTCGCTGACCGACCTGGTCAAGGAACACGAGGAACTGGACGCCGAAGCCATCGCCGCCAAGGTGCAGGAACGAGTGAACCAGCACTTCGCCGAGAAGGAAGCCGGCGTGGGCGAAGAGACCATGCGCGCGCTGGAGAAGCACGTGATGCTGACCGTGCTGGACCAGAGCTGGAAGGAGCACCTGGCCCGCATGGACTACCTGCGCCAGGGCATCTACCTGCGTGGTTATGCGCAGAAGCAGCCGAAGCAGGAATACAAGAAGGAAGCCTTCGAGCTGTTCTCGGACATGCTGGAAAACGTCAAGCGCGAAGTGGTGACCCTGCTGTCGCGCGTGCGCATCCGCAGCGACGAGGAAGTGCAGGCGCTGGAAGCGGCCGAACGCCAGCAGGTGGAAGCTCGCCTGAGCCAGTCGCAGTTCCAGCACCAGGACGCCGGCAGCTACAGCGCCGACGAGGAAGCGGCGCAGGTGGAGGCCGAGCGCCAGGGTGTGGCACAGCTGCAGCGCGATGAGCCGAAGATCGGTCGCAATGATCCCTGCCCGTGCGGCAGTGGCAAGAAGTACAAGCACTGCCACGGCCAGCTGAGCTGATCCCGAAGAGCCCCGCGAAAGCGGGGCTTTTCCTTTGCGGCGCCTGATTCTGGCCGGATCCGCGATTGCGCGGGTCGCCCTGTTCTGGGCATGCTTCCCCCATGCCTTCCCCGACCCGATCGATCCATGTCGTGGCCGCCGTCATCACCGACGCGCGTGGCCGCGTCCTGCTCAACCGCCGAACCGAGAACCGCGACATGGCCGGCCTGTGGGAGTTCCCGGGCGGCAAGCGCGAATCCGGGGAGACCTCCGAGCAGGCGCTGGTGCGCGAGCTGCGCGAGGAACTGGGCATCGAGGCCGATGTCGGCGAGTGGCTGATGGACGTGCCGCAGCGTTACCCGGACAAGCACCTGACCCTGGAGGTGCGCCACGTGCGCAGCTGGAAGGGGACCCCGCGCGGACGCGAAGGACAGGCGATCACCTGGGTGGCGCCGGACAAGCTGGGCCGCTATTCGATGCCACCGGCCGATCTGCCGGTAGTGGCCGCCCTGCGCCAGCCCGACCGCTACCTGATCACCCCCGCGCCGGCCGACGATGATGGCGGCGTGCAGCACTGGCACGCGCAGCTGCAGCGCGCGGTAGCGAGCGGCCAGCAGCGCATCCAGCTGCGCCTGCCGCCGGGGCATCCACAGCGGCAGGCGATGGTCGAGCAGGCCGTGCGTGCGCATCGCCGCAGCGGCGTGCAATGGCTGCTCAACCGCGATATCGAACTGGCACGCGCACTGGGCGTGGGCGTGCACCTGGGCAGCGAGCAGTTGCTGGAGCTGTCGCAGCGTCCACTCCCCGAAGGACAGCTGGTGGCCGCATCCTGCCACGACCTGCCGCAGCTGCAGGCCGCACAGCAGCTGGGCTGCGACTTCGCCGTGCTCGGCCCGGTGCAGGCCACGGACAGTCATCCGGATGCCGTGCCGCTGGGATGGGATGCCTTCGCCGAGCTGCGTGCGCAGGTGTCACTGCCGATCTACGCCCTGGGTGGCATGGGTCGCGGCCACATCACCGAAGCGCGCCGCCACGGCGGGCAGGGCATCGCGGCCATTCGCGGGTTGTGGCCGGAGTGATGCCAGGGTCGGATCCCCGCAACGCGGGGCTCTGACCCCCGCTGGAACCCGGGGTCAGGGCCCATTCCGTTGGAACGGGATCCGACCCCTCCCGATCACAACGTGATCCAGAAACACCCGTACTGCCGCCGCAGCCCGAGCACCGTCGAGGCGCGCGCCACGCTGCCCGGCAGGGTCTGCTCCAGGCGCAGGCCGACTGGATGCCGCGCCGCTGGCGGCTCAGGGTCGGATCCCTGCGCGGCAGGGCTCTGACCCTCGTCCTGCAGAACGTCCTGATCGTGCCGCGGATACACCGGCACCACGTCCACCAGCGGTCGCCGTGCCAGCGATTCCAGCTGGCCAAGGATGCGCTGCGCCCCCGCGTCCGACACCGCACCCCACAGGTACAGCGAAGAGAGCCGGTTCACATCGTTGCTGAGGATGCCGTTGCGCAATGCGTCCACGAGCTCGCTCAGCCGGCGTGGGCAGCGCGCACCCAATGTGTCGCGCGGTGCAGTGTTGCCGGCGGGGGCGGGGGCGGGGGCGGGGGGCGGCAGCCGCGACCGGGCACCCACGCTGTCGCAGGGACGGTCGGTGTAGACGCTCTGGCCCTGCGCATCGGTGCAGCGGTTCAGGCGCGGGGACTGCGCATTGGCAACAGGGGCCATCGCGCACAGCGGCAACAGCACCAGCAGGAGGGAAAGGCGGATCATCCAGAAAGGGTAGCGCCGATCAGGTCCGCAGGGCGTGCTTTCAGCCCTGCAGCAGTTTCAGCACCGAGGTGGTCGGCTTGGCCAGGTTCAAGGTATAGAAATGCAGGCCGGGTGCGCCGCCTTCGATCAGGCGCTGGCACAGCCTGGCCACCACTTCAGTGCCGAACGCACGCACCGATTCGGCGTCATCGCCGTAGGCCTGCATCTTGCGGCTGATCCAGCGCGGAATCTCCGCGCCGCACTGTTCGGAGAAGCGGCGCAGCTGGCTGAAGTTGGCGATCGGCATGATGCCCGGCGTGATCGGCACCTGCACACCGAGCCGGCGCACTTCATCGACGAAGTGGAAGTAGGCATCCGGGTTGAAGAAATACTGGGTGATCGCCGCGTCGGCACCGGCATCGATCTTGGCCTTGAAGTGCTTCAGGTCGGCCAGCGCATCGCTCGCCTGCGGGTGCGTCTCCGGATACGCACCCACTTCGATGTGGAACGCATCGCCATGCTCGGCGCGGATGAAGGCGATCAGCTCGGCGGCATAGCGCATGTCGCCGGGGAAGCCCATGCCCGAGGGCAGGTCACCGCGCAGTGCGACCAGGCGACGGCAGCCGATGGCGCGGTACAGCTTGAGCAGCTCGCGGATCTCCTGGCGGGTGCCGCCCACGCACGACAGGTGCGGCGCCGCGTCGAACCCGTGGTGCTGGTTGAGGTGGCGTACCGTCTCGGAGGTATAGCTCAGGGTCGAGCCACCGGCACCGAAGGTGCACGACACGTATTGCGGATCGTAGTCCTTCAGCTTGGCCGCGGCACGGTCCAGCTGGCTGCGCTGTTCGTCGGTCTTGGGCGGATAGAACTCGAAGCTGATGGCGGTCATGGCGCGGGCGGCGGCGGCAGGTGCGAAGCAGTATATCGCTTCATCAAGATGGATGTTTGACGGCTGCGTGAGGGTCCGTCAACCCCGAGCCGCGACCGTTCGCCGCGCCGTGCGGCCGCTGCTCCGGAATCGCAACCGGCACGCCTCGGCCCGGCCCACGCTGCTCCCATCCCGGCAACATCCACCCGACGAAGGAGCAGACGATGAAGATCTTCCTGGCACTCTGGTACGCACTGAAGGCGCTGGCCCGGCTGGCGATGATCGGCATGGCGATGGCCGTGCTTGGCTCCGGTCCGGCCCATGCGGCGGCCGCCACACGCACCGGCAAGGTGCAGGTCGAGGTGGTCGGCAAGGGCCGCCCGCTGCTGATGATCCCCGGCCTCAACAGCAGCGCCGAGGTCTGGCGCGAGACCTGCCTGGCGCTGAAGGACGTGCAGTGCCACCTGGTGCAGCTGCCGGGCTTTGCCGGCGCTGCGCCCGCCGATCCGCGCCCGGCCGACTTCCTGCCGGCGATGCGCGGGCAGCTGCTGGCCTACCTGCATGACCAGCAGCTGGGCCCGGTGGTGGTGATCGGCCACAGCCTGGGCGGCCTGCTGGGCCTGCAGATGGCGCAGGCCGAGCCGAAGGCGGTCAGCGCGCTGGTGGTGGTTGATGCATTGCCGTTCCTGCCGGCGGCGCGTGACCCGAACGCCACCGAAGACAGCGTGCGGCCGATGGCCGACCAGCTGCGCAAGGGCATGCTCGCCGCCGACGCCGCGCAGTGGCAGGCGCAGCTGAAAGCCGGCCTGCCGGGCATGACCCGTGATCCGCAGCGCCAGGCCGAGCTGGGCCGCTGGGGCGAGAGCAGTGACCGACAGACCACCGCCGACGCCATGCACGGGGTGATGACCGCCGACCTGCGTGACAGCATCGCCTCCATCAGCGCACCGACGCTGGTGCTGGGCAGCTGGGCCGGTTACCAGCCGATGGGCGGTACCGAAGAAAGCACCCGCGCGGTGTTCCAGGCGCAGTACGCGAAACTGCAGGGCCTGCAGATCGCGATGAGCGCGCAGGGGTTCCACTTCCTGATGTGGGATGATCCGCGCTGGCTGCAGCAGCAGGTGCAGCGTTTCCTCGCCGCGCACCCCTGACCCTTGTCTGTCCTCCTGCCACCGCCGAGAGTCCGCATGGACGCCACCACCTCATCGCGCCGCTTCTGGACCCTCAATGCACTGGCATGGGCGGGTTATGCGATGTACGGGCTGTGGGCGGGGATGCGGATCGGCGGCGGCGTGGTGTTCAGCGGCATCGTGTTGATCACTGTCAGCGTGGCCGCCTGCCTGTGGCTGTGCAGCGGCATGCTGCGCGCGGTGGCGCTGCGCCAGCGCTGGTGGGAGGGGAGCCTGGGCAGCCTGGTGCTGAAACTGGCCGCCGGTGTGGTGGCCGGTGCCAGCGTCGCACAGGCGATGACGGCGGCGCTGCTGCTGCCGGCGCTGGCACTGGGCTGGGTGCAGCTGCCCGGCGGCCACGCGGATTACCGGTGGTCTTCGCTGCTGGTGTACTGGATGAACACCGCGCTGTTCCTGCTGATGTGGACCGGCCTGTGGGCCGGCCTGCACGGCCTGCGCCGGGCGCGCCACAGTGAACTGGCCCGCCTGCGTGCCGAAGCCGAACGCAGCGCACTGGAGCGCGATGCACTGCGCGCACGGCTCAACCCGCACTTCATGTTCAACGCGCTGAACAACCTGCGCGCGCTGATCCTGGAAGACCCCGAGCGCGCCCGCGACATGGTCACACGCCTGTCGCGCACGCTGCGCCAGGCGCTGGCGCACAACCGCAGTGAGCAGGTCACGCTGGCCGAAGAACTGGCGGTGGTGGACGACTATCTGGCGATCGAGGCCATCCACTTCGAGCAGCGCCTGCAGGTAGCCCGGCGCATCGATGCTGACGCTCTGCAGGCGCAGTTGCCAGCGATGGCGCTGCAGCTGCTGGTGGAGAATGCGATCAAGCACGGCATTGCCAGCCGCGTCGGTGGTGGCGAGGTGCAGATCCAGGCCACGCTGGATGGCGATGTATTGCGACTGCGGGTGGACAACCCGCTGGGCAACGCCATCGAGCCTGCCGACGGGCATGGCGTCGGCCTGGCCTACCTGCGTGCGCAGCTCGGTTCGCGCGGCCGTTTCACCCTGCAGCCGGTCGACGACCGCATGCAGGCTCTGCTGGAGATTCCGCAATGAGTGCCATGCTGCGTGTGTTGATCGTTGATGATGCTCGGCTGGCGCGGCAGGAGCTGCGTACGCTGTTGTCGGTGCTGCCATGGGTGCAGTGCGTGGGTGAGGCCGACGATGTGCCTGCCGCACGCGAGGCGATCGCCACGCTGGCGCCGGACCTGGTGCTGCTGGACGTGCAGATGCCTTCCGGCAGTGGTTTCGATGTGCTGGACGGCCTGGAAACGGTGCCGGCGGTGGTGTTCGTCACCGCTTACGACACCTATGCCGTGCGCGCGTTCCAGGCCAACGCGCTGGACTACCTGGTGAAGCCGGTGGAGGCGCCGCGGTTGCTGGAGTCGCTGGAGCGGGCACGTCAGCGCGAAGTGGTTTCAGCCGAGGCGCCGGAGTCGCGCAGCGCGCTGGGCGCGCAGGACCAGGTATTCGTGCGCGAGGGCGAACGCTGCTGGTTCGTCGCCGTCTCGGAGATCCGCCGGCTGGTGGTGGACGGCAACTACACGCGGCTGTGGTTCCGTGACCAGAACGCCTTGCTGACCCGCAGCCTGAGCGCGCTGGAAGCACGCCTGCCGCAGGATCTGTTCTTCCGTGCCAACCGCAATACCCTGGTCAACCTGCGCCGCATCCGTGGCGTGACGCCCAGCATCGGCGATGGTTACGACCTGACGCTGGACGACGGCAGCGAGGTGGATGTGTCGCGGCGGCAGGCGCGGGAACTGCGCGAGCGCATGGCGTTGTAGGGACCGCTATAGTTCGGCGCTGACGGGGCTGGTGATGAAGCCCCAGAGCAGGCGCGCCATCACCGCGGGTGAGCGTGCCTGTGAACGTGCATGCGCCAGTAGAGCATCCAGCCGCGGGCGATCGTAGAGGTGGCCGGCCAGCAGCACCGCGTGGATGCGGCGGGTGTTTGCGGTGTCCTGCAGCGGGTCGCCGTCGAGGAGCACCAGATCGGCAGCCTTGCCGACCTCGACGCTGCCATGGGACGCCTGCAGGTCCAGGTGACGCGCGGCCTGCAGGGTAGCGGCACGCAGTACATCGGCCTGGCTCAGCCCGGCGTGCCGCAACCACTGTAGTTCATCGTGGTAGCGGAAGCCGCCCGGCCCGGTATCGGTGCCGACCAGCACGGTGACGCCCGCACGATGCGCGGCACCGGTAAGCGCCAGGCCATGGGCGAAATAGGCCTTCAACGCGTCTTCGCCACGCAGCCCGGGGTAACGCGCCACCGTTGCCTTCAGATCATCGCGCCACGCCCAGCGCGAGAGCGGATCCAGATTGGCCAGGCGCGGGTCGTTGATGAAGGCGGGGTCGCGCGCGCGCGCATCTTCTTCCCGGGTGACGTGGGTCGGCACGAATGCTGCGCCGCTGGCCTGCATCAGGCCAAAGGCTTCTTTGCACAGCGCGTAATGATGACCACTGACCATGCGTTCGGCCAGAGCCGTCGGGTCTTCGCCGCCGAGTGTGCCGCCACGCCAGGCCGCTGCGTTGTCGAAGCAATGCCGTACGAACAGGTGGGCGTGTTCGAAGCTGCGCTGCCCCACCTGCAGGGCCTCTTCCAGCCGCACCGCCCTGGGCAGGTGTCCAACCAGTGGACGGTGCAGCTGCCGTGCCTCGGTGGCCAGCCGCTGGTAGGTATCCGCACGCAGCCTGTTGTAGACCTTCAACGCGTCGACGCCACGGGCGCTGTACGCGTGCGCCCGCAATGCGGCATCCTCTGGCGAGATTGATGGATCCTCGAAGTAGAAGCTGGCGATCTGCACGAAGCGTGGTGCGACCTGTTGCCCAGCGATGGCCTGTGCCGTCCAGTGGCGCTTGTCAGCCACGCAGGCGATCAGCGGGTCGGTAGCCTGCGGGCAGTCCATCATGTCGCGGGTGCCGGTGATGCCATTGGCCAGCATCAGTGGGAACTGCAGTTGCGGTGACAGCTGCAGCGCATGGGTATGCATGTCCCAGAAACCCGGCACCAGCCAGCGGCCACCGGCATCGAGGATGGGCAGCGTGGTGTCCACCGCGCCTTCGCCGATGGTCGTGATCGTGCCGTCGCGCACGGTCACAGTGGTGGGTTCGCTGGCCTGGCCACGCGCGACGTCCACCACCCGCACGTTGACGAGCACGCGGCTGCTGCCCGTTTCGGGTAGCGGTGGAGCCGACAGTGGCCAGACCAGAGCGGTGGCGAACAGCAATGGCGGCGCCAGCAGGAGGATGGCCAGTACGATCGGCCACCGCCGACGGCAGGCGAAACGGGGCAACCCGCGTGCTGCATCCATGAGCCGGCCATCCTGGTAATGGGTCGTCCGCAGGATGCTGCAAGCTGGACGCGGGCGCCAGTGACCATCGGCATCCGGCCCGGCCTGCCTCCGGGGCGGTTACCCTGTGCGGTGGAATCCCTGATCACGCCCTGCCATGTCCATCGTCCTCACCGATTTCGCCCGTCCCCGCCTGTTCCCACGCGTGCCACGCGGCAACACCATCCAGGACTGCACTGCCGAGCAGTTCGAGGCACACCTCAATGCGCACGCGCCACTGAAGGTGCTCGATGGCTACGCGCCGTTCTGCAAGCTGTTCGTCTACGACAACTGGACCAGCACGCGCTGCCTGACGGTGCCGATCACCGAGGCCAACCGCCACCAGCTGCGCAGTGGCTATGAGGCGCGCAATCGTGACGAGCTGCCGGTGCTGGTGCGCTGGTTCGAAGGCGTGGAGTCCCCGCGTGCGAACTATCTGGTGGTGATCCTGTACAGCGCCGAGCAGCTGGCGAAGGAAGGTTCACCGATCGAGGCCGATTGGGGCATTGTCGGCTGCATCTACACCGCGGAACCGGAAGAGGTGCCGATGGCGCCGATCACGATGATGCGCAACGCACTGGGCGTAGAGGAGGGCGGGTCCGGCGTGCCGCTGGATCGCGAGGCTTACCGGCGCTCGGTGGCGTTCTGGGAGAACAACGCCAACTGGCGGCCCTGAGCCCACGCTGTGGCCGGACAGCCGGCATGCGAAGAGGGTAACGGCAGTGGAGCGCTACCATGGCGGTGAATCAACGCAGGGAGCACAGGGATGGATGTTCGACATTGGATGCTGTTCGCATGGGTCGCCGCAGGCCTGCTGGCCGCATGTGAAAGCTCGGCAGCAAAGTACGATGCAGGCGCAGCCTGTGGGTCCCTGTCCGACGTGACGCAGATCCGCGACGCGGGCGTGGGTTCACTGCAGGCGCAGGCAACCTCGGGGCGTTGCACGTTCCATGTGGAAGCGGATGACGCAGCAGCGCTTTCGCGTCAGCAGTCGTTGCTCCAGAGCGTGTCGGCGATCGCCTGTGGTGCGCCAGCCACCACCCGGCCTTCGCAAGGGGCTGCGGGCTTCGACCTGCAGATGCCTGCGCGTTGCCCACTCTCTTCCAGCACGCCGTTGATTGCACGGGAAGGAGGCTGGCACCAGCGGCGGCTCTCGTCGGTCCCGATGTATCCTGCGGCCGCCATGCGCGAAGCCCAGGAGGGCGTTGTCGAGCTGATGCTGCTGCTGGATGCACAGGGCAAGACCCAGGCGATCATCCTGTCCCGGTCCAGTGCGTACCCACTGCTCGATGCGGCGGCGCTCAAGCACGCGCGTGACTGGCGTTATGAGCGTGAAGCGGCGGACAAGGCGCCAAACATGAGCCTGATACGCGGAACGGTCACGTTCAAGCTCAACTAGGGCGTCTGCAGGGCGGGCTCGGCCTTCCACTCCCACCAGCGGTAGTGGTACTCGCGCTCGGTCGCGCTCCATGGCTGCGCGCAGCAGGTGCACGTCAGCCGGTAGCATTCGCCCCAGCCGTCCTCCGCTTCGCCCCGTGCACGCAGCTGCACGTGACCTTGTTCCAGCAGCGGCTCGGGGTTGAAGAACACGTAGGAAGGGTAGAGCGCACACAGGCAGCCTTCGCGCGCCTGCCAGTGGCGCAGCCGTTGCAGGGCCGCCTTGAGGTGAGCCTGGTTGCTGATCAGCATGCCGCCAAGGGCGACGCCCTGGCAACTGCGTTCAATCGTATCCACATGCGCGCTCAACGCCTCCAGGGATGCGGGAGTGAACAATCGGGCGACGGTGCGTGCGGCATCGGTGATGCGCGTTGCGTCGCGCGACAACAGGTCCTGCAGCAGCACATCGGCCTGTGCATCGTCGAGCCGGGGAATCGGTGCTGCGGACCACGGCCAGCGCATCAACGTGCCTTGCCGATGGCAGCGTAGTGGCCGGTTGTCAGCCGCAGCAGGTCAGCCGGCGCCAGTTCCACTTCCAGGCCGCGGCGACCGGCGCTGACATGCAGCGCGGGCAATGCCTGCGCACTGGCGTCCAGGAAGGTGCGCAGGCGCTTCTTCTGCCCCAGTGGGCTGATGCCGCCGACCAGGTAGCCGGTCGCGCGCTGCGCTGCGTCGGCGGCGGCCATCTCGCACTTCTTGCAGCCGGCCGCTTCGGCCAAGGCCTTCAGGTCCAGCTGGCCGGCCACCGGTACGATCGCCACCAGCAGTTCGTGTGCCTCGGTGCTGGCCAGCAGGGTCTTGAACACCTGGGCCGGGTCGAGGCCGAGCTTGTCGACGGCTTCGCCGCCATACGATTCGGCGTGGGCGTCGTGCACGTAGCTGCGCACGGTGTGGGCGATCTTCTCGCGCTTGAGCAGGTTGATCGCCGGGGTCATGGGGGCATCGTAGCGCGTGCTGGGCGCGTTGCCTTGACCGAGGCTACTGGCCCCCACTCTGGTGGATGCGTGATGTTCGGCCGTGCGCAAACGCAGAACGGGCACCCGAAGGCGCCCGTTCTGTCTGCATCCGTTGCTGGGGGCAGAGCCCTTTCCTGCGGAAAGGGATCCGACCCGGGCACGATCAGTAGCGGTAGTGGTCCGGCTTGAACGGGCCTTCCACCGGCACGCCGATGTAGTCGGCCTGTTCCTGGGTCAGGGTGGTCAGCTTCACGCCGATCTTCTCCAGGTGCAGGCGCGCCACTTCCTCGTCCAGCTTCTTCGGCAGCAGGTAGACCTTCTTCTCGTAGCTGTCCTTGTTCGCCCACAGGTCGATCTGTGCCAGGGTCTGGTTGGCGAAGCTGTTGGACATCACGAAGCTCGGGTGGCCGGTGGCGCAGCCCAGGTTCACCAGGCGGCCTTCGGCCAGCAGGAAGATCGCGTTGCCGTTCGGGAAGATGTACTTGTCCACCTGCGGCTTGATGTTGACGTGCTTCACGCCCGGGAACGCGACCAGCGCATCGACCTGGATCTCGTTGTCGAAGTGGCCGATGTTGCAGACGATGGCCTGGTCCTTCATCGCGCTCAGGTGCTCGATGCGGATGATGTCCTTGTTGCCGGTGGTGGTGACGTACAGGTCGGCACGGCCCAGGGTCGATTCGATGGTGTTGACTTCATAGCCTTCCATCGCCGCCTGCAGGGCGCAGATCGGGTCGATCTCGGTGACGATCACGCGCGCACCGTAGGCACGCAGCGAGGCGGCGCAGCCCTTGCCCACGTCGCCGTAGCCGCAGACCACGGCAACCTTGCCGGCCAGCATCACGTCCATCGCGCGCTTCAGGCCATCGGCCAGCGACTCGCGGCAGCCATACAGGTTGTCGAACTTGCTCTTGGTGACCGAGTCGTTGACGTTGATTGCCGGGATCAGCAGGGTGCCGGCCTGGGCCAGCTGGTACAGGCGGTGCACGCCGGTGGTGGTCTCCTCGGAGACGCCCTTCCAGTCCTTGACCACGCGGCCCCAGTAACCCGGGCGCTCCTTGGCGACGCGCTTGAGCAGGTTCTTGATGACCTGTTCTTCGTGCGAGGACGAGGCGGTGTTGACCCAGTCGCTGCCGTTTTCCAGCTCGTAGCCTTTGTGGATCAGCAGGGTGACGTCACCGCCGTCGTCCACCACCAGCTCCGGGCCGGTCAGGGTGCCGTCAGCCAGGGTGAAGGTCAGCGCGTCCAAGGTGCAGTCCCAGTACTCTTCCAGGGTCTCGCCCTTCCAGGCGAACACCGGGGTACCGGTGGCGGCGATGGCGGCGGCAGCGTGGTCCTGGGTCGAGAAGATGTTGCACGAGGCCCAGCGCACGTCGGCGCCGATGTCCTTCAGGGTCTCGATGAGGACCGCGGTCTGGATGGTCATGTGCAGCGAACCGGTCACGCGTACGCCCTTCAGCGGCAGGCTGGCGGCATGCTTGCGGCGGATCGACATCAGGCCCGGCATTTCGTGCTCGGCGATGTCCAGTTCCTTGCGGCCCCAGTCGGCCAGCGTGATATCGCGGATCTTGTAATCACCTTCGGTGGAGAAGGTCTTGGCAACAGCATTCATTCGTGTGCTCCGGTTGTGGACGAGCGGGTGCTCGCATCTAGCCGGGCGCCGTTGTTACAAAGCCACCTTACCGAGCCTGGCCGGGCCTCGTGGGATCCGGTCGCAGCGCCCCTCGGCAGGGGAGAACCCCCAGTATATCGCGGCCCCGGCATGGCGTCGGATGACCCAACCATCGGCAGATGGGATCGCGTGCACAGACTGTTAATGTCGGTGTTTTCACGCATCACACAGGTGGAACGATGAGCATGCACGCGCGCCGCACACGGCGCTGGACCGGCCTGGTCCTGTCGATGGGACTGCTGGCGGTGGCTCCGCTGGCCTGGGCGGCCGCGCCGCAGCCCGTGGCCGCACAGGCCCAGGGCGTCACCGGCTATGAACTGCCCTCGGCCGCGCTGCAGGCGGTGGTTGACGCCCCGCGTGCGCCCTCGTTGTACCTGTCGCCACGCCGCGACGTGGCCGCGATGATGCAGATGCCGTCGCTGCCGTCGATCCAGGTGGTGGCGCAGCCGGAACTGAAGCTGGCCGGCCTGCGCATCAACCCGCGAACGTTCTCCGACAGCCGCTTCAGCTTCGGCGAGAAGCTGTGGCTGATGAACGTGGCCGACGGCAAGGAACGGCAGATCAGCGGACTGCCCGCCAAGCTGTGGATCGCCAGTCTGATGTGGTCGCCGGACCAGAAATGGCTGGCTTTCAACCAGGTCGACGCCGCCAGTGGCGCCAATGAACTGTGGCTGGTGGACGTGGCCGGTGGCAGTGCCCGTCGCCTGGCTGCCGGCCTGAACACGGTGATCGGCAGCGGCTACCAGTGGCTGCCGGACAGCCGCGGCCTGGTGGTGTTCACCCGCCCGGCCAACCTCGGTGCGGCCCCGGCCGCCGACGGCATTCCGACCGGTCCGGCCGTGCAGCAGACCAGCCAGGGCGGCGGCGTCGTGTCGATCCGTACCTACCAGGACCTGCTGAAGAACGAAGCTGACGCCCGCCAGTTCGATTACTACGCCACCACCCAGCCGATGGAAGTCGGCCTGGACGGCAGCACCCGCGCGATCGGCGCGGCCGGCATCTTCATGGGCTTCTCGGTGTCGCCCGATGGCCGCTTCGTGCTGCGCCAGCCGGTGCAGCGCCCGTATTCCTATGTGGTGCCGGTGAGCAGTTTCCCGCGCCGCATCGAAGTGATCGACCGTACCAGCGGCAAGCTGGTGCATACCGTGGCCGTGCGCCCGCTGGTGGAAGGCCTGCCAACCGGCAACGACGCCGAAGTGACCGGCGTGCGCGATATCAGCTGGCGGGGTGATGCCGATGCCACCCTGGTCTGGGCCGAGGCACAGGACGGTGGTGATCCGAACCGGGAGGCCAAGGTACGCGATGCGGTGCTGATGCAGGCCGCGCCGTTCGACAAGCCGCCGGTGACCCTGGCCCAGCTCGGCAGCCGTCTGGTGGGCATCAACTGGGGCCGTGGCGACCTGGCCCTGCTGACCGAGTCGTGGTGGAAGACGCGCAAGACCAGGACCTGGCTGATTGCCCCGGACAATGCCGGTGCCGAGCCGCGCCTGCTGTGGGATCGTGACGCGCAGGACCGCTATTCCGATCCGGGTCGGCCGCTGTTGTCCAGCGACGACCGCGGGCGTTCGCTGCTGCAGACCAGCCCGGATGGCGGCAGCCTGTACCTGGCCGGTGCCGGTGCTTCGCCGGAGGGCGACCGCCCGTTCGTGGACCGCTTCGACATTGCCAGTGGCAAGGCTACCCGCCTGTTCCACTCGCAGGCGCCCAACTACGCCGCGCCGGTGGCGCTGCTGGACGACCAGGGCAGCTCGCTGCTGCTGAGCCGTGAAAGCCCGGATGAGCCGGCCAACTTCTACGTGCAGTCGCTGGCCGATGCCGGTGCCGCACCGCGCGCGCTGACCCATTTCGCCCATCCGCTGCCGCAGCTGAAGGGCGTGCAGAAGGAGCAGATCCGCTACAAGCGCAAGGATGGCGTCGACCTGACCGCGACCCTGCTGCTGCCGCCGGGGTACGACCCGAAGCGCGACGGCCCGCGGCCGCTGCTGATGTGGGCCTACCCGGGCGAGTTCAAGAGCGCGGCGGCGGCCAGCCAGGTGACCGATTCGCCGTACCGCTTCAATGCGGTCAGCTACTGGGGCCCGCAGGCGTTCCTGGCCAAGGGCTATGTGGTGCTGGCCAGCCCGTCGATGCCGATCATCGGTGAGGGCGACAAGGAGCCGAACGACACCTACATCGAACAGCTGGTGGCCAACGCGCAGGCAGCGGTGGATGAAGTGGTACGTCGTGGCGTGACCGATCGCGAGCACATCGCCATCGGTGGCCATTCCTACGGTGCGTTCATGACCGCCAACCTGCTGGCGCATACCCGCCTGTTCAAGGCCGGCATCGCGCGCAGCGGTGCCTACAACCGCACGCTCACCCCGTTCGGTTTCCAGGCCGAGGAACGCAACTACTGGCAGGCGCAGGACGTCTACCAGAAGATGGCGCCGTTCAACTACGCCAACAGGATCAAGGATCCGATCCTCTTCATCCACGGCGTGGACGACAACAACTCCGGCACGTTCCCGATCCAGAGCGAGCGCATGTTCGCCGCGGTGAAGGGCCTGGGTGGCACCGCGCGGCTGGTGATGCTGCCGAACGAATCGCATGCCTACCGCGCACGCGAATCGATCATGACCATGCTGGCCGAGAGCGAGCGCTGGCTGGAGCAGACCATCGGCCCGGCCGAGCAGGGCAAGGCGAAGAAGAAGCGCTGATACCTGCATGAGGGCGGCCCCCGCAACGGGGCCGCCTGTGCGGCTGCGCTGCCGCCCGAGCATGGGCTCGGGCGCTACACGGTGTCACGCGCCACGACGCTTGTAGAGCCGAGCCCATGCTCGGCTGCGTCCGCCATGGATGCGTGCAGATGAAACCATTCTTGCGTCGCAGCATGGTGCGCAATCTGGTTTAGGCTTGGGGTCTGGATCCGTTGACCGAGGCCTGTGCGTCGCCGATGAACGAGTACCGCAGCAGCATCGAATTCGCTTCTCCCGATCTTCCGCTTCGCGATGACGTGCGCCGGCTTGGCGCGCTGGTCGGCGACCTGTTGGTGGAACAGGTTTCGGCCGCGTTTCTCGACGACGTCGAAGACGTGCGCACCCGCGCCATCGCCCGCCGCGAGAACCAGGCGCCCCTGTCCGAGCTGGCCGATGGCCTGGCCGGGCGCACGCCGCAGCAGGCCGAGACCATGGTGCGGGCGTTCAGCACCTACTTCCAGGTGGTCAACATCGCCGAGCGCGTGCATCGCATCCGCCGCCGCCGCGACTACCAGCGTGCCGGTACCGCAGGCGCACAGCCCGATGGCCTGCAGGATGCGCTGCAGCACCTGAAGGCGCAGGGCGTGGGCCTGGACGAGCTGGCGCGGTGGCTGCCGCGCATCGACATCGAACCGGTGTTCACCGCCCACCCGACCGAGGCGGTGCGCCGCGCGCTGCTGGAGAAAGAGCAGCTGATGGTGGCCAGCCTGGTCGACAACCTTGATGGCCAGCGCACGCCGGGGGAAGCTGCCGCCGATGCCGCGCGCTTCCGCATGGCGCTGACCGCGTCGTGGCAGACCACCGATTCCTCGCCGGTGCGGCCCACCGTGGATGACGAACGTGAGCACGTCGGTTTCTATCTGGTGCAGGTGCTGTACCGCGTGATTCCGGTGCTGTACGAATCGCTGCAGCAGGCACTGCGCGATACCTACGGCGAGGAGCTGCCGCTGCCGCGCCTGCTGCGTTTCGGCACGTGGGTAGGCGGCGACATGGATGGCAACCCGAACGTGGATGCGACCACCATCCGCAACACGCTGGATGCGCAGCGGCAGGCGGTGCTCGGGCGCTACCAGAAGGAACTGCTGCAGCTGGCCAGCCTGCTCAGCCAGTCCACTGAGCGGGTGGGCGTGAGTGATGCGCTGCAGGCGCGCGTGGCGCATTACCAGCAGCTGCTGCCGCAGGTGCAGTCGCGCCCACGCCATGCCGACATGCCGTACCGCCTGCTCAACGACCGCATGCGCGCGCGTCTGCAGGCCACGCTGGATGATGGCGAAGGCAACTATGCTGGCCCGGACGAGCTGATCGACGACCTGCAGCTGATCCTCGACAGCCTGCGCGCCAACCGTGGCGAGCACGCCGGTGGCTTTGCCGTGCAGCGCCTGCTGTGGCGGGTGAAGACGTTCGGCTTCCATCTGGCGCGGCTGGACGTGCGCCAGGAATCGAGCGTGCATGCGCGCGCGCTGGCCGCGGTGCTGGGCGGCGAGGAGGCCTGGCAGGCGCTGGATGCGCTGGGCCGCGCACGGCTGCTGGGCCCGCATGCCAGCGGCGAAGTACCGCTTCCCAAGGGCGATGACGAGGGCAACCAGCGGCTGGATGCGGTGTTCGCTGCACTGGCCGATGCGCGCACACGCCACGGTGGCGATGCGCTGGGCAGCTACATCATCTCGATGGCGCACGATCGCGGCGACGTGCTGGCCGTGCTGGCACTGGCGCGGCGCGGTGGTCTGGTCGATGCCGATGGCGGCGTGCCGCTCGACATCGCACCGCTGTTCGAAACCGTGGATGACCTCAAGCGCGGCACGGCGACCCTGCGCGACCTGCTGGCCGACCCGGTGTATCGCGCCCATCTGCGTGCGCGCGGGGACGTGCAGATGGTGATGCTGGGCTATTCGGACAGCAGCAAGGACGGCGGCATCGCCGCGTCGCGCTGGGGCCTGCAGCGCGCGCAGGTGGAACTGCTGGAAGTGGCGGCCGAGGCCGGCATCCGGCTGACCTTCTTCCATGGCCGTGGCGGTTCGATCAGCCGTGGCGGTGGCAAAACCACCCACGCGGTCGATGCGTCGCCGCGCGGCAGCATCGATGGCCGCCTGCGGGTGACCGAGCAGGGCGAGGTGATCCATCGCAAGTACGGCATCCGCGCGCTGGCGCTGCGCTCGCTGGAACAGGCCACCGGTGCAGTGCTGCGCGCCAGCCTGCGCCCGCGTGCCGCCGAGCCGCGCGAGGATGAGTGGCGGCCGGTGATGGACGCGGTGGCCTCGGCCAGCAGCGAGGTTTACCGTGGCTTCGTCGGCCAGTCGGGCTTCATGGATTACTTCCGCACGGCCACGCCGATCGACGTGATCGAGCGGATGACGCTGGGCTCGCGGCCATCGCGCCGGCTCGGCCAGGACGCGGCGCTGGGCAACCTGCGTGCGATTCCCTGGGTGTTCGCCTGGAGCCAGGCGCGGGCGGTGATTCCCGGCTGGTACGGTGTAGGCAGTGGCATGCAGGCGGCGGTTGATGCCGGCCACGAACAGACCCTGCGCGGGATGGCGCGTGACTGGCCGTTCTTCCGCACCTTCCTGGACGACATCGCGATGGTGCTGTCCAAGGGCGATATCACCATCGCCGAGCAGTTCTCGCGGTTGTCGGGCGACCTGCATGGGCGCTTCTTCCCGCAGGTGCAGCGCGAGCTGGAACTGACCCGGCACTGGCTGCTGGCGTTGATGGACCAGCAGACGCTGCTGGACCACGATGCGCGGCTGGCGCTGTCGATCCGCCTGCGCAATCCTTACGTCGATCCGATCAGCGTGCTGCAGGTGGATCTGTTGCAGCGCTGGCGGGCCAGCGGGCGCGAAGACGAGGACCTGCTGCGCGCGCTGGTGGCCTGCGTGAACGGTGTCTCGCAGGGCGTGCAGAACACCGGGTGATGCGTATCCGCCGGGTGTGGCCCGGCGCTACCTGCCTCGGTGGGTGCGGGGCATGCCCCGCACGCCCTCACTCCTCCGGCGACGGCGGATTCGACGCCAGCAGTTCCAGGTGCCGCTGCTCCATTTCCTGGCGCAGCTGGCGGCGGATCTGTGCGGCGGCCTGGCGGCGCTTCTCGTCGGACGTGGCCGGTTGCAAGGGCGGTACCGGCGTCGGCCGGCCTTCCTCGTCCACCGCCACCATCGTGAAGAAGCAGCTGTTGGCGTGGCGCACGCTGCGCTTGAGGATGTCCTCGGCCACCACCTTGATGCCGATCTCCATCGACGAGGTGCCCGTGTAGTTCACGGAGGCCAGGAAGGTGACCAGCTCGCCCACCGCGATCGGCTGGCGGAACATCACCTGGTCCACCGACAGGGTAACCACGTAGCTGCCCGCGTAGCGGCTGGCGCAGGCGTAGGCAACCTGGTCGAGCAGGCGCAGAATGGCGCCACCGTGGACCTTGCCGGAGAAATTGGCCATGTCCGGCGACATCAGCACGGTCATGGACAGCTGGTGGGTTTTCAGTTCGGTCGACATGCACCGATTGTATCGGCGTGGCGTAGCTCTTGTAGAGCCGAGCCCATGCTCGGCTTTCCTTCGCCTGCGCCAAGAGCAGCCGAGCATGGGCCCGGCTCTACAGAAAGCAGAAGGGCCGCGTGAGCGGCCCTTCGTGTTTCTTACTTCAGCTTCGCATCGGCGCGCAGGGCGGCGGCGCGGTCGGTCTTCTCCCAGGAGAAGGCCGTGGCGTTGACGGTCTCGCCTTCGCCGTTGAGGTAGCTGAACTCCTTCGGCTTGCGGCCGAAGTGACCGTAGGCCGCGGTCTGCTGGTACATCGGGTGCACCAGGTCCAGCATCTTGATGATGCCGTACGGGCGCAGGTCGAAGTGCTTGCGGATCAGCTTCTCGATCTTGTCGTCGCTGATCTTGCCGGTGCCGAAGGTGGTGACCGAGATCGAGGTCGGCTCAGCCACGCCGATGGCGTAGGAAACCTGCACTTCGCAACGGTCGGCCAGGCCGGCGGCAACCACGTTCTTGGCGACGTAGCGGGCCGCGTAGGCTGCCGAACGGTCGACCTTGGACGGGTCCTTGCCGGAGAAGGCGCCACCACCGTGACGGGCCCAGCCGCCGTAGGTGTCGACGATGATCTTGCGGCCGGTCAGGCCGCAGTCACCCACCGGGCCACCGATCTCGAACTTGCCGGTCGGGTTGATGTGGAACTTGGTGCCCTTGTGCAGCCACTTGGCCGGCAGCACCGGCTTGATGATTTCTTCGCGGACGGCCTCGATGAGGTCCTTCTGCTTGATGCCCGGGGCATGCTGGGTCGACAGGACCACGGCGTCGATCGCCGAAACCACACCGTTCTCATAGCGCAGGGTGACCTGGCTCTTGGCGTCCGGGCGCAGCCAGGACAGCGGCGAGTTGCGCTTCTTGCGGATCTTGGCCTGCTGTTCGACCAGACGGTGCGACAGGTGGATCGCAGCCGGCATGAAGCTGTCGGTCTCGTTGGTGGCGTAGCCGAACATCAGGCCCTGGTCGCCAGCGCCCATTTCTTCCGGCTTCTTGCGGTCCACGCCCTGGGCGATGTGCGGCGACTGCTTGCCGATCAGGTTCAGCACGCCGCAGGTGGCGCCGTCGAAGCCGACGTCGGAGCTGTCGTAGCCGATGTCCGTGATGACCTTGCGGGTCAGGGCTTCCAGGTCGATCCAGGCGCTGGTGGTGATTTCACCGGCGACGATGGCAACACCGGTCTTGACCATGGTCTCGCAGGCCACGCGGGCGCGCTGGTCCTGGGTCAGGATCGCGTCCAGCACCGCATCGGAGATCTGGTCGGCAACCTTGTCCGGATGGCCTTCGGAGACCGACTCGGAGGTGAAGAGATAGCTGGACATCAGGCGGTATATCCCTTGATTCGGATGGAAAGATGGGCGCGCATCATACACGGGGTGCGCCGCCTGTGCATTGTGAACCGGTACCGGTTGCCGGTGGTTAAGCCCGTGTAGGCCCGGCAGGGGCCGTCCTGCCGGGATTGGGGCCCAGCCTCGACGCCCAGTGTTCCACCAGCGTGACGACGAGCCAGGCTGCCGACCGGCCTGGAATGCGCAGGCGTCAGGGCCGCATGGCCTGGCGGCCGTCATCGTTCTGTCCAGAAACCGCCATCGGGCTGCCGCCTGCCGGGCGCAGGCTGTCGGCCAATCCGGCCGCCGGGCATGAGTGGATCCGCCATGCAGGAACTTGAACAGCGCCTCCAGCAACGCTTTCCCGATTGGTTCCATGGCCGCCGTGGCCAGCTGGCGCGGCCGCTGCTGCGCAGCGTCGGTCGCTGGTCGCGGTTGGACCAGATCGAAGCTTTCCTGCAGCGCAGTGCAGGGTTGCGCGGATTCGGCTTCGTCGCCGCCGCCCTGGAGTTCATCGATGGCCAGTACCAGGTGGACCCGGCCGCGCTGGCGAAGATCCCGGCCACCGGCCGCCTGCTGATCGTCGCCAACCACCCGTCCGGGGCGCTGGATGCGCTGGCCCTGCTGGACGCGGTTGGTCGCATCCGACGCGATGTGCGGATCGTGGCCAACGATCTGTTGGGGGCGATCGCGCCCTTGCAGGATCTGCTGCTGCCGGTGCGCATCCTTGGCGGCAAGGCGCAGCGCGGCAGCCTGCATGCGGTCGAGGAGGCGCTGGCGGCCGAGCAGTGCGTGATCGTGTTCCCGGCCGGCGAGGTCTCGCGCCTCTCGTTGCGCGGCATCCGCGACGGTCGCTGGCAGCGCGGATTCGTGCGCTTTGCCCGTGCCGCGGGCGCGCCGGTGCTGCCCGTGCGGGTGGAAGCGCGCAACTCGGCGCTGTTCTACGGTGCCTCCACCCTGTTCAAGCCGGCCGGCACCGCGCTGTTGGCGCGCGAGATGTTCACCCGCCGTGGCCGCCCGCTGCGCCTGAGCATCGGTGAGCCGATGCAGCTGGGCAAGGGCGGCGACCCCGGTGCCCAGCTGCTGGCCGTGCGCCGCGCCTTGTATGCGCTGGGCCGTAACGGTGCGGCGGGCGATGCCGCTGCCATTGCAGGGCCCGAACCGCTGGCGTCCCCGGTGCCGCCTTCCCAGGTCGCCGTCGGCGTCGCTGCCGCCACCCAGCTGGGCCAGACCGCCGATGGCAAGCAGATCCTGCTGGCCACCTGCAGCGCCGATTCGCCGCTGCTGCTGGAGCTGGGCCGCCTGCGGGAACTGACCTTCCGCCAGGTAGGCGAGGGCACCGGGCGCAGCCGCGACCTGGACGATTACGATCCGCAGTACGAACACATCGTGATCTGGGACGCGGCCGCGCAGCGCATCGCCGGCGCCTACCGGATCATGCGCGGCGCCCAGGCACTGGCCCGGCACGGCCTGTCCGGCCTCTACAGTGCGTCGTTGTTCCGCTATTCCGACGACGCCATCACCCACATCGCCGAAGGCCTGGAACTGGGCCGCAGCTTCGTGGTGCCTGATTACTGGGGCAGCCGCAGCCTGGATTACCTGTGGCAGGGCATCGGTGCCTACCTGCAGTGCCGGCCGGGCATCCGCTACCTGTTCGGCGCGGTGTCGATCAGTGCGGCGCTGCCGCGCGATGCGCGCGAGCAGCTGGTGGCGTACTACCAGCGCTACTACAGCGGCACCGCCGGCCTGGCCGAATCGAACCGGCCGTTCCAGTACTTCGCCGCACCGCCCAGTTTCGGTGAGCTGGACGCAGGCGCCGCGTTCGACGTGCTCAAGGCCAACCTGGCTGCGCTCGGTACCGGCGTACCCACGCTGTACCGCCAGTACACCGATCTGTGCGAACCGGGCGGCGCGCGTTTCCTCGCCTTCGGGGTGGATCCGGACTTCAGCGATTCGATCGACGGCCTGATCGAGGTGGACCTGTGTGCGATCCGGCCGAACAAGCGCAAACGTTACCTGCGCGAGGCGGGGACGCCGGCATGAGCACGCTGGCGAACCTGTCGCCGCACCGGCGCGCAGTGTTCGTCTCCGACGTGCACCTGGGATCACGTCACTGCCATGCAACCGAGCTGGCGCGCTTTCTCTCGCAGCTGCGCTGTGAACGGCTGTACCTGGTCGGCGACATCATCGACCTGTGGTGGATGGCGCACCGCCGTGCCAACTGGCGGCAGTCACACAGCGAGGTCATCCAGGCACTGCACGCATTGCGTCGCGCCGGCACCGAGATCATCTACATCCCCGGCAACCACGATGCATCGCTGCGCCAGGTGTGCGGGCTGATGCTGCCGGCGATGCAGGTGCGCCGCCGCGCCATCCACGTGACCGCCGATGGCCGCCGGCTGCTGGTCGCGCATGGCGACGACTATGACGGCGTGACCCACTTCGGCGGCCTGCAGGAAAAGTTCGGTGACTGGCTGTATTACCGCATCCTCACCGGCAACCAGGCATTGAACGCCGTGCGCCGCCAGCTTGGCATGCGCTACTGGTCGCTGTCGGAGTTCCTGAAGAAGCGCAGTGGTGCGGCTGAACGCTACATCGAGCGCTTCGTGCAGGCCGGCCTGGACGACGTGCGCCGGCGCGGCCTGGACGGCATCGTCTGCGGGCATATCCACCGCGCGGCGCTGGTCGAGCGCGATGGCCTGGTCTATGCCAACGATGGTGACTGGGTGGAAAGCCTGACCGCGCTGGTCGAAGACCACGACGGCGCGCTGCGTCTGCTGGACCACAACGGCCAGACGCTGGTGGAGCTGCCGGGCGCGCGCCTGTCGCAGGCGGCGTAACTCGCCCTTGGCCTCTTGCAGAGCCGAGCCCATGCTCGGCTGCGGTTATACGCAACGAAGAGCAGCCGAGCATGGGCTCGGCTCTACATGCACCGCCCGCAAGCCGCTAGCATCTGCCGATGGATTCCCTGACCCAGATCGTACTCGGCGGCGCCGTCGCCGCTGCCATCGCTCCGCCCGGCCATCGCCGTGCGGCCCTGCTGGCCGGTGCCGCGCTCGGCACCCTGCCGGACCTCGACGCGCTGTGGCTCGGCCTCACCGCTGCCGACCCGGTGGCCAACATGACCGAACACCGCAGCTTCAGCCATTCGTTGCTGGTGCTGCCCTGGGTGGCGGCGCTGATCTGGTGGTTGTTCAAGCGCTTCGGCAACGGCCGCGTCGCGCAGTCACCGGTGCGCTGGTTCTGGGCGATCCAGCTGGCGCTGGTGACCCATCCCTTGCTGGATGCGTTCACCGTCTACGGTACCCAGTTGTGGTGGCCGCTGCAGCCCCACCCAACCATGGGCTCCAGCGTCTTCATCATCGACCCCGGCTACACGGTGTGGCTGCTGCTGGGCTGCGTGCTCGCCTGGTTCGGTCGTGCGCGGCCCTGGGCGGGCAAGGTGCTGGGCACGGCGTTGGTGCTCAGCAGTGGCTACCTCGGCTGGGGCCTGATCGCCAAGGCGCAGGTCGACCGTGCCGCCCAGCAGAGCCTGGCGGCGATGGGCCTGGGTGACGCGCCGCGCTTCTCGGTGCCGATGCCGTTCAATACGCTGCTGTGGCGGGTGGTGGCGATGACGCCCAATGGCTACGTGGTGGGTGATCGCTCACTGGCGGCCGACCATGGGCCGATGCGGTTCGAAGGCCATCCGTCCAACGTACAGGCGCTGCGCGAGGCGCAGGCGATTCCGGCGGTGCAGCAGCTTCAGTGGTTCAACCGCGGTTTCATGCGTGCACAGGTCGTGGACGGCCAGCTGGTACTGAGCGATCTGCGCATGGGCCTGGAACCGGACTACACCTTCAACTTCGTGGTGGCCGAGCAGGCGGACGGGCAATGGCGGGCGATCGTGCCCGAGCAGACACGGGCGGACTACAGCAGCCCGGCCGCGCGAGCCGATGCCGGTCGCCGGTTGTCGGCGATGTGGCAGCGCATCTGGCATGCACCCGAGTAGATCCACGCGATGCGTGGATGACGGGAACATCGGCAGCGCCGCGTCGGCTCAATACACCGTCGCGCGGCCCTGCACGAACGAGTAGAAGAACACCGCGTTCG
Organism: Stenotrophomonas sp. YJH_SMC_17; assembly: GCF_059371655.1. Lineage (NCBI taxonomy): Bacteria > Pseudomonadati > Pseudomonadota > Gammaproteobacteria > Lysobacterales > Lysobacteraceae > Stenotrophomonas > Stenotrophomonas sp. YJH_SMC_17. The sequence continues at coordinate 92,890 of NZ_JCAFUU010000007.1, read as the reverse complement.
GGTCGTTCTGCACCAGCCGGAATTCGCGGCGCATGCCTTCCACGGTCTCCTCGTCCACCGAACCGGCCTGCAGCAGCTGGTCGGCGGCCGAGAGCAGCAGCTGCTCCCAGAATGCGATCATGGTCTTGCGGCGTGCCGGTTCGCGGTTGTCCAGGTGGATGGTCTTGATCTCGGTGTGCACGTCGCGAAAGCCGCCGGCCAGCAGCAGGTTGCCCAGCTTGGCGCCGACGAACGGGTCGCCACCGTGGTCGTACTGGAAATCATTGAAGGCCATCCAGTAGCGCCAGATATGCGGCGAATACGGGTCAAGCAGGAACGAGGCATTCATCACCTCGGTGATGTAGACCGGTGAACCCGGAGCCAGCACGCGGCGGACTTCACTCAACACGCGTGCCGGTGACGGAACGTGTTCCAGCACCCAGCACAGGAAGGCCGAATCGAAGCTGCGGGCCTCGAACGGCAGTTCGCCGGCATCGGCCTGCTGCAGGGTGTAACGATCGCTGCACCACGGGGTGCGCGCCAGGTTCTCGCGCGCGGTGGCCAGCTGGGTCTCGCTCAGGTCCACGCCGGTCACGTGCAGTTCCGGGAAGCGGCGCAGCAGGATCTCGGTCTGCGCACCCACGCCGCTGCCGACTTCCAGCAGGCGCCGGGCGCCGCTGTAGTCGATCTGGCCGAAGATGCTCGACTCCAGCAGGCGCGCTTGGGTCATCAGGCGCTGCTGCTCGGTGCCGGAGAACCCGTGCAGGTAAGTCGGGGAGGAAATCGGCGGGGTCATGGGGCGGGCTCTCGTAGCGTCGAGCGGGCTCGACTGTCCGGAAACGCGGGATTGGCGGCTCAGGCGGCCGAAGACAGCGCCGGTTCCGCGGCAATCAGGCGGTCGAAGTACTCGGTGGTCAGCGCGATCTGGCTCTGCGGGTCCTCCGCGCGGTTGACCACCGCGCGGAAGGCGGCGTTCTCCGGTCGATCCTTGGCATACCAGCCCAGGTGCTTGCGCGCGATGCGCACGCCCTGCGGTTCGCCATAGAACGCATGCAGTGCGTGCAGGTGGCCAAGCAGGATGTCGCGCACTTCGGCCAGCGACGGTGGCGGCAGTTCCTGGCCGGTGGCCAGGTAATGCGCCACTTCGCGGAAGATCCACGGCCGGCCCTGTGCGGAACGGCCGATCATCACCGCGTCCACGCCGGTTTCCTTCAGAACGTGGGCCGCCTTCTGCGGCGAATCGATATCGCCGTTGGCGATGACCGGAATGCGCAGCGCGGCCTTGATCTCGCCGATGGTGCCGTACTCGGCCTGGCCGGTGTAGTGCTGGTCGCGGGTGCGGCCATGTACCGCCAGCGCCGCGATGCCGCTGTCCTCGGCGATGCGCGCGATCAGCGGGCCATTGCGATGGTCGCAGTCCCAGCCGGTGCGGATCTTCAGCGTGACCGGAACGTCCACCGCGTTGACCACCGCTTCGAGGATGCGTGCCACCAGCTGCTCGTCGCGCATCAGCGCCGAACCGGCCCAGGCGTTGCACACCTTCTTGGCCGGGCAGCCCATGTTGATGTCGATGATCTGCGCGCCGTGGTCGACGTTGTAGCGCGCCGCCTCGGCCAGCTGCTGCGGTTCGGTGCCGGCGATCTGCACGCTGATCGGCGCCGGCTCGCCCTCATGGTCCATGCGGTGGATCGACTTGCGCGTGTTCCAGAAGCGCGGGTCGCTGATGGTCATTTCCGAGGCAGCCAAGCCCGCGCCCAGCCGTTTGCACAGCAGGCGGAAGGGCTTGTCGGTAACGCCGGCCATGGGCGCCAGCACGACGTTGGGGGCAATGGTGTACGGGCCGATCTGCATGCGCTCATTGTAAAGCGCGGACGACGGAGCGGCCGTGTCCACGCGGACCCGGTTCAGGCCGATCGGCACCGACCTCATGCCGTACCGGCATCAGCAGATGCTTGACGGTTGCTTCCACCGCCCCCACGGGCGGGTGATGGTAGGCGGCTTGGTGAAGGCCGATGCCGCCGGACTGGGGACGCGGCGAGAGGGGGTAGAGTCGACTGCCAGTCGACTATCGCGCGAAGCGCGGGGTTTCCACGACCTGGCCGGAAAGCCGTCGGCTACCCGTCGACTCTACCCGGTCGCCCCGCCTCCGCCGGCTAGCCCAGCGTTTCCCACGCCTGGCGGGCGCCCAGCGCAAAGGCCAGGCCCAGACCCAGGCAGACCAGCGAACTGGCCATCCAGAAGCGCGCGCCGTTGTATCCCGGGCGGAACAACGCCAGGCCGAATCCCGACGCGGCACGCAGCAACAGCAGCGCGGCGATGCCAGGCAGCACCAGGCGGCTGGCCGGCAGCGGCGAGTGCCAGCCGGCGGCCGCCAGTGCGTACAAGGCCCAGGCCACCAACATGGCGGTGATGCCGGCCGTCATCAGCGGGGGCCACCAGTGCCCCGCGTGCGCCAGCCGGACCATGCGCTGGCCAGCGCCGAAACGCTAATACCAGGGTGCGCCCAAAGCAATGCAGCCAATGTGCAGCAGCGCCGCGAGGGCACTGCCGGCGGCCGCGACCAGCAGCCAAGGGAATCCGTCCACGTCCTGTCCGTGCAAGGAAGCTGCGCGGATGGTGGGCGCGGGAGCAGGGTGTGGGCAATGCGACAGGCGGTCGCAGCCGCTGGGAAATGGGCAAAAATAAAGGCCCGGGTGCCAGCGCACCCGGCCCTTCTCATCCACGCATGGCGTGGATCTACTTCACTTCGGAGTCGGCCGGGGTGAAACGCGGCATCGCCGCAGCGGCGCCTTCCTTCTCGGTCGAGCGACCGGCGAACTGGTTGGCAAAGCGTACGTGGCGGGCGAACGGGGCGTCGGCCACCTGCGCCAGCGACGCGGCCAGCGCACCGTTGAAGGCGTCACCGGCACCGGTGGTGTCGATGGCCTGCACCTGCTCGGCGCCGACGCGGTAGTACGGCTGGGTATCGCCGCGCAGGTTCTCGTCGGCATGCGAGACGAACACGCCCACCGAACCCAGGGTCACCACCACCGTGCCGTTGCCGACCAGCTTGCGGCACAGCGCATGCAGGCTGGCGCCATCCAGCGCGGCCACGTCGTTGGCATCCACGCGCTCACCCACATGACGGCCGAGCAGGGCGGCGAACTCGGTTTCATTCGGGGTGATCACATCGGCCAGCTTGAGCAGGCCGATGGTCGAGGGCGCGTCGGCCGGTGCGGTGTTGAGCACGGTGGTCACACCGGCCTCGCGGGCCGTGGCCAGCGCCGCTTCAATGGTCTGCACCGGTGATTCCAGCTGCACCAGCACTACCTTGGCGCCGGTCAGCAATGCCTGCTGCTGTTGCAGGAAGTCGGTGCTGAGCGCGGCGTTGGCGCCCGGGCCGATCACGATGGTGTTGCGGCCGCGCGCGTCCACATAGATGCCGGCGGTGCCGGTCGGCTCGCTGCTGGCTTCGGCCATCAGGCCGAAGCCGTCCTGAGCGGCCAGTTCGCGTGCGGTGGCGCCGCCGGCGTCATCGCCCAGCGCGCACACGAAGTGCGTCTCGGCGCCAGCGCGGCAGGCGGCCACGGCCTGGTTGAAGCCCTTGCCACCCGGGCCGGTGCTGTAGCGGCCGGCAATGGTCGCACCCGGTGCCGGCAGTGACTCGCACCGCCACACGTGATCGACATTGAAGGAACCGACGACAACGACACTGCTGCTCATAGGGAATCTTTTCTCAACCAAGGGTTCAACTGAAGTGCGTCAGCACGCCGGCGATGGTCGCCGTCATGAAGGTGGCAATGGTACCGCCCAGCACCGCGCGCAGGCCGAACTTGGCCAGGTCGTGGCGACGTTCCGGGGCCAGGCCACCGATGCCGCCGATCTGGATCGCGATCGAGCTGAAGTTGGCGAAGCCGCACAGCGCGTAGGTGGCGATCAGGCGGCCTTCATCGGACAGGCTGACGCCCGCCACCTGGCCGTTCACGATCTGCGACAGCTCGGTGTAGGCCACGAATTCGTTGATCACGACCTTCTGGCCGATCAGCGAACCGACGGTGGTGGCATCGGCCCACGGGGTGCCGATCACCCAGGCGATCGGGGCCAGCACGTAACCGAAGATGGTCGACAGGTTGGTCGGCTTGCCGATCATCGCGGCCAGGCCGGTAACATCACCGATCCAGGTCAGCGGGGCGTTCAGCAGCGCAATCAGGGCGATGAAGGCCAGCAGCATCGCGCCGATGTTCAGCGCCAGCTTCAGGCCGTCACCGGCGCCGGCGGCAGCCGCGTCGATGATGTTGCTGGAGGTCTTCTCCACTTCCATCTTTACCGTGCCGCGGGTGAGCGGGGTGCCGGTTTCCGGAATCAGCAGCTTGGCCACGACCAGGGTGGCCGGCGCGGCCATGATGCTGGCTGCCAGCAGGTGCTTGGCGTAGAACGCCTGCTGCACCGGGTCGCCGCCGCCGAGCATGCCCACGTAGGCCGCCAGCACGCCGCCGGCGATGTGCGCCATGCCGCCGATCATCATGGTCAGCAGTTCGGACTGGGTCATCTTGGCGATGTACGGGCGCACGGTCAGCGGCGCCTCGGTCTGGCCGATGAAGACGCTGGCGCAGACACTGGTGGTTTCCGCACCGGACACGCGCATCACCTTGGTGATCGCCCACGCCATCACGCGCACGATCGCCTGCATGATGTTGAGGTGGTACATCACGCCCATCAGCGCCGAGAAGAAGATGATGGTCGGCAGCACCTGGAAGGCGAAGATGAAGCCGTAGTTCTTGGTGTCCATCAGCGAGCCGAAGATGAACCCCGAGCCCTCGTTGACGAAGCTCAGCACCTTGACGAAACCGTGGCCCAGCGCGTCGAACACGTCGCGCCCGCCCGGCACCAGGATCACCAGCGCCGCAAAGGCGATCTGCAGGGTGATACCAGTGGCAACCAGCTTCCAGTCCACCGCGCGCTTGTTGTTGGAAAACAACCAGGTGATGCCGATCAGCACCGCCAACCCGAACAGGCCGAAGCCGATCCTGCCCAAACCTTCGACCATGTGAGTGACTCCCCTGGGGCGTCGCGAAAAACGGGAAGCCTAGTGCAGGGCCGGGGCCGGGGCAAGGAAAAGCAGCGTGCGCGCACCCATCGGTACCGATCGGGCCAGCAACGGCAAGGGCTTGCGGCCGGTGACGGCAGGTAGAATGAGGATCGATCCCGGCCCGGATGCGGGCCCGCAGCAGGAGATTCGCATGCAATACCGTCGCCTCGGCTCCACCGGCCTGCCGATTTCCGCCCTGTCCTTTGGCGCCTGGGTGACCTTCGGTGACCAGATTCCGCGTGACGAGGCCCGCAACCTGGTGGCCGCCGCCTGGGATCATGGCGTCAACTTCTTCGACAATGCCGAGGGCTACGCCAACGGCCGCGCCGAACAGGTGATGGGCGACGTGATCAGCGACCTGCGCCTGCCGCGCGACGGCTTCTGCGTGTCCAGCAAGGTGTTCTTCGGCAGCGCCAAGGACCCGCGACCGACCCAGCGCGGGCTGTCGCGCAAGCACGTGACCGACGCCTGCCATGCCGCGCTCAAGCGCCTCCAGGTGGACTACCTGGACCTCTATTACTGCCATCGCCCGGACCCGGACGCACCAATCGCCGAGACCGTGCATGCGATGGATACGCTGGTGCGCCAGGGCAAGATCCTTTACTGGGGTACCTCCGAATGGTCGGTGGCGCAGATCCAGCAGGCGCTGGACATCGCTGAAGTGCACAACCTGCAGGGACCGTCGATGGAGCAGCCGCAGTACAACCTGCTGCACCGCGAGCGGGTGGAGGTCGAGTATGCGCCGCTGTACGCCCGCGCCGGCCTGGGCACCACCATCTTCTCGCCGCTGGCCTCGGGCCTGTTGACCGGCAAGTATGACCAGGGCATTCCGGCTGATGCACGACTTGGGCGCGAGGGCATGGGCTGGCTGCAGGACCTGGTCCTGGGTGCCGACGCCGAGACCCGCCTGGGCCAGGTGCGCCGTTTCAGCGAGGCGGCGCGCGCGCTGGGCCAGGCCCCGGCCACGCTGGCCATCGCCTGGTGCCTGCGCAACCCGAATGTATCCAGCGTGATCCTCGGCGCCAGCCGGGTCAGCCAGCTGCTGCAGAACCTGCAGGCGCTGGACGTGCTGGAGCAGGTTGACGCAGCCGGCTGGGCCGAGGTCGAAGCCGTCTTCGCCTGACAGCCCTTTGTAGAGTCCAGCCACGCTCGACTTCAGGTTGACCGGGACTTTGTAGAGTCGAGCCATGCTCGACTCCGCGCGCAGCGCGGGCGTTTCCTGGCGACGGCGCCAAGAGCAGTCGAGCGTGGCTCGACGCTACAAAGGTGCCGCGCCCAAATTTTGATTGATGGCAGCTATCGAATTTCATAATTCGATCATTAATCCCGTCAATGAAAGTGAGAATGGTTGTTGATTGTCAACTGAGAATCATTATCATTTGACTCGTCCCTCGCACGAGTCCAGATGCTCATGAATGCTCAACCTGTACTGCTGCGCCCCGAAACGCTGACCCTTCGCGATCGCCCGGTCCGTGTCGTTCCGCCGGAAGAGGTCATCGACAGCGAAGCCCTGCTCAAGGGCCGTCGTGAAATCCTGATCCAGCACGGCGACCGCTTCTATCGCCTGCGGCACACCAGCAACGACAAGCTGATCCTGACCAAGTAATCGCGGTCTGGTCGCCCGCCTCCCTCCCTCCTGCCGGCTGCGCCGGCAGGGTGGGCGCCCCGTCCGCTCCTGCTCTCTCCCCCTCGGCCTACCGCGTGCACCTTCCGGGTGTGCCGGTAACCGGGGGTTCCCCTGCCTGACCGAACGAACCCGATGACCCGCCATACCGCCCTTTGCCTTGCTGTCTGGATGGCCCTGCCGCTGTCCGCCCACGCCGCTGCCGCTGCCAGCGCCGCGCCCGATGCACGCGAGTTTGATCGCGTGCAGGTCACTGCCACGCGCACCGAACGTGCGGTGAGCGACGTGGCCGCAACGGTCGATGTGATCGATCGCGAGCAGATGGAACGGCACCTGGTACAGGACATCAAGGACCTGCTGCGCTATGAGCCGGGCCTGTCGGTGAACCGCAGCGCCGCGCGCTTCGGCCTGGGCAGCATCCGCATCCGTGGCCTGGACGGCAACCGCGTGCGCGTGCAGACCGACGGCATCGCGATGCCGACCAGCTTCAACATCGGTTCGTTCTCCAATGCCAACCGCAACTTCACCGATCTGGACACGCTCAAGCGTGTGGAGATCGTGCGTGGCCCGGCCAGCTCGCTGTATGGCTCGGACGCACTGGGCGGTGTCGTCGCCTTCGTCACCAAGGATCCGGCCGACTACCTGAAGGACGGCAAGGACAGCTACGTCGGCCTGAAGTTCGGCTACGACGGCGAATGGAAGGGCCTGCTCGGCGGTGTCACCACCGCGTTCGGCGGCGAACACTGGAGCGGCATGGTCAACATCAACCACCGCCAGGGCCAGGAAACCGACAACAAGGGTGACGTGCGCAGCAACGACAACACCCGCACCGCCCCCAACCCGCAGGACCGCGACGGTCGCAGCGGCCTGGCCAAGCTGGTCTATGCGCCGAGCGAGGACCAGCGTTTCCGCCTGACCGTGGAAGGCAACGAAGACAAGACCGAGACCAACGTGCTGTCTTCGATCGACCACACCACCACCACCGGCATGAAGGCGCGCGACAAGCAGAACCGCACCCGCGTGTCGTTCGCGCATGAAATGGATGCGCTGGACAAGGCCTTCGCCGACAGCCTGCACTGGCAGGTCTACACCCAGCACAGCGAAACCACCCAGGTTACCGACGAGGACCGCGCCAACCGCAGCCGTCGCCACCGCGAGTTCAATTTCGACCAGCGCGTGTACGGCCTGCAGGCACAGTTCAACAAGGCCTTCAGCACCGGCAGCGTCGAGCACGCGCTGACCTATGGCTTCGAGGGTGCGCGCACCGAGATCCGCCAGAAGCGCGATGGTTTCCAGGTCCTGGCCAACGGCCAGACCAGCACCACCATCCTGCCCGACGCGTTCCCGGTCCGCGATTTCCCGATCAGCAAGACCACCGAGCTTGGCCTGTACGCACAGGATGAAATGCGCATGGCCGGCGGCAAGCTGTCGCTGGTGCCGGGCGTGCGCGTGGACCGCTACGAGCTGAAGCCGGAGGTGGACAGCATCTTTGCCGAGGACAATCCTGGTGTGCCGGTGGCCAAGCTGACCAAGACCAGCGTTTCGCCGAAGCTCGGCATGGTCTATCGCTTCACCGACGAATGGTCGCTGTTTGCCGGCTATTCGCATGGCTTCCGCTCGCCGCCGTACAACGACGTCAACCTGGGCTTCACCAACTTCGCCTTCGGTTACACCGCCATTCCCAATCCGGACCTGAAGCCGGAAACCAGTGATGGCATGGAGCTGGGCCTGCGCTTCCTGTCGCCGGCCGCCTACGTCAGCGTCAGCGGCTACTACAACGAGTACAAGGACTTCATCGAGTCGCAGTCGCTGGTGGGTACCAACGCACAGGGCCTGATGGTGTTCCAGTCGCGCAACATCGCCGACGCACGCATCTACGGAGCCGAACTGAAGGCCGGCGTCGACTTCGGCCAGATCAGCCCGGCGCTGCAGGGCTGGGCGCTGCGCAGTGCGGTGGCCTGGTCGCGCGGCGACAACAAGACCGAGGACACCCCGCTGGATTCGGTTGATCCCCTGCGTGGCACCGTCGGCCTGATGTACGACACCGATACCTGGGGCGTGGAACTGGCCGGCACGTTCGTCAAGCGCAAGGACCGCGTCGCTTCGGCCACGGTGTACCGCCCGGCCGGCTACGGTGTGGCCGACCTGATGGCGCACTGGAACTTCGCCCCCGGTGCGACCTTCAACGTAGGCGTGTTCAACCTGGGCGACAAACGCTACATCGATTGGTCCAACGTGGGTTCGACGCTGTCGCCGACCAGCCGCGTGCTGGATCGCTACACCAGCCCGGGCCGTACCTTCTCCGCCAGCCTTGCCGTTTCCTGGTGACCTCATGAGCCGAGCACTGTCCGCACGCAGGAATGACTCCATCGCCGCGCCACATCGCGCGGTCTGGCCGACCCCGGCACAGCTGGCCACGCTTGGCACCGTGTTGTGTCTCTACCACGCCGACGGCAACGAGCTTGGCGGCTGGCGACAGGCGGTGCGCGTGCATGCCTGCCAGGGCGTGGACAGCGAGGGGCTGCGCGAAAGCCTGTGCTTCCTCGATGGCCGTGGCCGCTGCGTGTGGCGCCTGTACCTGCTGCCGGACAGCGATTTCCTGGCCTGGGACCGGCTGGTGGCCTCGCTGGCGCCGGGCCCGCAGCACGACAGCGACGGCAGCGTCGGTGAACGCCTGTGGCGACGCCTGGCCGGTCACCTCGGCGGCCAGCGCTGGCGCCTGTGCGCGCTGCGCCTGCACGCCGCCGACGATGGCCGCACCCTGGCCGCCAGCCTGTCGACGCTGTCGTCGCTGGGCGCGGTCACCGCACGCCGCATCGCCCGCCTGGAAGGCGCCGAGGGCGAGCTGGCCATCGATGACTGCTGCTGTGCCGACGCAGCGCGCCGGCCGGCCCCCCGGATTCCAGGCGACCTGCCGCTGATCCGACTCTGATCCTGTCCTGATGGAACGCCCATTGGCCACGGATGGCCCCTCAATGAATCTGCAACCCCGAAGGAAGACCCCGATGAAGCTCCAGACAGCCTGCGCCTTGCTGCTGCTCGCCGCCAGCGGCGCGGCCAGCGCGCAGCCCTCCGACATCGCCCGCGACCACGACAGCATCCTGGCCATGCAGGGCGAGTACACCGTGGATTTCGCCTTCGACGAAACCGTGCTGCTGAAGCCGGGCTATGAGCGTGCGCCGGCGATGCGCAGCGGTGGCAACGAAGTGGTCATCGTGGTCGAGGACACCCCCAGGCGCATCGTGCTGCAGCACCTGCTGCTGGACGAGAAGAGCGGCCACATCACCAAGCACTGGCGCCAGGACTGGGTGTACGAAGCGCCCAACCGTTTCGAATTCAGTGCCGACCAGACCTGGCAGGTGCGCAGCATTCCGGCGGCGGTGAACCAGGGCGCCTGGACCCAGTGCGTGTATGAAGTGAGCGATGCACCGCGCTACTGCGGCACCGGCAGATGGACCTACACCAACAACGTGCCGAGCTGGACCAGCGACCTGAGCTGGCGTCCGCTGCCGCGTCGTGAGTACACCAAGCGCAGCGACTACAACGCGCTGGCTGTGGTCAACCGCCACACCCTGACCCCGAACGGCTGGACCCACGAGCAGTTCAACACCAAGGTGCAGCGCAATGCCGACGGCAGCCAGGCGGAGATCGCCCGCGAGTTCGGCTTCAACGACTACGTGAAGACCACCGAGATCGACTTCACCCCGGCGCGCAACTACTGGAAGGCGACCGCCGGGTACTGGGCCAAGGTGCGCCAGCGCTGGGACGGGTTCCTCGGCCAGGCTCCGGGCGTGCACCTGAAGACCAAGATCGATGGCATGGCGATGATCATTCCGCTGTTCACCCAGGCCGAAGAGATCCAGGCCGGCAAGAAGGTGAAGGACACGCAGATCGACGAAGTGTTCGCCAAGTACGTGGAAAAGGCACCGAAGGAAGGTTGATCGGCACGTCCAGGTGCCGGTCGTGGCCGGCACCTCATCCACGCATCGGGTGGATCTGCCGGGTAACCCCCAGTAGATCCACGCCATGCGTGGATGCTTTCATTCCTTGAACCCAGCCGGTTGCCCGGCACCTGCAGGCAGTATTCGAAGAAGGCGATGCCCCAGCTGACCAGGATCACCGTCATCAGCGCATCCGGGTGATCTCGTGGGATTGGGGCGCGCAGCACAGCGCTGGCGCCCCCCCGGGTGCGCCAGCGGCCGCGTCAGGCCTCGCGCAGGGCAAGGGCCGGCGAGGTGTGCAGGATGCGCCGCGTGCCCCACCAGCCGGCCAGCAGGCTCAATCCGATGCCGGCCACGCCGCCCAGCAGCAGTCCCGGCCAGGGTGGCAGCAACGGCAGCTCGAACACCTTCTGCGAGACCGCCACGCCGATGGCGGCGGCTGCACCCACCGCAAGCAACGCGGCCAGCGTGCCCAGTGCACCAAACTCAACCAGCACCGCACCGCGCAGCTGGCGACGGGTCGCGCCCAGCGTGCGCAGCACCGCGCTGTCGTAGCGGCGCTCGCCGGCCGTGGCCTGCAGCGCGGCCAGCAGCACCAGCACACCGGCCAGCAGGCTGAACACCATCACCAGCTGCACCACCTGCGCCACCCGCTCCATCACATCGCGCACCTGCGAGATCACCGCATCCACGTCCAGCAGCGACAGGTTCGGTTGCGCACGCACCAGCTCGCCCAGCCCGGCCGCCTTGCCGGCCGGCAGGTGGAATGCCGACAGTAGGTTGTGCGGGGTGTCGCCCACGGCATTCGGGTTCAACAGCACGAAGAAGTTGGGACGGAAGGTGTTCCAGTCCGCCTTGCGCACGCTGGTGACGGCGAATTCGCGCTCCTGCTCGCCCACCGCAATGGTGATGCGGTCGCCGGGGTACACGCCGTAGCGCTTGGCCCAGCCGATCTCCACCGAGGCTTCCGGTGCGGTGCTGTCGGCTTTCCAGAACGTGCCATTGACCAGCGTATTGGCCGGCGGGAACGTGCTGCGCCAGCTGAAATTCAGTGGCCGGTTCTCGTCATCGTCGTCGCGCTGGCCGCCCTGCGCCGGTTGCCCGTCCTGACCCGGCTCGCGGTCCACGCGCAGCGGCGGCTTGCCGTTGATCGCGATCAGGCGGCCGGTGGCCATCGGTTCGATGCTGGCGTCGTTGGCACCCAGCCCGCGCAGCGTTGCCAGCACACTGTCGCGCTGTTCGGGCTGGATGTTGATCAGGAAGTAGTTCGGCGTGTCCGCGGGCAGCCGCTCGCGCCACTGCTGCAGCAGGCCGGGGCCGGTCACAGCCAGCAGCAACAGCGCGCACAGCGACAGCGACAGCCCGACCAGCTGCATCACCGCCAGCAGGCGGCGCCGGGTCAGTGCGGCCAGGCCCAGTCGCCAGTTGCCATGCAGGCGATGCTGCAGGCCGCGCAGCAACTGCAGCAGCACGAAGCCGACCACCCCGGCCGCCACCGCCAGCGCGGCCAGACCACCCAGCACCCACAGCGCCAGCGTGAGGTCACCGGTGACCTGCACCGCCAGCAACAGGCTCGCCCCCAGCGCAGCCACATAGGCCAGCAGCGAGGCCGGCGGCAGGGAGGCGAAGGAACGGTTGAGCACGCGCATCGGCGGCACCCCGCGCAGGCGCAGCAGCGGTGGCAGGCCGAAGCCGAACAGCAGCAACAGACCGATGCCGGCACCGGTCAGCGCCGGCATCGCTTCCGGCAGCGGCAGGCGCTGCGGCACCAGGCTGCCCAGCACCTGCACCAGCCCTTCCTGCGCGGCCATGCCCAGGCCGATGCCAAGCGCGCAGGCCGGCACCGCCAGCATCAGCAACTGCAGTGCCAGGCCAAGCAGGATGTCGCGCTGGCGCGCACCGAGGCAGCGCAGGATCGCCACCTGGTCGATACGGCGCAGAGCGAAGCGGTTGGCCGCCAATGCGGTGGCCACGCCCGCCAGCAGCACCGCCAGCAGCGCGCTCAGGCCAAGGAAGCGCCCTGCCAGATCGAAGGCCTGGCGCACGCCGCGCTGGGTGTCATCGACGCTCAGCAGGCGCAGGCCCTTCACTTGTGGCAGCAGCCACTCACGCAGGGACGCGACCTGCGCGGGCGGTCCTGCAAACATCAGCCGGTAGTTGATGCGGCTGCCGGGGCCAAGCAGTCCCGTGCCTTCCACATCGGCGCGGTTGACCAGCAGGGTGGGGGACAGCGTCAGCAGGTCGCCGCCGGTATCCGGTTCGGCCTCGATGATGCCGGCGATGCGCAGCGTGCCAGCGCCGAACTCGAGATCATCACCGGCCTTCAGTCCCAGCCCCTGCAGCAGGCGCGGGTCGGCATAGGCCTGGCCCTTGGGGGGCATGCCGGCGTTGGCGATCAGGGCACCCCCGGGCGTGGCGCGCACCCGCAGCGTGCCGCGCAGCGGGTAGCCGGCCTGCACCGCCTTGATGCTGGCCATCTGGCTGGCCTCGCCATGGAACAGCACGCTGCCGAAGCTGGCGATGCGGGTGTGGGCCAGTCCACGGCGTTGCGCTTCCTCTGCGAATGCCTGGGACGGATCATCGCGCCCGGCAATGCCGAGGTCGCCGCCGAGCATCTCCGCCGCGCTACCGGTCAGCGCCAGGTTGACCCGGTTCACCAGAGTGCCGACTGCGGTCATCACCGCCACGCCCAGTACCAGCGCAGCGAACACGGTCAGCAGGTCGCCGGCCAGGGCCTCGCGGCGCAACGCGCGCCACGCGTGCCGCAGCACGTTCATGCCTGGGCCCCGCGCTCGACCGGCAGCAGGCGGCCGTCGTCGATGCGGTGGATGTACTGGCAGCGCTGGGCCAGGCGCAGGTCGTGGGTGACCAGCACCAGGGTGGTGCCGCTGCCGGCGTTCAACTCGAACAACAGGTCGCTGATGTGCTGGCCGGTGGCATGGTCCAGCGAGCCGGTCGGTTCGTCGGCAAACAGGATGCGTGGGCGGGTGACGAAGGCACGCGCCAGTGCCACGCGTTGCTGTTCACCGCCGGACAACTGGCGCGGGTAGTGGCGGGCGCGGTGGGACAGGCCGACCTGGGCCAGCACCTCTTCGACCCGTACGCGGTCCTCGCGCCCGGCCAGTTCCAGCGGCAGCGCCACGTTCTCGGCGGCGGTCAGCGCGGGCAGCAGGTGGAAGCTCTGGAACACGAAGCCGACCTCGCGCGCGCGCAGCTGGGCGCGTGTTTCCTCGTCAAGGTTTCCCAGATCGTGCCCGGCCAGGCTGATGCGGCCGCGGCTGGGCAGGTCCAGCCCAGCCAGCAGGCCGAGCAGGGTGGTCTTGCCGGAACCGGAGGCGCCGACGATGGCCACGCTGGTGCCTTCATGGACGGTCAGGGTGATGTTGTCCAGTATGTGGACTTCACCCTCCGGGCCCTGCATGGACTTGCCGACCTGGTCGACGGCGATGGCGACGGGCGCGCTGCGGGGGGACAGGCTGTCGATGAGGAGACTCCAATGCGCAAGACGGGATGGAGCCGGCAAGCCGGCGCGATGATGGTGCTGCTGCTAGCGTTGCTGCTGCTGCCGGGGCTGGCCTGTGCCAAAGGTCCGGCCGGTACCGTGCTGGTGCTCGGCGACAGCCTCAGTGCTGCCCACAATATCCCCGCCGACGCCGGCTGGGTCAGCCTGCTGCAGCAGCGGGTCAGGCAGCAGTCGAAAACCCCACCGCGTATCGTCAACGCCAGCATGAGCGGCGAGACCACCGCTGGCGCGCTGACGCGACTGCCAGGGTTGCTGGCGAAAGAGAAGCCGACGGTGGTGGTGATCGCGCTGGGGGGCAACGACGCGCTGCGTGGACTGACCCCGGCCCAGGTGCAGGGCAACCTGGAGAAAATGGTGCAGGCCAGCCAGAAGGCCGGCGCAAAGGTGCTGTTGCTGGGCATCGACGTGCCGCCCAACTACGGGCCGGCCTACCGGCAGCGCCTGGCGGCGGCCTACAGGGCGCTGGCCACGCAGTACAAGGTGCCGCTTCTGCCGTTCCTGCTGGAGGGCGTGGCCCTGCAGCCGGGCATGATGCAGGCCGATGGCCTGCACCCCACGGCACAGGCGCAGCCGAAGGTGCTGGACAACGTCTGGCCGCTGCTCAGGCCGCTGCTCTGAACCGTTTGATTTCCTCTTGACGGAACTTCACATCGCGTCCACCGTCGATCCGGCATGTTTCACAAAGCTGAAGTTAGAGGGAATCACATGCGTCAGACGAAGGAGACCTCCGGCTTGGTGCTGGTGGTCGAAGACAACCGCAACATCTCCGAGATGATCGGGGAATACCTGGAAGGTCGCGGCTTTGAAGTCGACTATGCACAGGACGGCCTGGATGGCTACCGCCTTGCGGCGGAGAACAGCTATGACGTCGTGGTGCTCGATCTCATGTTGCCGCGCCTGGATGGCATCGAAGTGTGCCGTCGCCTGCGCAATGATGCGCGCAAGTCCACCCCGGTGCTGATGCTCACGGCCCGCGACACGCTGGACGACAAGCTCACCGGCCTGGGGTTCGGTGCCGATGACTACCTGACCAAGCCGTTCGCGATCCAGGAGCTGGAAGCCCGCCTGCGCGCGCTGATCCGTCGCGAACGTCGCCAGGTCGGTTCGGAAGTGCTGAAGGTGGCCGATCTGGTGCTCGACCCGGTCAGCATGCGTGCCACCCGTGCCGGCACCGAGCTGCAGCTTTCGCCGATCGGTCTGCGCCTGCTGACCATCCTGATGCGCGAATCGCCGCGCGTGGTCACCCGTCAGGAGATCGAGCGCGAGATCTGGGGCAATGGCCTGCCGGATTCGGACACGCTGCGCAGCCACCTGTACAACCTGCGCAAGATCATCGACAAGCCGTTCGACCGTCCGCTGCTGCATACCGTGCAGAGCGCCGGCTACCGCATTGCCGACATTGCCCAGCCGATGGCCTGAGCAGGGCACGCGCCGGTGAAGCAGCAGGCCCGGCTGGGTGGTGGCCATGTACGAGGGCAGGGCATGACCGGCCGGCATTGTCGCCGGTCATCGCCCATGCACCCGCACGGCGTGGCGCGCTGCCTATAATCGCAGCGCTCTGACCGGGACCCCGCAATGCCGCACGGCCTGCCGCGCAAGATCCGTATCGCCTTCATCCTGCAGGCAGTGCTGGCCAGCCTGGGCATCCTGCTGGGTGCGTGGCTGGTGTCGCTGGTGATCAAGCACAGCCTGGTGGGCGCTGCCCTGCGCGAAGAGGCGGCGTACTACTGGACGCTGCACGAAGCGTCGCCGGTGCAGCCACCCCCCAACACCCAGAACATCCGCGGCTATCTGCTGGAAAGCGGGCAGTCGGCCCTGTCGTTGCCGGCCAACCTGCGCAATCTGGAACCCGGCTTCCACGAGCTGCCCAAGGACGACCAGCTGGTGTTGGTCGACGTGCGCCCGGCCGGTCGCCTGTACCTGGTGTTCCTGCGCTCGCGCGCGGAGATGCTGGCGTTCTGGTTCGGCATCGTGCCGGTGCTGCTGACCCTGCTGGCGGTGTATGGCGCCAGCTGGGTGACCTACCGCGCGTCCAAACGCTTGGTGTCGCCGGTGAACTGGCTGGCACGGCGCGTCTCGCGCTGGGACCCGGGCCACCCGGAAGCGGCCGACCTGGAGCCGAACAAGTTGCCCGCCGACATGCAGGGTGAGACCCGGCAGCTGGCGGCCGCGCTGCATTCGCTGGCCAACCGGGTCAGTGCGCACGTCGCCCGCGAGCGCAATTTCACCCGCGATGCCAGCCACGAACTGCGTACGCCGCTGACCGTCATCCGCGTGGCCAGCGACATGGCACTGGGCGATGAAACCCTGCAGCCGCGCCTGCGCCGCAGCCTGCAGCGCATCCAGCGGGCTGGCCGCGACATGGAAGCGGTGATCGATGCGTTCCTGATCCTGGCCCGTGAGGCCGACGTCGAGCCGCAGATCGAGCTGTTCGACGTCAACGACATCGTCCGCTATGAAGTGGACAACGCCAACGAACTGCTGGGGTCCCGGCCGGTGTCGGTGCACCTGCACAGCGATGGCCCGGTGCAGCTGCATGCGCCGCCGCGGGTGCTGCAGGTGGTGGTCAGCAACCTGGTGCGCAACGCCTGCAGCTACACTGACGAAGGGCGCATCGACGTGCAGGTGCACAACGATCGGGTAGTGGTGCGCGATACCGGCATCGGCATGTCCGCCGAAGCGCTGTCGCGCGCGTTCGAGCCCTTCTACCGCGCTGAACCCAGCCGCCCGCAGGGCACCGGCCTGGGCCTGTCGATCGTGCGCCGGCTGTGCGACCGCTTCGGCTGGAAGGTCAGCCTGGCCAGCGAGCCGGGGCAGGGTACCGAAGCGACGGTCATCTTCCGCTGACGCGGCGGCCTGCCGGGGTCGGATCCCGTTGCTGCGCAACCGGCTCTGACCCCCTCCCGCTGGAATCCCGGTAGATCCACGCCATGCGTGGGTGGTGTGCGGTGGCGCCGGGCCAGGCCCGGCGTCCGCAGTGCCTCAGTTGCAGTTGACCTTTGGCGCCACTGCTCTGGTCCAGATCGCATAGCCGGCCGGGGTCATGTGCAGCATGTCCTCGCGGAACAGCTTCGCATCCGGCTGGCCGTCGGCACCCAGCATCGGCGTGTAGATATCGATGAAGCCGGTATTGGGCAGCTTGGCCAGGGCAGCCTTGATCAGCGTGTTGGCCTCGTTGATCGCCGGCAGCAGGTGGGCACGCGACGGGCTCGGCTTGATCGACAGGTACTCCACCGTGGTCTTCGGCAGATCGCGGTGCACGCGCTGCACGAAGGCAACCACGTCGTCGCGCACCTGGGTCGCGCTGCGGCCGCTGTTGAGGTCGTTGTCACCGGCGTAGAAGAACACCTTGCATGGCGCATACGGCACTACGATGCGGTCGGCGTACCAGGTGCTGTCGCGTACTTCCGAACCGCCGAAGCCACGATTGAACACCGGCTGGCCGGGGAAGTCGGTGGCCAGGCTCTCCCAGAAGCGGATCGAGGAGCTGCCGATGAATTCGATGCCACCGCGCGGCGGCGGGTTGGCCTGGTCGGCGCTGGCGAAGCGGGCCATGTCGCCCGCCCAGGCCACGTTGGAGACCTGTTCGGGCACCTTGGGCGACGTGGCCGGGCCCAGGGCCTGGGCCAGCGGTGCGGCGGTCAGCAGGCCCAGCATCAGCAGGCAGGTACGGCGACGGGACATCAGGCGCTCCAGCAGGGAAGGGGGAACCATCATAGGAGCAGGACGCGGCGTGGCGCTTTCCCCGGGCAGGCCGTTCGCCGCAGCGGCCGGGGGTATGGTCGGCGGCCTTGTGGCAAAATGGCGGCCATCTGCCTATTCCTGTGCACCCATGATTCCCTGCCGTGCGTCTGAGCGGTCGCTGCGCCGCGCCCCTGTTGCTGGATGTTCCACCCGTGGCTGACCAGTTCGGTCATCTGCCCCGCGGCCCGCGCCGCATCTTCCAGGCCGCTCGCTGGTCCTGGCAGGGCCTGCGCGCCGCCTGGCTGCACGAATCGTCGTTCCGGCTGGAGGTCTACCTGCTGATCCTGCTGACCCCGGTCGCGATCTGGCTGGGCCAGACCCCGGTCGAGCGCGCGCTGCTGATCGGCTCGATGCTGCTGGTGCTGGCGATGGAACTGGCCAACTCGGCCATCGAGGCGGTGATCGAGCGCTACGGCAGCGAGATCCACGAACTGGCCGGTCGCGCCAAGGACATGGGCTCGGCGGCGGTGTTCGTGCTGATGATGAACGTGCTGCTGTGCTGGGCGCTGGTCGTGGTTCCGCACGCGCTGGCCGGCAGCTACGGCTGAAACCCCATTCCCCCACTGCCTTGAAGAGTTTCCATGTCCTTTGAGTTCCTCGCCGACCCCAATGCCTGGGTGACCCTGTTCACCCTCAGCGCGCTGGAAATCGTGCTCGGCATCGACAACCTGGTGTTCATTTCCATCGCGGTCAGCAAGCTGCCGGAAGAACGCCGTCCGTTCGCGCGCAAGCTCGGCATCGCGGTGGCCTGCATCACCCGGATCGGCCTGCTGGTGTCGCTGGCCTACCTGGCGCACATGGCTGCCAACCTGTTCACCGTGGCCGGCATGGGCATCTCCATCCGCGACCTGGTGCTGATCGTTGGTGGCCTGTTCCTGATCATCAAGGGCTGCATGGAGATCAAGGAACTGATCAGCGGCGGCGAGGATGAAGATCCCAGCACCACCAAGGCTTCGGCCGTGTTCGGCTACGTGATCGCGCAGATCGCGGTGATCGACATCGTGTTCTCGCTGGACTCGGTGATCACCGCCGTCGGCATCGCCGACCACATCCCGGTGATGGTCGCCGCCATCCTGCTGTCGGTGCTGGTGATGCTGCTGGCCGCCAACCCGCTGGGCCGCTTCATCGACGCCAACCCGACCGTGAAGATGCTGGCCCTGGCCTTCATCCTGATGATCGGTGCGGTGCTGATCCTGGACGGCCTGGACGTGCACGTGCCCAAGCCCTACATCTACGCCGCGATGGGCTTCTCGGTGCTGGTGGAGTGGCTGAACCTGCTGATGCGCCGTCGCGCCCGCGAGCACAACGTGCCGGGCGCCGGCAACTGGTAAGTGCGTGACCCCGAACCCCCGGCCCTGCCGGGGGTTCTTCGTTGTGGATGCGAGGTCGTGTAGAGCCGAGCCCATGCTCGGCTGCTTCCTGCCGGTCAGCCGAGCATGGGCTCGGCTCACCGGCGCTGCGGTTTTTGCATCTGTGGCGGGGTTGCGGCCTCCACTTGTGAACCAGGATCAACAGTGTTTTCCCGGGGCGAGGCTTAATCGCCCGTGGCAAAGCGCGCAGGCTACGCACCTGCCCGTTTCCGCCCCCAGGAACCCCCATGAACTCCAGAGCCGCCCTGCTGGCCCTTGCCGTCGGTGCCTTCGCCATCGGCACCACTGAATTCGCCCCGATGGGCCTGCTGCCGGTCATCGCCGATGGCGTGGGTGTCGGCATCCCCACCGCCGGCATGTTGATCACCGCCTACGCCGTGGGCGTGATGCTGGGCGCGCCGGTGATGACCCTGCTGATGGGACGCTTCGGCAAGCGCACCGCGCTGATGCTGCTGATGTCGATCTTCGTGGTGGGCAACCTGTTGTCCGCGCTGGCACCGAACTACGGCCTGCTGCTGCTGTCACGGCTGGTCACCAGCCTCAACCACGGTGCCTTCTTCGGCATCGGCGCGGTGGTCGCCGCCAGCCTGGTGCCGAAGGACAAGCAAGCGGCGGCCGTCGCTACCATGTTCATGGGCCTGACCATCGCCAACATCGGCGGTGTGCCGCTGGCCACCTGGGTGGGCCAGCAGCTGGGCTGGCGCCTGTCGTTCGCCGGCACCGCGGTACTGGGCGTGGTGGCGATCACCGCGCTGGGCCTGGCGCTGCCGGCCTCGGCGCCGGATGCGCGTCCGGACGTGCGTCGCGAGATGCGGGCGATCCTGCAGCCGCAGGTGCTGCTGGCGATGGGCACCACCGTGCTCGGCGCGGGTGCGATGTTCACCTTGTACACGTACGTAGCGCCGGTGCTGACCGAACTGACCGGTGCCTCCAACGGCTTCATCTCGATGTCGCTGATGCTGATCGGTATCGGCTTCACCGTCGGCAACGGCATCGGCGGCCGCATGGCCGACTGGTCGCTGGATGGTGCCACCCGCATCCTGCTGTCGGCACTGGCTGTGCTGATGTTCGTGCTGCCGCTGGCCTTCATGAGTCACGCCACCGCGGCGGTGGGTGTGTTGCTGTTCGGTGCGGCGACGTTCGCCATCGTGCCGCCGCTGCAGATCCGGGTAATGCAGGCGGCCAGCGAGGCGCCGGGCCTGGCGTCGTCGATCAACGTGGGTGCGTTCAACCTGGGCAACGCGCTGGGTGCGGCGCTGGGCGGTGCGGTGATCAGCCTGGGCCTGGGCTATGCCGCCATTCCGGTGGCGGGTGGCCTGCTGGCGGCGGCGGGATTGCTGCTGGCATGGCTGGGGCGTCCCCGCACTGCGGTGGCTGAAGCCTGCTGAGAGGGGAGGGTTTCCGGCAGGGCTGCGCCCTGCACCCGCCGAGGCCACAGCCACAGCCACAGCGTGCATTCCGTGGGATGGCGGGGTGGGTCCGGTGGCGGGGGACGCCGTAAACCCTTCCATGGGGGCTTGGCCGCGGCATCCATGCCGCGGACACCCCCGCAACCGGACCCACCCCGCCTTCGACAGTTTCCTGCGCTCTGCCGCAATGACCGGGGTCGGATCCCGTTGCTGCGCAACGGGCTTTGACCCTGGTTCTGCTTTGGTAGGTGCCGGCCGTTGGTCGGCACGAATGCCTGGAGCATGGGATTTTGTTTTTGCTCTTGCTCTTGCTCTTGCTCTTGCTCTTTTTTGATCTTTCCCGCGGTGCCAGGAAACCGTCCATGGTCGGGAGGGTGGGTCGGCTGGGGGCGTGAGCGCCATGGGCCCGAGGCATGCCACGGGCGGGTTGGGCAGGATGCCCAACCCCGGTCTTGCCGTGTGCGCAGGACAGCGCACACGAGCAAGCGCGACCGAGCTTACATGGATGTACTTGCAGCGCCCCCCAGCCATCCCACCCTCCCGGCCGACCCCGATAGCGCTTCCTCGCCAACCACCGCGGAGGGCGGCGCCCGATGGCCGGTCTTTCACCCCAACCGTGGCATGCTCGGCGCCAAGCCCACCCGGAACCTCCGCCATGCGCCTGTTCACCCGTGTCCTGTCCCTGATGCTGCTGGCCTCCTTGTTGTCCGGCTGCGGCTACAACGCCATCCAGCAGAAGGATGAGGCGGTCAAGGCCAGCTGGTCGGAAGTGCTCAACCAGTACAAGCGCCGCGCCGACCTGGTGCCCAACCTGGTGCAGACCGTGAAGGGCTTCGCCAGCCAGGAAGAGCGCGTGCTGACCGAAGTCACCAACGCCCGTTCGCGAGTCGGCCAGATCAATGTCAACGCTGATGACGAAGCCTCGCTCAAGCAGTTCCAGCAGGCCCAGGGTGAACTCGGCAGCGCGCTGTCGCGGCTGCTGGTGGTCACCGAGAACTACCCGGTGCTGAAGTCCGACCAGAACTTCCGCGACCTGCAGGCGCAGCTGGAAGGCACCGAAAACCGCATCACCGTCGCCCGTGGCCGCTACATCCAGCAGGTGCAGGACTACAACACCTACATCCGCTCGTTCCCGCAGGTGATCACCGCCAAGATCTTCGGCTACAAGACCAAGCCGAACTTCACCGTGGACAACGAAGCGCAGATCTCCAACGCGCCGGCGGTCGATTTCGGCAACGCGCCGCAGCAGCAGCCGTCCCCGCAGCCGGGTCACTGACCCATGCGCCTGGCCACTGCGCTGCTGGCCCTGCTGCTGTGGCTGCCGCTGGCGTCGCAGGCGCAGCAGCTGGCGCCGATTCCGGCGCTGGATTCGCCGGTGGTCGATACCACCGGCACGCTGGATGCCACGCAGAAGCAGGCGCTGGTACAGCAGGCGTTGGACCTTCAGCAGCGCAAGGGCAGCCAGCTGCAGGTGCTGGTGGTACCCACGACCCAGCCTGAAGACATCGCGCAGTACACCACCCGCGTCTTCGACCAGTGGCAGATCGGCCGCAAGGGCGTGGATGACGGCGTACTGCTGGTGGTGGCCAAGGACGACCGGCGCGTGCGCATCGAACCGGGCTACGGCCTGGAGGGAGCGATTCCCGATGCCATTGCCAACCGCGTCATCCAGGAATACCTGGTGCCGCGCTTCCGCAGCGGCGACTACGCCGGCGGCATCACCGATGCCACGGCCGTGCTGGTGAAGATCGTCGAGGGTGAAGCACTGCCTGCACCGGTCAGCAGCCAGCGTGGCCGTGAGCCCGAGGGGGGCGGCGACACCTGGTTCCTGGCGCTGTTCATCGGTGTGTTCGCCGGCAGCATCCTGCGCGGTGTGTTCTCGCGGGTGCCGCGGCCGCTGCGTGGCGTGCTGGGCGGTGCCGGTGCAGCGGTGGCGGCGTTCCTGTTCACCTCAACCGTGCTGGCCAGTGGCCTGGCGGGCATCGTGGGCCTGATCGTTGCCATGCTCTCCGGCCACCCGGGCCGCTTTGCCGGTGGCGGCGGCTGGGGCGGTGGCAGCTGGGGCGGCGGAGGCGGCTTCGGTGGCGGTGGTGGATTCGGGGGTGGCGGCGGTTGGGGCGGCGGTGGTGGCCGCTCCGGCGGTGGCGGCGCTTCGGGGGGCTGGTGATGATCCAACGACTGTGTCGTCATGTGTTTTCGCCGTCGGTACGGCGCGCGTTCCCGCCGGCCACGCTGCAGGCGATCACCGAGGCCATCGCGGCCGGTGAGCAGCGCCACGGCGGGCAGGTGATGTTCGCGGTGGAAGCGGACCTGCCACTGGCCGCGCTGTGGCACAAGGTCACCCCGCGCCAAGCGGCCGAACACGCCTTCGCGCGCCTGCGCACCTGGGACACGGCCCACAACAACGGGGTGCTGATCTACCTGCTGCTGGCCGACCACGCCATCGAGATCGTTGCCGACCGGGGCCTGCACGGCCGGGTCAGCCCGGCGCAGTGGCAGCGGGTCTGCACCCATCTGCGCGAGGGCCTGCGCGGGTCCAACCCGGTGGAGGCGCTGCAGGATGCGATCGATGAAGTCTCCAGCCTGGTGGAAGGGCACTTTCCGGCCTCGACGCGGTCGAACGATGACGCGTTGCCGAACTCGCCGCAGATCCTTGGTTGAGCCGGGGCGGCACTGGCCCGAGAATAGGCGTTCAACCGCAAGGCACCTTCCATGATCTATTTCCACGACATCGACCCCATCGCCCTCTCGCTGGGGCCGATCAAGGTGCATTGGTACGGCATCATGTACCTGCTGGGCTTCACCGCCGCCTGGCTGCTGGGCCGCAAGCGCATCGCCGCCGGTCGCCTGCCGGGCGTCGACGCCAACGGCTTCTCCGATCTGCTGTTCTACGCCATGCTCGGCGTGGTGCTGGGCGGACGCATCGGTTACATGCTGTTCTACGCGCTGGGCGATTTCCTGCACAACCCGCTGCTGCTGTTCAAGGTGTGGGATGGCGGCATGAGCTTCCACGGTGGCCTGCTGGGCGTGATCGCGGCCTGCTGGTGGTGGTCGCGCAAGCACGCGCTGCACTTCTTCGACACCATGGATTTCATGGCGCCGCTGGTGCCGCTGGGCCTGGGCTTCGGCCGCATCGGCAACTTCATCGGCGCCGAGCTGTGGGGCAAGTACACCGACGGCACGTGGGGCGTGGTGTTCCCGTCCGGCCTGCCGGCGCCGCTGAACCAGCTGGACCATGCAACCCTGCAGGCGCAGTTCGCCAGCGGCGCGCTGAACCAGTTCGCGCGTCATCCGTCGCAGCTGTATGAAGCCTTTCTGGAAGGCCTGGTGATGTTCGTGGTGCTGTGGGCCGTGTCGGCCAAGCCGCGCCACCGTTACCTGGTCGGCGGCCTGTTCGCGCTGCTGTACGGCATCTTCCGCTTCGCAGTGGAGTTCGTGCGCATGCCTGACAACGGCATCTACGTGGCCTTCGGCTGGCTGACCAAGGGCCAGATCCTGTGCGTGCCGTTGATCGCCTTCGGCCTGGTGCTGCTGGTGATGTCGCGCCGCGCGCCGGTGCTGCAGCCGCAGCTGCCGGTGGCCACCGAGGGCAAGGCATGAAGCCCTACCTGGACCTGCTCTCGCACGTGCTCGAGCACGGCGCGGAAAAGAGCGACCGCACCGGCACCGGCACCCGCAGCGTGTTCGGCTGGCAGATGCGCTTCGATCTGAACGAAGGCTTCCCGCTGGTCACCACCAAGAAGCTGCACCTGCGCTCGATCATCCACGAGCTGCTGTGGTTCCTGAAGGGCGACACCAACATCGGCTACCTGAAGGACAATCAGGTGCGCATCTGGGACGAGTGGGCCGACGAGAACGGCGACCTCGGCCCGGTCTACGGCAAGCAGTGGCGCAGCTGGGCCACCGCCGATGGTCGCGAGATCGACCAGATGCAGTGGCTGGTCGATGAAATCAAGCGCAACCCCGATTCGCGGCGGCTGGTGGTCAGCGCCTGGAACGTGGGCGAGCTCTCGCAGATGGCGTTGATGCCGTGCCACAACCTGTTCCAGTTCTACGTGGTGGACGGCAAGCTCAGCTGCCAGCTGTACCAGCGCAGCGGCGACATCTTCCTCGGCGTACCGTTCAACATTGCCAGCTACGCGCTGCTGACCCACATGGTGGCGCAGGCCACCGGCCTGGGCGTGGGCGACTTCGTGCATACGCTGGGCGATGCGCACCTGTATTCGAACCACTTCGAGCAGGCCCGCGAGCAGCTGTCGCGCGAACCGCGCGCGCTGCCCAAGCTGTGGTTGAACCCGGAGGTGACCGACCTGTTCGGCTTCCAGTTCGACGACATCCGCATCGACGGCTACGATCCGCATCCGGCCATCAAGGCGCCGGTGGCGGTGTGACTGCGATGAAGCTTTCGATGATCGTGGCGCTGGACCGCAATCGTGGCATCGGCCAGGGCAACGCCATGCCCTGGCACCTGCCCGACGACTTCAAGCACTTCAAGGCGCTCACCCTGGGCAAGCCGATCCTGATGGGGCGCAAGACGGCCGAGTCGATCGGCCGCGTGCTGCCGGGGCGGACCAACCTGGTGCTGACCCGCAGCGGCCAGGTGCCGTTCGAGGGCATGCGCGCGGTGGCGTCGCTGGAGGAAGCCAGGGCGATTGCCGAAGGCGAAGGTGCCAGTGAACTGTGCATCATCGGCGGCGGCGAGATCTTCCGACAGCTGCTCGACCAGGCCAGTGACCTGTACCTGACCTGGGTGGATGCCGAAGTCCCTGCCGATACCCATTTCCCTGAGGTGGATGCCGCGGTGTGGCAGGAAGTGAGCAGCGAGCCGCACCCGGCCGATGCGCGCCACGCGTATGCGTTCCGGTTCGTGCACTACGTGCGCCGCTGAAGATGGTTTCCTGTAGAGCCGAGCCATGCTCGGCTGCTGTTGCCGGACACATCCCGTAGCCGAGCATGGCTCGGCTCTACAGGATTGCCTACGGCATCCGGTAGTGCCCGATGATGGTGTGCTGGAACAGCAGGTTCTCTTCGCGCGTGCCGCGCGCGATGTTGTGCAGCACCAGCGGCGTGCCATTGGCCAGACGCCGGTCAGAGACGATGCCGATATGCAGCAGGCCGTTGCCGTTGAGCTTCCAGGCGACGATGTCGCCGGCCGCGTAGTTGGCGGCGGCGGCTGTGATCGGCTGCTGCCAGCCCTGCCGTTCGAACCAGCGCATCAGGTTCGGTACGCGGCGATGATCGATGTTGCGGTCCGGTCGTGACAGGCCCCAGATCGCCGGATAGGCACTGAAGTTGCCGCGCATGTCCTCATGCACGCGGGCCTGCAGGTCCACGTCCAGGCTGCGCAGCGCGCGCACCACCACGTCGGTGCAGACACCACGGTCCACGGGAACGTCGCCGCCGGGGTAGGCCAGCACCCGGTAGGCCGGATCGTAGCGGGTGGTGACGCCGATCTGCGCACGTGCCGCGGCCACCAGCGGCGGCGAAGGCGGCTGCGGTTGCGATGATGGGGTGTGGTCGGCATTTTCCGCGACCGTCGGCGCGGGGGCCGAACCGGGCTGGCAGCCGCTGGCCAGGGCCAGCGTCAGCAGCAGCACCGTCCATGGTGCCCGGCGAAGCCGCGTCATGCCTGTGGCGCTGTGCCGTTGTTGTTGGGTCCGGCGGAGCCACCCCCACCACCCCCGCCACCACCACGACGGCGGCGACGACGCGGGCCACGATTGCCCGGGTTGGTTGCGGGGGCGTTGCCACTGCCCTGTTCCTTGCCCTGCGCCGCTGCGGCGGGGCGCTCGTGCGCCGGTCGCGCCGGCGGACGGGCGTTCGGGACCGGTGCCGGTACATCGCGGCCCGGCACCTGCACCACGCGCAGTTCATCGGTATCGAGCTGGATCGCCGTGAGCTTGCCGCCCCACACCGCACCGGTGTCGATGGCGTGCACGCCCTGGGTGATGGTCAGGCCCAGCGCCGAC
This sequence comes from Stenotrophomonas sp. YJH_SMC_17, assembly GCF_059371655.1. Lineage (NCBI taxonomy): Bacteria > Pseudomonadati > Pseudomonadota > Gammaproteobacteria > Lysobacterales > Lysobacteraceae > Stenotrophomonas > Stenotrophomonas sp. YJH_SMC_17. The sequence continues at coordinate 66,263 of NZ_JCAFUU010000007.1, read as the reverse complement.
CAGTGGCCGCAGACGACCTTCAGGTCACGCTCGACCCGGCCCGGCACTTCGAACCACGGGTACAGCCCCTGTTCCTGCGTGCCCGGCGTGCCCTTGTCCTCGATGCCGATGCGCCCGCGCGGGGTGCAGTAGCGCATGCGGGTGAGCACGTTGATGATTGCGCGCGAGCGGTCGTAGCCGGACAGATTGGGCGCCCAGCTCGGCTTGTCGCCGTACATGTTGCGGAACAGCTTGCGGTAGCCGGCGCCGTGCAGCTGTGCCTCGACTTCGGCCGCATGCTTCTCGGCCATCTGCGTGGTCCACTTCGGTGCCAGGCCGGCGTGCACCATCATCCAGCCCAGCTCGCGATCCACATGCACCAGCTTCTGCAGGCGCAGCCAGTCCAGCAGTTCGTCGCGGTCCTCGGCCTGCACGATGCGCAGCAGGTCCGGGTTGACCTTGCGCTGTTCCTCTTCGGTGCGCGCACCCACGGCCAGCAGCGAAAGATCATGGTTGCCCAGTACCACCACGCTGTGCTCGCGCAGCGAATGCACCAAGCGAAGGGTTTCCAGCGATTGCCCGCCGCGGTTGACCAGGTCGCCGCAGAACCACAGGGTGTCCTGTGCCGGGTCGAAACGGATCTTCTCCAGCAGCCGCTGGGTGATGTCATAGCAGCCCTGCAGGTCGCCGATCGCCCACACACTCATCGTTCGGCCTCCGTGTCAGTGCAGGGTACGCGGGATGGCCAGCACGAAAGGTGCGACCGGCGCGGCAAATTCGGTACCGTCGTCGGCGACCATGTCGTAGTGGCCCTGCATGGTCCCGTGATCGGTCCCCAGCATGACACCGGACGTGTAACGGAAGTCTTCACCGGGACGCAGGCGCGGCTGCTCGCCGATCACCCCGTCGCCATCGACATGCTCGACGCGGCCATTGGCATCGGTGATGCGCCAGTGACGCGCCACCAGGCGCGCGGCCACGCGCCCCTGGTTGTGGATGCGGATCGTATAGGCGAACGCGTAGCGACCGTCTTCCGGGGTGGATTGATCGTCGAGGAAGCGCGGTGCGACTTCGACGGAGATGGCGTAAACGTCAGCGTCTTCCATACCGGCAGTGTAATCAGGAGGCATTGGCCAAAGCGATGAATTCAGCCACATCCAGCTGTTCGGCGCGGGCATCGGGGCGCACGCCGGCGGCCACGAACTGCTCGGCCGTCACGACGTTGTTGAGCGCATTGCGCAGGGTCTTGCGGCGCTGCCCGAAGGCGGCCTTGACCACCTCGGCGAAGCGCCTGTGATCGTTGATGCTGACCGTGGCCGGGTCGCGCGGCACCAGCCGCACCACGGCCGAATCGACCTTCGGCGGCGGACGGAACGCGCCCGGCGGCACCACGAACAGCGAGGTCACCTGGCAGTAGGCCTGCAGCATCACGCTCAGGCGGCCGTAGACCTTGCTGCCAGGGCCGGCGGCCATGCGGTCGACCACTTCCTTCTGCAGCATGAAGTGCATGTCGCGGATCACCGCGGCGTGCTCCAGCGCATGGAACAGGATCGGCGAGGAGATGTTGTAGGGCAGGTTGCCGACCAGGCGGATCGGCTGGCCATCGGCCAGCTCGGTGAAGTCCACGCGCAGCACGTCGCGGTGGACGATGGTCAGCTCGCCCAGCGGTTCGGCGGCGGCGGTCAGCGGCGCGATCAGGTCACGGTCGAACTCGATCACCGTCAGCTTCGGGTGCACGCGCAGCAGCGGCAGGGTGATCGCGCCCTGGCCGGGGCCGATCTCGACCAGCCGATCGCCATCTTTCGGGTTGACCGCCATCACGATCTTGTCGATGTAGTGGCGGTCGGCCAGGAAATGCTGGCCAAGCTGCTTCTTGGCCGGTGCGGTGAACACCGGGCCGGAGGGGGAATGCGGGAAATTCATGCGCTCAGTGTACGTTGCCGCGCAAGCTGCGCACACAACGTCGTTGCCGCCTGCAGGCTGGAAGGATCGGCGATGCCGCGGCCGGCCAGGTCCAGCGCGGTGCCATGGTCCACCGCCACGCGCGGGTAGGGCAGGCCCAGGGTCAGGTTCACCGCCTGCTCGAAGCCCGAGTACTTCAGCACCGGCAGGCCCTGGTCGTGGTACATCGCCAGCACGGTGTCGAAGCCGGCCAGCTTGGCTGGCAGGAACGCGGTATCGGCCGGCAGCGGGCCGACCAGGTCCATGCCCTCTGCGCGCAGGCGCAGCATCAGGGGAATGATCAGGTCCAGTTCTTCGCGGCCCAGATGGCCGTCTTCGCCGGCGTGCGGGTTCAGGCCGAGCACGGCGATGCGTGGCGCCGGCAGGCCGAACTCGCGGCGCAGCGCGGCGTGCACGGTGCGCAGGGTGTGTTCCAGGCCGGGCGCGGTGATCGTGTCGGCCACCGCGCGCAACGGCATGTGGGTGGTGGCCAGGGCCACGCGCACGATGTCATTGGCCAGCATCATCACCACCTTTACCCCGGCCTGGTCGGCCAGCAGTTCGGTGGTTCCGCTGTAGGCGATGCCGCCGTCGTTGATGACCGCCTTGTGCACCGGGCCGGTCACCACGCCGTGCAGTTCACCGGACAGGCAGGCCTGGCCAGCGCCAAGCAGGGCGCCGATGACGGCCGGCGCATTGGCCGGGTCGGCCTGGCCGAAGCGGCTCGGGGCAGCATTGGCCACCACGCGCAGGCGCAGGTCACCGGGGACGCGTGCTTCGGCGTCCTCGGGCAGCAGTTGCAGGGGCAGGTTCAGCGCGGCGGCGGCCGCGCGCAGGGTATCCGGGTCGGCGAAGGCCAGCAGCCGGCAGTCTTCACGCGGCTGCTGGACCAGGCGGACACACAGCTCCGGGCCGATCCCGGCGGGCTCGCCCGGTACCAGAGCGAGCTCGGGGCGCATCGGTCAGGACTGCGGCGGGGTGGCGGTATTTTCCGCGCGGTCGCCACTGCGGAAGCTGACGTAGGCTTCGCCACGCAGTTCCTGCAGGAAGCGGTTGTACTCGTCTTCCAGCTTGCGGCGGCCGATGGTCTCGCGGACCTGGGCGCGCTGGTTGTCGCTGGTCACGTCGGTCTGGCGGGTGGCCACGCGCTGCACGATGTGCCAGCCGGCATCGGTACGGAACGGCTGGCTGACGCCACCATCCTGGATGCCGGACACCTGCTGGCCGAACGCCGGACCGAACGCGTCAGCCGGGAACCAGCCCAGATCGCCGCCCTGGCCCTTGCTGTTGTTGTCCTCGGAGGACTCCTTGGCCACGGTCTCGAAGTCCGCGCCACCAGCGATGCGGGCACGCAGGGTATCGATCTTGGCCTTGGCGGCCGCGTCGGTCTGGTGGTCATCCACGCGCACCAGGATGTGGCGGCCGTGGTACTCGGTGACGGTGTGGGTGCCAGCACTGGCGCTGGCGTCGCGCACGTCCACCAGCTTCAGCAGCTGGAAGCCGCTGGGGCCGCGGATCGGGCCGACCACTTCACCGGGCTTCATCTTTTCCATCATCTGCGCGAACGCCTGCGGAATCTCGTCCAGGCTGCGCCAGCCCAGGTCGCCGCCTTCCAGCGCGTTGGGGCTGTCCGAATAGCGCACCGCGGCTGCATTGAAGTCCAGCTCGCCCTTGTCCAGCAAGGCCTTCACGCCGTCGGCCTTCTTCTGGCCGGTGGCGATCTGGTCGGCGTTGGCACCGTCGGGCAGGGCGATCAGGATGTGCGCCAGGTGGTACTGGTTGCCTACCGTCGCCTGCTGCTTCAGCGCGGCGTCGACTTCACCCTCGCTGACGCTGATGCGGCTCTGCGCGAAGCTCTGGCGCAGGCGCTGCACGGTGATCTCGTCACGCACCGAGGCGCGGAAATCGTTGAAATCGATGCCGTCATGGGCCAGGCGCTGGCGCAGTGCGTCCAGGGTCGAACCATTCTGCTGGGCGATGGCATTCATCGCCTGGTTCAGCTCCTGGTCGCCGACACGGATGCCGCTGCCCTGGGCACGGGCCACCTGCAGCTTGACCAGCACCAGGCGCTCGAGCACCTGGCGGCTGAGCACGTCTTCCGGCGGCAGCTGGTTCTCGCGGCCGGCGTACTGCGCCTTGATGTTGGCGATCGCACGCTGGAGTTCGCTCTGCAGGATCACTTCCTCATCGACGACGGCGGCGATGCGGTCGAGCGGCTGCGCCTCCTGGGCAAGCACCTGCAGGGGGGCGGACACGCTGGACACCGCCAGCAGCGAGGCGAGTAGAACGGGGAAGCGCTTGGTCATGGGATCAGATTCGGATCGTAGTCATCCCGGGTCGCCCCGGTGTTGCTGGGCGGCACGAGATAGAGGTCGTCGCGGTTGTAGCCGAGGATAGCACGGCGCAGGGTGCGGTCCGTGTCCTGGCCGATGGAGCTCAGGCCCTTCAGGACGAACTCGACCTGGATGGCATTGTTCATCTCGCCTTCGCGGTTGCGGACGTAGCGGCGGGCAACCGCGCGCACGGCCAGGCAGCAGCTGTCCCACTGCACGCCGGCGATGATTTCCAGCGGTTCCTTGTCCTGCAGCGAGTAGTAATAACGGCCCACCAGGCTCCAGCGCGCATTCAGCGGGTACAGGAACGACAGGTCGGCCTGCTCCAGCAGGGTGCGGTCATGCTTGTTGGCGCCCGGCGCGGCGCCGGCATTGATGCGGTAGCGGTAGCTCAGGTTGACCACGCCGTCGTTGGGCATCAGGTAGCGGGCACGGACGCTGGCCAGATCCTCGCGCTTGTACTTCGGGTCCCACTGGTAGGTGGCGCCCAGGGTCCAGCGGTCGTTGATCATGTAGTTGCCGTCGGCGATCCAGGCCGACTTGCCCTTCTCCACCGGCTCGCCGCCGGGGGTGACGGTCACCCGCGACTCATCGAAGTACTGGATCTGGCCGATCGAGGCCGAGAAGCGTTCCTTGCCGGTGGTCTGGTCGATGAAACGGGTGCCCAGCGCCAGGGTCAGCTGGTTGGCGTCGTTCTGGCGGTCGGCGCCGGTGTAGCGCGAATCGCGGAACAGCTGGCCCCAGCTGAAGGTGAAGTCACGGGTATCGAAGATCGGCAGCTCGTCCTGGTTGCGGTACGGCGTGCGCAGGTAGAACAGGCGCGGTTCCAGCGTCTGCAGGAAGGACTTTCCGCCGATGCTGGTCTCGCGGTCGAAGAACAGGCCGGCGTCGATGCTGCCGATCGGCAGGCTGCGGCTGGGCGAGGTATTGCCGCGCAGCTGCTCGGGCGTGGCCGTGGCCGGGTCGATGCCCTGCGAAACCAGGATGCTCCTGCGGGTGGCATCGGCCAGCCCGCGGTCCAGCTCGTAACCGGTGTAGCGGTAGGCCAGGGTGGGGGTGATGTACCAGGCCGCGCCGCTGATCGGGAACGACACGTACGGCTTCACATCCAGGCGCGAACCACCGTACATGCGCTGGGTCTGGCCGTTGCGCGTGTACTGCAGGTCCTCGCCGGCTTCCGGGCCGTACTTGAAGTTGATGTCGTCGTGGGTGAAGCGCACCGCTTCGGCGTAGATGCCGGTTTCCAGCCACGGCAGGACCGGCTTGTCCCAGTTGAAGTACAGGCGCGGCTGGCGGTTGTAGGGCAGCGCGCTCTCGTTGAGGGTGTAGTCGGTCAGCTGCCAGCGGTCGGCCATGATGCCGGCCGTCCAGTTGTTGCCGGTGCCGTACAGGCCCACGGTGCTCTGCAGGTTCGAGGCGGTCACGCCGACCAGGCGGTTGGCGAAGTCTTCGACATAGCGCTCGTCGCTGACCCAGGCCAGGTTGGCGCGTGCCTGCCAGTGGCTGTCCACGTTGTGGTAGCCGCTGAACATCACCCGGCCGCGGTCGCGGTCGCGCAGTTTGTCGTTGGGGATGAACGCGGTGAGCAGTTCGCCGCGGCCGCCGTTGTAGAGGTAGCGGAACTCGTTGTCGAGCAGCAGGCCGCGCCGGCTCATGTAGCGCGGGGTCAGCGTATCGTCGTAGTTCGGCGCCAGATTGAAGTAGATCGGCTGCGCGTAGTCGAAACCGTTGCGGCCGGACATGCCCAGCTGCGGGAACAGCAGGCCGGTCTTGCGGCGGTCATTGATCGGGAACTTGAAGTACGGCGCCCACAGTACCGGCACCTTGCCGATGCGCAGCACGGCGTTGCGGGCGGTACCGAAGCCCTCGTCGTTGTCCACTTCGATCTGCGGCGCCGACAGCTTCCACACCGGCTGCGAGGGGTCGCAGGTGGTGTAGGTGGAGCGGTGCATCTGGCCGACCGCGCCCTGCAGGTCCACCGACTCGGCATCGCCGTTGCCACGGCGCGACACCAGCTGGTACTTGATGTCGCTGATCTTGTGGGTGTCGCTTTCCTGGTTGCCCTCGGCGCGCTTGGCGACCATGCGGATCGAGGAGTCCTGGTAGCGGACATTGCCGTCGGCGATGTAGTTGCCGGTCTCGGTGTCGAAGCTGAGCTTGTCGGTGCCGACGAACTGGTCGCCGCGGCGCAGCGCCACGTTGCCTTCGTACTGCGGCACGGTGGTGGTGCCCAGCAGCTGGTCACCCTCGATGTCAGTGGGCTGCTGTTCGCGCGCGGCAGCGGCGCTGGCCTTGTCCTGGGCGGGGACCGGGGTCGGGGCGTCGGTGAACGCGGGGATGACATCGGTAGCCGGGCACAGGCCCCAGTTGAGCGGCTTTTCATCGGCCATCGCCGGCAGGCTGATGGCGATGCTCAGAGGCAGGGGAAGCAGGCGGAGGGCTCGGCGCACGCGGTTCGGATTCGGGCGAAAACGGACGGTAGCTTGCCCCATCCCTTGCATAGGGGCAATGAAGGGCGCCGGTGGCCGCCGGTTCGGGTTCATCCAGACGTGCCACCGCTGGCCGCCGAGATCAGGGCCTGGACATGGGCCACGCTGCACTCGGCCAGCGCCTGCAGGTCGTAGCCGCCCTCCAGCATCGAGACCACCCGGCCGGCCGCATGGCGCCGTGCCAGCGCGTGCAGTTCACGGGTGATCCAGGCGAAATCGTCGGTCTCCAGCATCAGGTCCGCCTGCGGGTCACGCAGGTGGGCGTCGAAGCCGGCCGAGATCAGCAGCAGCTGCGGACGGAAGTCGTCGATGGCCGGCAGCATTTCGTCGGCCCAGACGTTGCGGAAGCGGAAGCCGCCACTGCCGGGGGGCAGCAGGATGTTCATCAGGTTGCCGGCGCCCCGGTCGCGGCGCAGGCCGGAATTGGGGAACAGGCCGGCCTGGTGGGTGCTGTAGTACGAGACCCGGGCATCGTGCTGGAAGATGTCCTGGGTGCCATTGCCGTGGTGCACGTCGAAATCGACCACCGCGATCCGCTCCAGGCCATGCCGGTCACGGGCATAGGCGGCGGCGATGGCGATGTTGTTGAGCAGGCAGAAGCCCATCGCCGTGCTGCTGGTGGCATGGTGGCCGGGCGGACGCACCGCGCAGAAGGCCAGCGGGTCCTCGCCCAGCATCACCGCATCGACCGCCGCCACGCCGGCGCCAGCGGCATGCACGGCGGCACTGGCCGAGCCGGGCGAGGTCCAGGTGTCCATGTCCAGCTGGCGCAGCGGCACGGTCTGCGGCTGCAGCACGAAGTCCAGCAGGGCGCTGTCGTGGACCCGGGTCAGCTCGCCGAACTTGGCCGGCGGCGCCTCGCGCCAGTCCAGCTGGCCGGGGAACGCGGCATGCAGGGCATCCAGGACATGCTGCAGGCGTTGCGGGCACTCCGGGTGGCCGGGGCCGGGGGCGTGCAGCAGGCAGGACGGATGGGTGTAGACCAGCATCGTGCCGACTCAGCGCTGGCGCTGCTGTGGCTGCCACAGCGCCTCGCCCTGGCCGTCGGCACGGGCCAGGACCCGGGCCAGCACGAACAGCAGGTCCGACAGCCGGTTGAGGTACTGCAGCGCTTCGCTGCGCACGGGCTCAAGGCGGGCCAGGGTGACGGTCTCGCGCTCGGCGCGGCGGACGATGGTACGGGCCAGGTGGCAGCGTGCAGCGGCCTCGCCCCCGGCCGGCAGGATGAACTCCTTCAGCATCGGCAGGCTGGCGTTGTAATGGTCCAGCTGCTGCTCCAGCGCCGAGACATCAGCGGCGTGGATCGCCGCATGGCCGGGGATGCACAGCTCGGCACCGAGGTCGAACAACTGGTGCTGCAGGTGTACGACCAGCGCGCGTACGTCCTCCGGCAGCGGTGCCGCAAGCAGCAGGCCGAGCGCGGCGTTGGCCTCGTCGACGGTGCCGTAGGACGCCACGCGGGCGTCATCCTTGGCGACGCGCTGGCCGTCACCAAGGCCGGTACTGCCGTCGTCGCCGGTGCGGGTGTAGATGCGCGAGAGGCGATGACCCATGGCGCGGCTCAGTGCCGGATGTCGCGGCGGGCCTGCTGGAGCTTCAGCACCTGCTCCACGGCCAGCTGCAGCGCGGCGGCCAGCGCCACGTAGATGGCCGTGGTGCGCAGGTAGGGGCCGAACCACTGTGCATAGTTCTGCGCCCAGCCGGCCAGGGTCGGCTCGGCCACGTTGCGGGTGGTCCAGTAGAAACCGCCCTGCGCCAGCAGGTGGCAGACCGCCACCGAGGCGACCAGCAGCAGCGCGCCCTTGGCCAGCACCGGCCAGCGCGCGCTCTGGTAGTTGCGGCCCAGCAGCATGCCACCGGCCCACAGCGAGAAATAGGCTGGCAGCAGCATCCAGTAGCCCGGCGACACGCAGTAGTGCTGCCAGAAGTCCAGGCCGCTGCTGCGGATCACGATCCAGTCCACCAGCACCGCGAACACCATCAGCAGCGGGAACGCCCAGCGCGTCCAGCGCGCAAGGTAAAAGCCGCCGATGAAGAACACCGCCCACGAGGCATCGGGGATGGCCGCGAAGTGGTTGACCCGGGTCGCTGCCAGCACCAGAACGAGCACGGACAGGACGAAGGCGCGGTTGGCAGTGTCGGACATGGTGGCGGGCCCGGAGCGGATTCAGGTTTCATTCTAGCCCGCCGCGCGACTTGGCGCAGAGCCGGCCGTTCGGCGTACAGACGGGGCGAGCGCGTATCATGAACGCATGAGTGAACGACATGACGTGCTGATCGTCGGTGGTGGCCTGGTCGGCGCCAGCCTGGCCATTGCCCTGGACCGCCTCGGCCGCGACGTGGGCCTGCTCGAGGCAAGCCCGGCCGGCGAGTTGCCGGCGGTGTTCGACCAGCGCAACCTCAGCTTCGCCGCCGCCACCGTCAACGCGCTGACCGCGCTGGGGGTGATGCAGAAACTGGCGATGGCGCCGGGCCCGATCCGCCGCATCCATGTCAGCCGCGCCGGCGATTTCGGCCGTGTGCAGCTGGAAGCAGCCGATTACGACCGGCCGTGGTTCGGCCAGGTGGTGGTCGCCCGTGACTTCGGCCAGGCGCTGGAGGCACGCCTGCAGGAGCTGCCGCGGCTGCACCGTTACCGCCCGATGCGGTTCCTGGGGCTGGGCGAGGTGGTTGACGGCTACCGCCAGGTACGGGTGGCCGACGCGGCCGGCGAGCGCGTGCTGCTGGCACGCTTGGTGGTCGGTGCCGATGGCACGAACAGCGGCGTGCGCGATGCGCTGGGCATCGAGGTCGACCGCCATGATTTCCAGCAGACCCTGTTCGTGGCGCGCGTGCGCAGCCAGCGCGCGCCGGACGGCACGGCCTGGGAGCGCTTCACCGATACCGGTCCGACCGCGCTGCTGCCGCGGGGTGACCGCCACTTCGGCGTCGTGCATGGCGTGGCACGCGACCAGGCCGATGCGGTGATGGCGCTGGACGACGCGGCCTGGCTGCAGCGGCTGCAGGATGCGATCGGCTGGCGTGCCGGCCGCCTGCTTGAATCCGGTCCGCGCAGCGCTTACCCGCTCATCCAGGTGCTGGCGCGCGCGCTGGCCGGTGAACGCACAGTGCTGCTCGGCAATGCCGCGCAGACCATCCATCCGCTGGGTGCGCAGGGCTTCAACCTGGGCCTGCGCGATGCGCTGACCCTGGCCGAGTTGCTGGAGGATGCACATGAGGATGCCGGCAGCGATGCGCTGCTGCAGGCCTATGTCGCGCGCCGCGAGGAAGACCGACGGCAGACGGTGGCGTTCTCGGGTGGCCTGGCACGCCTGACCAGCAATCCGGCACCGCTGATGCGGCCGCTGCGCAGCCTCGGCCTGGTGGCCGCACAACGCGCCTCGGTGCAGTCGATGCTGGTCGGTGGTGCGATGGGCTTCCGCGGTGAAGTGCCGCGCCTATGCCGTGGAGAAGCTGCATGAGCCGGCGCACGCGCCTGGACGTCGCCATTGTTGGTGGCGGCGTGGTCGGTGCCGCCTGTGCGCTGGCGCTGGCCGATGCCGGCTTGTCGGTTGCGCTGGTGGAGGGCCGTGAACCGGCACCGTGGCAGGCCGCGCAGCCAGACCTGCGGGTGTTCGCCTTTGCCGCCGACAACGTGCAGCTGTTGAACCGCCTGGGGGTGTGGCCGGCCATCGCGCAGGCCCGCGCGTGGCCCTACCGGCGCATGCAGGTGTGGGATGCGGCCGGTGGCGAGGATCTGTTGTTCGACGCTGACCGCTTCGGTCGGCGTGAGCTGGGCTACATCGTCGAGAACGGCCTGCTGCAGGATCGCCTGTGGTCGGCGCTGCCGGCCGCTGGCGTGCAGCTGCATTGCCCCGCACGGGTGGAAGCGCTGGAGCAGGACGAGGACGGCGTGCGCCTGCGGCTGGATGACGGGCGCCGCTTGGAAGCGGCGCTGGCCGTGGCCGCCGACGGCGCCGAATCGACCCTGCGCCAGCTGGCCGGGATCGAGATCGAGCGCCATGACTACCACCAGCGTGGCGTGGTGGCCTATGTGGACAGTGAGCTGCCGAACCAGGCCACGGCCTGGCAGCGCTTCCTGCCGACCGGACCGCTGGCGTTGCTGCCGGTGGCCGAGCGCCGCAGTTCGATCGTCTGGACCCTGCCCGAAAACGAAGCGGCTCGCGTGCTGGCGTTGGACGAAGAGGCGTTCAACCGCGAACTGACCCGCGCCTTCGCGGCGCGCCTGGGTGAGCTGCGGCTGGCGTCACCGCGTGCGGCCTTCCCGCTGCGGCGCCAGCTCGCCCGTCATTACGTCGCCGGCCGCGTGCTGGCGCTGGGCGATGCGGCACATGTGGTGCATCCGCTGGCCGGGCAGGGCGTGAACCTTGGCCTGCGCGATGTCGCCGCCCTGCAGCAGTGGCTGGCGCCGTCGGCCGAACGCCGCGGGCAGCCACGCCTGTCGCCGCAGCGCCTGCAACGCTGGGCGCGCGAACGGCGCAGTGACAACCAGATCGCCGCCTACAGCTTCGACGCGATCAACCGCCTGTTCTCCAACGACGAAATGCACCTGACCCTGGCCCGTGGACGCGCGCTGGGCTGTGTCGGCAAATGGCCGCCGCTGGTGCAGGCGTTCTGGAAGCGCGCCGCCGGCGTCTGAGCGGGTAGCGCCGGGCCATGCCCGGCGAGCGCGTAGCGCGGTAGTCGCCAACCTTGGTTGGCACGCGTGACTCGGATCAGTCGATCAGCCAGCCGGCCAGGTCGGTGCGGTCCAGCTTGCCGCGATGCTTCTCGTCCAGCGAGGTGAACTCATCGCCCAGCGCCGGGTTGGCCTGTGCCTCGTCGCGGCTGATGAAACCATCGCCGTCCACGTCTAGCGCAGCGAAGTGGATGCGGTACTGCCCGACCACGCTGGCCGGGCTGACCGAGCGCACCGTCACCGGCGTTTCGCCCAGCGGCACGGCGATGTCGACGCTGCCGGTCACCCGGCCACTGGCCAGTGACTGCTGGCGGACCACGCCGCTGTCATCGCGCAGCGGTGCGCTCTGTGCCGGTTGGGGTAGGGCCACCTGCGCCGACGCAGCCGCCGGCAGCAGGGCCAGCAGGAGTGGAATCAGTCGAAAGTGCATGCAGTCTTGTTCCCGGTAGCGCCGGGCCATGCCCGGCGGACATCGCGCATCAGCGCAGCGGCGAAGCCAGTACGGTGATCTCTTCACGATCGTGATAGAGCTGCTTGGCGCGCACCACCAGTGGCTTGCCGGCCTGGTCCTGGAACAGGTCCAGGCACAGCCGGGTTTCATCCCAGCGCTTCTTCATCGGCAGCTTCAGGTTGAAGATCGCGTGCCGGCACCAGCCTTCGCGGAACCAGGTGGCCATGCGTTCGGCGACGCGGCGCGGCTGCTCGACCATGTCGCAGACCATCCAGTCCAGCGGTTGTTCCGGATGCCAGTGGAAGCCATCGGCGCGCAGGTGCTCGACCAGTCCAGTGTCCAGCACGTGCTGGCGCAACGGGCCGTTATCGATGCTCAGCACGTGCATGTGCTGGCGCGTCAGTACCCAGGTCCAGCCGCCCGGTGCGGCGCCGAGGTCAGCCGCGCGCATGCCGGGTTTGGCCAGCGCCTCACGTTCCTCCGGCGTCAGAAGGGTCAGCAACGCTTCGTCCAGCTTCAGCGCCGAACGCGAAGGCGCTTCGGGCAGCAGCTTCAGGCGCGGGATGCCCAGTGCCCATGGAGCGCTGTCGGCCGGGTCGGCCACGCAGACAAAGGCGTGGGTGCCGTCGACGAATACCACGTGCAGGCGCGGCAGGCGGGTGTTCGGCTTGTCGGTCAGCTTGCCGGCCTTGCGCAGCGCCGGGCGCAGCGCATTGCCGAAGGCGCGGGCGAGCCCGGACAACGGCTTGCCGGCATCCGAATCCGGGTGCTCCACCCACAGGTCGCCGAAGCGCGGCGCATCGGCCAGCACCTCCAGCATCGGGGTGATGCGGTCGGCCGGGTCCAGCTGCGGCAGTTCGGCCAGCACCACCAGCTTCTGCCGCGCGAAGATCAGCTCGCGCCAGCGCAGGCGCGGCGCCAGCGCGGCGGCTTCGTCGCACATGAACAGCACGTAGCCATCATTGCGCTGGGTGCGCGCGTAGCCGGCGAAACCGGCTTCACCGGCGCGGAACTGCAGCTCGCCGGCCAGCTCGGGCTCGAATCCCTGCCGGCACAGGCACAGCAGGCCGATGCCGGTTTCAGTAACGGGCGCCATCGCTTTCCCCATAGGCACGCAGCACGCTGCGCGCGGCGTCGCGGTTCAGGCCCTGCACGACTTCGATGCCACGCTTGTTGAGCTCGCCGACCCAGTCCGCCGGCAGCGGGCCTTCGTCGAACGGAGTCAGTTCCTCGACGTCGGCCGAGTTGGCGCCGATCAACAGGCGGTCGATGCCGGCCCACACGGTGGCGCCGTAGCACTGGCAGCATGGCTGCGAACTGGTGGCGAGGGTGACCGGCGACAGCACCGCGTTCAGGCGCGGCGTCTGCAGGCGTTGCTGGGCCAGCATGTAGGCCATGTTCTCGGCGTGCGCCAGCGAGGTCGCGTGCGGCATCACCCGGTTCACGCCGGCAGCGATCACGTTGTCGTCCGGGCCGAACACCACGGCGCCGAACGGACCGCCACTGGCGTGCTCGACGTTGAGCCGCGACAGCTCGATCGCCAGCGCGACCTTGGCCTCATCGCCCGGATATCGACGATCCAGGTCGATCTGGTCGTGGATCCAGGCGGGAAGGGTCAGGTGGACTTGCGCGTACAGCATCGCGGGGGTGCCTCGTGTGGGATGGGAAAAGTGCGGTTGCTTGGGGAAACCGGCGCGCAGTGTAGCCGCACCGGCCTGTATCGGGTGTGGGCGCGGGTCAGCCGGGTGAGCCGGTGCGGATCACCACGTACTGCTTGCGGAATTCCAGCCCGGCCTGCGGCCAGCTGGCCGCGTAGGCGCGCAGCAGGGGCAGGGCAGCGGCAAAGTCGTGGCCATTGACCCGGCAATCGGCCTCGCACAGGCCGTCGGCATCGCGCGAGGCGAACAGGCGGATGGCGAGGAACTGGCGCGCCTTCAGCAGGTCGTCGAAGGCATCCATGCTCCTGGTGAACAGACAGCAGGGGCAGGAACCGTGGTCGTCCTCGCTGCAGGTGGAGGCATCCACCTCCTGCGCGCGGTAGTGCGCCAGCGGCCCCAGCACCACGGTGCGTTCGTGTTCCTCGCCGTCGTCGCTGGCCGGATAGGTCAGGCCCATCATCGGCAGGCCCTGGGCATCTTTGGCGCCGATCGCGGTCTGCAGGGTCGCCAGGTCCACCCGCACCCAGGTCTGGAAGCCGGACTGCAGCGACGCCTGCTCATCGGCACCGTTGGCGTGCTGGTACTCGAACAGGCCATCGGCGAACAGAGTGGTGTGCTGCACCTCGATGACCGTGGAGGTCTGCCAGCCACCGTTGTCGCGCGCGTGTGCCGCCATCGCGTGCGGGGTCAGGCGCAGGCCGCTGTCCAGCAGCAGCGCGCCGCCGTCGACGCGGCTGGCGATGCCGGCGTCCTGCAGGACCTGCTGCAGCAGCGGGAGGAGGGCGGTGGACGTCGTGGTCATGTCAGGCCTGTGGATGGATCGGGTGGAGCATCCAGGCCGGGCCTGGTGCTAGTGATCGAGCGCTTCGCGTTCTGCGCGATATCGCAGTGCGTCGGACTGCTGCTGCGGATCGTTGCCATGATCACGCAGCCAGGTATCCAGTTCACGGCGATAGTCCGCACGGAAGTCGGCGTTGCCCGGGCTGAAGTGCAGCTTGCGCGCCGCCACCTCCACCCGCTCGCGCGCGCTGGCACGGGCCTGCGCGATGCCGTGCGGCGATTCGTTGGTGAGGATGACGAAGTTGCGCGGGAAGCCCGGCGTGTACTTCACCACGAACGGCTGGTCGCGCGCCGGGATGCGGATGGCGTTCTCCAGCGGCCACAGCGAGGCGGTGTTGGTATGGAACACCACCTCCACGTCGCGGCCCTCGGCGGTGCGCAACACCGCTTCGTAACGCCAGATGTACTGTTCGTTGAGCGTGGAATTGGTTTCCTCGGCCTTGACGATCACCGCTTCACCGCGCTCGCCCACCGCATTGAGGAAAGTGGCGTTGAGGAAGCTGCCGAGGAAGATGTTGAGCATCGCCAGCGGAAACACCACGATGGCGTAGACCGGCGAACGCCGCCACCACGAGACCAGCCCGGCCAGCACCATTGCTGCAAAGAACGTCAGCAGCGGATGCTGCGAGATGAACCAGAGCAGGGCGGACGGGGCGGTGATCATCGTCGCGGTCGTGCGGGCGCCATGCCGGCGCCCGCGCAGGTCCTCAGGCCGACCAGGTGTCGCGCAGGGTCACGCTGCGGTTGAACACCGGCTTGGCCTCGGTGTGGTCGCGGCGGTCGGCAACGAAGTAGCCGGTACGCTCGAACTGGAACGACTGCTCCGGGGCGGCGCTGGCTGCGGCCGGCTCGACATAACCGGTGACGGTGCGGCGCGATTCCGGATTGAGGTAATCACGGTAGGTCTTGCCTTCCGATTCGTCGTCCGGGTTCGGCACCGAGAACAGGCGGTCGTACAGGCGGATCTCGGCCGGCACGCCGTGCACGGCGCTGACCCAGTGGATGGTGCCCTTGACCTTGCGGTTGGCGCCTTCCATGCCCGGACGCGATTCCGGATCCAGCCAGCCGCGCAGCTCGGTGATGGTGCCGTCGGCATCCTTGATCACTTCATCGCAGCGGATGATGCCGGCGCCGCGCAGGCGCACTTCGCCACCCGGGATCAGGCGCTTCCAGCCCTTCGGCGGCACTTCGGCGAAGTCCTCGCGGTCGATCCACACTTCACGTGCGAACGGTACTTCGCGGCTGCCGAAGCTCTCGTCCTTCGGGTGGTTGCTGAAGGTCAGCTGTTCTTCGTGGCCTTCCGGCAGGTTGGTCAGCACCAGCTTGACCGGATCGACCACCGCCATGCGGCGCGGTGCGGCGCTGTCCAGGTCTTCGCGCAGCGCGCCTTCCAGCACGCTGAAATCGATCAGCGAATTCTGCTTGCTGATGCCCACGCGCTCGGCGAACAGGCGCATCGCGGCCGGGGTGTAACCACGGCGACGCAGGCCCTGCAGGGTCGGCATGCGCGGGTCCTCCCAGCCGTCCACGAGCTGTTCGGTGACCAGCGCCATCAGCTTGCGCTTGCTCATCACCGTGTAGTTGATGTTCAGGCGGGAGAACTCGATCTGGCGCGGCTTGGCTGCTTCGCGCGGCAGGCCGGCGTCGACCAGCGGCTGGGTCAGCGCGTCGTCATGGGCGAAATCGACGTTGTCCACGCACCAGTCGTACAGCGGGCGGTGGTCTTCGAATTCCAGCGTGCACAGCGAGTGGGTGATGCCCTCGATGGAATCGCCCAGTGCGTGGGCGAAGTCGTACATCGGGTAGATCGGCCACGCGTTGCCGGTGTTCTGGTGCTCGACGTGCTTGATGCGGTACAGCGCCGGATCGCGCAGGTTGATGTTGCCGCTGGCCATGTCGATCTTCGCACGCAGGGTGCGCGCGCCATCCGGGAATTCACCGGCGCGCATGCGGCGGAACAGGTCGAGGTTTTCCTCGACGCTGCGGTCGCGCCACGGCGACGGACGGCCCGGCTCGGTCAGGGTGCCGCGGTAGGCGCGCACTTCCTCGGCCGACAGGTCGCAGACGTAGGCCTTGCCCTGTTCGATCAGCTTCTCGGCGGCCAGGTAATAGGCCTGGAAGTAGTCCGAGGCGTGGCGCAGCTCGTTCCAGCTGAAGCCCAGCCAGCGCACATCATCCTGGATCGCGGCCACGTACTCCGGGTCTTCCTTGGCCGGGTTGGTGTCGTCGAAACGCAGGTTGCAGACGCCGCTGAACTCACCGGCGATGCCGAAGTTCAGGCAGATCGACTTGGCATGGCCGATGTGCAGGTAGCCGTTCGGCTCGGGCGGGAAGCGGGTCTTGATCGCCTGGTGCTTTCCGCTGGCCAGGTCCTCGCGCACGATCTGGCGGATGAAATCGCGCTTTTCGTGGCTGTCGGCGGGGGTCTCGGGGCTGGCGGGGGTGTGCTCGGACATGAGTCTGGGGCGAAAAAGGGCAGAAAGACCAACAGTCTAGCGCGTACAGGCCAGGGCTGCCCGGTCCGGAACGGTAGCGCCGGGCCACGCCCGGCGAGCGCGGCGGCGCGATTCAGCCCCCGGGCGTATGCTGGACCCCTGACTCAAGGAGCCGCCCATGCACATCGTGTACAAGGCCGACAATCTGTTCGACGCCCACCTTGTGAAGCACGCACTGGAAGACGCGGGCATCCCCGCCTTCGTGTTCGGCGAGCAGCTGCTGGGCGGCATGGGCGAGCTGCCGCTGTTCGGCGTGCTGCGGGTGGGTATCCCCGACGCGGCGCGGCCGCAGGCCGAAGACATCGTGGCGGCGCTGGACTTGGGCCACGCGCCGGACGCCCCCATTTCAGATGCAGACGACATAGCCGGCCTTCCGGCGTAGGAGCGCATCATGTTGGGAATTGGCCAGGGCATCCTCGGCATCGGCGCCTTCAAGCAGCGCCTGCCGCGCCCGGAAGAGGCGCTGCCGGGACGCGAGCAACCGCTGCCGCTGCACAGCAACCAGCACTTCGTGAACAGCCATCCGCTGAAGGACCGCTTCGCCGGCCTGCAGCAGATCCGTTTTGCGCTGGGCTGCTTCTGGGGCGCCGAGCGCAAGTTCTGGACCGAACCGGGCGTGTACAGCACCTCGGTCGGCTATGCCGGCGGCATCACCCCGAACCCGACCTATGAAGAGGTCTGCTCGGGCCTGACCGGCCACACCGAAGTGGTGCAGGTGGTGTTCGACCCGGCGGTGGTGAGCCTGGAGCGGCTGCTTCAGTTGTTCTGGGAGAGCCACGACCCGACCCAGGGCATGCGCCAGGGCAACGACACCGGCACCCAGTACCGCTCGGCGATCCACGCCACCGACGAGGCCCAGTACAAGGCCGCGCTGGCCAGCCGCGAGGCTTACCAGGCCCAACTGGATGCGGCCGGTTACGGCCCGATCACCACCGAGATCGTGTACCCGGCGCCGGCGTACTACTACGCCGAGGATTACCACCAGCAGTACCTGGCGAAGAACCCGAACGGCTACTGCGGCATTGGCGGCACCGGCGTGAGCTGCCCGATCGGGCTGGATGTGGAGGCGCCGCGCTGACGCGTGGAGGTCCGCCTGCGGCGGGCAACGTCAACATCAACATCCAAAGCGGCTCTGGGGTGCTGATGGTTTGGCGGGACGGGGACGGCTGGCAGGACACGCCGTAAACCCCGCTCCGCGGTCCGGCCCAGCCGCTGGCGGCTGGGCGTTCGGGCGCTTGCGAAGCAGTGCTTCGCGAGCAAAGCGCCCTCACCCCTGGGGGCTCGATGGCGCCTTGCTCGTGTGCGCTGTCCTGCGCACACGGCAAGACCGGGGTTGGGCGTCCTGCCCAACCCGCCCGAGGCATGCCTCGGGCCCATGGCGACAACGGTCCTGCCAACCCACACCGCCCCACCCCCCGACAGTTTCCCGGTGACGGTGGGAAAGAGCATTGGGTTACTGACGAACTGATGGGAAACAAAAAGGAGGCGGCGTTCGCCGCGTCCTTTTTCTTTGGTTCTGCATTGCCCTTGTAGAGCCGAGCCATGCTCGGCTCCGAGCAAGCGAAGCGCGCGACCCGCTGTTGCTCTTCTTTCTTTCTTCCGTGGCGGGCGGCCACAGGAAACTGTCAGAGGGCGGGCGGGTTGGGTTCGCAGAAGTGGCCGCCGCATGGATGCGGCGGCCAAGCCTCCAGGGATGGATTCACGGCGTCTCCCGCGAACCCAACCCGCCCGACCCAGCGCGATACAAGTCGACTAACAGTCGACTCTACCGAACCGAGCAGCCCGCCACGAGGGGCTCAGCCGTTGGCCGGAATCACAGTGCCGCGCGGATCCGCTCGCGCAGTGCTTCCAGATCCTTGGCAAACGCATCGATACCCGTCGCCAGCTTCTCGGTCGCCATCGGATCGGCGGCCAGGTCCGCCGCGAACTTCGCTGCGTCGATCGGGGTCACCGCCACGCCATCGGCGGCACCGGCCACCAGCTTGCGCGGCAGCTCGCCATGGTCGGCGTCCAGCTTCTCCAGCAGGTCCGGCGAAATCGTCAGGCGATCGCAACCGGCCAGCGCTTCGATCTGCGCGGTCGAACGGAACGAGGCGCCCATCACCACCGTCGGCGAACCGCGACGCTTGAATTCGGCATACACGCCACGCACGAACTTCACGCCCGGGTCTTCGTCGATGCTGGCCGGGGTCTGCCCGTTGGCCACGTACCAGTCCAGGATGCGGCCGACGAACGGCGAGATCAGGAACGCGCCGGCTTCGCTGCAGGCCAGCGCCTGGGTCGGGTTGAAGATCAGGGTCAGGTTGCAGTCGATGCCCTCGGCCTGAAGGATGCGCGCGGCTTCCACGCCTTCCCAGGTGGCGGCGATCTTGATCAGGATCTTTTCGCGCGGCACGCCGGCATCGGCGTACATCTGGATGAACTGGCGGGCCTTGGCCACGGTGGCGGCGGTGTCGTGGGCCTGGTCGGCATCCACTTCGGTGGACACGCGGCCCGGCACCAGCGTGCTCAGCAGCGCGCCGACGCCGATGGTGAGGCGGTCGGCCACGGCGTGCACCACGGCTTCGCGGTCTCCGGTCTGCTGCCGGCCCCAGGCCAGTTCGCGTTCGATCAGCTCGGCATAGACCGGCAGGTCCAGCGCCTTCTTCACCAGGGTCGGGTTGGTGGTGCAGTCCACCGGCTGCAGGCGCTTGATCGCCTCGTAGTCACCGGTATCGGCAACGACCACGGACAGTTCGCGCAGCTGGGACAGTTTGGACGGGGTACTCATTACGGCTCCTGGTGCAGGGGGATCGAATCGCGCGCGGTGCGCAGCGGTAATCAGGGACGGTCGTTGTGGACCGCGGTCACGCGCAGGCGCAGCTTGCGGCCGCCGGGCGCATTCCAGTCGATGCTCTGGCCAACGGCCAGGCCGAGCAGGGCACTGCCGACCGGAGCCAGCACGGAGACCTTGCCTTCGTCGACGTTGGCTTCACGGGGGAAGACCAGGGTCAGGACATGCGTTTCGCCCGACACCTCATCTTCGCACTCCACGCGCGAATGCATCATGACGATGCCTTCGGGAATCTGGTCCGGTGCCAGCACGGTGGCCCGGTTGAGTTCTTCAGCAAGCGCGAGCGCGGCAGGCGTCTGGCTCAGCGCAGGGGATTCGAGCATGGCGTCCAAGCGGTCCATGTCGAAGGTAGAAACGGTGATCGACGGCGGCAGGCCGCTGGCGGTGTTCATGGTGAAGCTCCTTGGTTGAAAGCCATGCAAAAGGCGGCGCCTGCTGGCGCCGCCTGTCTGTATTGTGGGGACAAATGCGGCCGGAATCGACTCCTGCCGATTCCGGGCCGGTGCTGCGGGGGCTCAGCCGTTCAGCGCAGGGCCGGGCAGGGCCGCAGCCTCGTCGGTGGCAGTGAGCGCATCGAGCGTGAACAGCGCCTGCGGCAGGCGCTTGAACTGGTCGGCCAGCTCCATCAGGAACTCGTTCATGGCCGAACTGCGGCGCCAGATCATGGCGATACGCCGGCTGGGACGGCCTTCGCCGGTGAAATCAAGCAGGCGGATGTTGTTCGAGCGCGGCACTGGCGGCTGCACGGAGAGGCTGGGCAGCAGGGTGATGCCGACGTCGGCGGCGACCATCTGGCGCAGGGTTTCCAGGCTGGTGGCGCGGAACTCGGACTTCTCGTTGGCGCCGAACAGGCGGCAGACTTCCAGCGCCTGGTCGCGCAGGCAATGCCCGTCTTCCAGCAGCAGCAGCTTCTGCGTGGCCAGTTCCTGCACGTCCAGGTGTTCGCGACGGGCCAGCGGGTGGCGCCCGGACACCGCCAGCAGGAATGGCTCCTCGAACAGGAACTCGGCGTGCAGCTGATCGTCGATCACCGGCAGGGCCAGCAGCGCAGCATCGAGCTTGCCTTCGCGCAGGCGGTCCAGCAGCACATCGCTCTTTTCCTCGACCAGCAGCAGTTCCAGCTCCGGGAAACGCTCGCGGATGCGCGGGATCACATGCGGCAGCAGGTAGGGGCCCAGGGTCGGGAAGATCCCCAGGCGCACCGTACCGGCTTCCGGATCGCGGCTGCGCCGTGCCGCTTCCTTCAGCTGTTCCACTTCGGACACGATCACCCGTGCCCGCGCGGCTGCTTCCTGCCCGGCCGGGGTCAGCATCACCTTGCGCGGCGCGCGTTCCACCAGCGGCAGGCCCAGCTCTTCTTCCAGCTTGCGGATCTGCGTGGACAGCGTGGGCTGGCTGACGAAGCAGGAGGCGGCAGCCCGACCGAAATGCTTGTGGTCGGCCAGGGCTACCAGGTACTTCAGATCACGTAGGTTCATCCTTACACCCCAGGGGTAACGGACCGGCTGACGGCGTGGTTACCCGACAGGCAGACAAGGTTCCCGGTGATCTGGGAACGGTGGATCAGGCCGCTTCAGCAACGGCACCGCTGCTGTTGCTTACCGACGAGCGGATCAGGTGGTCGAACGCGCTCAGTGCGGCGGTCGAGCCGGCGCCCATGGCGATGATGATCTGCTTGTAGGGCACCGTCGTGCAATCGCCGGCGGCAAAAACGCCCGGCAGGCTGGTCTGGCCGCGGTCGTCGATGACGATCTCGCCACGCGGCGACAGCGCCACGGTGTCCTTCAGCCATTCGGTGTTGGGCAGCAGGCCGATCTGCACGAAAATGCCTTCCAGCTCGACGCGGTGGGCATCGCCACCGACGCGGTCCTTGTAGACCAGGCCGGTGACCTTGCTGCCATCGCCCAGTACCTCGGTGGTCTGCGCACTGGTCAGCACGGTGACGTTGCCCAGGCTGCGCAGCTTCTTCTGCAGCACTTCATCGGCGCGCAGGCTGGAATCGAATTCCAGCAGGGTCACATGCGACACGATGCCCGCCAGATCGATGGCCGCTTCCACGCCGGAGTTGCCGCCGCCGATGACCGCCACGCGCTTGCCCTTGAACAGCGGGCCATCGCAGTGCGGGCAGTAGGCCACGCCCTTGTTGCGGTACTGGTCTTCGCCCGGCACGTTCATCTGCCGCCAGCGCGCGCCGGTGGACAGGATCACCGAGCGCGACTTCAGTACCGCGCCGTTCTCCAGCTGCACCTGCACCAGGCCGTCTTCGCCGGCCGGCACCAGCGCACTGGCGCGCTGCAGGTTCATGATGTCCACCTCGTACTCGCGCACGTGCTGTTCCAGCGCCGTGGCCAGCTTCGGGCCCTCGGTCTCCTTCACCGAAATGAAGTTCTCGATGGCCATGGTGTCCAGTACCTGGCCACCGAAACGCTCGGCGGCGATGCCGGTGCGGATGCCCTTGCGTGCGGCATAGATCGCCGCTGCAGCGCCGGCCGGGCCACCGCCCACCACCAGCACGTCGAAGGCATCCTTGGCGGCGATCTTCTCGGCATCGCGCTTGCTGGCATTGGTATCCAGCTTGGCCACGATCTGCTCGAGGGTCATGCGGCCCTGGTCGAAGACTTCACCGTTGAGGTACACGGTCGGCACCGACATGATCTCGCGCTTCTCGACTTCGTCCTGGAACAGGGCACCGTCGATGGCCACGTGCTGGATGCGCGGGTTGAGCACTGCGGCCAGGTTCAGCGCCTGCACCACGTCCGGGCAGTTCTGGCAGGACAGCGAGAAATAGGTTTCGAACCGGTACTCACCTTCCAGATTCTGCACCTGCTCGATCAGTTCGGCGGTGGCCTTGGACGGATGACCGCCGACCTGCAGCAGCGCCAGCACCAGCGAGGTGAACTCGTGGCCCATCGGCAGGCCGGCGAAGGTCAGGTGGATGTCCTGGCCCGGGGTGCCCAGGTCGAACGAGGGCACGCGGCCCTGACCGTCGCGCAGCACCTGCAGCGAGATCTTGTCCGACAGGCTTTCCAGGGTCTGCAGCAGTTCCAGCATTTCCTGCGACTTGGCCCCATCGTCGGCGTGCGCGGTGATCTGGATCGGGCGGGTCACGCGCTCCAGATAGGTCTTCAGCTGCGACTGCAGGTTGGCGTCCAACATCGGGTCATCTCCTGGCTTCAGGCAAACAGGGGGCGTGGCACCGCTGTAGAAGGTAGCGGACCAGCAGGGGGTAGGGGTGAACCCAAGACAGCGACCGTGGAAGGGGCTGGCTGGCCAAGGCTGGCGCGCGTTGGCTGTCTTGGGTTCACCCCCACGCCGGCGGGGGGACCGGCACGGGGATGAAGGGCGCGCCGTGACGTGGGGCCACGGCAGGCCGGTACTGCGTTAGATCTTGCCGACCAGGTCCAGCGACGGGGTCAGGGTCTTCTCGCCTTCCTTCCACTTGGCCGGGCAGACCTGGTTCGGGTTGGCGGCGGTGAACTGGGCAGCCTTCAGCTTGCGCAGGGTCTCGGACACGTCACGGGCGATCTCGTTGGAGTGGATCTCCAGGGTCTTGATCACGCCTTCCGGGTTGATGATGAAGGTGCCGCGCAGGGCCAGGCCTTCTTCCGGAATGTGCACGCCGAAGGCGTTGGTCAGCTGGTGGGTCGGGTCGCCGACCAGCGGGAACTGGGCCTTGCCGACGGCCGGCGAGGTTTCGTGCCACACCTTGTGCGAGAAGTGGGTGTCGGTGGTGACGATGTAGACCTCGGCGCCAGCCTTCTTGAACTCGGCGTAATGGTCAGCTGCGTCTTCGATCTCGGTCGGGCAGTTGAAGGTGAAGGCGGCCGGCATGAAGATCAGGACGGACCACTGGCCCTTCAGGCTGGCATCGGAAACCTTGATGAACTCGCCATTGTGATAAGCGTTGGCTTCGAACGGCTGGATCTGGGTGTTGATCAGGGACATCGTTTTTCCTCTGGTGAAGGGGAGTGGGTGAATCGACAGGAGCTAGGTTACCGACTCGCTGGCGATAAGAACAATCCATTGATTGCATCTATTTGATAGATAGAGTCTATCAAGGGGTCATGAGCCGGCACTGAACCTTGCTGCTTCCATCCTGCAACTGCCTGTATGACAAGGAAAATTCTTCCCGGCAGGTGAACGCGGCCGATAGCCCGTCCTTATTCCGTTTGCCAGAACCTGAACGGATTCCGGCGTTGTAGAGCCGAGCCTACGCTCGGTTGCGGATCTGTAGAGCCGAGCCCACGCTCGGCTGTCCCAGAAGCAGCCGAGCATGGGCTCGGCTCTACAATTGCGGAATGTCTGTCAAAACCGAATCCTCCCTACGCCAGGTCGTGGCCGACGCCAGTGCCCGCCTGGGCGGCATCGACGCCCGCCATGAGGCCGAACTGCTGCTGCTGCACGTGCTGGACCGCCCGCGCAGCTGGCTGTTCGCGCACGCCACCGATCCGCTGGCTGATGCCGAACAGGCTGCCTTCGACGCGTTGCTGGCCCGCCGCGTGGCCGGTGAGCCGGTGGCTTACCTGACTGGCCGCCGCGGCTTCTGGACCCTCGATCTGGAGGTGGACCCCTTCACCCTCATCCCGCGCCCGGAAACCGAGTTGCTGGTGGAGCTGGCGCTGGAGCGCCTGCCGCTGGAGCGTGACCTGCAGGTGGCCGACCTCGGCACCGGCAGCGGCGCGATCGCGCTGGCGCTGGCCAGCGAACGGCCGCAGGCGCAGGTGCTGGCCACCGATGCCAGCCCGGGCGCGCTGGCCGTGGCCGCGCGCAATGCCGCCCGTCATGAACTGGGCAACGTCCGTTTCGCCGAGGGCGGGCACGACTGGTATGCGCCGTTGCAGGGGGCGCGTTTCGACCTGATTGCCAGCAACCCGCCGTACATCGCCAGCGATGACCCGCACCTGCAGCAGGGCGACCTGCGCTTCGAGCCGTCCACCGCACTGGCGTCCGGCCTGGATGGGCTGGATGACATCCGCCGCATCGTCGACGGCGGCCAGGCGCATCTGCTGCCCGGTGGCTGGTTGCTGATCGAGCATGGCTGGGACCAGGGCGAGGCGATCCGCGCGCTGTTCGACGCCGCCGGTTTTGCCGACGTGCAGACCGTGCAGGACCTGGAGCAGCGCGACCGCATCACCCTGGGCCGGCGTCCGGCCTAGAATGGAGGTTCTCCTGCCCCGGCAGGGCATCACCCTGGAGCTGCAAGCATGCGTACGCTGTACCCCGCCATCACCCCCTACGACGTCGGCACCCTGAAGGTCGATGACCGCCACACGCTGTACTTCGAACAGTGCGGCAACCCGGATGGCAAGCCGGTGGTGATGCTGCACGGTGGCCCGGGCGGCGGCTGCAGCGACAAGATGCGCCAGTTCCACGACCCGTCGAAGTACCGCATCATCCTGTTCGACCAGCGTGGTGCCGGCCGTTCCACCCCGCACGCGGACCTGGTGGACAACACCACCTGGGACCTCGTTGCCGATATCGAAAAGCTGCGCGAGCACCTGAAGGTGGATCGCTGGCAGGTATTCGGCGGCAGCTGGGGTTCGACCCTGGCGCTGGCCTATGCAGAAACCCACCCGCAGCGCGTGACCGAGCTGGTGCTGCGCGGCATCTTCATGCTGCGCCGCTGGGAACTGGAATGGTTCTATCAGGAAGGTGCCAACCGCCTGTTCCCGGATGCCTGGGAGCACTACCTGAAGCCGATCCCGTCGGTGGAGCGTCATGACCTGATCTCGGCCTTCCACCGCCGGCTGACCAGCGACGACGAAACCACCCGCCTGGAAGCGGCCAAGGCCTGGGCGGTGTGGGAAGGCGCGACCAGCTTCCTGCACGTCGATGACGACTTCATCAACAGCCACGAAGACCCGCACTTCGCGCTGGCCTTCGCCCGCATCGAGAACCACTACTTCGTCAACGGTGGCTTCTTCGAGGTGGAAGACCAGCTGCTGCGCGACGCGCACCGCATTGCCGACATTCCGGGCGTGATCGTGCACGGTCGCTACGACGTGGTCTGCCCGCTGGCCAACGCCTGGGACCTGACCAAGGTGTGGCCGAAGGCGAAGCTGGAAATCACCCCGGCCTCGGGCCACTCGGCGTTTGAAGCCGAGAACGTGGACGCACTGGTACGCGCCACCGATAGCTTTGCTTGATCGGGAGTGCCGGCCGCTGGCCGGCGACGCCAGGGTCAGATCCCTTTCCCGAGGAAAGGGATCTGACCCTGGCCCGAATGCACCGATCTACCAGTTACCGGCCAGCAACGCGTCAGCCAGCACCTGCAGCTTCGGCGAGTGCTGCCGCGAGGGCGGATAGATCAACGACAACGCACGGCTGCGGCCTTCATACGGCTGCAGCACGCGCTGCAGCCGGCCATCGGCCAGCGCGTCGGCCACGGCGAAATCCATGACCTGCACGATACCGATGCCGGCGATGGCCGCTTCCACCAGTGGATCACCGCTGTCGAACACCATCCGCGTCGGCGGCGTGACTTCCCGCAACTGGCCGTCCTGCAGGAACTGCCAGTCGACCACGCGGCCACTGCGCAGGTTGCGCACGGCCAGGCAGGCGTGGTCCCGCAGCGCGGCGACATCGACCGGCGCGCCGCAGCGGGCCAGGTAGTCCGGACTGGCCACGGTCACCCAGCGCAGCGGCCGCAAGGGCCGCGCAACAATGCGCTGGTCGGCAATCACGCCGGTGCGCAGCGCTGCATCGAAGCCTTCCTCGACCAGATCGACCAGGCGGTCGCTCAGCACCGCTTCCACCTGCAACTGCGGATGCTGCTGCAGCAGCGGCGCCAGCATCGGCACCAGCACCTTGCGCCCGAACATCGACGACGCGCTGATCTTCAATGTGCCCGAGGGCGTGCAGGGTCGGTCGGCCAGCTGGCGCTCGGCATCGTCGAGGCCAGCCAGCAGCGGCATCACCTGTTCGACGAACTGGCGGCCATCCGGGGTCAGCGCCACGTTGCGGGTGTTCCGCTGCAGCAGCTTCACCCCCAGCGTCGCCTCCAGCCGGCCGATCGCGCGCGACAGCCCGGATTGGCTCAGGCCGAGCTGGCCGGCGGCCACCGTGAAGCTGCGCGCTTCTGCCACCTGCACCAGCATGCGCACCGCATTGAGGTCCATCGAAGCTCCATTCATGCGAAAAATCATGACAGATATGGGCGGAAAGGGGTTTATTGAATTGTCCGCATCAATGAGACTGCGCTCCCCCCATCGCTCCAACCCACCGATGCCTCCCCTCAACTATCCACGCTGGGCGCTGACCCTGTTGGCCACCGCGCAGCTGATCATCGCGCTGGACGCCACCATCATCTTCGTCGCCCTGCATGACATGGGCCGCGCGCTGCAGATCAACGCGCAGCAGCTGCAGTGGGTGGTCAGCGCCTATACCGTCGCTTTCGGCGGCAGCCTGCTGCTGGGTGGCCGCGCCGCCGATCTGATCGGTCGCCGCCGTTTCTACCGGCTGGGCATGCTGCTGTTCGCACTGGCCTCGCTGCTTGGTGCGCTGGCGCCGAATGCGATCCTGCTGATCATCGCGCGTGCCGCACAGGGCGTCGGTGCGGCGCTGCTGTTCCCGGCCACGCTGGCATTGATCAACACGTTGTACGCCGAAGGCCCGGTGCGCAACCGCGCACTGGCGATCTGGAGCATGGCCAGCGCGGTCGGCCTGGCGCTGGGCACGCTGCTCGGCGGCGTGCTGACCCAGGCGTTCGGCTGGCCGGCGGTGCTGGCGGTGATCGTGCCGCTGGCCACCGCGTGTGCGGTCGCTGCCGGTGCGTGGTTGCCGGGCGATGGCCCACGGGTGCAGGGGCGTTCATTCGACCTGGCCGGCTGCCTCACCGTCACCGCCGGCGGCAGCCTGCTGGTCACCACCCTGGTGCAGGGGCCGGAGTGGGGCTGGACGGCACCGGCCACGATGATGTGCCTGCTGCTCTCAGCGGTACTGCTGGCGGTGTTCGTGCAGATCGAGAAGCGCAGCCGTGACCCGCTGATGCAGTTCGCGCTGCTGCGCCTGCCGGGCCTGCGTGCGGCACTCGGCCTGACCTTCGCCTTCATGAGCAGCTACGGCGTGCAGTACTACTTCCTGGCGCTGTACTTCCAGGATGGTTACGGCTGGAGCCCGCTGCAGGCCGGCATGGCCTTCCTGCTGCCGACGCTGGTGTGCACCTTTGGCATTCGTCTTGCCGAACGCATGCTGCGGCGTCGTTCGCCACGGCAGGTGCTGGCCTGGGGCTTCGCCGCCGGTGCCATCGGCATCGCTGCGGTGGCGCTGGCGATGCCGCATGGCGCTGGTTACTGGCCGCTGCTGCCGGGCATCGTGGTGCTCAGCGTCGGCCAGGGCATGAGCTGGACAGCGATGTGGATCGTGGCCGGTCAGGGCGTGCCGGGACCGCAGCAGGGTGTCGCGTCCGGCATGGCCGCCACCGCCCAGCAGATCGGCGGCGCGCTGGGACTGGCGGTGCTGGTGATGGTGGCCAACGCCGCGCGCGGCACGCAGGCAGCAACCAGTGCCGATGCCCTGCAGGGCATGGTCAATGCCCAGTACGGCGCCGCGCTGTTCGCCGCGCTCGGCGTGGTCATCGCGCTGGGCCTGCGCCCGGCGCCGGTAGACTCGGCTGCCACTACCTGCCTGGGCACCGACGCATGATCGAACTGCTGGACCTGCAACAGACCCTGCATGCCTTCGCAGCCTGCAACGATGATGATGAGGTGTACGGCTCCTTCGGTTGGGTGCACGCCACCGAGGGCGACCTGCTGCAGGCGCGCTTCTGGTTGCCACCCGATGAGGATGCCGCCTTCGATGAGGACAGCGAGGTCCCGGCTGAGGCACGCGCGCTGGGCCTGGGCGCGTTCCTGGAACCTGCGACGTTTGCGGATGTGCTCGACGTGCAGAAGCGGCAGCGCCCGTTGTCTTCGCTGCGGGACTACGCGCAGGCGCTGGCGTACTACGCCGAGTACGACGCGTTCCGGCAGGTCGAAGGCATCGACGAGGTGCTGGGCGAAGCGGAAGCTGCGGAACAGGCGGCTGCGCGCGAGGCGGGAGTGGGGACAGGCATCTTCGCGTCCTTCGATCTGGCATTGAACGCGTGCCCGGAGGCGCAGGTCAAAGCGGCGGCCCAACGCGTGGCGCGCCTGCTGGAGATTCCGGTGAGCGATGCATTGGCGCGCTGCCGCGCGTTACCGCTGCTGCTGGGTGAAGCGCTGGATCGTCGCCGCGCGCAGGCGATCAAGGATGACTTCGCCGACATCGGCGCGACGCTGCAGGTGCGTGGCTACAAGCCGTTCCCGTGGATGGACGCGCCCGCATTGCCTTGAGCAACACCCTCCACGCAGGGCGTGGATGACGTTCAACCGAACGCCAGCAACTGCGGCTGCAGCGCGCTGAAAATCCGCGCCAGCCGCTCCGCCCAGGCCTGCTGCCCGGCCACGTCGGCGATCAGGTCCTGGCGGATCTCCAGCTCCACGTGCACCAGGCCACGGCCTTCGCCGTGCACCGGTACCGCGTAATCGCTGGTGCTGCTGACCGAATACGGCTCGTTGTCACCCACCACCAGGTCGCCCTCGTCGCGCAGCGCCTGCAGCAGGGCATGGGCAAAACGCGTGTCCTGGTGGTACAGCACGCCGGCGTGCCACGGCCGCTGCACGCCGTTCATCACCGGTGTGAAGCTGTGCATCATCACCAGCAGGGTCGGGCGGCCGGCATCACGGCGTGTATCAAGCTCGGCGTCGATGCGCGCGTGGTACGGCGCATGGATCGCCTCGATGCGTTGCTGCCGCTGCGCCACTGACAGCCCGGCATTGGCTGGCACCACGGTGTGGTCGCTCACTTCCGGAATCAGCGTTGGCGAGGCCAGCGGGCGGTTGCAGTCGATCAGCAGCCGCGAATAGGTCTGTTCGATCGCCCAGGCATCCAGTCGTTCGGCCAGTGCACGGGTGGTGCCGGCAATGCCGATGTCCCAGCCGATATGGCGGTCCAGTTCGGTCTGCGGCAAGCCCAGGCCTGCGAGGACGCGCGGCACCCGCTGGCCGGCATGGTCGGCCAGCAGCAGGAACGGCGAGGCGCCCTGCGGCCGGTGGATCGTGTGGATCGCCGGGTCGTCTGCGCCGAGCAGGGCCGGCAGCGCGTGCAGGTCGGCGTCAGCCACGCGGGCGTCCGTCCAGGTGGTGCTCGATCATCCACAGCCCGGCCCAGAGCTTGGCGTCCAGCTCGTAGCCTTCGCCCATCTTCTGCACCAGCCAGGCTGCGGCTTCGCTGCGCGGAATCTCGTGCACGGTGATGTCTTCGCTGTCATCACCACCGCCCTCGCCGACACGGCGCAGGCCGGTGGCGCGCACGAAGGCGATCTTCTCGCTGCTGGCGCCAGAGGACGTCGGGCCGATCATCAGCACTTCAGCGTGATCGGCGGTCCAGCCGGTTTCTTCCTCCAGCTCGCGCACCGCCGAGACTTCGATCGACTCGCCGGCGTGGATGTCGCCGACCAGGCCGGCCGGCATCTCGATGGTGGGGGCCTGCAGCGGCACGCGGAACTGCTCGACGAACAGCACCTTGTCCTCGGGGGTGACGGCGATGATGATCGCGGCCAGGCCACCGGCATGGGTACGTTCGCTGTATTCCCAGGTGCCGCGCACCAGCATGCGCTGGTACTTGCCTTCATAGACGACACGCGGGGCTTCGGTGTTGCGCTGGCTCATGCGGGCTCGCTGTGGGTGGGAAGAATATCGGGCACGCCAGCGGCATCGAACAGCCGGCGGCGGGTCATCGGGCCGAAGCGCAGGGTCTGGCACAGGCCGCCGAGCAGCTCGGGATCGGCGGTCTGGCGCAGCAGGCCGGGTTGGCTGCCTTCCAGCGGCGCGTCCAGCGCGATGGTGGTCAGCTGGCGCCAGAGCAGGGCGTGCTCGCGCTGCTCGCGCAGGCGCACGGCCATCTGGGCGGCGCCACGCAGGCGCAGGAACGGCACTTCATCCAGTCGCTCGTACAGCACGTCCATGCTGCCGAAATGGGCCAGCAGCACGGCAGCGGACTTGCTGCCGACGCCACTGACACCGGGAATGTTGTCCACCGCGTCGCCACACAGCGCCAGGTAATCGGCGATCTGGTGCGCATGCACGCCGTGTCGCGCCTTCACCCCGGCCACGTCCCAGCGCTGGTTGCGTGCGTAGTCCCACTGCTCGTCGTGGTCGAGCAGCAGCTGCGAGAGGTCCTTGTCGGCGGAGATGATCACGCCGCGATGGCTGCCACGATGCACGTGCAGTGCGCTTCCGATCAGATCGTCGGCCTCGTACTCGTGGTGCGCCAGCACCGCCAGGCCCAACGCCGCGCACAGCGCCTTGCAGTGCACGAACTGGCGCTTGAGCGCCTCCGGCGCCGGGTCGCGGTTGGCCTTGTAGGCCGGATACAGGCGGTGGCGGAAGCCGCTGTCCAGCGCTTCGTCGAAGGCAATGGCGATGTGCCGCGGGCGCTCGCGCTCGAGCAGGTCCAGCAGGAAGCGGGCGAAGCCGTGCACCGCGTTGGTCGGCCAGCCCTGCGCATCCTGGAACTGGTCCGGCAGCGAGTGCCAGGCGCGGAACACGTAGATGCTGGCGTCGACCAGGTACAGCGAGGGCGGCGCTGCCGGGAGGGTCATGCCGGCGGCGTCCAGTCGCGCAGCAGGGCCGCCGGATCGGGGCGCTCGCGTTCGGGGACGGCGGCCTTCGGCGTGCCGATATGGATGAAACCGGCAATGCCTTCGCCCTCGGACAGCCCCAGATAGGCCTGCACGGCTGGATCGAAGGCCATCCAGGCGGTCAGCCACTGCGCGCCGAAGCCCAAGGCCTGAGCGGCCTGCAGCAGCGCGAAGCAGACGCAGCCGGCGGTCATCAGCTGTTCCTGTTCGGGCACCTTCGGGTCCGGTCGCGGGCTGGCCACCACCACGATCACCAGCGGCGCATGGCTGAAGCGCTGGCGGTCCTTCTCGAACACCGCCTCGCCGGCCTGCGGGTCGCGCTGGCGGCTGCGCTGGGCCAGGAAGTCGCCCAGAGTGTGACGTGCATCGCCGGCAATCTTCAGGAAGCGGAACGGTACGCGCTTGCCGTGGTCGGGAACACGCACTGCCGAGGCCAGCATCCGCTGCAGGGTGGCCGGATCCGGGCCTGGCTCGGCCAGCTGCCGCGAAGGCACGGAGCGGCGGGCATCCAGGGCGAGCAGGGCAGCGGGGTCGGGCATGGTGTCTGAACCGGTCATCACGGAGGTTTGATTATAGTCGGGGTGGTCAAAGACGCCGTCTGTGTCGCGTCTGGCCTCTGAATATCAAACTGTGATGAACGTCATGCCACTGGCGGGAAACGGGCAGCCGCTTCCCCTCGCCTCGCAGGCCTTGCACGGCTTACGATATCTACCTTGCCGGGCCGCCGGTCATGAGGTTTGAAGTGAGGACTGTTTCACTGTCCGTGACGGGCTGGCCGGCCTACCATCGACGTACCGGTACATGGGGTGTACCGGCCGTCGCGATGTCCATGATGCCTGCCGTACCAGAGAAGGTGGGGAGCCTTCCCGAATGATGAGCGCGCCCACACCGTTGGGATCGCCGGGCCGTGACCCGGCCCAGCTCCAGCTTGCCCGGGACATGGTCCTGCCCGCGCTGTGCCAGGCCTTCGGGGCGGCACTGGCGCGCTTCGACGATGCCCTGTTCGACCGGGCCGGCAATGCCGGTTCGTCGCAGCTGCTGTTCCTGGACGCGATGCGTGAACTGCGCCGCCGCCGCGAGGAGATCGCCGCCGCCTTTGCCGGCCACCTGCAGCGCGCCTGGGAAGCCTTGGCCAGTGGTGAGCCGCTGTCCGCGGAAACCACGCTGTCCGGCCCGGCCGAGGATGGCCTCAGCCTGCTGGCCGAACACGTACTGGAATCGCGGCTGGCGGTGCGCAATTTCGCCACCGTGCTGTTGCGCGACTTCAAGCCGGTACTGGCGCGGCTGGATCGCCGCCTGGGCCGCTTGATCGGCGGCGCCGAACTGGATGCCGACCACAACCCGATCAGCCCCGAGCACCTGGGCGTGGCCATCCACGAAGCCTTCGCTGGTTGTGAACTGGCCCCGGAAGTGCACCTGGTGCTGATCAAGCTGTGCGAACGCGACCTGCGCGCGCCGGTCGGCCGCATCTACGAGAAGCTGGACGAGCAACTGGCCGCGGCCGGTGTCATGTCGCAGACGGGAGCGCCGCGGCGTCCGCTGTCGGCGGCGCCCGACCCGCGCATGGCGTCGGTCCTGGACGATCTGGTGGAGCAGCGCCCCGGCGCGGGCTTCGACGGCGCCTTCGGTGATGACGAACAGGCCGCGCCGGCCTGGGCGCAGCGTTTCGCCGCGCGCTGGTCCGAACGCCGTGGCCACATGCAGCAGCATCTGCCCGGAGACGACGGTGGTGGTGGCGAGGCCTACGCGGGCCAGCAGCAGGGCATGCTGCTGGAGGCGCTGCACGAACTGCTGCAGCAGACCCGGCATGTGCGCGAGGACGCGACCTCGGCCGCGCAGGTGGCGATCGGCCAGCAGCGTCCGCTCAGCCAGCGCGAGATGATGTCGGTGCTGTCGCTGCTGCAGGCCACGCCCAGTGCGACCCTGCGCGCGGCGATCGGCGAGGACGGCGAATCGCTGGCCCAACGGCTGAAGAGTGAGGTGCTGTCCAGCGCCACCCGCCTCGGTGTCGACCCGGGCCAGACCCGGCTGGACCCGCAGGACGAGGACGCGATCGATCTGGTCGGCATGCTGTTCGACGTGATGCTGGACGAGCGTGAACTGGAAGGCCGCTCGCGGGAGCTGATCGGCCGCCTGGTGGTGCCGTTCGTCAAGGTGGCGATGCTCGACCGCCGCATGTTCGTGCAGAAGACCCATCCGGCGCGCAAGCTGCTCAACTCGCTGGCCGAGGCCTGCGAAGGCAACACCGGCGAAAGCCAGGCCGAGCGCATGCTGATGGCCAAGGTCGAGGAGATCATCGAGCGCCTGGTGGCCGAGTTCAACGAGAACCTGGCGATCTTCCTGACGCTGGAAGAAGAATTCCGCGAGTTCCTGGTGCAGCATCGCCGCCGCGTGGAAATCGCCGAGCGTCGCGCCGCCGAAACGCAGCGTGGCCAGGAGAAGCTGGAAATGGCCCGCACCCGCGCCGGCGCCGAACTGGACCGCCGCATTGGTGATGCCAGCCTGCCGCCGGCCATCGCCGAATTCCTGCGCCAGCCGTGGCAGCACCACCTGACCCTGGCGCTGCTGCGCGAGGGCGAGGAGGGCGCGTCGGTGGCCGAGGCCCTGAGCCTGGGCGACGGTCTGCTGGAGGAAGTGGCCGAGGCCCGCCGCCAGATCGTCGGCAAGCCGTGGCTGCAGGCCTGGCAGCCGGTGCTGGCCAAGGTGTTCGCCAGCGTGGGCGTGCATGGCGACGCCGCCTCCGGCGCCATCGATGCCTTGCACGACACCCTGCAGGGCATCGCCGAGTCGCGTCCGGAACTGCAGCGTGCGCTGCCGGAGCTGCCGCAGGTCGCACTGCCGGCGCCGCCGGTGGCCGAATCGCCGGCGGTGGAACTGAGTGGGCAGATCGACGCCGATGATTTCGACAACGCCGATGCCGATCGCTTCCGCCGCATGGAGATCGGCAACTGGCTGGACTTCGTCGACAAGGACGGCAAGGTGCAGGCCGGCAAGTTGTCCTGGGTCAGCCCGATCTCCTCGCGCCTGCTGTTCGTCAATCGTCGTGGCGTGCGCTTCTGCGTGGCCTCGCCGGAAGAGCTGGCAGTGATGGTGCGGCTGGGCCGGCTGCGCGCCCATGTGGATGACGGCGCCTTCGACAGCGCCATGCAGGGCGTGATCGATCGGCTGGACCCGGGCAGCGCCACCCTGCACTGAGCGGAGCCGCCTGCTAGGATCGGGAAAACTCACCGATCAGCGGGGACCTGCATGGCCGTGGCGTTGCTGGGGATCAAGGAGACCGCGCCGGGTGAACGGCGCGTGGCATTGACGCCGGAGACCGCGCGCAAGCTCGGCGCCCTGGGCATCACTGTGTGGTACGAGCCCGGCGCCGGACTGGCCGCGGGTTTCACCGATGCCGTCTATGACGATGCCGGTGCCCGCGCATTCGACGCCGCCGGCTGGGCCGAGATCGACATCCTGCTGTGCGTGCAGGCGCCCCCGGCGACGGTGCTGCAGCAGCTCAAGCCGGGGGCCACCGTGGTTGGCCTGTTGACCCCTGCCAGTGATGTGGCCCTGGCGGCACTGGCGGCCGATGATCGCCTGCACCTGTTCCCGCTGCAGCAGCTGCCGCGCACCACCCGTGCGCAGGCGATGGACGTGCTCAGTTCGCAGGCCGGCATGGCCGGCTACAAGGCGGCGCTGATCGCTGCCGAACGCGCACCCCGTTTCTTCCCGATGCTGACCACTGCGGCTGGCACCGTGCGACCGGCCAAGGTGCTGGTGATCGGTGCGGGCGTGGCGGGCCTGCAGGCCATTGCCACCGCCCGACGTCTTGGCGCACAGGTGGAAGGCTTCGACGTGCGTCCGGAAACCCGTGAGCAGATCCAGTCACTGGGCGCGCGCTTCCTCGACCTGGGCGTCAGTGCGGCGGGCGAGGGTGGCTATGCGCGTGCGCTGACCGACGAGGAACGCGCCGAGCAGCAGCGGCGGCTGGCCGACCACCTGCGCGGCGTGGATGTGGTGATCTGCACCGCTGCGGTGCCGGGTCGCCCGGCCCCGACCATCGTCACTGCGGCGATGGTGGAAGGCATGGCCACCGGCAGCGTGATCGTGGATCTGGCCGCCGAGAGCGGCGGCAATTGCGCGCTGACCCAGCCGGGGCAATGCATCGAACACCAGGGCGTGACCATTGACGGCCCGCTGGGCCTGGCCAGCCGCGGTGCAACGCAGGCCAGCGAGATGTATGCGCGCAACCTGCTGAACTTCGTCGCGCTGTTCGTGCGCGAGGGGCAGCTGGCGTTCGACTGGGACGACGAGCTGCTGGCGAAGACGCGCTGGCAGGCGTGAACCTGATATGCCTCCTGTAGAGCCGATCCCATGCTCGGCTTGCGCAGGCGCGATAAAGCAGCCGAGCTTGGGCTCGGCTCTACAAAGGGTTGAACGCTGCCTTTACCTCGGCTTCGCCGGCGGCGGGTTGTCGCGCACCCAGTCCTTGCGCTGTTCCGGTGTCATCTGCGACCAGCGTTCGCGCAGGGCTTCGCGCTGCGCTGGCGGCATGTTGCGCATCTGCCCGAACAGGGCACGTGCCTGCTCGCGCTGCTCCGGGCTCATGTGCTCGAAGCGGCGCAGGCCACGGCGGGCCTTGTCGCGTTCCTCCGGGCTCATCGACTGCCAGCGCTGGCCATGCGAGAGCATGCGCTGGCGCTGGCCGGCATCGGCACTGTTCCAGCGGTCGCGCAGTGGCGCCAGCAGCGATTCACGCTGGGCTTCGCTCAGTTGTTCCCACGCCGGCAGCGGCGCAGCCGGTGCAGGGCGTGCGGCCGGCGCAGGGGCCGCGCTCTGCGCCAGCGCCGGAACGGCCGGCAGCAGCGACAGGGTCAGCAGCAGCGGCAGGAGATTGGATCGGGGCATGGTTCACTCCATCGCCAGGTCGGTATCGCCCAGCCACAGGTACAGATCGGGATTTTCGTCGTAGAGCGCGCTGTTGTCTTCCACCGATGCCAGCACCGGCGCCGGCGAGGGCCCCGCCAGATTGCCATGGCCGCTGAACTGCAGGCCGACACCCAGTGCCACCACCAGCGAGCAGGCGCTGGCCAGCCACCACCGCAGGCGCCCGCGATGGGCTGCGCCGGCGCCGTGCCGGGCCTGGCGCAGCCGTGCCAGCGTGGCCGGCGACACGGCCTGCAGCGACCGCGCGTGCAGGCTGCGCAGGATGTCATCGGAGGGCAGGGAGCGGTTCACAGGTGAGTCTCCAGGTAGTCCTGCAGCGCCTGCCGGGCGCGTGCCAGATGGGTTTTTACCGCGCCTTCGCTGCAGCCCATGGCGCGGGCGGTGGTGGCCCCGTCCAGGTCCTGCAGCACGCGCAGGGTGAAGGCTTCGCGCTGGCGGGCGGGCAGGGTACGCAGTGCCTGCACCAGCTGCTGGTACTGCTGGCGCTGTTCGTGCGCCTGCGCCGGGTCCGGGCCGGGATCGGCCCAGTCGATCTCGCCCCCGTCGGCGTCCTGGTTGTCGCGCCAGAACGGCAGGCGGAAGCGGCGCCGGCGCTGCAGGTCGATCACCCGCCGGCGCAGGATGCTCCAGAACAGCGGCGCCCATTCGGCGGCCGGCTTGTCGGCATAGTCCAGCATGCGCATCAACGCATCCTGCACCGCATCCAGGGCGTCGTCGCGCTGGCGCAGGCCGGCCTCGGCGAAGCGGAATGCGCGCGGGCCGACGCTGGCCAGGAACGCCTCCAGCGACGCCGGCAGGGCATCGGTCTCGGCGCTCGAGGGGACGGGGCTGCTCACCAGCACAGGGTACGGTTCCTCGCTCGGGGTCACCATCGACAACGCGTGAGCGCGCCTCCGGTTGACCGTGGGCGCGCGCCGGGTTCAGCCCGTGGTTATGATGGGCCGACGAAGACAGAGCGGGAGCGTTGCCAGTGAGTGACGGGTTCGTAGCGCTGTACATCTTCATGCTGGCCGCCATCGCCGGCCACGTGATCATTTCGCGGGTGCCGGTGATCCTGCATACCCCGCTGATGTCGGGTTCCAACTTCATCCACGGCATCGTGCTGATCGGCGCGATGGTGGTGCTGGGGCACGCGCAGACGCCGCTGGAGAAGGCCCTGGGCTTCCTCGCCGTGGTGCTGGGCGCCGGCAACGCCGCCGGTGGCTACGTGGTCACCGCGCGCATGCTGGAAATGTTCAAGCCGAGCGCGCCCAAGGGTGGCAAGGACGAAACGAAGGAGCCGCAGGCTTGAACATCAGCACCGTCGAACTGCTCGATTGGCTGGTCAAGGCCAGCTACCTGGTGGCCGCCACCCTGTTCCTGCTCGGCCTGCAGCGCATGGCCTCGCCGCTCACCGCGCGTAGCGGCATCCGCTGGGCCGGGCTGGGCATGCTGCTGGCCACGGTGGCCACCTTCTTCCTGCCCGAACTGCACAACGTTCCCCTGATCCTGGTGGCACTGCTGCTCGGCGCTGGCCTGGCCTGGTGGTCGGCCGGCAAGGTCGCCATCACCGACATGCCGCAGATGGTGGCGCTGTACAACGGCATGGGCGGCGGCTCGGCGGCGGCGATCGGTGCGGTGGAACTGCTGCGCTATGCCTTCCTGGCCCACCGCGACACCACGCACTGGAGCGAACAGGCACTGGCCGACCTGGCCGCGCGCCAGCCGTCGGGCACGGTGCTGCTGCTGGCGGTGGTCGGCGCGGCCATCGGCGCGGTGTCGCTGTCCGGCTCGGTGATTGCCTGGGCCAAGCTGGACGGGCGTCTGGACAAGCGCGTGACCTGGCCCGGCCAGCAGGTGATGAACCTGCTGGTGGCGCTGGCGGTGGTGGTGCTGGCGATCATCGCGGCCAGCACGCTCAGCACCTGGGCGATCGTGGCCTTCTTCGTGCTGGCGCTGGCCCTGGGCGTGCTGATGACGCTGCCGATCGGCGGCGCCGACATGCCGGTGGTGATCTCGCTGTACAACGCATTCACCGGCCTGGCGGTGTCCTTCGAAGGCTACGTGCTGGGCAACGAGGCGCTGATCATCGCCGGCATGATGGTCGGCGCGGCCGGCATCCTGCTGACCCGCTTGATGGCCAAGGCGATGAACCGGCCGATCCGCAACGTGCTGTTCTCCAACTTCGGCGCTGGCGCCGGTGGCGAAGCGCAGGCGATCACCGGCTCGCAGAAGCCGATCGACGCGGCCGACGTCGCGGCGATGATGGCGTTCGCCGAGCGCGTGGTGATCGTGCCCGGTTACGGCATGGCCGTGGCGCAGGCCCAGCACAAGATCTGGGAACTGGCGCAGCGGCTGGGCCAGCGCGGGGTGAAGGTGAAGTTCGCGATCCATCCGGTGGCGGGGCGCATGCCCGGGCACATGAACGTGTTGCTGGCCGAAGCCGGCGTGCCCTACGACCTGATCGCCGACATGGACGACATCAACCCGGAGTTCGCCAACACCGACGTGGTGCTGGTGATCGGTGCCAACGACGTGGTCAATCCGGTGGCACGCACCGATCCGGCCAGCCCGATCTACGGCATGCCGGTGCTGGACGTGGTGAACGCCCGCAACGTGGTGGTGATCAAGCGCGGCAAGGGCACCGGCTTTGCCGGCATCGAGAATGCGCTGTTCTACGCCGACAACACCCGCATGCTGTATGGCGACGGTGCCGAAGCGGCGGCCTCGCTGGTGAGCGAGTTGAAGGCGCTCGACGGCGGGCACTGAGATCCGGGGTCGGATCCCTTTCCACAGGAAAGGGCTCTGACCCCATATGCGCAGCCTCATCCACGCGTGGCGTGGATCTACCCGGAAAGCACAACGCGCACGGGGGGCATCGCGCTCAGCGCGCCAGCCAGGCGCCCACGGCAACACCCACGGCCAGCCAGATCCATTCCATCGCGCCGTTGGCCAGGCTGATCAGGGTCCAGGCCAGGTGCGGGCCCATCCGCGTGGTGGCGTCCCACAGGTCCAGCCCGATCGAGCCGCCCATCCAGGCGCTGGCGATGGTCCAGTTGGCCACGGCGGCCACCAGCACGGTGCCGAGCACGACCAGCGCAATGCGCAGCCGGCCCGGGCCCAGCGTACCCATGCGCAGCATGAACACCAGTTCCAGGGCGGTCAGAACCGCCATCCAGCCAACCTGCCGGCCGGTCATCAGCGCCAGCACCATCCAGGCAAGGGGAGCAACAAGCAGGCCCAGCAACAACATGAGGGGCCAGAGCCAGGTGACGGTCCTGGCACGCGCGGCATTGGAGGACATCGAAGCTCCCTGAAGATCACCCACAGGATACTGTGGTTTGCCGCGGTGCACCGGCGGTGCCGGGGCGGCTGGGCTAGAATGCCGTCTTGCGTGGCCCGGCCACGGCCCCATATCGGTCCCCATGTATTCCCGTAGCAGCGAACCTGTCCACTTCGAACGCGATTGCGAGGCCGTGATGGTCCCGCAGGGCGATACCGTGACCCTGCCCGCCGGCAGCTATGGGTACATCACCCAGGCGCTGGGCGGCAGCTATTCGGTGTTCGTCGAGGGCAACCTGTTCCGCATCGCCGGCAAGGACGGCGACGCCATCGGCAAGGAGGCACCGGCACCGCTGGAGCTGCCGGCCGATGCCACCGACGAACAGGTGGAACAGCTGGTGTGGCAGCAGCTGCGCACCTGCTTCGACCCGGAAATTCCGGTGAACATCGTCGAACTGGGCCTGGTCTACGAGGTCGAGATCAAGCACCTGGACGAAGGCCAGCGCGAGATCGACGTGAAGATGACCCTGACCGCACCGGGCTGCGGCATGGGTGACATCCTGGTCGACGACGTGCGCAGCAAGCTTGAAATGATCCCGACGGTGGCCGAGGCCGACGTCGACCTGGTGTTCGACCCACCGTGGAACCAGCACATGATGTCCGAGGCGGCCCGGCTCGAGACCGGCATGCTTTGACCCAGGGCCCGCAGTGACGCGGGCCCGGCACTACCCGCAACCAGAACAGGAATCCTCCGGTGTCCCAGTCCATTCCCAGCTTCGCCGTCACCCGTTCGGACCACCCGCGCAGCGCTGAAGAGCGCGCCCAGATCCTGGAAAAGCCGGGCTTCGGCCTGCATTTCACCGATCACATGGTGGAGGTACGCTGGGACAAGGACGCCGGCTGGCACAACGCCAACGTGCGTGCCTACGGCCCGCTGCAGCTGGACCCGGCCGCGGCCGTGCTGCACTACGGCCAGGAAATCTTCGAAGGCATCAAGGCCTACCGCCATGCCGATGGCTCGATCTGGACCTTCCGCCCGGATGCCAACGGCCGTCGCCTGCAGCGTTCGGCACAGCGCCTGGCGCTGCCGGAACTGCCGGTGGAGATCTTCGTCGAATCGCTGAAGCAGCTGATCGCCGTGGACAGCGCCTGGGTGCCGTCGGCCGATGAGT
Source organism: Stenotrophomonas sp. YJH_SMC_17 (assembly GCF_059371655.1). NCBI lineage: Bacteria > Pseudomonadati > Pseudomonadota > Gammaproteobacteria > Lysobacterales > Lysobacteraceae > Stenotrophomonas > Stenotrophomonas sp. YJH_SMC_17. Next base: position 25,545 of record NZ_JCAFUU010000007.1, on the reverse strand, counting down.
CGAGCCTGTACTTCCGTCCGTTCATGATTGGCGACGAAGCCTTCCTCGGCGTGCGTGGCGCACACAAGGCTGGCTACTACGTCATCGCCAGCCCGGCCGGCCCGTACTTCGCCAAGGGCGTTGCCCCGGTGTCGATCTGGCTGTCCACCGAATATGCGCGTGCGGCCAAGGGCGGCACCGGCGCGGCCAAGTGCGGTGGCAACTACGCCGCATCGCTGCTGCCGCAGCAGAAGGCGCAGGCGCAGGGCTGCTCGCAGGTGCTGTTCCTCGACCCGGTCGAAGGCAAGTACCTGGAAGAACTGGGCGGCATGAACGTGTTCCTGGTCTACAAGGACGGCACGCTGGTTACGCCGGAACTGTCGGGCAGCATCCTGGAAGGCATCACCCGCGAGAGCATCCTGCAGCTGGCCCGCGACCGCGGCATGAAGGTCGAAGAGCGCAAGGTCACCATCGATGAGTGGAAGCAGGGCGTGGCCTCGGGCGATATCGCCGAAGTGTTCGCCTGCGGTACCGCCGCGGTGGTCACCCCGATCGGCCAGCTGAAGGGCGAGGGCTTCTCGGTCGGCGACATCAACGCCCCGGCCGGCGAAGTGACCATGTCGCTGCGCAAGGAGCTGACCGACATCCAGTACGGCCGCCTGCCGGACCGCCATAACTGGCTGGTCAAGCTGGGCTGATCGCCTGCGGTCAACTTTAGAGCCGCGCCCGCGCTCGGCTGATTGTCCGGAAAGCCCGTCCCCCGTGACGGGCTTTCTGCGTTATGGGCCTGGGGGTCGGATCCCTTTTCCATGGGACAAGGAGCTGGCCCCGAAACAACGGACGCCGATGTCGGCAAAGTCATTCCGGGACACGTGAAGACCCAGTCAGGTCTGTGCAGGACACGAGAAAGTTCCTTCACCTTCACAAACCATTGACCCGAAAAGTCTCAGAACGAACATTTCATCTTGCTGAAAAGACGCTGAAAATCTTGTGGTGTCCGGTTTCGGCCATTAGCGTCATCTGCACGGCGGATCGTTAGGGGGATCCGCTGACTCACCGGACTTCGAACCTCGCCAATGCAAGCCAGCCCATGGTTCGGGCCGGTGCTTCTGCCGATTCCGGCATTCACACCACAAGAAAGGGAAATACGATGTCCCAGGTAACGCAACCGCGTGTGCGTCGAGTGTGGGTGGTCCTTGGTGCGTCCGTTCTGTCATCGCTGCTGCTGGCCACGCCTGCGCTGGCCGGTGATGTCCAGCTCAGCGGCCTGCAGTCCGCGCCGACGCACCAGCGTTTCATCGTGAAGTACCGCGACGGCAGCGCCGCCGTGGCCAACACCACCGCGTTGGCTTCGTCGCTGAAGACGGCCGCCGCTGGCCTGGCCAGCAGCCAGGGCCGCGCGCTGGGCCTGCAGGAGGTCCGCAAGCTGGCCGTCGGCCCGACCCTGGTCAGGACCGACCGTCCGCTCGACCAGGCCGAATCCGAACTGCTGATGCGCAAGCTGGCGGCCGACCCGAACGTGGAATACGTCGAAGTCGACCAGATCATGCGCGCGACGCTGACCCCGAACGACACCCGCTTCAGCGAGCAGTGGGGCTTCGGTACGTCCAACGCAGGCATCAACATCCAGCAGGCCTGGGACAAGTCCACCGGCACCGGCGTGGTGGTGGCGGTGATCGACACCGGCATCACCAACCATCCCGACCTCAACGCCAACATCCTGCCCGGCTACGACTTCATCAGCGACGCCGCGATGGCGCGCGATGGTGGCGGCCGCGACAACAACCCGAACGATGAAGGCGACTGGTACGGCGCCAATGAGTGTGGCTCGGGCATCCCGGCCTCCAACTCCAGCTGGCACGGCACCCACGTTGCCGGCACCGTGGCGGCGGTGACCAACAACGCCAGCGGCGTCGCCGGCACCGCGTTCAACGCCAAGGTCGTGCCGGTGCGCGTGCTCGGCAAGTGCGGCGGTTACACCTCCGACATCGCTGATGCGATCGTGTGGGCGTCCGGTGGCACCGTCAGTGGCGTGCCGGCCAATGCCAATCCGGCCGAGGTCATCAACCTCTCGCTGGGCGGTGGCGGCAGCTGCTCGACCACCTACCAGAATGCGATCAACGGGGCGGTCGGCCGTGGCACCACCGTGGTGGTCGCTGCCGGCAACAGCAACACCAACGTGTCCAGCTCGGTGCCGGCCAACTGCCCGAACGTGATCGCGGTGGCCGCGACCACCTCGGCCGGTGCACGTGCCAGCTTCTCCAACTACGGCACCGGCATCGACATCTCGGCGCCGGGCCAGAGCATCCTGTCCACCCTCAACACCGGCACCACCACGCCGGGCAGCGCGACCTACGCGTCGTACAACGGCACCTCGATGGCGGCGCCGCACGTGGCCGGCGTGGTCGCGCTGATGCAGTCGGTCGCCCCGAGCCCGCTGAGCCCGGCGCAGGTCGAGAGCATCATCAAGAGCACGGCACGTCCGCTGCCGGGCGCCTGCTCGGGCGGCTGCGGTGCCGGCATCATCGACGCCAATGCCGCGGTGGCTGCCGCGATCAACGGCGGTGGCACCAACCCGGGCGGCAACGTGCTGCAGAACAACGTGCCGGTGACCGGCCTGGGCGCCGCCACCGGTGCCGAGCTGAACTACACCGTTGCGGTTCCGGCCGGCAGCACCCAGCTGCGCGTGGCGATCAGTGGCGGCAGCGGTGATGCCGACCTGTACGTGCGCCAGGGCAGTGCCCCGACCGATACCACCTACACCTGCCGTCCGTACCTGAGCGGCAACAGCGAGACCTGCACCATCAACAGCCCGGCCGCAGGCACCTGGTATGTGCGGGTGAAGGCGTACAGCACCTTCTCGGGCCTGACCCTCAGCGCCCAGTACTGAGCCCAAGTCCCTCTCCATGGGCACGCCCCGGCTCAGGCCGGGGCGTTTTCTCATGGGGCCGGCAGTGGTACGTGCGGCCGCGCCATGGTGGGGTGCCGACCCTGGTCGGCACGCTGTTGCTCAGACCGATTCGAAGCGGTTCGCGGCCACGTTCTTGCGCACGTGCTGCGGGTCGAAAATGCGGCCGTTCATGGCGATGTACACGCCGCTCGGCAGCGACTGCACCGCACCGATCGCGCAGCCGATGTTGAACTCGGCATCCGAACCCCGGAAGCGTGCCGGGCTCAGCGCGCCGGTCATCACGATGGTCTTGTCCGGAATCGTCGCCAGCACCTTGCCGGTCTGCACCATCGAATCGGTGCCGTGGGTGACCAGTACATGCCGGGTCGGCTGCGCGGCGATGGTGGCGCGGATCAGCTCGCGGTCTTCATCGTTGATGTGCAGAGAATCCTTGCGCAGGATCGGAATCACGTTGAAGCGGAACGTGACGCCCAGCTCGCGCAGGATCATGCCGATCTGGGGGTCGCCGATCTGGTAGTCCGACTTGTCGTCGAAGTAGATCTTGTCGATCGTGCCACCGGTGGTGACGACCAGGAGCTCTTCCATCATGTGCATGCGCGAAACCAGGACAGGTGCAGCGGCGCGGGGCCAGGAACACAGATGATACGGCCCGGCGGGCGCAGCGTCAGCGTCGCTTGCCGAAGCGGGCGCGCAGCCCGGGCAGGCTGGCGCTGAAGATCACCAGCAGCGCCAGCGCGATCTCGATCAATGCCAGCCAGCGCGTTTCCGGATGGCTCCAGGCGCTCATCACGCCATGGCTGAACCAGCCCAGCGCCAGCACCGAGGCCCAGAAGCCGGCCTTGCGCCAGCCCAGGCGCAGCGCACAGGCCAGCGCCAGCGGCGGCGCGGTGAACACCAGCTGGGTCGCCAGCCAGTGCTTGTCATTGATGAACCAACCGGCGAACAGCGCGGCCAGCCCCATCAGGGCCAGCAGCAGGACCGTGCGCGGCGCGCGGTTCATCGGGCCAACCGCTGCGCGATGTCGGCCACCCGGCGGCCCAGCGCGCGTGCCAGCACCGCCTCGTCGTCGGTCGGCTGCGGGTCGTCGGCGGCGCCGGCCACGTGGCTGGCGCCATAGGGCGTGCCGCCGCTGGTGGTGTGGCTCAGCGCCGGCTCGGTGAACGGGATGCCGACGATCACGCAGCCGTGATGCAGCAGCGGCACCTGCATCGACAGCAGGGTCGATTCCTGCCCGCCGTGCATCGAGGCGGTGGAGGTGAACACGCCGGCCGGTTTGCCGGACAGGGTGCCATTGACCCATTCAGCGCCCAGCCCATCCAGGAAGTGCTTCACCGGTGCGGCCATATTGCCGAAGCGGGTGGGGCTGCCGAGCAGCAGGCCCTGGCACTCGACCAGGTCCTGCACGCTCACGTAGGGAGCCCCATCGTCGGGCACAGGCGGCTGTGCGGTCTGGGTCACCGCGGCCACCGGCGGCACCGTGCGCAGCCGCGCGGTCATGCCCGGCACTTCGCCGATGCCCCGCGCGATCTGGCGCGCCAGCCGTGCCACCGAACCGCCCCGGCTGTAGTACAGCACCAGAATCTCGCCCATCGTGCCCGCTTCTCCTCGTCGTGTAGCCATCAGTATGGCTATCCTGCCAGCATTCCGCATCGGGTACCCTTCCACCGATGGAACCTTTGGATACGCTCAACCTGTGGATGGAGCGCGCGCGGGATCGCGCACGGGCCATCAGTTTCGGCCGCTTCCTGTGGCATCGCTTCCTCGACGACCGCCTGTTCCAGGCAGCGGCGGCACTGGCCTACACCACGGTGTTCGCGCTGGTGCCGCTGGCGATCGTGGTGTTCGGCGTGCTCTCGGCCTTCCCCGTCTTCGACCGCTGGAGCGACCAGCTCAGCGATTACGTTTTCTCCAACTTCGTGCCCAACGCCGCGCGCGCGGCCGAGGGCTACCTGCGGCAGTTCTCGGCCAGTGCCGGCCAGCTCACCGCTGCCGGCTTCATCGCGCTGGTGGTGTCGCTGCTGATCACCCTCAACAGTGTTGAAGAGACCTTCAACCAGATCTGGCGGGTCGGTTCGACCCGGCCCAAGCTGACCCGCTTCCTCGTCTACTGGACCGTCCTGACGCTGGGCGCGATGCTCGCCGCCGCGTCGCTGGCGGTATCGGCGCGGGTGTTCGCGATGCCCCTGTTCGGCACCCAGGAGGGCCGCTGGCTGGCCGAGCTGGCGCTGCGGCTGGCGCCGATCCTGATCGAGTTCGTCTGCATCACCCTGATGTTCCGGGTGGTGCCGCACCACACGGTGAAGTGGCGGCACGCGGTCCCCGGCGCGATCCTGGCGGCGGTGATCCTGGAACTGGTGAAGTGGGGCATCGGCGCCTACCTCGGCAGCTTCCAGTCCTACCAGAAGCTGTACGGCACGGTGGCGTTCGTGCCGATCCTGTTGCTGTGGATCTACCTGTGCTGGGTGGCGGTGCTGCTGGGCGCGTCGCTGTCATCGTCGATGGCGGCCTTCCGCTACCAGCCGGTGGAGCTGCGGCTGCCGCAGGGCTACGAGTTCTACGGCCTGCTGCGCCTGCTCGGCCGCTTCCACCATGCACGCTTGAAGGGCAGGGGCCTTGCCGATGATGAAATCCTGCGGCTGGAGCCGATGCTGACCGACTCCCTGCTGCATGACCTGGCCTGCAACCTGCAGGAGATCGGCCTGCTGCGCCGCGACGAGCGCGGCGAGTGGCTGCTGTCCCGCGACCTGGACCAGGTGAGCCTGGCTGACCTGTACGAATGCACCCAGCTGCGCATCCCGGTGGCCGAGCAGCACCTGCCGTACCGCGACGACAGCCTGGGCCGGGCCGCCCTGGCGGCACTGGACGACCTGCGACTGCCCCTGCGCGAACGCCTCAAGCGCAAGGTCAGCGATATCTATACCGATTCCGGAGACACGCCATGACCCGCAAGACCCCGTTGCTGCTGCTCCCGCTGGCCCTGACGCTGGCCCTTGCCGCCTGCAAGCCGGCGCAGGAACCGACCCCGTCCAGCAGCCAGCCGCCGGCACAGGCACCGACGCCGGCCGCACCGGCCCCGGTCGAGGAAACCCCGGCAGAGCGCACCACGGCCGAGTTCCCGACACTGAAGATGAAGGCGGTGGATGGCAGCGACTACGACCTGGCCGCGCACCGCGGCAAGTGGGTGGTGGTGAACTTCTGGGCGACCTGGTGCGCGCCGTGCCGCAAGGAGATGCCGGAGTTGTCGGCGCTGCATGCGATGCGCAGCAACATCGAAGTGGTCGGCCTGGCGTATGAGGACATCGAAGCGCCGGAGATGCAGGCATTCCTGACCAAGCATCCGGTGACCTATCCGATCGTGATCGTCGACCCGTTCGACCCGCCGGCTGATTTCGCCACGCCGCGCGGTCTGCCGCTGACGCACCTGCTGGACCCGCAGGGCAAGCTGGCGCACAGCTTCCTTGGCCCGGTGACTGCCGCCGACATCGAAAAGCAGATCGCCGCTGTAAAGTAGGGGGTTGGTCGGCAGGGCCTGCGGCCCTGCACCCGCTACGAGCCAGGGCAACAGCAAGAGCAACAGCCGAAGCAACGGCGGGTCTCCTGAGGGATGGCGGGCTGGGTCCGGTGGCGGGAGACGCCGTAAACCCGTCCATGGGGGCTTGGCCGCGGCATCCATGCCGCGGACACTCCCGCCACCGGACCCACCCCGCCTTCGAAAGATCTCCGCGATCTGCCCGCTCTTCTGTAGAGCCGAGCCATGCTCGGCTCAGATCTCACAGATATCGAGATTTTCGATTTCGATTGGGACTCATCCACGCATGGCGTGGATCCATCAGATCGTCGGAATCTGTCAGAGGTGGGGCGGTGTCGGAGTGCGGGGTGTCAGCCGCATGGATGCGGCTGCCAAGCCTACACGGACGTACTTGCGGCGTCCCCGCACTCCGACACCGCCCCGCCATCCCACGGAAATCCCGCTCTGGCTGTTGCTGTTGCCGTTGCTTGAAGGCTTCTGCAGGTGCAGGGCCGCAGGCCCTGCCGACCAACCTATTCCTCGACCGGGAAGTCTTCGATCGGCTTCAGCACATCGTAGTGCTCGCGATGCAGCTTGCCCTTCAGCTTCGGCAGTTCCGGCAACGGTGCATCCACGCGCGTGTCCGGCAACCGGTCCAGCAGGTTGCGCACCAGGGTCAGCCGGCCCAGCCGCTGGTCGTTGAAATCCACCAGCGTCCACGGCGCCGCCTCACGATGGGTGGCGCGCAGCATCGCCTCGCGGGCCTCGGTGTAAGCGCTGTACTTGCTGCGCGACTTCAGGTCCACCGGCGACAGCTTCCAGCCTTTCAGTGGATCGACATGGCGTTCGCAGAAACGCTTCTCCTGCTGCTCCTGGTCCACGCACAGCCAGTACTTGAACAGCAGGATGCCGTCGTCCACCAGCAGTTGTTCGAACACCGGTGCCTGGCGCAGGAACTGCTGGTACTCGGTTTCGCTGCAGTAGCCCATCACCCGCTCAACGCCGGCGCGGTTGTACCAGCTGCGGTCCATCAGCACGATCTCGCCCGCGGCGGGAAGATGCGAGGCGTAGCGCTGGAAGTACCACTGCGTGGATTCGCGGTCGGTCGGCTTGGGCAACGCCACGACCCGGCACTGGCGAGGGTTGAGGTGCTGGCTGATGGCCTGGATCGCGCCGCCCTTGCCCGCCGTGTCACGTCCTTCGAACAGCACCAGCAGGCGTTGCCCGCTATGCTGCACCCAGCGCGCCATCGCGGTCAGTTCCAACTGCAGTGGCAGCAGCAGTTCGTCGTACGCCTTGCGCTTGAGCTTGGCCATCGTCACACCACGCGGGAAGGAAGCCCAAGCCTAGCGCAGGGATCGCTCAGGCGATGTCGACGCCGGGTAGGGTCGACTGCTGGTCGACGATTGCGCGCAGCGCGGGAGTTTCTGCTTCTTGCCAACAGCAGTCGACTGACAGTCGACTCTACCCAGTCGACATCACCCAGTCGACATTACCCAGCCGGTTCGGTTGTTCCGCGCCATCCGTGCTCGCGCGCCAGCTCCTGCACCAACGCCGACAGATCACCGGCAAACCCGCCCATGTCGAACAGTCCGCTGCCCTCGCGTGCCTGCGCCAGTTCAGCACGCAGCGCGGCCAGCGCTGCCGGGTCGTTGCCCAGTGCACGGGCAGTGCCGATGAACGCGGTATCGTCGGCGACATTCATCCGCGCCAGGCCCAGATGATGGTTGAGGCTGCCGGCCACGCGCGCGGCGAAGGTGTCGCCGGGGCAGGTCAGTACCGGGCAGCCGGCCCACAGCGCATCGGAGGCGGTGGTGTGGGCGTTGTACGGATGCGTGTCCAGGAACACGTCGGCCAGCCGATAACGGGCCAGGTACTGCGGATGCGGCAGCTTGGCCATGAACACCAGCCGCGTTGGATCCAGGCCTGCGGCCTGCGCGGCCGCACGCAGGCGCGCATCGGCCTGTCCGGGCCCGGACAGCAGCCACAGCACGCTGTCGGGTACCGCCTGGAGGATCGCGAAGGCGCGGCCCATGCTGCGCGGATTGAGCTTGTAGCTGTTGTTGAAACAGCAGAACACCACGCCCTGCGCGGGCAGGCCGCAGTCGGCGCGGGTCGGCGCCGGCTCCAGTACGCGCGTGTTGTCCGATGGCTGGAAGGCGCGCGGCAGTCGCAGCACGCGTTCGCTGTAGTGCGGTTCCAGGGTCGGTGGCAGCGCAAACGCATCGCCCACCACCGCATCCATCCACGGCGCGCCCGACGTGCCCGGGTAGGCCAGCCAGTTCAACTGCAGCGGGGCCGGGCGCATCGCCAGCACTTCCGGCGTGCCGCCACCGCCCCAGCCACGCAGGTCGAACAACAGATCGATGCCCTCTGCGCGGATGTGTGCGGCGGTGTCGGCGTGGCGCAGGCCGGCCACATCATGCAGCTGCGTCGCTGCCTGCAGGCGCTGGCGGATGCGGCTGCCGTCAGCGCGGTTCAGTGCGAACAGATGCAGTTGCAGCGCCGGATCGTGGCGCAGCTGCTCGAACAGGGCCACGGTCAGCAGCCCGGTCGGATGCGCGCCGAATCCATTGGACAGGAAGCCGACACGCAGCGGGCCACGCGCACGCACCGATACCGGCGGCAACGGGCGTACCGATGCGGCGACCGCGGCGGCGCGTGCGCGCGCGCACGCCAGCTGTTCGGCGGCGCTGGCATCCTCGCTGAGGAAGGCGAACGGTTCGACCACGCCCTGTCCCGAGGCGAGTGCGCCGCGCACCTGTGCGGCCAGTTCGTCCAGGTCCTGCCAGTCACACAGGCGGCGCTGCCAGGCCAGGCGCTGGGCGGCGATGTAGGGTTCGCTCGGCATCAGCGCATGGGCGCGTCGATACGCCGCCGACGCGCCTTCGGCATCATCGGCATCTTCCAGTGCGTGGCCCAGCCACAGCGCGATGCCGGGATGCTGCGGTGCCAGCGCCGAGGCTTGGCCGAGCAGCTTGGCCGCATCGCCATGCGCCCCGGCCATCCACGCCACGCGGCCCAGCCGCGCCAGTGCTTCGGGGTGGTTCGGGCGCAGCTGCAGCGCGCGCCGCGCGGCCTGTTCGCCGGCGGCGATGTCGCCGGCTTCCAGTTCCACGTCGGCCAGCATCACCCAGGCGACGAAGTCGTCCGGCTGGCGGGCAATCGCCTGCTGCAGGTGCTGTCGCTGCTGCCAGGCCGACATCGTGCTCAGCCCGCCGACAGCTGGGCCAGGGCGTCGATCTGGTGCTCGTGGCTGAGCCGCTGCAGCAACGCGTCGAGGTCGCCGGCCAGGATGTTGGGCAGGTCGTACAGGGTCAGGCCTTCCACGCGGTGGTCGGTGATGCGGCCCTGCGGGAAGTTGTAGGTGCGGATGCGCTGGCTGCGGTCACCGCTGCCGACCTGCAGCCGGCGTGATTCGGCCTGCGCCGCGTCCTGGCGCTGGCGCTCGGCATCGAGCAGCTGTGCCTTCAGGCGCTTCATCGCTTTGTCGCGGTTGGCGTGCTGGCTGCGCTCGGTCTGGCATTCCACCACCACGCCGGTGGGCACGTGAGTGATGCGGATGGCCGATTCGGTCTTGTTCACGTGCTGGCCACCGGCGCCGGAGGAGCGGAACGTATCCACCTTCAGGTCGGCCGGGTTGATGACGATGTCCTCGACCTCATCGGCTTCGGGAATGATCGCCACGGTGGCCGCCGAGGTATGGATGCGGCCCTGCGATTCGGTGGCCGGCACGCGCTGCACGCGGTGCGTGCCGGATTCGAACTTCAGGCGCGAGAACGCACCGCGGCCGACCACGCGCGCCACCACTTCCTTGTAGCCGCCATGCTCACCGGGATTGTCCGATTCGATCTCGACCTTCCAGCCCTGGCGTTCGGCGTAGCGGGCATACATGCGGAACAGGTCGCCGGCGAAGATCGCCGCTTCGTCGCCGCCGGTACCGGCACGCACTTCCAGGAAGAGGTTGCCGTCGTCGCGCGGGTCGCGCGGTACCAGCAGCAGCGCCAGTTCCTGTTCCAGCTCCTGCAGGCGGGCCTGGGCGGCAGCGATTTCCTCGTCGGCCAGCTCGCGCAGGTCGGGGTCGGCACGCATGCCTTCGGCGGCGGCCAGGTCGGCCTTGGCACGGGCTTCATCGGCCAGTGCGGTGGCAACCGGCTCAAGTTGGGCGAATTCGCGCGAAAGGTCGCGGAAACGGGTGTTGTCGGCGACCACGTCGGGTTCGGCGAGCAGGCGTTCCAGTTCTTCGCGGCGCTCGGCCAGCGCTTCCAGCTTACGGCGCAGGGTCGGCGTCATCGGGTCTCACGGGTGGGTGGCGGTAACCCGGCGTGGCCGGGAACAGGCGCTCGGCGGCGCGGGTCAGGTCGGCATCGCCGCTCAGCGCGGCGGCGCGCAGGGCAGCGGTCGGCGGGTGCAGCAATCGATTGGTCAGCCCGTGCGCCAGCAGTTCCAGCACTTCGTCGGCCGGCTTGCCGTTGGCCAGCTGCTGGCGCGCGCGCTCCAGCAGTTCGGCGCGGGTGGCTTCGCCGAACGCACGCAACTGCCGCAGCGGTGCCTGGTGGGCGCTGGCCTGCTGGGTCTCGACGAAGCGGGACACCTGCAGGTCGATGATCGCCTCGGCCTCGGCGGCGGCCTCGCGGCGGCCACGGCGGTTGTCTTCCACCGCGCGCTCCAGGTCGTCGACGGTGTAGAGGAAGGCGTCATTGAGCGTGCCGACCTCGGCCTCGATGTCGCGCGGCACGGCCAGGTCGAACAGCAGCATCGGCTTGTGCCGGCGCGCGCGCAGGGCCTTGGCCACCATCTCGCGATGGATCACCGGTTCGCGCGCGGCGGTGGCCGAGAACACCACGTCGGCCTCGCCGAGGTGGCGGTCCAGCTCGGTCAGCGGCAGCGCCACGCCACCATGTCGGCTGGCCAGCTCCTGGGCATGGGCGAGGGTACGGTTGGCGATCAGCAACCGCCGCACCTTGCCCTCGCTCAGGTGGCGTGCAGCCAGTTCGATGGTCTCGCCGGCACCGACCAGCAGCACGGTGGAATCGTCCAGGCGCGCGAAGGCGTTCTGCGCCAGGCGCACTGCGGCCGAGGCCACCGAGACCGGGTTGGCGCCGACCTGGGTATCGGTGCGCGCACGCTTGGCCACCGAGAAGGTCTGCTGGAACAGCCGGTCCAGGCGCTGCCCGAGCAGGCCGTGATCGCGCGCGGTGGACCAGGCATCCTTCACCTGGCCCAGGATCTGCGGCTCGCCCAGCACCATTGAATCCAGGCCGGTGGCGACCCGGAACAGGTGGCGCACCGCATCGGCGTCGGCATGCTGGTACAGGTAGCCCTGCAGGTCGCCGGCCTGGCTGTGCAGCCACTGGTCCAGCGCCTGCGGCGAATCCGCCACCGCGTACAGCTCGGTGCGGTTGCAGGTGGAAAGCAGGACCGCCTCGGCGATCTGCGGGGTATCGCGCAGCGAACCGAGCGCGCGCGGCAGCGCCTCACCGGCGAAGGCCGCGCGCTCGCGCAGCTCCACCGGTGCGGTCTGGTGATTCAGTCCGAGCACCCACAGGGTCATTGTTCAGTTGCTTGCGATAAGCTGCTGGCCATTGGACGACATTTTAAGGCCCCGATGCCGACGATGCCCGCATTGATTCGCATCCCCAGTGTTCTGCTGCTGTCCCTGGCCTGTTCCCAGGCCCTGGCGGCGGTGCCGGCCAAGGCCCCTGTGCGGGCGCCGGCCACTGAGGAACTGGCGCTGGAACCGGTGATGGCCGGTGAATTCGCCCTGCAGGCCGGCAAGCTGGCCGAGGCTGCGCGCTGGTACCTGCAGGCGGCCCAGCAGACCGACGGCGATGCCGGCCTGGCCGAACGTGCCACCCGCATTTCCATGCTGGCCAACGACGATGCCAGCGCCGCCAAGGGCCTGGCCCTGTGGCAACAGCGCGCACCGAGCTCGTTGACGATGCGCAGCGCCGCTGCTGCGCTGGCCATGCGCCAGGGCGATGTGAAGGCCGCGCGTGGCGATCTGCAGGCCCTGCTGGCCGACCCGGATGAACGTGGCTGGAAGTTCGCCCTGGCCGCGCTGATTGGCGGTGGCCGCGACCCGGCAGTACCGGCGCAGGTGCTGGGTGAGCTGGTCGATGCCAACGCCATTCCGCCGAAGATCGAGGCCTGGCAGGAGTTCGGCCGCCTTGCCCTGCGCATGGACAAGCCCGAACTGGCGCGGCGCATGATCGATGAAGTGGTCAAGCGTTTCCCTGAAGAACCGCGCGTGGCACTGCTGCGCGCCAGCCAGCTGCAGCAGGCTGGCGAGACCGACAAGGCGCTGTCGCTGCTGCATGACGTCGAGCCGAAGACGCGCCAGGATCCGGAACTGCGCAACGCGGTGGCCATCGCCTACGACAGCCTGGGGCAGCCGGCCGCGGCCGAACGCGTACTGGCCTTCGGCCCGCAGGACGTACAGACCTGGGGCATGCGCGCCTCGCTGCTGGCCAAGCAGGGCGACAAGGCCGCGCTCTCCAATCTCTACAACGAACTTTCCCGGCAGGCGGCCAAGCCAGACCCGGCACAGCGCCTGCTGCTGGGCAAGATCGCCGAATACCTGAAGCGTTACCCCGAGGCCGTGCAGTGGTACCACAGCGTGCCCGGTGGCGATGAGCTGAGCGAGGCGCGCCTGCGCGCGGCCAATGCCCAGGCGCTGGCCGGGCGCCTGTCGCAGGCATTGGATGAAGTCCACGCGATCCAATCCGATGCGGTGGTCGACGACGACGTGCGTCGCGACGCCTACCTGCTGGAAGCCGAACTGCGCCAGCGCGCCGACGACAGCGGCGGCGAACTGGATGCACTGGCCCGCGGCCTGGCCGCCTACCCGGATGACAACGGCCTGCTGTACGCCCGTGCACTCACCTGGGAGCGCCGTGACGACATCCCGCGCGCCGAGGCCGACCTGCGCAAGATCCTGGTGACCGACCCGGAGAACGTGCCGGCGCTGAACGCGCTGGGCTACACGCTGGCCGATCGCACCGGTCGCCTGCAGGAAGCATTGGAGCTGATCGACCGCGCGCGCGTGGCCGAACCGGACAACGCCGCCATCGTCGACAGCTATGGCTGGGTGCTGTATCGCCTGGGTCGCAAGGAAGAGGCGCTGGTGCAGCTGCGCCGTGCCTGGACCCTGGCCAAGGACCCCGAGATCGCCGCCCATGTCGGCGAAGTGTTGTGGGTGCTGGGCAAGCATGACGAGGCGCGCCACTTCTTCGAGGAAGCGGCCAAGCTCGATCCCGAAAACCGCGCGCTGCTGCGCGCCCGCGAGAAATTCAATCCATGAGTGTTTCCCTGATCCGGCCGCTGCTGTTGGCGGCCGCGACCCTGGCGGTGACCGCCTGCACCAGCGTGGGCACGCAGAAGACCCCTGCGCCGGCCGTGGTCGAGACCGTGTCTGCCGAAGCGGCACAGACCGAGGCCGCACGCGTGGCTGCGTTGCAGGCACAGTCGGACTGGACGTTCCAGGGCCGGGTCGCGGTCAGCAAGGGCAAGGACGGTGGCAGCGGCCGCATCGACTGGAAGCAGGAAGGCCGCCGCTACGTGGTCGAACTGAGTGCGCCGGTGACCCGGCAGAGCTGGAAGCTGACCGGCGATACCCATTCCGAAGCAGGTCGCTTGGAAGGGCTGGCTGGCGGGCCGCGCGATGGCGAGGATGCCCAGCAGCTGCTGCTGGAGGCGACTGGCTGGGACATCCCGGTCAACCAGCTGCCGGAGTGGATCCGCGGCCTGGTAGCCGGCGATGCTGCCGGTCCGGAGAAGGTCGAGCGCGACGGTGAAGGCCGGCCGCGCCGCATGCAGCAGATGGGCTGGCAAGTGCAGTACCTGGACTGGTATCCCGCCGAGGCTGGGCGCCCGGCGCTGCCGCGCCGAATCGAGGCCAGCAATGGCGACGCCAAGGTGCGCCTGCTGGTGGACCAGTGGGGGCAGGGCGGCCCATGAGTGGGGCAGCCGACGACGCGGGCTGGTCCTGGTGGCCGGCCCCGGCCAAGCTGAACCTGTTCCTGCACATCACCGGCCGCCGGGCCGACGGCTACCACGAGCTGCAGACTGTGTTCCGCCTGCTGGACTGGGGTGACCGCATTGGCCTGCGCCTGCGTGAAGATGGCCAGGTGCGCCGGCAGGGTGAGGGCCTGGCCGGCGTGGCCGAGGCGGATGACCTGGCGGTCCGCGCTGCGCGGCTTCTTAAAGATGCGGCCAATAGCGCGCAAGGCGCAGACATCATCGTCGAAAAGCATGTTTCGGCTGGCGGTGGCTTCGGTGGCGGGTCGTCCGATGCCGCCACCGTGCTGGTGGTGCTGAACCGGCTCTGGCGGGCGGGCCTGGACGAAGATGCCCTGGCCGCGCTGGGCCTGCGCCTGGGCGCGGATGTGCCGGTGTTCGTGCGCGGGCGCAATGCCTGGGCCGAAGGGGTGGGCGAGCGCCTGCAGCCGATCTTGCTGGAACCGGCCTGGTATGTGGTGGTTGAACCGGGCGTTCATGTTCCCACCCCGGCCCTGTTCGCAGACCCGGATTTGACGCGCGACAGCCCAGTGGCGAAAATAGAGGACTTCGCTTCCGGGACCCTGGTCGGGAATGCGTTCGAACCGGTGCTGCGCCGCCGTGAGCCTGCCGTCGAGGCAGCGTTCGCCGCGTTGAGCGACATCGGCACGGCGCGGCTGACCGGTTCGGGAAGTGGTTGTTTCGTCGAGTTCGCATCGCAGTCTGCCGCAGAGCAGGGACGGTCGAAGTTGCCGAAGGAGTTGCGGGCAAGGGTGGCGGCGGGCGTTGCGCGTTCGCCACTGCTGGATGCACTCGAGCAACACTGATTCATCACTGCAGGGGCGTCGCCAAGAGGCCCAAGGCACCAGGTTTTGATCCTGGCATTCGTAGGTTCGAATCCTACCGCCCCTGCCAATAGCGGCTGTGTCCGCGCCTTCCAGCGCATCGCCTGCGCGGGACGTGGAAACAACCGCGGTGTTGTCAGCAGCAAGGGTCCATCGGGTCCTTGCCGACCCCGGATCCCCGCCACTCGTCCCCGCCCGAGACAATCATGATGCAAGAGTCCCCGAACCTGCTGGTCTTTTCCGGCAACGCCAACAAACGTCTGGCGCAGAACATCTGCAAGGAACTGGGGGTCCGCCCGGGCAAGGCGCTGGTCTCGCACTTCTCCGATGGCGAAGTGCAGGTGGAGATCGAAGAGAACGTCCGCAAGCAGGACGTGTTCGTGATCCAGCCGACCTGCGCGCCGAGCGCGGAAAACCTGATGGAACTGCTGGTGCTGATCGACGCGCTCAAGCGCGCATCGGTGGCCAGCGTCACCGCCGTGGTGCCGTACTTCGGCTACTCGCGCCAGGATCGCCGCATGCGTTCCTCGCGCGTGCCGATCACCGCCAAGCTGGCGGCGAAGATGTTCAGCACCGCTGGCGCTGATCGCGTGCTGACCGTCGACCTGCACGCCGACCAGATCCAGGGCTTCTTCGATATTCCGGTGGACAACGTGTATGCGTCCCCGCTGCTGCTGGCCGACATCTGGCGCGCCTACGGCACCGAGAACCTGATCGTTGTGTCGCCGGACGTCGGCGGCGTGGTCCGCGCCCGTGCGGTGGCCAAGCGCCTGGATGACGCCGACCTGGCGATCATCGACAAGCGCCGCCCGCGCGCCAACGTCTCCACCGTGATGAACATCATCGGTGACGTCGAAGGCAAGACCTGCGTGATGGTCGATGACATCGTCGATACCGCCGGCACCCTGTGCGCCGCTGCCGCTGCCCTGAAGGCGCGCGGTGCGCTCAAGGTCGCCGCCTACTGCACCCACGCGGTGCTGTCGGGCCCGGCGGTGGACAACATCACCAATTCCCAGCTCGACGAGCTGGTGGTGACCGACACCATCCCGCTGAAGGACGCAGCGCGGGTGTGCAGCAAGATCCGCCAGCTGAGCGTGGCGGAAATGCTGGCCGAAACGATGCGTCGCATCGCCTTCGGCGAGTCGGTCAGCTCGCTGTACGTCGACTGAGTTTTTCGTCCCTGCCGGCAACGGCGGGGACATGCCCCGGGTGCTTCTGGTCGCGGAAGCATCTTCAACCGCCAGGCCGCAAGGCAGGGCAACAACCTGAGTAGTCGAAAATGTCGAAGACCCATGAAATCAAGGTCACCAAGCGTGAACTGCAGCGTAAGGGTGCGAGCCGCCGCCTGCGTCACGCCGGTGTGATCCCGGCCATCGTGTACGGCGGCAACGCCGAGCCGGTCGCCATCAGCCTGGACCACAACGAAATCTGGCTGGCCCAGCAGAACGAGTGGTTCTATGCCTCGATCCTGGACCTGAACCTGGACGGCCAGGTGCAGAAGGTCCTGCTGCGTGACATGCAGCGCCATCCGTACAAGCAGCTGATCATGCACCTGGACTTCCAGCGCGTGAACGAGAACGAAGCCCTGACCGCTTCGGTCCCGCTGCACTTCATCAACGAAGACACCTCGCCGGCTGGCAAGGCTGCCGACGTCGTGGTCACCCACGAACTGAAGGAAGTGACCATCACCTGCCTGCCGAAGGACCTGCCGGAGTCGATCGAAGTCGACCTGGGCGAGCTGAAGGCCGGTGACGTGGTGTACCTGTCCAACATCAAGCTGCCGAAGGGCGTGGAAATCCCGGCCCTGGCGCTGGGCAAGGACCACGACGACGCCATCGTCACCGCCAAGGCCGGCAAGGCCGACGCGGCCGACGAAGAAGCGGCTGCCGCCGAGTAATACCGCTACGGTGCCTGCCTCCGGGCAGGCACCGTATTGGAAGGAGCCATGGCAGGACTGCGACTGATCGTCGGTCTGGGCAACCCCGGATCGGAACACGCCCGGACCCGGCACAATGCCGGGTTTCATTTCGTTGAGGCCCTGGCTGAAAAAGCCGGTGCACGATGGAATGTGGACAGCAAACTGTTCGGCGAGACCGCCAAGGTCGAGATTGCCGGGCAGACGGTGTGGCTGCTCAAGCCCGCCACCTTCATGAATCTCAGTGGCAAGTCGGTCACCGCCGCGCAGCGGTTCTGGAAGATCGAACCGGAAGAAACCCTGCTGGCCCACGACGAACTGGACCTGGCGCCCGGTGTGGCGCGGCTGAAGTTCGATGGTGGCCACGGTGGCCAGAACGGCCTGCGTGACACCATCCGCCTGCTCGGTCACGGCAAGTTCCATCGCCTGCGCGTGGGCATCGGCCATCCCGGCCACAAGGACCGCGTGGTGGGTTGGGTGCTCGGCCGCCCGTCCAGGGATGACGACGTGCTGATCGCACGCGCCATCGACGATGCGATCGACGTGATGCCGCTGGCGGTGCAGGGCGATTTCAGCGAAGCGATGAAGCGCCTGCACACCCCGAAATAACCCGCTTTGGGTAGGTGCCAACCGTGGTTGGCGCCGCTGTTGATCGACCACACCGAGATGGATTGGCCAAGCAGCGCGCGCGCTGTTTCACCAATCACTTTCACCCCAGAGAGCTGTCACCCATGGGTATCAAATGCGGCATCGTCGGCCTGCCCAACGTCGGCAAGTCGACCCTGTTCAATGCGCTGACCAAGGCGGGTATCGCCGCGGCGAATTTCCCGTTCTGCACCATCGAACCGAACGTCGGCATCGTGCCGGTGCCGGATCCGCGCCTGGGCGAACTGGCAGGGATCATCAACCCGCAGAAGGTCATTCCGACCGCGGTCGAGTTCGTCGACATCGCCGGCCTGGTGGCCGGTGCGGCCAGCGGTGAAGGCCTGGGCAACAAATTCCTGGCGCACATCCGCGAAGTCGATGCGATCACCCACGTGGTGCGCTGCTTCGAGCACGGCGACATCGTGCACGTGGCCGGCAAGGTCGACCCGATCTCGGACATCGAAACCATCGATACCGAACTGGCGCTGGCCGACCTGGACAGCGTCGAGAAGGCGCTGAACCGTGCCGAGCGTGCAGCCAAGGGCGGCGACAAGGACGCAGCGGCGCGCAAGCCGGTGCTGGCCAAGCTGCAGGCGGCGCTGTCGGATGGCAAGGCTGGCCGTTCGGTCGGCCTGGACGATGAAGAAAAGGCGCTGGTGCGTGACCTGTTCCTGCTGACCCTGAAGCCGGTGATGTACATCGCCAACGTGCTGGAAGATGGTTTCGAGAACAACCCGCACCTGGAAGCCGTGCGCGCGCATGCCGCCGCCGAAGGCGCGCAGGTGGTGCCGGTGTCGGCCGCCATCGAAGAGGAGCTGTCGCAGCTCGACGATGAGGACCGCGATACCTTCCTGGCCGATCTGGGGCTGAGCGAGCCGGGCCTGAACCGCGTGATCAACGCGGCCTACAGCCTGCTGGGCCTGCAGACCTACTTCACCGCCGGCGTGAAGGAAGTCCGTGCGTGGACCGTGCGCAAGGGCGCTACCGCCCCGCAGGCCGCCGCGGTCATCCACACCGACTTCGAGAAGGGCTTCATCCGCGCCGAAACCATCGCGTACGACGACTTCATCAAGTACAAGGGCGAAGCCGGTGCCAAGGAAGCCGGTCGCCTGCGCCTGGAAGGCAAGGAATACCGCGTGCAGGAAGGCGACATCCTGCACTTCCGCTTCAACGTCTGATCCAGCGGTAGCGGATCGACCCTGGACGCCCCGCCTTGTGCGGGGCGTTCGCGTTTCCGGCGCCGCGCTGGTGGCTGGTGAAAAATTGACCATGCATTGAAACGCTTGCGCGGCAAGCCTCGCGCACACTTGTCCACACCAAACCCCCACCACTTTCCACGCGCGGTGTGGAAAACCCCGTGTGCCGCTGTAGAGCCGAGCCCATGCATCGGCTGATGCCGGCCGGCGCCGAGCATGGGCTCGGCTATACGGCGCTTGTCCGCGAAGCGTGGACAAATATTCGCCACGCTTCCAAACGCCTGCGCGGCAATGCTCGCGCCCACTTGTCCACACCAAGTTCCCATCGCTCTCCACGTCTGGTGTGGAAAACAATCGAAGCGAATGGATAAAAAATCACCACGCCCGGAAATGCCTGTGGGACAACGATCGCGCCCACTTGTCCACACCTAGTTCCCATCGCTCTCCACGTCCGATGTGGAAAACCCGCGTGGCCCGCTCTGGTAGTCGCCCACCTTGGCGGGGCGTGGCAGATCAGTGCCTACCAACGTGGGCATCTGGCAGAGCCAGGTTCCCCAACGACAAGGCCCGCCAATGGCGGGCCTTGTCGTCCACGTTCTGCAGTGCGGCGTGCCTTACAACGCGCTGCCACCAAACTTGTGGGTGTACTGCAGGTTGATGGTGCGGCCGACGCTGTCGAACCAGGACACGTCGTAGTACGGGTAGGCGGTGTACGTGGCGTCCTTCGGCGGCATCTTGTTGAACACGTTGACCACTGCCAGCGACAGGCGCGAATGGTCGTCGAAGCGGTACTGCACCGAGGCGTTGTAGCGGTACGTCGCCTTCACGTACGGGCTGTCGCCGCTGTCCCAGTCGAACGACTGGTCGTAGTTGTCCGAAGTCGGCAGCTTGCCCAGGCGCGAGCCATAGACCGTGGCCGACCACGCGTCCTTCTCCCAGGTCACGCTCAGGCTGGTCTTGGTGCGCGGAATGTCGAAGCCGCTGTTGACCGCGAACTGGTCCAGGGTCGGATCGCCGGGGTAGCGCTGGAAATCGTGCTTCTTCACCCAAGTGTGGGTGCCGTTGAGGATGAAGTCGCCGATGCCGGTCTGCACGCGGTAGCGCAGGCCGACATCGATGCCGGAGGTCGACTCGCGGGCAACGTTGATCGGGGCCACGCGCACGCCATACAAGCGGCCGTCGCTGGTGCGGGTGATGCGGTCGAGTGCATCCACGCAGGTCGGCGAGTTGATGTCCGCGCTGCCGAGCCGGCAGTTCGCTTCATTGGCCAGGATCGTGCGCACGTCCATGTCCTGCACCTGCTTGCGCATGTCGATGTCGAACCAGTCCACCGAGAGGTCCAGGCCGATTGCCGGCGACCAGACAAAGCCGGCGCTCCACGAGGTGCTGGTTTCCGGGTCGAGCTGGCGGTTGCCAGTGCGGCTGCGGATCAGGTTGCGCTCGTAATCGGAACAGTCGCTGGCTTCCTCGAGGCGGCAGGTGTACAGGTCCTCGGCGCTGGTCTCGTCGTTGCCCGGTCCGGCAAACACATAGTGCAGGTCCGGTGCGCGGAATGCAGTGCCGTAGGAGCCGCGCACCAGCAGGGTATCGATCGGGCGCCATTCCAGGCCGCCGCTCCAGGTGGCCTTGCCGATGGTGTGGCCGGAATAGCGGTACTGGTCGTAGCGGCCGGCCACGCTCAGGTTGACCGTCTCGTGCAGCGGCATGCGCAGCTCGGCCGCCGTGGCCCAGCGGTTGCGCGAGCCGTTGCCGTCCGAATCCTTCCAGCTGTAGTAGTAGTACTGGGTAGCCAGCGGATCGGGATTCAGCGAGTACGCCTGCTGGCCCACTTCCACGGTCGCGGCGAAGCCGGCGTCACCGCCCGGCAGGCCGAACAGTGCCGAGTTGGTCAGGGTGAACGCGGCCGTCTCGGTGCGCGACTTGGGCGAATAGGTGGTGCGTGCGGCGATCGAATCGTACTCGGCGCGGGTGAGCGGCCGGTACAGGCGTGACAGGTCCGCGTTGTAGATCGGGAAGCCATCGTCATCCACGCCCAGCTGCGGGCCCAGGAACAGGTCATTGGCCTTGGCTGCGATGATCTGCGCCCAGCTGATCCGCGACTGGTACTGCGAATGGCTCAATGCCGCTTCGTAATCCCAGTTGCCGGTCAGGTTGCCCTTGAAGCCGGTGGTCACGCTGAAGGTCTTCTGCGTGCTGCGCACCATTGCATTGCGCAGCCCGCCCATTTCCTCGGGTGAGAACTGGCGCTGCCAGAATTCGATCTCGCCGGTGGCTTCATTGTTGAAGTAGCCCGACTCGTCACCGCTGGCGTCCATGCGGCCCCAGCTGGTGACGTCGCGCATCAGCGACATCGTGTGGTAACCCAGCTGCACGTCGGCGAACCATTGCTGGCCGTTGTCGAAGTCGTAGCTCAGCGAGGCGTAGCCATTGGCGCCGCGGCGCTTGCTGAGGATGGTGCCGTAGCCGATCGACGCGTCGCTGCCGCAGTAGTAGCCGTATTTCGGCCGATAGGCATGGTAGGTGGTGCCCTGGTTCTGGCCGGCCAGCGCCTCGCAGGTGGCGGCGCCCGGGTCCAGGTAGTCATCGTTGTAATCGGTACGCAGGTAGGCGCGGCGCGCGATGCGCGAGCCTTCGGTCGGCGCATCCTGGGTCGAATCCTGGATGTCGCGCTCATAGGCCCACAATGGCGTCTGCGACTGCAGCTCGACGCTGTACACGGCGTTGAAGTTGCCACGACTGAAACCGCTGGCCAGGCTCATGTCGAACGACTCGCCACCGCCTTCGCTGGTGGTGCCCATGCGCATGTCGATCGTGGTGCCGTCGGCCTTTTTCTTCAGGATGAAGTTGACCACGCCGGCGATCGCGTCCGAGCCGTAGATGGCCGAGGCACTGCCGGTCAGCACTTCGATGCGCTCGATCATTCCCAGCGGGATGTTGGAGACGTCGGTGAAGTTGCTGCGGCCCTTGAACGGCATCGGGAAGTCGGCGATGCGGCGGCCGTTGACCAGTACCAGCGTGTGGTTGGGGCCGAGGCCGCGCAGGTCCACCTGCTGGGCGCCCGGCGAGAAGTCGGCGCCACTGGAAGACTGCTGGCTCTGCGTCTCACCGCCGTTCTGGGTCATCGCGCGCAGCACGTCCGGCACGGTCGTAAAGCCGCTGGAGCGGATCTGCTCGGCGCTGATCACCGTGATCGGGGCAGGACCTTCCACCTGGGCGCGGGGAATGCGCGAACCGGTGACCTGCACCGCATCCAGTTGTTGAACCGAAGAGGAAGCCGGAGCCTGGGCCGCCGCGGAAGCAGCCACGCCCATCAACGCCAGCTGGATCGACCACGCCATCGCCTTTCTACGCATGAGGAATTCTCGGTATTGAAGCCGGCCCGCAGAGGAGGAGCCCTGTCCCCCATTCAGATTTCCGGAATGGGCGCGCGCATTTAACGCCTTTTTCATGCCCTTGACTACTGGGTCCCTATCTGGCAAAGAGTGAAAACGCTTGCAAGTCGATTTTGTTCAGGGAGATCAAGATGCGACGCCTCCACAGCCCCCTGCGCGGACCCTTTCTCTGGCTGGCACTGCTGGTCCTGGCCTGGCCGCTGGCGGCCGTTGCGCAGGATCTGCAGGGGCCGGGCCTTGCCTATTACGAAGTGGGTGACCTGGAGGCGCCGAGATCCGGCCCGCGCGCACCGGCGATGATGCTGATGGGAGGTGGCGAATGGGTGCCCGAAGCCTTCCGGTGGTGGCTGAAGCAGGCCGGCAACGGCCGCGTGCTGATCCTGCGCGCCTCCGGCGGCGACGAACTTCAGGAGCGGCTCTATCACGAGATCGGCGGCACCACCGCGGTACAGACCCTGGTCTTCGACAGCCGCCGCGGCGCCGACGATCCTGCCGTGCTGCGCGTGGTTGCCGCGGCCGATGCCATCTTCATCGCCGGCGGCGACCAGTCGCGCTACATCCGCTTCTGGAAGGGCACCGCGCTCAACCGCGCGCTCAACGCGCATGTGCGCGCAGGCAAGCCGATTGCCGGTACCAGTGCTGGCCTGGCGATACTCGGTGGCTATGCCTACGGCGCGATGGATGGCGGCAGCATCACCTCTGCCGGTGCGCTGGCAGACCCGATGGGCAGTGCGGTGACCATGGACAGCGGCTTCCTGCAGATGCCCTACCTGCAGCGTGTGGTCACCGACACCCATTTCGACAAGCGTGACCGGCTCGGACGCCTGATCGTGTTCGTGGCGCGCGCCGCACAGGACAGTGGCGACCCCGACATCGTCGGCATCGGTGTCGATGAGGACACCGCGTTGTGCGTGGAGCCGGATGGCCAGGCCCAGGTCTACAGCGTCGACGGCGACGGCAAGGTCTGGGTGGTCAGCCCCGGCCGTGATGCCGACCGCCTGGTGGAGGGCGAGCCACTGCGCTTCCATGCCGTCCCGGTGACCGTGGTCGCCAGCGGCAGTCGCATGCGCCTGGATGACTTCCAGGCCGAGGCTGACTACCAGGCCGTGGCCGACGTCAGCGATGGCGAGATCGAAGTCATCCGCCAGTGACCCGGCGATCCTGTGGTCACGCATGGGATGCTGTAGAGCCGAGCCCGCGCTCGGCTGCCTTTCAATCGAGGCATCAGCCGAGCATGCGCTCGGCCCTACCATGATGCCTCCCTTGCCCACTTGCTGGAGACGTACCCGATGAAACTGCGCCTGGCGCTGTCCGCGCTGCTGTCCCTGCCGTTGCTCGCCCAGGCCGCGCCGGCCACCGCGCCGATGCTGGTCATCCACGGTGGCGCCGGCGTCGAGCGCAAGGATCTGTCGCCGGCCGAAGAGAGGGCGGCACGCGACGCGCTGCGGGCGGCGCTGCTGAAGGGGCATGCCGAACTCGCCGCGGGTCGTCCGGCGCTCGCTGCGGTCACCGCAGCGATCACCGTGCTGGAGGACGATCCCACCTTCAACGCCGGCAAGGGTGCAGTGTTCACCCACGACGGTCGCAACGAGCTGGATGCGGCTCTCATGGACGGCGCGAGCCAGGCGGCGGGCGCGGTCGCGGGCGTGCAGCGGGTGCGCAACCCGATCCTGCTGGCGCAGACCGTGATGCAGAAATCCAAGCACGTGATGATGGTCGGGCAGGGTGCCGAGGCATTTGCGGTGGAGCAGGGCATCACCCTGGTCGATCCGTCGTACTTCCGCACCGACAAGCGCTGGCAGCAGCTGCAGCGCGCGCTGAAGGAGGAGGCCAGCGGCCAGGCGCATGCCGACCTGGAGACCGCAAAGCACTTCGGCACCGTGGGTGCGGTCGCATTGGACGCGCAGGGGCATCTCGCGGCGGGCACCTCCACCGGAGGCATGACCAACAAGCGCTATGGGCGTGTGGGTGATTCGCCGATCATCGGCGCCGGTACCTGGGCTGACGCGCGCTGCGCGGTGTCTGGCACCGGCTGGGGCGAGTACTACATCCGTACTGCCGCCGCGCATGAGATCTGCGCGCGCATGCGCTACCAGGGGCAGACCCCGGAACAGGCCGGCAAGGGCGTGATCAACGAGACGATCCCGCAGATGGGCGGCGATGGCGGTGCGATCGTGCTTGCCGCAGACGGAAAAATGGCCACGCCGTTCAACACCCAGGGCATGTACCGGGGCTGGATCGGCGCCGACGGCGTCCCCCATGTCGCAATTTTCGCCAGCGAGACCCTGCCGGTCCCCGGGCAATAACCTTGCGTATCAATGGGTTTGCGACAACGTGTGAAAAAGATGGAAAAAAGCGTTGACACGCCCCCGTCCCATCAGCAGAATAAGCGGCTCACCACCACACACCGCAACGCTTCGGCGGCAACGGGATGGGGTGGTAAGGAGGGATACCCAAGCGGCCAACGGGGGCAGACTGTAAATCTGCTGGCTTACGCCTTCGGTGGTTCGAATCCACCTCCCTCCACCAGTTTCACGTTGTGACATTCCCGGCGCGGGAGTAGTTCAATGGTAGAACCTCAGCCTTCCAAGCTGATGGTGCGGGTTCGATTCCCGTCTCCCGCTCCATTGAATGAACTTTGAATATTATCGAGTTCATGTCATAATGCAAAACTCGGCTCACGTAGCTCAGTCGGTAGAGCACTTCCTTGGTAAGGAAGAGGTCGAAGGTTCGATTCCTTTCGTGAGCACCATCTTAAGCATCACCTCTCAGACGAATTCGAGATAAGCAGCCATGGCCAAGGGTAAGTTCGAGCGCACCAAGCCGCACGTCAACGTCGGCACCATCGGTCACGTCGACCACGGCAAGACCACGCTGACCGCCGCACTGACCAAGATCGGTGCCGAGCGCTTCGGTGGCGAGTTCAAGGACTACTCCTCGATCGACGCCGCTCCGGAAGAAAAGGCTCGTGGTATCACGATCTCGACCGCACACGTCGAATACGAATCCCCGGTCCGTCACTACGCCCACGTCGATTGCCCGGGCCACGCTGACTACGTCAAGAACATGATCACCGGTGCCGCCCAGATGGACGGCGCGATCCTGGTGTGCTCGGCCGCTGACGGCCCGATGCCGCAGACCCGCGAGCACATCCTG
>NZ_JCAFUU010000006.1:0-193939 GCF_059371655.1 Stenotrophomonas sp. YJH_SMC_17 | reverse complement strand
CGAAGGCGACTCGCACGTGGAGTTCTTCCAGGGCAACTACCGCGAGTACGAAGAAGACAAGCGCCGCCGCATGGGCGACGACGCTGCGCCGAAGCGCCTGCGCTTCAAGGCGCTGAAGTAACTGCAGGAAAACGCAAACGGCCGCGCTCTGCGCGGCCGTTTGCGTTTGCGCCACTGCCAACCGCGATTCCTGTTGTCGTTTTTGGCGCGCTCGCAGTCCTGAGCACCCGTGCCTTCCGCGTTCCGGTGTCGATCAAGCCCTCTTGATGTCCTGTCGCACACGGCCTGCCTGCGACGTTGCAACTATTTGTATGTACCGTGCCCCCTGCATCGGCTTTCCTACGCCCCGCTTCATCCCCCAACGTAGGAAACCCGCAATGAAAGCACTGATCACCACCACGGCAGCCCTGATGCTGTCGGGCACCGCCGCGGCCGCCAGCTCCGACTGGGACGGCTACTACTTCGGCGTGCAGGCGTCGCACAGCGAAGGCCACAGCAAGGACCGCAGCAACGCCAACGCGTCGGAAAAGAGCATCCGCGGCTTCAGCGGCGGCGTGCAGGGCGGCCGTCGCTGGCAGTTCGACAACAACATCGTGGTGGGCCTGGACGGTTCGCTGTCCTTCGGCAATGTCGCGCGCGACTGGAAGGACCGCGAGCAGCACCAGTACAGCCCGTACCACGGCAAGGATGCAGTGACCCGCGCCGGCGCCGTTGATGTGACGCTGGGCCGCGCGATGGGCCGCTGGCTGCCCTACGTCGGTGCCGGCGTGACGGTGGCCCGGCAGGAATTCACCCTGGGCTGCGACAAGTCGCTGGTGGAGGCCACCAACGGCTGCCGCGTGGCCGAATTCGAGACCCGCGCCTCGCACGTGTCCACCGGCGCCCACGCCACGGCAGGCGTGCTGTACCGCTTCAACGACCGCCTCTCGGCCGGTGCCGAGTACCGCTACACCCACCTGGGCTCCAGCCCGGTGACTCTGGAAGATCCCAACTATCCCGCTGCGGCCCGTCGCAGCTTCCATACCGACTACAGCAGCGTTACGCTGAAGTTGAACTACCACTTCTAACCGCCTGGCGACGTACCCGCAGGTCCCCAGGGGCGGCAGGGCGCGCAGGCATGAGAGATCTGCGATGTCCCTGTTCGAGCGCCTGTTCCAGCTGCAGCAGCACGGCACTACCGTGCGCACCGAGCTGCTGGCTGGTGTCACCACCTTCCTGACGATGTCCTACATCGTCTTCGTGAACCCCGAGATCCTCGGCACCACCGGCATGGATGCCGGCGCGGTGTTCGTGGCCACCTGCCTGGCCGCGGCGCTGGGTTCGGCGGTGATGGCGCTGGCCGCCAACTTCCCGGTGGGCATGGCGCCGGGCATGGGCCTGAACGCATTCTTCGCCTTCACCGTGGTCGGCGCTGCGGGCCTGCCGTGGCAGCAGGCACTCGGTGCGGTGTTCATTTCCGGCCTCGTCTTTCTGGTGCTGTCGCTGACCGGAGTGCGCGCATGGCTGGTATCGGGCATTCCCTCGTCGCTGCGTTCGGCCATCGTGGCCGGCATTGGCCTGTTCCTGGCAATCATCGCGCTGCAGAAGTCGGGCGTGATCGTCGGCAACGAAGACACGCTGGTGGCGCTGGGCCCGTTGAACACGGCGCCGCCGCTGCTGGCCCTGGCCGGCTTCCTGCTGATCGCGGTGCTGGAAGCGCGGCGCATCCGTGGTGCGATCCTGATCGGCATCCTGGCCGTGACCGGCGCGGGCTGGGCGTTGGGCGACGTGCAGTACCAGGGCCTGGTTTCGCTGCCACCGAGTCTGGCACCGACCTTCCTGCAGCTGGACCTGCCGGGCCTGCTGCACCATGACGGCGGCGCACCGATCGCCGTGCTGCTGCAGGTGGTGCTGGTGTTCGTGCTGGTGGAAGTGTTCGATGCCACCGGCACGCTGTACGGCGTGGTCGGCCGCGCCGGCCTGCTGAAGCTGCCCGGCGCGCAGAAGCGTTTCGGCCGCGCGCTGCTGGCCGACAGCACCGCGATTGTTGCAGGCTCGATGCTCGGCACCAGCAGCACCACTGCCTTCGCTGAAAGCGCCTCGGGCGTACAGGTGGGCGGCCGCACCGGCCTGACCGCATTGGTGGTGTCGGCACTGTTCCTGGCCGCGCTGCTGTTCTCGCCGCTGGCGTCGATGGTGCCCAGCTATGCCACCGCACCGGCGCTGCTGTTCGTGGCCGGCCTGATGCTGCGCGAACTGGTGGAAGTGGACTGGAGCGACCTGACCGAATCGGTGCCGGCGGCCCTGTGTGCGCTGGCGATGCCGTTCACTTATTCGATTGCCAACGGTCTGGCGTTCGGCTTCATCGCCTATGCCGCGCTGAAGGCCGGCACCGGGCGCTGGCGCGAAGTGCATCCGGCAGTCTGGCTGGTGGCGGTGCTGTTCACCCTGCGCTACGCGCTGGAATGATGCCTGGCTGAGGGTCGGAGCCCATTGCCGTGCAATGGGATCCGACCCCGCAGGACTGCTGCTACCAGCGCGGCTGCAGGCGGCCGTCGGCGCCGAAACGCCAGCGTCCTTCGGCCCAGCCCAGGCCGAACAGGGCCAGCATCTGCGAGTAATAGGCCGGTGCATCGGCGCGCTGCTGTTCGGCGCTGGGCAGGCTGGCCCGCAACGACTGCGCACGCTCCGCTTCGCCCTGCGCGATCAGATACGGCAGCAGTGCCGCGCGGAATCCGTAGTTGCCTTCGCCCTGCCCCTGGCCACTGCGGGTGTCGATCTTTTCCCACATTGGCGCACCACTGCGCAGGCGCTGCAGCGGCCCGGACAAGGCCGCCAGCTGCGCACGGAACAACGGATCGCGTGGTGCGGTCATGCCGGCCCAGGTGTAGCAGCGGATGGCGTCGTAGCCGCCGACCGCACCACGCACCGGATCGACGACGAAGCGATCGCCTTTCCACGCGGCCCAGTCCGGTGCGAACCCATGCGGGCTGCTCAGCTTCAACAGCTGCACGCTGTTGCGCGCCAGCGCCTGCCACGGACCACCGCGATCCTCCACCGCAAAGCGGCGCAGCAGCGGCAGTGGCAGATAGCTGGGGTTGACCCGCGCGGCGTCCCCTTCGATGAACCCCTGTGGGCCTGGCAACAGCATCGGACCGAGCCCGGGCAGGTCCACGATCTCGCGTGCCCGCACCTGCGCGAGCATCCCTTCGGCGATGGCCTTCAGCGCGGGACGGCGCCACAGTCGCGCGCCTTCCAGCAGCGCATAGGCCAGCCAGAGATCGGAGTCCGAGGCCGGGTTGTCGTCCAGCACCCGCCAGGCGCCGGCGTCATCGCGTCCCCACAGCCAGGCCGGCAGGCGCTTGCCCATGTCGCCTTCGGCGAGGTTGTCCTGGGTCCAGCCAAGGACGCGGTCGAACAGCGCCTGGTCGTTGTCGACCAGGGCGAAGAACAAGGCATAGGACTGGCCTTCGGAGGTGCTGCGCTGATCGTCCTGGCTGCGATCGATCATGCGTCCGTCGCGGCTCAGGCTGCTGTCGAGCAGTACCTGCCACGCCGGCCAGCGCGGTGCGGGCGCGGCCTGCGCACTGCACCAGCCAAGCAGCGGCAGCGTGGCGGCCGCCTGCAGCAGGCGACGTCGCCGAAGGTCAGCGGAATTCGCCATACGGCACCAGTGGCGATACGGGCAATGGCAGGTTTCCCTGCCACGGCTTGAAGGTGTAGCGCAGGTAGAGCTGGAACGAATTCGGCGAGAAATCGCGGCTGCGCTGCAGGGTGCCGGCGGCACCCAGCACGAAGTGGTCGCCCAGCCGGCGCTCGACCGCACCATACAGGCGGTAGCCGGTGCCGGTGCTGCTGCTGTCACCGGTGTACAGGCCGGCCTCGTCCAGCCGCAGCGGACCGTACTGCGGCTCGAGCTGTGCAATCACGCGCTCGATCAGCGCCTGGTCGGGGAAACGGCTGATCGATGAGGTGCGCGCACTGGACACGCTGACCGAGCCATCCAGGCGCACCGACCACACGTCGTTGCGCCAGGCGAAGCTGACCGGCAGGCTCAGCGAGGCGTAGCGCTGCGGGCTGTAGTAGCCGCCCTGGCCCAGCGAGTAGCCGCCCAGGTCCTTCTGGTAGCGCCAGTACATCGCGGTGGTGCCCACATCAAGCCGCATGTCGGGGCGCTGGATCAGCTTGTGGTACCAGCCCACCATCGCGCGTGCGCGGGTGTTGTCGACCACATTGTGGCCGGTCAGCCGATGCCAGCTCCAGTTCGACCACACGCCATCGCGGCCACCCTGATCGTAGCCGAGGCTGAAGGTCACGCCGTTGGCGGTGACGCCGCCCCAGCTGATGCCACTGCGCGGATCGACCGCACCGGCCTGCGACAGCATCGAATTGGTCATCGGCCGCCGCGACACCGTGGCCCCCCAGCCGAAGCGCCCGAGGTCACCGTTGAGGGTGACACCGCCAAGCCAGTTGCCGACCACGTAGTTGGACGGCGTGTGGCCGATATCGAAGTTCCAGCGGTCATCCAGGGTGCGCCAGCCGACGGCGACGCCGGCGCCGGAGGTGCGCCGCTGGTGCACGAAACGGGTGCAGCCCGGTGCGCGCAGGCGGCTGTTGTCGGCCTGCAGCAGATCCAGGTCGCAGCTGCCGAAATCCTCGTCGTAGGCGCCGTTCTCGTCGGTCTGGAAGCGGCCGGCATCGAAGCTCACCTGTTCGATGCGCGCCCAGCCCAGGCCACCGGCGAACGGCGCGTCGAGATGCGCGATGCGGGTATCGCGCGACAGCCGCGAAATACCCGGGGTTCCGTCGCTACGGCGGCCGGTGTCCTGCATCACCGTCAGAGTGGGATTCTCCTGCTGGTACAGGGTCTCCACGTCGCTGCGCAGGCTGCGCCGCAACCAGTCATCGCCGGCCGTCTCACGGCTGGCGAGGGTCAGGGCGCGGTTGTCGCGCGGCGTGGCCTGACTGGGGGCCAACAGGCCGTTGTCAGCCATCGCCTGCGCATACATGTCCAGCGCCTGCTGGGGATCGTCGCGGCGCACCAGCCGGGCCGCATCACGCCAGGACTGTGCATCGGGCCCGGTCTTGCGCGCCAGCAGCGCGCGCAGGATCGCCAGCGCCTTCGTGTCCTCGCGCAGGTCGGTCCAGATCGTGGCGAGCTGGCGCTGCTGGCCGATCCCGGCATCGTCCACTGCCGGCGGTGCGTCGTGCATCTGGCGGCGTGCGCTGGCCAGATCGCCGGTGCCGATCCAGGCCTGCGCCTGGCCCAGCTGCGCATCCACATTGTCCGGCTGCGCAGCAAGCACGCGCTGGTAGTAGTGCAGCGCCTGCGCATGATCGCCGCGCAGGCGTGCCCATTCGGCCATCAGCAGATCGTTGTCGGTGCTGGGCGGTTGCTGCTGCAGCAGCGCGATGGCTTCGGCCTCCCTGCCCTGCCCACGCAGCTCCCACAGATGATCGATCAGCTGCTGCCGCTGCAGGCGCGCCGACAGCGCGCGGATGTCATCATCCCACTGCGCCTGCGGCAGCGCATCGAGCACCGCCAGCGCCTGCGGCAGCCGATCGGATCCCGACAGATAGAGCGCCTGCGCGTAGCGCGCTTCGGCACGGTCGTTGTGCGTGGCCATGTCGGCCACCACCGCGTCGGCTTCGTCCTGCCGGCCGGCGGCGCGCAGCTCGTTGCCCAGCGCGTAGGCCAGCCATGCATCGCCTGGCAGTTCGCCACGCAGCTGCTGCCCCAGCGTGATCGCAGTGCCTGCATCGCCGGCAGCCAACGCCTGCTCGCGACGCTCACGCAGTCGACTGATCTGCAGCTGGCGCAGGTCTTCGGCATACAACCGGCGCTGGGCAGCGGGCAATGCGTTGATGAAGGCTTCCAGCCGCTGCGGGTCGGTGCGGCCGTACAGCTGCACCAGCTTGCGGATCACGTTGGCGTCGTTGGGCGCCATCCGCCGGGCAACCTGCAACTGGCGTTCGGCCGCGGCGTCATCGCCGCGGGCCACGGCCACGTCGACCAGGCCCAGTGCAGCATTGACGTCGCGGGGCTGCTGGCGACGCGCCTGCGCGTACAGTCGCTCGGCCTCGTCCAGCCGGCCGGCGGCCAGCGCCGCATCGGCCTGGTCCAGCTGCAGCCAGTAGCGGGTACTGGCGATCAGGTCACGCCACTTGTCGTTGCTGTCACCGGCCGGGGTGGCCTGCACCGCCCGCTGGAAATAGCTGATGGCCTGCTCGCGACGGCCCTGGCGCATCAGCGCCAGGCCGAGCCCCCCCAGCAGGTCGGGCTCGCGCGGATAACCGCGCAGGGCCTGCAGGAAAGCGCGCTCGGCCTCTGCATTGCGGCCGGCATCGAGCAACTGCTGGCCACGCAGGCCGGCGCGCCACGCCGGGTCGCTGACCCGCTTGTGCTGGTCGGTGTAGCGCTCGCGCACCAACGCGATGTCGGCAAACGTCGGGTTGCGGGTGATGAAGTCCTGCAGCCGGCGCACGCTGCGGTCGTCGGCCGGCTGATCCTTCAGGTAGGCCCACTCGGCGTCCGCCGCCATGCCGCGGGCTTCAGGATTTCGCCCCATGCGCTGCAGCGCGGCCAGCGCCTCGGCATCGCGGCCGGCCGCGAACAGCATCTGCGACAGCGCCTGCAGCAATGGCACATTGCCCGGATAACTGCGGTCCAGTTCGCTCAGCGCACGGATCGCCTGTGCACGCCCATCCGCCTGGGCGCCGCGCAGGCGCCAGTACTCCAGGCCCAGCTGCAGGCCAGGTGGATCATCGTTGAACAGGCGCCGGTAGATCGCCAGCGCTTCGGCGCTGCGACCACCGGCAGCGAACAGCCGCGCCTGCTGCAGGTCCTGCTGCAGGTCACCGCGATAGGCCTGCCAGAGGCGCTCGCCGGCGGCCAGTTCACGGGTGCCCGCGCCGATCTCGCGCAGGCGCTTCAGGGTCGCCTCGGCATCCTGCAGCTTCTGCTGCGACAACTGCACTTCCAGGATTGCCACCAGCGTGCCGCGATCATCCGGTGCCAGCATGCGCAGCCGCGCCAGCGCGTCTTCGATCAGGCTCTGGCGCCCGGTGGCCTCGCCGATGCGCACCTGCTGCAGCAGCCACTGGCGCTGCTCGGCAACGGTTCCGCCCGGTGTATCGGGCAGGGCCTGCGCCGCGCAGGGCCCGGCACCGGCCAGCCCCAACAGGACCAGGCCGGACGCGGTGACCAGCGGATGCCGTGTACGTGCCATCAGTGCCCCGGGTCCAGGCGCTTGGCCGCCACCCAGCGCAGCGTGCGCCACAGCAGGAAGGCGACCATCAGCACCACCAGCGTGGCCAGCACCGCCAGCAGTGCCGGGTGGTCGGCCAGGTGGTACCACAGCAGCAGCCACCACGGCAGCGCGCCAACGTAGTAGTGATCGCCGACGAACTGGCTGTGGATGCCCGAGGTGCGCAGGATCGCCACCGAACCGGCGATGGCTTCGCGCTTGCCGGTGTCGCTGAGTGCATCGTCGAGCAGGCCGTAGTCGGCGGCATTGCTGGCGGCCAGCGAAACGATGCTGCGCTGCGCATGCGTCGGCGACTGCATGCCGATGATCGCGGCGAACGGCGCCTGCGCGCTCACGGCTACTTCGGTCACCGCCGGGTCGCCATCGCGGCTGCCACGGCGCGCCTGTTCCATCGCCTGCTGCGGCGACGGCGACTGGCCGTTGAGCAGGCGCGTGCGCTGGTCGTCGATCAGCAGCGACAACTGCTGGCTGCCGCGCAGCTCCGCCGGCAAGGCGCCCAGCATCAGGAGGTCCGCATCCAGTGTGCTGGCCTGCTTCCAGTCATCGGACAGGCGCAGCCCATAGGCCGGGTAGCCGCTCTGCACGCCCAGCCCACCGATCAGGTTCAGCAGCAGGCTGACCTGAGCTTCGCTGGCGCTGGGTGGCACCAGCACGACGGTCTCCGACAGATCGGCCATGCGGGTGAAGGGGAAGCCGCTGAGTGCGAACGCGGACAGGTCCGGCAGGCCCATGTAGTGATGGAACCCGGAGAAGTCGATGGTCGAGTCTTCTTCGATCGCTGCCTGCAGGTTGGGCGGCAGCACGGTCTGGCAGTGGTCGCGCTGCGCACTGCCCATCACGCTGGCGAAGTTGAAATCGAAGCGCAGCTGGTTGCGGTCGCCCAGCTTGAGCGCCGGAATCAGCAGGCGCCCGTCGTCGGCACCGGCATCGCCGGCCAGCACCGGCAGGCGGATTTCCTCCAGGCCCTGCTTGCCGTTGCGACGCACCAGCGGGAAGCTGGAGATGAACTGGTCGTTGATCGCTACGCCCAGCCGCGACTCATCGCTGCCGAACGGCGGCGTGTAGCGGTAGCGCAGGTTCAGCGGAATGCCCTGGTTGCGCCAGATGAACAGGTCCGGCGGCAGGTTGAGGTTGACCGTGATCGGCTGCGGCGACACGCCGTTGGCGCGCAGCTGCTGCGGATAGTCGAGCAGTTCGGCCAGGCGCACGGCGCGATCGGTACGCACCCAGTTCGGTGCGTCGTACGGCTTGCGCGGGGCCAGCGGCTTGATCTCGTCGACGCTGACCTGGCGACCGCGGAACAGCACGTTGCCGGCCGCCATCGCGGCCACTGCCTTCTGCAGGTCGTGATCGTTGCGGCCGAGCACCAGCAGCAGCTTGCGCTGCGGATCCTCCGGCAGCGACATCAGTTCGATCATCGGGCCCTTCACCGGGGCATGGTTGGCGATCACCGGCGGGAACCTGCCGTTGACCGCCAGCACCACCGCGTGGCCCTTGTCCGGCAGCGTGCCGAAGCTGACCGGGAAGCGCGCCTGGCGCCACCAGCCGGACAGGCTGCCGAAGTACGAGGACATCACCGCCGCCGCGCGCTGCTGCCCCAGGCTCGGTGCGGTGGCGAACACCACCGGCAGTTCCAGCCGTGCGGTATCGCGCGGATCGAAGAACGGCAGCGGGAAGTTGGCCAGGTCGTCCTGCATCGCCAGCGGCTGGCCCCCCAGGCGCAGCGTGCTGTTGCTGGACAGGTTGACCCACAGCGAGCTGTGCGTCGGCTCTTCGCAGATGTCGGTGTAGTGGCCGACGAACTCCAGGCGGACCTGGTTGAAATCAGCGATCAGGCGCGCGTCCAGCGGCAGCTTGGCCTGCACCGGCCGGCCCAGCTGGTCGTTGCTGATCGGCACCACGCCCATCATCGCGTCATTGAGGTAGACCCGCAGGTGCGACAGGGTCGGCAGCAGCGACGGTGAAGGCGTGAAGCTGAGATCCAGCTCGGCATCGCGGACCAGGCGGTCACGGCGCACCTGGAACTCGAAGGTGGTGGCATTGCGCACCCCCGACAACAGCGTGTCCTGGCGACGCCCCAGCTGCGCGAAGGTGTTCTGCCGCTGCCAGGGCCAGGCGCTGCCCGCCCAGGTCTGCGCCAGCGCGGGCTCGGTACCGACGGCGGGCGTGGTGGCAGGTGCGGCCGGCACATCCGGCACCGGCGGCGCGACAGGCGCTGTGGTGGGAGGGGCGACCGGTGCCGGAGCAGGCGCACTGTTGCCTGACGCCACGGGCAGGGCCAGCAGGGGCAGCAGCAGCCAACGCAGAGAGGACGGAAGGGTCATGGACGAAGCCCTGGATCAGCGGCTGGGTCAGCCGGGTGGGAAGGAAGCGGACGTTGCGGAGCAAAACTGGCCAGCCATCGCAGCAGGCGACGGTTCCAGTGTGCCGGGCGATCAAGGTCGAACGGTGCGAAATCACCCATCCGCCGATAGCCGCGCCAGCCCAGGACCAGCACGCTCCACAGGCTGCGCGGCAGGCTCTTGGGTTGGTAACCGGCGTGCCAGTCGAGCCAGGCATCGGCGCGGGCGAAAGTGCACTGGGCAAACTCGACGCGCTGGCGTTCGTCCTCGAACAGCAGCAGCAGGCCCAGTCGCCGGCCGACAGTACGCTGCACGCGCGCCGGGAACGCGAACTCGCGGCGGCCCCGTCCCAGCAGCACCTGCACGCGCTCGCCTTCGGCCAGCTGTGCGTCTTCGCCGAGTTCGACGCCCACGCCATCGTTGGAGTAATCCTGCAGGACGCCGCGCAGGCGCCGGCCATCGGGTACCTGCAGCGCCATCGGCAGGTGGGTGGTGACACGATGCGTGCGCCGCACCTGCTGCACTTCAGCGGCCACCGCCAGCGCACCGCCGATGATCAG
The DNA here is from genome assembly GCF_059371655.1 of Stenotrophomonas sp. YJH_SMC_17. Taxonomy (NCBI): domain Bacteria; kingdom Pseudomonadati; phylum Pseudomonadota; class Gammaproteobacteria; order Lysobacterales; family Lysobacteraceae; genus Stenotrophomonas; species Stenotrophomonas sp. YJH_SMC_17. Next base: position 183,790 of record NZ_JCAFUU010000006.1, on the reverse strand, counting down.
CAGGTTGTACAGCACCCACAGCGAACTGACGACCACCGTACCGCGTTCATCGACCGGCCCGTGCATGAAGCGCCATACAGCAAAGCACAGGCCGAGCACGTTCAGCAGCGCCAGCACCAGGTAGGGCTGCGCCACGCGCCAGTCGAATCGATCACCGGCCTGGGTGCCGCCCTTGTCGGTGACGTTGAACTTGCCGCGGCCCGGGCTGAACAGTGCCACGGTGGTGGGCCGTGCGATGTACCAGGCCAGCACCGTCTCGTATACCTCACCCCAGAACGGCCGCCGGTACTTGCCCTGGATGCGTGCGTTGGTAAGACTGGCGTGGGCCATGTGCGGCACCACGAACAGCAGGATGGCCAGCGCCGGCGCGTAGATGATGTAGACGTGCAGAAGCAGGAACGCCAGCGGCGCGGTGAGGAACACCAGGCGCGGAATGCCGGCCAGGAAATGCAGCATCGCGTTGGCATAGCAGAAGCGCTGGAACAGACTCAGGCCCTTGCCCAGCAGCGGGTTGTCGATGCGGAAGATCTGCACCATGCCGCGCGCCCAGCGGATGCGCTGGTTGACGTGTGCGCCGAGGCTGTCGGTGGCCAGGCCGGCTGCCTGCGGAATGCGCAGGTAGGCCGAGTTCCAGCCCTTGCGGTGCAGGCGCAGCGCGGTGTGCGCATCTTCGGTGACGGTCTCGGTGGCAAACCCGCCGATGGCATCGATGGCCTCGCGCCGCAGTATCGCGCAGGAACCGCAGAAGAACGCCGCGTTCCACAGGTCGTTGCCGTCCTGCACCAGGCCGTAGAACAACTCCCCTTCGTTGGGGTCGCTGCGGAACACCTGCAGGTTGCGTTCGAACGGATCGGCCGAGAAGAAATGGTGCGGGGTCTGCACCAGCGCCAGTTTCGGGTCGCGCAGGAACCAGCCACAGGTGATCTGCAGGAACGAACGCACCGGCAGGTGGTCGCTGTCGAAGATGGCCACCAGTTCGCCATCGATCAGGGTCAGGGCGTGGTTGAGATTGCCGGCCTTGGCATGGCGGTTGTCAGTGCGGGTGATGTAGTTGACCCCGGCACGTTCGGCGAATGCGCGGAATTCTTCGCGCTTGCCATCATCGAGGATATGGATGCGCAGCTTGTCGGCCGGCCAGTCCAGGCCCATCGCCGCGTACACGGTATGCCGCACCAGCGCCAGGTCTTCGTTGTAGGTGGGAATCAGCACGTCCACCGTCGGCCACTGGCGGAAATCGGCCGGCAACGGCGCCGGGCGGCGGCGCAGCGGCCACGCCACCTGCACGTAGCCCAGCATCAGCACCAGCCAGGAATAGGTTTCTGCCGCCAGCAGCACCACGCCACAGACCAGGTCGAAGGTGCTGTTCCAGTTCAGCGTGGCGGTGTAGCGCCACCAGAGGTAGCGGCAGGACACGGTGATCGACAGCACCACCAGCACCAGCGTCGCATAGCGCCCCTGCATGCGCCGCACCAGCAGCGCGATGACCCACAACAGCACGACGAACACGAACTGTGCGAAATAGGTGAACGGCTGGGTGATGCACAGCGCCGCCAGCCCCAGCGTGGCCAACCCGACCAGCAGGGTGAGCAGGTGCCGCGAACGTGGCGACAGGCTGCCCACCTTCCGGCCGAACCAGGCCGCCACGCGGCTGTTCCAGAATTCACTGGGCGCGTCGCGCATGGCGCGCAGATAGCGCAGGCGGCCGCGACCGGCCGCGCCACGCAGTTCGGCAATGCGTTCGCGCCTGGCCTGGGCCAACCGTTGCCGCCTCAGCGAAGGCCGCGGTGCCAACCGCACCACCGACAGCCACATGGCCTGGATCAGCAACCGCAGCGGATCGCCCGGGCGCCAGCGACGGTCGCCCTGTATCTGCGGGAAGGCGTTGCGCAGGCGCGGCGCCTGCGCCTGCCACGCAGGCCCTTCCAGGCGCAGGAACGCCCAGCCCGCGCATTGCAGCAGCCACAGTAATGCCCGCGTCGGCCAGGACGCATGCACCCGCTCACGCAGGCGTCCCCAGTCCAGGTAATAGACGCGGACACCCATCAGCGTCCTCCCGCCGCGGCCTGGCGCCGCGCGGCCTCCGCCAGGCACCACAGCGCCAGCCCGTCGACATCGGCGGCGGCCAGCGAATCGGTCGCATAGCGGCCCAGTGGCTGCTTGCTGGCCAATGCGGACGGCACCCGCGCATCCTCGTGCAGCGGCTGCGGCACCAGCCGCGCGCCGTGCGCGTGCAGCCACAGCTGCATCAGGTCGCGCTGCACCGGAATGACCGGGTCATAGCGGTTGGCCAGCAGCAGGCGGGTGTCATCCACCTGGCGTTGCAGGAACACATGGCTGACCGGATCGACACAGGCCAGGCGCAGCGGCAGCGTGCAGCGAGCGTGCTGGTTGATGGCCGCCACGTGCGCCGGCAGGCGCTGCGGCAGGTCGAACAGGATCCAGTCGAACTGCGGCGCCAGCACCGGAATGCGCTCGGCCCAGGTGGCCGGTGCCTGCTGCAGCTGCTGTTCGATGCGCATCGCGGCCCCGGCGTCGACACGGCCGTAGGGCAGCACCGCAAGTCCTGATGCGATGGCATAGGCGGCATCACGCCAATCCCTGCCGTCCAGCTGCGCGCGCGCCCAACCGTTGTCCACGTCGGCAGGCAGGCCCAGGTGCAGGCCGAGCATCTGGTCCGGACTGAATTCGACCAGCAGCACGCGCTGGCCTTGGGCGTGCAGGCTCTGGCCGAGTGCGGCCAGCACCGTGGTGACGCCGGTTCCGCCATGGATACCCTGCAGCGACAGCAAGGTACTCATCGGCGCGGCTCCAGTTCGGCCAGCAATGGCCAGCGCGCCAGCGCCTGGGCACGCTCATGCTGGGCCGAGAAGTCCACATAGGGCAGCCCCGGCATGTCCAGGCTGCGGCGCAGCAGGTCGATATCGTCCTCTTCCACGGACAGCGTGACCGGCACGGCAAGAATGTCGGCAGGCATCAGCGCGCCTCCTCTGGGTAGGGGCTCCAGGTCTGGCTGCCCTGCAGCTGCAGCCAGGGCTTGCCGGCGTACTCGATGACCTTGGCGCCTTCGTTCTCCGATACCGACGGTGTCTGCGGCAGCCCCTTCAGCAGGCTGTCCCAGTTGCGCTCGCTCGGCGGCGACTGGGCGTTCAGCGCGTACACGCGCGACACCAGCTCGGACACCGCCAGGTAGCTGCTGGGTTCGGGCACATGACGTGGGCCACCGGCCGCCGGCGCGCCCATGCCGATCAGCTTCACGCCCACCGGCACGTGGGTGATGGACGGGCTGGGGATCTCACGCATGCCCGGAATCTGCATGCGGTCGCCATGCAGGGCCGCGCCATGCTCGGGCACCACCACGATCATCGCGCGGCGGCCACTCTTCTCCACCGCATCGACGAAACCGGCCATGTCGCCCAGCACCATTTCCGCACGTGCCTTGTAGTCGGCGGCATTCGAACGGCCATCGGCACCGACGATGCGATTGCCGTCGTGCAGCGAGATCGTGTTGTAGAACAGCGCCACCTGCTGGCTGGACTCGGCCAGCCGGTGTTTCCACCACGCCATCAGCACATCGCCATCGCGGCGCAGCGGCGACTTGTCGAAGGCCACCAGCGCTGTGGGAAATGCGCTGATGTCCATCGGCTGCGCCTGCAGCCCGCCGTACTGGTGCAGTTCACCGATGAAATCGTCGAAGTGGCCGTCATGGTTCATCGCCAGCTGGCTCTGGAAGCCCAGATGCTGCAGGTTCGAGAACAGCTGGCACTCGGCCGGCACCGGATCGAACAGCCCGGTATGCGAGGTCTGGCCGCAGCTGGCGCGCAGCAGGCGGATCGCTGCCGGGCCGCTGTAGGCGGTTGCCGAGTTGAAGTCGTCGAACACCACGTCCATGTGGTCGAGCAGGTTGTTCTGGCGCAGCCCCACTTCATCCAGATCGCTCCATGCCAGCGAGCAGATGTTGAGGATGATGACGTCGAACGGCGCGCCGCTGCCCGGTGCGGGGAAGCTGGTCTTGAGGCTGGCCTGCTGCTGGTAGAAGCTGGCCAGCCATGCATTGAGCGTCTCGTTGTTGGCCGGCGGCAGGCCGCCACCCGAGGTGCCTCCGGCGCTGGCGGTGGCCGCGGTGGCGGTGCCCTGCCCCCAGTTCCAACCGGCCGGCATCGGTATCGCCATCACTGCCAGGCCAAGCATGCCCAGCACGCTCAGGGTAGTGATGCGCAGCCACGGCTTCAGCAGTACGTAGGCCAGCACCAGCATCACCAGCACCGCCACCATCTGCCAGTTGATGAAGCGCTGGGCCAGTTCAAGCCAATAGTCGGCCGAGAAGTCCAGCACGCCCGGCTGCACCAGCAGGCGCCGGAACGGCGGCCACCAGGTGTCCTGGTAGTACAGCGCCACGCCCACCGGTACCGCGACGACGGTGCGCGCGATGCGTGCCCAGCGCCAGCGCAGTGGAATCAGCAGCGCGCCCAGGAACAGCAGGTTGGGCAGGATCTTCAGATCCAGCGCACCCATCCAGGCAAGTACCACCTTGGACAGGAAATACAGGTTCCAGCCGCGCAGGTCGGCCCAGGCGAAGGGAGATGCAGGTGCCATCTGCGGACTCATGCAGCCCTCCGCGGCGCACGCCGGCGCACGCCGGCGCGGCGCAGGTGGCGGGGTGGAAGCCAGCGCGCGACACGGCGGCGCAGCCCGCGCCACAGCGTGCCGAGCATGGCTCCGAAGGGAATCATCACGATCGCGCAGGCGACGATCAGGGTCCAGAGTTGCTGGTCGGTGGTCATGCGCGATCTCCCAGCCGCAGCGGCTTCGGGGCGGTGAAAACAGGCGCCTCCAGCGCCGGGGCCACGGCCGGCAGGGTCGCGGGTGCTTCGGGCAGTACCTCGGCCTCCGGATCGCTGCCGTGGGCATTCATCGCTGCAATGTCGTACTCGGCCAGGCGCTGGTAGCCATCGAACAGCTCGCGCCATGGCAGGCGGAACAGATTGCCCAGGGCCTGCTCGACCGCATCACGCCGGCAACCAAACAGGAACAGGCGTACCTGCCCGCGGTAGACGCAGGCCAGATCGCCCTGGCGGCGGATGCGCAGCTGCTGCAGGGTCTGCTCGGCACGCAGTCCGGCCACCGGCTGCAGCGCCAGCACGGCGCTTTCCACCGCACTACCGTCCTGGTCGATGCGATCACCTGCGATCTGGCGGAAGCGTGCGGCGTTGACCAGGCCACTTACCGATGGCGGTCGATGCGAACGGATCAGCGGCTCTGGTTCTTCCGCCAGCTGGCCCTGCCAACGCTGCCGCTGCACGGTTTCCAGCAGGGTCAGCAGTCGTGGCAAAGGCGTCGCTGACGGCACCACAAGGCTGCAACCGCACTGCATCAGCAGCCGCTCATCGGCGTAGCGCAGGCACGGCTGCAGCTCGCGCACCACCAGCTTCAGCGCATTGCCACGTTCGCGGCGCAGGCGGTGCAGCAGGCGGGCCAGTGCATCCACCCTGGCATTCTCGCCGATGGCCAGCACCACGGTGGCCTCGCGCGCCTGCAGCGCGGCCGGCAGCAATCCACCCCAGCCGTCATACAGGCGCCAGGCCGCCGACAACGGCGGCGCACCTTCCAGCACTTCGGCCTGGGCCAGGAAGACATCGCGGTCACTGCCGCTGGCCGATCCGATCGCCGTCTCGGCGGCATCGGCCTGGACCAGATGGCGCAACCCTTGGCGTTCATGCTCGACACCGAACGATCGCTGCGCCACCACGCCATGGCTGTTGGACCAGTAATGCAGCAGCAACTGCAGGGCGCCGCGATGAGGATGCAGCTGGGCCACGCCGGCGCAGCTTCGGTTCAACGGCAGCAGCCTTGGCGCAAGCGTCGCCACTTCGCCATGGCACAGCAACAGCAGCACCTGCTGCGCCTGCATGGCCCAGTCCTGCAGCTGCTGGCACCAGCGCGCCAGCCGGGCATCATCCCAGCCGTCCAGCGCCGCCACGGGGAACTGCACCACGCTGAGCCGGGTGCGCGCCGACGCTGTACGCGGCAGATCGCCGGTCAGCCCGCGCAGCGCCTGCTGCATGCCGTGGTGCGAGCGCTGGAACAGCCGCAGGCGGGCCGGCCCCTGGTCGGCCGGAAGCAGCGCCAGCATCGATTCGGCCCCCCGCCCCAGCGTGACCAGCACGGCCTCGTCCAGTGCGTCGGCCGTAGCCAGCACACCGGCACCGAGCAGGTCCGTCGGTGCGCTGCCGGCGGCCACGACCCAGTACAGGCCCCCGCTGCGCATCTCGACGAATTCGGTGGGCAATCCGGCAATGGCAAGGTGGGTCGCTGGCACGCCGGATCCTTTCATTGCCCCTCAACCGGCCAGACCGTCCGGCGGCGGGGGCGCTGCAGTGAAGAGGAGGTCATTTCCATGACGTACATCACATTCATGTTTCTGTACGGCAATGATAGCTCTGATCTTCACGTTTGCGCGATCAAGACGCAGTCAACGCCGCCCGCGGGGCGGGCGACGTGCGGCTCGAAACTCAGCAATGGGAAACGCGTGTTACTCGTACTGGATCGTGAACGTCGCCTGCCCGTTGGCGGTGCCGGCACCGACGGTACCGGCCTGGGTCTGCACGTAGCGGGCCCGCAGCGGCAGGCTCATCACACTGGTTCCAGTGGCGGTGGTGCCGACACTGATGGTCTGGCCGAAGCGCACTTCACGTTCGCTGCTGCCGTCGCGCTGGACCATCTGGATGCCGATGCGGGTGGCACTGTTGGCGGCTGCGCTCAGCTTCAGCACGCCGGGCATGTTCGAGCTGTCCTGGTCGGCGTCCAGGCGGATGCCGATCTTGCTCTGGTAGGCGGCCACGTTGCTGCCCTGGCAGTTCAGGCGGATCTCGAAATCGCGATCGACGGCCTTGGAACCCACACCGGTGAAGGTGGTGTTGGCCACGCTGCCGAAATCGACCGCGATGTTGCGGCTGCCGGCCTGCACTTCGCAGGTCGGGCTGACCACGGTGGTGCCCGAGCCCCTGAAGGTCGAGGTCAGCACGGGTTTGCTGGGACCGTCACCATCGAAGTAATAGGTGGTGAAACGGCCATTCGGTGCGATTACGCCCGAGCCCGTCTGCGCGGCGGTCTTGATCAGCTGGATGCGGAACTGGCCGCCGATCAGCGAGATGGTGGAGTTGGCACCGAAGTTGATGGAATGCGGGTAGTAGGTCTGGATCGCGCCGGAGTCGCGGAACAGGCGGATGCCCACACCGGTGACGCCGGTCTCGTAGACGTTGGCAAAGCCGGCCACCGGCCGCTTCTGTGGTGCGTTGACGTACTCGCCCGTCGAGTTGCCGCCACTCCACCAGTCGCAGCTGGCTACATTGTTCCGCTGGTTGATCGGTACGCTGATTTCCTTGATCACGCCACCCACCGGGGTGCTGGGCAGGATCACGATCTGCCCCATGTCCATCTGCACATCCTGGGCAACGAAACCGTTGATCTGGATGCGGCAGGCCGCGCTGGCCTGCTGCGCCAGCAACCCACCACCCACCAGCATCATTGCAGCCAGCACCTTGCGGCCACGGGAAGAAATCATCGGCATGCTGCCTCCAGCGGGATGAAGCCGGTCTTGGACGCATCGGCGTCTGCCGGAACCTGGTAATCGACGGTGCAGCGCTGGTCGGCGCCGGCGCCCCACTCCACCAGCAGGCGGCCCCGGGTCTGCTCGCTGCGCACGTACAGGCGGCCACCCTGGCTGACCATGCCCACCGGCTGGCCCTGCTCGTCCTTGACCTGCGCACCGAACGGCATGCTGCGGCCATCGGGGTTGCGCACCTGGATCAGCAGCGCGTTGCCCTTGCGGGTATCGAAGCGCAGGTAGCTGATGGCACCGGCGAACGGTGCGATGGCCTGGCTGGTGCTTTCCAGCTCCACGTCGTGGGCCATGCCCTGCGGGTCGAGGGTGACGGTGTTGAGGCGGTACGGCGACACGTACGGCACCACGGCGTAGCCGCGGCCATCGACGCGCAGGCCCGGGGCGTTGCTGACGATCGCGTCGCGCGCACCCGGTGCTTCCACCAGCACCATGGTGTCGCCGCGCTGCGGGGTGAAGGTGAAGCCACCCGGATGCACGACCACGCTTCCGTTGGCACCGACCGAGGCCTGGCGGAAATCACGCGAGTGGCTGTAGGTGGCGTTCAACGCTGTGTAGCGGCTGCGGTATTCGGCATTGCCGACCGCCGTGGTGCCACCCTCGCGGGAATCGGACAGGGCTGCGCCGTAGCTGAAGTTGTTGTCGACGCCGGCCGAACCGGTGATGCCGACGCGGCTGTTGTCGTAGCCACCGCGGTCGCGCACGCCGAGATCGGCGCTGAACGACACCGGGTGGGTGCCACGGCCCAGCGGCACGCTCATCGACAGCAGGTACTGCGTATCGGAACGGCCCAGCACGCCCTCTTCGGTGCGCAGCGCCGAGAAGCCGTAGTTCACCGAACGCCAGGCGTTGTTGTAGCCCACCTGGTACTGCTTGGAGGTGCCGGACCGGTCGTAGAAGTCACGCACCGAGCCGGTCACGTACAGCGCGCCGCCGCGACGGCCCAGCGGCTGGTTCAGCGTCAGCTGGAACTGGCTGCGCTGGCGGCCACGGGTGGTCGGATCGATGCCACGCTTGTCCGAATCACGGCCGTACAGCGCGTCCTGCAGGCTGTAGAAGCCTTCGGTCGAATAACGGTAGGCGGCCAGGGTCAGGTTGGTCCCGGTCTCGCCGATCATGTTGCTGTAGCTCAGGCGTACACTGGCGCCGGTGTGGTCACCGTAGTGGTCGAACGAGGTGCGCGCGTGGGTGACATCGGCGGCGAACGCGCCGATGCGCGTGGACAGGCCGACGCCGTACAGCAGCGACAGGTAGCCATCGCTCAGTGCACTGCCGCCGTACAGGGTCAGCTGGTTGCCGATGCCACGCTGGTAGGTGCCCTGCACCAGCCACGGCTCATCGGCCAGCAGCTTGTTGCGCACCTGGCCCGCGGTCAGCGCATAACGCGACACGCCTTCGCGCAGCATCTGCGGCACCGAACCGAACGGCACCTTGAACTCGCGGCGACGGCCGTCGGCCTCGATCACGCTCACTTCCAGGTCGCCGCCGTAACCGGTCGGGTAGAGATCGTCGATGACGAAGCTGCCCGGCGAGACGGTCGAGGAGTAGATCAGCTGCTGGTTCTGGCGCACTTCGATGCGTGCGTTGGTCTCGGCGATGCCACGCACGACCGGCGCGTAACCGCGCAGCGAATCGGGCAGCATGCGGTCATCGCTGGCCAGGCTGGCGCCGCGGTAACCGATCGAATCGAACAGCTCGCCGGTGGTGTAGGCCTCACCGATGGTGAGCATGCCGCGCACCTGCGGAATGCCGCGTTGTGCATAGGTGGCGATGCTCTGCCAATGGCGGCCGTCACCCTCGGACCAGGTCAGGTTGGAGTCGTGGCGGAACTGCCATCCGCCCAGGTTCAGCCCGGCGTTCAGACCGAGGTAGGCGCTGCGGTTGCGCTGGCCACCTTCGACACGGCTGTCGCTGTCGATGGCATTGAAGCTGTAACCGACGAAGCCGGCATTGATGCCGCGGTCCCACAGCGATGGGTTGACATAGCCGCGCGCCTCGCGGCGCAGGAACACCTGCGGGATGCTGAGGTCGTAGCGCAGGTTGCCGCTGTCATAGATGCCATAGGCATTGGCCATGCGCTGCTGCACCGGCACGCAGCTGGTCTTGTCGGCCGGCACGGACGGGTCCTGCTGCAGCAGCACGGCCTCGCTGTCCACCCCCATTTCCTCCAGCATCGGCAGCGGCAGGCAGGCGTCCACACGCCCCTGCGCATCGGCCTTGAACTGCAGGTCGCGGCGGCCCTGCCAGGCACCGTTGACGTAGACGTCGACGCGGTAGTTGCCGGCCACCATCGGGTTGCCGTTGGTGAAGGCCGCCAGGTCAACCTGCTTGGCCTGGCCAGACAGGAAGCTGGAATTGAACTGGGCCGATTCCGGCGCACGCGCATTGGCCGCACCACTCTGCGCCATCAGCGCCTGCTCGCCGAGGTTGGCCGGGGCGGCCAGTGCCCATCCTGGGCAGGCCACGCCGGCAGCCAGCAGGCAGATCGCCTGATGGATCGACAATGTCAATCTGTTTCCGATCACACTGACATTCCTTCAGTTCGCCGCACGGCGGCGGTGGCGGGATGCGCGGGCGCATGGCCGGCGCGGCGCGTTCAGCCCCCGGTGCTGCCGAGGCGGATCGTGTGTTCCACGCGGCCGCCGTAGTCGTTGATGGTGATGAAGCGGACCTGGCTGGTGCCTGCCGGTGCGGCGAACTCCAGGCTCTGCTTCGGTGCAACCATTGCGCCCTTGTCCTCGACGGCCTTTTCGGTGCCGCCGGTCACGGCGTGCACTTCAGCCAGGGTGACGTGGAAGGGACTCGGGTTTTCCACCCGCAGGCGATCGCCGGCGAGCGTCCAGTGCAGTGCTGCCGGTGCGTCGTTGGCGACGCCCTTCAGCCCCTGCGGCCGGTAGAAAAGCTTCAGGCGCGAACGGAACGCGACCTGCAGGTAGTTCTGGTCGCCACTGTCGGCGTTGTCGGGCGACGGCGGCACGTCCAGCACGTTGAGCCAGAACACCGACTCGCGGTCGGCCGGCAGCTGTGCACCGGAGAAGATCACGCGCAACGCCTGGCTGCGGCCCGGTTCAACGCGCGCGATCGGCGGCGTCAGCACGAACGGGGCATCGCTGGTGTCGGCGGTCTGGTTGGCATCGCCGCTGTCGATCCAGGCCTGGACCAGCGCCGGCGAGTCGCCCACGTTGTCGACCTGCACGGTGACTTCGCGCGCCTGCGCCGGATAGATCACGCGGGTGCCATTGACCACCACGCCGGCCAGAGCGTTCTGGCAGAAGGGCAGCGTGAACGCTGCCAGCAGCAGCGCCCGGGGAAAGAATGCTTTCATCGGAAGTACTACGCTCGAGGGGTGTGGCCAGGGGCCGCGGCGCATGGGCCGGCGGATACGCCGGCCAATGCGGGTACGACGACGATCAGTTGTAGATGATCGTGTACTTGACGCTGCTGGTGACGTCGCCCGGGGTGGCGGCGGCAGTGGCGTAGTACTCAGCGTAGTAGCTCAGGTCGGCCGAGCCGTCGGTGCCGACGGTGACCCACTGCGAGTTGGTCTGGGCCAGACCAGCGCCAGCAGCCTTGATCGGCAGGACCTGGTTGTTCGAACCCAGCAGCTGCAGCTGCACGTTGGTGGCAGCATTGGCCGAAGCCTGGTTCAGCAGGCGGCCGCTGTTGAAGTCAACGGTCGAACCCGGCTCGAAGTAGGTCGCGACGTTGCCGGCGCTGCACTTGGTCAGGTTGATGGCGAACGGGGTACGGCCCGCAACGGCACCGGCGGTGGCCAGGGTGTTCTTGGACACGGTCGGCAGGTTGACGGCGAAGTCCTTGCCGCCCGGGGTCGAGATGGTGCAGGTCTTGTCGGTCACCTTGCCGGTGAAGGTGATGGTGCCGTCGGCGGCGTTGGCGGCCAGCGGAGCGGCGGCCAGCATCAGAGCGGCGATGAGGTTGATCTTGTGCATTCGCTTTTACCTAACCCTACTGAAGAGATGGAAGTAGAGGAGGAAGCAAGGAGCACTGCCGGGCGAACAAGACCCATCCTTGCGTCTCACCTGTGGCCGGATTCGGACGTACCTCTCCCTGAATCCGTGACGCAAGTATATGCACAAGTGTGATGAAAGTCTCATTATTTTTCTGAACGCCAATTCATTGACGCTCGAAAAGTGACGTGGTACGCAATTTCTCCAGACAAGGGGCGCCGGAAAGGCGACGGCAGGAACTCCTGCCGCGAACGACCTTCGACGACGTGTTGACCGGCACTGCGGACACGCGCGGAAAGAGGCCATTTTCAGGCCGAAATTCACTTATTTGATGCACATCACTCTTTGTTGGTGATGGCCCTAGCAGATTCGGAATCGTCCTATTAAAGGCTGATCGCAGCTGTCGCTAACTAGGACACACCGAACCAGAGAACGTGTCATGAGAACCTCCCTTCTGCTGTGCGTGGCCCTGATGTCCATCAGCGCCGTGGCCCAGGCCAGCAGCGGCAGCATCCGCTTCAGCGGCCGCATCGCCGAACCGGGCTGCACGACGAACCTGTCCCAGGGCGAGCTGAGCCTGGCGGCGTGCCCGCCGTCGGCCAAGGGCTCGACGGTGGCGGTAACGGCACTGGCTGACGGCCAGGCCGCGACGCTGCGCGATGGCAAGCGCCAGGGGCAGAAGCTGTCGGTGTCGGCCAGCGCGATGCGCGCCGGCGATATCGCCTTCTCCGAGCGCTACAGCGTACAGGGCTCGAAGCAGCAGCCATTGCAGGGCGCCTACCTGGTCGTGGTTGACTACCTGTAAGCGTCAGTGACGGCCGGCGTGCTTACGCCGGCTGCGGCAGCTCGAAGACCTGACGCAGGTACGCCAGGTAGCCCGGGTCGTCGCACATGCTCTTGCCCGGCGAATCGCTGAGCTTGGCCACCGGCTGGCCGTTGCAGCGGACCATCTTGATGACGATGTTGAGCGGCGTCGGGCCCAGATCATTGGTCAGGTGCGTGCCGACACCGAACGCGACCTGGCAGCGTCCACGGAAGTAGTCATACAGGCGCATCACCTTGGCGATGTCCAGACCGTCGCTGAAGACCAGCACCTTGCTGCGCGGGTCCACCCGGCGCTGCTGGAAGTGCGCCAGCATACGGTCGCCCCAGTCGAACGGATCGCCGGAGTCATGGCGGACGCCGTCGAACAGCTTGCAGAAGTACATGTCGAAGTCGCGCAGGAACGCGTCCAGGCCGACCACGTCGGACAGCGCGATTCCCAGGTCGCCACGGTACTCGCGCGCCCACGACTCGAGTGCCGCCACCTGCGAATCACGCAGCCGTGGGCCCAGCGCCTGGAACGCCTGCAGGTACTCGTGCGCCATCGTGCCGTGCGGGGTCATGCCGTAGAGGCGGGCGAAGTGCACGTTGCTGGTACCGACCAGCTGCGGGCCGAGTGCATCACGCAGCAATGGCAGCAGGCGCGCATGCCAGTCGCGCGAGTAGCGTCGGCGGCTGCCGTAGTCGGCAATGCGGCACTGTTCGAAACCGGGGGTATCGCGCAGCAGTGCCGCCTTGGCCTGCAGGCGTCGCTCGCCTTCGGCGAAGTCAGGCGTGGTGGTGTTGCGGAACCAGACTTCGTTGATGATCGCCAGCAGCGGCACTTCGAACAGGATGGTGTGCAGCCACGGGCCGGTGATGTCCAGTTCGATCTCGCCCGGCACGGTCTTTGAGGCACGCAGCTGGATGTACTTGCGGTCCAGGTGGAACAGACCGAGGAAATCGGCGAAGTCCGGCTTCACGAAGCGCAGGCCACGCATGTAGTCCAGTTCCGCGTCACTGAAGCGCAGGCTGCACAGGTGGTTGATCTCTTCGTCGATCTGGTCGATGTAACGGGCCAGGTCGATGCCGGGCGTGCGGCACTTGAACCGGTACTGCACCTGCGCGCCGGGGTGCTGGTGGAGCACCGCCTGCATCATGGTGAACTTGTACAGGTCGGTGTCGAGCAGGGACTGGATGATAGGCATGGGGCAGATTATGCGCCCGGCGGCGTGAACCGGGGGGCCAGCCTCCGCATCCCGTGTGCATGCAGCCGAGCATGGCTCGGCTCTACAGTAGATCCACGCCATGCGTGGGTGCGCTTGTGGCCCTACAGCGACCGGCGCAGCAGGCGCGGCACCAGCATCAGCGCATGGGCCCAGATCGCGCCCCACACCGCCACCCGCACCGGCAACGAACGCTGCTTCGCTTCGAACTTCTGGAAATAGCGCCACAGGCCCTTGTGCTTGTGCCATTCAACGAAGAACGGCCGCGAGCGGCTGGACACACCACGCACATGGGTGACCTGCAGGTCATTGGCGATCGCCACCACCGCACCGGCGTCGCGCGCACGACGGCACAGGTCCAGGTCTTCGGCGTGCAGGCGATAGCCCGCATCCCAGCCACCGATGCGCTCAAACAGCGCTCGCGGCATCATCAGCAGCGCACCGGACAGTGCCGGCACCCGCTGCAGCGGCTGCTGCGGATCGCGCGGAACCGCCAGCTTCGAGCCCTTGCCCGGCGAACGCAGCATCAGGAGGAAATCGGGATCACGACGACGCACCGCCTCGTCGGCATGGCCATGCTCATCCAGCTGTTCGACGCCCAGCAGGCAATCGCCCAGCCTTTCGGCACGGCTGCGCAGTTCGGCCAGGGTATCCGGCTCGATCATCAGGTCCGGATTGATGAAGGCCAGCCACGGGCTGCGCGAATCGGCCACGCCCTGGTTGTTGGCAGCGGCGAAGCCGGGGTTGTCCGGATTGCCGACAAAACGCACGCGGGGGTCATGGCTGGCGTGCCGTTGCACGATGTCCAGCGTGCCATCCAGCGAGCCGTTGTCGATCACCCGGATCTCGGCCACGTCCTGCGCCTGGCGCAGGCGCGAGAGGCAGGCATCGATGGTGCTGCCGCTCTGGTAGGTGACGACGATGGCGGCAATGGCAACATTCAAACGGGGGGCTCCGGCGCGGAAGAAACGAACAGGTCGCCCTGTTCCCTGGGCATTATCGCCTGCCGCATGCGCTGCTGCAGGTTGGCGCGCAGCCCGTGCAACGGATCGTGCATCAGGAAATCGGCCAGGCGCGGCACCCAGCCGGGCCAGCGTGCAGCCAGCGCCTCAAGGTCGCCATCACGGCTGACCGCCTCGCCAGCCCGGCTGACAAAGGCGGTCTCGCACAGCACGTTGCGCCAGCCCAGGCCGGCCATGCGCAGGCTGAGGTCGACCAGGGCCGCGTTCCAGCCGGCATAGCTGTCCACATCCAGGCCACCGGCGCGACGGCGTGCGTTGCCACGCACCAGCACCGCATGGGTGACCGCAGATGGCAGCTCCGGGTGCAGCGTCGGCAGCCCGCTGCAGACGTGCGCCAGCAGCTCGGCGTCATCGGGTTCGGGGTTGATCTCGCCCAAACGTGGCCACGCCGCGGTTTCTCCCGCGTTGCACCACGGGGTTGCGGTCGCGATGGCGGCGTCGCGGGCAAAGGCGTCCTGCAGCTGCTGCAACCAACCCGGCGCCGGCACGCTGTCCGGTGCCAGCACCACCACGTCCATGCCATCGCAGGCGCGCAGCATCTCGTCCAGATGGGCCACCTCGCCGAGCGGCCGCGCGCGGCGGGTGTATTCGGCCTGCAGCGGCGTATGCGCCAACCAGTGTTCCACCACCGCCTGCGCACGCGGACCGGTCTGCGCATCGTCGGCCAACCAGACCGCGGTGCCCGGCGCGGTGCCGGCATCCAGTGCAGCCAGGCAGCGGTCGAGCGCGGCATCGTCCACGCACAGCGGCAGCAACACGATCGCCCCCATCCCGCCTCCGTGGTTGTCGGTGGCCACAGCCTAGCACTGGGAGGGTATCGGCCGGGTTGCACCCGGTACCCGCAGAAGCCAGAGCCGAAGCCGAAGCAACAGCAGAAGCCGGCTATCCGTGGGATGGCGGGGTGGGTCCAGTTGCGGGGGGCGCCGTGAATACGTCCCTGTAGGCTTGGCACCCGCATCCATGCGGCTGACACCCCCGCCACCGGACCCACCCCGCCTTCGACAGATTTCTGCGATCTGCGGTAGATCCACGCCATGCGTGGATGAATCTCCATCGGAATCGAATATTTCGAATTGGAATCGAAAAGCATCCACGCATGGCGTGGATCGTGTCGACCAAGGTCGACACCTACCAACAGCAGCAGGAAACTGTCGAAGGCGGGGCACTGTGGGTTTGCGGGGTGTGAGCCGCATGGATGCGGCGACCAAGCCTACAGGGACGTATTTACGACGTCCCCGCAGACCCACAGTGCCCCGCCACCCCTCAGTAAACCCGCTGTTGCCGTTGCTCTGGCTCCGGCTCTGGCCTCTGCGGGTGCCGGGCGCAGCCCGGCCGTAAACCCCTTACTTCTTTGCGCGCGGCTGGTTCAGCGGTTCCATCGCTCGGAAGCGCTGGCTGTACTCGTCGGTCAGATTTCGTGCTTCCTGGCTGTTGCGCACGATGCTCGGGGTCAGCAGCACGATCACCTCCGAACGACGGCTGGTGCGGCTCTTCTGCCCGAACAGCGCGCCCACCACCGGGATCCGGCTCAGGCCGGGAATGCCGCTGCTGCCATCGGTGCCCGAATCGGTGATCAGGCCGGCCAGCATGATGGTGTCGCCGCTCTGCACCGCCGCTTCGGTCGACAGCTTCTTGGTCGAGATGCGCGGGTTGCAGTTGCGCTCCTGCGGGTTGCAGTTCTCCGGCACGTTCGAGGCGCTGCTCACTTCCTGCACGATGTCGAGGAACACCGTGCCGTCGCGCGTCACGCGCGGGCGCACCTTCAGGATCACGCCGGTGTCGATGTACTGCACCGAGCTGTAGCTGCTGGTGCCGATGCCGGTGTTCACCGTAGTCGTGTTGATCGGCACCTTGTCGCCCACGTTGAGCGTGGCCTCGGCGTTGTTGCGCACGAACACCGAGGGGGTCTGCAGCAGGCGTACATCGGTGACCTTGTCCAGCGCGCTCACCACCGCCGCACCATTGTGACCGGTGAACGCCCAGCCCAGGCCTTCGCCACCGGTCGCGGCACCGGCGAAGCTGCTCCAGGAGCCACCCGCTGCTGCCGGCAGGGTCACGCCGCCCAAGGCTCCCGTCAGTGCACGCCCGGCCACGGCATTGTCGAAGAACCAGTTCACGCCGTACTTCAGGTCACCGTCCAGCGAGACTTCTGCCACCTGGGCTTCGATGTGCACCTGCAGCGGCATCACGTCCAGCTTCTCGATCACCTCGCGGATCGAGCGCCAGGCCTGCGGGGTCGAGCGCACCAGCAGGGTATTGGTTTCCTCCACCGCCGACACGCCCACGCGATCGCCCTCCACTTCCAGGCTGACGCTGACGTTGCCGGACTGGCGCTGCGGCAGGTTCATGCTGCCGTTGCCGGCACCACTGGAACCGCTGCCCGGGGTCGAGCCGAAACTGCTGCTGTTGTTGCTGTCCATGCCACGGTCGCCGTCGCTGCCCAGCTGCGACGGCATCGCACCCGGGGCCAGCGAGGCCGGGCTGGAACCGGCACGGTTGCCGCTGCTGGCGAAGGCTTCACTGAGGCGCTCGGCCAGGTCGCGCGCCTTGATGTAGCGCAGTTCGTAGGAGAACAGGCGGGCGCTGCCGCCGGCAGTATCGATACGGTCCAGCCACTGCTGGATCTGGTCCAGGTAACGCACCTGGGGGGTGATCACCAACACCGCGTTGGCGTTTTCCAGGGGCAGGAAGCGGAACATGCCGGCGCTGGGGGTCTTGCTCTCCTCGCCGAACACTTTCTCCAGGTCGGCAGCGACCTGCTCGGCCTTGCCCGACTGGATCGGGAACACGCCCACCGACATGCCCGACAGCCAGTCGACGTCGAAGATCTCGACGGTGCGCATGTAGTTTTCCAGCTCGGCGCGGGTACCGCCGAGGGTGATCACGTTGCGGCCGCTGTCGACGTTGACGATGGCATTGGGCCGCGCATACGGCTCCAGCACCTTCTTCATTTCGGTGGCGGAGATGAACTGCAACGGGATCACCCGCACTTCGAAGCCTCGTGCGCTGGCCGCCGGCGCGGTGCTCGGTGCGACCGTGCCGGCCAGGGCCTGGTCGGCGGCGACGATGTTGTAGCGGCCGCCGCTGTAGACCATGCGGGCATTGTTCCAGCCCAGCACCATTTCCAGCAGGTTCAACGCCTGCGCCGGCGATACCGGCTTGGGCGTGGCCAGGGTCACCGTGCCCTGCACGCCCGGCGCGATCACGTAGTTCTGGCCCAGCATGTCACCGAGGATGGCCTTCACCACCGCATGCACCGACTCGCCCTCGAAGTTGAAGGTGGCTTCGCCGGTGCTGGCGCCATGCAGTGCCGGTGCCGGTGCGCGTGCGGCTTCGCGGTTGATCATGGTGCCGGTACCGCGGCGGATCACGGCCTGCGGAGCACCCTGTGCGTCACGGGCGGCATCGGCGGCGACCTCGGCCGCCTGGCCGGCTTCGGCCGTGGGCGACAGGTTGCCCTTGCGCTGCACATGCGGCGCGGACACGGTGCTGCAGCCGACCAGCAGCGCGAGGGCAAAGGACCAGGGAAGAAAACGCAGGCTCATGCATTCACTCTATCGGTTGGTGCCATCGCCCGGGGGCGGCGACGGTTGTTGCTGCTGTTGTTGCAGCTGGCGACGGCGGGCCTGGATGCGTTCGCGGATGGCCTGCATCTGCGCTTCGCTGGGGCCGTTGTTGTTGGCAGGGGGTGCAGCCGCGGCCGATGCTGCGGAGGCGGCACTGTCAGGCGCGCGCGGGGCCGCAGCGGGGGATGCCTGCACCGGTGCGGGGGGCTGCTGCGGCGGCGGTGGCAAGGCCCCGGGCGCCGGCGGCGCGCCGTTGGCGCCACGCAGCACGGTGGGAGGCTCCCCTCCCTGGCCGTTGAACACGGCAAGTTCCAGCACCTGGCTCCCACCAGGACCGATCACCGTGGCCTGGCGTGGTGCCAGTGCGACCAGCTGCCAGCCGTCCACCGCGTCACCATTGAGCCGCAGGCGCAGCGAACGGTTCTGTTCGGTACTGAAGGTGGCCATGCCGAAATCGCCGGTCATCAGCACCCCGGTCAGGCGCAACGCGGCGCTGGCGGCCGGTTCGCTGCCACCCAGCAGGTAAGGTCTTGGCTTGCGGTCTTCGGCGAACAGCGGGCGCTCGCCGATGGCGCTGTAGCTGTCGGCGCTGGCCATGCGTTCGGCCGCCAGTGGCGGCAGGGTCGGCAGTGATGGCGCGGCATCGGCATCGCCATCGGCGCCCGGCAGTTGGCTGCCCAGGCCGAAGCCGGTGGCCAGCCAGATCGCCGCCGCCCAACCCGCCAGCGCCAGCAGGAAACCGGTGCGCAGGCTGATCTGCTCAAGTTTCATCGGCCACCTCCTGTCCCTCGGCCGGCGCAGCCGGTGCGGGGGCGGGTGCAGCCGAAGGGGGCTGCGGCGCCGACACCGGCTCGGCGCCAGGCGTCGGCACACTGCCATCGGCAGCAGCGCCGGGCAGCAGGTAGCCGGCCAGCTCGAACGACACATCCAGACCAAGCCCGGATTCATTCGGCGACTGCTGGAAGCGCTGCGCGATCAGGTTGAGATTGTCGACGAACAAGCGCGGGCTGCCGGTTTCCAGGCTGTGCAGCACGGTGGCCAGTTCGGCCACGCCACAGCGCAGGCGTACCTGCATGGCCACGCGCACGAACTCGGCGTCCCGGCGGTTGTCGGTGAGCGGGGTGCGGTTGCTGATGGTGCAGCTGCGGTTGCCCGGGCTGGCCATCGCCACCGCATCCTGCAGCTTGGCGCCAAGCGCAGCGGCGGCCGCTTCGGCGGTCGCTTCGCGCAGGAAGCCCGGCCGTTGCTGCAGGGCGTCCTGGGTGGCACGCAGGCGCTGCTCGATCTGCGGCTTCTGCTGCAGCTGTGCCTGCACGCGCGATTCGCGTTCGCGCAGCGCGGCGACATCGGCATCGATCTCGCGCAGCGGCTGGGTAAACCAGGGGTGCACCAGCAGCAGATAGGCCAGGCCCAGCACTGCCAGCAGCAGTGTCAGCGCCAGCCAGCGGTCACGGCGTGCGCTTGGCATCGGCATCGGCCGCCTCCCGGGTCGGGGTTGCCGCCGGCAACGGCTGCAGTTCCGCAGTCATGGTGAAGCGGTCGCGGCCGCTGGCGGCACCATCGGCCTGCAGCACGCCGGTCAGATTCACCTTGCGCCACTGCGGCGCATCCTGCAGCAGCTGCACCAGCTGCGACGCCTCGCGGCTGAGCCCGATCAACTGCAGGTTGTTGTTCTCGATCGCCAGCTTTTCCAGGTAGGTACCTTCCGGCAGGCGCCGGGTCAGTTCAGTCCAGATCTCCACCGTACCGGCGCGCTGGCTGCGCTGCCTTTCCAGGAACGCGGCACCGTCGATCAGCGCCTGCAGCTGCGCACGTTCACTGGCCACACCACGCGCACTGCGCGCACTGCGCTCGACCTGGGCACGCAGTTCATCGGCAGCCGCGCGGCGGTTGTCGAGCAGCTGCAGGCCAGCCAGCACCAGCATCACCACCGCAGCCACCGCCAGCAGCAGGTTCCAGCGCCGCATCGGATCGGCCCGCAGCTGGCGCTGCGCGGGCGGCAGCAGGTTCACCTGCAGGCTGTTGCCCTGCGCATCGATGGCGTCGACAGCGGCCAGCGCGTCGGCCCATTGGCCCACGTCGCTGCGCCAGACCTCGAGCTGCCGCAACGGCCACGCCACCAGCTCGACCTGCAGCTGGCCTTCGCCCGCCGCGCCGAGTTCACGTACGTCATAGCTGACCTGACTGGATTCGAACGGCGTCTGCCGGTCGATCTCGAAACCGACCACCGCACGCAGGCGATCGGCCGCCGCCGCTGGCAGCCGCAGCTGGCGGCGCAGCACGTCATCGGCCGGCAGCAGCCACACCCGCGGCAAGCTGCGCAGGCGCGCTTCCAGCACGCGATCCAGTTCGGCCGGCGACAGCGGCCACGGCAGCCGTGCCACCGGTTCGCGGCGCTCACCGGCCTCACGCCAGACCTGCAGCTGCTCGCCTTCGCGCTGCAGCAGCAGGCGTGCCTGCGCCCAGCCCAGCGCCCACTGCCAACGGGCCGGCACCCACGCCAGCAGCGATTGTCGCCACCAGCGCAGGAAACGGCCGGCGCCGGGGCCGATCCGGCCCTGCACCTGCCGCACACTGTCCTGCCAAGCCGTCATCTTGCTGTCATTCCCTGCTCCCAGCGAAGCACTGTGTAGGACCGCCCGGGAACCCCGCCCGAGCCATTGCGTACCACTGCCTGCAACACCGACCGGCGTCCACTGCCGTCGATGACACGGGACTCGATACTATAGGTGCCACTGCTGCTGGCAAGGGTTGACGCGCCGGCAGCGGAATCGGCGTCACGCTCCTGCTGGGCGCGCTGGGCCAGTACGGTCTCCGCATCCAGGCCCAGTGCAGTCAGCACCGGCGCGCTGGCGAACTGCGGATCCGGCCGCGCCTGCCGGCTGTACAGGGTCAGGTGCGGCAGCATGGCCTGGTACAGCGCACCGCGCATGCCGAGCACGCGCTGCAGCTCACCCAGCGTCTCGAAACGCCTGTTGCGTGGGCCATAGGGCAAGCCCGCCGAGGCATAGTCGGGGGCTTCTGCGCCACCTCCTGGCTGCAGCAGGCTGTCTTCGTCACGCCAGTCGACGATTGCACCGGCCAGCTGGCGGGCCTGCGTTTCGTCTTCGCCCAGCGCTTTGAGGAAGGCAGTCAGCAGGGCCACGTCGGCCAGGTTCAGGTTGATCTTGCCGTTCTCGTCCAGCACCTTGATCTCGATGGCGGCATCGTCGAACTGCCAGCGATAGGTGCGGCCATCGGCACGCCACGGCGCCCGCTGCGGATCGGCGGACAGGCGCGTCAGCGCGTACTCCAGTCCCGCCCGCGCCCGTTCCTGCCCACGCGCATCGTCGTCCAGCACCCGCTGCTGCAGATGCTCGACGCGCGCGCTGAGCGCGAACGCGCCGACTAGCGCCGTCATCAGCGCGATCAACCACAGCACCAGCACCAGAGCCGCGCCGCGTGCCCGGTTCACCGTGCACCTCCGCTGCCACCGGCGCGCGGTGCCACCACCAGCGTGGGCCAGGGCGCCCCCTTGGCGGGCACGATCTGGATCTCCACGAGCATCGGCAGGCGCCGGGTGTCGTCCCAGCGTTGCATCCAGTCGGTCACCTGGCCGGTGCTGGCATCGATGCCGCGATAGCGCAGCTGCACCGATTTCAGGTTCTCCACCAGCACCTCCGGCGGGCGCGGCGGATTCTCGGCAATGCGCTCGCCTTCCTGCAGCAGCACCAGGTCCAGCAGCAGGCGTTGCTGGCCGCTGCGGCCATCCACCTGCAATGCATGCAGGTACGCCCCACCGCGGCCGAGATAACCGGGCAGATCGGCGGCAAACAGCATGCGTTGCTCTTCGCCCTGGAAGAAGATCGGTTCGCGGGTGGGATCAGGCACTTCCAGCGGCGTGCGCAGCGCACCGGCCAGTTGTCGCCGCAGCAGGGCCTCGACCGCACGCATGCGTTCGCTCTCGGCGGCAATCTGCTCGCCACGCTGGCTCACCGCCATCGCCGAGCGCACGCTGGCGAACGCCAGCGCCAGGCCACCGGCCAACAGCACCGTGGCCAGCATCACTTCCACCAGGGTGAAGCCTGCGGCGCGGCGCTTCATCGCGCGCTCTCCAGGTCCGGCGGCAGCAGGCGCAGGCTGCGCCAGCGCAGTTGCTCGCGCTCGCTGTCGCCCCAGCGGACCTGCAGCTGCAGTTCGGCCAGCCACGGCGCACCCGGCGATTGTGCCTGCGCCTGCATCGCATTGCCGGCACGCGGCTCCACCCACGGCTGCACCTGCAGTTCCCAGTGGTAACGCCCCTGTTCCCAGTCGCCCTGCTGGCGCCCGACCTGCAAGGGGGATGCGACACCGGCTTCGGCCAGCAACGACTGTGCATGCAGCACCGCACGCGTACGCACCTCGGCCTCGCGCACCTGTTTCGCGCCACCGGACAGGCTGCCCAGCAGCAGTGTCAGCGCCAGGCCCAGCAGGGCGAAGGCGATGATCACTTCCAGCAACGTGAAGCCACCTGCGCGCCGCTTCATGGGGCCCGCCAGGGACCGGAGCGGACCTCGCCGGTCAGCCAGCCGACATCGATGCGCCATTCGGCGCCGTCGCGCTGCAAGCGGATGCGGCCCCCGCTGGAACCACCATCGGGATGGAACTCGATCACGCCCTGCCCGGGCGCGGTGGCCAGCTGCGCGGCACCTTCGAACTGCACCTGCAGCTGCGCGGGGACATCTCCCTGGCGCTGGCTCGCACCTTGCCAGTGGCGTCGCGCCGGCTCGATCACGAAGCGCTGCGGCTCGCCGCGGGCGATGGCCTGCGCGCGCACCATGCGCAGCTGGTTGGCAATGTCCTTGCCGGCGCTGCGCAGCTGCATGCCGGCAAAGCCGCGCGACAGGCCAGCGGCGGTGATCAGGCCGATCGCGGCAATCAGCGCGATCACCAACAGCATTTCCAGCAGCGACAGGCCCGCCGCACGCCTGCCGGGCAGGCGCGGGCGTGGCAGCCGGCGCGGCAGGACGTGCGTCATGCAGGCTCAGGGCTGGTAGCGGATGTCGGCGTCGACGCTGCTGCCACCGGCCTTGCCATCCTTGCCCAGGCTGACCAGCTCGTACGGCTGGCCCTCGCCCGGCGCACGGTATTCCAGCGCGTGGCCCCACGGGTCGTTCAGATCGGCCGGCTTGGCATACGGGCCCAGCCAGCCACCCACGCCAGCGGGCGCGGTCACCAGGTCGTTCAGCGAGCCGGGCAGCTTGCCGGTGTCGATCTGGTAGTTGTCGATCTTGGATGCCACGGTCTGCACCTGCGCCTTGGCGATGTTGGCCTTGCCGCGGTCGGCACCGCCCAGCACGCGGCTGGCGACCAGGGTCAGCACCGCGCCAATCAGCACAATGACGATGATGATTTCCAGCAGGCTCATGCCCGACTGGTTGCGCGCGGCGGTGAAGGAAAGGCGGATCGGTCGACGGGAAGCAATCATGGTCGGTCCTTTCAGTTGCGGAGTGTCGGGGTTGCGTAGGGAACCATCATCAACCGATGGCGTTGGTCAGGTCGTACAGCGGCACCAGCACGGCCACGATCACCGCGCCGACCACCGAGGCCAGCACCAGGGTGATGGCCGGCACCATCGCGGCCAGCAGGCGATCGATGCGCCGTGCGCTGTCCTGTTCGAACGTGTCGGCAGCCTTCAACAGCATGGTGTCGAGGGCCCCGGATTCCTCGCCGACCTGGATCATCTGCAGGGCCAGGCGCGGGAAGCGCTTGCCGCGTGACAGCGCCAGCGACAGGCCGGCACCATTTTTTACTTCATCGGCGGCCGCTTCCACATCGGCGGCCAGCGCACGGTTGCCCAGTACGTTGCGGGCGATGCCCAAAGCACCAAGCAGGGGCACGCCATTGCGCAGCAGGGTGCCCAGCGTGCGCGCCAGCCGTGCGGTTTCCAGTTCACCCAGCAGGCGACCGATGCCGCGGCGCTGCAGCAGCCAGCCGTCCAGTGCCAGCCGGAACGCCGGTTGCCGCGCCTTGCGCTCGAAGAACAGCGCCAGCACTGCAGGCACCACCAGCAGCAGTACCCACCAGTCCCGCACGAACAGGCCGAGCTGCAGCACGGCGTTGGTGAACCATGGCAGCGCTACGTCCAGGCTCTCGTACATCTGTGCGAACTGCGGCACCACGTAACCGAGCAGGAACAACAGCGCACCGCCCACCACCACCAGCAGGATGGCCGGATAGACCAGTGCGTTGATCACCTTGCCCTGCAGCGCGCGGCTGCGTTCGAGGTAGTCGGCCAGCCGCTGCAGCGTCTCGTGCAGGCTGCCACCCGCCTCGCCGGCACGCACCATGTTGACGTACAGCCGCGAGAACAGGCCGTGCTGGCGTTCCAATGCGGTCGACAGCGGCGCACCACCGCGCACCACGTCACGGATGTCGGTGATCGCGCGGCGCGAACGTTCGTCTTCCGGCAGCCCCAGCAGGATCGACAGCGCACGGTCCAGCGGCTGGCCGGCGCCGAGCAGGGTTGCCAGCTGCTGGGTGAACTGCAGCAGCGCGGCGCCCTGCAACGGGCGCTGGCGCAGCAGGGTGCGCCAGCTGCTGCCACCGATCGCGCCTCCGTCGGCCAGCTGCGTTTCCATCGGCAGGTGCCCCTGGTCCTGCAGGCGCGCGATCAGTTCGGCCTCGCTGGCCGCTTCCATCTGCCCGTCGAAGATCTCGCCGTGCGGATTGAGCGCTTTGTAACGGTAGTTCGGCATGTCAGCCCTGGCGTCCTGCGCGCATCAGCTTTCCTCGGTCACGCGCAGCACTTCCTCGATCGTGGTCTGCCCGCTCAGCGCCTTGCACAGGCCATCCTCGTACATGGTGCGCATGCCGGCTTCGCGCGCGATGCGTTCGATCTCGCCCATGCCGTCGCGACGCATCACTGCACGGCGCAGTGCGTCGTTCATCACCAGGAATTCCATGATGGTGGTGCGGCCCAGGTAACCGGTCGGCGCCAGCGCCGAGGGCTTCGGGCGGTACAGGTGGATCGTGCCCTGCGGCTGCAGGCGACGCAGCTCGAATCGTTCGATTTCCTCCGGCGAGGCTTCATAGCGCTCGGCATGCGTCGGTTCCAGCCGGCGCACCAGGCGTTGGGCGAGGATGCCGTTGATGGTCGACGTGAGCAGGTAGTCTTCCACGCCCATGTCGAGCAGGCGGGTGATACCGCCGGCCGCATTGTTGGTGTGCAGGGTGGACAGCACCAGGTGGCCGGTCAGCGCCGACTGGATGGCGATGCGCGCGGTTTCCAGGTCGCGCATTTCGCCGATCATGATGATGTCCGGGTCCTGGCGGACGATGCTGCGCAGCGCGTTGGCGAAATCCAACCCGATCTGCGGCTTGGCCTGGATCTGGTTGATGCCTTCGATCTGGTACTCGACCGGATCTTCCACCGTGATGATCTTGACGTCGGCGGTGTTGAGCTGGCTCAGCGCGGTATACAGCGTGGTGGTCTTGCCCGAGCCGGTCGGGCCGGTGACCAGCAGGATGCCGTGCGGCTGTTCCAGCACCTTGCGGAACTGCGGCAGGAACGCGTCGGTGAAGCCCAGGCGATGGAAATCGAATACCACCGTTTCGCGGTCGAGCAGTCGCATCACCACGCTCTCGCCGTGCGCGGTCGGCACCGTGCTCACGCGCAGGTCCAGCTCCTTGCCCTGCACGCGCAGCATGATGCGGCCATCCTGCGGCAGGCGGCGCTCGGCGATGTTGAGCCGGGCCATGATCTTGATGCGGCTGATCACCGCGGCGGTGAGATTGGCCGGCGGGCTTTCGCCCTCCACCAGCACGCCGTCGACGCGGTAACGCACCTTCAACCGGCTCTCGAACGGCTCGACATGGATGTCCGAGGCACGCAGTTCCACCGCACGCTGGATCACCAGGTTGACCAGGCGGATCACCGGCGCTTCCGAGGCCAGGTCGCGCAGGTGCTCGATGTCGTCGACCGCGCCGCCCTCGCCGTCTGCGGTTTCAACGATCGCGCCCATCGCGCTGCGGCCTTGGCCGAACCAGCGCTCGACCAGGTCGTCGATCTCCGCGCGCATGCCCAGCACCGGCGTCACCGGCACACCCAGCGCCAGCTGCACGGCCTGCTGCGGGTACGGATCGTGGGCGTCGGCCAGCCACAGCCGCACGCCCTGTTCATCCAGCGCCAGCGGACACACGTGGAACTGCTTGAGGAAGCGCAGCGACAGCGGCAGGCCCTCGGCCAGGCCCTGCGGCGGCGCGTCGGGCAGCTGCTTGCCCTCCAGCAAGGGCAGGTCCAGCACCTCGGCGCTGGCCTGCGCCTGGTCACGTTCGGACACCAGCCCCAGCCGCACCAGCAGGCCGAGCAGGCTGCCACCGGCCTCGGCGTGCAGCGGCCGTGCCCGCGCAAGATCTCCCTCCTTCAGCCGGCCACGCGCCAGCAACGCATCCAGGATGCGGCCTTCGGCATCGTCGGCAGCGGTTGCAGCAAGCGCGTTCACGTGACTCTCCTGTCAATCGGCTCGACTTTAACAGTTAAGCCGTGATTTACGTCGCCCCGCCACCCGCTTTCTTGAAAAGACGAAGCCCGTCACAGGGAAGTGACGGGCATCGGCCATTCAACTACGACACTGCGCGCTTACTGCGTGGCGAGAATGCTCACGCCGCTGTAGGCCGCTTCGCCCACCACCTTGATGTAATAGGTGCCGGCCGTTGCGGCAGTCACGCGCACGGTTTCCGAGGTACCCGGGCGGGTCGAACGCGCATCGTTGTCGGTGGCGCTCGGTTCACGACCCTTGGCCAGGTACACCGATACGTTGCCGGTGCCACCATAGGTGATGACGCTGAGCTGCTTGCCGGCCGTGGCTTCGAAGCTGTACAGCGCGCTGCTGCCGGCCGCACCGCTGAGGCCACCGACGGCCACCTTGTTGGTCAGCGGCTTGGCCACCGGACCGCAGTTCTCGGTGCACGGTTCTTCCAGCGCCTTGTCCAGTGCGGCCTTGGCATCGACGATGCCGGTGCCGATCGGGGTGGCCGACGGGATGCTGACCGGGAACGGGCGCGCGGTGTCCTTCAGCAGCGTGCGCATGTCGGCCGGCGTCAGCGGATCGCGGTTGGCGGCGATCAGCGCGCTCTGAACCAGCGCGGCAACGGCCGCCACGTGCGGGGCCGCCATCGAGGTACCGGCCAGGCCACCGATGGTGTAACCGGTGGTGGAGCCCGCAGCCGGCGGCGAGGTCTTGTTGCTGGACAGCGCCTGCCACACGTAGCCATTCGGATTGCCGTCGGTCACGCCGCCACCCGGGCCGGAGAGATCGATGCGGGCACCGAAGTTGGAGTAGTAGGCAATGGCGCCGGTGATGCCGGTAGCACCGACCGAGACCACGCCATCGCAGTTGGCCGGCCGGGCGTTGGCGACATTCATCGCATCGTTGCCGGCTGCAACCACGACCACCGTGCCGCGGTTGGTGGCACCGGTGATGGCGGCCTGGTACGCCGGATCACAGCTGCCGGAACCGCCCAGGCTCATGTTGATGATCTCGGCCGGGTTCTGGTTGGCCGGAATGCCGGCCACCGTGCCACCCGAGGCCCAGGTGATGGCATCGGTGATGTCCGACAGGGTGCCGCCGCAGTAGCCGAGCACACGCACCGGCAGCACCTTGGCCTTGTAGGCCAGGCCCGAGGCCATCAGGCCATTGTTGGTGGCCTCGGCGATGGTGCCGCTCACGTGGGTACCGTGCCAGCTGCTGTCACGCACCGGCGAACCCTGGTAGCAGGCGTTGGCGGTCGGCATCCAGTCGCCGTAGTCGAGGGCGCCCGGTACACGGCCATCGGCCGGACGACGCGAGCGGCTGGCCTGGCTGATGAAGTCGTAGCCTTCCAGCAGGGTGCCGGCCGCGAAATCGGGGTGCTCGGGCAGGATGCCGGTATCGATCACCGCCACCACGATGCCCTCACCCTGCGAGACGTCCCACGCGGCCGGCGCGTTGACGCCGCCCACCGGGTTGTGGAAGTGCCAGTTGTGGCTCTGGTAGTTCGGATCGTTGGGCACGAAGGTCGGCGCCCCATCGGCCTTCGGTGCAGCGTCCAGGCGTGCGGTGGAGGCAGCGTCGATCGGATACATGATGGCGTCCGGCACCGCGTACTCGACGGTCGGATCGGCCTTCAGTTCAGCCAGCACCTTGTCCAAGTCGGCGCTGGCGATGCTCCCCTGCAGCCGGATCAGGTCGGCACCGATGCCGAGCCTGCGAGCCACCTGCGGACGCAGCGCAGCACTGCGCGCCGCCGCGTTGGTGCCACCCAGTGCGGCACGCGAGACGGCTGCGTTGACCACGGCCAGCTTGGCGTTGGTATCGGCCGCAGCGGCGCTGCCGGCACGGTACTTCACGATGATGCCTTCGACCTGCTGCGTCTTCGGGCCGGACAACGGCGCACTTACCTTCAGGTCGGCGGCCTGTGCCAGGCCAACACCGGTCAGCGACAGCACGGCGGCTGCCAGAACATTGATGCGAAGGTTCTGCTTCTTGATCACGTCGAATTCCTCTTCTGGGTCATGGATCGAACCAACACTGCGGCCATCATTCCTTGACGACTCCCGGCCGGCCCAGCCGGGATTGCCGTGACCTCCCCCCAGGCCCTCATTGCAGGTGCTGCGCCGGCGTGGGTGGCCGCCGGCGCGATGGAGTGGCTTACCAGCCGAAGCCGGCACCGACGCCGACCGAACTGTCGTCGCTGCTGAAGGCTCCGCCGAAGGTGACCGTGGCACGATCGCTGATCGCACGCTGGTAACCCAGCGACAGCGCCGATTCCCCGCCCTGGAAACCGATGCCGACGCCGACCCGGTTCTGGGTGCGGATACCCGCGGCACTGGTGGCCATGTTGAGCATCGCTGCGCTCATCGCGCCCTGGCGGTCGATGCGGCGATCCATGTGGCGCAGGCGTCCGTCGATCTCGCCCTTGAACACATCGAAGCTGTCGGCGACGGCCTGCACGCGGCTGTCGGTGTAGCTGTTGGCGGTGGCCATGCCACGGTCCAGCTGCCCCTTGTTGACCGCATCGGTGGCCGTGGTACCGGCGGCCACGTTGGTGACCTGGCGCTCGTTGCCTTCGCTGCCCACCGACACCGTATTGGCACGATCGGCAACCGAGCCCTGGCCCAGCGCCACGGCGTTGGCAGCGGTGGCGCTGGCCCCCTGGCCGATGGCGGTGGACGAGGCACCACTGGCCACGGCGCCATCGCCCATGGCAACGGCATTGAGGCCCGACGCCGGGGTGCCGACCGGGATGCCCGCACCGGCCGCGGCGACGGTCGGCGTGCCCTGCACGCGTGCCGTGCTGGCCGTTGCCACATCGGCGGTTGCCGGTGCATCGGCGGCGCTGGCCAGCGAGGTGTCCTCCAGTGGAGCCCCCATCGAACGCAGGCTGGCGGTTCCGGCACGCGTGCCACCCGCGGTGCGGCGATCGATCTCGCTGACCTTGCGGTCCAGCGCGCCCAGCGCATCGCCGACGTTGCTGTAGGTGGCGCCCTGGATCACGTAGTTCGGCGCCACGAACACACCCTGCATGCCGACGCTGGCGCCGCCACCCAGGAAGCTGGCGGCATCGCTGAGCGACTGGAACAACTGGCCGCCATTGATCGCCTGGCGACTGCCGGCGGCGATGCTGCCGGCACCGACGTTGTCGATGGTGGTGCCCTGGAAGCCGGACAGGGTCAGGCGGTCACGGCTGGCGTCGTCGTAACCGACCGCGCTGGCCGCGGTCGTTTCCACCGTGGCGATGCGCGAATCGAAATCACCGACGCGGGTCTCCACTGCGCCCACGCGCTGGTTGGTGACGTTGAGCTGCGAACCAGTCACCGCATCGCTGCTGCCGGCGGCGATACGGCCATCGGCCACGTTGACGATGCGGCGCGTGGCCGGGCCATCGGTGCCGTTGCCGCCACCGACCGACACCACGTTGGCATCGAGGGCACGCGAGCCCGCACCCAATGCCACCGAATTCGCGCCGCTGGCACCGGCACTGCTGCCCAGCGCCAGTGCACCATTGCCGATGGCGGCCGCGTTGGCACCCAGCGCGTTGCTGCGCGCACCACTGGCACTGGCACCCGAACCGAGCGCGGCCGCATCGCTGCCGCTGGCACTGGCGGTGCCGCTGCCGGTGGCCTTGACGTAGCGGGCGGTGCCATCGGCGGTTGCGGCAACGGCATCGAGCTGGCCGCGATTGACCGCATCGGTGCGTTCGGTACCCGCGGCCACGCGAGTGATCTGGCGATCACTGGTGCTGCTGCCCACCGAGACGGTGTTGGCACGATCAGCCACCGAGCCCGAACCCAACGCCACGCTGCCTGCAGCGCTGGCGGTGGCACTGACACCCACCGCCGTTGCATTGGCGGCGGTGGCCTTGCTGCCGTAGCCGACTGCAGTACCAAGGCGACCACTGGCATCGGCGTAGCTGCCGATGGCCGAAGCACCATCGGCCGAAGCACTGGCGCGGAAGCCATTGGCCTGCGACTGCGTGCCGGTGGCGGCAGCCTGCGCACCGTTGGCGGTGCTGTAGGCGCCCTTGGCCTGGGCGCCAGCACCGGTGGCGCTGGCACCGGTCTCGCTGGCGCTGGCACCGCTGCCCAGCGCAACGCTGTCGACACCGGCCGCCTGCGCGGCGTTGCCCAGAGCGGCAGCATTGTTGCCGGTGGCCAGTGCATCGAAACCGACCGCCGTGGCACTGGCGGCCATCGCATTGGCACCGCTGCCCAGCGCAGTCGCACCGTTGCCGATCGCGTTGGCGGCATTGCCGGCCGCCAGTGCGTTGTCACCCTCCACCAGTGCACCGGCCTCGCCGTCGGCATTGCCGCTGGCCTGGAACTGGCGGCTGGTCTTGTCGGCGACGCTGGCCACGGCATCGAGCTGGCCCTTGTTCACTGCATCGGTGGCTTCGGTGCCGGCTGCAACGTTCGTCACCTGGCGTTCGCTGCCGGCCTTGCCGACAGCCACGGTGTTGTCGCGGTCGGCGGTGGAACCGGCACCGAGCGCCACGCTGTTGCTGCCATTGGCCGTCGCGTTGGCACCCAGCGCGGTGGCGTTGGTGCCGGCGGACCAGGCATTCCAGCCGATGGCGGTGGCGTAATCCTCGGTGGCCCACGCACCGGCGCCGAACGCGGCCGCGCCAGTACCACTGGCACGCGACGGAATCAGGCCGAAGAAGGTGCTGCCACCGATCGCCACGCTTTCCGCACCGCTGGCTTCACTCGACTGACCCACCGCAACCGCGCCGGTACCCGCCGCCGCGGCCCCGAAGCCCACCGCCGTGGTGTTGGCGCCGCTGGCCACCGAACCGTAGCCGAGCGCAGTGCCGAGGCGACCGGTCGCTTCGGCATAGCCACCCACCGCCGTCGTGCCATCGGCCGACGCGGTGCTGCGGAAACCGTTGGCCAGCGACTGTGCGCCACTGGCGTTGGATTCGGTACCGCTGGCGGTGCTGTAGACACCGCTGGCCTGCGCACGGGCGCCCACTACGCTTGCGCCCACATCGCTGGCACTGGCGCCGCTGCCCAGGGCCACGCTGTCATCGCCGGTGGCCTGCGCGGTGCTGCCCAGTGCAGCCGCATTGCTGCCGGTCGCCAGCGCATCGATGCCGACGGCGGTGGCGTTGGCGGCCAGTGCGTTGGCACCACTGCCCAGTGCGGTAGCGCCGTTGCCGATGGCGTTGGCCGCATCACCTGCGGCCAGTGCGTTGTCGCCCTCCACCAACGCATCGGTTTCACCATCGGCATTGCCGCTGGCCTGGAACTGCCTGCTGGTCTTTTCCGCGGCGGCGGCTACGGCGTCGAGCTGGTTCTTGTTGACCGCATCGTTGCCCTGCGTGCCATCGGCCACGTTGGTGATCTGGCGGGTATTGCCGCCGCCGCCCACCGACACGGTGTTGTCGCGGTCGGCGATCGAATCCGCACCCAGCGCCACGCTGTTGTCTCCGCGCGATTCCGCTGCATTGCCCAGCGCGGTGCTGTTGATGCCCGGCGACCAGGCGCCACCGCCCACCGCGGTGGAGTAGTTGCCCGAGGCTTCGGTGGCCAGCGTGCCGAACAGCGAGCCGCCGATGGCGACGCTGTTGGTGCCGGTGGCCAGGCTGCCCTGGCCGGTGGCGGTGCTGTACGCGCCGGAGGCTTCCGAGTCGCCGCCCAGCGCCACGCTGTTGGAACCGGAGGCGTTGGCGAAATTGCCGAACGCGGTGGCGTTGAACGCCGAGGCCTGCGCGTAGCCGCCGATGGCGGTGCTGTAACCGCCGGTGGCTTCGGCGCCGATGCCGAACGCCGCCGATGCGGTGCCGCTGGCCACGCTCTCGCTGCCCACCGCCGTGGCACCACTGCCACTGGCGTTGCTGAAGTAGCCCACCGCCACCGCTTCTTCGCCGGAGGCTTCGGACAACACGCCGTTGGCGGTGCTGCCGGCGCCACTGGCAATGCTGGCCGCGCCGAACGCTGCGCTCTGTTCCCCGCTGGCTTCGCTCTCGGCGCCCTGCGCGGTTGCATACTCACCGGTGGCCTGTGCATTGGCACCGACGGCGCTGGCATTGGCAGCGGTCGCCAGTGCATTGAAGCCGATCGCCTGCGCGTTGTTGGCCAGCGCATTGGCACCGCTGCCGAGTGCGGTGGCGCCGTTGCCGATGGCGTTGGCGGCGTCGCCGGCGGCCAGTGCGTTGTCACCTTCCACCAGCGCACCGGCCACATCATCACCGTTGCCGCTGGCCTGGAAGAAGCGGCTGGTGGTGGTGGCGGTGCTTGCCACCGCGTCCAGCTGTGCCTTGTTCACCGCATCGGTGGCCTGGGTACCGGCGGCGACATGGGTGATCTGCCGCTCGCTACCGGTGCTGCCCACTGACACCGTGCGTGCGCGGTTGGCCACCGAACCGGCACCCAGCGCGACCGCGTTGCTGGCACTGGCGTTGCTGCCCGCACCCAGCGCGATCGCGCTTTCAGCGCCGGCCACGGTGTTGGTACCGATGGCGATGCTGTTGAGCGTGTTGCCGAGCGCCTGGAAGCCGAGCGCGACGCTGTTGTCACCATAGCCGAAGGCACCACGGCCGACGGCGGTGGCGCTGGTGCCGTTGGCCCAGCTGTTGTAGCCGATCGACGTGGCGCCAACGCCGCTGGCCCACGCCGCGTTGCCGAACGCGGAAGCGTTGGTGGCGGTAGCCCATGCACCGGAACCGAACGCACTGGCGCCACTGGCGGTGGCCCAGCTGTAGCCGCCCACCGCGGTGCTGTCATCGCTGCTGGCGAACGCACTGTCACCCACTGCCACCGCATAGGCACCGGTTGCGCGCGACTTGCCGCCCGCGGCGAAGCTGTTGTCGCCGCTGGCCTTGGCGGCGTTGCCGAAGGCGCTGCTGGCAGCACCGGTGGCCTGCGCGCCGCTGCCGACCGCGGTGGCATCGGCAACCGCGGTGGTGCCGACCTGCTGCGCCTTGCCATCGGCGCCGATGATCGGTTGGTTG
This sequence comes from Stenotrophomonas sp. YJH_SMC_17, assembly GCF_059371655.1. Lineage (NCBI taxonomy): Bacteria > Pseudomonadati > Pseudomonadota > Gammaproteobacteria > Lysobacterales > Lysobacteraceae > Stenotrophomonas > Stenotrophomonas sp. YJH_SMC_17. The sequence goes on along the minus strand of NZ_JCAFUU010000006.1, from coordinate 150,139 downwards.
AATTCGTCGTAGGCCTGGCCCAGGCCACCGATGGCGACGCCGCCGTTACCGGTGGCCGCACTGTTGCGGCCCACCGCCACGCTGTCATCGCCGATCGCTGACGCAGCCGCGCCATGGGCTACTGCACCGGCGCCGATCGCATTGCTCGACGAACCAGCAGCGATGGCGCCCTCGCCCTCGGCCAGTGCGCCGGCATCGCTGTCGGCTTCCGGCTGCGCCTGGAAGAAGCGCGCGGTGCCGTCGGCGGTGTTGGCCACCGCATCCAGCTGCGCCTTGTTCACTGCATCGGTGGCCTGGGTGCCCGCGGCCACGCTGACGATCTGCCGCTCGTTGCCATTGGTTCCCACGGCAACCGTGTTGGCGCGGTTGGACCCGGAGTAGGCACCCAGTGCAACACTGTTCTCGGCGCCAGCGGTAGCGTAGTAGCCGATGGCAGTGCTGTCCTTGCCGACAGCCCAGGTCTGCGCACCCAGTGCACTGGCGTTCTCGCCCGGTGCATAGGCAAAGTAGCCCACGGCGGTGGCTTCAATGCCGGAGGCTTCGCTGAGGGTGCCGTTGGCCACCGCGCGGTCACCGCTGGCGATGGCGCCGGCACCCACCGCAATCGCGGCTTCGCCGCTGGCCCGGGTCTGCACGAAGAAGCCCATGCCCGGAACCAGATCGGCCGGGCCACCGATGGCGACGCTGCTGGTACCGGTCGCATTGCTCTGCGTACCGAGCGCTGTCGAATAGTCGCCGATGGCATTGGAGACCGCACCGAACGCCGACGCCTGCGCGCCGGAGGCATAGGCACCCACGCCATAGGACGATGCGGCAAAACCGCTGGCATCGGCGCTGGCGCCGACCGCCGTGCCACCCACACCGGCACTGGTGGCGCCGGTGACCACCGGCACGCCACCACTGGTGATCAGCGGGTTGCCGTTGGCGTCCACCGCAGCGCCACCCACGGCAACGCTGCCCGGGCCGTTGGCCTGCGCGTTGTTGCCGAACGCGGCGCTGTTCTGGCCCGAGGCCAGCGCGTTGTTGCCCACGGCAGTCGCGTTCTGGGCCACGGCGGTAGCGCCGGCGCCGACCGCCGTGGTGCCGTTGCCGATGGCGTTGGCGGCCTCGCCAGCCGCCAGCGCGTCGTCACCTTCCGCCAGTGCACCGGCATCGCTGTTGCTGCTGCCGGTGGCCTGGAAACGCTTGGCGGTGGCATCGGCCACCGCGGCAACATCCTTCAACTGGCCGACGTTGACCGCATCGGTATCTTCGGTACCGGCGGCAACGCTGGTGATCTGGCGGGTCAGGCCGTAGTCGGCGGCACCGACGGACACGGTATCGACACGGTCGGCCAGCGAACCGGCGCCCAGCGCCACGCTGCCGGTAGCGACCGCGGCGGAATTGGAACCCAGCGCGGTGCTGTATTCACCCACCGCCGTGCTGAATGCACCGACGGCGATCGAGGCTTCGTTGGCGGCGGTGGCGCCGCGACCGAGCGCGGTGCTGCCCGGGCCCATCGCAACAGCACCGCCACCGACGGCGGTCGCACCATCGGCGGTGGCTTCGGACAATGCCCCCAGGGCCGTTGCTGCACCGTTTTCGCTGGCTGCGTACGCGCTGGCGCCGATGGCGGTATCGCCAAGGCCGAAGGCTGCTGCGCTCTGCCCGACCACTACGCTGGCATCACCGATCGCCAACGCGCCCTGGCCGAACGCGCTGGCGCCGATGCCCGCCGCAATGGCCTGGGTACCGATGGCGGTGGTGGCGTTGGCCAGCGACTGCGCACCGGCACCGGCGGCCAGTGCACCCTCGCCCTCGATCTTCGCCGCGTCGCTGTCATCACCTGCGCCGTCGGCCTTGAAATAGCGGTTGCCGTCTGCGGCAACGTCGGCCAGCGCGGCCTGGGTGGCACGCGCCTGCGCGTCCAGCTGCGCCTTGTTCACTGCGTCGGTCGCCTGCGTGCCTGCGGCGACGTTGGTGACCTGCCGTTCCTTGCCGGCATCGCCAACGGACACCGTGTTGGCGCGCGTGGCCTTGGAGCCCGCGCCCAGCGCCACGCTGTTGGCCGCACTGGCGCTGCTGTTGCTGCCGATCGCCACCGCATTGCTGCCCTTGGCCGTGGCCGAGCCTTCGATCAGGCACTTTTCGAGCAGTTTGCCGCTGAAGGCCACGCAGGTGGCGCTACCGCCGATCTGCACCGACTGTGCGGTGGCAGAGCCACTCATGCCCAATCCCAATACCAGGCCCAGTGCCACCGCCAGCCGTGCGGGCGTGGCCTGTGTCGCATCGCGGCGCTGGTCGACGACCCCACCGCTGCTGCTGTCGGAGGAGGCCAGTTCCGAGGCCACCACCAACTGACCCAGTGCTTTGTTCCAGACCTTGCGATAAATCCGATTCATCGGTACGGCTCCTGATTGGACTGGTTTTGGGCAAAGCAACGCCACCGCTGGGCTTTCCGGCCCAACGTCCCCTGGGGGCGTCTATTCGCGTGATTTACTGCGGGGTATTGCCGAACGGCGCGCAGCGACAGAAAACCGAGCGCGTGCGCCAACCGGTTACTGCGAAATGAATGATTCTGAAACGGGGTTCAAGTGTTAACGGCAACTGTGCATATCGTCAAGACTTTGACACCACAAATCCCATTGCCGTGAAACAGTTCACTGTTCCGCGTGTTTATAAAAGGATTTTGTTAGCCGTGCGTGACGATTTGCTGTCGCCTGAAAATCGATGTAACTCGCGGACGCATCAGGAGTTTCACGCGTGCAAAGAAAAAACCCGCCGATCAACGGCGGGTTTTTCCATACGCGATGGGATTGATGCCTGCGCGATGGGATGCGATCAACCGCACCACACCCGCGCGTTGCGGAACATGCGCATCCACGGTGAATCACCCTGCCACTCGACCGGCGCCCAGCTCATGTTGAGCGCGCGCGGAGTACGTTCCGGGTGCGGCATCATGATGGTGACGCGGCCATCGCTGCTGGTCAGGCCGGTGATGCCGTCCGGCGAACCGTTCGGGTTCAGCGGGTACTGGCTGGCCACGTTGCCGTGGCCATCGATGTAGCGCAGCGAAACACGGGCCGCGGCCTGGTCGACGGCGTTGTCGAACACCGCCTGGCCTTCACCATGCGCCACTGCCACCGGCAGGCGCGAACCGGCCATGCCACGCAGGAGGATCGACGGCGATTCCACCACTTCCAGCAGCGCGGTGCGGGCTTCGAACTGCTCGCTGGCGTTGCGGCGGAACTGCGGCCAGTGCTCGGCACCGGGGATGATGTTCTTCAGCTGGCTCATCATCTGGCAGCCGTTGCACACGCCCAGTGCGAAGCTGTTCTCGCGCGCGAAGAACGCAGCGAAGGCATCCCGCAGCGCACTGCGCTCCAGGATCGAGGTCGCCCAGCCGCGGCCGGCACCGAGCACGTCGCCGTAGCTGAAGCCGCCGCAGGCAACCAGGCCGGTGAAGTCCTGCAGGGCCACGCGACCTTCGATCAGGTCGCTCATGTGCACGTCGAAGGCGCGGAAGCCGGCACGTTCGAAGATGTTCGCCATTTCAATCTGGCCATTGACGCCCTGCTCGCGCAGCACGGCCACGCGCGGACGCGCACCGGTGCTGATGAACGGAGCGGCCACGTCTTCGTTGAGGTCGAAGCTCAGCTTCGGCTTCAGGCCCGGCGCGTTGAACGCGCGCGCCACCTCACGCTCGGCATCGGCGTTGGCCGGATTGTCGCGGCGCTTCTGCATCGCGTGGGTGACCGACCACCAGGCGTCGAACAGCGCTTCCCAGCGCCATTCGGCCAGGTTCTCGCCGCCCAGCGACACGCGCACCACCGGTGCGGTGGTCGGCTTGGCGATGCGCTGCGCGCACTCGATCAGTGCATGGCGCTCGACCAGGTCGGCGAAGGCCGCACGGTCTTCGCGGGCGATCTGCACCACCGCCCCCAGTTCTTCGTTGAACAGGCTGCGGAACGGATCATCGCCCCAGGCATCGAGGGTGATGTCCAGGCCCAGCCGCGAGGTGAACGCCATTTCGCACAGCGCGGCGAAGGCACCGCCGTCGCTGCGGTCGTGGTAGGCCAGCAGCAGGCCGGCCTGGCGCGCATCGCGAATCAGCTCGAAGAAGCCACGCAGGCGCTGCGGGTCATCCAGGTCCGGGGCGGCACCGGCGAATGCCGGCAGGTCGCCGTGGTCGGCGTGCACCTGGGCCAGGATCGAACCGCCCAGGCGCTGCTTGCCGGCACCCAGGCCGATCAGCCACAGCTCGCTTTCGACGTCGCGGTCGAGCAGCGGCGTCAGCTGCTGGCGCACGTCGGCGACCGGTGCGAACGCCGAGATCACCAGCGACACCGGCGACACGCTTTTGTGCGCTTCGCCCTGGTCGTGCCACTGCGCCTGCATCGACAGCGAGTCCTTGCCCACCGGGATGCTGATGTCCAGCTGCGGGCACAGTTCCATGCCCACCGCCTTCACCGCGTCGTACAGCAGCGCGTCTTCGCCCGGGTGGCCGGCCGCGGCCATCCAGTTCGCCGACAGCTTGATCTCATCCAGCGCATCGACCGGGGCCGCGCACAGGTTGGTCAGCGCTTCGCCTACCGCCATGCGTGCCGAAGCTGCCGCATCGAGCAGGGCCAGCGGGGTGCGCTCGCCGATCGACATGGCCTCGCCAGCCACGCCGTCGAAGTCGGCCACGGTGATGGCCACATCGGCCACCGGCAGCTGCCACGGGCCGACCATCTGTTCGCGTGCGGTCAGGCCGCCGACGCTGCGGTCACCGATGGTGACCAGGAAGTTCTTCGACGCCACCGTCGGGTGCGCAAGCACGCGCAGGCCCGCTTCCTGCAGATCCAGACCTGCGGTCTTCAGCGCCGGCCAGCGCGGGGCCGGCGGATGCGCGGTATCGCGGTGCATCTTCGGCGGCTTGCCGAACAGCACGTCCATCGGCAGGTCGATCGGTGCGTCGGCGGGGATGTTGCCCGGCACGGCACCGTAAGCCACCACCAGGTGTTCCTCGGCGGTGGCCACGCCGACCACCGCGAACGGACAGCGCTCGCGGGCGCACAGCGCGGCGAACTCGGCCAGACGCTCCTGGGCCACGCCCAGCACGTAGCGTTCCTGCGATTCATTGCACCACAGCTGCATCGGCGACAGCGACGGATCATCGGTGGGCACCTTGCCCAGGTCGATCACGCCACCGACGTTGGAGTCGTGCAGCAGCTCGGGGATGGCATTGGACAGGCCACCGGCACCGACATCGTGGAAGAACTTGATCGGGTTGTTGGCGCCCATCGCCACGCAGCGGTCGATGACCTCCTGGCAGCGACGTTCCATTTCCGGGTTGTCACGCTGCACGCTGGCGAAGTCCAGGTCTTCGGCGCTTTCGCCGGAGGCCACCGAACTGGCGGCACCGCCGCCCAGGCCGATCAGCATCGCCGGGCCACCCAGCACGATCACCGCATCGCCATCCTGCAGCGGGATCTTGTCCACCTGCACGCGATCGATCGCACCGAGGCCACCGGCCAGCATGATCGGCTTGTCATAGGCACGCACCAGATCGGGGCCTTCGGGCAGCTCGAAGCTGCGGAAGTAGCCGAGCAGGTTCGGGCGGCCGAACTCGTTGTTGAACGCGGCGCCGCCGAGCGGGCCGTCGGTCATGATTTCCAGCGCCGGCGCCATGCGCGGGTTCAGCGCGCGCGGCGCTTCCCATGGCTGCGGCAGCTCGGGAATGCGCAGGTGCGAGACCGAGAAGCCGGTCAGGCCGGCCTTCGGCTTGCCGCCGCGGCCGGTCGCGCCCTCGTCGCGGATCTCGCCACCGGCACCGGTCGAGGCGCCCGGGAACGGTGCGATCGCGGTCGGGTGGTTGTGGGTTTCCACCTTGATCTGGAACGCGCTCGGCACCTGCGGCTCGCGGCGGTATTCGCCGCTTGCCGGGTCCGGGCGGTAGCGCGAGGCCGGATGGCCTTCGATCACCGCCGCATTGTCGCTGTACGCACTGAGCGTGTGCTGCGGGGTCTGCTGGTGGGTGTTCTTGATCATCCGGAACAGCGAGCGGTCCTGTTCCTGGCCGTCGATGGTCCAGCTGGCGTTGAAGATCTTGTGCCGGCAGTGCTCGGAATTGGCCTGCGCGAACATCATCAGTTCCACGTCCGACGGCGAGCGGCCCAGCGCGGTGAAGCGTTCGCGCAGGTAGTCGATCTCGTCCTGGGCCATGGCCAGGCCGAGGCGCTGGTTGGCAGCCTCCAGCTGATCCACCGGCACGCGTTCCAGCTCGCCACGCGCGGGCGCCGAGAACAATGCCTGGCCCTGCTCCACGGTCTCCAGCACCGACTGCGTCATCGGGTCGTGCAGCGCCTTGACCAGCGCCTGCTGGGCGTCGGCGTCGGCCGGCCAGCCCTGCACGTCGATGCGCAGGCCACGCTCGACCCGGCTGACCGGCTGACCGGCACCGCGCACCAGCTCGGTGGCCTTGCTCGACCACGGCGACAGCGTGCCCAGGCGCGGCACCACGATGCGGCTGACCGCGCCTTCGGCCACGGCCTCGGCCTGCGGCGCAGCTTCGAGGATGCGGCACAGGGTGGCAAGGTCGGGAGCGGCGCTGCCTTCGGGCTGCACGAAGTAGACGTGCCAGGCACCGCTGATGCGCAGGGAGGGAGCGATGGACTGCAGGCGGGATTCAAGACGTTCGCGGCGGAACGGCGACAGGGCGGGCGCGCCCTCGAGGACCATCATGTCCGGGGAACCGTAGTTGGGAAACGGGCCCGACATTGTACCGGAAGCGGGGGAAGGGCTTTGGCCGGGCGGCGCCCGGCACCCGCCGAAGCCAAGGGCAACGGCAACGACCGGAGCAAAAGCTGGCTTTCCGTGGGATGGCGGGGTGGGTCCGGTGGCGGGGGACGCCGTAAACCCGTCCTTGGGGGCTTGGCCGCGGCATCCATGCCGCGGACACCCCCGCCACCGGACCCACCCCGCCTTCGACAGATTTCTGCGATCTGCTGGAACGGCACGGGGTCGGATCCCGTTGCTTCGCAACGGGCTCTGACCCTGGATTTGTCGCGATATCTGATGGATCCATCCACGCATGGCGTAGATGGGAGCGAAGCGACCGGCTTTTGCTTTTGCTTTTGATTTTTTGTTCTGTCTTCCGTGGCTGGCCGCGCAGGAACCTTTCCGTGGCCGGGTGGGTGGGCTGCGCAGGGGCGTAAGCGCCATGGATGGCGCGCCCGAGCCTACAGGGACGTATTCACGGCGCCCCCTGCGCAGCCCACCCACCCGGCCAACCCTCAGAAACCCGCTTTCAGCGACCCACTCCAGCCACGAGGGGCTCCGCCGATGGCCGCCGACCGCGCGCGTCGCGCTCTCCGCCGATTCCCCGAACCATGCACTCGCTCACGGATTGACCACGCAATTGATGACAACGTTGTCCCTACCTGGTGCCGGACTCTCTCCCCGGCCTCCCAGGTACCTCCGTCCGCCCCCTCCGTCGCCTTCCCTGGCGACGCCCGGACCTGCGTCACGCGCGGCGCCATCGGGGCCCGCGCGCCCTTTGATCGGAGACTTACCCATGTACGACCCGATTGTGCGCAGTGCCGAACGTGCGACCCGAAGCTGTCGTCCCCGCCGCCTGGCCTGGCTGCTTGCCCTGGCCGCAGGTACCGCTGCCCTGCCCGGCCTGGCGCAGGCCGCCAGCTGTGCCGGGGTGGCCCAGTGGGACCAGGCCAAGATCTACCGGGCCGGCGATACCCTGCAGAAAGGAGGCGTCCTCTATCGGGCGAACCAGGACATCTGGAACGCGCCGCCGGACCATCCGGCCGGTGCGCCCTACTACACCAATCTCGGTGCCTGCGATGGCAGCGGCACCAACCAGCCGCCGGTGGTCAGCCTGACCTCGCCGGCCAACGGCGCCACCTTCAGCGCCGGCAGCACGGTCAACGTGACCGCCAGCGCCAGCGACCCGGACGGCAGCGTCGCCAAGGTCGAATTCTTCCGCGACGGCGCCTCGCTGGGCATCGCCACCAGTGCGCCGTATGCGGCCAGCTGGGCCAATGCCAGCGCCGGCAGCCACACCCTGCGCGCGGTGGCCACCGACAACAACAGCGCCACCAGCAGCACGCCGACCATCACCATCACCGTCAACGCCGCCGGTGGCGATACCACCGCACCGAGCGTGCCTGGCGGCCTGGCAGTGGGCACGCGTACCGCCAACAGCATCGCGCTCAGCTGGAGCCCGTCCACCGACAACACCGGTGGCAGCGGCGTCGCTGGCTATGACGTGTACCGCAATGGCAGCCTGGTCGGATCGCCGTCCAGTGCCAGCTACGTCGATGGTGGCCTGGCCGCATCCACCACCTATCGCTACCGCGTGCGTGCCCGCGACAACGCCGGCAACGCGTCCGCCCAGGGCACCGAGATCAGCGCCACCACGCTGGCCGGCGACGGCGGCACCACGGGCAAGCGGGTCATCGGTTACTTCACCCAGTGGGGCATCTACGGCCGCAACTACCGGGTCAAGAACATCGACAGCAGCGGCTCGGCCGCGCGCCTGACCCACATCAACTACGCCTTCGGCAACGTGCGCAACAATCGCTGCGAAGTGGGCATCACCCAGCCGTCGGATCCGAACAGCGGTGCCGGTGGCGATGCCTTCGCCGACTACACCAAGGCCTTCAGCGCCGCCGAAAGCGTCAGCGGCAGCGCCGATACCTGGGACCAGCCGCTGCGTGGCAACTGGAACCAGCTCAAGCAGCTCAAGGCCAAGTACCCGGGCATGAAGGTGCTGATCTCGCTGGGTGGCTGGACCTGGTCGCGCGGCTTCTCCAGCGCAGCACGCCCGGAAAACCGCCAGGCCTTCGTCGCCTCGTGCATCGATGCCTACATCAAGGGCAACCTGCCGGTGACCGACGGTGCCGGCGGCGCCGGTGCCGCGCTGGGCGTGTTCGACGGCATCGACATCGACTGGGAATACCCGGTGGCGTGCGGCATCGAATGCGGCAAGCCGGAAGACAACGCCAACTTCACCGCGCTGATGGCCGAGTTCCGCCGCCAGCTCGATGCAGTGCGTCCGGGCCTGTTGCTGACGGTGGCGGTGGGTGCGGGCATCGACAAGATCCGCGTCACCGACCCGGCCGCGTACCACCCGTACCTGGACTACATCAACGTGATGACCTACGACTTCCACGGCGCGTGGGATGCGAAGACCAATCACCAGTCGGCCCTGTTCGATTCGCCGAATGATCCGTCCACCGGCGACCAGAAGCTGTACAACAGCAACGACGCCATCGAGGCCTTCATCAGCCGTGGCGTGCCGGCAGCGAAGCTCAACCTGGGCATCGGCTATTACGGGCGTGGCTGGACCGGTGTGGCCAACGCCAACAACGGCCTGTACCAGACCGCCACCGGCGCCGCCCCGGGTACCTACGAGGCCGGCATCGAAGACTGGAAGGTGCTGAAGAACCTGGCGTGGCCGGGCTACACCGACAACACCGCCGGTGCCACCTGGATCTACAACGGCAGCACGCTGTGGAGCTTCGATACTCCGGCCAACATCACCCGCAAGATGGGCTATGTGAAGACCCAGGGCCTGGGCGGCGCGTTTGTCTGGGAGTTCAGTGGTGACGATGCGCAGGGCACGCTGACCAAGGCGGTCAGTGATGGCCTGAAGTAAGGAAGAACGTCGGGGATGCGACACGCATCCCCGGCCTCGAATCTGTAGAGCCGAGCCCATGCTCGGCTGATGTTCCCACAGCCGAGCATGGGCTCGGCTCTACAGCGAATGACCTGCGACGGTCAGCGCTTGGCGGACAGTTTTTCCAGCGCTGCACGCAGCTGTGCCGGCGGCAGGTAGCCGCCCAGCTGGGTGCCATCCGGCGCGAAGATCGCCGGCGTGCCGTTCACGCCCAGCTGCTGGCCCAGTGCGTACTGCATCGCCACCGGGTTGGTGCAGTTCTTGGCCGGCACGCTGCCACCGCGCTTGGCGTTGGTCAGCGCCTGGCGACGATCAGCCGCACACCAGACAGAGATCATGTCGGTGTAGTCCTTGCTGCCCAGGCCCATGCGCGGGAATGCCAGGTACTCGACGGAGATACCGTTGCGGTTGAGCTCGGCGATGTCCTGGTGCAGCTTGCGGCAGTAACCGCATTCGATGTCGGTGAACACGCTGATGGTGTACTTGGCGTTCGGCGCGGCAAACACGATACGGTCGCCATGGTTGGCCTTGGCCAGCAGATCGCGGCGGTAGCCGAGCAGGCCTTCGCTGTTGGCCGGGCCCTTGGCGCGGGTGTCATACGGCTGCGACTGGAACAGATAGCGGCCGTCATCGGACACGTACAGCAGCTGGCCGGACACGACGACCTCGCGGAAGCCGGGGAACGGCGCGGCACCGATGTAATCCACCTTGAAACCAGGATTGAGCGCGGTCAGCGCGGCACGCACGGCCTGGTCGGCTGACGCGGTGGTGGCCGGGCTGGCCTTGGCCGCAGCGGTGGCAGGAGCCTTGGCGGCCGGCGGCGCGGGCTGGGCACAGGCCGTCAGGCTGAGCGCGCCGAACACGGCGGCGATGGCAAATCGGAGCATGGAACGATCCGCGGCAGAAGAAGACCCCGGATTTTGACACAGCCACCGGCACCGGGCCGCGACGCCGCGCACCGCCCGGGGCCAGGGTTCAGGCCACCGCTCAACCGCGCGGGTGATGCCGGGCGTGCAGTTTCTGCAGGTGCTCGCGCGCCACCAGGGTGTAGATCTGGGTGGTCGACAACGAGCTGTGGCCAAGCAGCATCTGCAGCGCGCGCAGATCGGCGCCACGATTGAGCAGGTGCGTGGCGAAGCTGTGGCGCAGGCCATGCGGGCTGATCCGCACCGGGTCGATGCCGGCCACCTGCGCATGGCGCTTGACCAGGTGCCAGAACGCCTGGCGGGTCAACGCGTGCAGCGTCGGCTCAACGAACAACGGTGTCTGCCCGTCCGCCAGCGCGTGCACCTTGCCTTTGCCGACCAGCTGCGGCCGAGACTGCTGCAGGTAACGCTCCAGCCAGTGTTGCGACTCTTCGCCCAGCGGCACCAGCCGCTCCTTGCTGCCCTTGCCGGTCACCCGCAGCACGCCCTGGCGCAGGTTGACCGCAGTGGCCGGCAGCAGCACCAGTTCGCTCACGCGCAGGCCGGCGGCGTACATCAGTTCCAGCATGGCCCGATCGCGCAGGCCCAGCGGGCTGTCGACGTCCGGCGCGGCCAGCAGCGCATCGATCTGGCTTTCGGCCAGCGCCTTGGGCAACAGCCGTGGCAGCTTGGGCGGATCCAGCAGCGCGCTGGGGTCCTCGCTGCGCTCGCCCCGGCGCACGCCGTCGGCAAAGAACGCGCGCAGGGCCGACAACAGGCGCGCATTGCTGCGCGGTGACCAGCCGTGGCGGGTGCGCCAGGCCAGATAGTCGAACAGGCCGGGACGCTCGATGCCGGCCAGGCCACCGTCGCGCCCATCCATCCAGCGTGCCAACCCTTCCAGGTCGCGCCGGTAGCTGTCGAGGGTGGCACGGGCCAGGCCGTTCTCGGCCCAGATCGCATCGAGGAAGCGCTGGATGCGCACGCTGTCATCGGCGCGCAGCTGGGGCAGTTGCTGCACCAGCTGGCGGCGTTCGGCGGGGGTGGAAACAGAGGCCATGCGTGCAGGATACGAGGGCCACTGCGGGCGCGGCCAGCTTTGCGTATGCTCGGCGCATGTCCCGCCCCGCCATTGATACGGCCCCTGCGGCCGCCACCGAAACATCCCGCCCGCGCGCATTGCTGCTGTGGCGCGCGCTGGCGATGGTCTACGACGCACTGCCGGTGCTGGCGCTGTGGATGCTGGCCGGCACCCTGTTCACCCTGGCCTACACCTTCAGCGGCCACGCCCAGCGCGAGAACATCGCGCCGTTCAGCGCCTGGCAGTGGCTGCTGTGGGCGGTGTGCTGGGTGATCACAGGGTGGTACGCCACGGCCAGCTGGCGCCGTGGTGGGCAGACACTGGGCATGCGGCCATGGCGGTTGAAGCTGGAATCGAGCGATGGCTCGCCCTTGCGACGCGCACAGCTTTGGCTGCGTTTCGCCGTGGGCACGTTGTCACTGCTGCTGGGCGGCCTGGGATTCTGGTGGGCCCTGGTCGACCGCGAGCGCCTGACCTGGCATGACCGTGTCAGCGGCACCCGCCTGCTGCGGATGCCGAAGCGGTGATGCGTCACCCTTCAATCCGATCCTGCGCAGCGCTTGTGTAGAGCCGAGCCCACGCTCGGCTGGCGGGCGGTGCACGCAAAACAGCCGAGCATGGGCTCGGCTCTACAACAACCAGGATCAGCCCGATTTGCGCCGGAACAGCAGCCCGGATACCGCCAGCATCACGATCGGCGGCAACGCATAGGCAATGCGGTAATCGAATTTCAGCGCACCTGCCATGCGGCCGAAGAACAGCTGCAGCAGCCAGAAGCCCAGCGCGAACAGGATGCCCAGGAACAAGCGCTTGCCCATGCCGCCGCTGCGCAGCGAGCCGAACGCGAACGGCACCGCCGCCAGGCACAGCGCCAGCACATTCACCGGGTAGAACCAGCGGCTCCAGTACACATCCTCGAAATCGCGCGCATCCAGCCCGTTGCGTTCGCGGTAGGCAATGCTGGTGCTCAGCTCGGCCACGCTGAGGTTGCGCGGCTTGGCAATGCCGGTAGCCAGCGCCGCCGCATCCAGCTTCGAGTTCCACGGTTCGCGTGCCACTTCCTGGCGGCTCGCCGAGCGCTCGCCGAAGGTGTCGCGGCGCACGCCGGTCAGCACCCAGCCGTCCTTGTCATGCTCGGCGGTGTCGGCATGGGTCAGCGAGGCGATCGTGCCGTCCTCGGCAACGCGGTACAGGCGCACGTCGCGCAGGATCAGACGCGTGCCCTTGTCGCCGACCAGCTGCTCTTCGCCGCTTTGCGCATTGAGGAAGGTGTCGCCTTCGCGTGCCCACAACCCGGAGTAGCGGCTGGTGGCGATGTCCCGCCCCCACTTGGCGCTGGACTTCAGCGCATCGGCGCGATCCTGGCCCCAGGGACCCAGCGTCTCGGCACTGAGCACCATCACTGCGGTCAGCAACGACAGCGCGATCGCCACCGACACGCTCAGGCGCTTGCGCGACAGGCCCAGCGCGCGCAGTGCGGTCAGCTCGGAGGTGGCAGCCAGCTGGCCCAGGCCCATCAGCGCACCGATCACCGCGGCGGTCGGGAACATGGTGTAGGCGCGGCGCGGCACCGTGTACAGCACCCACGCGGCGGCATGGCCCAGGGTGTAGCCGTTCTTGCCGATGTCCTTGAACTCGCCGGAGAACGCCATCACCACGTCCAGGCCGACCAGCACGGCCCAGGTCAGCAGCACCGTGGTGAACACCGACCGGCCCAGGTACAGGTCGAAACGCATCGGGCGCAGCCTCATGCGCGGGCTCCCTTCGGGCGGCCCAGGCGGCCATCACGTGCATACATCCAGATTGCCAGCGCCAGCAGCGGCAAGGTCAGCCACCACAGGCCGAGCGCGGGCGGAATCCTGCCGTTGGCGATCCAGCCACTGCCGATGAACATCAGGTTGGTACCCACCATATAGGCCATCAACGCCAGCATCATGCGGCCGTAGCGCTGCTGGCGCGGCGAGCTGCGGCCCAGCGGCACGGTCAGCAGCGCAAACGCCAGCGCGATCAGCGGCGGGGCCAGGCGGCGGTGCAGCTGCGCCTGCGCCTGCGGGCGCTCGTCACCGATCAGCTTCAGGGTCGGCATCAGTTCCGGGTCATCCTCGGTACGTGTCTGGGCGCCATCAGGCAGGGCCACGTCGTTGCGGGCAAAGGTGGCCAGGCGGTAATCCAGCCCACCGGCCACCGGCCCTTCCACCTGGTGACCGTCATCCAGCTCCAGGAAACGCTGGCGGGTGCCCTCGAAGAACATGCGGCCGCCATTGGCGGACACCACTTCCAGGCGGTCATCCTTCTGGCGCTGCAGGAACACCTTGCCCAGCTGGGTGCCATCGGGCGAGATCGAGGACAGGTAGACCACGCCGCCATTGGGCAGCGGGGTGAACCGCCCCGGTTCCAGCCCGGCCATCAGCACGCTGCGGTTGGCCTCGATGATCATCTGCTCGGCCACCCGGCCGGCCCACGGGCCCAGCCACAGCGAGCAGGCGCCGACCAGCAGCACCACCGGCACCACCAGCATCAGCAGCGGCCGCAGCAGGCGCTTGGGGCCCACGCCAATGGCGGTGATGACCGCCATTTCCGAGTCACGGTACAGGCGGGCGATGGCCAGCAGCAGGCCCAGCATCAGGGCCAGCGGCAGGATCAGCGGCAGGTAGGCGATGAACTGCAGGCCCAACTGGGAGAACAGCAGCTTGGCCGGCAGGCGCCCGTCGGCGATGTTGCCGAGGATGTCCACCAGCACGCCGCCCACGCTGACCACCAGCAGGACGATCAGGGTAGCCAGGAAACTCTGGACGAAATCGCCCAGCAGGTATCGGTCGAGCTTCAGCATGGGGCGGTGGTTTAAACTCTGGGGTTCGTTCGCGGTGCCGCCCAGTCTACTGTCTGGGCGTAAACGGCCTGCGATTGTACGGACTCGCCAATGGAATCTGCTCAATGGCCCTCGAATTCACCCTGAACCACCTCGCGCCGGCTGCCGCCACCGTTGACTGCCTAGTGGTCGGCGCCTATGCCGACCACAGCCTGACCCCGGCCGCGCAGGCCCTGGACGCCGCCAGCGGCGGCCGCCTGGCCTCGCTGGCCCAGCGCGGCGACCTGTCCGGCAAGACCGGTGCCACCACCCTGCTGCACGACCTGCCGGGCGTGACTGCCCCACGCGTGCTGGTGGTCGGCCTGGGCGAGGCCGCCCGCTTCGGCGTGCCGCAGTACCTGAAGGCCATCGGCGACGCCGTGCGCGCGCTGAAGGCCGGTGCTACCCGCAGCGCACTGTTCACCCTGTCCGAAGTGGCCATCAAGGACCGCGACGCGGCCTGGGCGATCCGCCAGGCGGTGATCGCCGCCGATCACGCCGCCTACCGCTACACCGCCACGCTGGGCAAGAAGAAGGCCGACGACGCCGGCCTGGCGCAGCTGGCCATCGCCGGTGACGATGCGCAGGCGCTGGCCCAGGGCCAGGCCATCGCCGCCGGCGTGGAGTTCGCCCGCGAGCTGGGCAACCTGCCGCCCAACTACTGCACCCCGGCCTACCTGGCCGAGGTGGGCGTGAAGTTCGCCGGCGAGCACGAGGGTGCCGAAGCCGAGATCCTCGACGAGCACCAGATGGAAGCGCTGGGCATGGGCTCGCTGCTGGCCGTGGCCCGTGGCTCGGCCAACCGCCCGCGCCTGGTGGTGCTGAAGTGGACCGGTGCAGGCGACGCCAAGCCCTATGTGCTGGTCGGCAAGGGCATCACCTTCGATACCGGTGGCGTCAACCTGAAGACCCAGGGCGGCATCGAGGAGATGAAGTACGACATGTGCGGTGGCGCCAACGTCATCGGCACCTTCGTTGCTGCCGTGAAGGCCAAGCTGCCGCTGAACCTCGTCGTGGTGGTGCCGGCCGTTGAAAACGCCATCGATGGCAATGCCTATCGTCCGTCCGACGTGATCACCTCGATGTCGGGCAAGACCATCGAAGTGGGCAATACCGACGCCGAAGGCCGCCTGATCCTGTGCGACGCGCTGACCTACGCACAGCGCTTCGAGCCGGCCGCGCTGGTCGACGTCGCCACCCTGACCGGTGCCTGCATGGTGGCCCTGGGCCACCAGACCGCCGGCCTGATGAGCAAGCACGACGACCTGGCCAACGAGCTGCTGGCCGCCGGCGAGCACGTGTTCGACCGCGCCTGGCGCCTGCCGCTGTGGGACGAGTACCAGCCGATGCTGGATTCGACCTTCGCCGACGTCTACAACATCGGCGGCCGTTGGGCCGGTGCGATCACCGCCGGCTGCTTCCTGTCGCGCTTCGCCGAAGGCCAGCGCTGGGCCCACCTGGACATCGCCGGCGTCGCCAGCGATGAAGGCAAGCGTGGCATGGCCACCGGCCGCCCGGTCGGCCTGCTGAGCCAGTGGCTGCTGGACCAGGTCGCCCGCGCCTGATGCCGTACCCGACCCTGGCCGGCCTCTGCCGGCCAGGGCCTCGCCCGGCAATGCCGGGCCCCTGCCTGACCCGGACCCTGCCATGCCCCGCGCCGACTTCTACCTGATCGCCAAGCCCCGCTTCCTGACCGAGCCGCTGCGCCTGGTCTGCGAGCTGGCGCGCAAGGCCAACGACGCCGGGCTGTTCACCCTGGTGCTGGCCCGCGACCAGGCCCAGGCCGAAGAGCTGGACGAGCTGCTGTGGGCATTCGACAACGATGCCTACATCCCGCACCAGATCGCCGGCGAAGACATGGACGAGGAAGAGGCCCTGGTACTGATCGCCGTACCCGGAACCGACGCGCCGGCACGCCCGCTGGTGATCAACCTGCGCGATGAACCCTGGCTGGGCCAGTGCGAACGCGTGCTGGAAGTGGTCCCGGCCGATCCGGAAGCGCGCGAACCGCTGCGCGAACGCTGGCGCCAGTACAAGGCCGCCGGTTACGACCTGAACAAGCACGACATGTAAGCGCGCACCGGCCCCCTTGAGCGGCCGCCGCCGCGCCCTGATCCTTCAACGATTACCTCCTGGTTCCCCCGCATGACCCAACTCGCCTCCAGCTACGACCCGAAGTCCTTCGAGACCGACCTCTACGAGGCCTGGGAGAAGGCCGGCCACTTCAAGCCGTCCGGCACGGGCGAGCCGTACACCATCCTGCTGCCGCCGCCGAACGTGACCGGCACCCTGCACATGGGCCATGCGTTCCAGCAGACGCTGATGGATGCGCTGGTGCGCTACCACCGCATGCGCGGCTACGACACGCTGTGGCAGGTCGGTACCGACCACGCCGGCATCGCCACCGAAATGGTGGTCAGCCGCAACCTGGCGCTGGAAGGCAAGGGCGAGACCCGCGATTCGCTGGGCCGCGAGGGCTTCATCGGCAAGGTCTGGGAGTGGAAGCAGCAGTCCGGCGACACCATCGAGCGCCAGATGCGCCGCCTCGGCACCTCGGCCGACTGGTCGCGCAGCACCTTCACCATGGACCCGCAGCCGTCGGCTGCGGTGAACGAAGCCTTCGTGCGCTGGTACGAGCAGGGCCTGATCTACCGCGGCCAGCGCCTGGTCAACTGGGACCCGGTGCTGAAGACCGCCATTTCCGACCTGGAAGTGGAGAGCGCCGAGGAAGATGGCTTCCTGTGGTCGATCGCCTACACGCTGGATGACGGCCTGAGCTACGAGCACGTCGAGCGCGATGCCGACGGCGTGGAAACCCTGCGCGAAACCCGCGACTACCTGGTGGTCGCCACCACCCGCCCGGAAACCCTGCTGGGCGATACCGCGGTGATGGTGCACCCGGACGATGAACGCTACGCCCACCTGATCGGCAAGAGCGTGGTGCTGCCGTTGACCGGCCGCCGCGTGCCAGTGATCGCCGATGACTACGTGGACCGCGCGTTCGGCACCGGCGTGGTCAAGGTCACCCCGGCGCATGATTTCAATGACTATGAAGTGGGCGTGCGCCACAGCCTGCCAATGATCAACCTGTTCACCCCGGTGGCAGCGCTGAATGAAAATGCGCCGGAACGCTTCCAGGGCCTGGACCGCTACGCCGCGCGCAAGGCCGTGCTGGCCGAGCTGGAAGACCTGGGCATCCTGGTCGAGACCCGCGCGCACAAGCTGCAGGTGCCGCGCGGCGACCGTACCGGCCAGGTGATCGAGCCGTACCTGACCGACCAGTGGTTCGTGAAGATGGACGACCTGGCCAAGCGCGGCCTGGAACTGGTCGAAGACGGAACCATCGCCTTCGTGCCACCGAACTGGATCAACACCTACCGCCACTGGATGAACAACATCCAGGACTGGTGCATCAGCCGCCAGCTGTGGTGGGGCCACCGCATCCCGGCGTGGTTCGACGAAGCCACCGGCAGCTGCTACGTCGGTCGCAGCGAAGAGGAAGTGCGGGCAAAGAACAACCTCGGCAGCGACGTGGTGCTGAACCAGGAAAGCGACGTGCTGGAGACCTGGTTCTCCTCGCAGCTGTGGCCGTTCTCCACCCTGGGCTGGCCGAACGAGCAGGCCATGGCCGAGCGTGGCTTCGACCGCTACCTGCCGTCGTCGGTGCTGATCACCGGCTTCGACATCATCTTCTTCTGGGTGGCGCGCATGATCATGGCCACCGACAACCTGGTCGGGAAGATCCCGTTCAAGGACGTCTACTTCACCGGCCTGATCCGCGACGGCCAGGGCCAGAAGATGTCCAAGAGCAAGGGCAACGTGCTCGACCCGCTGGACATCATCGACGGCATCACCATCGACGACCTGGTCGCCAAGCGCACCGGCGGCCTGATGCAGCCGAAGATGGTGGAGAAGATCGAGAAGGCCACCCGCAAGGAATTCCCGGACGGCATCGCCGCCCACGGTGCCGACGCGTTGCGCTTCACCATCGCGGCGCTGGCCACCCACGGCCGCGACATCAAGTTCGACATGAACCGCGCGGAAGGCTACAAGAACTTCTGCAACAAGCTGTGGAACGCCAGCCGCTTCGCGCTGATGAACACCGAAGGCGCGGCGTTCACCGGCGTGCCCAGGCCGCGCACCGATGCCGAGCGCTGGATCCTCGCGCGACTGGCCGCCACCACCGCCGAAGCGCAGGGTCATTTCGCCGCCTATCGCTTCGACCTGCTGGCGCAGTGCCTGTACGAGTTCGCCTGGAACGCGTTCTGCGACTGGTTCCTGGAACTGAGCAAGCCGGCGCTGAACGGTGCCGACGCCGCCGACGCCGAGAGCACCCGTCACACCCTGCTGTACGTGCTGGAAGCGCTGCTGCGCCTGCTGCACCCGCTGACCCCGTTCATCACCGAACAGCTGTGGCAGCAGCTGGCCCCGCGCCTGGGCCTGGCCGAAACGACGCTGTCGCTGCGTCCGTACCCGACCGCCGGCGAGTTCGAAGGCGATTTCGCCCAGGCCGAGGCCGACGTGGAATGGCTGAAGGCAGTGATCAGCGCGGTGCGCCGCGTGCGCAGCGAACTGAACGTCGCTCCGTCCAAGCTGGTGCCGCTGCGTCTGCAGGCCGGGCTGGCGCAGGACCGCGTGCGCATCGAGCGCTTCAGTGCCTCGCTGTCGTTCCTGCTGAAGCTGGGCAGCATCCAGTGGCTGGCCGAAGGCGAAAGCGCACCGCCGGCCGCCGCCGCGATCGTCGGCGAACTGAAGCTGCTGGTGCCGCTGGAAGGACTGGTCGATCTCGATGCCGAGCGCGTGCGCCTGGACAAGGAAATCGCCCGCGTCGACGCCGAAAAGGAAAAGAGCGAGAGCAAGCTGGCCAAATTCACCGACAAAGTGCCGCCGGCAGTGGTCGAGCAGGAACGCGTGCGCCTGGCCGACTGGAATATCCAGCTGGCGGGTCTGCGCGAACAGCGCGCGAAGCTGTAACACCGCGCGGGTGAGTGCGGACCTCGGTCCGCACCAATGCAATGTGCCAACCCAGGTTGGCATCTAGCGATGCGGAATCGGAAGCGCCGGGCAAGGCCCGGCGTTTGCATTTCCCCGGCATGGCATCATCGTCCGATGCCTCTTTCCATCTTCCTGCTCGTCCTCGCGGCGGCCGCACTGCATGCCAGCTGGAATGCAATCGTCAAGCGCGGGCCGGACAAGCTGCTCGGCACCGTACTGGTCACCGGCAGCGCCGCGCTGCTGTCTGCTGCCGCCCTGCCCTTCCTGCCCTTTCCGGCCGCGCCCAGCTGGCCCTGGCTGGGCGTGTCGGTGCTGCTGCAGGTGACGTACTACGGCCTGGTCGCACGCTGCTACCAGCAGGTCGACATGAGCCTGGCCTATCCCCTGATGCGTGGCAGCGCGCCGATCCTGGTTGCGCTGGCCGGCACCCTGCTGGGCGAACCACTGCCACCTGCCGCGTGGCTGGGCGTGGTGCTGGTGAGCACCGGCATCCTGTGCATGGCACTGGGTGCACGTGGCGGCCAACTGCGCCTGCCACTGCTGACCGCGGCGATGATCGCCACCTACACCCTGGTCGATGCACAGGGTGCGCGCCAGTCCGGCAGTGCGCTCAGCTACACGCTGTGGCTGTTCCTGCTATCGGGCATTCCCCTGCCATTGTGGGCGCTGTACACCCGGCGCGGCGCGGTACTGGCCTATGCGCGGCAGCATTGGCCTCTCGGTCTGGCCGGTGGTGTCGGCACCACGGCGTCCTATGCGATGGCGTTGTGGGCGGTGACCCAGGCGCCGGTGGCGATGGTCTCCGCGCTGCGTGAGTCTTCGATCCTGTTCGCGCTGCTGATCTCGGTGTTCCTGCTGCGCGAGCGCATTCCGCGTGCGCGGTGGCTGGCGGCGGCGCTCATCGTCGGCGGTGTATTGGCGCTGCGGCTGGCGTGAGCAGTGCGTGCCAACCAAGGTGGGCCGCCGCCGGCAGGGCTGGGGCGCGCCCGGCGAGCGCGGTAGTGCCGACCGCTGGCCGGCCGCCCTTCTCCGTTACAGCGGTGGCATCGTCTGCAGGTCGCCGTCAACCAGCTCGATCGCCATCACCAGCGCATCTTCGCGGCCCTGTGCGGCCGGGTAGTAACGCGGGCGACGGCCGATCTCGTTGAAGCCTTCGCTGTGGTACAGCGCCAGCGCCGACGCATTGGACGGACGCACTTCCAGGAACACGCGCTGCGCGCCACGGTCACCGGCCAGCTGTACCAGCGCCCGCAGCAGTTGCCGCCCGAGGCCACGCGACTGCGTGATCGGATCAATGCAGATGTTCAGCACATGGGCCTCGTCGGCAGCGATGCTGAGCACGCCATAGCCGATCAGCTGGCCATCGCGCTCCATCGCCAGGCCGGGATAACCGGCACGCAGGCAGTCGACGAAGATGCCGCGGGTCCATGGGAACGGATACCCGCGCACTTCGATCGCCATCACCGCATTGAGGTCGCTCTCGCGCAGTGCGCGCAGGCTGACCGGGCCGGACTGGCTGACCGCGCTCATGCGCCGCCCCGCTTGCGCAGGGCCCGCAGCTGCGGCCACAGCGCGCGCTTGGCCGCCGGGTCCTGGCGCAGCTGGTCCAGCGGCCAGCTGTCCATCAGCGCCTGCGTGGCCGGATCGTTGGGGTTGCAGCCGGAGGCACGCAGCAGCGCGATCTGCAGGCGATCCGGCAGCCGCACCACCGGTTGCCGGGCAGTGCCACCCGGCAGCGGCCGGGCCGGTGCCGGCGCGGTATCCGGTGCAGTGACCGGGGTCTCGCGACGCGGCGGCGCCGGGCGTTCCTGGCGCGGGGTCGGTGCGGCTTCGGACGCGTGATCGCGCGCGGGAGCAGTGCGCGCCTGCAGCGGCTCCGTCACCGCTGCTGCCGCCTCGGCCTCGGCCACACTCAGCTGCAGCGCGGCATCCAGTTCGGCGGCCAGCTGGCCGTCGTGATACACGGTGTAGCCCATGGCCTGCAGCCAGGCCTGCTGGGCCGGTGACCACAACTCGGGCAGGTCCCCGCTCACGCGGCCTCGGGCTTCTTGCGCAGGCGCTGCACGGCCCACATCACCGGGCCGGACAAGGCGTACAGGATGCCCACCGCGAACAGCACGCGCGGCAGATCAATGACCGCGATGGCGATCGCCACCGGTACCAGTGCCAGCACCAGGAACGGCACACGGTCCGAACGCCCCCCCTTGGCAGCACCGCCCTTGAAGCTCCAGAAGCGGATACGGCTGACCATCAGCAACGCCGCGACGATCGTCACTGCCAGCGCCACATAGCGCAGCTGGTTGCCGTCCCAGCCGAGGTTGCCATCGGCGAAGGCCCAGACGAAGGACATCATCAGGCCGGCCGCAGCCGGGCTGGCCAGGCCGACGAACCAGCGCTTGTCGACCACCGCCACCTGGGTGTTGAAGCGGGCCAGGCGCAGTGCCGCGCACGCGGCATACAGGAACGCCACGGCCCAGCCGACGCGGCCGAGCAGCGGGTCATCGAACTTCAGCCACGACAGCGACCAGTGGTACATCACCAGCGCCGGGGCCATGCCGAAGCTGACCAGGTCGGCCAGCGAGTCGTACTGCACGCCGAATTCGCTGCTGGTACCGGTCAGGCGCGCCACGCGCCCGTCCAGGCCATCCATCACCGCCGCCACGAACACGGCGATGCTGGCATTGACGAAATCCCCGTTGGCCGCGGCGATGATCGCGTAGAAGCCGGCGAACAGGCCAGCAGTGGTGAACAGGTTGGGCAGCAGGTAAATCGTGCGCGAACGCGGCGGCGGTGTGATCGGGTCCATGGAATCCAGTTTAATCGACTTGCCAGTGCTCGGCGCCAATGCTGCAATCGGCGTTCTACGCCCATTCCGTGGAGTCTGCCATGCGTGCCCTGTCCTGCCTTGGAGGCCTGCTGCTGTTGGCCAGTGCCAACGTCGTGGCTGGCCCGGTCTATAAATGGAAGGACGCCAATGGCGTGACCCAGTACTCGGAGACCCCGCCGGCCGGCAGGAAATTCGAGACCCGCGAGCAGGCCCGCAGCCCGCAGGCCGCGGCCAGCGCCGAAGCCCCGGCCTCACCCGTGCCGGCGCCGTGCAGCACCGCCCGTGCCAACCTGGCCCTGCTGGAAAGGCCCGGCCAGGTGATGCAGGACACCGATGGCGACGGCAAGGCCGATACCGCGTTGACTCCGGAACAGCGCAGCGCGCAGAAGGGATTGGCGGAAGCTGCCATCAAGGCGTACTGCCCGGCGGAGTGAGGGTATCGGCAGGGCTGCGCCCTGCACCCGCATCAAGCAACGGCAACGTCAAATGCCAAAGCGGCTCTGGTTTTCTACTGGTTTGGCGGGGCGGTGTGGGCTGGCAGGACACGCCGTAAACCCATCCTTGGGGGCTCGATGGCGCCATCCATGGCGCCAACGGTCCTGCCAACCCACACCGCCCCGCCCCTGACAGGTTCCTGGTGACGGTGGTAGATCCACGCCATGCGTGGATGAAATCTGTCGGATATCGAATTGAATCCGGGGTCAGATCCGTTTTCCTCCGGAAAACGGATCCGACCCCAATGGCTTTCCGACAAATCGCGGAAAACTGTCGAAGGCGGGGTGGGTCCGGTTGCGGGGGCGTGAGCGCCATGGATGGCGCGACCGAGCCTACAGGGACGTATTTACGGCGTCCCCCGCAACCGGACCCACCCCGCCATACCACGGGAAACCCGCTGTTGCCGTTGCTGTTGCCGTTGCTTGAGGCGGGTGCAGGGCGCAGCCCTGCCAGTACCCCCCACCCCGGCCGGGCTGGCAGAATAGGCGTCTCTGCCGTTATCCGAAACCGACGATGCGCCTCTCCCAGTTCCACCTGCACACCACCAAGGAAACCCCCAGCGACGCCGAGCTCACCAGCCACCGGCTGATGCTGCGCGCGGGCATGATCCGCAAGCTGGCATCGGGCCTGTACACCTGGTCGCCGCTGGGCCTGCGCGTGCTGCGCAAGGTCGAGCGCATCGTGCGCGAGGAAATGGACCGGGCCGGTGCCGTGGAATTCCAGATCCCGACCATCCAGCCGAAGGAACTGTGGGAGCAGACCGGGCGCTGGCAGAAGTTCGGCCCGCAGCTGCTGAAGATCAAGGACCGCAAGGACCAGGTGTTCTGCTACAGCCCGACCGCCGAAGAAGCCGCCTGCGACTTCGCGCGCAGCGAGCTGTCCAGCTACAAGCAGCTGCCGGTCAATTTCTACCAGGTGCAGACCAAGTTCCGCGACGAGATCCGCCCGCGTTTCGGCGTGATGCGTTCGCGCGAGTTCCTGATGAAGGATGCCTATTCGTTCCACCTGCACGATGAGTGCCTGGTGCGCGAGTACGAGAACATGAAGTCGGCCTACAGCCGCATCTTCACCCGCCTCGGCCTGGACTTCCGCATGGTGCAGGCCGATTCCGGTGCGATCGGCGGCGATGCCTCGCAGGAATTCCACGTGATCGCCGATTCCGGCGAAGACGCGCTGGTGTTCTCCACCGGCTCGGATTACGCAGCGAACATGGAAGCGGCGATTGCTGCCGATCCGGCCCCCCGTGCGGCCGCCGCTGAAGCTATGCGCAAGGTGGACACGCCTACCCAGAAGACCTGCGAGGACGTCGCGGCCCTGCTCGGCATCGACCTGCAGCGCACTGTGAAGTCGGTGGCGCTGGTCGCCGGCGAAGGCGAGGCACAGCAGTTCGTGCTGGTGCTGGTGCGCGGCGACCATGAGGTCAACGAGATCAAGCTGGCCAAGGTCGCCGGCCTGGACGAGCAGCGCTTCGCCAGCGAAGCAGAGATCGCCGAGTACCTGGGCAGCGTGCCGGGCTTCCTCGGCCCGGTCGCACCGGCCAAGGCCATCCGCGTGGTCGCCGACCGCGACGTGGCCGCGATGTCCGACTTCGTCGTCGGCGCCAACGAGGCCGGTTTCCATCTGGCCGGCGTCAACTGGGGCCGTGATCTGCCGGAGCCGGAAGTGGCCGACATCCGCAACGTGCGTGCCGGTGACCGCGCGCTGGACGGTGGCGAACTGAAGATCGCCCGCGGCATCGAAGTCGGTCACGTGTTCCAGCTCGGCCGCAAGTACGCCGAAGCGCTGGATGCCACCGTGCTGGACGAGAACGGCAAGGCCGCGGTGATGGCGATGGGCTGTTATGGCATCGGCATCTCGCGCGTGGTGGCTGCCGCGATCGAACAGAACCATGACGATGCCGGCATCATCTGGCCGGACGCGATGGCGCCGTGGCAGGTGGTGGTGTGCGTAATCAACCCGAAGGGCGACGCTGCCGTGGCCGACGCTGCGGCCAACCTGCTGCAGGAGCTGCGCGACGCCGGCCTGGACGCGGCACTGGACGACCGTGGCCTGCGCCCGGGCGCGATGTTCGCCGACATGGAACTGATCGGCATTCCGCACCGCGTGGTCGTGAGCGAGCGCGGCCTGGCCGCCGGTACCTACGAATACCGCTCGCGCCGCGCCAGCGAAGCGGAGAGCCTGGACAAGGCCACCCTGCTGCAGCGCCTGCAGGGATGATCACGGAAAGACCGGGGCACGCCCCGGTCTTTTTCTGCATACAAGCCACGCCGCCGATATTGCAGCAGACATAATCCGGTCAAAATCGACGCCATGCAGCCGGCACGCCGCCAAGCCCTGTCCTGCCTGTATTTGTGCTTGGAATAATTCATCTCTATTCTGTCCCGCGACGCCATGGACTGGCTCGTCCCGTCCACACATTAGTTTCCGGAGTAACCGTAAATGAGCATTGACCTGACCGGCCTGTCGGCACGCGAGCTGGGCGCCCTGATCCGCACCGCCAAGAAGCAGCAGACCATCGTCGCCAAGCGCCGGCCGATCACCAAGGTCCGGGCCCAGCTGACCAAGCTGGCCAAGACCGAGGGTTACACCATCGAGGAACTGTTCGGCGGCGCCCCGGCCCCGCGCGCGCGCAAGGCCGCCCCGGCAGCCAAGGCACCTTCCAAGACCGCTGGCCGCAAGCTGGGCAAGGTTGCCCCGAAGTACCGCAACCCGGCCAACCCCAAGGAAACCTGGACCGGCCGTGGCAAGCAGCCGCGCTGGATGGCCGAGCTGACCGCCAAGGGCAACAAGAAGCCGGAAGATTTCCTGATCAAGAAGGCCTGAGGCCAGATCGGGATGCAATGAAAAACGCCGGCGAAAGCCGGCGTTTTTTGCTTGTGGAGCCGAGCCCACGCTCGGCTGTCCATATCTGAAGCCGAGCATGGGCTCGGCTCTACAGGGTTTTGCGTGCCGGCATCAGCAGGTTGCCGAACAGCAGGCCGGCCACCAGCGCCATCACCACGTTGAGCACGGTGAGGAACACGCTCTGGCCGGCACCCACGTCCTGCTGCTGGACCAGGGTCAGCACGCCACGCAGGCTGGTGCTGCCGGGCACCATCATGATGATGCCCGGCAGGCGGATGATCGCGCCCGGGCGGCCCACCAGACGGCCGAACAGGTTGCCACCGGCGGTCAGCAGCATCGCCGACAGGAAGATGCCGGCCGGCGCGCCCCAGGCATGGCCACCAAACTTGGAAATCGCATAACCGGCCACCGAGGCGGCGATCACCCACGGGTAGTCGCGGCGGTTGGCCTTGAACAGCATCGCGAACGCGAACGCCGCGGTCAGCAGCGAGCCCCACTCCACCCACGGCCCCTGCGGCCGCGTGGCGCGGATCACCGGATCCAGGCCGAGCACATCCGCCAGGGTCACCGCGATCATCGCGCCGACGCTGAGCTTCATGATGGTCGTCAGCGCACCGGCAAAGCGCGCGGTGCCCGAGACCCAATGCTGGCTGGCCAGTTCGTTGACCGCATTGGTCAGCGACATGCCGGGCAGCAGCACCACCAGCGAGGCGATGATCACCGTGTTGAGGTTGAGCGCACCAACAAAGGACGCGACCAGGGTTGCGACCATGCCGGCCAGCAGCGCGGCCAATGCCTCGGCCGCTTCGCGGGTGGCGGGGCGACGGTCGGTGACCATGCCGAGCAGGCCGATCATCAGCCCGATGACACCGGCGGTGGCGATATCCAGCCACGGCAGCTTCCACATGCCGGCCACGCCGGCCGCGCCAAGGGTGAACGAAAGGATGGTGCGCAACTTGCCACGCCGGCCTGGGTCCTTGTCCAGTTGGCGCAGCGCGGTGTGGCCCTGGGCGATGCTCATCCGGCCGTTGGACACTTCCTCGGCGATGTGGTCGGCGACGCTGAGCTTGTGCAGGTCGTTCTCGCCGGGCGCCAGGCGGATCACGCGGGTGATGTCGCTGGAGCCGATGGCCTGCGCCGGATCGCTGAAGCTGAGGATGATACCGGTGGGATTCGACCACGGTTCACAATCCAGATCGAGCTGGCGGGCCAGTGCCACCACCGCCGCTTCCAGGCGCTGGGCCGTGGTGCCGTAGCTGTGCAGGCGTCCGGCGATCTCGGAAACAAAGGCCACGCGCTGCGCGTAGGTGGCCTGGGGCGTGGGGATCGTGTGAGCGTCTGCGGACATGCGCCGTAGTATTACCTACTGCCGGGCCGCACTGGATAAATTCATCCGGGTTCGACGCGATGCCCAGGACAGAACGGTTATGCTGCGACCCGAATGGCCCAAGTGACCCCGAACCACGCCCCCCAGCTCGAACAGGACGCCCATGACCCGGGCCTGATCCGCCTGTCCGGCACCTGGACCCTGAAGACCGCGCTGGCCGCGGCCGAAGTCCTGCGCGGCGTTCCAGATGCGCTGACCGGCATCGATGCCACGGGTATCGAGAAGATGGATTCGGCCGGCGTGCTGCAGGTGCTGCGCGTGGCGCATCGCGCCGATCTGGGCGAGGACGCACTGAAGTTCCGCCCGGACCACCAGGCACTGGTGTGCACCATCGAGGAAGTGGCCGACGACCGGCCCAAGCCCAAGCGCGACTTCGGCGTGCTGGCGGCGCTGGAGCGCCTGGGTGTCAGCGTCCACGCCACCGGCCACAACATCAAGGCGCTATGCAGTTTCCTCGGCGAGAACCTGGTCAAGGGAGCTCGCCTGCTCAAGGAACCCCGTCGCTTCCGCCTGACCGCCACCGTGCACCAGATGGAGCAGGTCGGGCTGGACGCGGTACCGCTGGTGGCGCTGCTGTCCTACCTGGTGGGCGCGGTGATCGCGTTCCTCGGCTCGACGATCCTGCGCGACTTCGGCGCCGAGATCTACGTGGTCGAGCTGGTCAACATCGCGTTCCTGCGCGAGTTCGCCGTACTGCTGACCGCCATCGTGCTGGCCGGCCGCACCGCCAGTGCGTTCACCGCCCAGATCGGTGCGATGAAGGCGCGCGAGGAAATCGATGCCATGCGCACGCTGGGCCTGGATCCGATCGACCTGCTGGTGCTGCCACGCTTGCTGGCACTGCTGGTCACCCTTCCCCTGCTGACCTTCATTGCCATGATTGCCGGTCTGGCCGGCGGCATCACCGTCGGTGCATTCGATCTGGACATCCCGCCGCAGATGTACATCGCGCGCATGCACGAAACGATGGAAGTGCGGCACATGCTGGTCGGCCTGTCGAAGGCGCCGGTGTTCGCGCTGGTGATCGGCCTGATCGGCTGCCTGGAAGGCCTCAAGGTCGAAGGCACCGCGCAGTCGGTCGGTGAGCGCACCACCTCCAGCGTGGTGCAGACCATCTCGCTGGTGATCATCATCGACGCCTTCGCGGCGTTGTGGTTCATGCACATGGACTGGTGACATGAGCACGTACCCGACGCCCGACGACATTCCCATGCAGGACGACGACGGCCACGACCTGGCCATCCGCGTACGCGGGCTGGTGAACCGCTTCGGCAGCCAGACCGTGCATGAAGACCTGGACCTGGACGTGCGCCGTGGCGAGATCCTCGGCGTGGTCGGCGGCTCGGGCACCGGCAAGTCGGTGCTGATGCGCTCGATCCTGGGCCTGCGTACGCCCGATGCCGGGCAGATCGAAGTGCTCGGCCGCGACGCGCGCGCCGATGATGCCGAGAGCCGGCTGCACATCGAGCGCAACACCGGTGTGCTGTTCCAGGACGGTGCCCTGTTCTCCTCGCTCACCGTGGGCGAGAACGTACAGGTACCCCTGCAGGAGCATCATCGCGAGCTGCCCGAGCGCTGGCATTACGAGCTGGCACTGCTGAAGGTGAAGCTTGCCGGCCTGCCCGCCGATGCGATCAACAAGCTGCCGTCGCAGCTGTCCGGTGGCATGCGCAAGCGTGCCGGCCTGGCCCGCGCGCTGGCACTGGACCCGCCGCTGCTGTTCCTGGACGAACCCACCGCCGGCCTCGACCCGATCGGTGCGGCCGCATTCGACCGCCTGATCAAGACCCTGCAGGAAGCGCTGGGGCTGACCGTGTTCCTGATCACCCACGACCTGGACACGCTGTATGCGATCTGCGACCGGGTGGCGGTGATCGCCGACCGCAGGGTGGTGGCCAACGCGCCACTGCCGGAGATCGAGAAACTGGACCATCCGTGGATCCAGGAATACTTCCACGGACCCCGCGCGCGCGCCGCACGGGGTGAACAGATCGAGAGTGCCTGAGCCATGGAAACCAAAGCCAACTACGTGCTGATCGGCGCGTTCACCCTGATCACCGGCCTGGCCCTGCTGGCCTTCGGCCTGTGGGCCGCCAAGTACTCCTCCGACCGCACCTGGCAGGAGTACCGCGTGGTGTTCCGCGAGGCGGTGACCGGCCTGTCGGTGGGCAGCCCGGTGCAGTACAACGGCATTGCGGTCGGTTCGATCACCGAACTGAACCTGGTACCGGACGACCCGCGCCAGGTGGTCGCACGCATCCGGCTGAACTCGACCACGCCGGTCAAGACCGATACCCGTGCCAAGCTGGCGATCACCAGCCTGACCGGCCCGTCGATCATCCAGCTCAGCGGTGGCACGCCGCAGTCGCCGGCGCTGACCACGGTCAACAAGGACCCGGCCCCGATCATCCCGACCACGCCCTCGGCGCTGCAGAACATCACCGACGTGGCCAACCGCATCGTCGAGCGCATGGACCAGATCCTCAGCGACCGCAACGTCGCCTCGATCAACGCCACGCTGGCCAACCTGGAGACGATCAGCGGCGGCCTGGCCGACCGTGACCAGGGCACCCAGGCGCTGCTGCTCAGCGCGCGCGATGCCGCGCGCAGCCTGGACACCACGCTGAAGACCACCAACGGTACGATCGAGCGCCTGGACAAGAACCTCGTGCAGCAGCTGCCGGGCATCATCGACAAGCTCGACGGCACGCTGGTCAAGCTCGACTCGGCCGCCGGAAATGCCGATTCGATCCTTGGCGAGAACCGTGCCGCGATCAACAGCTTCGCCAACGACGGCCTTGGCCAGCTGGGCCCGACGCTGACCGAGCTGCGCGGCCTGATCCGCGATCTGCGCCGGGTCAGCGACCGCCTCGAGAACAATCCCGCGCGCTACCTGCTGGGCCGCGACGCACCGAAGGAGTTCGAACCCCAATGAGCCCGACCACCCTTCCGCGCCTGCTGCTGGCCGCTTCATTGGTCGCCCTGCTGGGCGGCTGCTCCATCCTTGGCAGCAGCGAGAAAACCGCGGTGACGCTGTACTCGCCCGCAGTACAGGTAAAAACTGATCCGGCGTGGCCGCAGGTCGACTGGCAGCTGGTGCTCGCCAAGCCCAGCGCCGCACGCATGGTCGACAGCCCGCGCATCAACGTGCGGCCGACGCCGTCGGAGATGGAGATCTACAAGGGCGCCAGCTGGGCACAGCCAGCCACCGACATGATCGAGGACACGCTGATCCGCGGCTTCGAGGATTCCGGCCGCATCCGCGGCGTGGCGCGCAGCACCGCCGGCATCCGTGCCGACTACAAGCTGTCCACCGATGTGCGCCGCTTCGAATCGGATTACCAGGGCCAGGCCACGCCGACCGTGGTGATCGAGGTCAACGCCAAGCTGATCCACGTCGCCGACCAGCGCGTGGTGGCCGACCGCACCTTCCGCCAGGCACAGCCGGTCGGCAGTACCGACGTACCGGCAGTGGCTGCCGCGTTCGAACGCGGCCTGCAGCAGCTGGCGCAGGACGTGGTCGGCTGGACGTTGGTCAGCGGGCAGAACGACACCACGCCGGCCAGGCGCTGATCCGTCGCGGGGTCGGATCCCTTTCCCGTCGGGAAAGGGCGCTGCCCCCCATCATCATCAACGCGGCGTGATCCAGCGGAACGTCAGATTGATCCGCTCGCCCTGCACCCGCGCCGTTTTCGGCAGCGCGTGCTGGTAGAACCTCTGTGTCTGCCCCGCCATCACCAGCAGATCGCCATGGCCGAGCAGGTACTCGGCCTTCCGCGCCGGATCATCGCGCCGGCGCAGCAGGAAGCGGCGTGCCGCGCCCAGGCTCAGCGAAGCAATCACCGGGGTCGGCCCCAGCTCGGGCTCGTCATCGCTGTGCCAGCCCATGTAGTCGCCACCGCCGCGATAGCGGTTCAGCAGCACGCTGTTGAAGCGGCCGATACCCTCGGTTTCCAGCCGCTCGCGCACGGCCAGCAGCGCAGGCAGCCACGGGTGCGGCACGAATTCAGCACCGGAATAGCGATAGCGCGCCTGCGGATCGCCAATCCAGCAGCTCAGCCGTGGCGAATCCACCCAGTTGCCGAACATGCGGATGCGGTGGACCTCCCAGGGTACATCAGCCTCCAGCACGGACATCAGCGCATCCGCGTCGACCGGGGCCAGCCAACCCCGTAGGTGCTGGACGTCAGCATCAGGAAGATCGTCGGGGAACAGCATGGCGTGCCTTCCGGAAAGGGGCGGCCTGCAGCCGCCCCGGGACATCAAGCGCGCTGGAACGCGACGCCGGTCTTTTCCTTCAACTCGTCATCACTGACGCCCGGCGCCGCCTCCACCAGCTGCAACCCGTCATCAGTCACGTCGAACACCGCCAGGTCGGTGATGATGCGGTCGACCACGCCGACGCCGGTCAGCGGCAGCGAGCATTCGGCCAGGATCTTGTGCTCGCCGTTCTTGGCGGTGTGCTCCATCAGCACCACCACGCGCTGCACGCCGGCCACCAGGTCCATCGCACCGCCCATGCCCTTGACCATCTTGCCGGGCACCATCCAGTTGGCCAGGTCGCCCTTGTCGGTCACCTGCATGGCGCCAAGAATGGCCAGGTTGACGTGGCCACCGCGGATCATCGCGAAGCTGTCATGGCTGCCGAAATAGCTGGCACCGGCGCGTGCCGTGACGGTCTGCTTGCCGGCATTGATCAGGTCGGCATCGACTTCGGCTTCGGTCGGGAACGGGCCGATCCCGAGCAGGCCATTTTCCGACTGCAGCCACACGTCCACGCCCTCGGGGATGTGGTTGGCGACCAGGGTCGGCAGGCCGATGCCCAGGTTCACGTAGGCGCCGTCGGTCAGTTCCTGGGCGGCACGCGCCGCCATCTCGTCACGGGTCCACGCCATGTCAGTTGCCCTCCGCGCGGATGGTGCGCTGTTCGATGCGTTTTTCAGGATGCGCGTTGTGCACGATGCGGTGCACGTAGATGCCCGGCAGGTGCACCTGGTCCGGATCGATCGCGCCCACCGGCACCACCTCTTCCACCTCCACGATGCAGACCTTGCCGGCCATCGCGCAGGCCGGGTTGAAATTGCGCGCAGTCTTGCGGAACACCAGGTTGCCGGCTTCGTCGGCCTTCCACGCCTTGACCAGCGCCACGTCGGCGCGCAGCGCGGTTTCCATCACGTAGTGCTTGCCGTCGAACTCGCGGGTTTCCTTGCCTTCGGCCACCACCGTGCCGTAGCCGGTGGCGGTGAAGAACGCCGGAATGCCCGCACCGCCGGCGCGCAGGCGCTCGGCCAGGGTGCCCTGCGGGTTGAATTCCAGTTCCAGCTCGCCGGCCAGGAACTGGCGCTCGAACTCCTTGTTCTCGCCGACGTAGGACGAAATCATCTTCCTGATCTGCCGGGTTTCCAGCAGCTGGCCCAGGCCGAAACCATCAACGCCGGCATTGTTGGAGATCACGGTCAGGCCCTTGGCACCGCTGTCGCGCAGCGCGGCGATCAATGCCTCGGGAATGCCACACAGGCCGAAGCCGCCCACGGCCAGCGTCTGGCCATCGGCGACCACCCCTTGCAGGGCCTCCGCCGCACTGGCGAAGCGCTTGCTGCGCTTGCCGGTGGAAGTCGATTGCTGCATTGCTGTACTACCCTGCACGTTGAGGATGACCGCATTCTAGCTGGAGGGCGGCGAAGGGCCTGGATGCGCCGCAGCATTGCGCGGGCATCGCACAGGGTTCCGTAGAATGCCGGGTTCCCCAGCCAATGGCCGGCCCCGTGCCCGCCCCACCCTCGTTGATGGCCCAGATCTACACCGAAGAAGACCTGCTCCGCTGGATGGACGGCCGGGCGCTGGAAATAAGCGACCATTGCTTGTCGGAAGTCCACAGCATGCGTCTGTTCGGTGACATGCTGGTCGCTGAAGTGAAGATCCCGGCAAAGTACTCCTACCGGGTGGAGATCGACCTGGCCGCCAGCCTGCGCCATCCGCACAGCCTGCTGCGGAACCGGTGTTCCTGCCCGCTCGGCCACGACTGCATGCACGTGGCGGCTGTGCTGGCGCAGATGCTGCAGCAGATCGACCATACGTCCCGGATGCCCGACGACAGCGACACGCTGCCCGCCCTGCAGATCAGCGCGATGACGCCCGTCCTGCGCCTGCACACGGTCGAGTTCCGTCCGCCGTGGCTCGGCCGCCGCGACCCGTCGCAGTGGGCCGATATCGCGACCGTGGCCTTCGAGTACGACGAGCACGTGCGGTTCCTGGATGATCCGAGCCTGTTCGCTCACGATCCGCAGGGCCAGCTCGCCCTGCTGCCCCGCGACCTGGCTGAGGAATCACGACGCGAGGCCGAGCTGCGCACGGTGGGACTGCATCGCGACACGGACCCACGGGCGCCCCTTGACGGCGCTGGCCCTCAGTTCCAGCTGCGCACCCATGACTGGACACGGCTCCTGCTGGACGACGTGCCGCGCCTGGAGGCCCTGGGCTGGAAGGTGGAGACGGACGACGATTTCCGCCATCGCATCACCCGGGTGGATGAGATCGACCTGGACATCCAGGCGGACCCGGCGGATACGGGCTGGTTCAACCTGGGCCTGGACATCCAGGTGGACGGCCGCAACGTGTCGATGGTTCCGCTGCTGCAGCAGGCGCTGCATTCCGATCCACGCTGGATGCGCGGCCAGCTGGACGCCATCGGCGACGACGAGAACATCCTGTTGATGGCAGGCGACAACACCCGCCTGGCACTGCGGGCGGCGCGACTGAAGCCGATCATGGCGCTGTTGGCGGACCTGTTCGCCCAGCGTGTCGGGCCGCTGCGCCTGTCAGCGCTTGACCGTGGCCGCCTGCAGGCGCTGCAGGACACCGCGCGCCTGCAGTTCCGGGGACACGAGGATACCCAGGCGCGGGTGCAGCGGCTGATACAGGCCCCCGCGCTGGGTGAAGTGCCTCTGCCGACGGGGCTGATGGCAACGCTGCGTCCCTATCAGCGTGAAGGCCTCTCGTGGCTGCAGTACCTGCGCCAGCAGGGGCTGGGCGGTGTGCTGGCCGATGACATGGGGTTGGGCAAGACCCTGCAGACGCTGGCGCATCTGCTGGTCGAAAAGGAAAGCGGCCGCCTGGACCGGCCAGCACTGCTGGTTGTGCCGACCTCGCTGCTGCACAACTGGCAGAGCGAAGCGGCGCGCTTCACCCCTGGCCTGCGGGTGCTGACCCTGCACGGACCGGCGCGTGAAGCACTGTTCGAGGCGATCCCCGGGCACGATCTTGTGCTGACCACCTACCGCCTGCTGTGGCGCGACGAGCAGGCGCTGCAGGCCCATGCCTACCATCTGCTGATCCTGGATGAAGCCCAGCAGGTGAAGAATCCGAAGTCACGCGCGGCCATTACTCTGCGCACGCTGCAGGCGCGCCATCGCCTGTGCCTGACCGGCACGCCACTGGAGAACCATCTGGGCGAGCTGTGGACGCAGTTCGACTTCCTGCTGCCCGGCCTGCTCGGCAGCGAGAAACAGTTCAACCAGCATTGGCGCCATCCGATCGAACGTGGAAGTGACCACCGTCGCGCCACGTTGCTGGCGCAGCGGCTGCGCCCGTTCATCCTGCGCAGGCGCAAGGACCAGGTCGCGTCAGAGCTTCCGCCCAAGACCCTCATTACCCGTGCGGTGGAAATGGAGGGCGGCCAGCGTGATCTTTATGAGACCGTGCGTGCAGCGATGGAAAAGCAGGTGCGCGAGGCCATCAGCGGCAGCGGGCTGGCGCGCAGCCATATCGTGGTGCTGGATGCCTTGCTGAAGCTGCGCCAGGTCTGCTGCGATCCGCGCCTGCTGCCGGGCGACGCCCCGGCCCGCAACGCCGGTTCGGCCAAGCTGGAGCTGCTGCGTGAGATGCTGCCGTCGATGGTCGAGGAAGGCCGGCGGATCCTGGTGTTCTCGCAGTTCACCGGCATGCTTTCGCTGATCGCGCAGGCGCTGCAGGAGCTGGGACTGGCCTATGTGACCCTGACCGGCGACACCCAGGACCGGGCCACGCCGGTGCAGCGTTTCATGCAGGGTGAAGTCCCGGTGTTCCTGATCAGCCTGAAGGCAGGCGGCGTCGGGTTGAACCTGACCGCCGCAGATACCGTCATCCACTTCGACCCCTGGTGGAACCCGGCGGCCGAAAACCAGGCCAGTGACCGCGCCCACCGCATTGGCCAGCAGCAGCCGGTGTTCGTTTACCGGTTGATCGCCGCAGGCAGCATCGAGGAACGGATCGCCGAACTGCAGGAACGCAAGGCCACGCTGGCCGACTCGATTCTCGAAGGCGGCGGCGCTACAGGCCCTCGCTTCAGCGAGGAAGACGTGCAGGCGTTGCTGGCCCCGTTGCCGGGCCTGCCCGGCAAACGTTCCCGCAAAGCGGGCAAACGGTCGACGCGTGCCTGACCCCCGAGCGGCAGTCAGGGGGCGTTCTCGGATGGGGACGCTTCCCATGCAGCACAGGGGCTACAATCGGTGGCTGAGCTAACAAAGGATCTGACCGATGCCCCTGCCCGCCTTCAAGGCCTATGACATCCGCGGCCGTGTGCCGGAAGAACTGAACGAAGACCTGGCCCGCCGCATCGGCGTCGCGCTGGCGGCCCAGCTTACTCCCGGTCCGGTCGTGCTCGGTCATGATGTGCGCCTCACCAGCCCGGCGCTGCAGGATGCGCTGGCGGCGGGTCTGCGCGGCACCGGTCGCGAGGTGATCGACATCGGCCTGTGTGGTACGGAGGAGGTGTATTTCCAGACCGACCACCTGGGGGCAGCCGGCGGCGTGATGGTCACCGCCAGCCACAACCCGATGGATTACAACGGCATGAAGCTGGTCAAGGAAAATGCCCGTCCGATCAGCTCCGATACCGGCCTGTTCGCGATCTCCGATGCGGTCGCCGCCGATACCGGCGCGTCCCAGCCGCCGAGCGCTGCGCAGACCGCACACCACGACAAGAGCGCCTACATCGACCACCTGCTGAGCTACGTCGATGCCAGCAAGCTCAGGCCGCTGAAGCTGGTCGTCAACGCCGGCAACGGCGGTGCCGGTGCCATCGTCGACCTGTTGGCGCCGCACCTGCCGCTGGAGTTCATCCGCATCTGCCATGAACCCGATGGCAACTTCCCCAACGGCATCCCCAACCCGCTGCTGCCGGAAAACCGCGCCGCCACCGCCGAGGCCGTGCGCGAACACGGTGCCGACTTCGGCATTGCCTGGGACGGCGACTTCGACCGCTGCTTCTTCTTCGACCACACCGGCCGCTTCATCGAGGGCTACTACCTGGTCGGCCTGCTGGCCAAGGCGATCCTCGCCCGCACCCCCGGCGGCAAGGTCGTGCATGACCCGCGCCTGGTCTGGAACACCGTGGAAATGGTCGAAGCGGCCGGCGGTCTGCCGGTGCTGTGCAAGAGCGGCCACGCCTTCATCAAGGAAAAGATGCGCGCCGAGGATGCGGTGTACGGCGGCGAGATGAGCGCCCACCACTACTTCCGCGAGTTCGCCTATGCCGACTCCGGCATGATCCCGTGGCTGTTGATCGCCCAGCTGGTCTCCGAAAGCGGGCGCTCGCTGGCCGACTGGGTGGAAGACCGCATGGCAGCCTATCCCTGCAGCGGCGAAATCAACTTCAAGGTGGCCGATGCCAAGGCCGCGGTAGCACGCGTGATGGAGCACTTCGCAGCGCAGTCGCCGGTACTGGACCACACCGACGGCGTCAGTGCCGACTTCGGCGACTGGCGCTTCAACCTGCGCAGCTCCAACACCGAGCCGCTGCTGCGCCTGAACGTTGAAGCACGTGGCAACGCAGCGCTGATGCGGGCCCGTACTGATGAAATTTCCCATCTGATCCAGCAGTAACCAAGGACGACCATGAGCATCATCCAGCCCGTCATTCTGTCCGGTGGCTCCGGCACCCGCCTGTGGCCGCTGTCGCGCGAGTCCTACCCCAAGCAGTTTCTGCCCTTGGCCAGCGAACTGACAATGCTGCAGGCCACCTGGCAACGCGTTGCACCGCTGGCGGCGCACGGCCCACTGGTGATCGCCAACGAAGAGCATCGCTTCGTTGCTGCGGAGCAACTGCAGCAGGTCGGCGCCGAGCCGGCTGCCATCATCCTGGAGCCGGTGGGCCGCAATACGGCGCCGGCGATCGCGGTCGCAGCCTTGGAGGCCACCCGTAGCGGCGCCGACGCGTTGCTGCTGGTGCTGCCCTCCGATCATGTCATCACCGACGAAGCCGCCTTCCGCAGCGCCGTGCAGGCTGCCGCCAGTGCCGCCGAGGCCGGCAAGCTGGTCACCTTCGGCATCGTGCCGACCGGCCCGGAAACCGGCTACGGCTACATCAAGGCCGCCGACGGCCAGGGCCTGCGTGCGGTCGAACGGTTCGTCGAAAAGCCCGATCTCGACACGGCCACAGGTTACGTAGCCAGCGGCCAGTACTACTGGAACAGCGGCATGTTCCTGTTCAGGGCCTCACGCTACCTGCAGGAGCTGGAACGCTTCCAGCCGGCGATGCTGGCCGGCAGCCGCCAGGCCTGGCAGCAGGCCCGCCGCGATGCCGACTTCACCCGCCTGGACAAGGAAGCCTTCACCGCCGTCACCTCCGACTCCATCGACTACGCGGTGATGGAAAAGACCGCCGATGCGGTGGTGATCCCGCTCGATGCGGGCTGGAACGATGTCGGCTCGTGGACAGCGCTGCGCGACGTCTCGCAGCAGGACGGCGATGGCAATGCGCATCAGGGTGATGTGATCGCCATCGACTGCCGTAACACCTACGCCTATGGCCAGCGCCTGGTCGCGATGGTCGGCCTGGATGATGTGATCGTGGTCGAGACCGATGATGCAGTGCTGGTCGGCAAGGCCGACCGCATGCAGGAGGTCAAGACCGTGGTGGCACAGCTGAAGGCCGAAGGCCGCAGCGAGGCGACCTGGCACCGCAAGGTGTATCGCCCCTGGGGCGCCTATGATTCGATCGACAATGGTGAGCGTTTCCAGGTCAAGCGCATCACGGTCAAGCCGGGCGGCACGCTGAGCCTGCAGATGCACCACCATCGCGCCGAACACTGGATCGTGGTCAGCGGCACCGCCGAGGTCACCCGCGGCGACGAGGTGCTCCTGCTGAGCGAGAACCAGAGCACCTACATCCCGCTGGGCGTGACCCATCGCCTGCGCAACCCGGGCAAGCTGCCGCTGGAACTGATCGAAGTGCAGTCCGGCAGTTACCTGGGCGAGGATGACATCGTGCGCTTCGAGGATACCTACGGGCGCAGTTGAGGTGGGTTGCCAAGCCTGCAACCGGCCAAGGGCGTTACAGAGAAAAGCCAGGGTCAATGACCCTGGCTTTTTCGTTGATCAGTTGCAAAGTTGAAACCACCAAGGGTATGCCAGGCTGACAACCGAAAAAGCGACACTATTGGCACCGGTAGTCTTTGCTCATCTGACTGTCTCGGAATGGATCAGTAAGCGCGTCGGTGTACTGACCCATCAACAGCCTATGAGTCGGCAGCAGATTCTTCCTGTAGAAACGACTGAAAGATGCCAACCTCTCACCGCGCTCCGTCAACTTCACGCAACCGCGCTGGATCTCGATGGTGCCGGACTGCAACTGCTCCGTCAGGCGCACTTCTACCAAGTGGTGCTCTCGCACGTACTCATCCGTAAAAACTTCACGGAACGCATCCTCCCGGATCCCTCCCCCTCGCTGCTGCAACTTCTCAAGAATGTAAAACGACAGCGAACGATCAATGACGGTCGGCACTGAAATTGCGAACAAGTACCCGCCAAGCAACCAGATCGTAGCGAGCTGAATCAACTCGAGCTTGCTGAATTCACTGAACCATTTGAATAAATGAAGCGTGCCAAACACGAGTACCAATGCGATCGCCGCATCAAGCACGCTGGCATAGAAAACTACGTTGACCCGGAAGTACCGCATATGGATGTAGTACGTGAGCAGCAGCGCAACAATGAAGACGGCAGTTGCCAAACCTGCCCGCAAGTACTTGTTCATTTGAACACCAAAAGTTTATTCGCTATGAAACTGAAAGCCATCTGCACCGCAGTTGCTATGAGAAATCCAATGCGATAGTCGTATCCCAATCGATCTGCCCAGATGTACATCACCAGGGCATGCAACGCTGCTATCGCAACATACACGACCAGGAACAGCGAGCCCTGCTTGAGCAGACTGCCCTGCTGACCGTGGAAGACGAAATAGCGATTACCGACGAAGGAGACAGCGATACCGAAAACTGCGGCTATCGCATTGGCAATGCCCGCGACAGGAATCTGGAGAACTTCAATATTGAAATGCAGCACCCCATAGTGCACGATCGTAGCTACGACTCCGTTGATGACGTAGCGAACGAACTGGCCGGACAACAGTCGCTCACTGCCGGCCGGCATACTGAATCTCTGCAACGAACTCCCGGTAGCTCCCTGCAACCAAGACGCCCCCGCTACGGATCATGCCCGAAAGCATCAGAATGATCAGCGTCAACGCAGCGGTCTGCAGAAACACCAGCAAGAGGATTCCAAACGCAAGAGAAAACCAACCCGGAGTCGCAAACCCGAGAGCTTTAAGGAGCAGAGCAAGAACGCCACCGCAGACCGATAGTCCTGCAACCAGTGTGCACGCAATACCCACACGCACAAGCACGTCCTCCGCAAAGACCATCAGCGCACGGAAGCCATGCAATGCCAAACCGACGAAATTCATCTTGCTGCGGCCCGCATAACGCGGCCCCCGATCCAGCGAGCAGGTCTGCACCCGCAACTTCGACCCCAGCACAGCAGCAGCGACGTGAGTCCACAACTCCTGCATCGAGGCCAGTCGACGGACTGCAGGCATCTTGGCTGCCATGAAGTTGCCAAAACTGATCCGGCGCCCACTGAGAAGCGAGAACAGCATCTTGTATACAACATAGAAAGCCTTGAACTTCAAGGATTCCACTCGACTTTTCCGACTCGCGACGACCACATCCACCTCGGGCGAATCCAGCGCTGAAACCAGCTCGGTCATGCTTTCCGGCGTATCTTCGCCATCGGAATCCATGGCAACTACAACCACATCATCCCCGAAGTGCTCGGCTACATAACTAAGACCAATTGCGATCGCGCGTTGATGCCCTACATTGCGGCGCAACTTGATCACCACACCATCAAGGGCCGCAGCCCGAATTGCCGAAACATCAAGGGGCTGACGCACGGATCCGTCATCGACAGCCACGATGTAGGTGTCGAGCCCCTGCGTTCGGGCAATCTCAAGGAACAACTTGGATGACGCTTCCAAGTCCTCGTACACGGGCATCACCACGACCTTGCGCATCAGTCCTTCCTCATGCCTGCAAGCGGTGACGGAAATATGCGATGGTTTCCTTCAGGCCATCCTCAAGACAGACCTTCGGCTCCCAGTCGAACGTTGACTTTGCAAGACTGATGTCGGGCTGACGCTGTTTCGGATCGTCCGAAGGCAACGGGCGGAACTCGATGGTCGAGTGCCCGCCGACAAGGCGCAGAACCGTCTCAGCCAGCTCCAGCATCGTAAATTCGCCGGGATTGCCGATGTTGACTGGACCAGTGAAATCGGCGGGGGAATCCATCAGACGCAACATCCCCTCCACCAGGTCATCGACATAGCAGAAGCTACGGGTCTGTGTACCATCGCCGTAGATCGTAATAGGCTCACCTTTGAGCGCCTGTACGATGAAATTGCTCACCACCCGCCCATCACTTGGATGCATGCGCGGGCCATAGGTATTGAAGATCCGCATCACCTTGATCTCCAACTGATGTTGACGCCAGTAGTCGAAGAACAAGGTCTCCGCACAGCGCTTGCCCTCGTCATAACAGCTGCGGATGCCGATCGGGTTCACGCGTCCCCAGTAGCCTTCGACCTGCGGATGGATCTCGGGATCACCGTAGACCTCGCTGGTACTTGCCTGGAGGATGCGCGCCCCAACACGCTTGGCCAGGCCAAGCATGTTGATGGCTCCGTGGACACTGGTCTTGGTGGTCTGCACCGGATCGTACTGATAATGCACGGGCGAGGCGGGGCAAGCCAGGTTGAAGATGCGGTCCACTTCGACATACAGGGGAAATGTGACGTCGTGTCGCATCAACTCAAAGCGGGGATGGTCCAGCAGACCCTGAACATTGGCCTTGCTTCCGGTGTAGAAATTGTCCACGCAGAGAACATCGTGCCCAGCCTCGATCAGCCGATCGCAAAGGTGGGAACCGAGGAAACCGGCACCACCGGTAACCAGAATGCGTTTTTGCTCTTCAAGTTTCAAAGCTGACCTCGGCATTTTGAAGTTGCGACCATGGAGGCGAATGGGCCTGTACACATGGATAGGCACAGACTGATCGCGGTGATTGTATGCGAAAACAAGGAGTCGCCTCCGGCAAACCGAGCGTACTCCCCACACCTCAGCCGTTGGCCGGTACCAGCTCGGCCATGACCCGCTGCAGGCCATCCTGCCACGTCGGCAGCACGATGCCGAAATCCTGCTGCAGCTTGCGGTTGTCCAGCACCGACCAGGCCGGGCGTTTGGCCGGGGTCGGATACTCGGAACTGGGGATCGCCTCGACCGACGGCGCCTTGGCCAGCAGGCCGGTCGCCAGCGCCTGCGCGAAGATCGCCTCGGCAAAACCGTGCCAGCTGGTCTGGCCACTGGCGGTCAGGTGCCAGGTACCGGACAACGGATCCGGATACTGCAGTGCCTGCGCAGTGACGTCGGCAATCAGTGCTGCCGGCGTCGGCGTGCCGATCTGGTCGGCGACCACCCGCAGCTGATCGCGCTCGGCGCCCACTCGCAGCATCGTGCGCAGGAAATTGGCGCCATGTGAGGCATACACCCACGCCGTGCGGAATATCAGGTGGCGGCCACCGGCGGCACGCACGGCGTCTTCGCCATCCCGCTTGCTGGTGCCATAGACGCCCAGCGGCGCGGTCGCTTCGTCTTCGCGGTAGGGCGCACTGCCCTGACCGTCGAACACGTAGTCGGTGGAGTAATGCACGAAGGGCACGCCATGGGCCGCGCACCAGCGCGCGATCACACCCGGTGCCTGCGCGTTGGCCACGAACGCGGCCTCGGCGTCCTGTTCGGCGCGATCCACCGCCGTGTAGGCCGCGGCATTGACCACCACCGACGGCTGCAGCCGGTCCAGCAGGGCTGTCAGGCTGTCAGGCTGGCCGAAATCAGCGGTTTCGCAGGGGCTGCCATCAGGCAGGACACCGCTGCGGGTGGTCGCGACCACCTGGCCCAAGGGCGCCAGCGCGCGCAG
The DNA here is from genome assembly GCF_059371655.1 of Stenotrophomonas sp. YJH_SMC_17. Taxonomy (NCBI): domain Bacteria; kingdom Pseudomonadati; phylum Pseudomonadota; class Gammaproteobacteria; order Lysobacterales; family Lysobacteraceae; genus Stenotrophomonas; species Stenotrophomonas sp. YJH_SMC_17. The sequence goes on along the minus strand of NZ_JCAFUU010000006.1, from coordinate 107,811 downwards.
CAGCTCCTGGCCGACCTGGCCATTGCCACCGAAAACCAGAACGGTCATGGCACGTAGACCGGCAGGCGGTCTTCGGCAATGTCCTTCAGGAAGGGGGCGCTCTCGTCCTTGGCCGACAGGGTCGGTGCGCTCACCGGCCAGTCCACCGCGATGTCGGCATCGTTCCAGCGCACGCCTGCATCGAAGTCCTTCAGGTAGACCTCGGTGCACAGATAGCTGAACACCGCGCGCTCGGACAGTACGGCAAAGCCGTGGGCGAAGCCTTCCGGAATCCAGAACTGCTTCTTGTTCTCCGCGCTCAGCACCACCGCTTCCCACTGGCCAAAGGTCGGCGAACCACGGCGGATGTCCACCGCCACGTCATAGACCTCGCCTTCCAGCACGCTGACCAGCTTGCCCTGCGGGCGCGGCCACTGGTAATGCAGGCCGCGCAGCACGCCCTGTGCCGACGTCGACACGTTGCTCTGCACGAAGCGATCCGGCAGGCCCAGCGCGGCAAAGCGCTCGGCGTTCCAGGTTTCGAAGAAATAGCCGCGGGCATCGCCGAACACCGCCGGCTCGATCACCACGCAGCCGGGCAACTTGGTTTCAATCACTTTCACGGAACAACTCCACGCAGGGCGAGCTTGTGCAGGTACTGACCGTAGCCATTCTTGATCAGCGGTGCAGCCAATGCTTCCAGCTGCTCGGCGGTGATCCAGCCCTGGCCGAACGCGATTTCTTCCGGGCAGCAGACCTGGAGGCCCTGGCGGGTCTGGATGGTCTCGATGAAATTGGAGGCTTCCAGCAGCGACTGGTGGGTGCCGGTATCCAGCCAGGCATAGCCACGGCCGAGCGCTTCCAGGTGGAGGTTACCCTCGGCCAGATAGCGCTTGTTGAGATCGGTGATCTCCAGCTCGCCACGCGGCGACGGCTTCAGTTCGGCGGCGTGCGCGCTGGCGTTGCCGTCGTAGAAATACAGGCCGGTGACCGCATAGTTCGAGCGCGGGTTTTCCGGCTTCTCCACCAGGTCGATGACCTTGCCGCTCTTGTCGAACTCGGCCACGCCATAGCGTTCCGGGTCGTTCACCCAGTAGCCGAACACGGTGGCGCCATCCACGCGCTGGTCGGCACGCTTGAGCACGTCGCGCAGGCCGTGGCCGTGGAAGATGTTGTCGCCCAGCACCAGGCAGCTCGGCTTGCCGGCCACGAAATCGCGACCGATCAGGTAGGCCTGCGCCAGCCCATCCGGGCTCGGCTGCACCGCGTACTGGATGTCCATGCCCCACTGCGAACCGTCGCCCAGCAACTGCTGGAACAACGCCTGTTCGTGCGGGGTATTGATGATGAGCACTTCACGGATGCCCGCCAGCATCAGCACGCTGAGCGGGTAGTAGATCATCGGCTTGTCGTACACCGGCAGCAGCTGCTTGCTGACGCCCTTGGTGATCGGATACAGCCGGGTGCCGGAGCCACCGGCGAGGATGATGCCCTTGCGCTGGGTCATGAGGTCTCCTGGGTTCAGGCCGCGGTGCCGATGCGCTGCAGACGGTAGCTGCCGTCGAGCACGCCGTTGACCCATGCCTGGTTGTCCAGGTACCAGTCGACGGTGAACGTGATGCCCTGCTCGAAGGTGTAGGCCGGTTCCCAGCCCAGGTCGTTCTTCAGCTTGGAGGCATCGATCGCATAGCGGCGGTCATGGCCGGGGCGGTCGGTGACGTAGGTGATCTGGCTGCTGCGCGGCTGGCCGTCTGCACGCGGGCGGCGCTGGTCCAGAAGTGCGCAGATCGCCTGCACCACTTCGATGTTCTGCTTTTCCGAGTTGCCGCCGACGTTGTAGGTCTCGCCGACCTGGCCCTTGGCCAGCACGGTGCGGATCGCTTCGCAGTGGTCGGACACGAACAGCCAGTCGCGCACCTGCTTGCCATCGCCGTACACCGGCAGCGGCTCGCCGGCCAGCGCCTTGGCGATCACCAGCGGAATGAGCTTCTCCGGGAAGTGGTACGGGCCGTAGTTGTTGGAGCAGTTGGTGGTCAGCACCGGCAGCCCGTAGGTGTGGTGGAACGCACGGACCAGGTGGTCCGAAGCGGCCTTCGACGCCGAATACGGGGAATTCGGCGCGTACGGCGTGGTTTCGCTGAACTTGCCGGTCTCACCCAGGGTGCCGTACACCTCGTCGGTGGACACGTGCAGGAAGCGGAAGGCCGCGCCCTGCTCGGCCGGCAGCGCCTTCCAGTAGTCACGGACCGCTTCCAGCAGGCCCAGGGTGCCCACCACGTTGGTCTGGATGAAAGCGCCCGGGCCGTCGATGGAACGGTCCACGTGGCTCTCAGCGGCGAAATTCAGCACGGCGTCGGGCTGGTGTTCGGCCAGCAGGCGGGCGACCAGGGCGCTGTCGCCGATGTCACCCTGCACGAACACGTGGTTCGGATTGCCGTCCAGGCTGGACAGGGTCTTCAGGTTGCCGGCGTAGGTCAGCACGTCGAGGTTGATGACCTTGACGCCGCGCGCGACGGCCTCGAGAACGAAGTTACCGCCAATGAATCCGGCGCCGCCGGTGACAAGCCATGTGGGCACTACCTGTTCTCCTGATCGAAATTCATCCAAGGAGCGCCCATGAGCGCCCCGGCACAGCGGCACAGGATACATGCCGATGGCCTTCACGACTGCCTGCGTGACGTGAACGGAACGCCGGGGAGGTCATGTTTTTGCCGCGTCGCAGCAAACCCATACGCATTCGCATGGTCACCCCAAGCCAGCTAGAATCGGGATCCCACCCCCGAACCGGTTGCTGTTCCAGAACCGGGCGTTCTCCGCAACTGTGAGCCGGCCAGTGGCCGGCACTACAAGGATCGAGCAGCAGATGAAAATCCTCGTCGCGTACAAGCGCGTGGTGGACTACAACGTCCGCATCCAGGTCAAGCCGGACGGCTCTGGCGTGGTCACCGACGGCGTCAAGCTGTCCCCCAACCCCTTCGACGAAATCGCTCTGGAAGAAGCCCTGCGACTGCGCGACAAGGGCATTGCCAGCGAAGTGGTGGTTGCGACCATCGCCCCGGCCGATGCCCAGGCGCACCTGCGCAACGGTCTGGCCATGGGCGCCAACCGTGCCATTCACGTCGTCACCGACCAGGCCATCCAGCCGCTGACTGCGTCGCGCACCCTGCTCAAGCTGATCGAGAAGGAACAGCCGGACCTGGTGATCCTCGGCAAGCAGGCCATCGACGATGACGCCAACCAGACCGGCCAGATGCTGGCCACGCTGTGGGGCCGCCCGCAGGCGACCTTCGCCAGCAAGCTGGAGATTGCCGATGGCAAGGCCACGGTGACCCGCGAAGTCGACGCCGGCCTGGAAACGCTGGAAGTGGACCTGCCGGCCGTGGTCACCACCGACCTGCGCCTGAACGAGCCGCGCTTCATCAAGCTGCCGGACATCATGAAGGCCAAGGCCAAGCCGCTGGAGACCCTGCAGCTGGCCGATCTGGGCGTTGAAGCCGCCGACACCTTCAAGACCACCCATTACGCCGCGCCGTCCAAGCGCAGCAAGGGTGTGATGGTCAAGGACGCGGCCGAACTGGTTGCCGCACTCAAGCAGAAGGGGTTGCTGTAATGAGCAAGATTCTCGTCATCGCCGAGCACCACGACGGCAAGCTCAACGCCGCCACCGCCAAGACCGTCAGCGCCGCCGCTGCCATCAGCGGTGCCAGCATCGATGTGGTGGTGCTGGCCGCCGATCCGGCCGCCGTCGCCGCTGAAGCCGCGAAGATCGCCGGCGTCGCCAAGGTCCTGACCGTGGCCAACGCCGCCAACGCGCAGGCCATCGCCCAGGTGCTGGCGCCGCAGATCGCGCAGCTGGCCGAGGGCTACACCCACGTGTTCGGCCCGTCGACCACCTTCGGCAAGGACCTGATGCCGTGTGTGGCCGCCCTGCTCGGCGTCAACCAGGTCTCCGACCTGATGACCGTCGAAGGCAGCCACACCTTCAAGCGCCCGATCTACGCCGGCAACGCGATCATCACCGTGGAAGCCCCAGCCGACCAGACCGTGGTTGCCACCGTGCGTGCCGCGTCGTGGCCGGAAGCCGCCCAGGGCGGCAGCGCCGCCATTGAAGCGGCGAGCGTCGACGCCGCGCTGCCAACCCACACCCGCTTCGTCGGCCTGGCCGCCGGTGCCAGCGACCGTCCGGACCTGCAGAGCGCCAAGCGCGTGGTTTCCGGTGGTCGTGGTGTCGGTTCGGAAGAGAACTTCAAGGTCATCTTCCAGCTGGCTGACAAGCTCGGTGCCGCCGTCGGTGCCTCGCGCGCTGCGGTCGATGCCGGCTACGTGCCCAGCGACCTGCAGGTTGGCCAGACCGGCAAGATCATCGCGCCGGAACTGTACGTGGCTGTGGGTATCAGCGGTGCCATCCAGCACCTGACCGGCATCAAGGATGCCGGCACGATTGTCGCGATCAACAAGGACGGCGATGCGCCGATCTTTGAGATTGCCGATATCGGGCTCGTCGGGGATCTGTTCGCGATCCTGCCGGAGCTGGAAGCAGCACTAAACTGATGCTTTGAGCAGGGCACCCTAGGGTGCCCTGCTTTGAGCAGATTCAGTTGTCTCCGAACAGGTCCCGGGTATAGACCTTGTCTGCGACGTCATCAAGTTCGGAAGACATCCGATTGCTGATGATCACATCGGCCTCGCGCTTGAAGAGAGCCAGATCATTGACCACTCTCGACCGGAAGAATTCCGGATCCGGGCAGTTCGGTTCGTGGACAATTACCTCCACTCCCTTGCTCTTGATGCGCTTCATCACGCCTTGGATGCTTGAAGAGCGGAAGTTGTCTGAACCGCTTTTCATGATCAGACGGTAGACGCCAACAACCTTCGGCTTGCGCTTGAGAATCTGCTCGGCAATGAAATCCTTTCGCGTGGTATTGGATTCAACAATCGCGCGAATCAGATTCTGAGGAACGCTGCTGTAGTTCGCCAACAACTGCTTTGTGTCTTTCGGAAGGCAGTAGCCGCCGTATCCGAAAGAGGGGTTGTTGTAGTGTCCGCCAATGCGTGGATCCAGACTTACGCCCCGGATGATCTGCTTGCTATCCAGCCCGTGGCTGACAGCATAACTATCCAGTTCGTTGAAGTACGATACCCGCATGGCCAGGTAAGTGTTGGCAAAAAGCTTGATTGCCTCCGCCTCGGTTGGATCAGTGAACAGAATGGGAACATCCTTCTTGATCGCTGCATCCTTCAGTAGAGCCGCAAACACCTCCGCGCGCCCGGACTTCTCACCAACGATGATCCGCGAAGGATAGAGATTATCATGGAGAGCACGACCTTCTCGCAGGAACTCCGGCGAGAAGATGATGTTCCCGGTGCCAAATTTGGCTCGCACGCTTTCAACATAACCGACTGGAATGGTCGACTTGATGACCATGGTCGCCTCAGGAGCAATCTTCAGCACCTGAGAAATCACCGATTCGATCGACGAAGTGTTGAAGTAATTCGTTTCGGGGTCGTAATCGGTAGGCGTGGAAATGATGACGAACGCCGCTTCGGCATACCCATCGACCGGGTCCAGCGTCGCCCGGAAATCAAGCCCGCCGCCCTGCAATGCGGCCTCGAGCTCAGGATCGGCAATCGGAGACACGCCCCTGTTGAGCAACTTGACTTTTTCCTCAACGACATCGACAGCAACAACTTCATGCTGGCGAGCAAGAAGCACGCCGTTGGACAATCCCACGTAACCCGTACCAGCAACCGCAATCTTCACAATAGTTTCTCTATCAGTATTGCCAAGCATCAGATGACCACGAGCACACCAGGCACTTTCATCCCTTCCTCGTGGAACCAAAAGACCAACTCCTGAACCAAGCTTACTTCAAGCATGTACTGACCGGGAGGTGCCTCTGCGCTGAAGGAAACATCTACCGCCTTCCCGGGCGATAGCTCAAGCGAAAGATCCTTGCGAGCATCCCAACCCGGCGGCGCGCTGCCGCCTTCAACAGGCACCAAGCGCCAAGAGAGCCGGACATTTCGCCCTTCGGTCTCGATGGTCTTCAAGATCGAATCTGAACCATTTCTTATCCGAACCCTGGCGCTGACACCACCGGCCACTGCAGAACACTCAATGATAAGAAGCTCGATCCTGGCCGCCACCTCCGGTGCAATTCGACCAGCGAAGGGAACTACGTTGAAGTAGGGATCCGCGATGGCACCTGATTTCAATCTGGAAATCAACACAACATCCTCGCCTGCCACCTGCTTTCGAAAGTACTCTTCGTAATCCCCTGAAAGGCATGAATCCGCGCAAGCCGAAGTGCCACGATAGTTATCAAGAACGAACTCTGGCTTAGCATGGTCATCTACAAGTACCACGCGTTCTCGATAATCCGGTGACATGTCCAGCAACGCCCTATCAAGTGGCGTCCTGCTGACGGCCTTTATTGAAATCAACCGCCCACCCTCCAGATCAACCACCGACTCGATTGCAGATCTGTTTGCCAGCCCCCAGTAATCGACCTCAAATCGCCGCTTCCAATCAGAGCCAGCAAGAAAATTGAAGTAGACGTTCTGCAGGGGGTGCACCATCATCATCCAACCGATCTGCACGGCGAATGAAGCAGCAAGAACAACCGGCAGGCCACGTGCGAAAACTGGAAACTCGGCCGCCCACTTAGCTATGACAGTCAAGGCTCCAGCAGAAAGCAGGATCAGACCCGGATAAATGAAATAGAGTTGTCGCCATCCATCGTAGACCACCGACCCCATCGCGATTACTGCGACCAACGGGGCGTATGCAAGCAAAAGATAGGCGGTCACCAGTTCAGCCCTCTCGCCCCAGCGCATTATTTGGACCAACGCAGAAGCAGTACCAATCGCGGCCAGAACCAGGACTACAGGCGGCGTTGTTATTGCTATCCAGACCGGGAGGTAGTGCCAAGGAAGATCAGTTGCCTGGTACACGCGACCGAGATAGAGGACCTCATTATCCCACCGGAAATGCGCCATTCGTTCAAAAACGAAAATGAAATTCCGAACAGGCGCCTCCCAGAGAAATGGGAACATTACATAGACGGCAGCCACAGTGGAAAGAGTGTAAAGCAGGGACAACCTGAATACATGACCGCGGGATCTTTTTGCCTGTACCAGCTGGATAACAAGTAGAAAAACTGTCAGGGGCAGAAGCACGACCCCCATGATTCGGATATCGATAGCAAATCCCGTGGCCACTCCATGGAGTACCATTGCTCCGACACGCCCGGAAATCAGTGCCCTCGTCAACGTCCACGTCGATATGGCCATTGCGGCCATGAACGCAATATCCTTGGAGTTGTAGAACGACTCAGCGAAAACTCTGGGAGAGAGCGCCATCAAAATCGCCGCGGCAATCGCGACGGCCTCGCTCGCATATGCGAGCCTTGCCGTTCGATAGATGGCAAAAACACCCAAGGCACAGAGCAGGAACGTCAACAGATGCCTCAGCGGCCAGATCCGATCCCCCTCTACCCCAGTCAACCGCTCTGCGGCGGCAAGCGGAAGCTCAAAGGCTACGCCATAATCCCTGTCCTGCCACGTTGAAAGGTCGGGTATCGATCTGAGCTCCTCCTGCAAAGCTCCCGAACCCACCACGCCATCAACATACTTGAGGTTGACCAGTCCATTCATCCGGGACGTTGGCTCATCCCAAGAGACAGCGTAATCCGAGTGAATCAGGACTCCCACCAACAGGTAGACCACGAAAGCCGCTGCAGCGAAATACCTTCCTGAGACCCGCATCCCCCCCCCTTGGCCGCATGAATGAGACCCGCAGAGGCTGGAGCCAACCGCGGTCCCTCAGGGGTTCAGCGGGGTTGAGGCAACCGCCATTCCCTCGTCGCTGAACCAGAAAACAGTCTCTTGAACCAAATTCGCCTGCAAAGTTCCTGCCCCACGGTTCAATCCACTAGCGTGGAATTCCACGTTGGCCGATTCACCTGGCGCCAACTGTAGCATCAAGTCCTGGCGGGCATCCCATCCCGGGGGGGCCTTGTCCTCACCGGGCTGCACAACCCGCCATGAGAGGCGAACATTGCGTCCAGCTACCTCAAGGGTACTGATGTCCTGGGAAGATCCGTTGTGGATAGTTACAGTGACCCTCGCCCCGCCCTCATCATAGATCACGCTTGCGATTGCAATGCTGACATTGCGCGCGACTCCTGCCGGGATCCGGCCCGAAAATCTTGCCAATCGTCCGCCAACGCATTCTTGCTTGGGAACCATCACGATCCTATCCAGAAGCTGCTGCGCCTGAGTCCCGTCCACCCGCCCAAACTGAATCTGTGTGCGGACGAAACTCTCCGCGCTTTCACAGCTTCCAGCCACGCCAGCGCCAGGCGGCACGTAGCCGGAATATCCATTAATGGAAGCCATTCCATGATCCTGAGCATAGATCATCGCGTCGAGGTCATCGAGATATGGAGAATCCGATGATCGATCCGCCATGATCACGCTCCCGGGAACCACCCCGGCAGGCACCCTCGATTCAAAGTTCGCCTGCCTGGCCCGCCAATCAGCGAAGCTTGCGTTGCCTGCCTCAAAGGTACTTGACTCTGCAACCAGAAGAACAACCGCCAGCAGACCTCCAACGCAAAGACGAGGGGCACCACGTCGCTCAAGAAGCGTGAGAACACGCTGGAAACCAATACCTGCAAGGATACCAAGAGGCATGACCATGACCAGCATCACACGGGTTACAGCTCGTACTGAGTCGATCCCAGGAACGTGCAGGAAGAGTCGATAGATGGAGAAATTACTAACATTCAGGGTTCCAGCCACCAGCAACAGTAAGGAGACAAACGCCAACCGGCCAATATCGGTGTACTCGATCCTGCGAAGCGCAACCAGTGCACCCACCAAACAGAAGAGCAGAACGCCCACTCCGATGAAAAGCTGATGCTCATGCCGCATTGAAATGTCGGTGATCGAGCCGCCGACAACATGGCTTAGCTTGGAGAAATCTGAAATCAGGTAGCTCCAGACCCTCGGGAGCATACTGAGAATCTCATCGCGAGGTCGCTCAAACCCATGGGCGAGCGTGACTTGCTTGTATTTTGCGAGCAATGCAAACACAGCCGCTCCACACACAAGTACGACGGATGCAGATGCAAGCGTTCCAAACAAATTGGTTCTACTGACACTCTGCATGACGCTCCAGCGGATAGCCCCTGCCTTGCCCAGTAACAGCCAGCCGAAAACCATCGCGATCAGAAGATAAACAGCGAAGACACCTGTATAGATTGCACAGTAGAACTGCGCCATGAGCCAGACGGCAGTCCAAGCCAGAGACGACGTTTTTCCTGACTCCAACCAGGCATAGAAGTTTACAAATACCAACGGCACGAACATGCGAAACGCAAATTGCGCGTGGGCCTGCTGGGCTAGAACCGGGAGGGAGAACGCGAAGACAAACGCAGCAGCCGCGGCACCTGAATGCCTGAGTTTCAAACGTCTGAATGCGACGTATGCAAGCACATAGTTCAGAATGCCTCCAAGCATCAACCAGAGCGCAAGCGCCGGCTCCCGCTCAAACCCAAGAAGGCGAAGCAGGGCATAAGGAAGAATAGAACCGAAATGGTTATCGCTGAGCGCCAGGACGTCCTTGACCGGATAGAAGAACCCCGGACTCCACAGAAACTCTACGTCTCCTCGCAGCCATTGATAGACGTGCTCAAGCACCACAGAGTTGAATCTTGCGTCGATCAGATCGCCCGGTACTGCCGTGAGATAAGAATTTGCCCTCAACTGATAGAAGGTGACACCAACAAACAGGAAAAGTGTGAATGCAATCAGGCCTCTAGCCTTCTCGCCACCGACCGAAATTGCATTCATCAAGACTCTCTCTTCGCTCACACACAATTAGACTCTACGAATGGCGGAAATGCACGGTGCGTAAACTACCAGGCAATCAAGCCTGACCAGTGCAGCCCTTTAACCGCCTACCCACGGAGCAACGCGCCAGCGCACTCCTCCTCCGCAACTGTCAACGGCGGCGCATGATTTTCATGAACCCGTTTCGGAAACTCGAATTTGAGTACTTGGCCACGCTCTGACGGGCCCTTTCGGCCAGTTCGATCTGCGCTCCGGTTCCGTACAGCGCCATCAGATCTCGGGTTTTCAAGCGCAGGTCATCCGCATTACGGAAGTGGAATCCGTCGACGCCATCTGTGACGATTTCCTTCGGCCCCCCCATAGGAACAACGATTGGGATTGCACCAGCAGCCATCGCTTCGCATGCTGTCATGCCGAAGTGTTCCAGCTTCTCCGGTTCGATAGTTTCCGACTCACCCCAGCCAGCACCGTGCCAAAAGATCGAGGCCACGGAGTACTCCTCCAGCAACTCCCTGGCAGTAAGGTTGCCCATGATTCTGATAGGGTAACCGCGAGCAAGCTCATTCACCCGCTCAAAGTACTCTCGATGGGCGGCTGTATCCGCATGTACACTGCCCGCGAGGTGGTACTCCCACCCCTCTGGGACCATGCCAGCGTCGCACATACCCCTGAACGCACCAATGAGTTCCACGTGCTTTTTGTTATGCCCACCGGCAAAGAAACGCCCGACGCTCAGGATTACCCTCTTCTTGCCGTCGAGTTCAATGCCAGCGAATCGCTCGGTGTCGATCGGAGGTGGTAGAACATCCGCTTTGCGCGCCCAACGCTTCTCTACCCAGGCAGCCGTGAATTCTGAATTGGCCAACGGCACATCGTAACTGTCGATAAAAGGGCGCAGATCTTTTGAGACATGGCCTCGAACGAGCTTTCTTGCATTATTAGCAATACGCCCAAAGCGCGGAAATCCCTCGCGACTCAACTTTCCTGCCGCCCGCTGCAGGAAGCGAGCGATGCGTGAGCCTTCAACCAACTCGTGGGGAAAGAACACCAGATAGATCGACCTGACTGCCTGCGAGACCATCGACGAACAATAGGTTGAATTGATGAACAAGTCATAATCAGCACTTCTGGGCGCGAGCTCGGCGCACGACTGTGCAGGCCAGTCCACCCATCGCGCGCCATCAAGCTTCAGATTCATACGCTGGCAGAACTCAACCTCATCAACTGGACCAACGCGAATCAGGTCAACCTCGTAGCCCTCGGACAACAGTACTTCTGCGATGGTTCCGACGTGCTTCTCGCCACCACCCATCGTGGACCAATAGCGATTATAGATACCAACTTTCATCGTGCTCTAGCCCCAATCATATCAGTCGCGCGCAAGCGTCCGGTCCAGCGGTGCAGCAAGGCCAGGGGGGCGAGCTTGAGCAATCCATACTGGATGCGAAGTCGAAGACGAAGCTCTCCATTGCATCTCTCATTCCGGAATCCGCGCCGCACCGCAGCGACGAACGCCCGCAGGCACCGGGCGGACTCCCTCGCATATGCGGCTGCCGCTACATATAGAGGAGCATGCTTGATCTTGATCAAGACGTGGTTTCTCGACACAAAAAAGATGAACGTCGGTGACCATTCGACACTGGACCCGGTATGCACGTGACGAACCACACTATCAGGAACATAACGGAGACTGCCTCCCGCCTTGCGAAGACGCCAGCAGAGATCTGTATCCTCGTAATACATGAAGAAGCTGGAATCGAACAAGCCGGCCTCGATCAATGCCGATCGCCGCATGAGCATCGATGCACCACACAGCGCGTTGACGTTCTCAGCGGCGTCAAACTGGCCGGTGTCCACCTCGTAGATGCCACGATCGCCAGCTTCACCGCTGTCATTCAAGTTGGTTCCAGCATTGTTGATCACATCAAACGCTAGACCCGTCAGGAAGCTTGCATCACAGTCAAAAACGAATTCTTTGAAGCCTGTCTCAAGCCGCCCAGATGCCAGCTGACGCCCGCCTGCCTTGACAGTAAATTCGCCGCCCTCTCCCATCTCAGAGCCAGAGAGCACCAGCTTCAACTGGAAACTTCCGCCCGTCTGCTCTGGCGGCAAAGGGATTCGTAGCGTTGCGTCACCGTTTGTCCAGTTGACCTTCCTGGAACCGTGATACTCCGGCCCCCAGAAGCCGTGGGAATATATCAGCTTTCGGTAACCACTTCCGATGAAGCAACTCTCATCGTCAACAAGCACGCCAAGGTCTCGAGTGTCGTCCGAAACACCTGCTTCGCTCGGTCGGAATGCCGCGCTCTGGATGTTTAGCTCGACATACCGCCGGAAGAAAAGAATTTTCGATCCAGCAGCGGATGCCGCCGGATGGGACATCAGCTCCTCGACCAAAGCCGAGAGCCAGAGCGGATCGACTACGGTATCGTTGTTGATCAGCCCAATCAGCTCACCATTTGCGCGGGTCATGCCAAGGTTGTTTCCACCTGCAAAACCCAGATTTTTCCTTGATTCGATGATGCGAACCCAAGGGAAGGTAGATCCAACATAGCCCACGGAGTCATCGGCCGACGCATTATCGACGAAAATTACTTCAAACCGGGGATACTCGAGCTTCTCGATGCTCTCAAAGAGCGGCTGCAGGAAACGCCTTCCATTGTAATTGACAACAATAAGGCTCACCAAAGGGAGAGATTTCTCGAACTGCGCCCTTTTGGCCTGTGATACCTCATTGAGATGACGCTGTGCCTTCTCTTCATGGACGGCATAATCACGCGCACCCTCCATACTTCGCAGCATCTCCTGATACTCAGCTGCGACCTTATTTACTTCAGCCTTCCAATCACTGTCCTTGGCCATGAGCGCCTGATCGCGCTCAATTGAGATTCGTTCGATCTCCATCCTATAATCCGCGGCGACCTGCTCAACTCGCTGCCCCCACGCCTGATCCTTGTCGACAAGCATCTGGTCGCGCTCAAGACCTATCCTCGCAATCTCGCACTGATAGTCATTGGCCACCTGTCGAACGCGCGCCTCGACGTAGCCAGCAACCTCAAACACGGACTGAGGTAACCGCGGGATCTCCCCCGCAGACGCAAGCGCAACGAAGTAGACGGGCTGGCGAGGCATCTGCGCATTCTGCGCTTCTTCAAGAAGCCCGCCCTCTTCGCTCCAGTAGTGGCGGATCGCATCGGCACGATCCGAAGCAACCGGATTGATCGGCCTGATCCGCCCGATCATCGAAGCCATGGTGGTGCGCTGACCGTAAAGTTCGAAGGCGGGGAAGTACTGAAGAATCAACCCCTCGAACTCGGCACGATCCAACTCCTTGACATGGAATTCATTGTGGAATGCCGGCTTCTCCGAATACTCGACACGATCCGGACTGGATATCATCAGCACTCCGTCGGGACGAAGGACACGAACGATCTCCCTCATCATTTCATGGTGCTGATCATGGTGTTCGATTGTCTCGAAACTGACGACGACGTCGACGCTAGCATCAGGCAAAGGGATTGCTGTGCAGGAGCCGCAATGGAATTCGAGATTATCGGACCTGTATGCGTCACGAGCGTGGTCTACGGCACCAGGATCAATGTCAACGCCAATTACTTTCTGAGCATGTCGGGACATCAAGGCGGAGCCGTAGCCTTCTCCACATGCAATGTCCAGCACCTGCTTACCAGCAATGATCTCGCAGGCTAGGTGATATCGATGGTAATGTTCCATCTCGATCTCACCGGTCACACCCGGGATGAAGCGTTCTCCGGTGAAGTCCAGATGGTGTTCGGACATGGGCACAGAACCATTAATCACGACTTCATCTCCATTTCGATCCTGCGCATTGGTACGCCAAACAGGCCTAGACATACGGCACTCGATTGAACGTGGAGAATCAGGGCATCATGAATCCACTGGTGCTGGACATGATCAGCCTGGGTGCCTTCTGCGACCGCAGGTGAAATACTGTATTCCCCACCAGGCAATACCGGGAAGGTAAAATTAAACGAGGCAACCAGCGTTGTTTCCGGTGGCACCTTCATATCCAGGTCTCGCTGTGACAGGTAAGTATTGTCCGCGAAGATGATCTGGCCCAGTTTATCCTTGACAACAAACCCGACAATCGGCCGATGGATCTCGTCCTTGGTCCGGACAGTGACCTGTAGAGTAACGTCCTGCCCTCCAACGGCCCAGTTAACCGGATTGCCACCAGCATCCAGCAGTTGCACAGAGGTGATGGTGGCGGCACCTGTTCCGAACGAGGCCCGGTTCTCATCGAACTGAAAAACCTCAATGTCGTTGCGCAGATTGGACGCATCGATCAGCGACTGCCTCATGTCCACGTATTCAATAGGTGCGACCTCGACAAAGGCGTCGGTCGCACCACGTGGCTTCTCCCCTGTTTCTTCCGGCTCATCCAGAATCGGTTCAGCCGCAACCACCGAAGTGCCGGCAGATTCTGGCTCGAAAAGCGATGCAAGATAGGCCTGGGACAGCTCCTTGGGCGCACCATTCATGCGGAGATCGCCTTTGTCCAACCAAATTGCGCGTTCGCAGAGATTGATGACAGCCCCCATATCATGACTGCAGAAAAGAAGAGTCCCGCGCTTCATGAATGACCGGAGGAATCTCATGCACTTCTGGGTGAAATAGGCGTCTCCTACGGACAACGCTTCATCGACGACGAGGATATCCGCATCGACATGTGCAATAACCGAGAATGCCAAGCGCACAACCATACCACTTGAATATGTCTTGACCGGCTGATCTATGAAATCGGAAATCCCGGAAAACTCAACGATGTCAGGGTATCGACTCTCCATCTGTTCGGCAGTCAGTCCGAACAAGGCCCCACTGAGCATTACATTTTCTTTCCCGGTGAACTCAGGATTGAAACCTGATCCCAACTCAAGAAGCGCCGCGATTCGCCCGGTTGTTTTTACCTCACCCACAGACGGACTCAACGTGCCACAGACAAGCTGCAGCAGAGTCGACTTTCCCGAGCCGTTGCGACCGATGATGCCAACGGTTTCGCCACGACGCACACTGAACGAGACATCCTTCAGCGCCCAAAATTCGCGATAGTAGTGCTTGGGTTCGCCACCCAGCGCTCGATCCAGCGCGGGCAGGACGAATTGCTTCAACCTATCCTTCGGATCTGCGTAGATTTCGTAGAACTTGCCGAGGCCTGATACATCGATCACTACTTCCGGCGACGGGTCGGGCGAATTCTCAGAGGACATCAGCAAAGCCTTTACGCATCTTTTGGAATACAGCGAATCCGATGAAAGCGAATGCGGAGGCAATCACCAGATAGACGATCAGCCCCTTGAAGTCAGGCAACTTGCCCCAGATCAACACCTGCCGGGATTGCTCCATGATGAAGGTCAGAGGATTCAACATGAACAGCTTCTGGTATTTTTCGGGCCACGCGGACTGCGGATAGAAAACCGGCGAAAGAAACAGCATTGCAGTTGTGATGAACGTCGTTGTCTGCTTCAGATCACGAATGAATACACCCAGCGCGGCGAGGATCCAGGCAATACCGACCGCAATGACAAGCAGGGGCGCCAGAACGACAGGAAAAAACACAACCTGCCAATGCAAACCGCCGTTGCAGAGTACAAGACCCGCGAGCAGGACACATACGCTGGCAAGACAGTGAAAAAGGGCGGATCCGAGGCTGATGACTGGCAGCGTCTCGAGAGGGAAAACGACCTTGGTCACATAGTTTGTATTCTCAAAAATTATACCCGGGGCGCGATTGATCACCTCGGCGAAAAGGCCATGGATAATCACGCCTACGAACATCACCAATGCAAACTGCGCCCTGCTATCGCCCACCTGACCATGCCAGCGCGCCTTGAAGATTACAGCGAAGACAAATGTGTAGATGAGCAGCATTAGCAGCGGATTGATGAAAGCCCAGAGCAGGCCTGCAAATGACCCCTTATATTTACTCTGGACGTCTCTCTTTCCAAGCAGCCACACGATTCCACGATTTGTCCAGAGCGAATTCAACATCGCTCCGGGAGAAATTCGATTCATCTGAAAATTTTTCCCAATGAAGTCATGCGTAAGCACATGAAGTAACGCTACTGCGTTTCAACCCAGCGCCCGTTCCAGATCCACCTGCAGATCCCCCAGCTCCTCCACGCCCACGCTCAGCCTTACCAGCGCATCACTGATCCCCAGCTGCTCCCGACGCGCCACCGGAATCGAAGCATGGGTCATCACCGCCGGATGGTTGACCAGGCTTTCAACACCACCAAGCGACTCGGCCAGGGTGAACAGTGCGGTCTTCTCGCAGAAACGCTTGGCCGCCTCGAAACCGCCCTTGAGCACGATCGAGACGATGCCGCCGTAGCCGGCCATCTGCTTGCTGGCCAGCTCATGCTGCGGGTGTGACGGCAGGCCCGGGTAGATCACCTTTTCCACCGCCGGGTGCTTGTCCAGCCACTGGGCCAGGGCCATCGCGTTGGCGCAGTGCGCCTTCATGCGCAGCGGCAGGGTCTTCAGGCCGCGCAGGGCCAGGAAGCTGTCGAACGGGCCCTGCACGCCACCCACCGAGTTCTGCAGGAAAGCCATCTGCTCGGCCAGTTCGGCGTTGTCGCCAACCACCACCATGCCGCCGACCATGTCCGAATGGCCGTTGAGGTACTTGGTGGCCGAGTGCAGCACCAGGTCCGCGCCCAGTTCCAGCGGGCGCTGCAGCATCGGCGAGGCGAAGGTGTTGTCGACCACCACGATCAGGCCATGGCGCTTGGCGATGGCAGCGACCGCGGCGATGTCCACGATCTTCAGCATCGGGTTGGTCGGGGTCTCGATCCAGACCATCTTCGTCTTCGGCGTGATCGAGGCTTCGAACGCCGCCAGATCGGTCAGGTCGACGAAGCTGAAGTCCAGCCCGGCGGTGCGGCGACGCACACGCTCGAAGAGGCGGAAGCTGCCGCCGTAGATATCGTCCATCGCCACCACGTGGCTGCCGGCGTCCAGCAGTTCGATCACGGTCGAGCTGGCCGCCATGCCCGAAGCGAACGCAAAGCCGCGGGTGCCGCCTTCCAGCGACGCCACGCAACGCTCATAGGCGAAGCGGGTCGGGTTGTGCGTGCGCGAGTACTCGAAGCCCTGGTGCTCGCCCGGGCTGGACTGGGCATAGGTCGAGGTCGCGTAGATCGGCGGCATCACCGCGCCGGTGCTCGGGTCGGGCGACTGGCCGCCATGGATGGCCAGCGTGGCCAGGGCCAGGGCGCGATCCTGGGAAGTAGCGTTGGACATGTTCTTTCCTGAGGGGCGCCGACACGCGGCGCCATCGAAGGTGCGGAAGTCTACCAGCGCGGCCTTAACGACCTTTGACGCGGATAAACCGGGATTCAGCGGCGAACGTCTGCGATCGGCGGTTTACTGCACGCGACGGCGCAGATAGTTCAACAGGTCGATACGGGTGATCAGGCCCAGGAAGGCATCGCCGTCCATCACGATCGCCACCTGGCCGCGGTCGAACACCGGCAGCAGTGCCTCGATCGGCGACTTCACGTCCAGCCGGTCCAGCTTGCTGACCATGGCGGTGGCCACGGTGTCGCGGAAACGCGCCTCATCGCCATAGACGTGCAGCAGCACGTCGCTTTCGTCGACGATGCCGACCAGCTGGTCGCCGTCCATCACCGGCAGCTGCGAGACGTCGTACAGCTTCATGCGCTGGTAGGCGGTGGTCAGCAGGTCGTTCGGTCCGATCACGACAGTGTCGCGCTGGCCGTACGGGCGCAGGATCAGGTCGCGCAGGTCGCCGTGCTGCGGGCGCTGCAGGAAGCCGTTGTCCAGCATCCAGTAGTCGTTGTACATCTTCGACAGGTACTTGTTGCCGGTGTCGCAGACCAGTACCAGCACCCTCTTCGGCGTGGTCTGCTCCTTGCAGTACTTCAGTGCCGCGGCCAGCAGGGTGCCGGTGGACGAGCCGCCCAGGATGCCTTCCTTGCCCAGCAGTTCGCGCGCGGTGTGGAAGCTCTCCGCATCGGTGATGGCATAGGCCTTCTTCACCCGGCTGAAATCGGAGATCGACGGCAGGAAATCCTCGCCGATGCCTTCCACCAGCCAGCTGCCGGACTTGTCGTTGAGGTTGCCCTCGTTGATGTACTCGGCCAGGATCGAGCCGACCGGATCGGCCAGCACCAGCTCGGTCTTCGGCGACAGCGTGGCGAACGCGCGCGACAGGCCGGTCATGGTGCCGGAACTGCCGCAGCCGAACACGATGGCGTCCAGATCGCCGCCCATCTGCTCCAGGATCTCCGGGCCAGTACCGAATTCATGTGCGGCCGGGTTGTCCGGGTTGCCGAACTGGTTGATGAAGTAGGCGCCTGGAGTCTGCTCGGCGATGGTCTTGGCCAGATCCTGGTAGTAGTCCGGGTGGCCCTTGGCTACGTCCGAACGGGTCAGGCGTACTTCGGCGCCCATCGCCTTCAGGTTGAAGATCTTTTCGCGACTCATCTTGTCGGGAACGACCAAGATGAGCTTGTAACCCTTCTGCTGCGCGACCAGTGCCAGGCCCAGGCCCGTGTTGCCTGCGGTGCCCTCGACCAGGGTCGCGCCGGGCTTCAGGTCCCCGCGCTTCTCCGCCGCTTCGATCATCGACAGGCCGATGCGATCCTTGATCGATCCGCCCGGGTTGGCGCTTTCGAGCTTCAGGTAGAGCTCGCAGACGCCGGTGTCCAGGCGCTGGGCCTTGACGATCGGGGTCTGGCCGATGAGTTCGAGGACGGAAGAATGAATGGGCATTCGGAGGACTTTCGATTCGCGCCACGCAGGGCCGGACCGATGATTATCCGTCGGATGGCGATGAATGTCAGGTCGGCGCGGAGACGGGCCGCAAGCCCGCAAAAAGGGATGCGGACGGCCCCGGATCGACGAGGAGACCGGTACCGCCCGCATCGGTGAGTTGTGCCTGCAGGCCAAGGCACCACCGCCTGTGGTGCCTTGGCGCGGCCGCCTCATCGGCGGTGCCGCGATGCCGGGGCAGGAGCACCCGGCGGGGCCATCGATGGCCGGGTCACGCCGTTCCGGGCGTGACGGGGTGCGTCAAAGCGTGGGGGACGTCGTTGGGAGCGGTGTTTCGTACATTCGCAGAAGTCGTTGCTTGGCCAGCAGCTTCTCACGCTTCATGCGACCCAGGGTGACATCATCGATCGGGAGTACACCCAACTCCGCGTCCATGCACTTCTTGTTCAACTTGCGGTGCTGGTCATGGAGTGCCCTGAACTCCGGATCACGCGCGCGACGGGCGTCGATCTCGCTCTGGGGCTGATCTTCAAACATGATGGACCTCCTTCGACAGATACACGAACGCCCCGGCCGCAAGGCACGGGGCGTTGTTCATGGAGGAGCGCCGGTCGATGGCCACCTGGACGCCTGCGACGACCTGCGGCACTGGCCTGCGCACGTCGATCTGCTGCGGTTCGCGCCCTGCTTGCATCGGCCCGGCCCTCCCATCGTCCGGTCCGCGGCATTGCTTCCCGGACGATTGACCCTACGCCTGCTCAAGGCGGGGTACAAGACCCCTGCGTCAAAAAGACCGAACCCCGCCGGGGCGGGGTTCAGGCTGAATGCTCATCACAACGAAAAACAAACAATATCAAGCAATTACGGGGCGATGATGACCTCGGCCGAGCGCGCCTGGGTGGAGGCCGCCTTCTTGCCGGCGAGCTGGATCCGGTTGCTCGCGACACCGGCCGCGACCAGGGCATCGCGCAGCGCTTCGGCACGCTTCTGGCCTACGCCGTTCGCGTTGTCGTAGGCCTCGATGCGCAGGCGGCCCTTCTTGCCGATGTTCAGGTATTCGGCCAACGCCTTGGCCTGGTTGCGGGCCCCGCCGGACAGGCTGGAGGCGCCGGCGGCAAACGCATCGCCACGGAAGGTGAAGACCTCGCCGCGACCATCGAACTTCGAGGCCGGCAGTTTCTGACCGGACACCAGCTCGGCTTCCTCGCGGGCCAGCTTGGCGGCGTTCTGCTGAGCGGCGCTGAGGCGCTGCTGCTGCTTGCCGGCCACGCTGGTCAGGGCGTTCTCGGCGTCCTGGCGGGCCAGGGTCTCGGCCTCGGCGGCCTGGCGCAGGCGCTCGGCCTCTTCGGCCTGCATCTGCGCCTGCATGCGCAGCTGCTCGGCTTCTTGGCGGGCGCGGGCGGCATCGCGGCGGCTGGCCTCGATCAGCAGGTCGCTGCGGGTCCGCTCCAGGCGGTCGACCTCGCGGGCAGCCAGCGCGGTACGCACGGCGGTCTCGGCGATCTCGACCCGGCGCTCGGCCAGGTAGGTGGCCAGCTCCTGGTCGCGGCGCTTGGCCTTGTCCAGGGTGGCGATGGCCTGCTGGGCCTGCATGCGCTCGAACGCGCCCAGCTCAGCGGTATCGGGGTTGGCCTGGATCGCCATCAGGCGCTGGCTCAGCTGCGCCACCATCGGGTTGTCGGCGGCCACGGCCAGGGTCGGCAGCGCCAGCAGCGCGGCCAGGGTTGCGGCGGTCATCGGCTTCACCGGCGGTCCTCCCCGGTCGACAGCTGGCGTTGCAGCTGGTTGACCTCGTTGCGGCGCAGCTGCAGCTGTGCGGATACGGTGGCTTCCTCGCTGCGGACGCGGGCCAGGTCGGCATCGGCGGCGGCGCGCAGGGCCATCGCCGGGGCGTTCTTGCGCTCGCGGCGGTCGCCGGCGGCGCGCTGGGCCTGCTCCAGCCCCTGCCGGGCCAGCCCGATCAGGTCCGGGGCGTACTGGTCGGCGTCGGCCTGGGTGGCCTTGTCGACCGCCTGCCGGGCCTGCGCCAGTTCCAGGGCAGCGTCCTGCGCCCAGGCGGGGGCAGACAGTGCGAATGCAAACGCCATCACATACAGGCCATGGCGCATTCGTGCGAAGCTAAGTCGTTTCATTGGGGAGGCCGTACCGGTTGTCGGTTCACGGCCATTGTCGTCAAGCCGACACCGTGCTGGCAACGGGCGTCGACCGTTTCGTTGGGGAAAATTCGCAATGGATATCGGCTACTTCCTGAAGCTGATGACCGAAAAGAACGCTTCGGACATGTTTCTGACCACCGGGGCGCCGGTCTACATCAAGATCGAGGGGAAGCTCTATCCGCTGGGCAACACCGGCCTGCCGCCGGGCATGGTCAAGAAGATCGCCTACTCGCTGATGGACGAAGGCCAGGTACCGCAGTTCGAGCGCGAGCTGGAGCTCAACATGGCCATTGCCCTGCCCGATGCCGGGCGCTTCCGCGTCAACGTGTTCAAGCAGCGTGGCGAGGTCGGCATGGTCATCCGTGCCATCCGCAGCCGCATTCCGAGCATTGAAGAGCTGAACCTGCCGCAGGTGCTGAAGGACGTCATCATGACCCCGCGCGGGCTGGTGCTGGTGGTGGGGTCCACCGGTTCCGGCAAGTCCACCTCGCTGGCGTCGATGATCGACCACCGCAACAGCACCACCACCGGTCACATCCTCACCATCGAGGACCCGATCGAGTACCTGCACAAGCACAAGATGTCGATCGTCAACCAGCGCGAGGTCGGGCTGGACACCCATGCCTTCCACAACGCGCTGAAGAACGCGATGCGTGAAGCGCCGGACGTGATCCTGATCGGCGAGATCCTGGATGCGGAAACGATGGAGGCGGCCATCGCCTTCGCCGAAACCGGCCACCTTTGCCTGGCCACCCTGCACTCCAACAACGCCGACCAGACCATCGAGCGCATCCTCAACTTCTTCCCGGAAAGCGCACACAAGAACGTGCTGATGAACCTGGCGCTGAACCTGCGGGCGGTGATCAGCCAGCGCCTGGTGAAGAACAAGGAAGGCCGTCGCCTGCCCGCCACCGAAGTGCTGATCAACACGCCGATGATCCGCGACCTGCTGCGTCGTGGCCAGGTGCACGAGATCAAGGCGGCGATGGAAGGCTCGCTGGAGGAAGGCATGGAGAGCTTCGACCAGTGCCTGTTCCGGCTGGCCAAGGCCGGCACCATCGAGCAGGAGGAGGCCCTGCGCGCGGCCGACTCGCGCGATGGCCTGGCGCTGAAGTTCCGCCTGTCCGAAGGCAGCAGCGGCGAGCACGATCCGTACGCGGATTTCTCGGCCGGCGCGCCGAGCATCACCCACGGGTTCTGACCTGGAAAGGGGACGCGGGGGATCAAGTCGTTCATGGCACAAACGACTTCGTCCTTCCCGTTCCCTTTTTTCCTGAAAGGTTCAGGGGCGGTCTCATCCAATGAGACCGCTGATCCGTAGGTTTCCGCAATGGAAACCATCCGCAAGCTCGCCATCCTGGCTGACGCCGCCAAGTACGATGCCTCCTGCGCCTCCAGCGGCTCCGGCAAGCGCGACTCACGCGCCAGCGGCGGCATCGGCAGCACCGAAGGCATGGGCATCTGCCACAGCTATACGCCGGATGGCCGTTGCGTTTCGTTGTTGAAGATCCTGCTGACCAACTTCTGCGTCTACGACTGCGCGTACTGCGTGAACCGCGTGTCCAGCAACGTGCCCCGCGCGCGCTTCAGCGTGGACGAGGTGGTCGCGCTCACCCTGGACTTCTACAAGCGCAACTACATCGAGGGCCTGTTCCTTTCCAGCGGCATCATCCGCAATGCGGACTACACCATGGAGCAGATGGTGGAAGTAGCGCGGCAACTCCGCGAGGAACACCGCTACGCCGGCTACATCCACCTCAAGACCATTCCCGAGGCCTCGCCGGAACTGCTGGCCAGCGCCGGGCGCTACGCCGACCGGCTGTCGATCAACGTGGAGCTGCCCACCGAAGCCGGGCTGAGCGCGCTGGCACCGGAGAAGACCGTACAGTCCATCCGCGGTGCGATGGGCGAGCTGCGCTGGCGCATCGAGGAAGCCAAGGAAGCGCGCAAGGCGCCAGCGGTGGTCGCGCCAGTGTCCACCCGCAGCGCGCGTCCGCGCCCTCCCCGCTTCGCACCGGCCGGGCAGAGCACGCAGATGATCGTCGGCGCCGACGGCGCCAACGACCGGCAGATCCTCGCCAGCGCCGATGCGCTCTACGGCAACTACCGGATGCGCCGGGTGTACTACTCCGCCTTCAGCCCGATTCCGGATGCCAGCCGCCAGCTGCCGCTGCAGCCGCCGCCCCTGCAGCGCGAGCACCGCCTCTACCAAGCCGACTGGCTGCTGCGCTTCTACGGCTATGGCGTGGATGAAATCACCGATACCACCCAGGCCGGCATGCTCGATCTGGACATCGACCCGAAGATGGCCTGGGCGATCCGCCACCCCGAACGCTTCCCCGTGGATCTCAACCGCGCGCCGAAGGAAATGCTGCTGCGCGTACCCGGGCTGGGCGTGCGCAATGTGAAGCGGGTGCTGATGGCGCGCCGCCACGGTCGCCTGCGGGTTGCCGATGTGGCACGCCTGAAGGCGCCGATGAGCAAACTGCTGCCATTCGTGCTGCTGGCCGACCACCACCCACGCAGGGCGCTGGACGATCCGGCGGCGCTGCGCGCCCAGTTGGCCCCACCGCCCCGTCAGGGATCACTGTTCGATGCCCCACCGTCAGCCTGACGCACAGCGCTGGTCGCTGCGGGTGGACCCGCCGTGGTCGCTGGAGGCCTGGCGCAACGGTGCGCGCGATGCCCTCTTGCGTGGCATCGCACCGGAACAGCTGGACTGGCTGGAGGGCAGCGAGGCATCACTGCTGGATGCGCCCGCGGTCAGCTCCGCGCCCGTGCTGGCCGATGCCGGCGTGCCGAACGTACCGCGCGACTTCCTTGAACTGGCGGCCACCTGCCTCTGTCATCGCGATGTGCAACGCATGGCCCTGCTGTACCGGCTGCTGTGGCGCATCACCCATGGCGAGCGCTCGGTGCTGTCGAATCCCGCCGATGCCGACGTGCTGCGCGCAACCGCGCTCGCCCAGGCCGTTCGCCGCGATACCCACAAGATGAAGGCGTTCGTGCGCTTCCGCGAGGTGCCCGGCCAGCCCGAGGCGTTCATCGCGTGGTTCGAGCCACAGCACCACATCGTCGATCGGGTGGCGCCGTTTTTCGCGCGCCGCTTCACCGGCATGCGCTGGGCCATCCTGACACCGTCACGCAGCGTGGCATGGGATGGGCAGGCACTGGCGTTCGGGCCGGGCGCACGGCGTGAGGACGCCCCGGCAGAAGATGCGCGCGAGGCGCTGTGGCAGACCTATTACGCCAGCATCTTCAATCCGGCCCGGCTCAACACGCGGATGATGATGCAGGAGATGCCTGCCAAGTACTGGCGCCACCTGCCCGAGGCGCAGCTGCTGCCGCGCCTGGTGCGCGATGCGGGTGATCGCGTGCAGGAAATGCATGACCGGCCCGCGCAGGCACCGCAACGGAAGATACCTGCGCGGGCGCTGGCGCCAATGCCCGCCGCCGACGCCAAGGGATTGCAGACACTGCGCCAGCAGGCGCTGGCCTGCCGCCAGTGCCCGCTGTGGGAAGCGGCCACGCAGGGGGTGTTCGGTGAAGGCCCGGCCGATGCCCGGATCATGGTGGTCGGCGAGCAGCCGGGCGACGTGGAGGATCTGCGCGGCCAGCCATTCGCCGGCCCGGCCGGCCAGCTGCTGGACCGTGCCCTGGCCGAGCTGGGAATCGATCGCGCCACGCTGTACCTGACCAATGCGGTGAAGCACTTCCACCATGAGCGCCGCGGCAAGATCCGGCTGCACAAGCGTCCGGAAAGCCGCCACATCCAGGCCTGCCGGCCGTGGCTGATGGGCGAGATCGCGCGGGTGCGGCCGCAGGTCATCGTCTGCCTGGGCGCAACCGCTGCAGTCTCGGTATTTGGCCGTGATTTCAATCTGTCGCGCGACCGTGGACGCTGGCACACGCTGGAGGACGGCACCCGCGGCTACGCCACCGTGCATCCGGCGTGGGTGCTGCGGCAGGGCGATGATGCACGCCGCGAGGCCGGCTATCAGCTGTTCCGGGACGACCTTCGGCAGATGCTGCGAGGGGATGGGGCATCCGCCGGGCATGGCCCGGCGCTATCACGGGCCGGGGACCAGTAGCGCCGGGCCACGCAGGGCGAGCGAAGCGGCCTGTCAGGCGGCGTCGAGCTGGTTTTCCGGTCGCGCGCGCTCGAAGGCATCCAGCGCCTGGCAGGCCGCTTCAATCCGGCGCAACGTTGGATATGGCGTCAGGTCCAGGCCGAAGCGGTGCGCGTTGTAGAGCTGCGGCATCAGGCAGAGGTCGGCCAAACCCGGGCGATCGCCGTGGCAGAAGATGCCGGTGTCGCGGCTGTTGGCCAGCATCGCTTCCATCGCCGCAAAGCCTTCGGCGATCCAGTGCAGGGTCCACTGCGCGCGGGCGTCGGCCGGCAGCTGCAGGTCGCGCTCCAGGTACTGCATCACCCGCAGGTTGTTGATCGGATGGATATCGCAGGCCACCAGCTGGGCCAGCGCCCGCACCCGCGCGCGGCCGGCGGCGTCGGCCGGCAGCAGCGGCACCTGCGGGAAGCGCTCATCAAGATACTCGACGATCGCCAGCGACTGGGTCAGCGTCTGCCCAGCGTGCAGCAGCGTCGGCACCAGCTGCTGCGGATTGAGCGCGCGATAGGCGTCCAGGTGCTGCTCGCCACCCTCGCGCACCAGGTGCACCGGCCGCGCCTCCCAGGCCAGGCCCTTCAGCTCAAGGCCGATGCGCACGCGGTAGGCGGCACTGGATCGCCAGTAGGTGTACAGCACGATGCCGTCGTCGACCGGGCCGTCGTCACCCAGGATGTCCATCGCCGCCTCCATGCTCAGGGCTTGGCCGCCTGTTCGATGCGCTGCTCGATCGCACCGAAAATGCTGTTGCCGGCGGCGTCGAGCATCTCGATGCGGACCACGTCGCCGAAGGACATGAACGGCGTGCTCGGCTTGCCGTCGCGCAGCGTTTCCACCACGCGCTGCTCGGCGAAGCACGATGCACCCTTGCTGGTGTCTTCGTTGGCGATGGTGCCCGAGCCGACGATGGTGCCGGCGCTGAGCGGGCGGGTCTTGGCCGCATGCGCGACCAGCTGGGCGAAATTGAACTGCATGTCCACGCCCGCTTCCGGCGCACCGAACCACTGGCCATTGATGTGGGTCAGCAGCGGCAGGTGCACCTTGCTGTCCTGCCAGGCGGCACCCAGCTCATCGGGAGTAACGAACACCGGCGACAGCGCCGAACGCGGCTTGGACTGGAGGAAACCGAAGCCCTTGGCCAGCTCGCCCGGAATCAGGTTGCGCAGCGAAACATCATTGACCAGGCCGACCAGCTGGATGTGGCCAGCGGCCTGCTCCGGGGTGGCGGCCATCGGCACGTCGTCGGTGATCACCACGATCTCCGCTTCCAGGTCGATGCCGTAGTCCTCGCTGACCACCTTGACCGCGTCGCGCGGGCCGTAGAAGCCGGCGCTGGTGGCCTGGTACATCAGCGGGTCGGTGTAGAAGCTCTCCGGCACTTCGGCGCCACGGGCGCGGCGCACGCGCTCGACGTGCGGCAGGTAGGCGCTGCCGTCGACGAATTCATAGGCGCGCGGCATCGGCGCGGCCAGTGCCTGCATATCCAGGTCGAACACGCCATCGGCGTCGCCGGCGTTGAGCGATTCGTACAGGGCGTTCAGGCGCGGCGCGATGTGGCTCCAGTCCTCCAGGGCCTGCTGCAGGGTGGCGGCAATGCCGGTGGCGCGCACGCCGTGGCGCAGGTCACGCGAGACGACGATCAGGGTGCCGTCGCGGCCGCCTTCCTTCAAAGAACCAAGCTTCATGGGTGGGTGTCCGGAGTCGTGGGCAAACAAGTTTCAAGTGTAATCAAATATGCGGCGACGCCAAGCTGCAGCGCGGCATCGGCCCACCCTACCGTAGTGGGGGTTCGGCAGGGCTGCGCCCTGCACCTGCTTCAAGCCAAGGCAACGTCAAATGCCAAAGCGGCTCTGGTTTTCCGTGAGTTGGGTGGGGCGGTGTGGGCGGGCAGGACACGCCGTAAACCCATCCCTGGGGGCTCGATGGCGCCATCCATGGCGCCAACGGTCCTGCCCGCCCACACCGCCCCACCCTTGACAGGTTCCCGGTGACGGTCGGTAGATCCACGCCACGCGTGGATGAAATCTGTCAGATATCGAGTGAAATTCCGGGGTCAGATCCGTTTTCCAATGGAAAACGGATCTGACCCCATCAGCATTCCCAACAGCTCGCAGGAAACAGTCGAAGGCGGGGTGGGTCCGGTGGCGGGAGTGTCCGCGGCATGGATGCCGCGGCCAAGCCCCCAGGGGTGAGGGCGCTTTGCTTGCGAAGCACTGCTTCGCAAGCGCCCGAACGCACAGCCGCCAGCGGCTGGGCCGGACCGCGGAGCGGGGTTTACGGCGTCTCCCGCCACCGGACCCACCCCGCCCTCCCTCAGGAAGCCCGCTTTTGACGTTGACGTTGACGTCGCTTTGGCCTCTGCGGGTGCAGGGCGCAGCCCTGCGGAGAGCCCCCCTACCTGAACGGGGCTTTTTGCGCGAGGTCTCAGCCATCGGTTAGACTAGGCGGGTCTGCAGCGGCCGTCCGTTTCCCTCCGGGATCGCCGGCGACCTGGGTCCGCCCACTTCGCCCGCCCCCACTCCGACGCCGTTCGTCACGCATTCCAGCCTGCGCTCCGTGCCGGCTGCACCCAACTTCTCGCAGCGCGGTTCACGGGAACGCTCCGAGTCAGCCGATCAGTTTGATCTGCCCCCGTCTGTCCGATCGGACAGGCGTTTCTTGTACTTGGAGCAAACTCAATGTCTTTTGAATCGCTGGGCCTGGCGCCCTTCCTGCTGCGTGCGCTTGCCGAGCAGGGCTACGAAAACCCGACCCCGATCCAGCAGCAGGCGATCCCGCTGGCGCTGGCCGGTCGCGACCTGCTGGCCGGTGCACAGACCGGTACCGGCAAGACCGCTGCCTTCGGCCTGCCGCTGCTGCAGCACCTGGGCACCGCCTCGCAGGAAGTGCGCAGCGGCCCCCGCAAGCCGCGCGCGCTGATCCTGGCCCCGACCCGCGAACTGGCCACCCAGGTGCATGACAGCCTGCGTGGCTACAGCAAGTACCTGCGCATCCCCAGCGCCTGCATCTACGGCGGCGTCGGCATGGGCAACCAGCTGGACATCCTGCGCCGTGGCGTGGACCTGCTGGTGGCCTGCCCGGGCCGCCTGATCGACCACCTGGAGCGTCGCAGCATCGACCTGTCCGGCATTGAACTGCTGGTGCTGGACGAAGCCGACCGCATGCTCGACATGGGCTTCCTGCCGTCGATCAAGCGCATCCTGGCCAAGCTGCCGAAGCAGAACCGCCAGACCCTGCTGTTCTCGGCCACCTTCGAGGACAACATCCGCCAGCTGGCGCTGGAGTTCATGCGCAACCCGGAACAGATCCAGGTGACGCCGAAGAACACCGTGGCCGAAACCATCACCCACCGCGTGCACCCGGTCGATGCCGGCCGCAAGCGTGACCTGCTGCTGCACCTGCTGGCGCAGGACAGCCGCGAGCAGACGCTGGTGTTCGCGCGCACCAAGCACGGCAGCGACAAGCTGGCCGCGTTCCTGGAAAAGTCGGGCATCAAGACCGCGGCGATCCATGGCAACAAAAGCCAGGGCCAGCGTCTGCGTGCGCTGGGCGACTTCAAGGCCGGCCGCGTGACCGTGCTGGTGGCCACCGATATCGCCGCGCGTGGTATCGACATCAACGAGCTGCCGAAGGTGATCAACTTCGATCTGCCGATGGTGGCCGAGGACTACGTGCACCGCATCGGCCGTACCGGCCGCAACGGTGCCACCGGCCAGGCGATCTCGCTGGTCGCGCAGGACGAAGTGAAGCTGCTGCGCGCGATCGTGCGCCTGCTGGGCCGTGACATGGACATCCGCGATGTGCCGGGCTTCGAGCTGCAGGTGCCGATCCGCTGGGGCAACAGTGCGCCGGGCAAGGCCGAGCACGATACCGGCGAGCGCGCACCGCGCAAGAGCCATGCACGCCGTCCGCACGGTGATGCGCCGCGCCATGCGCACGCGGGCCCGAAGAAGGCCGGTGGTGGCCGTCGCGAGGGCGGTGGCAATGGCCAGCAGCGTGCAGGTGCCGGCCAGGGCCAGCGCCGTGGCGGTGGTGGCAATGGTGGCGGCCGTGGTCGTGGCCAGGGTGGCGGCGGTGGTCGCGCTGGCTGATCCCAGCTGACATCGAGGGTGCCTCCCGCTGCGCGGGGGCTATCGAGGGACGGCGCTGACGCGCCGTCCTTTTTTGTTGCTGGCTACCGGGTGATAAAGCACGCGGTGGCAGTATCGAGGGCGGATGGGCATGGGGGCAGCGCAGAACACGCTGTAAATACGTCCATGTAGCTCGATGGCGCCATCCATGGCGCCAACGGTTCTGCGCTGCCCCCATGCCCATCCACGTCAAGCATTGCCTGCGCCTTCTTCTCCCGCCGGGTAGCCGGGAGAAGAAAGATCAAATTCCAATTCAAATTCAAATTCAAATTCAAAGTCAGAAGCCGAAGCCGCAGTGCCCGCTTTTGCTTTTGCTTTTGCTCCCGCCTTGGGGTTCGATGCGTCCGCGCCCGCAGGAAACTGTCGAGGGGAGGCCGGGCGGGCTGCGCAGGACCGTGAGGCGCATGGATGCGCCGATCGAGCTTACATGGACGTATTTACAGCGTGTCCTGCGCAGCCCGCCCGGCCTCCCCCACACGCATCAATCAAGGCGCGTAAAGCCTCAACCCCGCGCTTTCGCCGGATTCACCAGATTCCCGAAGAAGACCGCATTGATCAGCAGTCGATCCGTTCCGTGCCAGTACTTGCGGTGCGCCGGGTCATCGGCGAACAGCACTACGTTGCCCTGCCCCTGCGCCGACACCAGCAGCCACGCGCTGCCCCCCACCCGCGCGCGGTTGCGCTCGGACAGGTAACCGTTCACCCGCGGCGGCGTGTCGATGCGTACCACCGTCGAGAAGGGATTCGCGCTCGGCCGCAGCGTCACCGTGTTCTCCTTGTTGATCGCCAGCTGCCGGCGCGGCACGCCGAACGCCAACGGATGGCTGGTGTCCACGTCGGCACTGAGGATGTTGCCGCTGACCCGCTCGATCGCGGCGATGTCACGCTGGTCACCGAACGCGCGGCGGCTTTCGTCAGCGGCATCCTCTTCCTTGCCGAGCTTCTCGCCGTCGGCCAGCTTCTGTTCGATCGCCCACTTCGATGCGCTGCCGTAGGTCACCAGCGAGCCACCGGCCTGCACCCAGCGCTTCAGCGCAGCCACTGCCGTGGCATCGACGCCGGTATAGGTACCGCCGGACAACACAATCGTGGTGTACCGGTCCAACGGCACTCTGCCCAGCTGCTGCGGGTCCAGTTTGCTGGCCGGCAGCCGCAACTGCTGGTCGAGCAGGAACCAGGCCGAGCCGATCTCGGTGGCCGCCACGCCCTCGCCCATTACCAGTGCCACCGCAGGCTTGCGCAGCGCCTTGACGCCGTCACTGCCGAGGTCGATGCCTTCGCGGCTGCGGCCGCTGGACAGCGCATGTACCTGTACGCCCGCCTCGCGCGCGGCGGACGTCACTGCCTCAAGCAGCGCCGCATCCTGCAGCGACTGACCGGCGACCGGAATGACCAGGCTGCCGGCGGCGAAGCTGATGTCGCCCTGCGCGGTCGCGGTGGTGAACGGCTGGAATGCCACGCGCGCATTCACGCCCTTGCCCTGCAGCGCGGCCAACGCGCGCCCGGCGTTGTAGTCGCGCCAGTCGATGGCATAGGCGAATCCGGCCTGCCCGCCAACGACCGCCCCCTGTTCCGCAGGCAGCGTGGTCACGCGCGCACCGCCATCAACGCGGCTGCGGCTGCCCGCGAACGCCACGCCATACGCCGGTGCAATCGCGTAGCTGGTACTGCCGTAGAACACATCACCCTTGACCGGCGGCGTCTCTGCGAAGATCGAATGCACCAGGCGGAACTGCGCCTGCTGCACCGGTACCACGTAGGCACTGCCCGGTGCGAAGTGCTGGCCATCCACGGTCACCGCGCGATCCAGCGCGCGCACCTCGATGCGATGCAACAGCAACAACTCAAGCAGGCGGCGGGTCAACGCCGGGTCATGCGCATCACCAAACACGAAGCTCTTCACCGGCTGCTGCGCGGCCTGCTTCAGTGCGCTCTGGAAGAACTGCTTCTGCAGGTCGAACAGGCCGTTGCGCTCGGCCACCGCGCCTCGCACCGTGCCCAGGCCGGTCGCGACCTGGTTGCGGATGGTGAACGGGAACGTCAGCAGGCCATTCACCGACTCCTGCACACGGCCGCGCGAACTGGCCTGCTCGACGGTCACGCCGACTGCGCCGTGGAAATCAGGATAGGTCGAGCCGTACACCGGCGAGAAGTTGTCGAAGTTCTCGCCGGTGTAGTACAGCGACCCCAGCGCATCCAGCGCCTGCGCGTGATACTTGGCCAGCGTCTTGTTGAATTCGTACGACGCCGCCGGGATCAGCGGGCTGTGCATGCTCTTCGGCGAGGGCTCGAAGTAATAGGTGCTGTCCTTGCCCATTTCGTGGAAGTCGATCTGCACGTTCGGGTACCACTGGTGGAACACCTCCACCTTCGGCCGGGAGTCCTGCTGGGTCAGGGCCAGCCAGTCGCGGTTGAGGTCGGTGAAGTAGTGGTTGGTGCGGCCCTGCGGGAACGGCTCGACGTGTTCCTTGTCGGCCGGGTCGGCCGAGGCCGGATCGGAGGCCCAGGCGTTGTGCCAGTTGGCAGCGCGATCGCGGCCATCCGGGTTCTGCGCGGGGTCGAACAGCACCACCGCCTGCTGCAGCCATCGCTGGGTTTCAGCGCTGCGGTTGGCCACCAGGTAGTAAGCGGTCAGCATCGCGGCTTCGGCACTGGAGGTTTCATTGCCATGTACGCTGTAGCCCAGCCACACCACCACCGGGCTGTCGCCGGCGGCGATGCGTGGCTGCGCCGGATCGACCAGGGTCGCGTGCTGCTGGCGGATCTGTTCCAGTCGTGCGTGGTTACCTGCTGCGGTGACCGTGGCGATCAGCAGCGGGCGGCCTTCATAGCTGCGGCCGATCTCGCGCACGCTGATTCTGTCGGAACGCTTCGCCAGTTCCTGGAAGTACGCCACCAGCTGGTCGTGCCGGGTGTAGCGGCTGCCGATCGGATAGCCGAGGAACTGCTCCGGCGTGGGAATGGCCGCATCAAATGCCGCTGCCTCGGTGGCCTGCGGGAAGAAGTAGGCGCTCTGTGCCTGCGCCGGCAATGGCAAGGACAGTGCGGTGGCGGCGGCGATCAGCAACGGAAGAACGGCACGGTGATGCAAGGACACGGTGACTCCCCTGTAAACAACGGCAGACGGTCGCGCGGCCGGCTCCCTGAAGAGACCGGCCGCGGCGGATGGATCAGAAGCGGTAATCGAAGCCGAGCGTGAAGTAGCGGCCGCGCAGGTCGTACTGGCTGAAGTCGTACGGCGCGCGGATGCCCGGGAACGAGGCGTCGTACGGCGGCGTCTTGTCGGCCAGGTTCTGCACCTTGGCGTAGACGGTCAGCTTGTCGATGCCGGTGTAGGCCAGGTACAGGTCGTACTGGCTGTAGCTGCCGACGCGCGTCTGCACGGCCTTGGCCGCGGTGCTCGCTTCCTGGCGGTAGCCGCTGGTGTAGTACCAGGTCACCGCCGCGTTGAAGTCGCCATGCTTCCAGTCCAGCGTGGTGGTGGCCTTGTCCTTGGGCAGGGTCGGGCCGAGGTTGCTGCCGGCGTAGTCCACCAGCGGGCCGCCGACCACGGTCGGGCGACGGTAATCGCGCACGTGGGTGTAGGCCGAAGACAGGGTGAAGTCACCGAGCGCAGTGGTCGGGATGCGCTGGCGCAGTTCGACATCGATGCCCGAGGTCTTCAGTTCACTCAGGTTCTGGTAGCGGTTGTAGACCGCCTGCAGCTTGCCGCGCTCATCGCGCTGCACCGCGCCGGCCACGTTGTCGTTGACCAGGGTCTGGGTGTTGTTGGTGCCCACCAGGTTGTCCAGCTGGATGCGGTAGTAGTCCACGCTCAGGTTGGTGTTGGCCCACGGCGACAGCACCACGCCGAAGTTCACGCTCCTGGTGCGCTCGGGCTTCAGTTCGTTGTTGCCGACGGTGAAGAAGGTCGGGTTCTGGCGCGAGCCCGGCACGTCCGGATCACGCGGGTCGACCACGCTGCCGTAGGCGATGCTGGTGCTGTTGGAGTTCTCCGACAGCGACGGTGCACGGAAGCCCTTCGAGGCCGACGCACGCACCAGCAGGAAGTCCAGCGGCTGCCAGCGCAGGCCGATCTTCGGCGAGAAGGCATCGCCGAAATCGTCGTAGTGGTCGGCACGCGCGGCGGCGGACAGCTCCAGCGTCGAGGCCAGCGGCACGTTCACTTCGGCGTAGGCCGCACTGACCTGGCGCTTGCCGTGCACTTCGGCGATCGCCGGGCGCACCTGCAGGCCGGCATCGATCTGCCACGGGTTGTTGGAATCGAGCTTCTCCCGGCGCCACTCGGCACCCGCAGCGAAGCCGATCTCGCCCGCCCAGGTGTGGCCCAGGCTGCCGGAGACCTTGGCGTCGATGCCCTGCAGCTTGGATTCGGCCGGACGCAGGGTGGCGATGTTGATTGCGTCGCGCACCGACTGCGGCGTCGCCGCCGGATCCAGCAGGTTGTAGCTGCCCGATGCCAGCGCATCGGCCAGTGCCCAGCGATTGGCGAAACCACCGGAGACGTTCTCACGCTCGCTGCTGCGTGCACCGAACGCGGCCACTTCCCAGTCCCACGACGCGGTGGTGCCACGCAGGCCGAACACACCGCGATAGGCGGTGGAGCGGTTGGTCTTGATCGTGCCGCCGAGGTCGAAGAACGTGTACTCGATCGGGATCGCACGGCCGTACGGGTTGTACGGATTGCTGGCCGGCAGCAGCGACGACACCGGCTCGGCCAGGCCGCTGTTCGCGTTCAATGCGAAGCGGCCGCTCTCCAGGGTGAAGAACGGGCTGCTGCCGAACCACGCGGCGCTCTTGATCTGGCTGTACAGCACTTCGCCGAAGGCCTCAACGCTGTCATTCAGCCGGAACGTACCGTTGGCGTAGGCCTGGTAGCGCTTGGTCGACGGGATCAGCGTGGTGAACGGCGCCTGGTTGAAGCCGCAGGTGTCACCGCTCAGGCCGTCGATCGGCGCGCTGGCAACCCGGGTGGTTCCGGCCGGGCAGTTGCCGTTGGCATCGAGCATCGGCACCGACACGCCGTTGACCAGATAGCGCGCGCCCTTGGCCGACCAGCCGTTCCAGCGGCCGCCCGGCTGGTCGGTGTAGATGCCGCTCCTGGTCAGGTTGCGTTCGTCCTGGTCCAGGCGCTCGCGGTTGTAGCCCTGCAGGCTGAAGAGGATGTTGTAGCCGTCGGTGTCGAGATCACCCAGGCCGCCGACGAACTTCAGGTTCTGCTCGTGCAGGCCGCCCTGGTCGGCACCGCCGAAGCTGCCGCCGATTTCGGCGCCTTCGAAGTTCTGCCGGGTGATGATGTTGACCACGCCGGCCACGGCATCGGAACCGTACACCGCCGAGGCACCATCCTTGAGCACTTCGATGCGCTCGACCGCAACCAGCGGCAGCGCGTTGAGATCGACGAAGGTGTCGGACAGGCCACCGGCCGGAAAACCATAGTTGGCCAGGCGGCGACCGTTGAGCAGCACCAGCGTGTTCTTCTGCGAGAGGCCGCGCAGGCCGATGCCCGCCGAGCCGGAGGCCCAGCCGTTGTTGGTGGTTTCGTTGCTGGCGTTGCCGGTGTTGGCCGAGATCGAGCGCAGCACGTCGGCCACCGTGGCCTTGCCGGTCTGTTCCAACTGCTGGCGACCGATCACCTGCACCGGATTGGAGGCCTCGGTATCGGTGCGCTTGATATTGGAACCGGTGACGCGCACGGCGGCCAGCGTGCTGGCTTCGCCACTGGCGTCGGCGGAGGTTTCGGCGGCGGCGGACAAAGGCGCGGCCAGAGCGACGGCCAGGGCCGCCACGAGCAGGGTGTGCTTGGGCATGACGATGTGGGGGAGGTGGTAAGGACGACGAAGTTCCGCAGTAGTCCATGCCAGGCCGGGGTTCGGCCAATAACATCTCTTCATACGGATATAAGAGAAACTATCATCTCTTCATCCGGATGGAAAGAATTAATTCGCGGAAGCCCAACATCCGCTCAGGCTGCCGGCCCGCCCACGGCGTACAATCGCGCCATGGAAATCTTCAAAGTCTTCATGCTCGAGGCGGCGCATCGCCTCCCCAATGTGCCGCCGGGGCACAAGTGCGCGCGCCTGCACGGCCACTCGTTCCGGGTGGAACTGAAGGTCGAGGGGGAGCCCGGCGCGCAGACCGGCTGGATCATGGACTTCGGCGACGTGAAGGCAGCCTTCCAGCCGATCTACGACCGCCTGGACCACCACTACCTCAACGACATCCCCGGCCTGGAGAACCCGACCAGCGAGAACCTGGCGGTATGGATCTGGAACGAGCTCAAGCCCAGCCTGCCCGCGCTGAGCGAGATCACCGTGCACGAAACCTGCACCTCCGGCTGCCGTTACCGCGGCCCGGCGATCTGATCAAAGCATTGATCTGAAAGGCTTTTCAAAGGCGCCTCGGGCGCCTTTGTTATTTTTGTTGCATTGCCGCATCAACGGCGTATGCTGCATTGCATCAAGTCACTCCCTGATGCCCCCATGGCCGCCGCCTTCAGCGATCGCTTCAGTGATGCCACCCGCCAGCTCGCCGCCGCGGCAACGCGCGCGAACCGGTTGGCGCTGGAGAACGCGGAAAGCATGTTCGGCGTGCAGCTGAAGGCGATGGAGCGCAACCTGACCGCGACCGGCGGCTGGCTGGGCGAACTGGCCCGCAGCGACGATGCGGCGGGCATGCTCTCCAGTGGCGCGCAGCTGTGGCAGGACAACCTGCAGCGGCTGGGCCAGGCCCAGCAGGACGTGGTCGGCCTCGGGCTGCAGGCCGGCAAGGCCTGGTCCGAACTGGTGCAGGGCTACAACCCATCAACGGCGGACGCGAACAATCACTGACGCGACGCAACGCTCATTGCATGGGTCCCTCCCCCCATGCAATCCGGACCCGGCAGATCCCTCCCTCTGCCG
This sequence comes from Stenotrophomonas sp. YJH_SMC_17, assembly GCF_059371655.1. NCBI lineage: Bacteria > Pseudomonadati > Pseudomonadota > Gammaproteobacteria > Lysobacterales > Lysobacteraceae > Stenotrophomonas > Stenotrophomonas sp. YJH_SMC_17. The sequence continues at coordinate 71,884 of NZ_JCAFUU010000006.1, read as the reverse complement.
GGTCTTTTTTTGCCTGGCGTCCGGATACCGAAGTGCGTCTTCGTCCGTCGTCTCTGCCGGCTGAAGGGCCCTGCCGGGGCGGGCAGGGGCCTGGGCAAATGTCCCCCGGCGCCGGCCGTTGGCCGTCACCTCCTCCTTTACTTTGCCCGGCCCCCCGCCCGCCCCGACGAGGTTCGGCGTGCGGCAGGTGAAGCGCAGCGCTCGTGGCCGCCTTTCAACGAGGCGCCGACGAACTCCGAACGCAGGGCGGAGGCCCTTGCGTACGAAGTAAAGGGGGAGGTGACGGCCAACGGCCGGCGCCGGAGGACATTCGTACGCAAGGGCCTCCGCCCTGCGCCACGCAGAACCCACCGCGAAGGAACCTCAACGCCCGCGACCACCATGCCAATGCTGGTGCCACGCCTGGAACATCAGCACGTTCCACAGGTGCGTGTGCCACTTGCGCTCACCGCGCAGGAACGCCTCCCAGATACCGCGCACGCGTACCGCATCGAAACACCCTTGGTTGCGCAGCAGCTGCGGATCCAGCAGCGCCTCCGCCCAATCGCGCAGCGGGCCCGCCAGCCATCGCGCCATCGGCGGGCCAAAGCCGCGCTTGGGGCGGTACACCAGCGGCTCGGGCAGGTAGCGGGCCAGCAGGTGTTTCAGAATCCGCTTGTGCTCGCCATCGTGGTACTTCAGGTGCTGCGGCAGGCGCCAGGCCAACCGCACCACCTCCATGTCCAGCAGCGGTGCACGCGTCTCCACGCCCGCCGCCATGCCCGCGCGATCGACCTTGGCGAGGATGCCCTCGGCCAGGTCCATGCGGAAATCCAGCAGCTGGATACGCGCCTCGGCCGGCAGCGCCGTGTCCTGCTGCTGGAAGATCGTGATCGGTTCGCGCGCGCCCAGCACCACCTGCGCAGGCTGCCGCCAGCGCGTCACGCGCTGCAGGTAATGCCCTTCCACATCGTTGGCCGCGACCTCGGCCACCAGTGCGCGCCAGCCGCCGAGACGTCCGCGCTCGACGTTCATGCGGTTGCCGCTGCGCCGCGCCAGATCGCGCACCCAGTCCGGCAGACCGCCACACAACCGCGCATTGCGCAGCGCGCGGCCATAGCTGGGGTGGCCGAAGAACAGTTCGTCGCCGCCGTCACCGGTCAACGCCACCGGCTTGCGTGCACCCAACAGCTCGCTGGCCAGCAGGGTCGGCAGCTGCGAGGCATCGGCGAACGGCTCGCACCAGACCTGCGGCAGGCGCTGCAGCAGGTCCAGGCCCTGGCGCGCGTCCATGCGGTGCAGGTGGTGCTTCACGCCCAGATGCCGCGCGACCTGCGAGGCCCAGTCGCTCTCGTCATGGCCGGGATCGTCGAACCCGACCGTCCAGGCTTCGATCGGCAGGGTCGACTGCGCCTGCATCATTGCGGTTACCAATGAAGAATCGGTACCACCGGACAGGAACGCGCCGCAGGCCAGCGGCGAGTGCATGCGGGCGGCAATGGCCTTCTGCAGTGCCGCTTCCAGCTGGTCGGTGGCCTGCTCCAGGCTGGGTGCCGGCTGCAGGGGTTCCTGCAGTGCGCGCTGCATCGCGTCGCGTGCGCACCAGTAGCGTGAGCCACCCTGTGCGGCCTGGCTGGAACCGCCAGCCGCATGGTCATTCAGATCGATGCGCAGCATCGCGCCTGCCACCAGCTTGTGGATGCCGCGGTAGATGGTGTGTGGTGCCGGCACGTAGTCATGGCGCAGCAGCAGGCTCAGCGCATCTTGGTCGATGCTTGGTGCGAAACCGGCGAAGGCCTGCAGGGCCTTCATTTCCGAGGCGAACAGGAACTGGCCCTGGTACCAGCCGTAATACAGCGGCCGCTCGCCGACCGGGTCGCGGGCCAGCCACAGCTCGCGCGACTCGCGGTCCCACACGCTGAAACCGAACGCGCCCTCGATGCGGGACAGCGCGCGCTCCACGCCCCATTCAACGATCGCCTGCAGCAGCAGCCTGGCATCGCTGCAGCTGCGCGGCAGATCGCGCAGCTGCGCCTGCAGGTCGCCACGGTTGTACAGCCGGCCGTCCAGGCACAGCACGTAGCGGCCGCAGTCCGAGCTCAGCGGCTGCAACGGCGTATCGGTGGGTGCCCGGCAGTGCCCCAGCGCGAGGCCGGCCTCGGCGTCGGTCCAGTAGCCGATGCGGCCACGCCCACGCTGCTGCAGGGCGCGCAGCATCGGCGCCAGCTGCTGCAGCAGGTGTTCATCCTCGGCGGGCGGCAGCCAGGCTCCGACGACGCCGCTCATCGGGCACCTCGGCAGCAGCAGCGGGACGGGTTCGGCAGGCGGCGATGGGCGAGCGACATGGGCACGGCACGCGGAGCGGAGGAGACTCCATGCTCGGCGCGCCCCCTGTCCCGCGTCAGTCGCTTTGCTGTCAGCGATGGTCACCAGACGTATCACGAAGGTAACGCTTTGTAACAGCACCGCGTTATGCTGGGCGACAAGTTGTTGCCGGGCCTGAGGTCCGGCCCGTGCGCCAGCAACCCCGGCTGAATGGCGCCCGCCCCCGGGACCCGGGCGGCCCACAGGCTGGGATAGCATCGCCGCGCTCGTGCCGTGGCGGTACGTTTGCGTCCACGGAGGCCTTGAAAATGCTGGATATCGTACTGGTCGAAGACGATGCCCGCCTGGGTACGATGGTCAGCGACTATCTGCAGCGGCATGGCTACCAGGTAGCCCACGAGCGCAGCGGTGAGCGTGCCGTGACCCGGATCCTGGCCGAGAAGCCGGCCCTGGTCCTGCTCGATGTCGGCCTGCCCGACCAGGATGGTTTCGAAGTGTGTCGGCAGATCCGGCCCCACTATGACGGCATCATCTGCGTGCTGACCGCACGCACCGACAACATCGACCAGGTGCTGGGACTGGAACTGGGGGCCGACGATTACATCGGCAAGCCGATCGAACCACGGGTGCTGCTGGCCCGCCTGCGCGCCCATCTGCGACGCCACCGCCGGGTCGAGCCGCGCGATGGCAGCCTGCGCTTCGGCGAGCTGAACATCGACCCGTCCACCCGCAACGTGCACCTGCAGGGCGCGCTGCTGGAGCTGACCACCGCCGAGTTCGACCTGCTGTTCCTGCTGGCCAGCAACGCCGGCCAGATCCTCGACCGCGACGCGCTGCTGCGCGGCCTGCGCGGCATCGCCTTCGATGGCCTGGACCGTTCGGTCGACGCCCGCATCTCACGCCTGCGCCGCAAGCTGGGCGACAACCCGGAACAGCCGGAACGGATCAAGACCGTGCGCGGTCGCGGCTACCTGTTCAGCCGCTCGGCATGGGGATGAAGCGCACGCCCTCGGCGATGCGCGGCCACGCCTTCCATTTCCTGCGCTACGGCATCGGCTTCCTGGTTGCCCACCTGCTGCTGATCGTGCTCGGCCTGTGGGCCTGGGACGCGCTGCTGGAAGACCGCACCGAGGCCGGCCTGCAGGCCGAAATGCGCGGCACCCATTCCCTGCTGCAGCATCGATTCGCCGAAACCCCGCGTGAGCAGTGGCCGACGCTCGCGCGCGAACTGGACGCCGACTTCGCCTATGCCCTGCGCATGGTGCCGCTGGCCGAGGCGGTGAAGGAGCTGCCGGCCAGCCAGCGCCCCTCGTTCAACAATGGCCGCGTGCAGATCGACCTGGAGCATATGCGCAGCCTGCAGCGGATCGGCGACAGCGACTATGCAGTGATGCTGGGGCCGCTGGACGAGGCGCTGCCGGATGAGGGCTGGCAGGACAGCGATGTCTCCGGCGTGGCGATCCTGCTGCTGATCCTGATGGTGGCGGTGGCGCTGCCGATGTACGTGATGGTCTATCGCCTGTGGCGTGATGTCTCGCAGCTTGCGCAGGCGGCACGGCAGATGCGCGACGGCCAGCTGGAAACGCGGGCCCCACGCGCCGGCACCGCGCTGGTGCGGCCGCTGGCCAATGCCTTCAACCATATGGCCGAGCAGCTGCAGCAGCTGCTGGAGAGCCAGCGCGTGCTGGCGCAGGCGGTTGCACATGAAGTGCGCACGCCATTGGCACGGATGCGCTTCGGCCTGGCCGACCTGGAAGACACCGCGCTGGACGAAGTGCAGCGCGATGCGCTGGGTGGCCTGCGCACCGATGTCGATCGGCTGCAGCACCTGACCGATGCCGGCGTCGAGTACGCCGCACTCGGTCGCTGCCATCAGCTGACCCGGCAGCGCCTGCAGCTGGCGGCACTGGTGCGTGGCGTGGTCGCGCAGTTCGCGCCGTTGCCGATGCCCGTGCAGCAGGCGCTGTCGCCGGTGGACCTGGTCAACGTCAACCGACACATGCTGGAACTGGCATTGCGCAACCTGCTCGGCAATGCCCTGCGCTACGCGCGAAGGCAGATCCGCATCGCCAGCACGGTCAACGACGGGTGGCTGTGCCTGCAGGTGGAGGACGACGGCCCCGGCATCGCGCCCGAACTGCGCGGCCAAGTACTGCAGCCCTACGTGCGGCTGGACCCGGGCAGCCCCGGTTTCGGCCTCGGCCTGGCATTGGTGCAGGTGGTGGCCGACAAGCATGGCGGCCACGTCGAGGTGACCGATTCGGCGCTGGGCGGTGCCTGCATCCGCCTGCACCTGCCGCTGGACAGCGGCGGCGCGGTGGAGTGCGAGGCGGCCTGCTAGGCCGCCGGTTCCGCACGCGGCAACGCAAACACGAACAGCGCGCCGCGCTCACTGTCACGCAGTTCGATGCGGCGGCCATGCAGCTGCACGATGCGCTGCACGATCAGCAGGCCCAGCCCACCATTCTCGCCACGCCGTGCACCCAGCGCGGCCGGCGCCTGGAACAGCTGGCTGCGCAGTGCGGGGGCAACGCCAGGGCCATCATCGGCCACGCTCACCTCGACGCTGTCCGGCGTCGCGCGCAGACATACCACGATCCGGCCGCCGTCGGGCGCATGCCGCAGCGCGTTGTCGAGCAGGTTGGTCAGCACCCGCTCGACCAGGCCCAGATCGGCACGCACCAGCGCCAGGCCCGGCGGGAAGTCCGCGTGCAGGCGCTGGTTGCGCGCCTGCGCCGCCAACTCGAATTTCTGCAGCACGTCCTGCAGCAGTTCGGGCAGCGCGAACACCTCCCACTCCAGCCGCACTTCGCCGTGCTCCAGCCGCGCCAGCTCGAACAGCGCGCGTGCCAGCCGACCGACCTTGGCACTCTGCGCCAGGGCGATGCCGAGATAGCGGCGGCGCTCGTCCGGCGACAGCGTGGCGTCCTTCAACGCCAGCGTTTCCAGGTAGCCGTGCAACGACGACAGCGGCGTGCGCAGGTCGTGCGAAATATTGGCGACCAGCTCGCGCCGCTGCAGGTCCTGCTGGCGCAGCTGCTGCCATTGCTCGCCCAGCCGCTGCGCCATCTGCGCGTGCGCGTGTTCCAGGATCACAAGTTCGTCGCGCTCGCCGGGACGCAGCGGCTCGGGCGGCGGCAGCGGCGTCGGTGCATCGATGTCGAAGGCCTGGATGCGGCGGGTCAGCCGTCGCAGCGGGCGGGTCACCCAGTAGAACGCCACCAGCCCGGCCAGCAGGCCCAGGCCACCGACCAGCACCACCGACCACAACGTGGTGTTCCATTGGCTGCCGGCAGCGAGATCGTCGGACAGCATCTGCCGGTGTTCACCGACCAGCACCACATACACATAGCCGGCCTGGCGGCCCTGCACGATCAACGGCGCGGCGCTGAACACCTTGCGGCCGTCCTGGCTGCGCGGGTCATCGCCGAGGATCGGCAACGGTGCACCGGACAGCAGGCGGCGCAGTGGCGCCACGTCCACCCGGTTGCGCACCAGGTGCCCGCTGGGTGCATCGTGGCCGAGGATGCGGCCCTGGTCATCCAGCAGGTAGACCTCGACGCTGGGATTGACCGCCATCAGCTGGCCGAACAACGCGCGCACCGCGGCATCGCGCATGCCACTGGTGTCCATCAGTTCGCTGCGCTGGGCAATGTGCTCGGCCAGGCCCAGCGACAACCGCTGCACCACTTCCTGCTCGTGGCGGGTATTGGCGCGCATCTGCAGTGCCAGCAACGCCATGCAGCACATCAGCATCAGCGCGGCGATCACCGCCGCCAGCTTCTGCCACAGGTTCGGCTTGATCATGCCGCCGCCCCGGCCGGATCGACCAGCTTGTAGCCGCGTCCCCACACCGTCAGCAGTCGCCGCGGGTTGGCCGGGTCCGGCTCGATCTTGCTGCGCAGTCGATTGATATGGGTGTTGACCGTGTGCTCGTAACCATCGTGCTGGTAGCCCCAGACCTGGTTGAGCAGCTCCATGCGCGCGAACACCTGGTCCGGGTGGCGCGCGAAGAACAGCAGCAGGTCGAACTCGCGCGGGGTCAGCTCCAGCGCGTTGCCATCCACCGAAGCGGTGCGTGCCACCGGGTCCAGCTGCAACCCGCCCAGCTCGATCGCACCGGCATCGATGCGCGCGCTCTGCGCCATCGCCTCGGCACGGCGCAACAGCGCACGCACGCGGGCCACCAGTTCCGGCATCGAGAAGGGCTTTGCCAGGTAGTCATCCGCGCCCAGTTCCAGGCCGACGATGCGCTGGGTTTCGCTGCCACGCGCACTGATGATGATGATCGGCACGTAACGCGCCATCGCGCGTGCGCGCTGGCAGACCTGCAGTCCATCCACGCCGGGCAGCATCACGTCCAGCACCAGCGCGTCCCACGGCCCTTCCTGCTCCAGCAGGCGCAGGCCGGCGTCACCGGTGGCGGCGTGGGCGACGTCGTAGCCCTCATCGCCCAGGTGCATGCGCAGCAGGTCGGCGATGTGGGCATCGTCTTCAACGATCAGCACGCGTTTGGTGGACATCGGCAGCTCGGGGCCAGTGGGGAGGCTGCCCGCATTGTGGCGCGGGACGGCCGCCGATACCTCACGAAAAATTGAATCCTGCGTGAGGATTCGTTGACCTGGACGGGCGCAGCATGGCCCCGTCGCCCCTTCCTGGAGTCCGCCATGTCCCTTACCCGACGCCATCTGCTGGGCCTGGGCGGTGTTGCCACCGCGGCCGGCCTGCTCGGCCTGGGTGCCTGCAGCCGTGCCGCCCCGGCCGCCGCCGAGGCACGGCCGGCACGGCAGTTCGAGGTCATGCACAGCGACGCCGACTGGCGCCAGCGCCTCACCCCGGCGCAGTACGCAGTGCTGCGCCAACAGGCCACCGAGCGCCCGTACAGCAGCCCGCTCAACAAGGAACACCGGCAGGGCACCTTCGCCTGCGCCGGCTGTGCACTGCCGCTGTTCTCTTCGTCCACCAAGTTCGAGAGCGGCACCGGCTGGCCCAGCTTCTGGGCGCCGTTGCACAACGCCATCGGCGAGGACCGCGACTTCACCTTCGGCATGCTGCGGGTGGAGGTGCATTGCCGGCGCTGCGGCGGCCATCTCGGCCACGTGTTCAACGACGGACCGCGCCCGACCGGACTGCGCTACTGCATGAACGGCGCGGCACTGGTGTTCGTCCCCGGTGCCAGTGATGGCACCGCCGACGGCTGGCGCGTGCCGGTCGGTTCGTCCCCGACTTCCGGAGCCTGACCATGCTGCTGTTGCTGCTTGCCTACCTGGGGGGCGCGCTGACCCTGCTCAGCCCGTGCATCCTGCCGGTACTGCCGTTCGTGTTCGCACGTGCCGACCGCCCCTTCCTGCGCAGCACGCTGCCGCTGCTGCTGGGCATGGCACTCACCTTCACCGTGGTCGCCAGCCTGGCGGCAGTGGGCAGCCAATGGGTGGCACAGGCCAACCAGATCGGACGCTGGATCGCCCTGCTGCTGATGGCGCTGTTCGCGCTGGCCTTGCTGTGGCCGCGGTTGGCCGACCATCTGCTGGCGCCGTTCCAGCGCGTGGGTGCGCGGCTGAGCGCCCGCGCTGATGCGGCCGACGCTGCCGGGCGTGGCGGTGCCTGGACCTCGCTGCTGATCGGCATCGCCACCGGCCTGCTGTGGGCGCCGTGTGCCGGGCCGATCCTTGGCCTGGTGCTGACCGGTGCTGCGCTGCACGGCGCCAGCGTCGGCACCAGCACCCTGCTGCTGGCGTATGCGTTGGGCGCCATCACCGCGCTGGCGCTGGCGGTATGGGTGGGTGGCCGCGTGTTCCGCGCGCTGCAGGCGCGGCTGGGCCTCGGCGATGTGCTGCGCAAGGTGCTGGGCGTGGCGGCGCTGCTGGCGGTGGTGGCGATCGGCCTGGGCTGGGATACCGGCCTGCTGACCCGCCTGTCCACGGTCAGCACCGCGCGCATCGAGCAGGGCCTGCTGGATGCGGTACCCGGTGCGCAACCGGCGGCACCGCCGATGATGATGATGGCCGGCGCCAATGTCGGGGCCGATGCACCGCTGCCAGTGGAAGGCACCCTGCCAGCACTTGATGGCGCCACCGGCTGGCTCAACAGCCCGCCGCTGAGTGCACAGCAGCTGCGCGGCAAGGTGGTGCTGGTCGATTTCTGGACGTATTCCTGCATCAACTGCCTGCGCGCGATGCCCTTCGTGCACGAATGGGAACGTCGCTACCGCGACCACGGCCTGGTGGTGATCGGCGTGCACACCCCGGAGTTCGCCTTCGAGCGTGACCCGCGCAATGTCATGAAGGCGGTGCAGCAGCTGAAGATCGAGTACCCGGTGGCGCTGGACAACCAGTACACGATCTGGCGCGCGTTCAACAATCGCTACTGGCCAGCGCAGTACTTGGTCGATGCACAGGGCAACATCCGCGGCCACCAGTTCGGCGAAGGCAACTACGCGCGTTCGGAACAGGTGATCCGCCGCCTGCTGACCGAAGCGGGCCAGACCCATCTGCCGCCCCCAGCCGACCCCGCCGCAGCGGACCTGCAGGGCGTCGCCGCGCAGGCCGACATGGGCAACCTGCGTTCGCCGGAAACCTACCTGGGCCACGCCCGTGCCGAGCAGTTCGCTTCACCCGGTGGACAACATGCGGATACCGCCTTCGACTACGCGCTGCCCACCACGCTCGCGTTGAACCAGTGGGGCCTGTCCGGGCGCTGGACCGTCACCGACGAGGCTGCGCAGCTGCAGCAGGCCGGTGGCCGCATCGCCTTCCAGTTCCATGCGCGCGACCTTCACCTGGTGCTGGCGCCGGGCCAGGAAGGAAAGCCGGTGCGCTTCCGCGTGCTGTTGGATGGCAAGCCGCTGCCGGCTGCCGATGCCGGCAGTGATGTCGGCGCCGATGGCAGCGGCGTGGTCAACGAGCACCGCCTGTACCAGCTGGTGCGCCAACGCGGCACGGTCGGCCCGCACCGCTTCGAGATCGAGTTCCTCGACGCGGGCGTACAGGCCTATGCCTTCACCTTCGGTTGAACCGGGAGGACACGATGAAACTCTCCTTCGAACAGGGCATTGCCGCTGGCGTTGCCGGATTGGTGGCCGCGGCACTCATCGCCGGTGTGCTGTTGATTGACCACGGCGCCATCGCGGCACCGGTCGACGCCAGCGCGCAGGCCAAGGCGCTGCCAGTACCCAGCGGCGATGCCGCGTTCCGCGATGACGCCACCCACGCCAGCGTGGTGTTTGCCGGTGGCTGCTTCTGGGGCGTGCAGGGCGTGTTCCAGCACGTCAAGGGCGTGAGCAATGCGGTCTCCGGCTACATCGGCGGCAGCGCTGCAAATGCGCGTTACGAACGGGTCAGCAGCGGCCAGACCGGCCATGCCGAGGCGGTGAAGATCGACTACGACCCGCGCCAGGTCAGCTACGGGCAACTGATGCAGGTGTTCTTCTCGGTGGCGCACGACCCGACCCAGCTCAACCGGCAGGGGCCCGACCACGGCAGCCAGTACCGATCGGCGATCTTCACTGACGACGCCCGCCAGCAGGCTGCCAGCCGCGCCTACATCGCCCAGCTCGGCCAGGCCGGCAGCTACCGCGCGCCGATCGTCACCCAGCTGGTCAGCGGCCAGCGCTTCTACCCGGCCGAGAGCTACCACCAGAACTACATGACCAACTACCCGCAGGCGGCCTACATCCGCTACTACGACGCGCCGAAGCTGGCCGCCCTGGGCAGGCAGTTCCCGGCGCTGTACCGGCGCGATGCGGTGCTGGTGCCGATGCGCTGACGGCTTTTCCCCTGGGGCTGATCGGTGCTTGGCGCTGCTCTTCTGTAGAGCCGAGCCCACGCTCGGCTGCTGTTGGCGGAAAAGCAGCATGGGCTCGGCTCTACACAAAAAAAAGACGCACGGCCATCCAGCCGTGCGCTTGGAAAGTACCGGCCGTGCCCCGATCAGGCCCAGCCGACACCGCCATGCTAGGCTCGCCATCATCATGGGTACAGCACCAGATGGCGGGATGTTCGATGGATACAGATGACCACAGCGCGATGATCCCTCCCCGCTACCAGCGGCTGTCCGATGAACTGGCCGAGGCCATCCACGGCGGCCGGCTTCCCGTCGGCAGCCGCCTGCCGTCGCTGCGGCAGATGGCATCGCAGCGCCGGCTCAGCCTGAACACGGTGATCGCCGCCTATCGCCAGCTGGAGGATGCCGGGCTGGTGATTCCCCGGCCCAAGGCCGGCTTCGAGGTCGCGCCGCGGCTGTCGGTGCCGGAACGGTCGTTGCGCGATGTGCCCTCCGCGCCCACTGCACCGCTGCAGCAGGTACTGATGGCGCGCGTGCTGGAAGCACAGCGCCGCCCGGGCGTGATCGACCTGGCCTTCGCCGGCCCGCGCGGTCGCCAGTTCTACCCCGGCGCGCAGCTCGCCAGGCACACTGCCCAGGTACTGCGCCACGGCCAGCAGACGGTGGAGACCTACGCGCGCCCGAATGGTTCACCACGGCTGCTGGCGCAGATCGTGCGCCGTGGTCCGCGCATGGGCCTGCACACCCACGCCGAGCGCCTGCTGCTGACCCACGGTGCGATGGAAGCGCTGCAGCTGGCGTTGCGTGCAGTGACCCAACCGGGCGACGCGGTCGGCATCGAAGCGCCGTCCTATTTCAATCTGTACCCGTTGCTGGCCAACCTGGGCCTGCAGGCCATCGAACTGCCCACCCATCCGCAACACGGCCTGGACGTCGACGCGCTGGATGCGATGCTGGAGCACACGCCCTTGGCCGCGCTGGTGGTGATGCCGACCGTGCACAACCCGCTGGGCTGCACCATGCGGACCGCCGACAAGCAGCGCCTGGCCGAGCTGGTCAACGCGCGCCAGCTGCCGTTGATCGAGGATGCGGTGTACGCAGAACTGCAGTTCTGCGAGCCGCCGGCGCCCTTGCTGAAGGCGTTTGATCGCGACGGCTGGGTGATGGTCGTCGGCGGCTTCTCCAAGACGCTGGCACCGGATTACCGCATCGGCTGGCTCGATGGTGGCCGCTTCGCCGAGCGCATCGCGCTGCTGAAGTTCCAGTCCACCGGTGGCGAGCCGCAGCTGCTGGGTGATGCGGTGGCGGCCTATCTGGAAGCCGGCAGCTACGAGCACCATCTGCATCGCATGCGTCGCCTGTATCGCGAACAGGTCGGACGGCTGCGGCAGCTGGTGGCCGAGCACTTCCCGGCCGGCACCCGCGCCACTGAACCGCAGGGTGGATTCCTGCTGTGGCTGGAACTGCCGGGCGTGGATACGCGCGAGCTGTTCGAGCGTGCATTGAACGAGGACATCGTGTTCATGCCCGGCCAGGTGTATTCGCGTGGCGCGCGTTACCGCCATTGCCTGCGGCTGTCGTGCTGCCAGACGCTGGACGCGCACGTCATCGGCGCGGTGGAGCGACTGGGCGCGATTGCGCGGGAGCTGGCGGCGCGCCAGCTCCTGTAGAGCCGAGCCTACGCTCGGCTGCCCTTCGCCAATGGTCCCCCACTGAGCCGAGCATGGGCTCGGCTCTACAGTAGGCAGGTCAATCGAGCAGGTGCGTGCTCAGGATCTGGCCATCCGCCCCCGGAAGATTGGGCAGCCGCCCCCAGCACGGCATCGGCAGGCGCTGCTGCAGCGTGGCCACGTTCTCGTCCTGGCGCTGCATCGCCGGGTCGATGTGGTTGCCGATCCAGCCCAGACAGTCCACGCCGCTGGCCTGCAGTGATTGCGCAGTCAGCCGCGCGTGGTTCACGCAGCCCAGCCGCATGCCCACCACCAGCAGCACCGGCAACTGCAGCGCACGCACCAGATCGAGCTGATCCAGCGTGGCCGAAACCGGCGCCAGCCAACCGCCCACCCCCTCCACCACCACCACATCGGCCTGCGCACGCAGTCGTTCGAACGCAGCCACGATCGGCGCCAGTTCAACCTGCACACCATCCTCGGCAGCAGCCAGCTCCGGTGCCAGCGGCTGCCGCAGCGCGTACGGGTTCAGATCCGCGTAGTCCGGCACCGGCCAGCTGGCCGCCTGCAGCGCCAGCGCGTCTTCATTGCGCAGGCCCTGCCCCAGGTCCTCACTGCCGCTGGCCACCGGCTTCATCCCGACCGCGCGCAGCCCGCGCCGGCGCAGCGCATGCAGCAGGGCGGTACTGGTGGCGGTCTTGCCGATCCCGGTATCGGTGCCGGTGACGAACAGGGCGGGCGGCAGCGTGGCGGGCAACGGCATCGAAGGGCTCCAACAGGGCAACAGTGTGTGCATTATCGCCGGCCCGGCGCGCTTGCTAGACTGCAACCATGTTCGCCAATGCCTCGCTCACCGGCAGCAAGCCGGAACAATACGCCCAGCTGCTGGAACAGGCCCGAGGCCTGGTCTACGGCGAGTCCGACCGCATCGCCAACGCGGCCAACCTCTCTGCACTGGTCTACCACGCCCTGCCCGACCTGAACTGGGTGGGCTTCTACCTGTACGACGGCAAGGAACTGGTGGTCGGCCCGTTCCAGGGCCTGCCGGCCTGCGTACGCATCCCGCTGGACAAGGGCGTGTGCGGCGCCGCCGCCACCCAGCGCGTGACCCAGCGCGTGGAGGACGTCGATGCCTTCCCCGGCCATATCGCCTGCGATTCGGCCTCGCGCTCGGAACTGGTGGTGCCGCTGCTGCGTGGTGATGAACTGATCGGCGTGTTCGACATCGACAGCCCGAAGGTCGGCCGCTTCGACGCCGAGGATCAGGCTGGCCTGGAAGCCATCGCCCGCGTGTTCGTCGAGGCGTTGGGATGAGCGCACCGAAGCTGCGCAACATCGGCCCCAAAAGTGCAGCCTGGCTGCGCCAGGTCGGCCTGCGCAGCCGCGACGACCTGGTCGCGATCGGTGCGGTCGGTGCCTTCGTCAAGGTCAAGCGTGCCGGCTTCAAGCCCAGCCTGAACCTGCTGTACTCGCTGGAAGGTGCATTGCTGGACTGCCACTGGCAGGAGCTGAGCGAGCCGCAGCGCGATGCGCTGGTGCAGGACTATGAAGCGCGTATCGCCGCGCATCCGCTGAAGGCGGCCGGCCCGGCCTCGGGCCCGGTGCATGAGCAGCGCTTCGATGCCGGTGATGACGCTGAAGACAGCGTTGACGAGGGCGCGGACGAGGATTGAGCCGCGCCCCTCTGTAGAGCCGAGCCCAGGCTCGGCTGGCCTTTCTGATAGACGTGCAGCCGAGCATGGCTCGGCTCTACAAGAGCAGATCAGGGCTGCTGCAGCTCCAGCAGCTCGCCTACCAGGCCGGTCTCTCCGCGTTCCAACCGCACCCGCAAACGGGTGCCGTGGTCGATGCGCAATGCCCAGCACAGCGACATCGGCAGGCCGCACACCTGCGACAGCACCATGCGCAGCGGGCCACCGTGGCTGACCACCAGCGTCGGCAGCGGGTCCTCATCATCGAGCAGGCGATCCAGCGCGCGCGCGATGCGTCGCTCGAAGTGGCCCCAGCTTTCACCGTTCGGCGGCGGGAACGCATGCGGATCGGCGTGGAACGCCGCCAGCGCATCTTCCGGCAGGTCGAACAGTGATTGCCCGTCCCAGTCGCCGAAATCCAGCTCTTCCCATTCCTCGTCCGCTTCCACGTCCAACCCGCGCGGGGTGGCCAGTGCCATCGCCGTGTGCAGCGAGCGCAGCCGCGGCGAGCTGATCACGCGCTGCCAGGGCTGCGCGGCGTAGGCCTCGATCAGTTCCTGCGGCAGGCCAGCCAGCTGCGGTGGGTCGCTGCGGCCATCAAGGTATTCATCACGGCCATTGCCGGCATGGCGGACCAGGTCGAGGATCATGCGTGCGTCCCGGACGGGCAACGCAGGTACAGCGGAAAACGGGCGGACATCGGCAACGGCACCACGGGATCGAGCAACCATTCTAAAGGCACGGCCGGAGCAGTCGAGCAGACGCGACGCAACGGGACTGCCTGCGATGCCGTAGACTGCGCCCACTTCCAGGTGACCTGCGGCCACGGCCGGCAGGTTGAAACGGGAAGCCGGTGACGCGTGATTCCACGCCAGGCCGGCGCTGCCCCCGCAACGGTAAGCACGTCAGTTCCAGGCAACACCGCCACTGTGCCACGGGCATGGGAAGGCGCCTGGACGGTGGCCTCGCGCCACCCGGCGGCAAGCCCGGAGACCGGCCCGGAAGCCTCAGGTCGCGATGCGGTGGGCATGGCGCTGGATGACCGCAGCCCATGCTGCGGCATCGGCGCGTGCCTGCCTTCGCGGCTCCTCCCCTTCGCCACGCGGGCGTGCGTGGCACCTGGAGTCCCCCATGAAGCTGCAGTCCCGAATTCTGTCCCTGGCCGTGCTGGCCGCCCTGCCCGCGCTGGCACAGGCCAACGAGGACACCACCGCGCTCGACCAGATCCTGGTCACCGCTACCCGCACCCCGATTGCCCTGCAGGACAGCATCGCGCCGGCACAGGTGATCGATCGCGCACAGATCGAAGCGAGCCAGGCGACCTCGCTGCAGGAGCTGCTGCGTGGCCGCGCCGGCATCAACCTCACCAATGCCGGCGGGCTCGGCAAGCAGAGCTCGCTGTTCCTGCGCGGTACCAATTCCAGCCACACGGTGGTGCTGGTCGATGGCGTGCGCATCAACAGCGCCGACCTCGGCCTGGCCATGTACCAGGACCTGCCACTGGCGCAGATCGAACGCGTGGAAATCGTGCGCGGCCCGCAGTCGAGCCTGTACGGCGCCGACGCCATCGGTGGCGTGATCCAGATCTTCACCCGCCGCAACCAGGGCGATTTCGCCCCGCATTTCCAGCTTGGCGGTGGCAGCAACGGGCTGCGTGAAGCCAGCGGTGGCATTGGCGGTGGTACCGAGCGCGGCTGGTTCGGTGCCGACATCGCCTACCAGCATTCCGATGGCATCGATGCCTGCCGCGGCTCGGCCACGCTGTTCGCCGGCTGTTTCGCCGACGAGCCCGACCGCGACGGCTACCGCAACCTGTCCAAGAGCCTGCGCGGTGGCTATACCTTCAACGACCAGTGGAACGTGGAAGGCAGCGCGCTGCGCGCCGACGGCAGGAACCACTACGACGGCTACTACAACTACTCCGAGACCCGCCAGCAGGTGCTGGCCGGCAAGGTGCGCTACACCCCGTCCGAGCGCCTGGCATTCACCGCAAGCGTCGGCCGCAGTGACAACGAGTCTGACAACTTTGGCGACTTCGGTGCACGTGGCAGCGCACAGACCCACCGCGACAGCGCCTCGCTGCAGGGCGATATCGGCGTGGCCGAAGGCCAGCTGCTGAGCGCAGGCGTGGACTGGAGCGAAGACAACCTGGATGGCAGCAGCGCGGGTTACCTCGTCGACAGCCGCCGCAACACCGGCGTATTCGTGCAGTACCAGGGCCGCTTCGGCCGCCACCAGCTGCAGGCCAGCGCGCGCAACGACGACAACCAGCAGTTCGGCAACCACGCCACCGGCAGCGTTGGCTGGGCGATGGAACTGGGCCACGGCCTGCGCGTCAATGCCAGCTATGGCACCGCGTTCAAGGCACCGACCTTCAGCGACCTGTATGACCCGTGGAGCGGCGTGCCGACGTTGAATCCGGAGAAGTCGAAGAGTGCCAACCTGGGTGTTTCGCAGCAGGGCCAGGGCTGGCATTGGGGCCTGGACGTGTATGAAACCCGCGTCGATGATCTGATCACCTACGATGCGGCGACCTTCAGGATGCAGCAGGTGGAGAAGGCCCGCATCCGCGGCGCCGAACTGACCGGTGGCCTGCTGCTGGCCGGCTTCGACATCAACGCCCAGCTGAGCTACACCGACCCGCGCAACCGCACCGGCGGCAGCACCCAGTTCGACAACTGGCTGCCTCGCCGCGCGCAGCAGACCGCGCGCCTGGACATCGACCGCCGCTTCGGCGACTTCCGCGCAGGCCTGACCGTGCAGGGTGCGGGCAAGCGCTACGACGATGCCGCCAATGCGGTGAAGGTGGGAGGTTACGGCACGCTGGATGTGCGCGGCGAGTACGCGCTGACGCCGTCGTGGTCGCTGCTGGCGCGTGCCGCCAACGTGTTCGACCGCAGATATGAGACGGTGGCGTGGTTCAACCAGCCGGGTCGTGAGTACCAGTTGAGCGTGCGTTACCAGCCGAAGTGAAGGAAGGCGCCGGGCATTGCCCGGCGCGTTTTCCATCGACGCATGGCGTCGATCTACTGTAGAGCCGAGCCCATGCTAGGCTCATGCATTCAAGCAGCCGAGCATGGGCTCGGCTCTACACCGGGATACCGGCGGTCAGTCCCGGCAGTTCACGCAGGTCATCGATCACCGCCACCGCATGCGCGGTGGCCAGGTCCAGGCCGCGCGGATAGCCGTAGCGCACCAGTGCGATCGGCATGCCGGCATCTTCGGCGGCGCGGTAATCGGTCAACGAATCACCCACCATCAGGCAGGACGCCACCGGCAGCCCGAAGTGCGCTGCGATATGGCGCAGTGGCTCACCGCTGGGCTTGCGCTGCGGCAGTGAATCGCCCCCCAGCACCAGCGCGAACGCATCACCGATACCCAGATGCTGCAACAGCGGCGGCACCAGCGCTTCGGGCTTGTTGGTGCAGATGGCCAGCGGAACAGCACGTGCACGCAGCTGCGCGAGTGCTTCGCCCACGCCATCGAACAGGCGCGGGCTACGCAGCAGGCACTCACGGTAGTGCACCATGAACACCGGCATCACCTCGGCCAGGTCCACCTCGCGGCCGGCGGCCTGCACCGCCTGCTCGACCAAGCGACGCACACCGTCACCGATCCAGCCCAGCACGGTGGCCTCCGGCACGCGCGCCAAGCCGATGTCCTCCAGCGTGCGGTTCAGTGCTTCGGCGATATCGGCAGCGCTGTCGACCAGCGTGCCATCGAGGTCGAATACGACCAGCGGATAGGGATACGACAAGGGACGGCGCCTGTAAAACGTGGGGCCGTCCATTGTACGCCGCCCTTTTTCTACTGGATCCGCCTCAGCCGATCCGGCGTGCGCGGGTGGCCAGGAAGGTGGGCAGGTAACGGTCGATCAGGAAGCGCGGCCGCGGCTGCCAGTCTTCCATGAAGCGATCGATGACGAAGCCGGCATCCAGCTGCCCCCCAATCAGTTCGGTCAGGCTGTGGCCGAAGGTCAGCGCGTCACCACGGGCCAGTTTCGCCTCGCGTTCCGCCGATGGCAGATCTTCCAGATCCGAATAGGGAATGGCGTACTGCGGCCGGATCAGGCCCTGTGCATCCAGCTGCGGATCACGCGCGCCGACGAACAGCACCGGGTTGTAGAAACTGGCCATCAGCATCCCGTCGCGCGCCAGCACGCGGCGGCATTCGGTCCACACCGGGCGCACGTCGGGTACGTACAGGTTGGAGATCGGATGGAACACCACGTCGAAGCTGTCGTTGGCGAATACGTGCAGGTCGCGCATGTCGCCCTGCACGGTGCGCAGCTGCAGGCCGTCGCGCGCAGCGACCCTGCGATCCTGTTCCAGCTGCCCGTCGGACAGGTCGAACACGGTGACGTCTGCGCCGGCCGCCGCCAGCACGGGTGCCTGCTGGCCACCGCCCGAGGCCAGGCACAGGATGCGGCGGCCGCGCACATCACCCAGCCAGTCCAGCGGCAGCGCGCGTGGGGTCAGGTGCACCTGCCAACGGCCTTCGCGCGCGGCGGCAATGGTTGAGCTTTCCACCGGGCGCGACCATTCGCGCACTTCGCTGGCCTGGCGGTCCCAGGCAGCACGGTTGTGGTCGATCAAGGCCTGTCCATGGTTCATGTGTTCTCCTTGCCCGGTGGGCGCCAATCCAGATCCTGGAAGGCCGGGCTGGCGAAACACTCGGCCAGGTAGTCCAGGAATCGCCGCATGATAGCGGGCTGCTGGCGCCGTGACGCGTACACGGCATGAATGCCGAGTTCGTCCAGGCTGAATCCGGGCAGCAGTTCGATCAGTTCGCCGGTGCGCAGCAGCGGCGCCACCTGGTAGGTCGGCAGCATGGCGATACCGGCACCGGCCCGCACTGCCTCCAGCAGCAGCGAAGCCTCGTTGGCGCTGATGTTGCCGCCCACCGCCACCGACAGTGAACGGCCATCGCGGTGCAGCTGCCACAGGCTCTTGCCCACGTAGTGATGGGTCAGGCAGTTGTGCGCGGCCAGGTGTTCCGGTGCGGTGGGCGTACCGCGTGCCTGCAGGTAGGACGGCGTCGCGCACAACACCGAGCGACAGGTGGCCAGCCGTCGCGCAATCAGGCTGGGGTCGATCTGGCGGGCGATGCGTACGGCCAGGTCCACGCGCTCTTCCACCAGGTTCACCATGCGGTCGACCAGCAGCAGTTCGATGCGCGCCGCCGGGTGGCGTGCGACGAAACCTGCCACCGCCCGCGCCAGGTGGGCCTGCCCGAACGACACGCTGGCGGTCACCCTCAGCGTGCCGTGCGGCTCGGGATCGTCGCTGGCCAGTTCGCCCTGCAGCGCCTCGCCGATGGCCAGCATCTGCCGGAAGCGCGCCAGCGCCGCCTCGCCGGGGCCGGTCAGGCTGACCCGGCGCGTGGTCCGGTGGAGCAGGCGCGCGCCCAGCCAGCCCTCGACCTCGGCCAGGTAGCGGGAGACCATCGCCCGCGACATGTCCAGCACCTCGGCGGCGGCGGTGAGGCTGCCACGCTCGGCCACCTCGACAAACACGGTCATGGCGGTCAGTCGATCCATCTGCTCGATTCCTGCAACAAACAAGCGCGTTATACGCTGTTTTTCGAGCGACTGCAGCGGCCTAGAGTGGCCCCATTCCCACCCCGCACCGCCCCACGGAGTCCTGCCATGAAGATCGCCCTCGTTGGTTCCACCGGCAACATCGGCCGCCAGATCGCCCGCCACGCGCTGGCCAACGGCCACGAACTCACCGTCATCGTGCGCACCGCGCAGGACCTTCCGGCCGAACTGGCCGGTGCCCATCCGGTGATCGCCTCGCTGGATGACCAGGATGCGCTGGTCGCTGCCATCGCCGGCCACGACGTACTGGCCAGTGCCTACGGCCCGCGCCCGGGCGATGACATCGGCCGCGTCGGCGAGGTAGCCGCGCAGTTGGCCGCCGCCGCGCGCAAGGCCGGTGTACCGCGTCTGGTGGTGGTGGGTGGCGCTGGCAGCCTGGAAGTCGCGCCGGGCGTGCAGCTGGTCGATACCCCCACCTTCCCGGAGGCCTACAAGCCGTACGCGCTGGCCCATCGTGAAGCCTTCAATCGCCTGCAGGCGGTGGACGACCTGGACTGGACGTTCTTCTCGCCGGCCGCCGAAATCGGCCCGGGCGAAGAGCGCGGCCAGTACCGCGTGCAGCCCAAGGCCTTCCTGGCCGACGCCAGCGGCCACAGCCGCATCAGCTACGCCGACTACGGCGCGGCGTTCGTCGCCGAGCTGGAAGCGCACCAGTACCCGAAACAGATCATCACGGCAGCCTATTGATCATGGCGTGCGCCGGGGCTGGCCCGGCGCTACCTACCTGTAGAGCCGAAGGCAACGGCAGGAGCCGTTGCCAACGTCGCTTGCGACGGCCCGTAGGGGGCCGGGCAAGGACGCCCGGCATAGCCCACGCTCGGCTCCCCATCCGACACAAGGAATTCCCCATGCGCACCGCTGCCCTGCTGCTTCCCCTCGCGCTGGCCGCCAGTTTCACCAGTGCTCCGCTGATGGCCGCGTCGGCCACCCCGGCGCCGGCCACGGCAACGAAATCCCAGCTGCACCTGCAGACCTTCCATCCCGGCCCGCAGGCCATGTTCTCGGTGTCCTCGGTACTGATCGAAGGCCGCCACGACGCGATCCTGGTCGATGCGCAGTTCGGCGCCAGCGACGCGCGCAAGCTGGTCGAGCTGATCCGCGCCAGCGGCAAGCAGCTGACCACGATCTACATCAGCTACGGCGATCCGGACTACTACTTCGGCCTGGCCACCCTGCAGGATGCGTTCCCGAAGGCGCGCATCGTCGCCACCGCGCAGACCGTCGCCCACATCCAGCAGACCCAGGCCGGCAAGCTGGCCTACTGGGGCCCGAAGATGGGTGCGGACGTGCCGGCGCGCATCGTGGTGCCGCGGGTGCTGGACGGTGATGCCCTGATGCTGGAAGGCCAGCGCCTGCCGCTGATCGGGCTGGATGGCCCGACCCCGGACCGCACGGTGCTGTGGGTGCCGTCGCTGCGCGCGATCGTCGGCGGTATTCCGGTGGTGGCCGGCGAGCACGTGTGGATGGCCGATACGCAGACGCCGAAGTCACATGCCGACTGGCTGCAGACCCTGCAGCGGTTGCAGGCGCTGAAGCCGAAGGTGGTGGTGCCGGGGCACTACGCACCGGGTGCGGCGCTGGATGCGAGTGCGCTGGCGTTCACGGCGGACTACATCCGCGCGTTCGATGGCGAAGCGGCGAAGGCCAAGGACAGTGCGGCGCTGGTGAAGGCGATGCAGGCGCGTTACCCGAAGCTGGATGGCGTGGCATCGCTGGAGCTGAGTGCGAAGGTGGCCAAGGGCGAGATGCAGTGGCCGTGAGGTAGGGGGTTTTCTTTTGCAGGGCTGCGTCCTGCACCTGCTCAATGCAACGGCAACAGCCGAAGCAACAGCAACGGCTGGCTATCCCTGGGATGGCGGGGTGGGTCCGGTTGCGGGGGACGCCGTGAATCCGTCCATGGAGGCTCGGTCGCGCCATCCATGGCGCTCACGCCCCCGCAACCGGACCCACCCCGCCTTCGACAGTTCTGTGCGATCTGCCTGGGTGGCATGGCCTGCTTTTGGTGGGTGTCGACCCTGGTCGACACATGGGTCAGCTTCGCGGGAAGTCGTTCGTTTCGTGCTCGAACAACTCCCCCTGCACCACCGGCTCTTTCTCACGGAACCCACCCAGCCCGACACCCACCAGGCGATAGCGCGTCTCCGCCGGCAGGTCGACGCGGGCGCGCAGGGCCAGCGCGATGTCGCGCAGTTCCTCCATCGATTCCGGTGGGCGTTCCGGGGTGAAGCTGCGGGTGAGGATGCGGAACTGCGCGGTCTTCAGCTTCAGCACCACGGTGTGGCCGACGCGCTCGGTCTTGCGCGTTGCATTCCAGGTCTTCTCCGCCAGCTGCACGATCGCTTCGCCCAGGTCTTCCAGCAGCAGGTCCTCGGCGAAGGTGTCCTCCGAGGAGATCGACTGCACTTGCTGGTCCGGTTCCACCGGCCGCTCGTCGATGCCACGTGCACGGTTGTACAGGCTGCGGCCGAAACTGCCGAACGCCTCTTCCAGATCGATCAAGGCCCACTGCCGCAGGTCGCCGCAGGTGACGATACCGCGTGCGGCCAGCTTGCCTTCCATCACCTTGCCGACGCCGGGCACCCGGTTCACCGGCAACGGCAGCAGGAACGCGTCCACCCGCTGCGGCGGAATCACGAACTGGCCATCCGGCTTGCGCCAGTCCGAGGCGATCTTGGCCAGGAACTTGTTGGGCGCGATGCCGGCTGAAGCCGTCAGGTTCGTTTCCTCGCGGATCTGCGCGCGGATGGTGCGGGCGATGTCGGTGGCCAGTTCGATGCCGCTCTTCGGTTCGGTCACGTCCAGGTAGGCCTCGTCCAGCGACAATGGCTCGACCAGGTCGGTATGGCGCAGGAAGATCGCGCGCACCTGCTGTGACACCGCCTTGTAACGTGCGAAGTCCGGCGGCACGAAGATCGCATCCGGACACAGGCGTTCGGCACGCACCGCGGGCATCGCCGAACGCACGCCGAACACGCGCGCTTCGTACGAGGCCGCGCACACCACCGAGCGCGCGCCGCGCCATGCCACGACCACCGGCTTGCCGCGCAGTGACGGATCGTCGCGCTGCTCCACCGACGCGTAGAACGCGTCCATGTCAACGTGGATGATCTTGCGCAGTCGGGTCATGTCAGCTGGAAAGGGCGGGGGCGTGCTGAACGGGCCACACGCCGAAGTATGGTCGTTGCACATCAACAGGATGCGCGTATTCCATTGAAAACACTACGGTTGCGTACGGTTGAAATGTTTGATCGGCGCAGTTTCCACGGGCATCCTCGAGCGCTTGTTTCCCTGTTTCCCCGCTTCCAGGATTGTGCTTCATGACCCGTCTCCACGCGTTCAACCGCGAACAGCTGCTGGCCAGCGCACGCGGTGAACTGTTCGGCGCCGCCGCCGGCCGTCTGCCCAACGATCCGATGCTGATGTTCGACCGCATCACCGACATCCGCGAGGACGGCGGACCGCATGGCAAAGGCATGGTACGCGCCGAACTGGATATCCGCCCGGACCTGTGGTTCTTCGGCTGCCACTTCATCGGCGACCCCGTGATGCCCGGCTGCCTGGGCCTGGATGCCATGTGGCAGCTGACCGGCTTCTTCCTGACCTGGCTGGGCGCCCCCGGCAAGGGCCGCGCGCTGGGCTGTGGCGAAGTGAAGTTCACCGGCCAGGTGCTGCCGGACGCCAAGCTGGTGCGCTACGAGATCGACATCAGCCGCGTCATCAACCGCAAGCTGGTGATGGCCCAGTCCGATGCCCGCATGTACGTGGATGACCGCGAAATCTACAGCGCGCGCGACCTGCGCGTCGGCCTGTTCACTGAAACCGGGAGCTTCTGATGCGTCGCGTCGTCATCACCGGCATGGGCATCACGTCCTGCCTCGGCAATGATCTGGATACCGTTTCGGCTGCGCTGCGCGAAGGGCGCTCGGGCATCACCGCCCTGGCCGACCACGCCGAAGCGGGCCTGCGCAGCCAGGTCGGCGGCCGCGTCGACCTCGACCTGGACGCGCTGATCGACCGCAAGCAAAAGCGCTTCATGAGCGATGCGGCGGCCTTCGCCTATCTGGCCATGCGCGATGCCATCGCCGATGCCGGGCTCAGCGCCGAGCAGGTCAGCAGTCTGCGTACCGGCCTGATCGCAGGCTCCGGTGGCGGCTCCAGCGAATGGCAGATCGGCGCGGTCGACCTGCTGCGCGAACGTGGCGTGCGCAAGGTCGGCCCGTACATGGTGCCGCGCACGATGTGCTCGACCGTGTCGGCCTGCCTGGCCACGGCCTACCAGATCAAGGGCGTCAGCTACTCGCTGTCGGCCGCCTGCGCCACCTCGGCGCACTGCATCGGCGCTGCCGCGGACATGATCCGCCATGGCGCGCAGGACATCATGTTCGCCGGTGGCGGCGAAGATCTGCACTGGTCGATGAGCGTGATGTTCGACGCGATGGGCGCGCTGTCGACCAGCTTCAACGAGACCCCGGCCAGCGCCTCGCGTCCGTACGACAAGGACCGCGACGGCTTCGTCATCGCCGGCGGCGGCGGCATGCTGGTGCTGGAGGACTACGACCACGCCGTTGCACGCGGCGCGCACATCCACGCCGAACTGATCGGCTATGGCGTCACCTCCGACGGCGCCGACATGGTCGCCCCGTCCGGCGAAGGTGCGGTGCGCTGCATGAAGATGGCGCTGCAGGGCGTCGATCGTCCGCTGGACTACCTCAACACCCACGGCACCTCCACGCCGCTGGGCGACGTCACCGAGCTCAATGCGATCCGCGAAGTGTTCGGCGATGCGGTACCGCCGCTGTCGTCGACCAAGGCGCTGTCGGGCCATTCGCTGGGTGCGGCCAGCGTGCACGAGGCGATCTACTGCCTGCTGATGATGCGCGACGGCTTCGTCGCCGGTTCGGCCAACATCGGCGAGCTGGACCCGAAGGTGGAGAGCTTCCCGATCCTGCGCGAAAGCCGCGAGCAGCAGCTGGATACGGTGATGTCCAACAGCTTCGGCTTCGGTGGCACCAACGCCGCGCTGGTGTTCGGGCGGGTGTGATGGGGAAGGCGTGCCGACCAACGGTCGGCACCTACCGGTTACCTCGGCAACAACGGCAGCAGCAGCGCGTGCGCGTCCACCAGCGATCCAACGATGCGGTGGCCCAGGGCACGCAACTCTTCATCCGGATGCACCAGGTCCGGCACCTGGATCACGGTCATGCCGGCGGCCAGCGCCGCGCGCGTACCGGCCGGTGAATCTTCCAGCGCCAGGCACCGCTCCGGCGCCTGCCCCAGCCGCTGCGCGGCCAGCAGGTAGATGTCCGGCGCCGGCTTCGGCCGTGCCACGTCGCCACTGGTGATCACCGCATCGAAGTACGGCAGCAGGCCAGCAGCGGCCAGCTTGCGGTTGGCCCGTGGCTGCCGCGTGGTGGTCGCCACCGCGCGCGGAACCGCATGTGCCTTCAGCAGTTCCAGCAGCTCCAGGATGCCCGGCCGCAACGGCAGGCCGGTCTGCGTGCGTGCTTCGTACAGCTCATGGCAACGTGCTGCCACGGCGTCGATCACGCTGTCCTTGATGCCCTGCGCACGCAGCAGCGCGTGCGTATCGCGGTCGCCGAGGCCGACCATGCGCAGGAACACCGCCTCGTCCAGGCGCAGCCCGAATTCGTCGGCAGCCTCGCTCCAACAAGCCAGCGAGACGCGCTCGCTGTCGATCATCAGGCCGTCCATGTCGAAGATGACGGCGTCGGGCAGGAAGGGCAGCGCAGCGATGGTGGTCATGGAGCGAACAGCGTATCCAGGTCGCTTGAGGTGAGCTGCCTCCATTGCCCCTCGTCCAGTCCCTGCAGGTCCAGCCCGCCAACGCGGCTGCGGTGCAGGGCCTGCACATGGTTGCCAGTGGCGGCGAACATGCGGCGTACCTGATGGTAGCGACCTTCGTGCAGCACCAGGCGCGCGCGCCGCGCATCCAGCACTTCCAGTTCAGCCGGCAGCAGGGGCGTCTTCTCGGATTCGAGCATCAGCGTGCCGCTGGCGAACAGCGCCACTTCGTCGCCGCGCAGGTCGTCGCTCAGCTCAACGTCGTAGACCTTGGGCAACTTCGACTTCGGCGAGATGATCCGGTGCAGCAGGCCGCCATCGTCGGTCAGCAGCAGCAGGCCACTGGTCTCGCGGTCGAGGCGTCCAACCGTGGACAGCACCGGATCGCGGTCGCGGAAGCGCGGCGGCAACAGGTCGTAGATCAGGCGGCCGGTGTCCTTGGTCGAGCAGGTGTAGCCGGCCGGCTTGTGCAGCGCGATCGACAACCCGGCCGGTGGGTCCAGCGGCTCGCCGTCAACGCGGATGGCGTCGTGCGCCACCTGGTCATCCGCGTACAGCACTTCGCCGTCGGCGTCGGTGACACGGCCTTCGCGGAACATCCACTGCACCTGCTTGCGGCTGCCATAGCCGAGGTTGGCGATGTGCTTGACCAGTTTCATCGGCCCTTGCCCTTCACTGCTTCCACCAGTTTGAAGCCATCACGCTCGGCGATCACGCGCACCGCGCCAAAGCTCTCGTTGAGCGTGTACTCGTACGGCAGGTGGCGGTTGGCCACCACGTACAGGCGCCCGCCCGGACGCAGTGCCTGCGCGGCCACGGCGATGAAGCGCTGGCCGATGTCCGGGCGGTCGGCGCGCGACGGCGTGTGGAACGGCGGATTGCTGATGATGACGTCGTAGCCCGGCTCGATGCCGGCGGTGACGTCCTGCCAGAGGAAGCGCAGCGGCAGCGGACGCGGCGGCGGCGCCAGATTCAGCTCGGCCAGCGCCAACGCACGTTGCTCGGCCTCGTACAGGTCCAGCGCGGTGATCTTCGGGCAGCGCTCCAGCAGTTCGCGCGACAGGTAACCGTAGCCCGCGCCGAGGTCGGCGGCACGCCCGGCAAGGTCGGCCGGCAGGTGCTCGGCCAGCAGCGCCGAGGCCGGGTCGATGCGGTCCCAGGCGAACACACCGGGGCGGCTGAGGAAGCGGCCACCGACGATGGGCCGAACCGCGTCCAGCGCCGACCAGCGCTTGGCCAGGCCGGCGTCGTGCTGGCCCTGCAGCGGGGCGGTCCAGTACACGCGGCAATGGTTCTTGGTCAGGCTGCCGCCGAGGCCGGCCAGCTGCTTGAGGTCGCCCTCGCCCGAGCGCGCGCCTTCGTTGTTGGACTGGCAGGCGACGATGCGGCCGCCGTCGGCGACCAGGGCCAGCGCGCGGGCGAACAGCGCACGGGCTTCCTCGCGCTGGCGCGGCGGCAGCACCAGCACCAGCGGGTAACGGCCCTTGCCGGCGGCATCGTCCAGCTGGCCACTGACGGTCCAGCCGGCAGCCTGCTGCAGCGGCTGCGCGAACGGGGCAAAGCTCTGCTCGCAATGCACTTCGCGAGTGCCAGCGGCCTCGCGCAACGGCCAACCATCGCGGGCACGCAGGAAGGCCACCGGGCCCTCCGGCCAGCGCAGGGCGCCTTGGGAGAACGGCAGGAACAGGGTCTGCAGGGGGGCGTCGTCGCTGGAGGCCATCGGCGCGGGTACTTCAAGCGTGAGGGCCGTCCATTGTACCGGCTCGGCCGGGCCCGCCCGCCAGGACGCTTTGCGAAACCCGAACGGGGCCTTGATCCGCCAGCAACATTGGAACGTTCAGGGTAGAGGCTCCCCCGGAAACCCAGGAGAACCTGCATGCGAGCCTTGTTCGTCGGTGGCGTGGTCGACAACAGTGAAATGGACCTGGAAGGCAGCCATCCGCCCGTGCACTACCCCGAGGACACCGGCGGCGGCCACTCGCGCTACCGGCTGCACCAGGTCGGCCATGGCGCCGATGGCAGCGTGGCCTATGCGGTGTACGGCGCACCGGACCTGGCCGATGACGAGGTGGCGCGGGTCGCCGAAGAACGCGCCTATGCGCGCCGGTTCGAGGCGACGCCGACGTTGTTCGAGCATTGAGGCACCGGTAGCGCCCGAGCCCACGCTCGGGCGAGGGCGCAGCCGAGCGTGGGCTCGGCTCTGCAACCGATCAGGGCGCCCTGGGTGGCAGGCGGTTGATGCTGGCGATCTCGTCCAGCCACACGTGGTGCTGCTGCACCGGCGTGTCGTAGTCGTCCAGCCGCAGCTGGCCGTTGCTGCCTTCATCGCCGGCGCCGTTGCGGTACTGCTGCACGGTGGGCTTCACCGCCACCGTGCCGAGCAGGCGCCGGCCATCATGCAGGGTCAGTTCCACCTGCGTTTCGCCTTCCAGCTGCGGCAGCAGGGCTTCCAGGCGCGCGATCTGCGCCGGGTCGGTATGGATACGGGGAGCGGTACGGGACATCGGCGACCTCCTGCGTGCAGGGTCGCCGATCGGCCGTGAATGCTCAGTGCAGTGCGCTGTCCGCGCGCGGCACCTGCACCTTGCGCACGGCAGCTACCAGCTGCGCAACCGAGTACGGCTTGGCGACGTGCTCCTGGAAGCCCGAGGCCAGCGCCCGGCGACGATCATCGGCACGCGCCAGTGCGGTCACCGCCACCGCGGGCAGTGTTGCCGCATTCACGCCCATGTCTTCGCGCAGCGTGCGCACCAGCCCGTAACCGTCCATGCCCGGCATGCCGATATCGGTCAGCATCACGTGGTACTGCAGGTGCCCGGTATCGGCCAGCAGCGCCAGCGCCTCGCCGGCCGAACTGGCCGCCGATACGCTGGCGCCCTGCTCTTCCAGCATGCGCCGCAGGTATTCCAGCACTTCCGGCTGGTCTTCCACCGCCAGCACGTGCACGCCCCGCAGCGGATACGGCTCGACGATCACCGGCTCCAGGATCGGCCCGCTGATCACTTCGCGCAGCGGCCGGCGCTCGGCATCCGGCAGGTGCTGCGGCAGGCGCACGGTGAAGGTGGCACCGTGGCCATGCCCTTCGCTGGCGGCCGTGACCGTGCCGCCATGCAGTTCAACCAGCTGCTGCACGATGGCCAACCCCAGGCCGAGGCCACCATGGCGCCGCGTGGTGGTGCCATCGGCCTGGCGGAAACGGCTGAACAGGTGGTTGAGGAACTCCGGTGCGATGCCGTCGCCGGTATCGCGCACGGTGATCATCCAGTGGCTGTCGTCGGCCTGCAGCTGTACGTCGATGCGGCCTTCGGCCGGGGTGAACTTGATTGCATTCGACAGCAGGTTCCAGAACACCTGCTGCAGGCGGGTGGCATCGCCGAGCACGAGGCTCGGCTGCTCGGGCAGCTGCAGGTGCACGTCCAGCGCCTTGCCCTCGGCCACCGGTTCCTGCGCGCCGATGGCCTCGCCAAGCAGCGTGCGCAGGTCCAGCACTTCCACTTCCAGCTGCACCTTGCCCAGCAGCATGCTGCTGAGATCAAGCATGTCCGAGATCAGCCGCTTCTGTGCGCCGGCGCTGTTGGCGATCACGTTCAGGCCCTTGAACAGCGGGCTGGTGTTGTCCACGCGCTGCAGCAGAAGTTCGCTCCAACCAAGGATGGTGGTCAGCGGCGTGCGCAGCTCGTGCGACAGGGTGGCGAGGAACTCGTCCTTCAACCGCGCCATGTTCTCGGCGGCACTGCGCGCGGCGCGCTCGGACTGCAGCAGTTCCTCGCGTGCCAGTTCGATCTCGCGGCGTTCGGTCACGTCCGGGCTGCTGCCGGCCAGGCCGATGAAGCGGCCCATGCGCGAGAAGCGCGGGCGCGCGTTCATTTCCAGCCAGCGCCATTGGCCATCGGCACGGCGCGCACGCACCAGCGCATGCATCGATCGCTGTGCCTTCAGCGCTTCCTGCAGTTCGTACTCGAACACCGACGCATCATCCGGGTGCACCAGCCCACGCCAGACATCTTCCGGCACGCGCGTTTCATCGCCACCGAAGAACTCGCTGAAGGCGCTGTTGACGAAACGGGCGTGGCCGCGCTCGTCGAGCACCCATACCGGCATCGGCAGGCCATCGGCCAGCGCGCTGAAGCGGGCTTCGCTTTCGCCCAGGTCCACCTCCATCTGCTTGCGTGCGGTGATGTCGAAGAACAGGATGCCGACCTTGTCCTCTCCCGGCCGTCCCACGCGCACCGCGTCGACCGCGAAGGAGCGACCCAGCGCCCGTGCCTCCATCTCGAACTGTGCCGGCCGGCCGCTGCGCGCGACCTCGCCGTAGATGCGGAACCAGTCCTGCTCGTGGTTCGGCTCCAGCGCCGTCATGCGCTGGCCAAGGGCATCCTTCAGGCCCGTATGGCGCTCGAACGCGTCGTTGACCTCGATGAAGCGGTAGTCGATCGCGCGGTCACCCTCGAACAGCACCTGGATCACGCAGAAACCGGCGTTGATGCGCTCAAGCACGCCATGATGCAGGTCGGGTTCGGGCGCCGGCACCATCATCGGTGGGCGCTCCACTAAGGGCGGCAGTGTGGACAAGGGCGTCTGGACGGGCCGGATTGGAGGCACAGCATCTTCCAAAGGACGTATTCACAGCGTCAAGCGCCGTCAGTCATGGTTGACGACGATGAATTGGCGGCAACCGCTCTTGTGCGTGACGCATTCGGCCATTGCCGTTGCCCGGGAGCAGGCTCACACTCGATGTGTGATCAACATCGTCCCCCTCAGGGATGCAGGAGACCGTCATGAACCGCTCACTTGCTTCCGCCCTGCTGCTGGCCGGCGCCCTCGTGGCAGGCAGCGCCCAGGCTGCGCCCCGCGCGGTGACCGATCCAGCAGCCCCCCGCGCACTGCAGGCCGATGGCCCGGTGAGCGTGAAGTGGGACGATCCGGCCAGGTTCACCGAGATCCGCCAGAGCAGCAACCGCTTCGAGGCCGAACGCGGCGACTGGGTACAGCAGCTGGCGCGCTATGTGCAGACCACCGCCGCCAAGCCGCTGCAACCGGGCCAGACCCTGGATGTGACGCTGGTCGACATCAAGCGCGCCGGTGACTACGAGCCGTGGCACGGCCCGCGCGGGCGCGATATCCGGATCATGCGCGACATCTACCCGCCGCGGATCACCCTGCAGTACACGTTGAAGGACGCCAGCGGCCGCATCGTCAGCGAAGGTGACGCGCGCTTGAGCGATACCGGCTACCTGCACAACCTGGGCCTGAAGAGCGACAGCGACCCGCTGCGCTACGAGAAGCGCCTGATCGATGACTGGGTGAAGCGCCAGCTGGCCAGCCAGGCCACCGCCGCGCGGTAAGGCCGGGCAACGCGCCCCGCCGGCAGGTGTCGACCTTGGTCGACACACGTCAGACGACCGGCGCCGGCCAAGGTCGGCCGCTACCGAAGCCGAGCCTGGGCTCGGCGCTACACGTATACCTTGGCCACGCGCTTGACCGCGCACGGCAGCTGGTAGGCACTCACGCCACAGCGCGGCGCCAGTTCGGACAGCGTCGGCGCAGTGCCCCACAGCTCCACCACGCTGCCGACGCCGGCCTGCGGATGCGCGGTCAGGTCCACGGTCAGCATGTCCATCGACACGCGACCGATCAGCACACCGGGCTGGCCGTCGATCAGCACCGGGGTGCCGTTCGGCGCAAACTGCGGATAGCCATCGGCATAACCCAGCGCCACCACGCCAACACGCGTGCGTGCCTTCGACACGAAACGGGCGCCATACCCCACCGGCTCGCCGGCGTCGATCCAGCGCTCGGCAATCACCTTGGACTGCATCGTCATCACCGGGCGCAGCCGCGCGGTGACCTCCGTAGCATCCGGCAGCGGGTTCGCCCCGTACAGCATCAGGCCCGGGCGCACCCAATCGCTGCGCACGTCCGGCCAGCCCAGCAGCGCGGGTGAATTGCACACGCTGGTCTCGCCCTGCAGGCCGTCGGTGGCACGGGCGAAGGTCGCGGCCTGTTCGTGGGTGCGTTCGCTGTCCAGCTCGTCGGCACGTGCCAGGTGGGTCATCAGCACGATGCGCTCGACCTGCGGCAACGCCGACAGGCGCGCATGCGCGGCACGGAAGCTGTCCACGTCCAGGCCGAGCCGATGCATGCCGCTGTCCAGCTTCAGCCACACCGTCAGCGGACGCGGGCTGTCGAAGGCGGCCACGGCGTCCAGCTGCCACGGCGAACCAACGGCGAACCAGAAATCATGCTCGGCCACCAGCGCCATGTCGCTGGGTTCGAAGATGCCTTCCAGCAGCAGGATCGGCGCACGGATGCCGGCCTGGCGCAGTTCCAGCGCTTCTTCAATGGTGGCCACGCCGAAGCCATCGGCGTCGTCTTCCAGCGCTTGGGCACAGCGCACCGCGCCATGGCCATAGGCATCGGCCTTGATGATCGCCAGGGCCTTGCCACCGCCCAGTTCACGGGCGAGCCGGTAGTTGCTGCGAAGAGCGCCCAGGTCGATCAGCGCGCGGGCAGGACGCATGTGCGGTTCTCGTGTTGCGGCGCGTGACCGTACTGGCCGTAGCGGAAAATATCCAGACCTTCCGTGCTGATCTGCGGCTGGCGCGCGCTCATCAGGTCGGCCAGGTAGCGACCCGAACCGCAGGCCATGGTCCAGCCCAGCGTGCCGTGACCGGTATTGAGGTACAGGTTGCGGAACGGCGTGGCACCGATCACCGGCGTGCCGTCCGGCGTGGCCGGGCGCAGGCCGGTCCAGAACTGCGCCTTGGCCACATCGCCGCCCTTCGGGTACAGGTCGCGCACGACCAGTTCCAGGGTCTCACGGCGGCGCTGCGACAGCGACAGGTCGAAACCGGCCACTTCGGCCATGCCGCCCACACGGATACGGTTGTCGAAGCGGGTGACGGCCACCTTGTAGCTCTCGTCCAGGATGGTCGAGGTCGGCGCCATCGCCGGGTCGGTGATCGGCAGGGTCAGCGAGTAGCCCTTCAGCGGGTACACCGGCAGGCGCATGCCCAGCGGCGCGACCATGGCCGGCGAATAGCTGCCCAGCGCCACCACCACCCGGTCAGCGCTTTCCACCCGGTTGCCGACGCGCACGCCGGTCACCCGGTCGCCATCGAACTCCAGGCCGGTGATGTCCTGGTCGTAGCGGAATTCCACGCCGGCGTCGGCGGCCAGCTGGGCCAGGCGGCGGGTGAACAGCTGGCAGTCACCGGTCTGGTCGCGCGGCAGGCGCAGTGCGCCCACCAGGCCATCCACATGGGCCAGCGCGGGCTCGGCCTGGATGATGCCGGCGCGGTCCAGTACTTCGTACGGCACGCCGTACTGGGCCAGGATCTCGATGTCCTGCGCCGAAGCGTCCAGCTGCTGCTGGGTGCGGAACAGCTGGGTGGTGCCCAGGTCGCGGCCTTCGAATTCGATGCCGATCTGCGCGCGCAGTTCGTTCAGGCAGTCGCGGCTGTATTCGGACATGCGCACCATGCGCGCCTTGTTGATCGCATAGCGCTCATGCGTGCAGTTGCGCAGCATCTGCCACAGCCAGCGGTACTGGGCCAGGTCCATGCCCGGCTTGATCGCCAGCGGCGCGTGCTTCTCGAACAGCCAGCCGATCGCTTTCTTCGGCACGCCCGGGGCCGCCCACGGCGAGGTGTAGCCGAACGACAGCTGGCCGGCATTGGCGAAGCTGGTCTCCAGCGCCGGGCCGGGTTGGCGGTCGATGACCGTGACTTCAAACCCGGCCTGTCGCAGGTACCAAGCACTGGTGGTGCCGATCACGCCGCTGCCGAGAACTAGGACTCGCATGGGACTTCTCCAACCCGATCATTCCCTGCACTGGAGCGCGCCGGGACCATAATTGGGGAAGTATAGACAGCCGATACCAGTTGATTTGCCTGATTTGAAATCAACCGGCAGGATGTTCTCCTGCAATTCATTCCCCAAGGTTGACGGCGATGGCCACCCGTACCCGCGAACTGGACAAGATCGACCGCAAGATCCTGCGCATCCTGCAGGCCGAGGGCCGTATTTCCTTCACCGAGCTGGGTGAGCGGGTCGGCCTGTCGACCACCCCATGCACCGAGCGCGTGCGCCGGCTGGAACGCGAAGGGGTAATCACCGGCTATCACGCCCACCTGGACCCTGCGGCGGTGAAAGCCAGCCTGCTGGTGTTCGTGGAGATCAGCCTGGCCTACAAGTCCGGCGACATCTTCGAAGAGTTCCGTCGCGCCGCCCTGAAGCTTCCCAACGTGCTGGAGTGCCACCTGGTGTCAGGCGACTTCGATTACCTGCTGAAGGCACGGATCAGCGAGATGGCCTCCTACCGCAAGCTGCTCGGCAGCACGCTGCTGACGCTGCCGCACGTACGTGAGTCGAAGAGTTACATCGTGATGGAAGAGGTGAAGGAGACGCTGAGCCTGCCCATTCCGGATTGAGCCGGCTTGCGGGGGGGGGTCAGAGCCCGCTGTGCGGGATCCGACCCCGGTCAGGAGCGGCAAGAGGGCTGGATCCCGCAACGCGGGCTCTGGCCCCGGATCCGTCAACGCTGCTGCGGATGCTTCTGCGATCGCTGCTCCTGCTGCTTGCCGCCCTTGTGCGGCTGCTGCTGATCCATCTGCTGCTGTTGCTGCTGTTGCTGCTGTTGCTGCGGGTTGCGGCCCTGCGGTTCCTTGCCGGGATGACGGTTCTGCTGGTTCTTCATGATCGCGATCCAATGGACAAAGGAGAAGCGGCGGCGGAATGCCGGCGCAGGCTCACGGTGGTCCCGGGTCGGTTAATCGCAGGCGAAAAAGCAGTGACCGGCAGGATGTTGTTTTCGAAGGTTCAGCTGCGCCGCCTGTCGTGGCGCGGCCTTACCGGACCTGCTGGCCGTCGCCCTGCGGCACGCTGTCGAGATAACGCCCGGTGCGCGAGTCAAACACGCGGTTGGGACCGGCCGGGCGCACCCCGGGAATGATGCGGCCGTTGCGGTCGTACACCTTGTCGGCCGGCTTCGGTGCCGCCATCGGCGCGACCTGGGCCGGCCCCGTGGACTTGATCGGCTGCGCCGGCTGCGGCGAAGGCAGCACCTGCGGTTGCGGGCGCGCGGCTTGTGGCGGCGGCGGCACCGGCGCGGGCGCCACGGTGGTGGTGCTGCGGGTGGCGGTCGGATCAGCGGTCGGCACCTGGCCCAGCGCCAACGCAGGCAGCAGGGCCAGCAACAACAGTGGAAGGGTCGGTTTCATGGCACGCTCCGGCGTGGATCGTCTTTACCATGCGCCTGCCCCCGTGTGCCCGCCATGAACGGCCATCACACTTGCAAGGTTGCGCCATCACCCCCACGTTTTCCCGCAACCCCAGGCCATCGACCCCACGGAGCGCCGCCATGACTGCCTTCGATCTGACGCCCCCCACTGCCACCCAGACCGAGGCGCTGGTCGCCGGCCTCAGCAGCGAGGAACGCCGCGTGCTGCTGCAGCACGGCACCGAGGCCCCGTTCTGCGGGGTGTTCCTCGACAACAAGCGCGAGGGCGTCTACTGCTGCCGGCTGTGTGCGCTGCCGCTGTTCCGCTCCAGCACCAAGTTCGATTCGGGCACCGGCTGGCCCAGCTTCTTCGCGCCGTTCGACCCGGCGCATGTGCGCGAGATCCGCGATACCAGCCACGGCATGGTCCGCACCGAGATCACCTGCGCGCGCTGTGGCAGCCATCTGGGCCACGTGTTCCCGGACGGCCCGCCGCCCACCTACGAGCGCCACTGCCTGAACTCCGTCTCACTTTCGTTCACCGGCAACGGCGAACCGTGGCCTGACCCGTTGCAGCGCGGCGGCGCCGAAAGCGGCGTGGCGGGCTGAAACACCCCGCTGACCGATTTCACAGAATTCCCTCTTCAGAAAACCAGCGGATGGGCCGACAAGGAGATATCCCCGCTCCTTGCGTCGCGCCATGCTCATCATCGTTGGATTCCTGGTCGTCATCATCAGCGTGCTGGGCGGCTACCTCGGCGCACATGGCCGCCTGGGGGCGCTGTGGCAGCCCTACGAGCTGGTCATCATCGGCGGGGCCGCGCTGGGTGCATTCCTGGTCGGTACCCCGGCCAAGACGGTCAAGCAGACCCTGCAGGCGATGGTCGGCGTGTTCAAGGGCCCGCGCTACAAGCAGCAGGACTACATCGATGTGCTCAGCCTGCTCTACGAACTGCTCAACAAGGCCCGCCGCGAAGGCTTCATGGCGCTGGAAGACCATGTCGAGCGCCCGGCCGAAAGCGCACTGTTCGGCAACTACCCCAAGGTGCAGGCCGATCACCACCTGATCGACTTCATCACCGACTGCCTGCGCCTGATGATCGGCAGCAACATCGAGCCGCACGAGCTGGAGCCGCTGCTGGAACTGGAGCTGGAAAAGCACCACGCCGAAGCCATGGCACCGTCGCAGGTGCTGACCAAGGTCGCCGACGGATTGCCCGGTTTCGGCATCGTGGCGGCGGTGCTGGGCATCGTCATCACCATGGGCTCGATCGGCGGCGACATCGTCGAGGTCGGTGGCCACGTGGCAGGTGCGCTGGTCGGCACCTTCCTCGGCATCCTGCTGGGCTACGGTTTCGTCGGCCCGATGGCAGCGGCGATGGAAGCACGCGCCGAACAGGACAGCCGCATCTACGAATCGGTGAAGACCGCCCTGCTGGCCTGCCTGCGCGGCTACAACCCGAAGATCGCACTGGAGTTCGCCCGCAAGACGCTGCCGTCGAACGTGCGCCCGGCCTTCTCCGATTTCGAGCAGCACCTGAAGACGGTCAAGTAAGCCATGGCCGAGAACAAGCCCACCGTCATCGTCCGCCGGGTCAAGAAGGCCGGCCACGCCGCCCATCACGGCGGCTCGTGGAAGGTGGCCTACGCCGACTTCGTGACCGCGATGATGGCCTTCTTCCTGGTGCTGTGGCTGATGGCCACCACCAACAAGAACGACCGCGCCGCCATTTCCGAGTACTTCCGCAACCCCAGCCCGTTGAGCGGGCAGAGCGCCACGCCGGCGCCCGGCATGGCCGGACCGGGCGGCGCCAGTACTTCGATGATCAAGCTGGGCGGTGCCACCGACATTTCGCGTGGCAACAGCAACGATCCCTTCAAGAACCAGAAGGAAGCGGTGCCGCAGCCGGTGGACCAGCAGCAGCGCGACAAGCAGCAGCTGGAAGCACTGATGAAGGAACTGCAGGAAGCGATCAGCAAGAGCCAGGCACTGGAGCCGTTCAAGGACCAGCTGCTGCTGGACCTGACCCCGGAAGGCCTGCGCATCCAGATCGTGGACAAGCAGAACCGGCCGATGTTCGATCTCGGCAGCGCCACGCTGAAGCCCTATACGCAGCAGATCCTGCACGAGCTGGCCAACTACCTGAACCACGTGCCGAACCGGATCAGCCTGACCGGCCACACCGACATCACCGCCTATTCCGCCGCACGCGGCTACGGCAACTGGGAACTGAGCGCCGACCGTGCCAATGCCGCACGGCGCGCGCTGATCGATGGCGGCCTGGAGGACAGCAAGATCACCCGCGTGGTCGGCCTGTCCTCCTCGGTACTGTTCGACAAGGCCGACCCGCAGAATCCGATCAACCGCCGCATCAGCATCGTGGTGATGACCCAGGCCGCCGAAGCGGCCGCCCTGGCCGGTGCCGGCCCGCAGGTAGGGTTGTCGGCGCCGACCGCCGACCCGGATGTGCAGGCCGCGCAGGCGCCGGCGCGATGAACCAGGGTCAGATCCCTTTCCCATGGAAAGGGATCTGACCCCACCTGCGCGCGGCCGCTACAATGGCGGTCTTTCCGTTTCCAGGTGATCCCACCCCATGTCCCAGAACTCCAAGGCCAAGCGCGACAAGCGCAAGAAGCAGCAGGCCAAGCGTCCGTTTCTCCGCCTGAACGCCCAGCAGCAGGTGCAGAACCATGCCGTGCTGACCAACGAAGACGGCCAGGTGGTTGCGGCCATCGGCCTGCAGGGCCGTGAGTGGCTGCTGGCCATCGGCGGCCAGACCATGGGCAACGCCGAGAACCCGGTGCCGATGCTGGCCATGCTCAAGCACCTGGCCAACGTGCAGGAAAAGGAAGGCCGCAAGGTCAACCTGGAATATTCCGAGCTGCTGCAGAAGCTGCTGGACACCCTGGCCGAAGAGTCCGGCCAGACCGCTGACGAGTACCTGGACACGCTGGTCGCCGAGTTCGAAGGCGTCGACGCTGCTGAAGGCGAGGAAGGCGAAGCCGCCGAGGCCGCCGAAGGTGATGTGGTTGAAGCTGCTGCCGATGCCGCGGCCACCCCGGCCGCTGACAGCGACAGCAAGCCGCAGGCCTGAACCGGCCGCGGCGGTGACGGTCTACGTCGATGACGCGGTGCATCCCTGGCGCGGACAGCGCTGGGCGCACCTGATGGCCGACACCCTGCCCGAGCTGCACGCCATGGCGGCGCAGCTCGGCATTCCACTGCGGGCCTTCCAGAACAAGGCCAGCGGTGCGCACTACGATGTCACTGCCGAGCTGCGCGCACAGGCGATCGCGCTCGGTGCACGGGCTATTTCCCGGCACGCCGACCGCGACCTGGTCAAAGCGGTGATCGCCAACGCCCGGGCGCAGTACCGGCCGTAGGCGGCGCCAAGTGACGGCTGGGTCGAGTCGACTGGGTAGAGTCGACTGTTAGTCGACTATCGCGCGCAGCGCGGGGTTTTCGCGGCCGGATGGAAGAGCAGTCGACTAACAGTCGACTCTACCCCGTCGGGTGGTCCCGTCGGGTCGTCCCGTCGGGCCGCCCCCAGCAGATCGTCCCCGGCGGATCACCCCATCCCTCAGAACGGGTCGCTGCCCAGCCGGATTTCCACGTTCAACAGCGAGCACAGCGCCAGCATCGCGTCGTCGTCGCGGGTCAATGCCATCACGCCGCTGAAGCCGTCGCTGCCGGCATCCACGCTCCACAGCGTGTAGTTGTGCTCGCGCAGGCGGTCGAAGGCGGTGGACATCAGCTGCACGCTGTCCAGGTCTTCGGCGAAGTCCTCGTCGTCCAGGTCACCACCCCAGTCCAGCTGCAGGTTGAAGCGCGCCGACAGCTCGTTCACCGCCGACTGCAGCGATTCCAGGTCATCTCGCTCCACCTCGAAACCGGACTGCCAGGCAATGGCCGTGAACAGGGCCGGCAGCCAGTCGCTGTCCGCTTCCAGCGGCTGCCCGTCCTCGGACAGGTGCTCGCGCCAGCGATTGAACTGCTGCAGGGCCAGCTCTTCGTCGCCCGGGTTGATCAGCACCAGCAGGTTCCAGACCCGCGCCTCGAAGCCATCTTCGTCGAAGTCGTGGATGTCTTCCTCGAAGTCGAAATAGTCGCTGTTGTCAGGCATGGCGGAACTTCCTCTGGGGCAGGCCGGCATTCTACGGTTTATCCTGTGCCCCTGAAGCCGGCCTTGGTGGCCGTCACTGTGAACGAAGCGATGAGCGATACCCCTCCCGACCACCTGGCGATCAACCCGGCCAGCCCCTTCCATGATGCGCAGGCGCTGGAGCGCGGCGTCGGCGTGCGTTTCAACGACGTCGAGCGCGACAACGTCGAGGAATACTCGGTCAGCGAAGGCTGGATCCGCGTGCAGGCCGGCAAGGCCCGCGACCGCCGAGGCAACCCGATGACCATCAAGGTCAAGGGCAAGGTCGAGGCGTATTTCCTGGAAACGAAGCCGGAATAAGCGCGGCTCCCGCATGATCCTGGGGTCAGACCCCTTTCCTGCGGAAAGGGATCTGACCCCGATCGACGCCGCCCGACCGCAGCATCACTCGCGCTTGCGCGATTCCAGCAGGTCCAGGTTGCGGATCAGGCGCCGCGAGATCTCATCGGAGATCACCCCGCGCCGGGTCAACCGGAACAGTTCCTCGCGTTCGGCATTGAGGCCGGCGCTGCGCAGCTGGCGGTAGCCCATTTCCATGCGCCGTACCTTCTCCGGGTCCACGTCGGGCCCATCACTGTCGCGCTCCAGGTGGCGCTGGTACAGCAGGCTCACCCGTGACGCAGCGTCGTTGTACAGCTGCACGTTCTCGGTGTTCTGGTTCATCACCAGCTGCTGGCGCATGCGCTCGACCCCGGCCAGCGCGGCCTTCGACGACAGCCGGCGTGCCAGGTCCTCTTCCTTGCGTTCACCCGAATCGGCCGGCAGCTGCAGGCCCTTCAGCAGCTGCGGCAGCGCGATGCTGGCCCCCAGCAGCGAGAACAGGATCACCGACGCGGCCAGGAAGATCACCAGATCACGCGCCGGGAACGCACTGCCATCGGGCAGGAACAGCGGCAGGGTCAACACACCGGCCAGGGTGATCGCACCGCGTACCCCGGCCACCGAGGTCGCCACCACGATGCGCCAGTTCGGCGCCTCGCCGCGCTCCAGGCCACGGCGCCGCGCGCGCAGCAGGTTCCAGCGCAGCGACAGCCACACCCACAGCAGGCGCAGCGTGATCAGCGCCAGGTTGATCACCACCACGTACACCAGCAGCCACCACGCACTCTGGTGGCCGCTCTCGTTCATGGTGGTGGTGGCGCGTTCGACGATGCCCGGCAGCTGCTCGCCCAGCAGCACGAACATGATGCCGTTGAAGCTGAACTGCAGCATGTTCCAGACCCCGGCGCGCTGCACGCGCATGCTGCCGGAGACGCGGCCGGTCAGCTCCACGTAGCTCATCGCGATGCCGGCGGCGACCGCGGCGAGAATGCCCGAGGCATGGATCTCTTCGGCCAGCAGGTAGGCCGCGAACGGAATGAGCAGGTTGACCAGCATCGCCGCGCCGGGCTCTTCACCGAAGCGGCGCCACAGCCAGCGCTGGAACGTGGACACACCCAAAGTGACCGCCACGCCCACCGCCAGACCGGCCACCGCCACCCACACGAAGGTCAGCGATGCCGTAGCCAGCGAGAAGGTGCCGGTCATCACCGCCGCCACTGCGAAGCGGAAGCAGACCAGGCCCGATGCATCGTTGAGCAGCGACTCGCCTTCCAGGATGTGCATCAGGCGCTTGGGGATCGGCGCCTTGGAGGCGATCGCACCGACTGCCACCGGATCGGTGGGCGACACGATCGCCGCCAGTGCGAAGCACACCGCCAGCGGCATCACCGGAATCAGCCAGTGGATCAGGAAGCCGGCGCCGATGACGGTGAACACCACCAGGCCGAACGCCAGCTCGAGGATCGCGCCCTTGTCGCGGAACAGGCCCTGCTTGGGAATGCGCCAGCCATCAAGGAACAGCAGCGGCGGCAGGAACAGCAGGAAAAACACTTCCGGCTCGAGCGCGTGGCCGCGGTTGAACACCCCGGCGATCACCGCGCCCAGTCCGATCTGCACCAGCGGCAGCGGCAACGAAAAGGGGAGGACGCGAACCAGGTAGCCGCTGGCGACAACGGCTACCAGCATCGCCAGGACGACTTCGATGGTATGCATGCTTCTTCCAGGAAGCGGCGCGGGGGGAGGCTCGGAAGCCAGCGCCGGAAACCCGGAAAAAATTACCACATGCGACTGCAGGCGCGACGACGGGGATGGCCCGGCGTCAGCCCCGGCTCATGCCGCCCCATCGAAGCGGTACAGGTCCATGGCCAGGAAACCGGCGTCGATGCCGGCATCGATGCGACGTGCACCGAAGCCGCCCTCGCCCGCCGCGCCCATCGCGAAGAACAGCGGCAGCAGGTGCTCGTCGGTCGGGTGCGCGCGCTCGGCGAACGGGGCCTGCCGGCGATAGTCGAACAGTGCCTGGCGGTCATCAGCGGCCAGGCGCTGCTCCATCCACTCGATGAAGGGCCGCACGTACGGCGCTTCCTTGCCGTCCTGGTAGTCGCCCCAGTCGTGCAGGTTGTGGGTAATGCTGCCCGAGCCGACCAGCAGCACGCCCTGCTCGCGCAGCGGCGCCAGCGCGCGACCCAGCGCGAACTGATGCTCGGGGCCGAGCAGCGGCTGGATGGACACCGGCACCACCGGGATATCGGCCTGCGGGCGTAGCAGCCGCAGCGGCACCCACGCGCCGTGGTCGAGGCCGCGCTGCGGATCGAGGGCCACCGCCAGGCCGGCGGCGGCGATGCGGCCAGCCACGTCTTCGGCCAGCGCCGGATCACCCG
The DNA here is from genome assembly GCF_059371655.1 of Stenotrophomonas sp. YJH_SMC_17. Lineage (NCBI taxonomy): Bacteria > Pseudomonadati > Pseudomonadota > Gammaproteobacteria > Lysobacterales > Lysobacteraceae > Stenotrophomonas > Stenotrophomonas sp. YJH_SMC_17. The sequence goes on along the minus strand of NZ_JCAFUU010000006.1, from coordinate 30,951 downwards.
GCGCCGGGTACTGCAGTTCGAACAGCGCGCGCGGGAAACCGCCGAAATCGTGGATGGTCGGAGGCTGCGGATGCGCGCCGACCAGCGGCTGCCGGCCCAGCCAGTGCGCCGAGGCCATCACGATGGCGCGCGGAGTCGGCAGATCGCGGGCCAGCTCGGCCAGGCGCACGCCGACCTGGCCCGGATGCAGGGCGGTCATCGGCGAACCATGCGAGATGTACAGCGAAGGCAGGCGGAACATGGAATTCTCCAGTTGCAGGATCAGGCGGCGATCAGCGCGAACGCAGGGTCCACTTGCCATCGCCGACCAGGAACAGCACCACCAGCGCCAGCGCCCAGAAGGCCGGGTATTCCCAGCCACCGCCGGCGTTGGCGAAGCTGAAGCCATTGGCGCCGTGCACGTTGACAATGGTGCCCAGCAGCAGCGGCACACCGGCCAGGCCGATCCAGCGCGCGTAGATACCCAGCAGCAGCGCGGCGGTGATCGCCAGTTCGACGCCGATGGTGAGGTAGCCGAGCACGCCGGGCAGCCCCAGCGACTCGAAGAACGCTGCCGTACCGGCCGGGGTGAACACCAGCAGCTTGGTCAGCGCGTGGACCAGGAACAGCACGCCCAGGGCCAGGCGCAGCAGGGTGGCGCCATACGGCGCCAGCGGCGAAACAGGAGCAGTCGTGGTGTGCATGGGGAAGCACCTCGGAAGGAATGGGTACAGGTTATTGCGCCTTCACGAGCCGATAAATACGATCGCTTGACCGTATTTATTTCAAAAGTCGCAACAATGGACACCCTCGAGGCGATGCGTGTGTTCGTGGCGGTGGTCGAGCGCAACGGCTTCAGCGCCGCCGCCCAGGCCTTGGACATGTCCACGGCCGGCGTTACCCGCCAGGTCGCCGCGCTGGAAAAACGCCTGTCCACCCGCCTGCTCCACCGCACCACGCGCCGGGTCAGCCCGACCAGTGCGGGCGCAGCCTACTACGCCCAGTGCGTGCGCCTGCTGGCCGAGTTCGACGCGCTGGAGGCCAGCATCGGCGCCCAGGCGCTGGAGCCCTCCGGCACCCTGCGCATCAACGCACCGGTCAGCTGGGGCATCGCCCGGATGGGACCATTGCTGGCCAGCTACCGCCAGCGCTTCCCGCAGGTGGAGCTGGATCTGGCGCTGTCCGACCGGCTGGTGGACATGGTCGAGGAAGGCTACGACGTGGCCATCCGCATCACCCGTGAGCCGAGCCCGGCACTGATCGCGCGCCGCCTGGGTGAATCGCGGGTGAGCCTGTGCGCCGCACCTTCCTACCTGGCCGCGCATGGCACGCCACAGACACCGCAGGAGCTTCAGGCGCACGCCTGCCTGAGCTACAGCTACTGGGCCGCCGGTGACCACTGGCCGCTGCAGGGGCCCGGCGGCGAAGTGAAGGTGGCGGTGAGCAGCCTGCTGCACGCCAACAACGGCGACGTGCTGCGCGAAGCGGCGATTGCCGGCATGGGGGTGATCCTGCAGCCGGATTTCCTTCTGCAGGATGCACTGGCCGATGGCCGCCTGGTGCGCCTCCTGCCTGACTGGGAGGCGGCGCCGATCGGCATCTTCGCCGTCTACACCAGCCGCAGCCACCTGGCACCGAAGGTGCGCAGTTTCATCGATCACCTGATCGAAACCGGGGTGTAAGGGTGCGTCCGCAGGGTATGGTCCAGCGCTACCGGCGCATGGATGCGCCGACGTTTCCTGCGGATATGGCCCGGTAGAGTCGACTGTCAGTCGACTCCCGCGCGTCGCGCGCGTTTTTCTGCCAAACGCCAAGAGCAGTGGACCAACAAGAGCAGTCGACTCTACACGTCGCCGGCTCCTACTCCGGAGCCCGGCCTAGGCCGCCACCTCGTCCAGCGCATCGATGATCCGCTCCAGCGGTGCCGGCCGCCCCAGCAGGTAGCCCTGCACCTGGTCACAGCCGTGCGCGGCCAGCCAGTCCAGTTGCCCCGGTGTCTCCACGCCCTCGGCGATGATGGTCAGCCCCATGCTGTGGCCCAGTGACAACAGCGCGCGGCAGATCGAGGCATTGCGCGGATTGGTTTCCACGTCCGCCACGAAGCTGCGATCGATCTTGAGGATGTCCAGCGGCAGGTGCTGAAGGTAGGACATGCTGGAATAGCCAGTGCCGAAATCATCCAGCGACACGCTGATGCCCTGCTCGTGCAGGCGCTGCATGGTCTGCATCGCCTGCGCCGGTTTGCGCATCAGGCTGCTCTCGGTCAGCTCCACATGCAGCGCGCCACGGGCCAACCCGAACTCCTGTTGGGCGCGGGTGAACTCGGCCACCAGATCGCTGTTGAAGAACTGCACCGCCGACACGTTCACCGCAATCGGCAGCTCGCCCCAGCCGGCCTCGACCAGCCGCCGCTGCGCCTTCGCTGCCGCGTGGATCACCCACCGGCCCAGCGCAAGAATCAGCCCGGTCTCCTCGCACAGCTGGATGAACTCGTTGGGCGGAATGAAGCTGCCGTCGGCCTGCGGCCAGCGCAGCAGCGCCTCCAGCGCCGCCGGACTGCCATCGCTGGCATGCCGGATCGGTTGGAAGTACAGCTGGAACTCGTTGTCGATGGCCGCATGGATGCGCCCGGCCAGGCGCAGCCGGTCGGCCAGCCGCGTGGTCACCGCCGCGTCGAACCACACCACGACGTTGCCCTCGGCGCGCGCCGCATGCGCCGCCTGCGCGGCCATGCCGATCACCTGCTCGGCGCTGTGGCCGTCACCGGCGATGTGCACTGCCACGCCGATGCGTGGCTCGAACTGGTGCAGTGAATCCTTGCCGCGCATCGGCGCCGACACGATCTGCAGCAGGTCGTCCAGCACGCGCTGGGTATCGTGCTCGGCACCGATGGCGAACACGAAGTCCTCCGCCGGCTGGAAGGCCAGCGTGCCGCAGCGTGCGCCCAACCCGCCCAAGCGGGTCGCCATCGACTGCAGCACCGCATCACCGATCTCGCGGCCCAGCGTATCGGCTACCAGCTGCAGGCCACGCAGCTGCACGAACGCGATGGTGTAGCCCTGTTCCTGCTCATCCAGCTGTTCGGTCAACGCACGTACGTTGAGCAGGCCGGTGGCCGGGTTGTGCCGCGCCTGGTAGGCCAGGTCGCGCTCGTAGGCCAGCCGTTCGCTGACATCCTCGGCCAGCACCAGGCAGGCCGGCTGGCCATCGAAATCGAGCTTGGACAGGTGCGCGCGCACTTCGAACACGCTGCCGTCCTTGCGCCGGTGCAGGCGCACCGCCGCGTCCTGCAGCTCACCCACGCGGGCCCTGGCGATCGCTCCCTTCACCTCGTCCCAGCCTTCGCGTGGGCGGATGTCGAGGATGCTCATCGCCAGGAATTCCTCGCGGCTGTAGCCGTACTGGCGCACCGCCGCGTCATTGACCTCGATGAAGCGCAACGTGTCCGGGTCGAACACCCAGAACGGCGCCGGGTTGCGGTCGAACAGCAGGCGGAAGCGGCGCTCCACTTCGCTCATCTGCTCGCGCGCCTGGTAGCGCTCGCTCAGGTCGGTCAACGCGCCGATCATGCGTCGTTCACTGTCGGCCACCTCCACCCGCTGTCCGCGCGCACCCACCCAGCGCACGTCACCACCGGGCAGCACCAGGCGGAACACCTGGTCGAGCACCGCACTACCGGCGAAGGCCTGGTCAAAGGCCTGCTGCAGGCGTGCGGCATCATCACGATGCACGCGGGCGAAGAAGTCGGCTACCGGCAGCGCATCGGTCTGCACACCGAAGATCTCGCGTGCCAGGGGGGACCAGCGCAGCAGCGCGGCATCCTCGTCCACGTACCAGGTGCAGACACGCCCGACCTGATGGGCCAGGCGCAGCTCGGCATGGCCGGCCTTCAGTTCTTCGGCCATCGATTGCTGGCGGCGGGTCGTGCGGCGCACCGCATACAGCAGCACGAGCAGCACCGCGATGTAGGCCAGCACAATCACCACCGACGCCTGCAGGTAAGGCCACCACGGCGCAAGGACGTCCTCGTCGGCCAGGCCGATCTGTACCGCCAGCGGGCTGCGGTCGAGCGTACTGATGGTCGTGATGCGCGGCACGCCATCGACCACGCCGGGCAGGCTGCCCAGCTCGACCACGGCCTGCGTGCCGAGCAGATCGCGCCGTGGCAGATCGTAGCGACGGCCTACCGTGCCATGCGGATCGGGCACGCGCGCCAGCATGTACCCCTCGGCATCACTGATCGAGACGAGCCCATTGGGGCCGACATCCAGGCCGCCCGCGATGCGCTGCAGTTCGCCGCAGCGCAGCCGTGCCAACAGCCAGCGCTCACCCACCATCGGCAACGCCAGCGGCACCACCCAGCCGCCGTCGCTGGCACGCTGCGGCGGCCCGATGTACAGCGCGCTGCCCTGCCCCCTGCGCAGCGGGTCGGTCCACAGCGGCAGCTGCAGGTCGCCGCGGCCGGCAGTCAGCGCGCGCCCGTGGCTGTCCAGCACCACGATGCTGTGCAGCTCAGCGTGGCGGCGCAGCACGCCACCGATGGCGGCATCCAGCAGTGCCGGCGCCTGTGCCGGCACGCTGCGGAACAGTTCGGCGGCATCGGCGGCAACGCCCGACATCGCCCGCTCCAGGTTGCGCAGCTCCATCGCCAGCAGCCGCTCACTGCCCACCGCCAGCGCCCGGCTCTGCCGTTGCGCGGCTTCCAGCCGGCGCTGATGGTCGTTGACCAGCATGGTGGCCAACCCGGCCACCAGCAACACGCCCAGCAGCACGCCGCCCCAGGTGATGGCGCGCAGCGGCCGGGCCAACGCCCGTTTCAGCGCGGGCATCGGTCGGTCTTCCTTGTGCAGTCGGCTGGCTTCATGCGCGAACGAATCCTCCACGTCCCCGACCTCAACGGCCGGCGGACGCCATTCTTGACGCCTGACCCCGTCCTGCATGGCCACCTCCCCGTGTCCGCGCAGGGCTCCAGCGCCCAGCATGCACCACCCCGGTGACGGCGTGAAGATCGCTTCGGCGCGTTCAGCCAGATCCTGCACAGGACAGGTGGCACAACGGAACGACCAGGCCGGCCGGCGCGGATTAGACTTGGGGTTTTCCGCTGCAAGAGAAGTCCATGTCCAAGCTGCGCCGTCCCACCCTGGCACTGGCCATCGTTGCCAGCCTGTCCCTGGCTGCCTGCGACCGTCCGGCCGATCAGGCCGCTGGCACCGCCAAGCCCGCCGAGGCGGCCCCCGCTGCGGCAAAGCCGATGCTGGGCAGCTTCGGTTTCGATGCCAGCGGCATGGACCGCAGCATCGCCGCCGGCGATGACTTCTTCGGCTTCGCCAACGGCACCTGGGTGAAGAACACCGAGATTCCGGCCGACCGTTCGCGCTTCGGCAGCTTCAACGTCATTGCCGAAAAGACCCTGGCCGACACCCGCGCCATCCTCGAAGGCGCTGCCGGCAACGCGCAGGCCAGCGGTGACGACAAGCTGATCGGCGACTACTACGCCGCTTACATGGACGAAGCCGGCATCGAGCAGCACGGCATCGCGCCGGTGCAGCCGCAGCTGAAGGCCATCGATGCGATCGCCGACAAGGCGGGCCTGGCCCGTGCGCTCGGCGGCGACGTGCGCGCCGACGTCGATCTGCTCAACGCGACCAACTTCTACACCGACCGCCTGTTCGGCCTGTGGGTGTCGGTGGACATGCTGCAGCCGGACCGCACCGCGCCCTACCTGGTGCAGGGTGGCCTGGGCATGCCCGACCGCGACTTCTACCTGGGCGATGGCCGCATGGCCGAGCTGCGCAAGCAGTACCAGGCCTATATCGCACAGATGCTGCAGCTGGCCGGCGTGGCCGACCCGGCCGGCAAGGCCCAGCGCATCCTGGCGCTGGAGACCAAGATCGCGCAGGCGCACGCCACCCAGGAAGAGACCAACGACGTGACCAAGGGTGCCAACCCCTGGACCCAGGCCGACTTCACTGCCAAGGCACCGGGCATGGACTGGAACGCCTTCCTCGATGCGGCTGCGCTGGGCAACCAGCAGGACTTCATCGTGTGGCAGCCCAAGGCTGTGGCCGGCCTGTCCAAGCTGGTCGCCACCGAACCTTTGGACGTGTGGAAGGACTACCTGGCCTTCCACGCGCTGGACCGTGCCGCCGCCTACCTGCCGAAGAAGTTCGCCGATGCCCGCTTCGCCTTCCATGGCACCGCGCTGAGCGGCACGCCGCAGCAGAGCGACCGCTGGAAGCGCGCCGTGGATGATGCCAACCATGCGGTGGGTGAAGCCATCGGCAAGCGCTACGTCGAGAAGCACTTCGACGCGAAGACCAAGGAGCGCGCGGACGAGATGGCGAAGAACATCATCGCCGCCTTCGCCAAGCGCATCGATGCACTGTCGTGGATGTCGCCGCAGACCAAGGCGCATGCCAAGGCCAAGGTCGCCGGCCTGACCGTGGGCATGGGCTACCCGGAGAAGTGGCGCGACTACACCGGCCTGGAGATCCGCCGCGATGACGCGCTGGGCAATGCACAGCGCGCCGAACTGTTCGAATACCAGCGCAGCATCGCCAAGCTGGGCAAGCCGGTCGACCACAGCGAGTGGGCGATGCTGCCGCAGACCATCAATGCGATGAACGTGCCACTGGAAAACCGCCTGGTGTTCCCGGCCGCGATCCTGCAGCCGCCGTTCTTCGACGGTGCCGCCGACGACGCGGTGAACTACGGTGCGATCGGCGCGGTGATCGGCCACGAGATCAGCCACGGCTTCGACAACGCCGGTGCACTGTTCGATGAAACCGGCAAGCTGCACAACTGGTGGACCGCCGAGGACCTGAAGCAGTTCAACGCCGCCGGTGATGCGCTGGCCGCGCAGTTCAGCAGCTACGAACCGTTCCCGGGCGTGCATGTGAACGGCAAGCTGACCCTGGGCGAGAACATCGCCGACGTGGCCGGCCTGGGTACCGCCTACGACGCCTACCAGCTGTCGCTGCAGGGCAAGCCGGGCCAGACCCTGGAAGGTTTCACCCCGGACCAGCGCTTCTTCCTCGGCTTCGCCCAGGCCTGGCGCAGCAAGAGCCGCGAGCAGGCGCTGCGCAACTCCCTGCTGACCGATGTGCATGCACCGGGCCAGTTCCGCGCACTGACCGTGCGCAACATCGACGCCTGGTACCCGGCGTTCGAAGTGAAGGAAGGCCAGAAGCTGTACCTGGCCCCGGACAAGCGGGTCAAGGTGTGGTGATGTAATGGGAACGGGCGCCGCAAGGCGCCCGTTTCATTTTCCGGTAGCGGCCAACCTTGGTTGGCACATGCCTCGCCCTGGTGGGTGCCGGCCTTGGTCGGAGCAGGAATCCACCCATGGGGTGGATCTAATCGCGCAGGCTCGCCGCTGCCAGCAGAGCGCTCGCAGCCAACACCGCCGCCGCCCACAGATTGGCGTGCAGCCCGATGCCATCAAGCAGCCTGCCACCGGCCCACGCCCCCAACGCGATGCCGATGTTGAACACGCCCACGTACAGCGCAGTGGCGATCTCCACCGCGTGCGGCACCGCCTTCATCATCCAGCTCATCAGGCCGACCGACACGCCACCATAGGCCAGGCCCCACAGCAACAGCACCGCAGCGCCGCCCGACGGGGAGTTGCCCACCCACAGCAACAACAGCGGCGTCAGCAGCAGGCCACACGCGATTGCCAGCAGGATGCCTCGTGGATGGCGAGCGGCCAGCGGCCCGGCGATGAAGTTGCCCGCGATGCCCGCCATGCCATAGGCGAACAGCAGCGCGCCGATCCATGCGGCATCCACGCCCGATTGCAGGGTCAGCAGCGGGCGTACATAGGTGAACGCAGTGAAGTGGCCCGTTACCAGCAGCAGCGTCAGGCACAGGCTGCGCTGGAGGCCACGGTGTCCAAGCAGTTGCACGAACTGCGCCGGCCGTACCGGCGCCGCCACCGCCAACGCGGGAAGCACTGCAAGATGCAGCCACAGGATCACCGCACTGAACAATGCCATCGCCGCGAACGCGAAACGCCAGCCCAGCGCGTCCCCGATCAGCGCGCCCAGCGGCACGCCCAGCACCGATGCTGTGGCCACGCCGCCGAAGATGATCGAGGTGGCCAGGCCGATGCGATGCGCCGGCACCAGGCGCGCGGCCAATCCACCGGCGATGGCCCAGATGCCGCCCATGCAGAATCCGACCAGCACGCGCGCCGCCAGCAGCCAGGCGATGCCGGGCGCCAGCGCGGAGGCGATGTTGGCCACCATCAGCAGGCCGAGCAATGCGCACAGGATGCGGCGACGATCGATGCTACCGGCAACGATCACCACCAGCGGTGCGAACAGCGCCGCCAGCAGGGCCGGTAGCGAGATCATCAGTCCGGCGGTACCGGTGGACGCACCCAGGTCATCCGCGATCGGGGTCAGCAGGCCGACCGGCAGCATTTCGGTGGTGACCACCGCGAACGTGGCAAGGCCGATGGCGAAGACCGCCCACCACGGGTGACGGGCCACGGGCACGGTCTGTGCGGGCGAAGCAGCGCTCATCGCGTGGCCTCCGCGGCACGGCCGGACACGCCTGCGTCTGGCAGCGCGTGCTGCGCGAACATCGCGATCAGCAGCACGCAGGCGCCGGCGATCAACGCGACGAGAAAACCCGGGCGCACGCCCGCGGCATCGACCACCTGGCCCGACACCGCCGCGCCCAGCGCGACACCGATGTTCAGGCCGGCCAACAGCCAGGTCATGCCCTCAGTGAGGCGTGCAGCCTGCACGCATTGCTCGACCAGCGACATCGCCACGATCATCGTCGGTGCGAAGAACGTCCCCGCCAGCATCACCGCGATGGCCAGCGATGGCAGGTTGCCGACCCACAGCAGCGGCAGCGCGGTCAGCGCTGTGGCCGCTGCACCCCGCAGCAGCAATCGGCGGAGCGGCACCTGCAGGTTCAATGAACCGAACAGCAGGCCTGCGCCACAGCTGCCCACCGCGTAGGCCGACAGCACCAGACTGGCGGCCAGCGGCTGCCCCCGCTGTTCGGCGAATGCCACGCTGGTGATGTCGACGGTGCCGACGATCACGCCCATCGCCAGCATCAGCAACGCCAGCAGGCGGATTTCCGGTTGCCGCAGCAGCGAGCGTCGCGATGCTGTGGCATCAAGGGCCTGCAGCGGCGGCTCGGTACGGCGTTGCAGCACCAGCGCGGCAACACCGGCCAGCAGCAGCACGGCCGCGACCAGCACGCCGGCCTGCGGCCACACCGCCACCGACAATCCCACCGACAGCGGTGGCCCCGCGATGAACGTAACCTCGTCGAACACGGTCTCCAGCGAGTACGCGGCCTGCAACTGCGGTCCACCGCGATGGATCGCGGTCCAGCGCGCGCGCACCATCGCCGACACACTGGGCATGCAGCCCGCCAGCATCGCCGCAACGAACAGGGTCCAGTCCGGCGCCGACAGTACGGTGCAGGCCAGCAACGCCAGCAGGCCGGACGCGCTGGCTGCAGCCGCCCACGGCAGCACCCTGCCCTGGCCGTGGCGGTCGACCCAGCGCGACACCTGCGGTGACAGGAGCGCGTAGGTCAGCACGAAGGTGGCCGAGACCGCACCGGCCAGGGCATAGCTGCCGCGCAGCTGCGACAGCAGGGTGATGATGCCGATGCCGGTCATCGGCAATGGCAGGCGGGCCGACAGCCCGGCCAGGGCAAGGCCGGTGGTGCCGGGGGCGGCGAACAGGTCGCGGTAGGGGGTAGCCATCAGGATCTCCAGGGCAGCGGCTTGCCTGGCGCACCCGGCGCCACGACAATACATACATAGCGTATGAATAAGAGGCTACATTCATACGCACCGTATGTAAATAATCATGCACTGCGTATGCAAGGAGCTCCGGATGGTCCGTCGTACCCGCGCCGAGATGGAAGAAACCCGCGCCAGCCTGCTGGCCACTGCCCGCCGGGTGTTCAGCGAGCACGGCTATGCCGCCACCTCGATGGATGACCTGACCGCCCAGGCAGGACTGACCCGGGGGGCGCTGTACCACCACTTCGGTGACAAGAAGGGACTGCTGGCAGCGGTGGTCGCCCAGCTCGATGCTGAGACCGATGTCCGCCTGCAGGCGATCAGCGACGGCGCCGATGACGCCTGGGACGGCTTCGTGCAGCGTTGCCGTGCCTATCTCGAAATGGCGTTGGAACCGGAGATCCAGCGCATCGTGCTGCGCGATGCGCGCGCGGTGCTGGGTGGTGCCTCACCGGAATCGCAGCGCCACTGCGTGCACTCGATGCAGCGCCTGATCGAACAGTTGATGGCGCAGGACGTGGTGGCACCGGTAGATGCGCAGGCGCTGGCGTCGCTGATCTACGGCAGCCTGGCCGAAGCCGCGTTCTGGATCGCCGACGGCGAAGATGGCGACATGCGCCTGCAGCAGGCGACGGCGGCGCTGGAGATGCTGTTGCGTGGGTTGAAGTCTGCCGTGTGAAGCCCATCCACGCATGGCGTGGATCTACTGCGGAATCCGCTCGGGTGGATGCCAACCCTGGTTGGCGCGTCTGCGGCACCGCGCGAAACGCGTGCCAACCCAGGTTGGCACCTACCGGAGCATTTCGGGCCACTCGCGCAGGATCACCACCGGCGCGCCCATGCGCGCGCAGGCGCGGCTGGCCAGGCCATCGGGCAATGCGCGACGGAACAGCGGCGCCATGCCCTGCATCAGCTTCGCCGACGCTGCCGCCTGCGCACGCTGGCGGCCAGTGCGTTCCAGCATGCCCTCGGCCCAGTCCGGCAGCAACGCCGCGCCCGCCCCCAGGAACACGTCGCGCGACAGCCCCGGCACCGGGACCGGCAGGCGCACGCCGGACAGCACCTCCAGCACCTCGCGCGAGCGATCATCCACGCGCAGTTCCGGCTGCCGCGCGCAGAAATACGCCGCCACCTCCGCTTCGCTGCGCGGTACATCCACCGCGCCCAGCGCCTCGGCCACCCGGCGGTACTCGTCGTAGTAGCGATCGGCGATGTACGCCGGCACCTCGCGCCCGTAGCGGCGGAAGCCCTGCAGGAAACCAAACGCTTCGGTCACATGCACCCAGGTCAGCAGTTGCGGATCATCGGCGGCGTAGGGCTCGCCCTGCGCGGTCTGGCCGCGGATCTGCGCATGGATGCGACGCACCTTGGCCACCAGCGCTTCCACCTCGCCGCTGGGCGCATAGCTGGTGCCGGCGACGAAGGCGGTGGTGCGGCGCAGGCGACCCACCAGGTCCTGGCGGAAGTTGGAGTGGTCGTAGACCCCGGCCAGCGCACGCGGGTGCAGGGTCTGCAGCATCAGCGCGCACAGCCCGCCGGCCAGCATCGAGGGGAATTCGGCATGCAGCCGCCAGGTGACGCTGTCGGGGCCGAACCAGCCCGGATCACCCACCGGCTGGTCGTAATCGATGCCGCTCTGGCCACGCGGGAAGGCCTCCAGCACCCAGCGCCGGATCGGCGCGGTGACGGGGCGGGAAAGTCGCTGCAGCAGAGCGGGCATCACAGGTCCAGGAAAGGCGGAAGTACGGCCGCGCGTTGCGCGGTCGCCCCCGATTCTGGGCGATCACGACGCCGGCGGCGAGTCTCCGCGCTCAGCGCCCGTTTCATGTGCGGCCGCAGCACATTTCACCCTGCGACATCCTGTCGCAGGCTGCAACCGCGATGCTGCGCTGCAGCAACATTCACCCATTCAGACAAAAGCCTTACCCCGCTTGGCATTGCGCCCATTGCACGGCTCGCTGGAAGTGCTAGAACTGGACCCGCCACACCGTCCAATGCTGATCGACGCACGTTCCACAAGGAGCCAGCCATGATTGCTTTGTTCAAGGGTTTGGGACTACTGCTTCGCGACAACGAGCTCTACAGCAGCCCGTTCGACAAACAGGTCGCGCACTGGCGCAACCTCAGCGAGCAGCAGATCCGCGATGAAGTGGCCGTGCTGGCCCAGGCCAAGTGCCAGTGGCTGATCGCCTCGATCGTCGGCTGGCAGGCGGCCTCACTGTTGATCCTCGGCCTGATCACCAACTACCTGTGGCGCGACGACTACCACATCACCTTCACCCGCGTGGTCGTGGTGTTCGGTTCGTGGATCTCCATCCTGTTCGTGATCTGGTTCATGGCCAACATGTTCGACCGAACCGCCGGTTTCGAGCGCTGGATGAAGGCCTTCAACAGCCGCGCGCGCATCAGTTCCAAGGCCGACAGCGTCGAACACGTAGCCGAGGCGCTGGACCTGGCCGAGCACTACCCGGAAGTGCTGGACTACAAGCAGGCGGTCACCGCCAAGCGCGAACTGCGCCACGAGGACATCCGCATCATGACTGAGATCGGGCGCATGAAGCAGCACTCCGAGCTGGTCGGCCGCCTCAACCATGTCGGCGAGAACGAACACCACCACGACCTGACGCTGCAACCTGCCTACTGACCCTTCGGGAAAGCGGGGGGACCCACACTGCCACCGTGATCACTCACGGTGGCAGTGTTCTATCGGGTCCTGGCTGACACACTGGCGGAAGCCGCTGGGCAGGTCACGCATCGCCTCGGTCGTCCCCACCGCCACGGCGAACCGGCGCAACGGTGGCGTCGCACACGCGGCGTCGGTACTGCACGCCGGGTCCAGCACCAGATAGTGGCATTGGCCACTACTGCTGGCGATGCACTGGAACCGTGCCTCGCCGTCGACCACGCTGCCCTTGCTGTACAGCGTGTCCATGCCGTTGGCACGGGTGCGGGTGATCGAGGTAGTGCTGGATTTGTCGCAGCCGGCCAGCGGCAACGCCGCGATGCAGGCAAGCACGAACAGGCGCATGGTGCCTCCGGGTTGCGGCTACATGCCGCGGAACAGGCTCATGAACGGTTGGCTGACCACCAGCGTCTCCGTGCGTCCACGCAGCCGCAGCACACCGCGGCCGGTATCGTCGCGGCTCACCGCCGCCACCGATTTCATGTTGACGATGGTCGAGCGGTGGATCTGGCGGAAGTGCTGCGGATCGAGCACGTCCAGCAACTCACGCAACGGCGTGCGCAGCAGGCTCTCACCCGCGGCCGTCACCACGGTGGTGTACTTGTTGTCGGCGCGGAAGTAGGCCACGTCCTCCAGCATGATCAGCTGCGTCTCGCGGCCGTTGCTGGCGGTGATCCAGGCCAGCGGTGGGCGCTCCGCGGCCCCCGGCGATGGGCCCAGCCGCTGCAGCAGGCGCTCAAGCACGGCATCGTCCTGGCGCGTTGAAGGCAACCGCGAGAGGATGCGCTCACGCGTGGCCAGCAGGCGCTCGTCGCTGACCGGCTTCAGCAGGTAATCCATCGCGCCCTGCTCGAACGCATCGATGGCGTACTGGTCGTAGGCGGTCACGAACACCACTTGAGTGCGTGGGCTCAACTCGGACAGCGAGCGTGCGACTTCAATGCCGCTGATACCTGGCATGCGGATATCCAGGAAGGCAATATCCGGCTGCTTCTCGGCCAGCTGCTCCAGCGCGCTGGCGCCGTCCTCGCACTCGGCCACCAGCTTCAGCTCCGGCCACAACCGGCGCAGCTGCTCCACCAGTGACTGCCGCAGCAGTTCCTCGTCTTCGGCAATGAGGGCTTCAAGCGGCATGGCTGCGCTCCTTGTTCGACTGCGGCAGGGTCATGGTCGCGGCCACGCCGCTGGGGAAGTTGGCAACGATTGCCACGCCGGCCTGCTCGCCACAGGTCAGGCGCAAACGTTCGCGCAGGTTCTTCAGGCCGATACCGGTACCGCTGGTGCCCTGGCCGAAGCCGAGGCCGTCGTCGGCCACGGTCACCGTCACGTGGTCATCGAAGCCGCGCGCCAGGATCCAGATCGTGCCGCCGCCGGGCTTGGGTTCCAGGCCGTGCTTGATCGCGTTCTCCACCAGCGTCTGCAGCGCCATCGCCGGCAGGTGCACGCCCTGCAGTTCGTTGGGCACCTGCACCTCCACCGCCAGCCGCGCGCCCATGCGGATACGCAGGATCTCCAGGTAGGCGCGCGTGCGTTCCAGCTCCACGCCCAGCGTCGACACCGACTCATCCACCTGCGGCAGCGAGCTGCGCAGGTACTGGATCAGGTGGCCAAGCATCTGCTCGGCGCGCGCCGGATCGGTGCGGGTCAACACCTGCGCGTTGGCCAGCGTGTTGTAGAGGAAGTGCGGTTCCACCTGCGCATGCAGCAGGTTCAAGCGCGCGACCGACAGTTCCTTCTCCACCTGGGTCTGTTCGGCCGCGGCCTGTTCGTCGCGGCGCTGGTCGGCCACGCGGCGGCTGATCGCGCGGGTCACCGCTTCGGCGTTCTCGAAGTTGCTGCCCTCGTCCAGCGCGAGCAGATCGGCCCACCAGCCAGCGTCTGGTTCGAACAACAGCGTGACAGTGCTGGTGCCCTGCCCCGGCGTGACCGTGGCCAGCACACTGTTGCGCTTGATCGCCAGCCGCGCCGGCAGGTTCCAGCGCGAGGGCTGGCGGCCATTCCAGAGATCGACCCGGCGCACGTAGGCGCGCACCTGCAGGCTGCCGGCCGAGCTTTCCACATCCTCCACGCGCGGAAGTTCGGCAATTGCCGCTTCCACCACGGCGTAGGCCTGGCCGGCGTCCATCGGCAGTTCCACCTGGCGGCGCTGGCGCCCTGACAGCGTGGTCGAATCCAGCCGGCCAGCCACCAGCCAGACCCGGCGTATATGGGTGATCGCGCTGCCCAGCGCGGAGATCATCAGGAACATCGCCAGCAGGCCGAACACCCAGCCGGGGCCATCGTTCATGCCGCTGAAGATGCCGCTCCAGACCATGCCGGCAACAACAAGCGCGGCGGCCCAGGCCAGCAGGTGGCGGATCAGGAGAGAGAGGCTGGCGAACACGACGGCGCCTTGGAGGAAGGGGGTGAGCCGAGCATAGGGCGGTCCGCCGGGCAAACAAGCGAGTTGCGACGAAGGGCCGGAAAGCGGGGATGGAAGCCTTCAGTGCAACGCCGGGCATGGCCCGGCGCTACCGGAGGGTGGCGAGGCAGCGCCCCGCAATCCCTCATCTGCGCTGGTCGGCGCTGGCGTCACGCACGGCGCGGAACGACTCGTCCTTGCTCCAGTTCGGCCAGCTGCGCGAGTTGGCCAGCTGGTTGCCCAGCGTGTACAGCACCTCCAGGTCGCGGGCGGCACCGGCGAACACCCAGTCCGGCTGCCATTCGTCGCCCTGCTGGTGGTAACGCTTGGCGGTGTAGTCCTCGGAGGCCTTCTTGCCTGCGGCCACGCCGCCGTCCACCCAGTCCTGGCCGGCCGACCAGGACAGCGCCGGCACGCCACGCTTGGCGAACGGGAAGTGATCGGAGCGGAAGAACAGGCCTGCTTCCGGCTTCGGGTCCGGGGTATAGCGGATGTCCCAGCCCTTGGCCACGTCCTTCAGCTGGTCCAGCAGCTCGAAGCGCGCGGCACCGTAGATGCCGAAATCACGCGACGGGCCGAACGGCGCCATGCCGTCCATGTTGATCACCGCCACGGTCTTTTCCAGCGGGTACAGCGGATGGGTGGCGTAGTACTCCGAACCCAGCAGGCCCTTTTCCTCGGCGGTGACCGCCAGGAACAGCACCGAACGCTCGGGGCGCTTGGCCTTGGCGAAGCCGCGGGCAAGCTCGATCAGCGAAGCGGTACCGCTGGCATTGTCCAGTGCGCCGTTGAAGATGCGGTCGCCGCGCGCGTCCGGCTCACCCATGCCGATGTGGTCCCAGTGCGCGCTGTAGATGAGGGTCTCGTCCGGATGGCGGCTGCCTTCCAGGCGCGCGGCCACGTTGTGCGAGGTGATGACTTCGGTCTTCACCGCATACTTCGCGTCCAGGCTGGCGCCGGTCAGCGGCACCGGGGTGAAGTCGCGCTGCTGCGCCTTCTTCTTCAGCGCTTCGAAGTCCTGGCCGGCCGAGCGGAACAGCTCCACCGCCAGGTCACGCTGGATCCAGCCTTCCAGCAGCGGGTGGCTCTCGGACGGGTTGTCGCGCACCACGTCGAACATGGTGTTGGTGTTGGAGCCGGCCACCGTGGCCCAGCCATAGGAGGCCGGTGCAGTCTCGTGCACGATCAGCACGCCCAGCGCGCCCTGGCGTGCGCCTTCCTCGTACTTGTAGGTCCAACGGCCGTAGTAGGTCATGCCCTTGCCGTCGAAATCGCCCTGGCCGGTTTCGAAGTCCGGGTCGTTGATCAGCACGACGGCGATCTTGCCCTTCAGGTCCACCCCCTTGAAGTCGTCCCAGTTGCGCTCCGGCGCCTTCACACCGTAGCCGAGGAACACCAGCGGCGCCTTGCTGATGTCGACGTTGCTGGCGCCGTTCATGGCGGCACGCACGGCAATCTGCTTGCCCTGCTCCAGCGGCAGGGTCTTGCCGCCCTGGTGCAGCGCCAGCTGCGGTGCGCCGACGATGTCGCCCTTGCGCAGGGGCACGGCCTGGGTCCACAGGCGCTTGCCGTCCTTGAGGTCACCGCCGGGCTGCAGGCCGGCCTCGGCGAACTGCTTGCTGAGGTAGGCGATGGTCTTCTCTTCGCCCGCGGTGGCCGGGGAGCGGCCTTCGTAGGCGTCGGAGGCCAGTTCCTTGACGTCGGCGGAGATCCGCGCGCCGTCGAATTTCGGGGTGGCCGCCATCAGTGCGCTCGACACTGACAGGGCCAGCAGGCCCAGTGCTACTCGCTTCATTGCTCTCTCCAGCAGGGAAATCCTTCTGGAGTTTAATGGGATTCGGCAGGGCTGCGCCCTGCACCTGCCGAAGCCGGGGCAACAGCAACAGCCGGAGCAACAGCAACAGTAGAAGCAGGCATTCGGTGGGATGGCGGGGTGGGTCCGGTTGCGGGGGACGCCGTGAACCCTTCCTTGGGGGCTTGGCCGCGGCATCCATGCCGCGGACACCCCCGCAACCGGCCCCTCCCCGCCTTCGACAGGTTCCCGCTGCTGTTGGTGGGTGTCGACCATGGTCGACACGAACGGAAACAAGAAGGGGCCAGATCCCTTTCCCGGCGGGAAAGGGCTCTGACCCCATCTGTGTCTTGCTTGGGCGTGTTACCAGTTCGGGTCTTCGGCCGGGGCCGCGGCGGGCTTGGGCTTCGGCTTGGCCGCCGGGCGCGCGGCGGCGGCCGGTGCTGCCGAGGCTGTTGCGCCAGCAGCGGCGGCAGCCGGCTTGCTGCCCAGCTTCTGGCGCAGTTCGATCTGGCCCGGGCGGAAGCCGCCACGCATCGCGTCGACGCCGTCTTCGATGGTGCCGTAGGAGGTCTGTGCGGCCACGCGGTCGATGCGGATGGTGCAGCACGGGTGTTCGCTGCGGCCTAGCGAGCGGCCGGTCTGCGGGTCCTTCAGTTCTTCGCCCAGGCGCACGGCCTGCCAGCGCTGGCCAGCCTGCAGCGTTTCGCCGCCCTGGCTCAGTACCACCTGGTCGCCGTCCACCGAGACGACCGACACCGGGAACAGCGTGGTGACGATGGTGGTGCCGATCTGGCCGGACAGCGATTCCATCATCGCCGCCGCCATGTTGCGGCCGTTGACCACGCGCGGCAGCGTGCTGGGGCCGGTCGAGGCCAGCTGGTGGTCGAAGCTGTCGGACATCACCACCTGGCCGGTGGTGGCGTTGATCAGGCGCAGGGTGATGCGGCCACCACCGGAGTACGAGGTCACCTGGCGGTCGGACATGCGCAGGTTGCGCACGCTGCGCGGGTACTCGAAGCGTTCGATGGTCGGGATCAGGATCAGATCGGTCGCCAGCTGCTGGCCCACGCGTGCGGTGTCCTGCAGGCGGACGTTGCCGCTGTTGATGTGGTCGATCTCGGCCTGCAGTTCGTCACCGAACTCACGGTCCAGCACGATGAAGCGCTGGGTCTGGGTCAGGGTGTCGGACAGGCGGGCACGGATCGCGTCGGCCACTTCATCGGCATCCACGCGGCCGTCGCCCACGGCGTAGCTGCCTGCCTTGGTACGCGGCAGGGCCACCACGATCTTCGGCTTGCCCTGCTCGTCCGGTGCGCGGTACTGGGCGATCTGCGCGCGCACGCGCACCTTCCAGTAGCTGCGCATGCTGCGATGGGTCACGTCGGAGTCGAACGAGCTGGCGCCACGCTTGGCATCAACACTCACCTTCTCGTCGTAGCGTTCACTGACGCTGGCCGAGGCCGAACCGCTCTTGGCCGAGGCTTCGCCGGACGCGCTGGCCGACGCCGAGCCCTTGAAGCTCCAGCCTTCGTCACTGGCGCGCACGCGGGCGATGGTTTCCTCGTCCAGCTGCCGCACTTCGTCCTGCGACAGGATTTCATAGCCCAGCACCGCGCCCTGCGAGCCGGCGATCATCTGCTGGGTGAACGCGTCGGCGCGGATATCGCCGACGTGTTCGCCATCCACATCCACATGCAGGCCTGCACGCAGGCTCTGCATCTGGCTGGCCACGCGTACACCGTTGACCTGCGCCACGGCCGACTGCAATGCCGCCAGCACCGCCAGTTCCGGGGTGCTGCCGATGCCGTCGGCTTCACGCGCGACCTGGGTGGTGCCACCGAAATCCGGCGTGCCACGCAGCGGCGCGTCTTCCACCGGCGCATTGCTGGCCAGTGCACTGGTTGCCTTGTCCTTGGCGGGCGCGGCGGCCGGGGCGTCCTGCTTGCCACAGGCTGCAAGCAGCGTGGCAGCAAGACCCAGGCCGATCAAACGGGTTGTCGTGCGCATGGAGATTCGCCTCGGATCAGAGCTTGTCGAGCATCGAATCGGCGTTGGACGGCACCTTCACCTTGCTCTTCTTGGCGAAGGTCACGGCCGACTTGGTCGAGCCGTACAGGCCCTGGATGAAGCCCGGCGATTCCTTGGCCACCCATGCACCTGCGGCCAGCTTGCGGCCGACGGTGGCCAGCTGGGTCGCACCCAGGTTCTTCATGCCGGCGGTGAAGTTGCTGGCCTCGCCGCCCAGCTTCTGTGCTTCGGCCGCCGAGGCCAGCAGCGAGACCAGGCCTTCGGCATAGTGCTGCTTGGATTCAGCGTTCAGTTCCGGCTGTGCGGCCTGGCGCTCGTTGATCGCCGCCTGCGCAGCTTCGCTGACCGACACCGACTTCTTCATCGCATCGACGCTGACCGAACCCGACGACAACGCCTGGCGCTCGGCTTCCAGCAGCTGCACCTGCTCGGCCAGGCCGAAGGCGCGGGCGAACGAGGTCTGGGCCTGCAGCGAGTGCGACTGCGAGGTAACGAAGCGACGCACCAGCGCTTCCTGCGCGGCTTCGTCCGGAGCGGCGGCGCTGGAGGTGCTGCTGGAGGTACCGGTGGCGGCACCGGCCAGGTCCTTGAGCTTGCCCAGGCCAGCATGGGCCGGCATCGACAGGGTGGCGGCAGCGATGGCCACGGCAAGAGCGGTAGTGCGGATCATGTGAGTGTCCTTTGGGAGAGACGGCCGCGATGCGGCACGTGGGAAATCGATAACCCCAGGGCGATGCCGAGCTCGGCCTCCCCGGAGTGGGGGATCAGCGAACCGCCTTGACGTTCAGTTCGTTGATCATCTGCTGGGCGGCCTTTTCAGCCGCCAGCTGCAGGGCATTGGTACGGGCCACGGTTTCATTGGGGCCGGTGCCTGAGAACTGCACCGGGCCCACCGACGACACGGTGCGCGGGAAGCGACCGGTCACGTCCAGCACCTTGCCGGTAACGGTGACGAACACGCGGGTGTTGCCGCTGGCCGGATCGCGGTCGCGCATGCCAACGTCGAGGTTGCCGACGGCGATGTACGGAATGTTGGCCGCACGGATGCCGTTGGCGGTGTCACGCAGGGTGGCGGCAGACAGATCGTTGCCGGTGCTGAAATCCTTGCGGATGCGCTCGATGCTCAGCAGGCCACGCGATTCACCTTCCACGTATTCGGCTTCAACCACTTCGTAGCCGGCGGCGCTGAAGGCACCGGTCATCGCCGTGTTGACCTCGGCGGCATTGGCCACCTTCCAGCTGATGTTGTCGCTGCGCTGGGTGGTGCTGCCACCGCTGGTGACCGACATCGACGCGTTCTGGTTGATGCTGCCGTTGGTGCTGACCGAGTTGCCGCGGAAGCTGTCGCCCTCGCGGGTGTTCTCGTTGTAGCTGGAGCTGACGTCGGTGCGGCGGTACTCCTTGTCCTGGAACGACTGCACGGTGTCCTGCGAGCGCGCCATGAACAGGAAGGTCAGCAGCGAGCGCTGCGCGGCGGTGGCACCGGCCACGGCCGAACCGGCATCCAGCTTGGTCTGCAGCAGGGTGGTGTTGATCTCGGCGCGGACGGTGACGCTGTAGGTCTTGGCCTTCTTGTCTTCGGTGTCCGACAGCTGCACGGCGCTGAGCACGTAGCGGTCGATCTCGCCGATGAACTCGGCGCGGCGGGCTTCGAACAGGCGCAGCTTGGCCGCACCGCTTTCGGCGATGTACGCCTCCAGTGCATTGACCTTGGCCTTGTTCAGGGCCTGGGCACGGGTATCGGCGCTCAGGCGCAGGCTGTAGCTGGCCGAACCGGTACCGCGCGAGCTGGCGGTCTGCGCCGCGACCGGCGAGGCCACCGCCAGGGCGATGAGGAACAGCAGAAGGGTACGCATCAACGACATGACTTGATCAACTCCTGGAGGGCTTGGGTCTGCTGCTGCAACGGGCGGCCGCCCGGCTTCTGCTCATCCAGCCAGGCGCGCGAATCGGCACGCTTGGCGGCGGCGCCGGCGAAGGCATCGAAGCCCGCCAGCAGGGTTTCGTAGCTGGCCGACCACTGGTCGACCTGCCACTGCGTCACCGGCACCACCTTGGTGGCTCCCTTGCGCAGCGGCTGTTCGAAATAGACCTTGCCGGAGAACGGCTCGGTCACCTTCGCGGTGAAGAACGCGCCGAACAGCATCGTCTTCATCGCCGCGGTTTCTTCAATCACGCCGTTCTTCAGCGCATCGACCTGTACGCTGATGACGTAGTCCGGCTCGGGGATCTTCAGCTGGTAAACCTTGCCGTCGGCAAAGCGCGCGGCCATCGCACCGCCGATCGCCTGGCCCGAGGCCGGCGGCAGCAGGCCCACACCGGTATTGGACGACAGCGTCTTGGACAGCTCATGCGCCAGGGTGGCGCGCAGCGGTGCTTCCCACTTCGGGTCGGGCAGCTTGCTGCGCGCCGCATCGGACAGCGTCACGCCGCCCACCTGCAGGCGACGCACCGCGGCATCGGGCAGCCTGGCCTGGGCGAGGCTGGTCGCGAGCACCTGCGACAGGCTGGTGGCAGCGTTGCCGTACAGCAGATCGGCGACGATCGCGTCGATATCGTCGTTGTCCGGACGGTAATCCTGCACGTCGATGCGCTGCAGGGTCACCGGATAGGACGCGATCACCTGGCGCTCGCGGAAATCGAAGAACAGCGCCTGCAGGGCCACTTCCACCAGTACCTTGTACTGGTTGCCGATCGGCTCGACCGAGACCAGCTCGCGGTCCAGCGCGGCGGCCAGCACAGTCGCGCTGGTGGTGCCGTCGAGCATCGCCACCGTCTGGTCGATCAGTTCCAGGTTCGCCGGCGGCCGGCGCTTGAGCGCCTGCGCCAAGGTCTGGTTCAGCGGGATCAGGCCGCGCTTTTCCAGCACCGCGTGCGCATGCGGCGTGGTCGCCTGCACGGCAGCGGCATCCGCGGTATAGGCAAAGCCGGCCCAGTAGGCCTGCTGCGATTTGTCTGCGGCCTGCGCAGCCATCGGCCATACGGCCAGGCACAGGGCATAGGCAAGCAGGCGCGCAAAAGCGCGCGATGCGCTCTTCGTCCTTGAATACATCCAACCGCTCCTCGGTCAATACGCACGGAACGTGGACGCTCATGCGCCCACTGGGCGCGAAACATAGCCGCTCAGGCGCCTGCCGACAAGTGCTGCGTTCGTCGCAGTCACTCCGTGGTTGGCAGGCCGGCCTTTTGCCGCAGCAGGCCCCGCTCTGCCTGGTTCTGGCTGAGTCTGGCGGCTTCCGCGAAAGCGTGACGTGCGTCGAGGTCACGCCCCAAGGACTGTAGTACTTCGCCGCGTACCACCTGCAACGGCGCGTACTCGCGCAGGCGCGGCTCATCCAGCAACGGCTGCAGTTGTGCCCACGCAGCGAAGGCGCCCTCGCTGCGCAGCACCGCCACGACCCGGTTCAATGCGACAACCGGCGAAGGCATCACCTGCAGCAACCGGGTATAGAGCGAAGCGATTCGAGCCCAGTCGGTGGCGTCAGCCCGGCGCGCAGCCGCATGGCAGGCGGCAATGCGTGCCTGCAGCACATAGGGATCGTCGCCGCCACCGGCCGCCAGCGCGCGCGCCAGCGCCTGCTGGCCACGCTCGATCTGCAGCCAGTCCCAGCGGGCTCGGTTCTGCTGGTCCAGCAGCACCGGCGCACCCTGCGTGTCGGTCCGTGCCGCAGCTCGCGAGGCCTGCAGCTCCATCAATGCCAGCAGCCCCAGAACCGGCGGCACCGGCAGCCGATGGGCCAGGATGCGCGCCAGCCGCAGCGCTTCCTCGCACAACGCCGGTCGCATCCAGTCATCGCCGGCGCTGGCCGCATAGCCTTCATTGAAGACCAGGTAGATCGCCTCCAGCACTGAAGCCAGCCGCTCGGGCATCGCCTCCGCGCGCGGCACTTCATACGGCACCTGCTTCTGCGCCAGCGTACGTTTGGCGCGCACGATGCGTTGGGCGATGGTCGGCTCGGGCTGCAGGAAGGCGCGGGCGATCTCGGTCGTGGTCAGGCCACCGAGCAGGCGCAGGGTCAGTGCCACCCGCGCATCGGCTGGCAGCACCGGGTGGCAGGCCACGAACATCAGGCGCAGCAGGTCGTCCCCCAGGTCATCTTCCAGCGCCTGGCTGTCATCCGGCGCTGGCAGGGGTGCCGGATGCAGCTCCTCACCCCATTGCGCATGCTGCTGCGCCACGCGCTGGTGCTGGCGCAGCACATCGATGGCACGGTTGCGCGCAGTGGTCATCAGCCAGGCTCCGGGATTGTCCGGGATGCCCTGCTCCGGCCAGCGCTCCAGCGCGGCCAGCCAGGTGTCCTGGGCCAGCTCCTCGGCACGGCCGACATCGCCCCCGAGCAGCCGCGCCAGGCGCGCGATCAACACCGGCGACTCCATCCGCCAGAGGGTTTCCAGACGCTGCGTCAGTGCGGGATCGGGCATGCGCCGATCACAGCACGCACGCCCGGTCCGCACAAGCGCCGCAACTCACGCGTCCACAATCGGCTTGAAGCCGCCCCAGAACATGCGCTTGGTATCGAACGGCATGTCCTTCGGGCCCAGCGATGCCAACCGTGGGTCAGCCATCACCTTCGCGTTGACGCGGTCGCGTGCCGCACGCGAGCGGAATACCACGAAGGCGACGATCACCGTCTCACCGGGCCTGGCCTTCACCGCGCGCGGGAATGACGTGCTCTTGCCCGGTTCCACGTCGTCGGCCACGCACTCGATGTACTGCAGCGCGCCATGGTCCTTCCACACCGCGCCGGCCTTGCGGGCAAGGCGGCGGTAGGCCGCCACCTTGTCCTGCGGGCACGGCAGCACGTAAGCATCCACGTAAGCCATGAGGGTTCTCCCTTGCGGCAGCCGTCAGCCCGGCTCGCCGTCCATGTGTGCGATTTCCCAGAGATGGCCATCCAGGTCCTGGAAGCCACGCTGGTACATGAAGCCAAGATCGCGCGCCGGCTGCGGTTCGCTGGCGCCTGCGGCCAAGGCCTTGTCCACCATCACGTCCACCGCCTTGCGGCTGTCGGCCGACAGGCAGGTGATCACCTCGGTGTGGCGGTGCGCATCGGCAATCGCCTTGTTGGTGAACTGCTTGAAGAACGGCTGGGTCAGCAGCATCACGAAGATGCTCTCGCTGATGACCATGCAGGCCGCATCGTCATTGGTGAAGGTGGGGTTGAAGCTGTAGCCCAGGGAGGCGAAGAAGGCCTTGGAGGCGTTGAGGTCCTGCACGGGCAGGTTGACGAAGATCATCTGCGGCTGCGGTGCACTCATCGGTAAAGCTCCTTGTGGATGGAGGAAAGAAGAATCAGGGCTGCTTCATGCAGTTAACCATCCACGGCTTGCCGTAGCGGTCGATCAACATGCCCCAGCGGTGCGCCCAGAACGTTTCGGCGATCGGCATCTGCACCTGGCCGCCTTCGGCCAGCGCGGCGAACACGCGCTCGGCTTCCTTGATGCTGTCGACATCGACATTGATGGTGGTCGAGCCACCCTCGCCGCCGCCGGGGCCGTCGGCGGCCATCATGATGGCGTTGCCGATCTCCAGCTGGCTGTGCGCGACGTGGTCGAGGGTTTCCGGCGGCATTTCGTTGCAGCCCGGCGAGCCATCGGAGGGCGGCATGTCGCGGTACTTCATTTCCGACGTGACCTGGCCACCGAGTGCCTTGGCGTAGAACGCCATCGCATCGTGGGCCTGGCCGCTGAAGCCGAGGAAGGGAATCAGTTTCATGGCACTACTCCGTTGAGGGATTCAGGGTGGCAGCGCCAGGCCATGCCCGGCGGGGAAATGGAATGGATCAACCTTCCAGCTGTGCACGCAGACGCTGTTCCTGCTGCTGTAAGTCGGGGGTGAAGGCTTCACCGAAGTCTTCGGCGGTGATCAGGGGGCGCAGTTCCAGCGTGCCGCCACTGCCGAACGGCGCACGGCTGGCCCACTCGACGGCCTCGTCCAGCGAGCGCACGTCCCACAGCCAGAAGCCGGCGATCTGCTCGCTGGCGGGACCGAACGGGCCGGCCTCGACCCTGGGCGCGCCGCTGCCGAAATGAATGCGGCGACCGCGCTGGGTGGCGTGCAGGCCTTCACCGGCCAGCATGATGCCGGCGGCCACGAGTTGTTCGTTGAAGGCGCCCATTTCGGACAGTTCCTGTTCGCTGGGCATGCGGCCGGCTTCGGAGTCGGCGTTGGCCTTCACGATCACCATTACTTTCATTGCAGTCTCCCGTGGGGACGCGTGGTGCGTGCCCTTCACTGGGTACAACGAACCAAGGGGCTGGGAATCGACACGTCCTCTAAAAATTATTTCTTCCGTGGAAAGCGCGCCTTCGGCGGAGGTCGGCGAACGGCGGAGCCCCTCCGTGGTGGGTTGGGTGGGTCGCTGAAAGCTGGGTTCCTGGGCTTTGCCGGGCGGGTAGACGGGTCGGGGGACGCCGTAAACCCGTCCCTGGGGGCTTGACCGCGGCTTGCTCGTGTGCGCTGTCCTGCGCACACGGCAAGACCGGGGTTGGGCATCGTGCCCAACCCGCCCGAGGCATGCCTCGGGCCCATGCCGCGGACACCCCCGCCCCGCCTACCCGCCCGGCCCTGGACAGTTTCCTGCCTGCGGTATCCACCCCGGGAAGATCAAGAAAAAAGGCAAAGGCAAAGGCAACGGCAAAAGCAACGGCGGTTGGCTGGCGGCCTCGGCTTTGCGAGCGAAGCGACCCGCTTTTGCTCTTGTTGTTGATTTCCCGTGTTGGGTCGGCCGCAGAGATCTGTCCAAGGCCGGGTGGGGAGGCAGGACAGGGGCGTGAGCCGCATGGATGCGGCGACCGAGCTAACATGGACGTACTTGCAGCGCCCCCTGCCCTGCCTCCCCACCCGGCCAAATCCAAGAACCCGAGCTTTCAGCGACCCACCCACCCCACCACGGAGGGGCTCCGCCGTTCGCCGATCGCCCGCCGCAGGCGGCTTTTCGCGCTGCAGCATGCCGACAGGCAAACCTGCGCCATCATGGACACCCCGCCCCCGCCAGGACCGTGCCATGCAGCAGTACCTGCTTCTGATCTACATCGAGCCTGCCTTGCTGCAGGCGCTGCCCATCGAAGAGTTCAATGCGCTGATGCGCGACTGCCTCGCCCACGCCGACCAGCTGCAGGCCGAGGGCACGCTGCTGGTAGCGCAGAAACTGCAGCCGGTCGACACCGCGCAGACCCTGCGTGTGCGCGATGGCCACAGCCGTGTACTGGATGGCCCGTTCGCCGAAACCCGCGAACTGCTGGCCGGCTTCAACCTGATCATCGCCCGCGACCGCGACGAAGCCATGCGCATCGCCCGCGACTTCCCGTGGGCCCGCTTCGGCAGCATCGAAGTGCGGCCGCTGGAAGACATGGACGCCGAGCGCGAACGCTGCGGCGCCCCCGCCACGGCTATGGCAGCAGCCGCACCCTGATCTCGCGCGGGCCGATGCCTTCGTTGCCGCTGTAATCGCGCACGCTGGCACGCACGACGTACTCGCCCGGCGGCAGCGCCGCCGGCTGCCAGCGGCCGGTTTCCATCAGGCCATCGCGCACGGTGTTGGTGGCAAGGTAGCGGAAACGGGTCACCGCGCTGCCATGCACGGTGATGCCGCTGTCCGGCGCGTAGGCCACGCGCACAGCCTCCCGCTGCGGCGGCATGCGGTTGAACACGATGTTCCAACGCGGCTGCTCGTAGCCCTGCAGCGGTTGGCCGCCCGCATCGAGGATCTGGTAGCCCACCTGGTACATGCCCAGGCGGCGCCGCGGCAGATTGTTATCGACCTGGTCCCAGGCCTCCACCACGATCTGCACGCCACGCCCCTGCCGCGCCACCATCACCACGCCATCGCTGCCCGCAGCCATCGGTTGGTCGTTGTCGTCCAGCAGCGCCACATCGGTGATGCGCGGCGCGAAGTGGTCGGCGTAGTTGTGGAAACCCAGTGCCACGGCGTTGGTCTCGAAGCCGCCGGTGCCGACGGCCAGGTGCACATGCGCCTGATTGTTGATGCTGCCCAGGCGGTCCCCAACATGGATGCGCATGCCACGCCGTACGCGCATCCGCTCCAGCCTGCCCTGTTCGTCGTACAGCGCCTGCCAGCGCCCATCGAAGGGTTCATTGCGCGGGGTGCGGCCCACCCGCATGTGGATGTACTTGAGGCGGTCCACCGCCAGGCCCTCGGCCTGCTCACCCAGGCTCCAGGCCGCCATCGGGCTGCTGATCTTGCCGTCGGCGATCGCCAGCACGGTCTGGCCCACGTCACCGCGCACGTCGAAGCCGCCGTGCAGGTGATGGCGACTCTCGCCCTTGAAGTTGCCGCGCACTTCCCCCAACGTGCCGACCACTTCGTGCCAGCCATCCTGCGGGGCCAGCGGCCAGCGTCCGCCAGTATCGGGCAGCGTGGCATCGGCGGCCGGGCCGACCAGCGCCGGCGCGGGCAGCTCACCCACCGGAAGCGGGCGCAGGCGGTGCAGACGGTAGGCGGTGGCATCGGCCACCAGCACGCTGCCGTCGGCGTCCATCGCCAGGCCACTGGGGCGGGCCAGGCGTGGCAGTCGACCGTTGCCGACCAGCGCGATCTGGTGGCCCTGCGGCGTCACCTGCACGATGCGGCCATCCATGTCGCCCACGTACAGCACGCCATCGTGGGTGGTGGCCAGCGACAGCGGGCCATTGATCACACCTCCGCCCCCCACCACGGTGCTGACCGTGCCATCCATGCCGACACGGCGTACCGCGTTGTTGAACAGATCGGCCACCAGCAGCGCACCGTGCGCATCGAAGGCCAGCGCCACCGGCGTATCGAAACGCGCAACGCTGCCCACGCCATCGGCCGATCCCGGCCGCTCACCACCGGCCAGGGTGCGCACCGTGCCGTCGGTGCCGATCACCCGGATACGGTCGTTGTAGGTATCGGCCACGTAGACCTGGCCCTGCGCGTCCACCGCGATGCCCATCGGCGCATCAAAGCGCGCCTGCGCGGCCGGCCCATCGGCATAGCCCTGTTCACCGCCCGCCAGCGTGGTTACCTGGCCGTCGGTGCCGATGCGGCGGATCGCATGGTTGCCGGTGTCGGCCACATACAGGTTGCCCTGCGCGTCGGCGGCAATGCCCGAGGGCGTATTGAAACTGGCCTGTAGTGCCGGGCCGTCAACGCGCCCCTCGCCCTGCCCGGCTACGGTTTCGACGTGGCCATCGGGAAGGCGGCGACGGATCCGGTTGTTGTCACCGGCATCGGTGAAATACACGCTGCCATCGGCACTGCGCAGCAACGCGTACGGATCGGCGAAACGTGCCTGCGCGGCGGCGCCGTCGCGGTCACCCGGGTGGCCATCGCCGGCCAGCGGTTCGATCTGCGCGGTCCACGCCAACGGCGTTGGAGCCGGACCCGCGGGTTCAGCCAGCGTAGGCAGCGGTGTCTCCCACCAGGTTGCGGCCAATGCCACTACCGTCGCCAACGCCACGCCTGCCGCCATCCATTGCCACCGTGCCATCGTGCTGCGCTGCCTGCTGCTGTGTGAAGAGGCACAGACAATAGACGCTGAGCACGGCATGCGCCACGGCCAATCGTACGGCCGGATACCAGAATTCCATGCACCGCGCTTGTTCTCGCTGGCCACAGCAGGTTCAATGCGGTTCCCACGGATGGAGATCCTCCATGCCCCGCACGCTCCCCCTCGCCGCCCTGCTGATCGCCGCACTGGCCAGCACATCCGCTTCCGCATCGATCACGGTGGCGCCGCAGAAGCCGTCGGTCACCAGCGACGCCGTACACATGGCCTATGCCACGCGATGGGATGAGGCGATCCAGCAATCGCGCAGTGGCAACACGCTGGGTGCGCTGATCGCGATGGAGCGGCTGATGGAAGACCCGCTGCTGGACGACTTCGATGCCGAGCACCGCGGCCGCGCCGCGCAGGTGGCCGGCTGGACCGCGATGGTGCAGAAGAAGCCCGAGCAGGCCCGCCGCTACCTGCAACGGGCGCAGGAGGCACTGCCGGAGGATGCGCAGATCCTGCTGACCCTGATGTCGCTGGAACTGTCCGAGAACAGGCCCGTTCCGGCCACCCAATATCTGGTGCAGGCGCTGAAGCATGCCGACGCGCCGCTGCCGCTCGAACACCAGGCCGTCAACTATCTGCAGTACCGCCTGCGCGACCAGCCGCAGCAGCGCATGGAGCTGCTGCAGGCACTGTTCGACAACGGCTGGAAGAGCGGTGGCCTGGAACCGACCGGACTGTGGCTGGCCTTGGCCACGCTGCAGGCCGACAACGGTCGCGGCGACGACATTCCCGCCACCTTGGCCCGCATCACCGCCCCCGCCGAGATCATTCGCCTGCGCAGTGACAAGCGCTTCGATCGCTACGTCGACCGCACCGATCCGCGCTTTGATCCCGTGCAGGCTGCACAGAAGCACCTGGACGAACTGCGCGTATCAGGCCTGCTGGATCGCAAGCTGGATGCACGCATGGCCGAATTCAGCAGCACGCTGCTGATGCTGGACCGCAACGAGGAAGTGCTGGCGCTGACCGATGGCATGGCCCGTGCAGCGGCCGAGGGCGAGTCCCCGTCGGCGCAGGAGGCCGAATGGGTGGCGTGGCTGCTCAACAGCCGGTTCACCGCACTGCGCCGGCTCGGGCGCACCGACGATGCACTGGCGGCGGCGCAACAGGCGGCCCGCATTGGTGCGCTGGGCCCGGACGGCATCGAGCATCAGTTGAATGTCAGCTTCGTGCTCACCTCGCTCGGGCGCATGCAGGACGCCGCGCAGGCGGTGAACGCTATCCAGGGCCTCGCCGGGTACGGCAAGGCCGCACAAGCCCTGGTGCAGTTCACCGCCGCCCGCGAGCGCGGTGATGCCAGGGCGATGGACGCTGCGCGCAGCGTGATCCTTGCCGAGCGCAACGACGCCCACCTTTTCCATCGTGAGATGCTGCTGGACGAAGGCAACCTGGAGGGGGCAGCCGCCGTGCTGATCGATCAACTGCGCTCCCCCATCGACCGTGGCGAGACACTGGCCAGCCTGCAGGACATGCGTACCTACCCGTCGCTGCCGGGCGACGTGAAGATCGATGCGGCCTGGCGTGCGCTGAAGCAGCGCGCTGACGTGCAGGCGGAAGTTGCCCGTCTTGGCCGCATCGAACGCTACGAACTGGTCAGCACCTCCACCTCGCGCTGAGCGGCTTTTGTGTAGAGCCGAGCCCACGCTCGGCTGCAATTGATGCAGCCGAGCATGGGCTCGGCTCTACAACGCCACGTGCAGGCAGCACCGTCCGCCTAGTGCGCCGGCACCTCGGTACGGATGCCCATCGCC
Source organism: Stenotrophomonas sp. YJH_SMC_17 (assembly GCF_059371655.1). Lineage (NCBI taxonomy): Bacteria > Pseudomonadati > Pseudomonadota > Gammaproteobacteria > Lysobacterales > Lysobacteraceae > Stenotrophomonas > Stenotrophomonas sp. YJH_SMC_17. Next base: position 990 of record NZ_JCAFUU010000006.1, on the reverse strand, counting down.
TCGCGATAGCGCGCGTACAGCGCCATCACCTTGTCCACGTAGGCCAGGGTCTCGGCATACGGCGGCACGCCCTTGTAGCGGGTGACCGCACCGATACCGGCGTTGTAGGCCGCCGCCGCCAGCGGCCGGTCACCGTTGTAGCGGCGCAGCAGCGCGCGCATGTAGCGGGCGCCACCGTCGATCGACTGCTGCGGCGAGAACGGATCATTCACGCCGTACTCCTGCGCGGTCTCCGGCATCAGCTGCATCACGCCCTGCGCGCCCTTGGTCGAGACCGCCAACGGATCGAAGTTGCTTTCGGCGTGGGCGATCGCGCGCAGCCAGGCGTCATCCACGCCGGTGGCCTTGGCGGCGGCCTTGAACTGCTTGGCATGCTGCGCCAGCTGCGGTTTGCCGACCTTGCCAAGGCCCTCGTGGGCGGGTTCACCCGGCGGCGTGGCCACGGTGAACTTCAGGAAAACCTTCGAGCCGGGCAGGTTGCGGGTGGAGTAGACCAGCACGCCATCCTGCTCTCGCTCGTACAGCACACCACTGAACACACCCATGTTGCCCCACAGGTTCGGTGTCTGGATGGCGTTGTCGTCGATTTCCCTGGGGGTACAGCGCGAGCCGGGTTCCGGGGCAGTGGCCAGGCTGACGGTGTTGCCCTGCACGCAGCGGTAGACGGTGCGCGCAGCGGCCGGCCCGGGCCACAGGCTGGGCAGCAGCAACAGCGCGATGGCGGCAGGGCGGGGGAACATGGCGGCCGGATGATCCGGCCGCAGCCGCTAACGCCAAGTGAATAGGGGTGGGACGGGTCCAGGGACCAGCACTGGCACGGTACCGGTACCGGTACCGGTAGAGTCGACTGTTAGTTGTGATCTCTCGGTAGGTTGTTCATCCGGGGCATCTTTGGAAAATGGTGGTTACCACACCTGTCCAGTCCCCAAAGAGCCCGGATGAACCACCATAAAAATGCCCGTTTGACGCCGTTTAGTCGAGAACTTCTTG
>NZ_JCAFUU010000005.1:0-267292 GCF_059371655.1 Stenotrophomonas sp. YJH_SMC_17 | reverse complement strand
TTCACAAGATACCTGCGCATACTTTCAAAGATCCGGGGAAGTGGCCTCAGCGCCGTTCCCGTGTGCTGCGAAGTTTCCTTCGTAGCGAGCCGCCCATTATAGCCGGCTTTTCCGCTTCGTCAACACCTTTTTTCAAGGCCGTCTCACCGGAGTGGACGTTGTTGCCGATGCCGCTTCGTCGCTGGGCCCGAGGCCCTTTCGTCGTTGCGAGCCGCCTATTATGCCGGACTTTTCGAGTCCGTCAACACCTTCGTTCGATCATCTCGTTCGTCGGTGGTGGCGTCACTGTTCGCGTGCCGTTTCCGAAGAAGCGATGCGCTGCAGCAAGGGAGCGAATTCTAGAGATCCTGCAGATTTCGTCAAGCGCTTTTTTGCATGCTGATGACAGAAGCACCGCAACATCACGCATGACGTGCGCTCGAAGATCACTGCGGCGTTGCCCGCGCGTTGCGCGGTCAACGCCGCAACCCCTATCAATACAGGGATGCACAATGCAGGGATGCACAGTGGAGAGCGAGCAATGAACATGCAGGTGCGGCGCACGTGGTGGCGCGATCTTTCGATGCCGGCAATCGTGGCCGGCTTCATCACCGTGCTGGTGGGCTTCGCCAGTTCGGCGGTGATCGTGTTCCAGGCCGCACAGGCCGTGGGTGCTGACCAGGCGCAGATCGCTTCGTGGATGTGGGCGCTCGGCCTGGGCATGGGCGTCACCTGTATTGGTCTCTCGCTGCGCTACCGGGTGCCCGTGGTCACCGCCTGGTCGACCCCGGGTGCGGCAATGCTCGTGGTGGGTGCCGGTGGCGCCTCGCTGTCCGAGGCCACGGGTGCATTCCTGCTCGCCGCGGTGCTGGGCATGATTGCCGGCTTCTCGGGCGTCTTCGCCCGGCTGATGCAGCGGGTGCCGATGGCGCTGGCGGCAGGCATGCTGGCCGGCGTGCTGTTGCGCTTCGGCCTGGATGTGTTCGTGGCGATGAACACCCAGGTCGTTCTCGCCCTGGCGATGTTCGCCACCTGGCTGGCCGGACGACGCCTGTTCCCGCGCTATGCGGTGATCGCCACCCTGCTGGTCGGCATCATCATCGCCGCCAGCCGTGGCCTGCTGCATGCGCAGGACCTGCATCTGCAGCTGGCCACCCCGCATTGGGTCACGCCCTCACTGTCGTGGCGGGCGGTGGCCGGCATCGCCCTGCCCCTGTTCGTGGTGACCATGGCCTCGCAGAACATCCCAGGGGTGGCGGTGATGCGCGCCTCTGGTTACAGCGCGCCCATCTCGCCGGTGATCGGCTGGATCGGCGTGGTCAATACCGTGTTGGCGCCCTTCGGCGCCTATGCACTGAACCTGGCGGCGATCACTGCGGCGATCTGCATGGGCCGCGATGCCCATGAGGATCCCGCGCGCCGCTACACCGCGGCGATGGCCGCCGGCGCCTTCTACATCCTGATCGGCCTGTTCGGCGCAACGGTGGCGGCGCTGTTCGCCGCCTTCCCCAAGGAACTGGTCGCCTGCGTGGCCGGCATCGCCCTGTTCGGCACCATCGGCAACAGCCTGGCCAGCGCACTGGCCGTGGAACGCGACCGCGAGGCCGCGCTGGTCACCTTCCTCGTCACCGCCTCCGGCGTGTCACTGGCCGGCATCGGTTCGGCCTTCTGGGGCCTGGTGGCCGGCGCGCTGTGCCTGCTGGTGCTGCGCCCAAGGGTGCAGGCTCAATAGGACGTCGGCAGGAACGCCAGGCCCACCAGCAATGCCAGCACTGCAACAAGGCTGAGCACCAGGCCCAGCCAGCTGACGTCGCCGCGCCGGGCCAGTTCCTGTTGGAGCGCGACCGGGTCGTTCCCCTTCAGCGCGCGGGCCTGGGCGATCTGGCGCTGGCAGTGCCGCAGGTACCAGTGATTGGCGAACACGCCGGCGGTAACGCCCAGCGCCAGGCTTGAGATGGACGAGAAGGCCTGCGGCACGTCGAGCAGGGCTTCGGCCACGCTGCTGACCACCAGCACGGCGATCCACAGCATCGCCACCCGGTACATGCGCCGGTACATCATCCACGGCAGGCCGAACAGGAACGCGGGCCAATGCCAGGTGCCGGACGCGCTGGGCAGGCCCTGGTCCAGCCGCCAGCGCCGCCGGTACAGGGCGAAGTTGCGGCCGACCACCGCGGCGTACAGCGCCATCTCGCCTTGCAATGGCTGGCTGTCCTGCGCGGAGCCGGCCAGCAGCGCCGACGCCGTGTCGGGCGCGCGGTAGGGGTCATCGATCCCACGGTCGACGACAACCGATGGGGCTGCGACGTCGGCCGTCTGGGTTGACGCGTCGAGTTCGGCCAGCGGGCGCCAGCTCGGCATGCCCTCGCACCAGAGCAGGGTGGCGGCCCCTACCCTGCCCTCGGCCTGCAGCTGCCGCAGGCCGGCCAGGTCGACCGGCCCCTCGCGCTGGCTGCTGTTGGCGTAGAACCACTGTGCTTCCTGCATGCATCGCTCCTTGTCTGTAACCGGACCCCGCTCAGGGCTGGGGCTGGCTGGACAGCACCTGCACCAGCACGTGGCGACCGCCCGGGGCCACGGTCACGATATCCGGACCGGCGTTGGCGGCCTCCAGGCAGACGTAGTCACGCCAGCCGTCGCCGACGTCGGTCATCTTCGCTGCCGCTTCCGCGCCGGGGTTCCAGGCCACCAGCGCACGGCTGCCTTCGGTACGCAGTTCGATACGGCGCTTGAGCACCGGATCGCGCAGCACGTAGCGGCCGCCGGCCGGGCTGTAGATGCGGTCGCTGCGGCCCGGATCGCGCGGGTCGCGCAACGACCACGGCCCCTGCTGGCGGCGGGTCTGGGCGTAGTTCTCGTACTTGTCCTGGTAGGTCACCCCGTCCACGCCGTCCACTTCCACACGGGTGGCATCGCCCACGCGGAAGTAGTTGTGCAGGGCCTGGGTGAAGGTGGCCGGTGCGCTGCCGGTGTTCTCGGTGACCAGCTGCTGGCGCAGCTCGCGGCCCACGCGCACGGTCATGGTCAGGCGCAGGCCGAGATCCTGCAGCGCCGGCGGCGCCAGGGTCAGCTCGATGCTGCCGTCGTCGAGGCGGCGTGCCTGCTGCAGTTCCCACGGCAGGGTGCGGACGAAGCCGTGCGCCGGCACGTCATTGCCCTGGCCCTGGCGGCCGAAGTAAGGCCAGCACACCGGACTGCCGCCACGGATGGGCGTAGGCAGCTCGGCCCGCTTGGGCGACAGCCACATCACGTCGGGCTGGCCCTTGGGCACGTAGGACAGCAGCTGGCCGCCGAACACGCTGATGGCGGCGGTGGCCTCGGGGGTTTCCACCAGCCAGGCATCGAGTCCCTGGAACTGGCCGCTGCTGACACCCTGGATCTGTTGCACGGTGGATCGACTCCGTAAGGCCGGCGACTGCGCGGCACTGTAGTTGGCGGGAAGACTGAAACGGGTGGGCGTGGCCGGCGTGCGCGGTTCGGCCTGCAGCGCACGCAGGATGCGCTGGCCGGGGCGGCCATCGGCCTCGGCCCAGCCCAGGCGGCGCTGCTCGACCTGGATCGCGCGCCGGCTGGCGTTGCCGATCATGCCATCGGCGCTGCCGATATCGTGGCCACGGGCCAGCAGCAGGGTCTGCAGCTGGCGGCGCTCGTCGCGGCCGAGGCCGGGATCATCGGTGGGCCAGGCGGTCGCCAGGCCGTTGCGGCCACGCAGACGGTCGGCCAGGGTGGCGATGGCCAGCGCGTAGCTCTCGGCGGCGTTGTAGCTGTAGATCGCATCGTAGTTGCGGAACACCAGCAGCGCCGGGCCTTTGTTGCCGGCGGGCAGCAGCAGGGCCGCGCGGGCGTCGGCCGGCAGGCCCTGCGGTGCGAGGGCGCTGCCATCCAGGCCGGTGATGCCCAGTGCGCGCCAGTCGGCCAGCGCGCGACGCTGGGTGCGCCCGGCCTGCGCCGTCCTGAAACCCTCGGGAATACGCACTTCCATGCCCCACGGTTCGCCGCTGCGCCAACCGGCGCGCTTGAGATAGTTGGCGGTGGAGGCCAGTGCGTCGGGAATGCTGGCCACCAGATCGCGGCGGCCATCGCCATCACCGTCGACGGCGATGCGCGCATAGGTGCTGGGCATGAACTGGGTGTGGCCGAAGGCACCGGCCCAGGAGCCGGTGAGTCCCTGCGCCTGCAGGTCGCCCTGCTCGATCAGCTTGATGAGCGCCAGCAGTTCGCCACGGAAGAAGGGCTGGCGACGGCCGGCACAGGACAGCGTGGCCAGCGACTGCAGCAGCGGACGCTTGCCGAACACGCGGCCATAATCGCTTTCCACACCCCATACGGCGACGATCGTTGCCGGATCGACGCCATACTGCGCCGATACCCGCTGCAACAGATCGCGATGCTGCTGCAGCATGGCGCGGCCATCGTCCACCCGCGGGCGATCAACCAGCGCGGCCAGGTAATCCCAGATCGGCGTGGTGAATTCCGGCTGCGCATCCAGCAGCGGCAGCACGCTGGGGTCGGGCTGCAGGCCGGCGCTGATGGCAGCGAAGCGATCCGCGGCAATGCCCTGCCTGGCGGCCGTTGCCTGCAGCTGCGTCATGCAGCGGGCAAAGGCCGGATCAGCGGCAGGTGTCGGTTGCGCCGTCAACGGCGCGGCCAGCGCGGCGGCCAGGCCGAGCGTGGTCATCAAGGGCATGGCGTCCTCTGTGTTGCCGGTGCTGGGGCCATGTTAGCGCGGGCAGACGGCCTGGCATCCGCCAGCCACGGCCCGGCGCTACCGATGCGGAGCCGAGGCGCGCAGCAGGCGCAGGCCGTACGCCGGATCGGACGCATTCCAGTGGGCGATGGTTTCCAGCCCGGCCTGCTGCACCAAGTGGTTGAAGCTGTCATCGGTGTACTTGTGGCTGTACTCGACCCGGATCGGTTCGCCGGCCTGGAAGTGGAAGGTCTGACCGTCCAGGTGCACGTCCTGTTCGCGCTGGCTGACCAGGTCGGTTTCGATGCGCAGGCGCGCGGTGCTGTAGCGGGCCTGGTGGCGGAAGCCATCAAGATCAAAATCACTGCCGACCTCGCGGTTGAGGCGGGCCAGCAGATTGAGGGTGAACGCTGCGGTGATGCCATCGGCATCGTTGTAGGCGGCCTCGATCAGCGCCGGGTCCTTGTGCAGGTCGATGCCGACCAGCGCCAGGCCGTCATCGCCCATGGTCTGGCGCATCGCGCGCAGCAGGGCGATGGCCTCTTCGCCGGCGAAGTTGCCCAGCGTGGAACCGGGGAAGAACAACAGGCGCCGCGCGGCCTGGCGTTCCGGTTCGGGGACCTGCACCGGGCGGGTGAAGTCGGCGCAGACCGGCAGCATCTCCACCTGCGGCAGCGCCGGGGCCAGGTGGTCGATGCTGGACAGCAGCGCGGCGCGCGAGATTTCGATGGGGGTGTAGGCCACCGGATCGTGCAGGGCAGCCAGCAGCAGGGCGGTCTTGCGACCACTGCCACTGCCCAGTTCGACCACGTGGGCATGGGCGCCGACGGCGCTGGCGATCTCCGGCAGCACCTGGTCGAGCAGGGCCAGCTCGGTGCGCGTGGGGTAGTACTCGCGGGTGTGGGTGATCTGCTCGAACAGGCGCGACCCGCGCGCGTCGTAGAAATACTTGGACGGCAGCTGGCGTGTGGCGCACGAAAGGCCGGCCACGGCGTCGGCCATGATCTGCTGGCGGCCGGGAGTGAGGTCGGTCAGCGCCTGCAGCGCGTCCTGCACGGTACTCATGGAAGATCCCTCGCCAGGCGCACGCCGGAGAACTGCCAGCGCGCCGGTGGATTAAAGAAGTTGCGGTAACTGCTGCGGACGTGGCCACGCGGGGTGGCGCAGCTGCCGCCGCGCAACACCCACTGGCCACACATGAATTTGCCGTTGTACTCGCCCAGGTTGCCGCCGAAGGGCTGGAAGCCGGGGTAAGCGCCATAGGCGCTGGAGGTCCATTCCCAGACATCGCCGAACAGCTGGCGCAGGCCCGTGCCCTGCCCTGCATGCGGATGCAGCCCGTCGTCATCGGCGAAGTGCCCGCTGGGCGGCTGCGTGGCGGCGGCCGCCTCCCATTCGAATTCGGTCGGCAGCCGTGCCTCATGCCAACGCGCGCAGGCGTCGGCTTCGTAATAGCTGAGGTGGCAGACCGGCGCATGTGGATCGAGCGCGCGCCAGCCGCCGAGGGTGTACTCGTGCTGCAGGTCGTCGTGCCAGTACAGTGGGTGCTGCCAGCCTTCAGCCTCGCACAGGGCCCAGCCTTCGCTGAGCCACCAGCGCGGATCACGGTAGCCGCCGGCATCGACGAAGGCACGGTACTCGCCGTTGCTGAGCGGGCGCTCGGCGATGGCGTGTGCAGGCAGCAGCACGCGGTGCGGTGGTGATTCGTTGTCGTAGGCGAAGGGCGCGTGCTGCGGCCAACGCGCTGCACCGACGCTGACGATGCGTTCTTCCCGCGCAACCCATCCCTGTGCGCTGTGCACGCTGGTGACCGCCGCGAGGTCTTCGCGATAGGGCGGCTGCAGCGGGTTGCACCACAGGGCGTGCTTGATGTCGGTCAGCAGCAGTTCCTGGTGCTGCTGTTCGTGCTGCAGGCCCAGCTGCAGGTGCTGCAGCGCCTCTTCACCGAGATCGCCGTCGGCCAGGCGCGCCAGCAGCTGCTCATCGACGTGCCGGCGATAGTCGCGCACCTGCTGCAGCGAGGGCCGCGACAGCAGGCCACGGCGTGGGCGGGCATGGGCCGGGCCGAGGCTCTTGTAGTAACTGTTGAAGAGAAAGTCCCAGGCCGGATCCCACGGCTGGTGGCCGCGTACGCTGGCCAGCACGAAGCGCTCGAAGAACCAGGTGGTGTGGGCCAGGTGCCATTTGGCCGGGCTGGCATCGTCCATGCTCTGCAGCATCGCGTCTTCGGCGCTGAGCGGTGCCGCCAGTTGCTGGCTGCGTCCACGCACATGGGCGAAGTGGCTGGCGAGTTCACGCTGCGGGGCAGCGACGGCGAGGGTTGCGCTGTCCATGGGCACCAGCTTCGTCTGCCGCGGGTGAGCGCGATGTCATCGCATGGCGGCAGCGCATTCACATCGCGCCCATTCAAGAACCCTGCGCCAACGCCGCTAACGGCAGTGCTGCGACCGTGTAGTGACCGCGCTGGAATTACCGCTTGTCCGATCATCCGCTCCGCCAGCCTGCGCATTACCTGTTCGTGCTGCCCGCCCTGCTGGTCGCACTGGTGCTGTGGGCTACCCTGGGCGACGAGGATGTCGGCCGAGCCGGCCAGCGCGTGCTGCCTTGGTTGCTGGCCTGCCTGGGTGCGGGGCTGGCGCTGATGTACAACCAGGTGCGCACCTTGTGCATGCTGTTGCTGGTGGCGGCCGTGTTCACGGTGCTGCACCCCGGCCTCGCCCACTACCTGCGGCTGGGCTACATCAGCCCGCTGACGCCGCTGCGCTTCCATGCGGTATCCGCCTGGCTGCCGCTGCTGTTTACCTTGCATGCGCTGTGGCCCGAGCGTGGCCGGCGGCGCCAGGACCTGCTGCTGCGCGGGATCGGTAGCGGCACCCTGCTGGCGATCTTCGCCCTGCTGGCCGCGCAGCAGCCGCAGGGCATGCATGACCTGCTGTCGAACCGGCACTTCGCCTGGATTCCGAGCGACTGGAATGCGCTGGCACAGCTGCCGGCCCTGCTGTTCCTGACCGCCACCACGGCCCTGGGCTGGCTGGCCTGGCAGCGCCCTCGCCCGCTGCACACGGCGATGCTGCTGGCGCTGCTGTGCCTGTGGTGGATGCTGCCGCGGGTGTTCCTGCAGCCGGTGCTGCTGCCGGCGCTGAGCAGTGCCGCGCTGCTGCTGATGCTGGGCGCGATGCTGCAGGAGTCATTCCACATGGCGTTCCGCGATGAACTGACCGGCCTGCCGGGACGGCGCGCGTTCAACGAGACCCTGCAGCGGGCGCGGGGCACCTACAGCATCGCGATGGTGGATGTGGACCACTTCAAATCGTTCAACGACACCCACGGCCACGATACCGGCGACGATGTACTGCGACTGGTGGCCTCGCGGCTCGCGCGGGTTGGCGACGGAGGCCGCGCGTTCCGCTACGGCGGCGAGGAGTTCGCGGTGGTTTTCCTCGACCGGCCGGCGGCGGCCTGCGTGGACGCGGTGGAAGCGCTGCGCCAGAGCATCGAGGACACCCGCATGCAGTTGCGCGACCGCGGTACGCGCAGCCGCGACGACGAGACCGGTCGCCAGCAGCGCGGGCGCGGCGGCAGCGGCCAGGTAGTGCAGGTGACGGTCAGCATCGGGCTGGCCGACAGCCGCGTGGACCCCCGCCCGGTGGCGGTGATCAAGGCCGCCGACCAGGCGCTGTACGTGGCCAAGGACGAGGGCCGCAACCAGGTCCGCGCGCACGGCGGCCAGCGCGTGCTGGCGGTGCGCGGCGGCTGAGGCTCAGACCGCGTCGAGGTAGTACCAACGGCCGTCGATGCGCAGGAAGCGGCTGTGCTCGGTCATCTTCACCGCACTGCCGCCGCCCACCCGGTAGCGTGCGGTGAAACGCACTTCGGCGCTGTCGGCACCGGTGACCGTGTGTTCGTGCACGGTCAGGCCCAGCCAGTGCGTACGCTGGCCCGGCGCATCGTCGAGTGACAGCTCGGCAGGACGGGTCTCCGGGTGCCAGCTCTGGCGCAGGTAGTCGGCCAGGCCCCGCACGTATGCGCTGTAGCGCGAGCGCATCAGGCGTTCGGCATCTGGGGCGGCTTCGCCGGCATGGAAACGACCACAGCAGGCGGCGTATTCGGCGGGCAGGCCGCAGGGACAGGGATCGGCAGGGTTTCGGCTCATGCGCGCATTGTCGCCGGCTTGTGCGGATTGATCCACGCGGGGCGTGGGTCAGCCGATGCAGGACAGGCGTATGCTGTCGCGCCCCCACTTTGATTGATCGCCGTGCTGGAACTGGTTCCCCCTGAGTTGTGGTGGCTGGTGGTGATCGCCTTCATCGCCGGCCTGGTCGATGCCGCCGTCGGTGGCGGTGGGCTGGTGCAGCTACCCGGTCTGTTCACGGTGCTGCCGCAGCAGACGCCTGCGATGCTGTTCGGTACCAACAAGTTCAGCTCGATGTTCGGCACCGGCGCTGCCGCCTGGCGATATGCGCGCAATGTGCGCTTCCCGTGGAAGCCGGTATTGTTCGCGGCCGGCACGGCCTTCATCTTCTCCTTCGCCGGCGCCACCGCGGTGAGCCTGCTGCCGAAGGATGCGGTGCGGCCGCTGGTGCTGGTCCTGCTGGTCGCGATGCTGGCCTACACCCTGTGGAAGAAGGATTTCGGCGCGCTGCACCGGCCACAGGAGATCGGCCGGCGCGAGCTGGCGATCGCGCTGGCGATCGGTGCGGCGATCGGCTTCTACGACGGCTTCTTCGGGCCGGGCACCGGCAGCTTCCTGATCTTCCTGTTCGTGCGCTTCTTCGGTCTGGATTTCCTGCGCGCTTCAGCGGCATCGAAGGTGGTGAACCTGGCGACGAATGTTGCAGCGATCTCGTTCTTCGTGCCGACCGGCAACATCCTGTGGCTGTTCGCGCTGCCGATGGCAGCAGCCAACATCATCGGTTCGGTGGTGGGCACGCGCCTGGCGCTGAAGGGCGGCACGCCGTTCATCCGCAAGCTGTTCGTGGGGCTGGTGGTGGTGCTGATCGCACGGATGGCGTGGGATACGTTCCGCGGGGCATAAGGGCGCAACATGATCTGGTAGGTGCCAACCTTGGTTGGCCCGCTGTTGCCGGTCGCGCAGAGCAGCCGAGCATGGCTCGGCTCTACAGGAGAGTGCCGGCCGAGGCAGTCAGGCCTCGGCTTCTTCCGGTTCGTTGGCCTGCTGCCGGCTGCGCTCGGGCAGCTTCAGGCGCTTGCCTTCTTCGTCGTACTCGATGAGCAGGACGCCCGAATCGTGGCGGCCGCTGATTTCGACGAAGCAAGCACCACCGATGAACGGTTCCAGCGTCATCACCGACTTCAGCGGTGTGGCGACGACCATCTGGAAGCCGAAGTTGTCGAAGATGTTCATTGCCAGCGCAGTGAACTCGTTGTCGGCCTTGTCGAAGGCTTCGTCGAGCACGACGGCGGCATAGCTGGGCAGCTGGCTGTCGGCACCACCCAACTGGTAGCGCAGCGCGGCGGCGAGGCAGGTGGTGGCCAGCTTCTGGCGCTGGCCGCCGGACTTGCCGGCGCCGCTGCGGTAGATCTCGACCTGCTGGCGCGTTTCCGCATCCAGCTCGACGCCGATGAACTCCACGTGCATGCGCACGTCCAGCACCAGCTCACGCCAGCGCTTGTCCTCGCCTTCCTGCGAGCCGAGGCGGTTGACCAGCTGGCGCAGTACGGTGAACTGCGACTCGGCCAGCTCGCGCTGCTCGGTCTGCTGCTGCGACAGCACCTCGCGCAGCTGCAGGTGGAACTCGCCCACTTCCGGCAGACGGCGGTCGCTCAGTTCGATGGTCAGCAACGTGCCACGGTTGAACGGCACCTGTTCCAGGCTGGCGTTCACTTCGTCCAGGCGCTGGCCGATCGACTTGCGGGCTTCGGCACTATGGCGCTGCAGCGCCAGCAGGTTGTTCTTGCTCTGGTTCTGCAGCAGGTCGAAGAAGCGCTCTTCGTGCTGCGGCAGGCCATCGCGCTCCAGGCGTTCGAGGCGGGCGAGGAAGTCCTCGGCCGACGCCACCGACACGGTGAAGTCGCCCGATTCCTCCGGCCACTGCTGGATGAAGCGGCGGAAGCAGCCGATCAGCTGGTTCTCGATGCGGTTGAGGTCCTGCTGCGAGGAGGACAGCTGCTCGTTCAGCGCGTTGCTGACTTGGCGCATGTGCGCTTCCAGCGTTTCCAGGCTGAGCGGGCCCTGTTCCTGCAGGCGCTCGGCAAGGCCGGCTTCCTGCTTCTGGGCCAGGCTCGGCAGCACCAGCGCACGGCTCTGCTGGCGTGCGCGGTCGAGGCGATCACGTTCCTTGACCAGCTGGCCACGCTCGACGCGGACGTCTTCATAGGTGCGGCGCGACTGTTCGATGTCGGCGCGCACCGCGTCGATCTGCTTGGCCAGCTTGGCCAGGTCGGCGTTGCCTTCGCGCAGATCGCGCAGAGTCGCTTCGATATCGCTCAGGCGCTGCTGCGGCGCGGCGATGTCGATCTCGTTCCAGCTGATGCTGACCAGCTCGTGGCAGGCCAGGCGGCGTTCGTTGTCGCGGTCACGCTGGCCGCGCAGGCGCGCGATGTCGGTCTCGCAGCTGGCGATGCGCTTGGCCAGTTCCTGCGCTTCGCGCTCGAAAGCGCCCACCTTGTCGTGGTTGTTGAAGCCGAGGATCCAGCGACGGCGATCGCCAACAGCGCTGCGGTCGTCCTTCTCGAAACGGTCGCCCGGGTGCTTGACCTGGCCTTCGCGGGTGATACCGCGGTCGACGTTGCGCAGCTGCTTGGCATCGACGCATTCGTAGTCGAAGCGCTTGCCGAGTTCGCGCCGCAGCCAGCTTTCGAACACATGCTCGCGCAGTTCCAGCTTGTGCAGCAGCGACTTCGCCGACGGCTCGCGGGCGAACGCATCGTCGTTGCGGCGCACGCGGTAATAGGTGAAGCGCATGCCCAGGTGGGTACGGTTCACCCACTCGGCCACGTCGTTGTAATGCTTGTCATCGACCAGCAGCGACAGCGCGAAACCGCCCAGCACGCGCTCGATGGCCCCCTGCCAGCCCTGCTCTTCCGAGCGGACCTGGATCAGCTCGCCGACGAACGGCAGCGCCGCCTCGGCGATACCGGTTTCCTCAGCCAGGCGCGCGCGCAGCTTCTGCATCGGCGCCGGGATGTTGGACGGCGTGCGCTGCATCGCTTCGAGTTCCGCACGGACTTCACCGAAGCGGCGCTCGTCATCGCGCTTGCCACCCAGGCGATCGCTGATCGCGTCGTCCAGCGCCGAAGATGCACGCTGGCGGTCCTGCAGCTCGTTCTGCGCACGCTCGACCAGCTCGGCGAAGCCGTGGGCGTCATCCGGCAGTTCCGTCTGCAGCTGCTGCGCGGCCTGGCGTGCCTGCTCGCGCTTGGCCTGGCGGCGGTCGCGCTCGGCTTCGGCACGGCCCTGTTCGCGTTCCAGTTCCTCGATGCGCTCACCGCCCTGTTGGCGGCGCTGCAGTTCCAGCTCGGCCAGGCGCTCGGTGTGGTTGTCGAGTGCGGCACGGCGCTGGGCTTCCTCGCCCAGCAGGCCACGGTCACGCACGTCCATCTCGCGCAGGCGTGCTTCGATCAGCGCCTGGCGGCGGCTTTCGCGGAAGCTGTCGACGCCGAGCTTCAGCGCTTCGTCGTCGCCACGCTGGCGGTGCATTTCCTTCAGATCGTTGTAGTAGGCGCGTGCCGGCAGCAGGGTTTCCACCTGGCGGCGCGCGGTGACCACCGCCTGGTGCGCGCCATCGAGCTCGGCGAAATCGCTGACCAGGCGCTCGGCCGCGTCGAAGGTCTTCGGCGTGTCGAGCATGAAGTCGCGCAGGAAGACATTGAGGTCGCCCAGGTTCTTCGCCGACTGCGTCTTGTGCAGCAGGCGCAGCGCCATCTCATTGTCGATGCCGAGCAGGTCGCGGAAGCGCTCGGCGTAGCCGGAGAAGGTGTCGAAGTGGTGCAGGTCGGACAGCTTCTGCTTGAGCTTGCGTAGGTCCAGGTCGAAACCCCCAAGATCCTTGGCGATGTCGAACGGGCGCTCGGCGATCATGTAGTGCTTGCGCACATCGCCGGCCGAGGTGCCGTTGCCGGAGATCCACAGCAGACGCACGAGGCTGACCACGCGGCCATCGCCGGCGCGGTATTCCAGCACCAGCGCGGTCCAGGTGGCACCCTTGCGCAGGTACTGGGTGGCGATTTCGCCGGTGCCGCTGTCCTGCTGGTCGGCCCACGCGCCACGCACGTAGGACACCAGGTTGCGGTCGCGGCCACTGCGCTCTGCTTCGCGCGCGGCGGCGTTGAAGTCGACGATGGCCGGCGGCGTCAGCAGCGCGGACATGGCATCGAGCAGGGTCGACTTGCCCGAGCCGGAACGGCCGACGAACAGGAAGCCGCGCTCGGCGATCGGCACTTCGGTCAGGCCGTTGAAGGTGCCCCAGTTGTGCACCTGCAGACGGCGCATGCGGAACTGCTGCAGGCGCGGGTCCGGCAGGCCTTCGTTGAACAGGGCGGGGGTGTGCTTGGAGATAGCCATGCGATGGTCGGGTCTCTCAGGCCTCGGCGGCCGGGGTTTCGCGCAGCTGGCGGTAGACCGCCGAAAGCTGGGACACGTCTTCGGCGGAGAACAGCAGCTTCAGTGCCGGCGAGACTTCGTGGCGGTCTTCCTGGCCGCTGAGGCGGGTCAGGATGTGGTTGTCCTTCATCTTCTGCACTGCCGAGGCGACGCGGCGGTTGAAGCCGGCGCGGTCGGTGGACAGGTTCTTCTCGTAGATGGCCAGCGCTTCGGCCATCTCGGCGTCGGCGACCACCGCGCGGTTGCCGCGCGCATCGGCCTCGGCCAGCTGCTGGCGCAGGTACAGCAGCAGCACCGAGTCGATGAAGGTCAGCGGCGAGGTGCGCAGCAGCACCGGCGCATCAACGTCTTCGGTATCGGCCTGGCGGGTGAACGCCACGCCGCTGTCACGATCGAGCACCAGTTCCAGGAACAGGTCCGCCAGCGACGAGCGGATGGCCGCCTCGCTGCGGATCAGCGCCGGCCACAGTTTGGCGTGGCGCAGCTGGTCGATGCTGGGGCCGATCAGCAGCTGGCACAGCGCGCGGCGCGCATCCAGCGGCAGGCGCCCGGTATCGCCGAGGTAATACACGTCGTTGCCACGGCGGGGCTGCGCCACGGCCGCCACCAGCTCGGCCTCGTAGGCGTCTTCCGCCACGTCGGCCTGCGGTGCGTCGATGGGATCTTCATGCCAGCTCATGGCGTCTCTCCTGAGTGAACCAAACCAGCGGGATGCGGGCGCGACGGATCTGGCCGTCGCCACCACGCCATTGCGCAAGCTCCTGCTCGCCGGCAACCACGTTGCCGAAGCGCGTGCCCAGCGACAGGTAGCCGATGACGCTGCCGAGGCCCTGCGGCGCTTCGCGCTGCGACAGGGCCTGGGCGATGCTGAGCCGCGGCTGTGCATCGAGCAGGTCGTGCAGGTCGCGGCGCAGGGTACGGAAATCGATTTCGGACGAAGCGACCAGATCACCGACGCTTTCCAGGCTGATGGCCGCGGCGTCGTTGTACTCGACATTGCCATCGACCTGGGCACTGCGCGGATCGTGCAGCCTCCACTGCGACCACGAGCGCAGGCGGCTGGTGGTCAACTGCAGGTCACGGCCGATGCCACGCTGTGCGGGGAATTCGTCGCGCAGAGCCAGTGCTTCGGACTGCGCCTGCTTCAGCAGCTGGTTGAGGCGACGCTGTTCCAGGTAGCCACGGCTCTGCACGAAGCCGCGCAGGCTGCGCGCGAAGTTCTGCAGCACGTCGTGCACCTGGCCACCGCGTTCGAGCATGGTGCTGGTGAAGCTGCGCAGGAAGTTGCGTTCGTTGCGGTCCAGGCGGCGCGCGAAGCCACGCGCCAGCACTGCTTCGAGCGCGGCATCGAGCTGGGCACTCTGTTCGGCGTCGTTGAGCAGGCGCCAGAACGCCTGGAAACTGCGCCCGGCGTCACTTTCGCCGATGACATCCACGCCTTCGAACAGCTGCGACAACACGTCGCCGCGCTCGCCCTCGTCGTCGATGATGCGTTCGCGGAATTCGCGGTTGAGCTGCTCGAAGTCATCGCGCACACGGCGGAAGTCCTCGGTCAGCTCATCGGCCAGGCCGATGATCTGGCGGGTGCGTTCCAGCGCGCGCTTGCCGTCCAGCGCAACCACGCGGCCAGTGCCGACCCGGGCGATTTCGGCATCAATGCGGTCGCGCTCGTCGTGCAGCGCGGACAGGCGCGCATCGGGGTCGGCTTCGGTCTGCGCCGCCAGCGCCGAGAGCTGCTCGATGACCAGGGCCAGGCGGCTTTCGGTGGCGGCCACGCGAGCCTGCTCGAGGCCGTCGGCGAAGCGGATCGCCTGCAGTGCGGCTGTCGACAGCTCGTACTGCTCCTGGTCGGCGCCTTCGGGCAAACGGCGTTCCAGCCAACCCTGGGCCAACCAGTGGGCGATGTAGGCCTGAGCGGTACGCGGCAGCTCGCGCGAGAGTTCATCGCCGGCCAGCTGGTCCAGCGCGCGCTGCAGTCGTTCGTTCAGCACCGAGGACGGCAGCGTGCGCTCGCCGTCCATCAGCAGGCCCTGCAACAGGCCGATGATTTCCGGGGCGTGGTCGGCGGCAAGCAGCTTCCACTGGGGCTGTTCGCGCAGGTGGCGGTAACGGGCAATGCGTTCGCGGTGCTTCATGCAGCGAAAGAAGTCTGTAGGGCTGACAGGGACGAGCCGCCATGCACGGCTGCCGCGTGGGCAGCCGTGGGCATGCCGGCCTGCAGGGGCCGGCGCGGTGCAGGCAAGCGGCTCAGCGCTTGCCGCCCACTTCGATGAAGCGCAGGAACTCGGCGCGGGTGCGCGCGTCGTCGCGGAAGCTGCCCAGCATCTTGGAGGTGACCATGCTGACGCCGCGCTTGTGGATGCCGCGGGTGGTCATGCATTCGTGGGCGCCTTCGACGACCACGCCGACACCGATCGGCTGCAGCACATCCTGGATGCACTGGGCGATCTGCGCGGTCATTTTCTCCTGCACCTGGAAACGGCGGGCGTAGGCTTCGACGACGCGGGCCAGCTTGCTGATGCCCACCACCTTGCCGGCCGGCAGGTAGCCGACGTGCACGCGGCCGATGATCGGCGCCATGTGGTGCTCGCAGTGGCTTTCGTACTCGATGTCCCGCAGGACGATCAGTTCGTCGTAGCCGGCCACTTCCTCGAAGGTCCGCTCCATGTAGGCGCGCGGGTCGTCGCGGTAACCGCTGAACCAGTCGCCATAGGCTTCGGCGACACGGCGGGGGGTATCCAGCAGGCCTTCGCGGGACGGGTCCTCACCGGCCCAGCGCAGCAGGGTTCGCACGGCATCCTCGGCCTGGTCCTGGGTCACGTCGCCTTGCGGGGCGGCCTTTTCGTTGTTCTTGCTCATTGCGTACAGCGTCCCGAACGGGGGGCGAGCATCGTACCCGACCGGGGGGTGGGTCGTCCTGTTGGGACGGTTCATCGGGGGTCGTTGCTGGCGCGTCGTTGCTATCGGATTGGAGGAGGAGAGGGGGCTGCGCAGGACACGCCGTGAACCCTTCCCTGGGGGCTCGATGGCGCCATCCATGGCGCCAACGGTCCTGCGCAGCCCCCTCTCCCCCTCCCTGACGTTTTCCTGCGGGCGCGGCCGGACCGCCCGAAAGCGGGGTCAAAAGCTTGGGTTCATGGCTTCGGAAGCGCCGCGCGACTGCGCGACTGCTGTGGTGGGTGCGAACCGTTGGTCCGCACAGCTTTGGCTTCTGCCCCTGCCTTTAAAGAGCCAACCCACCGCGCTCGCGGGGGATGGGAAGGCAGCGGGGGCCGGGCGGGGCAGGACCGTCCGCGGCATGGATGCCGCGGCCGAGCCCCCAAGGATGGGTTCACGGCGTGTCCTGCACCGTCCGGCGCCCGCTGCCCCACCCGACACCACGCAGGCGCAACGCTTTCCTCACTACACCCCACCCATTCAGAAAAACCTATTGATAGGAATGAAATTAGTAGTATCCTATCTATCTCTTATGGACCGACCCCTCGACGAGCGCACCGTGCTGCAGATGCAGCTCAGCTCCGGCCTGCTGTACGCAGGGCGGCAGTGGCAGCGCCTGGCCGACAGTCGGCTCGGCAGCTACGGCATCTCCACCGCCTGCACCATGCCCCTGCTGATGATCGGACGCTCCGGCGGTGGCATCCGCCAGGTGGCACTGGCCCAGCAGCTGGGCATGGAAGGGCCCTCCCTGGTGCGCCTGCTGGACAAGCTGTGCGCCAGCGACCTGGTCCGCCGCGAAAGCGATGCCAGCGACCGCCGCGCCAACCTGTTGTGGCTGACCGACGCCGGGCAGGCGCTGGTCAGCGAGCTGGAAGACCAGCTGATCGGCCTGCGCCAGGACGTGTTCGGCGAGCTTTCCATGGATGAACTGCACGCCGTGCTGAAGGCCTGGCGCCTGCTGGCCGAGGCCGCCGACCGCATCACGTAAGAGCGCTGCCCCCGAACACCGCCGCTGCCGTGCATACGCCAGCGGCTTTTGCCCGTTGCCGTTGTTCTGTTGTCCCTCCCCTCCCCCACCTCGCCCCCGCCCCTTCCGATGCCCGGTGAATTCAGTCTCCATGGAGTGTTCGTCCCGACCCTGCTCGGGTTGATGTTGTTGGCCTACTTGGTCAACAGCGGCCTGCACGCGCTGCTGCAGCGTGTCGGCGCCTATCGCCATGTATGGCACCCGGCGCTGTTCAACCTGGCGCTGTACGGGATCGTGCTTGGCCTGCTGTTCCACCTCCTGCGTTGGATGCAATCGTGAACAAGATCGTGAAGAAGACCCTGCCCATACTGCTGACCAGCGCAGCCGTGATCGTCGCCCTGCTGGTGCTGCGCCAGCTGTGGGTCTATTACATGGATGAGCCGTGGACCCGCGATGCTCATGTCGGCGCCGACGTGGTGCAGGTAGCGCCGGACGTGTCCGGGCTGGTGGAAGCGGTGCAGGTGGCCGACAACCAGGCGGTGAAGAAGGGCGACGTGCTGTTCGTGGTCGACCGCGCGCGCTACCGCATCGCGCTGGAACAGGCCAAGGCCAGCCTGGCCGAGCGCCAGGCCTCGGTGGCGCAGCTGCGCCGCGAGATCGGTCGCGACCGCAGCCTGCAGGACCTGGTGGCCGCCGAGGACGCCGAAGTGCGCCGCGCCAAGCTGCAGGCTGCACAGGCGGCGCTGGCCACCGCACAGGCCGCGGTCGATCTGGCCGACCTCAACCTCGGCCGCACCGAGGTACGCGCGCCGGCCGACGGCCGGGTCAACGACCGCACCCTGCGCGTGGGCGACTACGTGGTGGCCGGCAAGCCGGTGCTGGCGCTGCTGGACACCGGCTCGTTCCGCATCGACGGCTACTTCGAGGAAACCCGCCTGCGCGGCGTGGCCGCGGGGCAGCGCGTGGACATCCGCCTGATGGGCGAATCGGCGCCGCTGCGCGGCCATGTCGAGAGCATCGCCGCTGGCATCGAGGACCGCTACCGCAGCAACGGCAGCACCCTGCTGCCGAACGTGACCCCGGCCTTCGACTGGGTGCGGCTGGCGCAGCGCATTCCGGTGCGCATCGCCATCGACGAAGTGCCAAAGGGCGTTGAGCTGATTGCCGGCCGTACCGCCACGGTGACCGTACAGACCAACAGCACGAAGCATGCAGGCAAGGTCGGCACCGCGCCGACACAGGCGGGCCTGTGAACGCCACCCTGCCCCGTCTCGGCCTGATCGTCGCGCTGGCCAGCCTGGCCGCGTGCAGGACCGTCGGCCCGGACTACGCGCTGCCGGAAGGCTCGGCGTTCAAGCGCCCGGAGGCCAATGCGGCCTTCATCGATACGCAGAACCCGCAGGTGGCCGCCAACCAGGCGCTGCCCGACCGCTGGTGGTCGCTGTACAACGACCCGGTGCTGGACGGGCTGATCACCCAGGCGCTGCGTGACAACGTGGAACTGAAGGCCGCCGATGCGCACCTGCGCCGCGCCGCCGCCGTGTACGAACAGGCGCTGGACGCCGGCGGCTTCGAGTACGAGGCCGAGGCCGGCGTCAGCCGCGCGCAGCTGTCGGCCGAATCGTTCCTGCAGGAGCACGAGCTGCCGGTGATCAACCTGGCCGATGGCAAGTTCGCGGTCAGCTACCAGTTCGACCTGTTCGGCAAGCTCAAGCGCGGCGCCGAAGCGGCGCGTGCCGACGAGCAGTCGGTGGCGGCGGCACGCGATCTGGCCCAGGTCAGCGTGGTCGCGCAGGTGGCCGACAGCTACCTGGAAATCTGCCACGCCAACCACGAACTGCACGTGGCCGAGCATTCGCTGCAGCTGCAGCAGCGCAGCCGCACCGTTACCGAGCGCCTGATCGCCGCGGGCCGCGGCACGCCGCCGGAACTGGCCCGCGCCAATGCCCAGGTGGCACTGCTGGAAGCGGCACTGCCGCCGCTGCGCGCGCAGCGTTCGGCGGCCGCCTATTCGCTGGCCGCCCTGCTCGGGCAGACCCCGGGCCAGCTGCCGGCCGGCGTGATCGACTGTGCACACGCCCCCGGCCTGGCGCAGCCGCTGCCGGTCGGTGATGGCCGTGCACTGCTGCAGCGCCGCCCGGACGTGCGCCAGGCCGAACGCAAGCTGGCCTCGGCCACCGCGCGCATTGGCGTGGCCACCGCCGAGCTGTATCCGGACATCCGTCTGGGTGCCTCGGCCGGCGCCGCCGGCCTGCTGGAAGACTTCGGCACGCCGATGACCCAGCAATGGTCGATCGGCCCGCTGATCTCGTGGACGTTGCCGTCGTCGGGCACGCACGCGCGCATCCACGCCGCCGAAGCCGGTGCCGACGCCGCCTTGGCCGAGTTCGACCACACCGTGCTGCAGGCGCTGCGCGAGACCCAGACCGCGCTGGACCGCTATGCGCAGGACCTGCGCCGGCTGCAGTCGCTGCGCATCGCGCAGGAACAGGCCGCACTGGCTGCCGAGCAGAACCGCCGGCTGTACCAGGGTGGCCGCACGCCGTACCTGTCCAGCCTGGATGCCGACCGCAGCCTGGCCACCAGCGATGCCACCCTGGCCGCCGCCGAAGCGCAGGTCTCACGCGACCAGATCCATCTGTTCCTGGTGCTGGGCGGCGGCTGGCAAGCCAGCACCGCTGCGGCCGGCACCCCGACCGCAGCGAAGTAAGCCATGAACGCGCTGACCGACCGCCAGGCCTGGCTGTTCTCGATCAAGACCTACCTGGCCGCAGTGGCCGCGCTGTATATCGCCATGGCCGGCAACCTGTCGCGCCCGTACTGGGCGATGGGCACGGTGTACATCGTCAGCCAGCCGCTGCTGGGCCCGACCCGTGCCAAGGGCGTGTACCGCATCGTCGGCACCCTGGTGGCCGGTCTGGCCACCCTGCTGGTGCTGCCGGCACTGGTGGAAACGCCGCTGGTCCTGAGCGCGGCGATGTCGATCTGGCTGGCCGGCTGCCTGTTCATGGCCCTGCTCAACCGCGGCCCGCGCGGCTACGCGTTCCTGCTGGCCGGCTACACCACCGCCTTCATCGGCTTCCCCGCAGTGACCTCGCCGGAAACCATCTTCGACACGGTGGTGGCGCGCAGCGAGGAGATCATCCTCGGCACGGTGGTGGCGGTGCTGTTCGCCTCGCTGCTGTTCCCGGCCTCGGTGCGCCCGATGCTGCGCGCCCGCATCGGCAACTGGATGGAGGACGCCGCGCAGTGGTGCCGGCAGATCCTGGAACGTGGCCGTGCACACGCGCCGCGCAACCGGTTGGCCGCCGATCTGGTGCAGTTCGAGGCGCTGATCGAATTCCTGCGCCGCGATGATCCACGCCATGCAGGGTCGGCGGTGTCGATGGAGCGCCTGCGCGAGCGCATGCTGCTGCTGTTGCCGGTGCTGTCCTCGATCGCCGACCGCCTGAGTGCGTTGCGCAGCGATGGCCAGGCGTTGCCGGAAGGCCTGCCGGAGCTGATCGACGACATCCACGACTGGCTCGACGGGCCGACCAATGCCAGCGAGTACGCCCGCCTGCGCGCACGCATCAGTGCGCTGAAGCCGCAGGTGGACCGCGACCTGCAGCACCTGCAGCTGGCCAGCCTGCTGCTGCGCCTGGAAGAACTGGTGGACCTGTGGCAGGACTGCCGCACCCTGCAGCACGCCATCGACCACGGCACCGCGCCGCTGGACCGCGCGCACTACCGCATCCGCACCGAACGCGTGGCCGCCGACAAGCACGTCGACTACGGCATGGCGCTGTTCTCCGCGCTCAGTGCCGGCGTGGCACTGATGAGCTACTGCGTGTTGTGGATCGCGCTGGGTTGGGAAGGCGGCGGCAACGGCGCGATGATGGCCGCGGTGACCGCCGCGTTCTTCGCCGCACAGGACGATCCGGCACCGAGCATGGTGTCGTTCCTGGTGTGGGCGATGGTCGCCTCGGTGGTGGCCGGCGTGTACCTGTTCGGCGTGTTCCCGGCCGTGCACGACTTTGGCCTGCTGGCACTGGTGCTGGCGGTGGCGTTCCTGCCGCTGGGGCTGATGCTGCACCACCCCAAGAGCGCGTTGTTCGCGCTGCCGCTGACAGTGAACCTGGCCGCGCTGCTGAGCCTGCAGAACACCTACAGCGCCAACATCCAGACCTTCCTCAACTCGTCCATCGCAATGTTCATCGGCATTGGCTTTGCGGTGGTGATGACCCGCCTGTTCCGTTCGGTGGGTGCCGAATGGACCGCGCGCCGGCTGGTGCGGCAGGGCTGGACCACGCTGGCCGAAGCCGCCGAAGGACGTGGCCAGCAGGACCGCCAGCGCTTCGCCGCACGCATGTTGGACCTGCTCGGCCTGCTCGCCCCGCGCCTGGCGGCGACGCCGGAGGGCAGCGACATCGCCTCGGTGGACATGCTCAACGAGGCACGCATCGGCCTGAACATCCTGCAGCTGCGCCGTGCCCGCCTGGAGCTGCCGGAGCGCAGCCGCGAGGCGGTCGAGCACATCCTCGAGGAAATCGCCGCGCACTACCGGCGGCAGATTGCCGCGCGCAAGCCGATGGTAGCGGCTGAGGCGCTGCGCGAGCGGCTGGATACCTCGCTGGGCCGGGTCGGCAGCGTGGCCGCCTGCAAGGCCCGCGACGAGGCGCTGATGGGCCTGATCGGCCTGCGCTTCGCGCTGTTCCCCGAGGCGAAAGCGTTGGCGCCGGGGTTGTCGATGAGCGCAGCCGCACAGCCGTAGCGCGATACCCTGTGCGTCCACAGACCCCGTTGCCGGGGTCGGATCCTTCGCCCCGGGCGAAGGCTCTGACCCCTGCTCTGCACAGGAAGCTCCAATGAGTTACGACATGATGGTGTTCGAGGCCAGCGCCGCCCCACGCGAGGCCGCGGCGTTCATCGCCTGGTTCGAAAAGCAGACGCAGTGGAACGAGCGCCACGAGTATGACGACCCGGCCGTCAGCAGCCTGGCGCTGCAGGCGTGGTTCGCGGAGATGGCGCAGGAATTCCCGCCCCTGGACGGCCCGTTGAGCAACGACGGTGATGATCGCGCCGAGGTGACCGAGTACAGCATCGGCCAGGAGGTGATCTACGGTGCGTTTGCGTATTCGGTGGCCGAGCGCGCGCATGGGCGCGTGCAGGACCTGGCCGAGAAGCACGGCGTCGGCTTCTTCGATGTGAGTGCCGACGAAGCAGCGATCGTGTTCCCCGATGGGCTGGTGCTGATCGCGGAATGACGGGGGCGGCAGGGCTGCACCCTGCACCTGCCGAATCAACGTCAACGTCAAAAGCGGGTATTCCTTGGGATGGCGGGGTGGGTCCGGTTGAGGGGGACGCCGTAAACCCATCCATGGGGGCTTGGTCGCGGCATCCATGCCGCTCACACCCCCTCAACCGGACCCACCCCGCCTTCGACAGTTTCCTGCGAGCTGTCGGCACGGCGTTCTGTTCTGGTGGGTGTCGACCTTGGTCGACACGGTAGATCCACGGCATGCGTGGATGAACGTCGGAATGATCGAAGTACGCTGTTGTAGAGTCGAGTCATGCTCGACTGCTTCTGCCTGGCGATCAGGTGAAGGGGTCAGATCCCGTTCCCGATGGGAACGGGATCCGACCCCCGTTCAGAACAAGGTGCCCTGCACGGTAGGCTGTTCGATGCGCGCCGGTGCTTCGGCCACCGCTTCCGCACCCAAGCGCCAGGCCAGGCCACCCAATCGACTGGCGTGGCGTTTCAATGCGGCCTGCAGCACCTCTGCGCTGCCTGCTACGTGCAGGCGTTGGCGGGCACGGGTCAGGCCGGTGTAGACCAGCTCGCGCGACAGCACGCGGCTGTCCTGGCGTGGCAGCTGCAACCACACTTCGTCGAACTCCGAGCCCTGTGCCTTGTGTACGGTCATCGCGAACGCGCTTTCGTGCGCGGGCAACGCGGCCGGGTGGAAGGCACGTGGCTGCTCGACGGTATCGCCGGGAAACCAGGCCACCATCGCGCCGCTGCCATCGCGCAGGCAGATGCCGATATCGCCGTTGAACAGGCGGTGCCGATAGCTGTTCTCGGTGACCAGCAGCAGGCGGCCCTGGAAGTAGCCTGGGGTGTTGCCGGCCAGTAATTGCTCGATGCGGCTGTTGAGCCCGCGCGCACCCTGCGGGCCCTCGCGCAATGCGGTAAGCACGCGCAAGCGGCCGGCCTGCTGCAGGGCAAGCACCGGATCGGCAGCCTCGGCCAACCCGCGCCAGTGCCCCAGCAGATGCTCACGCTGGCCACGCAATGGGTCGGCCTCACCTTCGTGGAAATGCACGCCGGCCAATGCACCGCCGCGCAGCAACTGCAGCGCGGTGCCGCTGTCGCCCTCGCGCACGGCGTGCGCCAATGGTACCAGGTCCAGCGCATCACTCTGCCGGTAACCGCGTTGCAGCTGCACACGGCGCCCGGCGAAGGCGCGTGGCGCGGCCTGCGGCTGCAAGGTGGCCGGCGCGAGCAGGCGGTGCAGCGCCTGTGCGTCGTCGGCACGGGTACCGATGCCATCGCCGCTGGCGCGCAGGATCGCGCTGAGCACATCACCGGCCTCGACCGACGGCAGCTGGTCGGGGTCGCCAAGGAGAATCAGGCGGGTGCCGCTGGCGATCGCGTCGACCAGCTTGGCCATCATCGGCAGATCGATCATCGAGGCTTCGTCTACCACCACCACGTCCACCGGCAGCGGATTATCAGCGTGGTGGCGGAAGCGCGGTGAATCGGGAATCACCCCGAGCAGGCGATGCAGGGTGGTGCCGGTACTGGGCAATGCCGCGCACAGCGTCGGGTCCAGTCCTTGTTGCTGCAGCCGTTGCACGGCCACGCGCAGGCTCTCGGCCATTCGCTCGGCGGCGCGTCCGGTAGGCGCGGCCAGCGCCACCGCGGGCAGCGGTTGGCCGGCCTGCCGGGCCTGTGCCGCCAACAGCAGCAGCAGGCGCGCGATGGTGGTGGTCTTGCCGGTACCAGGGCCGCCGGTGACCAGCGCCAGCGGGTGGCGCAGGGTCACGCCGGCTGCGCGTGCCTGGTGATCTTCACTGGTCACTGCCTGCGGGAACAGCTGCGCAAACAACGGCGCCAACGCCGTCATGTCCGGCGCCGGCAGCGGATGCCGACCGATGCGCTGCAGGCCGGCGGCCAGCTGGCGCTCGTACTCGCGGTAGCGGCGCAGGTACAGCAGGCCGTTTTCCAGCACGAGCGGCGCGTCCTCGGCGAGGGCGTCGGACTGCTCGGGTGTCGCCACCCATGGCGATGCTCGCAGCTGGGCAAGCCAGTCCTGCGCATCCGGCCATTCCGGTACGCCCTCCAGCAGGCGCTGCGGCTGCGCCGGATCGAAACCGGCATGGCCCTGCGACACCGCCAGCGAGGCCAGCGCCGCCGCCAGCGCCACGCTCTCGGGCGTGTCGTCGCGCAGCCGCATCAGGCTGGTCGCCAACGCATGGTCGAGGGTGCGCAGCAGGCCCTTCCGGTGCAGTTCCTTCAACAGGCTCATGCGCTGGCTCCACGGGCACGCGCAGCCAGTTCGGCCTGGGCCTGCTCGCCACCGGCGAACAGCGCGTCCAGCGCATCTACCAACGCCAGCGGGAAACGATCCACATGCACGCCATTGCCGGCCGCATCCAGGCCGCGGCAGAACAGGTAGCGGATGCCGCCCATGTCGCGCTCGTAGTCGTAGGCCGCGCCCAGGCGGAAACGCAGCCAGCGATGCAGGGCCACGGTATAGATCAGCGCCTGCAGGTCGTACTCGCTGTGCCGCATGGCAATGGCCAGCAGGTCCGGACTGTAACCGGGCAGGCGGTTGGACTTGTAGTCGAGCACGTACCAGCGCCCGTCGCGCACGTAGGTCAGGTCGATCATGCCGGTCATCAGCCCTTCCAGCCGGCGGCGCTGACCGAAGCCTCGACGACCACTGGAAACGCCGTGCGCATGCAGCACCTGCAGCAGTGCCGGCACGGTGGTCGGCTCGATGGCGAAATGGAAGTCGATTTCCGCGCGGCGCTCGCCTTCGGCCAGGCTGTACAGGGCGCCGCCTTCGGGCAGCGGTACGGTCAGCGTGTGGCCAACCAACGGCACCAGCACCGCCACGCCATCGTCCAGATCGACATCGGCATAGCCTTCGTCGTGCAGCGCCTTGCGCAGTACCTCGGCCTGCCCCTCGGGCGCTTCCATTCCCGGTTGCCAATCCGCCCATGCAGCGAAGTCGACGTTCTCCATGGCCTCATGCAGCACGTTGCCGAAGCGACTGCCCATGAAGCGCGGATCGAGCGGTGCACTGTCTTCGGCGGCCGCGGTGGGTTCCGGCAGGGCCGGTTCCAGCGGCAGTTCCGGGCCAGCCGGTTCGTCGGCCGCCGGTGCCGGCAGCTCGGTGGCGGCCGCTTCAATATCGTCGCCGGCGCCCGCATCGGCATGGGCCAGCTGGGTAAAGCTGTAAACCCACCAGTCATGCGGCACGCGCCGGGTCAGTGCACGCACGGCCGGAAGCTCACCTTCCACCTCGGCCGCCAGCTGCGGCAGCGTGGCCGGCGCCTCGCTGTCGTCGACATGTACATCGGCATGTGCGCGCAGCCCCTGCAGGTCACCCAGCAGCGGCGCCAGGCGCGTCCTGCCGAGCCCGGCCAGGTCGCCCACGGCGATCCACAGCGCGTGCTCGGCACGGGTCAGGCCGACATACAGCAGGCGTGCATCTTCGGCACGCTGCTCGCGTTCGCGCTGCGCCGTAGCTGCTTCCCAGGCCTCGTCCTTGTCCAGCTTCCAGTGCAGCTGGCGCTGGCCGCCCACATGCACCGTGCAGTGCGAGGCGGTGTTCGGCGCACCGCCGTCGATGCCGACGAACGGCAGGAACACCAGCGGGTATTCCAGGCCCTTGCTCTTGTGCAGCGTGATGATCTGCACGCGGCGCGCGTCCGATTCCAGGCGCAGCAGCTGCTGCTCGTCATCCTGGTCGGCGCTGGCCATCTTCCCCTGCAACCAGTCCAGCAGGCCGTGCATGCCCAGCGCCTGCGCGGAAGCTTCCTGCAACAGTTCACCCAGCTGCAGGTAGTTGGTCAGGCGGCGTTCGCCGTCGATCAGCGCCAACAGGCGCTCGCCCTGCGCAGCACAGACGTCGGCGATCACCGCGAACGGTCCGCCGCGCTGCCAGCGTTCGCGCCAGTGCAGCAGCTGTGCCTGGAATCCGCGTTGCAGGTCGCCCTCGCGTTCCATCGCCGCAATCGCGCTTGCGCGCTGGCCGAGCAGTACCGTGGCCAGCGCTGCGCGCAGGCGGCCCTCGTCAGCCGGTTGCAGTAGTGCCAGCAGCAGCGCACGGAGATCACGCGCTTCAGGCGTGGAAAACAGGCTCTGCTTGCCGGCTGCCACTGCCGGAATGCCGGCCGCGGCGAGCGCGCGCTGCACCAGGGTGGCCTCGCGATGCGAACGTACCAGCACCGCGATATCACCCGGCTGCACCGGTCGCCCGCGCAGCACGGCGTTGCCGGCCCGCGCATCGACCAGGGTCTGGTGGATGGCGGCGACGCACGCCTGGGTGGCCGCGTCACGGGAGGCGTCGGCACTCATTGCCTTGTCGCCACCACTGCGCAGCACGTGCAGGGTCAGCGCGATGGCAGCGCGGCCATCGCGCAGGTAATCCTCGTCAACGCGCACGCCACCGGGCCGCACCCGCTCGAACTGGATGTCGCGTTCGAGGAAGGCGTCTTCGCCGCCGTTGTCATACAGTGCCTGCAGCGCGCGCAGCACCGCCGGGCGCGAGCGGAAGTTCTGGTCCAGTACCGGCGCCTGCTGCGCCACCTGCTTGGCCTTCAGG
Source organism: Stenotrophomonas sp. YJH_SMC_17 (assembly GCF_059371655.1). Lineage (NCBI taxonomy): Bacteria > Pseudomonadati > Pseudomonadota > Gammaproteobacteria > Lysobacterales > Lysobacteraceae > Stenotrophomonas > Stenotrophomonas sp. YJH_SMC_17. Next base: position 240,341 of record NZ_JCAFUU010000005.1, on the reverse strand, counting down.
TAAGTGTGGATGTCACCGCCGCGGAAGCCGTAGATCGCCTGCTTGGGATCGCCGATCAGGAACAGCGCCGGCGCCAGGCCGAGTTCACGCACCTCCGGCGAATTGCCGAACACGGTGTGGAAGATGCCCCATTGGCGGTCGTCGGTGTCCTGGAACTCATCGACCAGCGCGATGCGGTACTGCGCGCGCAGCTGCTTCACCAGTGCCAGCCGCTGCGGGCCTTCCAGGGCCAGTGCCACGCCATCGATCAGATCGTCGTAGGTCTGCACCCGGCGGGTGCGCTTCAGTGCCTGCAGGCGGTGCGTGGCTTCGTCGCGAAGCGCGTGCAGGAAATTCAATGCGGTGGCCCGCAGCCAGGCATCGCGTTCGGCCAGCAGCGCGACATAGCGCGCCAGCGGCACCTGCAACGGGGATGACGGCGTGCGCCCGGCGAATTTCTTGTTGGTCTTGGCGGCCAACGCCTCCGGCAGCAGCGCCGGCAGGCGTTCGCTGGCCAGCAGTTCGCGTGGATCGGCACGCTCGGCCCAGGCCAGCAGCTGCCGGCCCAGCGGGTGCAGCCAGCCCAGCTTGTACGACACGCCGTTGATCCACTTGTTGTCGACGGCATCGCAGAGGTCGATGAAGAACTGCTCGCCATGCGCGCGCACGCTTGCCGACAGTGCTTCCGCCGCGCTCTGCAGGGCCGGATGCGGATCGGGCAACGCCACCGGCTGCGGCAACGGATGCAGTGGCGGCGCGGCCAGCAGCGCGCGCAGATCGGCAGCCAGCGCGTCCGGGGTGGACCACAGCCAGGTCAGCGGTTCCAGCGTGGTCGGGTCGTTGGCATGCACCCGCCACAGGTCCGCCGCCAGCTCCTCCAGCAGTTCACGATCGCTGGCCAGCAGTTCCGGCGGGTCGAAGGTGTGGCCGCTCTCCAGCGCATGCTCGCGCAGCACGCGGGTGCAGAAACCATGGATAGTGAAGATGGAGGCCAGGTCGATCTCGTCGGCGGCCACCTGCAGGCGGCGCTTCAGTGCGGCGGCGCTTTCACTGCCCTCCTGCAGATGTCGCTGCAGCACCTCGCGGGTGAGACGCACGTCCGGCGCTTCGCCCTCGGCCGGTTCCAGATCGACCAGCCTCGCGGCCAGCGCCAACCGCTCGCGGATGCGCTTGCGCAGTTCCTGGGTGGCGGCGTCGGTGAAGGTCACCGCCAGGATCTGGCCGATACGCAGGCCCTGCTCCACCACCAGGCGGGTGAACAGCGTGGCCAGCGTGAATGTCTTGCCAGTGCCGGCGCTGGCTTCGATGAGGCGGATGCCGTCCAACGGCAGTGCCAAGTAAGGGTCGCCGACCATGGGCACGATCGGCTCGTCTGCGATGGCACTGTTCATGCGCCATTCTCCCGGCGTGATTCGGCCCCAAGCGTGCGGCCTTCGCGTACCGCGCTGAAGACCACCTGGCTGTTGCGCAGCAGGTCAGCATAGCTGGCATCGGTGGCGAACGGGTCTGCGCCGCGCAGCAGCAGCTGCCAGGCGTCGCTGCTGGATTCACCCCAGGTGCGGTCGCTGCCGTGCCATTGCTTCCAGCCTTCGCTGCGCTGTTTTTCTATCGGCGCGTTGTACAGCACCCAGCCGGTATACGGGGCAAAGCGCAACGGCTCGCGCAGGCCACGCTGGCGCAGCTGCAGCAGCGCACGCAGCGCCGCGCGCGCAGCCGGAACGCTCAATGCCGGAAGCACATGCGGGCCGGGGCCGGCGTCGCCACCATCGTGGAACTGCACCAGCGGCAGCGCGTCGCCAGCGGCGTTGGCCAGCAGCCAGTCCAGGCCCTGGCGGATCACCGCGTTGCCGTTGAGGGTGCCCGCGCGCAGGCGCACCAGGCCTTCGGGATGCCGATCGGCCACGCGGCCGTGCACGCGCACCCCGTCGATCTCCACTTCGTAGCGACGGCTTTCCAGTGGTTCGCCCTGCATCCAGCCCAGCAGCGCACTGGCATACGGGCGGGTTTTCAGCTGCTCCACCTCGAACTGGCGCTCGCCCAATGGACCCGACGGCAGCAGTCCACGCGCGCGCAGGCGCGGGTACAACGGCTCGGTATCGCCGCTGAGCGTGGCGCGTACCACCGCCGCCTGCACGCTGCGTTTTTCCGGCCCGCGCGACGACAGCACCAGCGGTTCCAGGTCATCCACCTCCTCGACATCGTCGGCCAGGCGCAGGCCCAGCGACTGTGCGAGGAACTGCCCGGCCGGGTCGCACAGGAAGCGGCGCAGGGTATCGAGCGAGACCTCCTCTTCCACCGCATCGTCGAGCGGCGGTGGCAACGGTGCGTCGAACCACGGCTGCAGGCCACCGCGCTGGCCGGTCAGGCGACCGGCGGCCGGATGCCACTGGCGGCGATAGCTAAAGCGGCGTGGATCGCCATCACCGAACGCGGCTGGCGAGAACGGCTGCAAGGCGTGACGCACGGTGAAGTCGCGGACCGCCGCAGGCGGATCGAGGTGATACGCGGCGGCAGCATCGATCAGTTCGCTGACCAGCACCGACGGCTCACGCACGCTGCCATCGCGCGGGTCGGCGCCGAGATAGCTGAGATAGAACACCTCCTGGGCGGCCGCGAACAGCTGCAGGAACAGGAAGCGGTCATCCTCGCGGGTAGAGCGGTCGCCCGGACGGCGGCGCGGCGTATCCAGCTCGGCGGTGAGCTGGTTGAGACCGGCGGCAGGGTCGCGGCGCGGGAAATCGCCATCATTGAGACCGAGCACGCAGATCACCCGGAACGGCAGCAGGCGCATCGGCACCATGCGGCCGAAACTGATGCCACCGGTCAGCAGCGGTGCGCGCGTATCGGCCTCCCCCAGTACGCCGGCGAAGTGCGAACGCACCACCTCCGGCGGCACGCCGTCTTCGAAACCGGCCTTGGCGGCATCGTCGGCGAACTGGTTGAGCAGCTTGCGCAGGCGCTCCAGCGCGCGCTGGCTGTTGGGCGAGCTGGGCGCGGTGGGCAGCAGTGCATCCAGCAGCGACAGCAGGCGCTGTCGCCACTGCGCCGGTGTCAGCAGTTCGCCCAGGCGGCGCTGGTAGATGGCCAGCACCCGCAGCAGGCGCAGCAGCCGGTCCAGCGCGTCCAGCGCGCCGCCTTCCAGTTCGATCCACGGCGCCACGCCGGCCAGATCGGCCTCGCTGCCGGTGGCATGGCCGAGTACCAGCCGGTCCAGCGCGAACTGCCAGGTGTAGGCATCGTCGGCCGGCGCCTGATGCTGGTCGCGATGCCTGGCATCCAGTCCCCAGCGCGCACCGGCCTGCTGCAGCCAGCCGTGCAGACGGTCGAAGTCCACCGCTTCCAGCCCGGCCGCCTCGGCCAGCGGCGCGCTGGCCAGCAGATCCAGCACTTCGTTCAAGCCAAAGCGTGAGACCGGCAGGCCCAGCAGATGCACGAACACGTCGGCCAGCGGCTCGCCGGCCAGTGGGCTGCTGTCAGCCAGCGCATAGGGAATGTGTTCGTCGTCACCGCCGCGGCCACCGAACACCGCTTCCAGGTACGGCACGTACGGATCGATATCCGGCGCCAGCACCGCGATCTCGCGTGCCTGCAACGGCGGGTCGAAGCGCGGGTCCTGCAGCAGGCTGCGCAGCTGGTCGTGCAGCACCTGCAGCTCGCGCAGGCGGGTATGGCAGGCATGCACCTGCAGGCTGGGATCGTCGCTGCGCAGACCGTCGCGCAGCTCGCCCGAGGGCAGCGCGCGGCGGTGGAACAGATCGCGCTGCAGGCGATGCAGCAGGCTGTCGGACAGGCCGCCTTCGTCCAGGGTCGGCCGGGTGTCCTCCTCCGGATCGGAATAGGCGGCGATCTCGCCGGCCGGGTGCACCACTTCGTAACTGCCCAGCACCGCCATGAAGTCGCGGCCGGCCGCGCCCCAGGCTTCCAGCAGGCGGTTCTCGCCGGCCGCTTCGCCGAAGGGGTCCGGCGCGCCGCTGCGCAGGCGCTCGGCCAACGTCTGCAGGTCGCCCCAGTACGACTGCACCGGGGTGGGCATGTAGAAGTGCAGTTCGCCCACCCGTGCCTGGGTGGCCATCACCCGCAGCACATCGGGCGAGATGTTGAGCGTTGCGAACGCGGACATGCGCGGCGGCAAGCCCTTCGGCAGCGGCTGGCCAGCACCCTCGAACCGATCCAGGTACTCCTGGATGCGCCGTGCGCGATAGTCGTGGCCTTGGGTGATGGTGCGCCACAGGATCGCCTGCGGATCGGCCGGATCGGCGCCGGCCGCCCAGCGCAGCAGCCAGTCGCGGCGCCAGGCCTGGTACTTCTCGAACACCGAGGCCAGCTCGCCGGCCAGCGCCCACGGTTTCAATGCGTCGTCGCCGGCAAGGTAGGACTGCAGCGCGCGCATCGGTGGCTGCGCCAGCAACGCCGGGTCGCGGAGCGCCTGGTACAGCCTCCAGTGCAGGCCGGCGGCATCCAGGTCGTCCTGCTCGCCGCTGACATTGGCCTTCAGCGCGCGGGCCACGAACTCGCCCGGTGTGAGGAATTCGAGGTTGGCGGCGACACCGAACTCGGCGGCCAGTGTCGCTTGCAGCCAGCGGCGCATCGCCACCTGCGGGATCAGCACCACTTCCGGTGCCAGCAGCGGCTGGCCCGGCACCGGCGCACGCACATTGCGCGCCAGCAGCGCGGCCAGCACGTCCAGGGAGTTGGAATGGTAGAGGCGGAAATCGCTGCCTGGGTCACTCATCATGCACAGTGTGCAGGACGACAGGCAGTATTCAATGGTGGGCGCACCACCAGTACGGATTGTTCCGGGCCTCTGGCCGATTGTCCCGGCCTGCGCCAGGCCTTGTCGTGCAACAATACTGGACCGTCCAGTCTGCTTATGTTCAGCCGACGGGCCCGATCCTTCGATGTCTAAAAAACGTTAATGGTGCCCATGTCGGCTTCCACCTCCAGTGTGGTGCAGTTGTCCAACGTCCGCATCGACCGGAGCGGGCGCACGATCCTGCGCGACGTGTCGCTGCAGGTCCCGCAGGGCAGCATCACCGCCGTGCTCGGCCCGTCCGGCAGCGGCAAGTCGACGCTGCTGGCGGCGCTGACCGGCGAACTGCGCCCGGTCGCTGGCGAAGTCACCCTGTTCGGCAAGCCGATTCCGCATGACAGCAGTGCGCTGCTGGAGATGCGCAAGAGCGTGGGCGTGCTGCTGCAGGGCAATGGCCTGCTGACCGACCTGACCGTGGCCGAGAACGTTGCGCTGCCGCTGCGCACCCATACCCGCCTGCCGGCCGCCGTGCTGCGCCGGCTGGTGCAGATGAAGCTGCATGCGGTGGGCCTGCTGGCCGCCGCCGATGCCTGGCCGCGCGAGCTGTCCGGTGGCATGGCGCGCCGTGTGGCGCTGGCCCGTGCACTGGCGCTGGACCCGCCGCTGATGATCTACGACGAGCCGCTGACCGGGCTGGACCCGATCGCCTCGGGGGTGATCATGAGCCTGATCCAGCGCCTCAACCACAGCCTGGGCCTGACCAGCATCATCGTCAGCCACCACGTGCACGAGACCCTGCCGATCTGCGACCAGGTGATCGCGATCGCCAATGGCGGCATCGTGTTCCATGGCACGCCCGAGGCACTGCAGTCCAGCCAGGACCCGCTGCTGCGGCAGTTCCTGCACGGCCAGCCCGATGGCCCGATTCCGTTCGATGCCGCGCCACGCGCGAGGGTTGCCTGATGCCGTTCGTCCAAGCCACCCGCTCGCTTGGCCGCGCCGGCCTGTTCTCGCTGACCGTGCTGCGCGGTTCGCTGCCCACGCGTGATTTCCTGACCGAGCTGACCCGCGAGATCTACAAGATCGGCGCGCGCTCGCTGCCGATCATCGCCGTCGGCGGTGCCTTCGTCGGCCTGGTGCTGACCCTGCAGGGTTACCGCACGCTGACCACCTTCGGCGCGGCCGACGCGCTGTCGACCCTGCTCGGCCTGTCGCTGTACCGCGAGCTGGCGCCGGTGCTGACCGCCCTGCTGTTCATCGGCCGCGCCGGCAGTTCGATTGCCGCCGAACTGGGCCTGATGCGCGCCACCGACCAGATCAAGGCGCTGGAACTGATGGCCATCGACCCGGTGGCCAAGGCGGTGGCGCCGCGCTTCTGGGCGGCGGTGCTGACCGTGCCGTTGCTGACCGGCATCTTCTGTTCGCTGGCGATCAGCGCCAGCTACTTCGAGGCCGTGCATGTGCTGGGCCTGGACAATGGCGTGTTCTGGTCGGCGCTGCGCAACAGCGTCGACTTCTGGGATGACTTCGGCGTGGCGATGCTGAAGTCGGCGATCTTCGGCGGCACTGCCGCGCTGGTTGCCGCCTACGTTGGTTTCCACGCCGAGCCGACCATCGAGGGCACCTCGGTGGCGACCACCCGTGCGGTGGTCAACGCCTCGCTGCTGGTACTGATGTTCAACTTCGTGCTGTCGGCAATGTTGTTCACCTAACCCCTCCACCGGCGGTGCGCAGGCGCGCGCGGCCACCACGACTCGATCAGGTAATCCACATGGCCATCCGCGGTCCCAGACTCGAATTCTCCGTCGGCGCTTTCCTGCTGCTGGCCCTGGCCTCGCTGATGGTGCTGGCCGTGGCCTCGACCAACCAGCGCTGGAGCTGGGGCAGCGACGGCTACGAGCTGAAAGCACGCTTCTCCCAGGTCGGCCAGCTGCGCAAGCAGGCCCCGGTGAAGATCGGCGGCGTTACCGTCGGCCAGGTCGCCTCGATCGACCTGGACCCGGTGAAGTTCGAATCCATCGTGACCCTGCGCATGAACAGCAAGGTCAAGGACCTGCCGGCGGACACCTCGGCCGGCATCTTCACCAGTGGTTTGCTCGGAGAGAGCTATATCGGTCTGCAGCCGGGCGGTGATCCGGACGTGCTGAAGGCCGGCGACGAGATTGTCTTCACCCAGCCGGCCGTGGACCTGATCCAGCTGGTCGGCAAGTACATGTTCAGTGGCGGCGCCGGTGGCGGCGCAGGCCAGAAGCCCAACGATGGCGCGCAGGCGCCTGCAACGGAACCGCAACCATGAAGATGAAACTGATCCCGGCCCTGCTCGCCTCGGCGCTGCTGGCAGCTACGCCGCTCCTGGCCCAGGCCCAGGCCGCCGCCCCCGCGGCGTCCGCGATGCAGGGCCAGGCCGGCAAGGTGGTGATCGATGCCAGCAGCCGCATCCTGTCCACCCTGCAGCAGCGCAAGAGCGAGTTCACCAGCAACCCGGCCAGCCTGCGCAGCTACATCGACAGCGAGCTGACCCGCACCTTCGACCGCGACTACGCGGCGCGCCTGGTGCTGGGCCCGCACGCCCGCGGCGCCTCCGACGCGGACATCAAGCTGTTCGCCGATGCCATGGCCGACAGCCTGATGCAGCGCTACGGCTCGACCCTGCTCAACATCCAGGGCAAGCCGAGCTTCCGCCTGAAGGGTGAAAGCCCGTTGCCGGGCAACCGCGGCGTGCGCGTGAGCACCGAGCTGGTGCGTGCCGGCAACGAACCGACCCCGGTCGAGTACTGGATGCGCAACGTGAACGGCCAGTGGAAGATCTTCGACGTCAACATCGAAGGCATCTCCTACGTGCAGACCTTCCGCAACCAGTTCGATACCCCGCTGCGCCAGAAGGGCATCAAGCAGGTGGCCACCGAGCTGCACAACGGCAGCATGCAGGCCGGTCCTTCGGGCAATGGCAAGTAACGCGCTGGCGCTGCTGGAAGGCGACACCCTGCGCCTGCGCGGGGTACTCGACCGTGCCGCGGTGATCGCGTTGTGGCCGCAGCTGCAGGCCCTGCCGGCAAAGCTGGCACGGCTGGAGCTGGGCGAGGTCGAGCGCGTGGACAGCGCCGGCCTGGCCCTGCTGGCCGAACTGGCGGCACGTGCGCGCAAGGCCGGCCACCCGCTGGCGATCTCCGGCGCGCCGGCCGGCTACAACGAGCTGAGCGCGGCCTACCGGCTGTCGCCCGACCTGGATTTCAACGCAACTTCTGCTGCGAGCTGACATGAACGTCGTACGCACTCTCCCCCTGATCGTCCTGGCCACCGCGCTGACCGCCTGTGCCGGCAAGCCCGCACGCAGCGAGGCGCCGTCCGCCAGCACCCTGGTCCCGGCCAGCGCTCCCGCCGAGGCGGCGCCCGTTGACACCGGCGTGGCCGACGTCGCCCCGGTGGCCCCGGTGAACACCCCGCCGGTCGCCACCGCTGCAGCGCCAACCCCGGCCCCGGCCAGTGCCGATGCAGCGAAGACCGCAGCGGCCACCGCACCGGGCGGCGATGATGACTTCGATGCCCTCTATGGCGGCGCCGGCAATACCGGCAGCGCGGCGGCCTACGACCCGTGGGAACCGTTCAACCGCAAGGTCCACACGTTCAACAACGCGGTCGACCGCGGCATCGCCCGCCCACTGGCGACCGCCTATACCCACGTCGTGCCGCGCTTCGCCCGCACGGGCGTCAGCAACTTCTTCAGCAACCTGCGCGCGCCGGTGACCATCACCAACCAGCTGCTGCAGGGCCGTGGTGCCGATGCCTGGGACAGCCTGGGCCGCTTCCTGATGAACAGCACGCTGGGCATTGGCGGCCTGTTCGATCCGGCCAGCAAGGCGATGGTGCCGCGTCGCAATGAAGACTTCGGCCAGACCCTGGGCGTGTGGGGCTGGCGTCGCTCGCGCTACGTGGAACTGCCGTTCTTCGGCCCGCGTACCGTGCGCGATGTGTTCGGCCTGGCCGGCGACATCCCGCTGTCGCCGATCCGCCGCATCGAGGAAGACAAGGTCCGCATCGGCCTGCAGGGCCTGCAGCTGGTCGACACCCGCGCGCAGCTGCTGGCGATCGACGACCTGCGTGACACCGCGGTGGACGAGTACTCGCTGGTGCGCGATGCGTGGATGCAGCGCCGCAACTACCAGATCGAGAACGATCTGCGCAGCAAGCGCGACCGTGGCCACGACGATGCCAACTCGCCGATTCCGGTCGATGCGATGCCGATGCCGCAGTGGACCCACTGAGCTCGCTGATCGGTGCATGAAAAACCCCGCCTCGGCGGGGTTTTTCTTTGGGCGCTGCGGGGTGGGTCGGAGCCCTTTCCCGTGGAAAGGGATCCGGCCCCGGCCGATCAGGCCGCCAGGGCGGCCTCGATGGCTTCGCGCAGGCGCGCGTCATCGGCCGCCACGTCCGGGGCAAAGCGCGCGAGGACCTTGCCGTCGCGGCCAACCAGGAACTTCTCGAAGTTCCACAGCACCGCCGGTGCTGCGTGGATCGGGATCTCCTTGCTGGCCAGGCGCTCGCGCAACGGGCCTTCACCGATCGACTGCGGCTGAGCGGCGATCAGCTGCTGGTACAGCGGGTGGGTGTCGTCACCGGCCACGCTGATCTTGGAGAACATCGGGAAGCTGACGTCGTAGGTGAGCTGGCAGAACTGCTGGATTTCCGCCTCGCTGCCCGGCTCCTGGCCGAGGAAGTTGTTGGCGGGGAAGCCCAGCACTTCCAGGCCCTGCGCGTGCTTTTCCGCATACAGCGCCTGCAGGCCTTCGTATTGCGGGGTCAGGCCGCACTTGGAGGCCACGTTGACCAGCAGCAGCACCTTGCCCTGGTAGTCGGCAAGCGAGGACGGCTGGCCGTCGATGGTGGTGAGGGAAATGTCCTGGATCGGGGTGCTCACGCGGGGGCTCCGGCTACGGCGGGGAATGGCCCACCAGCATAGCGCCGCGCGCACTGTTGTAGAGCCGAGCCTACGCTCGGCTCATTTGCAGGGCAGCCGAGCATGGGCTCGGCTCTACAGGACATCTTCAATCCACGCAGATCGTGCCCTGCGCCTTGCCGTCCTCGATGCGCTGGCGGCAGCCGAAGTTCTGGCTGACATCGCGCTGGCAGGTACCGGTGGCGACGCTGCCAGCGGCCACCTCGCCGCTGGCCAGGCATTGGCCCGTGCAGTCGCTCTTGCGACTGCAGGCCTTGCCGGCATCAACGTAGGGAATCACGCACTGCTCGCGCTGCAGCCGGCCCAGCCGCTGCAGGGTGCCACCGGCCGCCTGGCAGTCGACATCGCGTGCCTCGCGGTAGGCTTCGGCCGCTTCGGGGCTGGCGGCTGCGGCGGGTGCGACCGCCGTATCGGCAGCCGGTGGTGCGCTGCTGCAGGCGACAAGCAGCGCAGTCAGGACAAGGCTGGAGCAGAGGCGCAGGCGCATGGCGGTACCTGATCGAAGCGGACAGGCCGCCAGCATACGCATCGGCGATGCAGGCGGCGTGTCAGCGTGGCTCAGGCCTCGTCGCCGTCGTTGCCTTCGTCCTCGCCGGCCCCATCGCCCTCGGCCAGATCACCCAGCAGCGACTGCGCCTGTTCGGACGCCAACGATTCCACGCCCCGCAGGCGTCGTTCGATGGTGCGCGTCTTGCGGCTGGCCTCGCCGATGCTGCGGCCGACCGTGGTGATCTGTTTCTCGGCCTTTTCCAGGATGCCGGCGAACTTGCCGAACTCACTCTTCACCGCACCCAGCAGGCTCCACACTTCGCTGGAGCGCTGCTCGATGGCCAACGTGCGGAAGCCCATCTGCAGGCTGTTGAGCAGGGCAGTGACGGTGGTCGGCCCGGCCACCACCACGCGATGCTCGCGCTGCAACAGGTCGACCAGGCCCGGGCGCCGGATCACTTCGGCGTACAGGCCTTCGGTGGGCAGGAACATCACCGCGAAGTCGGTGGTGTGCGGCGGCGCGATGTACTTGTCGCAGATCGACTTGGCCTGCACGCGCACCGCGCGCTCCAGCTGGATGCCCTGCAGGCGCACGCCCTCTGCGTCCCCCTGTTCCTGCGCATCCAGCAGCCGTTCGTAGTCCTCGCGCGGGAACTTGGAGTCGATCGGCAGCCACACGGGCGTGTCATCGCTGCTGCGCCCCGGCAGGCGTACGGCAATGTCGACCATTTCACCGCTGTCCGGCCGCACCTTCACCGCACGTGCGTACTGCTCTTGGGTAAGCGTCTGCTCGAGGATGTTCTCCAGCTGCACTTCGCCCCAGCTGCCGCGGTTCTTGACGTTGGTCAGCACGCGCTTGAGGTCGCCGACGCCGGTGGCCAGCTGCTGCATCTCGCCAAGGCCACGCTGCACCTGCTCCAGTCGCTCGGACACCAGCTTGAAAGAGTTGCCCAGGCGCGTTTCCAGCGTCGACTGCAGCTTCTCGTCCACGGTGTGGCGCATCTGCTCCAGCTTCTGTGCGTTGTCGTTCTGCAGCGCGCGCAACTGTTCTTCCAGCGTTGCGCGCATTTCGGCGATGCGCTGTTCGTTGCGCTGGGTCAGTTCCTGCAGGCGCAGGCCCAGGCTTTCGGTCAGGCGCTGCTGCGACTGCGCACCTTCCTCACGGCCCTTGCGCGCATCGTCCACCAATGTCTGCCGCAGCGCGCCAAGCTGGGTGTCGGTGCGCCCGGTGAGCTCCTGCAGCTGCTGGCCGAACGCGTGGATGCGCGCTTCCTGCTGCTGGCCGAAGGTTTCCAGCTGGCCACGCAGTTCCTGCAGGCGCTGTCCCATCAACGCGGCGCCGCGCTGCTGGCTGTCGGCGGCTTCGGCGCGCGCCTTGCGGGCGTCTTCACCCAAGGCTTCGCGCAGCAGGTCCAGGCGCTGGTCGGTGCGGGTGGAGAGGTCGGTCAGCGCGCGGGCAAAACCATCGAGCTGTTCGCGCAGTTCGCTGCGCCCGGCGCGTGCCTCCTCGCGCACCGCCTGTTCCAGGCGGTCATGCGGTGGACGGCGCAGCAGGGCGACCAGCTGCAGGATGAGCACGGCCAATAGAAGGCCGCCAATGAGCAGATATTCGGTTTGCATGGCACAAGTGTAGGCTGGCGGAGTCTCAGCTGCTGCGCCGGAACCATGCTCGCTCTGTACGGAAAGCCCACCTCCATCAATGTGCGCAAGGTGCTGTGGCTGTGCGCGGGGCTGGATCTGCCCCTGCACCACGAGCCTGCGCCACCGGCAGACCTGGTGGCCACACTGAATCCGAACCGGCAGGTACCGGTGCTGCGCGATGGTGACTTCGTGCTGTGGGAGTCCAACAGCATCTGCCGCTACCTGGCCGTGCTCGCCGGCCGTGACGACCTGCTGCCTGCTGCGGCGCAGGCCCGTGCGCGGGTGGAGCAGTGGATGGACTGGCAGGCCAGCGACCTCAACAGTGCCTGGCGCCACGTGTTCATGGCGCGGGTACGGCAACACCCGGACTACCCGGATGACGCCCGCGCCGAGGCCAGCCTGGCGCAGTGGAACCGGCTGATGGGGGTGCTTGATGCACAGCTGGCCGCCACCGATGGCTACGTGGCGGGCAGCACCTTCACCCTCGCTGATGTCGTGCTGGGGCTGTCGACCCAGCGCTGGCGCAGCACACCGGGCAACAAGCCTGTGCTGGCCCGCGTGGATGCCTGGTTCAAGCGCCTGCGCCAGCAGCCCGGTTTTGCGGAACACGTCGACAATGGCGTGGCGTAGCGGACGGCTTCGCCAGCTCTTGGTAGGTGTCGACCCTGGTCGACACGGCGGATCCACGCCATGCGTTGATGAAGCGTTGTAGAGCCGGGCCCACGCTCGGCTGACGCCCATGCCCGAACGGCAGCCGAGCGTGGGCTCGGCTCTACAGGACGGGTCTGGTCTTACCAGCCTTCCAGCACGATCTTGCCCTTGGCGCGATGGCTCTCCAGCAGCGCGTGCGCGCGCCGCAGGTTGGCCGCGTCGATGCGCCCGAAGTGCTCACCGAGCGTGGTCTGCAGCACACCGGCGTCAATCAGCTCGGCCACCCGGTTCAACAGCTCATGCTGGCGCTGCATGTCCGCGGTCCTGTAGAGCGGGCGGGTGAACATCGACTCCCAGTGCAGCGACAGCGCCTTGCGCTTGAGCGCCATCACATCCACCTGGCCCGGGTCATCGATCAGGCCGAACTGGCCTTGCGGCGCCAGCAGCTCCACGATCTGCGCGTAGTGCTGGTCGGAATGGGTCAGGCTGGCCACGTGCTGCACCTCGCTGATACCCAGGCGTGCCAGGCCCTCGGCCAGCGGCAGGCTGTGGTCGATCACGTGGTGCGCGCCCATCGCGTAGACCCAGTCCTGGGTATCCGGACGCGAAGCGGTGCCGATCACGGTCAGCTTCGTCAGCTTCCGCGCCAGCTGCACCAGGATCGAGCCGACACCACCGGCCGCACCGATCACCAGCAGGGTCTGACCCTCTCCGCCGCCCTCGGGGATGCGCAGGCGGTCGAACAGCAGCTCCCAGGCGGTGATCGCGGTCAGCGGCAGCGCCGCAGCGGCGGCATCGTCGAGGCTGGCCGGCTTGCGGCCGACGCTGCGCTCGTCCACCAGCTGGTACTCGGCATTGCTGCCCGGCCGGTCGATCACGCCGGCGTAGTAGACCGCATCGCCCGGTTGGAAAAGGGTCACTTCGCTGCCCACGGCGTCGACGATGCCGACTGCGTCCCAGCCCAGCACGCGCGGGCCGTCGGTGGCCACGCCGCGGCGGACCTTGGTGTCGACCGGGTTCACCGCCACCGCGCGCACCGCCACCCGCAGGTCGCGCGGGCCGGGCTGCGGCAGGTCCAGTTCGATGTCGATCAGGGCCTGCGCATCTTCGATCGGCAGGCCGGCGTGGGTGTAGGCAATGGCGCGCATGGCAGCGGTCCAGTGGGGAAGGAGCGGACAGGTTGCACCGCGCACGGCCACTCAGAAAGGCGCAGAATCGGGCAGCACTTTCACTCCGGCAATGAAGATGATCCGCTTCGACGACCTGCAGTTGTTCGTCCGCACGGCCGCACTGGGCAGCTTCTCGCAGGCCGCGCGCGAGGCCGATCTGTTACCCGGCCAGGTCGCTGCTGCCGTGGCGCGGCTGGAACGCGAACTGGACCTGCGCCTGTTCGTGCGCACCACCCGCAGCCTGCGCCTGACCGGCGAGGGCGCGCTGTACCTGCCGTATGCGCAGGAGGTGCTGGCTACCCTGCGCGAAGGGCGGGCCCGCGTGCAGGGCGAGGACGCCGAACTGCACGGCACGCTGCAGCTGTCGGCGCCGTCGGACTTCGGTCGCAACCTGCTGCTGCCGTGGCTGAGCGCGTTCCGGGCCGCTCATCCACGGCTGCGCCTGCACCTGCGCCTGTCCGACGAAGTGGCCGACGTGTTCCGCGATCCGGTCGACGTGGCGATCCGCATCGGCCACTTCGACGACGCCAACTACGTCGCCCTGCCCCTGCTCGAAGGCAACCGTCGTGTCCTCGCGGCTTCGCCCGATTACCTGCAGCGACGGGGCACGCCTGTGCGCCTGGAGGAACTGCGCGAGCACGATTGCCTGGTCTACCAGCTCAGTGGCCGCGCCTACGATCGCTGGTCCTTCGAGGTCGACGGGCGCCGCACCGTGATCCCGGTGCGCGGCCCGCTGGTCTGCGACGACGCCGATGTGGTGCGGCGCTGGGCGGTGGCGGGAGAAGGCATCACCTACAAATCCTGGCTGGACCTGCGCGAAGACGTGCTGGCCGGCCGCCTGCAGCTGCTGCTCGATGGCGTTGGCAGCCACATTCCGCTGCAGCTGGTGTGCCCGCACCGAAAGCAGTTCTCGCCGGCGGTACGGCAGCTGCACGCGCAGCTGCGCCAGCACCTGCAACCGCTGCTGTCTGGCATGCCCGATGGACTCGCCGGCCCCCTGTCGCCAGTCCCGGCGCTGGCCGACAATGGCAGCCCCCCGTAACAGAGAACACCGCCATGCCGTGGATGGGCATCCAGGACCTGTGGACGTTTCTGGTCGCCGTGCTGGTGTTTCTCGCCCTGCCCGGCCCCGGCACCTTCACCCTGTTGACCGCCACCGGCCGAGGCGGCGTGCGCGGTGGCTACACAGCACTGGCCGGCCTGCTGGTCGGCGACCAGATCCTGATGTGGCTGGCGCTGGCCGGCGTGGCTGCGCTGCTGAAAGCCAATCCGCTGGTGTTCCATGCCGTGCAGTACCTGGGTGCGGCCTATCTGGTGTGGGTGGGCATCGGCCTGCTGCGCACGCCGAAGCACGAGGCTGGTGACGCTGGCCCGATCCGCATGCAGCCGGGCCGCTATTTCCAGCAGGCGATCCTGGTCAGCCTGCTCAACCCGAAGGCGATCCTGTTCTACATGGCCTTCCTGCCGCTGTTCATCGATCCGAAGGCGCACCAGGGCATCGCCACCTTCGCGGCGCTGGCTGGGATCATCCTGGTGGTCAGCATCGCCTACTGCTCGATGCTGATCGGTGTGGGCAACCTGGCCCGCCGCCGGCTGATCCAGCATCCGCGCGTCAGCGATGCATTGCGCCGCGTGGCCGGCCTGTTCCTGGTGGGGTTCGGCATCCGGCTGGGGCTGAACGGATGATCCGGCCGCTGCTGGTGCTGGTGTTCATCGGGCTTCTGGCCGACACCGCAGCGGCCAGCGTGCAGGACCATCGCTGCCTGAGCGGCGGTCGCGATGACCGCATCCATCTGGAATGGCGCTGGCTGGATGACGGCGGCGCCGACGTGCGCTACGCCGGCCAGCGTGAGCGCCTGACGCTGCGCCGGATGTCGATGGAGACCACGGTGCTGGCCGAAGATCGCCCCTACCAGTTCGACAGTGTCTGGGAAGAGCGCATCGACGGGCGGGTCAACGGCCGCTACCGGCTGAGCACCCAGGGCGCGCTGGTGCTGGACCTGAGCTACGAACGCGCCCGCGACGGCCGCACCACCGCTTTCCACGATGACCCCGAGGCCTGGCAGGAAGAGGGCTGCCATTGGCCGGGAGGCGTAGCGGCGCGCGTGATCGATTGAAGCATGCCAACCAAGGTTGGCATCTACCGGTCGTGCATCTCCGCCCGCAGATGGTCGATGAACACCCGCAGCTTGGGCGCCATCTGCTCGCGCGCGGGGTAGTACAGGTGAAAGCCGGGGAACGGCGGCTGCCAGTCCTGCAACACACTCTGCAGTCGCCCGGCGGCGATGTCGTCGGCCATCAGCGAGGCGAACCCCTGGGCCATGCCCAGACCCGACAGCACGGCATGATGGGCAACACCGGCATCGTTGAACACCAGCCGCCCGCTCACTTCCACCTCCAGGTCGTGGCCTTCGCGGCTGAACTCCCACGGCATCAGCCGGCCGTTGGCCAGGCGATGCACGATGCAGGTGTGGCCCTGCAGGTCATGTGGGGTCTGCGGCATGCCATGGCGTTCGAAATAGGCCGGCGTGGCCACCACCACCTGCCGCTCGGGTGGCCCGACCGGCACCGCGATCATGCCCTGTGCGAGTGATTCGCCCAGGCGGATGCCGGCGTCGAAGCCCTCGGCCACCAGATCGGTCAGCGCGGGGTCGACGCACAGTTCCACCTGCACCTGCGGGTAACGCGCAAGGAAATCGGGCATCCGCGGCAACACCATGCGATCGGCGACGATGCGCGGCAGGGTCACGCGCAGCCGCCCGGCAGGCACCGAGCGTGCGCTGTCCAGTTCGGCAAAGGCCTGGTCGATCTGGTCCAGGCCGCCGCGCACGCGCTGCAGGAAACGCGCGCCGTGTTCGGTCAGGCTGACCCGCCGCGTGGTCCGCTGCAGCAGCCGCACGCCCATCCGCGCTTCCAGCGCGCGCACGCTCTGCGACAGCGCCGAGGTCGACACGCCCAGCGCATCGGCGGCGCGGGTAAAGCTGGCGTGCTCGGCCACGTGGACGAAGGCGACCACGGCAGTGAGGGGGACGGAGGCATCCATTGTGAAGGCAGCCTTCAAGGTAAGTCCGGTGGAACGCAGTTTATCCACATGATGGCGTGGAGGATCCTGTGCCCCTCGCCACTGCCCATCCCGGCATGGCGCCTTCCCCCAAGGAGATCCACATGAAGACCCGTACTCTCGGCCCCGCCGGCCCCACCGTGTCCGCCCTCGGCCTGGGCTGCATGGGCATGAGCGCCTACTACGGCGGCCGCGGCAGTGACGATGACGGCATCGCCGTCATCCGGCACGCGCTGGACCGTGGCGTGACCCTGCTCGACACCGCCGATGTGTATGGCCCGCACACCAACGAAGTGCTGGTCGGCCGCGCGATTGCCGGCCGCCGCAACCAGGTGTTCCTGGCCAGCAAGTTCGGTATCGGCCTGGACCCGGCCGACCCGAAGGCGCGGCAGGTCAACGGCCACCCGGACTATGTGCAGGCCGCCTGCGAGGCCAGCCTGCGCCGCCTGGGCGTGGACCACATCGACCTGTACTACCAGCACCGCGTCGACCCGACCGTGCCGATCGAAGACACCGTGGGTGCGATGGCACGCCTGGTGGAACAGGGCAAGGTGCGCTGGCTGGGCCTGTCGGAAGCCTCCGCGGCCACCCTCCGCCGGGCGCACGCGGTGCACCCGATCACCGCCGTGCAGAGCGAGTACTCGTTGTGGTCGCGCGAGCCGGAACAGAACGGTGTGCTGGCCACCACGGCGGAACTGGGCATCGGCTTCGTGCCGTATTCGCCGCTGGGCCGTGGCTTCCTGACCGGCGCCATCCGCAGCCCGGATGACTTCGACGCCGACGACTACCGGCGTACCTCGCCCCGCTTCGAAGGCGAGAACTTCCAGCGCAACCTGGCACTGGCGGGTACCGTGCAGGCGCTGGCCGCCGAGCGCGGCATCGCCGCCTCGCAGCTGGCGCTGGCCTGGGTGCTGTCGCGCGGCGAGCACATCGTACCGATCCCGGGCACGACGCGGCGGGCACGCTTGGACGAGAACCTCGGTGCGTTGCAGGTGGAACTGGATGCGGCCACGCTGGACGCACTGGATGCCGCCTTCCCGCTGCATGCCGCCGCGGGTGAACGCTATTCGGTCAGTGGCATGGCCAACATCGAGTCATAGCAGCGGCCGGGACCAACGCACATGGGTGGCTGCCGCCGGATTGTGCCGATTCCGGCAGCCTGGCCGGGGCGCAGCGCGCGCCCCGCCATGCATGACCCCCGTCAGTGGCAATGCTGCGCTGCGTTCGGTCACACTCGGGAACTTGTCGTTCTCAGTCACCCCTTCCGAGGCCTGCATGTCCCTGTTCCGGCGCAAGTCCCTAGATTCCGTCACCGTCCACGAAGCCGGCAGGCGCCTTATACCGACGCTCAGCTGGCCGCACCTGATCGCGCTGGGCATCGGCGCCATCGTCGGTACCGGCATCTACACGCTGATCGGCGTCGGTGCCAACCTGGCCGGCCCGGCCGTGCTGATCTCCTTCGCCATCGCCGGTGCGGTCTGCGCCTGTGCGGCGCTCTCCTACGCCGAGCTGTCGACGATGATGCCGGCCGCCGGCAGTGCCTACACCTACAGCTACAGCGCGCTGGGCGAAGTGTTCGCCTGGGTGGTGGGCTGGAGCCTGATCCTGGAGTACTCGCTGGTGGTGAGTACGGTGGCGGTCGGCTGGTCCGGCTACTTCGTCGGCTTCCTCGAATGGGTGCACACCCAGTTCGGCTGGAACGTGCACCTGCCGGCCTGGCTTGCGGCCGGCCCGCACGTGGAAGGCGGCATGATCAACCTGCCCGCGATCATCATCACCTGGCTGGTGGCCGGCATGCTGATGGCCGGCACCAAGGAAAGCGCCACGCTCAACGCCATCCTGGTGGTGTTCAAGCTGATCGCACTGGCCATCTTCGTGGCCGTGGCCCTGCCCGCCTTCGACAGCGCCAACCTGCAGCCGTTCATGCCATACGGGTTCGCCAAATCGATGGGCCCTGACGGCGTCGAGCACGGCGTGATGGCAGCAGCGGCGATCATCTTCTTCGCCTTCTACGGCTTCGATGCGATCTCCACGGCCGCCGAGGAAACCAAGAACCCGGGCCGCGACCTGTCGATCGGCATCATCGGCTCGATGATCGGCTGCACCATCGTCTACGTGCTGGTGGCGCTGGCCGCCGTGGGTGCGATGAGCTACGCGGTGTTCGGACACAGCGCCGAGCCGCTCGCCCTGATCATGCGCCAGCTGGGCCATCCGACCGCGGCGATGGTGATCGGCGTGATCGCGATCATCGCGTTGCCGACCGTACTGCTGGCCTTCCTGTACGGCCAGAGCCGCATCTTCTTCGTGATGAGCCGCGATGGCCTGCTGCCGCGTGGCCTGTCCAAGGTCAACGCCCGCACCGGCACACCGGTGGCGACCACGCTGTTCACCGCGGTGGTGGTGTCGGCGCTGGCCGGCGTGGCGCGCCTGGACGAGATCGCGGCACTGGCCAACGCCGGCACCCTGGCCGCGTTCACCGCGGTGGGCATCTGCCTGGTGGTGCTGCGCCTGCGCGAACCCGACCGTGCGCGTACCTTCCGCACGCCGCTGGCCTTTGTGGTCGGCCCGCTGGCCGCGCTGGGCTGCATCTACCTGTTCATCAGCCTGCCGCACACCACCCAGCTGTACTTCCTGGTGTGGAACGTGGTCGGCCTGGTGCTGTACTTCCTGTACAGCCGCCGCAATGCATTGATCGCCAAATAACCGGTTCACCGGTAGTGCCGGCCGTTGGCCGGCCCTACCGCAGGGTGGTCAACCGCCCTGCTTTGCCGCGTACTCCTGCGCCTGGCGCATCACCCGCAGCAGGTTGCCGCCCCAGATGCCGGCAATCTGCTGCTCGGTATAGCCCTTGCGCAGCAGCCACGCGGTGATCTTCGGCAGCTGGCTGACATCGGGCAGATCGCTCAGGCCACCGCCGCCATCCCAGTCCAGGCCGATGCCCACGTGCTCGGGGCCGACCACCTTGAGGATGTGCTCGAAGTGGGCGAAGAAGTCGTCCAGGCTGGCATGGCGCACCGGGTGCTCGTGGTCCAGCGCCTGTTCGGCTTTCAGCAGAGCCACACCCTGCTCGATGCCCATGCCTTCCCAGCCGCCCAGCTGCTTGCTGAGCGCTTCTTCGGCCTGCTTGCGCTCGGGCGTCTTCGCCGTATCGATCAGGTAGCCGCCATAGGCGTTCACCTGGATCACGCCACCGGCCTTGGCCAGCTTGCGCAGGCGCGCATCGTCGAGATTCCGCGGGTGGTCATAGACCGCCTTGGCCGAGCTGTGCGAGAGCACGAACGGCACCGGCATCATCGCCAGCAGGTCATCGAACACCGCGTCCGAGGCATGTGACTGGTCGATCACGATGCCCAGCTTCACCGCCTGCCGCACCAGCTCCTTGCCGGCCGGGCTCAGGCCCTTCCATTCCGCGCCCTTGGGGTCGGTGGCCGAATCGGCGAACTCGTTGTTGGCGAAATGCACGGTGCTGAGCAGGCGCAGGCCGGCGCGGTGGTAGAACGACAGCAGGCTCGGGTCTTCCACCAGCGGGCTGGCATTTTCCATGCTGATGTAGACCACGCGCTTGCCGGCGGCCTTGATCCGCGCCGCGTCATCGGCAGTCAGCGCCAGTGCGAAGCGCTCGGGATTGGCGGCCAGCATTTCGCGGATTTCCATCAGGCGCTGCAGGCCGTGGTCGCGTTCGGCCATGTGCGCAGCGGCGCTGCGGTCCCCCTGGTCGGTGTAGATCGCCCAGAAACCACCGTCCAGCGCACCTTCGACCATGCGTGGGTAGTCCACCTGCGAAAGGGCGTTGCGGTCGTGGCGCTGTTCGATGTCGAATCCGGTGCGGCCGAAATTGGCCGGCGTATCCAGATGGCTGTCGAGGGTGACCAGGCGTTGCTGCAGGGCCTTGGCCCGCGCCAGCTCCTGCGCGCTGAACTCGATGGCGTGGGCGGACAGCGGCGCACTCAGCGCCAGGGCAAGCACGACGGACAGCTGACGCAACGATGGCATGGGGCTTTCACCGGCATTGGGAAGAGCCCGACCATAGCGCTGCGCCCGGCCTTTTTGTAGGGCCGGGCATGAGCCCGGCACTGACAGACGGGTGCCAGGCGTCGATCAACCCGGCAGGAAGTGCTGCATCAGCTGCAGCTCATCAATGGCGGCCATGTACGGTGCAAAGCGCGCATCACCACCGGCGAACGCCTGTGCCGCCGCCTGCGCGCTGGCCAGGTCCTTCCAGTGGGCGATGTCGACGAAGCGGTCGTCGCCGTCCATCGGCGAGAACGGCTGGTAGTCGATCAGACCGGGAAACTGCGCGATGGCCGCGCGCAGCCGCTCACGCAGCATCGGCATGTCGGCACGGGCGTGCGGTTTGACGGTGAACACGGCCAGTTCGAGGACGGAAGAAGCAGGGTGCATGGAGATGCCCGTTGTGGGAGGAGCGCGCAGTCTGCGCAGCCCCTGCTGCCAGCGGGGTGTCAGTGGCCGCGCAGCGCCCAGGCCCGCTGTTGGTAGCGCAGATAGGCTTCCAGACCGACCTGCGCCGGCAGGTCCAGCCCCTCTGCTTCGGCGAGGGCTTCGATCTGGTCCAGGCGGAAATCGCGGTAGTCCTGGCGCAGCGCGCACCAGCTGCCCAGTGTCCAGTGCTGGCCCCAGTGGAACAGGCCAAGCGGGTGCACGGTCCGCTCGCTCGATGCGCCCTGCAACGTGCGATATCGCAGCTGCACACTGCGGCCGTCGGCGATGGCCGTATGCAGTGGCTGCCAGCACGGCAGCGACACGGGTATGGCGCGCAGCGCGCGGGCAGTGCGTGGGCTGGTCGCACGCGTGGGCATGGCCGCCTGCAGTTTGTGCAGCAGCGAACGCGCCGCAGGTTGCAGGTGGCCCGCGCCACTGCAGGCCAGCATCTCCACGGCCAGCTGCAGTGCCTCGGCTTCTGCCGCATCCAGGCTCAGGGGCGGCAGTTCGAAACCGGGATCAAGGCGATAGCCGATGCCGGCCTCGCCATAGAGCGGGATGCCGGCCACGGACAGATCATCGACGTAGCGGTAGATGCTGCGCACCGACAGGCCCAGTTCCGCCGCCAGCACGGCGGCGGTCACCGGCTGGCGCACACGGATCAGGTTGACCAGCTGGAACAGGCGGTCGGCTTTGCGCATGGGCGGTCTTGGTTGTGTAGAGCCGAGCCCATGCTCGGCTGCCAGGCCGATCAGCCGAGCGTGGGCTCGGCTCTACAGAGATCGGCGGTCACGCGGTCAATCCACCACGCGGCAGAACACGGCCTTCAGGTAACGCGATTCCTGCACGTGGGCCATGAACGGATGGTCCGGACCGGCGCCGGCCACCTTCAGGATCTGGATCGTGCGGCCGGAGAAATAGGCCGCGCGGCGCAGCATGTCGAGGAACTGGTCCTCGGCCACCAGGCCGGTGCAGGAGAACGTAGCGAACAGGCCACCCGGCTTGACCACGCCCAGCGCCAGCTTGTTCATGTCCAGGTACTTCTTCAGCGCGGTGATCACCTGGTCGCGGTCGCGGGTCATCTTCGCTGGGTCCAGGATCACCACGTCGTACTGCTCGCCGCGGTTGGCGGCATCGCGCAGCCACGGGAAGATGTCGGACTGGACGAACTTCGGGCGCACGTTGTTCAGGCGCGAATTGCCCTTGGCGATCTGGATGACGTCTTCATCGATGTCGATGCCAACCACTTCCGAGGCACCGCGCGCCGCCGCGTACACGGCGAAACCGCCGGTGTTGCAGCACAGGTCCAGCACGCTTTTGCCTTCCACCTGCTGGCTCAGCCATTCGCGGTTCTCGCGCTGGTCGGCGAAGAAGCCGGTCTTGTGCGCACCGGCCGGGTCGGCGCGGAACTTGATGCCGTACTCGGTGATCACCGACGCTTCGGTGGTGGTGTTGCCATGGAAGTCGAAGCTTTCCTGCTTCTGCACGTGCTCGTCGGCGAAGCTGTGGAAGCGGCAACCCGGGAACTGCTCGCGCAGCGCGTCGTAGATCCACTCGCGGTGGCGGAACATGCCGGCGGCGAAGAACTCGACCACCACCAGGTCGCCGTAGCGGTCGACCACCAGGCCGGACAGGCCGTCGCCTTCGCTGTGCACCACGCGCCAGGCATCGGAGACCGCATCGAGCTTGAGCACCTCACGGCGCAGCGACACCGCCTGGGCGATCTTGCGCGAGAACCAGCCGGCATCGACCGGCACGTTCTGATCGGTTTCGAGGATGCGCACGGCGATGCGCGAGTGCCCGTTGTAGAACCCGCGGCCAATGAACTCACCATCGATGCCGACGACGTCGACGATGGAACCGGGCTTGGGCCGGACGGTCGGCTTCTCGACCAGTTTCTGGAAGATCCACGGGTGGCTGGAACGCCACGCATTCTTGAGGCGGACAATCGGAAGGGGGGTATTCATCCACCTATTGTAAACCGGCCGCCGGGGTCGGATCCCCGCAGGGGCTCTGACTCCATTGGGGTTCCGGCCCCGCCCGGGCCCCATTTGACGGCAGCCCGCCCAGACGGCAGAATCGGCGCCAGAAGGGGAGTAGCTCCCAGACGTTGTCGCCGTCATTTCGAGCCCGCAGGCTCCGGTGCAACGGCAGTTCCAGCCGACTGGGACTGCGAGCGAGACCTTCGCCGTACTGGCGAAGCTCTGTCCCTGGATCCCCTTCCGATCCTCCGTTGCAGATCCTCGCCGTCCGGCCTGGCATTCATCTTTCCAACGGACATTCCCAATGCAGACGATCGGTAACGTGTGGTTGTGGGGCGGCTTCGCAGCGGTGGTGGTCATCGCCCTGCTGGTCGACCTCGTGTTGATGCGCCATGGTGGACCGCACAAGGTCACCTTCAAGGAGGCGCTGTGGTGGTCCATCGGCTGGGTCGCGCTGGCCCTGCTGTTCAATGCCGGCCTCTGGTACTACCTGAATGAGACCGCCGGTCAGGTCGTGGCCAACAAGGTCGGCCTCGAATTCCTGACCGGCTACCTGGTCGAGAAGGCGTTGGCGGTCGACAACATCTTCGTCTTCCTCATGATCATGAGCTACTTCGCGGTGCCGGAGGAGCAGCGCCAGAAGGTGCTCATCATCGGCATCCTGGGCGCGATCGTGCTGCGTACGATCATGATCTTCGCCGGCAGCGTGCTGATCAGCCAGTTCCATTGGCTGCTTTACGTGTTCGGCGCCTTCCTGCTGTTCACCGGCTGGAAGATGTGGTTCGCCGCCGGCCAGGAGCCGGATCTGGAAACCAACCCGGCGTTGCGCTGGATGCGCAAGCACCTGCGCCTGCTGCCGGACTACGCCGGCAACGCCCTGAGCGTGAAGCGCGACGGCGTGCGCTGGTTCACCCCGCTGTTCGCGGTGCTGATCCTGATCGCAGTCACCGACGTGATCTTCGCCGTGGACAGCATCCCGGCGATCTTCGCGATCACCACTGACCCGTTCATCGTGCTCACCTCCAACGTGTTCGCGGTGCTGGGCCTGCGCGCGATGTTCTTCCTGCTGGCCGGCATGGCCGACCGCTTCCACCTGCTGCCGTACGGTCTGGCCCTGGTGCTGGGCTTCATCGGCATCAAGATGATGATCATCGACCTGTTCAAGATCCCGACCCCGGTGTCGCTGGGCGTGGTCGCGGTGATCATCGCCGCCACCGTGGTGCTGAGCCTGATGTACCCGCCGAAGGAAGGCGAAGGCCAGGCCTGAGCCTGACCCGTTGAACGGCACGGCCGGTGGGATTGTCCCGCCGGCCGTTTCCACTCTCCCGCTGCGGTGGCCTTGGTTTCGTGCCAGTCACCGCCATTGCTGAGGTATGGACAACAACGCGCCCCTGCCCGCCGGCGACATGCCGGCCCCCCGCAATGACCGCTCGCGCATCCTGCGGGCGTTCAATGTCAGCCTGGCCGCGGTGCTGGTGCTGGTGGCCGTGTTCGCCCTGCAGGGCACCTTCGACTGGCGGCCGTGGGCCGTGGCGCCATTGGAAGCGAAGGGCCTGCTCGGCCTGGTCGGTGGCCCGATGCTGCATGCCTCGGTCGAGCATATCGCCGCCAACAGCATCGCCATCCTGATCCTGGGCACCCTGGCCGGCAGCGTGTATCCGAAAGCCACCGTACGCGCGCTGCCCCTGCTGTGGCTGGGTTCGGGCCTGGGCGCGTGGATGCTGGGCAACCCCGGCAGCGTGCACCTGGGCGCCAGTGGCGTGACCCATGGCCTGATGTTCCTGCTGGCCAGCCTGGGCCTGCTGCGCCGCGACCGCGCGGCGATCGCTACCGGCCTGATCGGCATGCTGTTCTACGGCGGTATGCTGATGACCGTCCTGCCGCATGCCGACGGCGTGTCCTGGCAGTCGCACATGGGCGGCGCCTTCGCCGGAATCATCGCCGCGCTGCTGTTCCGCAACGCCGATCCACTGCCGCCACGCCAGCGCTACAGCTGGGAAGACGAAGAGGACGAGGTCGAGCCGCTGGCCGACGACGAGCTGGAGCCGCCGGCACCGCATCGCGTACCGGTGCTGTGGCAGCCGCGCGAGGGGCAGGACTACGTGGTGATCCCGTTCCGCCGCCCGGACGACCCGCGCGGTTGATCGGAGACGGGGTCGGATCCCCCGAAGGGGCTCTCACCCCATCCGGCGTCTTCATGGCCCGGTGGTGGCCGACCTTGGTCGGCACGGTTGTCGCGTGCCAACCAAGGTTGGCACCTACCAGGGCACGCGGACCCGCGCGGGTCAGTCCGCCGCGTTACGCGCCGCGCCCATTCCATCCACCGCCTGCCGACCGAGCGCCGGATCATCGGTGAAGAACGCATCGATGCCGGTCGCCAGGTAGGCGCGCATTTCGGCGATCGAGCCTTCGGCGTTGCGCGCGTTGTCGGCACCCTTGCGCAGGTTGCTGGCCTGGAAATGGTTCTCCGGTCGGAAGGTGTACGGAATCACCATCAGCCCCACTGCGTGCGCATCGCGCACCAGCGTGGTTGGCGTGCCCAGTGCGCCCTTGTCATCCAGCGGAATGATCGAGCGCAGCTCCGGGCCGATGCTGTCGGCATAGGTGGCGATGTCCTTCAGCCCGGCCGGGGTCATCATCTGCGCGTAGGTCAGCTTTCCACCAGCCTTGGCGATGTCGGCCGGCTGGGTATCGCCCTTCCACAACAGCTGCAGCAGGCGGATGTTGCTGCCACGCGGGATCTTGCCGCGCAGGTAACGCAGGTTGGCGGTCTCGAACGACTGGATGGTGACCGGACCGACGTTGGTATACGCGTTGCCGCGCAGTGCGGCCAGCAGCTTGTCTTCCATCGGCAGGCCAATCGACTGGAAGTAGGTCGGGTGCTTGATCTCCGGTACCAGGCCGATGCCACGGTTGGCGCGGCCGGCCTGCTGCACCAGGAAGGCCAGGATCTCGTCCAGGCTGGCGATCCGGAACTGGCCGTCGTAGGCGGTGCTGCGCAGCTCCGGCAGGCGCTCGCGTGCGTACAGGGTCTTCAGCTCGGCCAGGGTGAAGTCTTCGGTGAACCAGCCGTCGACCTTCTGCCCGTCGATGACCTTGCTGGTGCGGCGGCTGGCGAATTCCGGATGCGCGGCCACGTCGGTGGTGCCGCTGATCTCGTTCTCGTGGCGGGCCACCATCACCCCGTCCCTGGTCATCACCAGGTCCGGCTCGATGTAGTCGGCGCCGTCGGCGATGGCCTGGGCGTAGGCCGCCAGCGTGTGCTCCGGCAACAGCGCGCTTGCGCCGCGGTGGCCGTAGACCGACACCTTGGGTGCGGCCGGGGTGGAGGATTCAGCACTCATGGCCACCGATGGTGCCACGGCCAGCGACAACAGCAACGCACAACCCCACGACTTCACTGCGACTTCCCCAAGCGGTATGTGATGGGTGTCAGTATGCGGCGGCAATGTGACAGGTGGGGGAAGCCTGCACCTGTAGAGCCGAGCCTATGCTCGGCTGACGGGTAGAACAGCCGAGCATGGGCTCGGCTCTACAGTTACTTCCCGATGCAGAAACTGGAGAAGATCCTTCCCAGCAGGTCATCGGCGCTCATCTGCCCAGTGATCTCGCCCAATGCATCATGGGCAAGCCGCAGCTCCTCGGCGGCCAGTTCCAGATGCTCATGGGCCAGCTCGCCATCGGCGCGCTGTGCGTGTTCCTGCGCGCGTTCGATCGCATCCACATGCCGCGTTCGTGCGGAAAACTCGCCGTCCACCTGCTCGCCCGCCCCGGCCGAGGCAATCACGCGCAGGCGTGCGTGCAGGTCTTCCAGGCCGGCGCCGGTGGCGGCCGAAACGAACACGCGGTCCGGATCATCCAGCGCCGGCAACGCCGCCAGCAGGTCCGACTTGTTGTGGATGTAGACCTTGTGCGGCACCGCCGCCACGGCATCCCCCAGCGCGGCTTCACCGGCTGCAGGATCACGCGCATCCAGCACGATCAGGGCCAGGTCGGTGCGCTCGATTTCCACATGGGCGCGGCGCATGCCTTCACGTTCGATGGCGTCGCCGCCGTCGCGCAGGCCGGCGGTGTCGACCAAGGTCAGCTCCAGTCCATCCAGGCGGATGGTCTCGCGCAGGGTGTCGCGGGTGGTGCCTGCGATGTCGGTGACGATGGCGCGTTCGCTGCCGGCCAGTGCGTTCAGCAGCGAGCTCTTGCCGGCATTCGGCGGACCGATCAACACGGCATGCAGGCCATCGCGCAGGCGGCGGCCACGTTCAGCGTCGCGGCGCAGCAGGGCCAGGTCGCTGCGCGCCTGTTCCAGGCCACGCCGTACCTGCGCGCCGCCGAGGGTATCCAGCGGTTCGTCGGCGAAGTCGATGGCCGCTTCCACATGGATGCGCAGCAGCACCAGCTGCTCGACCACGGCGTCGATGCGACGCGAGAACACGCCATCCAGCGAGCGACGTGCCGCGCGCGCGGCGCGGTTGTCGCCCGCAGCGATCAGATCGGCGATGGCCTCGGCCTGGGCCAGGTCGAGCTTGCCGTTGAGGAACGCGCGCTCACTGAACTCACCCGGCCGCGCCTGGCGCGCACCGAGCGCGATGCAGCGCGCGACCAGTTGCTGCAGCAGCACCGGGCTGCCATGGCCCTGCAGTTCCACCACCTCTTCGCCGGTGAAGCTGTTCGGTGCCGGGAACCACAGCACGATGCCATCGTCGATGACCTCGCCATCGGCGTCGCGCAGGCGTGCGTAGTGCGCGTGGCGCGGGCGCAGCGTGGGCGCACCCAATTCATTGGCGATGGCGGCCGCACGCGGGCCGGACAGGCGCAGCAGGCCGACACCGCCCGCGCCGGGGGCACTGGCGATGGCCACGATGGTATCGGTGCGGATTGCATCATTCATGGCTCAGAGTTTCTCCAGCTGCGCCCGTGCCTGCGCGGCACCACTGCCCTGCGGCTGCAGCGCCAGATAGGTGGTGTAGGCCTGCTTCGCCTTGGCCTTGTCGCCGGCGTTGAAGTAGGCATCGCCCAGGTTGAGATAGGCCACGGCGCGCGAGGGGTCGATCTTCAGCGTGTTCTCCAGCCAGCGCGCGGCTTCGGCGAAACGCTGCTGGCGGTAATAGACGAAGCCGAGGTTGTTGGCGGCCTGGGCGAAGTCCGGGCGCAGCTTCAGTGCCTCGGTGAACTGCGCAGCCGCCTCGTCGTACTGTTTCTCGCGATACAACTGCAGGCCGCGGTCATTGGCCTGCTGTGCGCGCTGGCGGTCGGAGGCCGGACCGGCGGTGGGCACCACCAGCTTGGCCTTGCCGCCCTGCAGATCGGCCACGGTCACCGGCGCCTGGGCACCCTTGGCTTCGCTGGCGGCATCCACCTTGTTGTTCAGCGCGATCGCATCGGCAGTCAGCTGGCGCGTATCGGCGTTGAGGAATTCCTGGCTGTCGGGCACCTGGAACACGAACTCGCCGCCCTGCGAACCCGGCAGGCTGCCGAAGGCCGGGGTCTGGTGCGAAACGGCTGAGACGGCCGGCGCCACGTAAGCGGCCAGTTCGGTACCGGTGATCAGGCCATCGCCGTTGAGATCGCCCTTGCCGGCCAGCGCCTGCAGCAGCACCCAGGTGAACACCGAGTGGCCGTTCGGGCCGGCGTCGGCCACCTGCTGGTCGGCGCCGCCGGCGGTCAGCATCTGCCGTGCGCTGCGACGTGCGTTCTCGCGCAGGAACGAGGACGACGACGGGCCACCACGGGTCAGGCCGAGGCCGCTGTAGCAGGCATCCATCACGAACATCACGTGCTTGGCCTGCATGCTCTCGGCAATGTTCTGGATGTCGGTCATCGCGATGGCGTCGGTGGCGAACTCCTTCGGGTCCGAATCCACCGGAATGATGTAGCCCAGGTCGCGTCCGGAGGCGAGCTGGCGGGTGGCGCCATGGCCAGCGAAGAACACGAACACGCGGTCGTTCTTTCCGGTGCGGTCATCGGCCAGGCGGTCGTGGAAGGCGGCCAGAATATTGTTGCGTGTGGCCTGCTCGTTCTTCAGCACGATCACCTGCGAAGACGGGAAGCCGAACTGCCCGGTCAGGGTATCGGCCACCGCCTGCGCATCGTGGCTGGCGTATTCCAGCTTTGGCCACCTGGCGTAATTGTCGATGCCGACCACGATCGCCCACGACTTCTCGTAGCCGGTGGTGACGGTGGCGGCGCTGGAGTCACCCTTGCGCGCGCGGGCGACGGTGAAGTCGCGGCCGTTCCAGCCTGCGAACTGGTAGCCATCGGCAATCAGCCGGTCGAGGATCTGCGGCAGCGCCTTCACCGCACGGTCGTGGATGTCGTGGAACAGGATGATGCCGCGCTGTTCCTTGTTCACCTGGTCGAGCACGCGCTGCACGATCGATTCCGGCACCGGGTCGGCCCAGTCCATCGAATCGATGTTCCACATGATCGACTTCAGCCCGGCTTCGTTGAGCAGCTGCAGGCCTTCGGCGTTGCGCGCGCCATAGGGGAAGCGGAACAGCGGCGCGCGCTTGCTGTCGACATCCTTCAGCAACGTGTCGGTGTCCAGCACCTGCTGGCGCAGCGCATCACCGGTGGTGCGCGAGAGCTGGGCGTGGGTCAGGCTGTGGTTGCCCACCGCATAGCCCTCTTCCATCAGGCTGCGGCTGAT
Source organism: Stenotrophomonas sp. YJH_SMC_17 (assembly GCF_059371655.1). Lineage (NCBI taxonomy): Bacteria > Pseudomonadati > Pseudomonadota > Gammaproteobacteria > Lysobacterales > Lysobacteraceae > Stenotrophomonas > Stenotrophomonas sp. YJH_SMC_17. The sequence goes on along the minus strand of NZ_JCAFUU010000005.1, from coordinate 210,579 downwards.
CTTCGCCATCGGTCCAAGGGCAACCTTGCCGTCGGCTTCGACCTTGCCCAGGTTGCGTCCCACTTCGAAGAACACGCCCGGCACGTCGTAGCGCTTGAGGATGGCCACCACTTCATCGGTATAGGCCTTGTGCGGGCCGTCATCGAAGGTCAGCACCACGGTCTTCGGCGGCAGGTCGCGGCCGAAGATCTCGCGGTCGCTGTCCTTCATCGACATGGGGTACGGCTCGATCACCCCGTAGTCGCGCAGGATCGCGTCGCGGCGGTAGTCCTTGTGCAGGTGGGCGATGTAGTCGTCCCACTTCTCACGCTTCAGCTCGATGGCACGGGTGCGCTCGAAGCGGCTGAAGATGCGGGTCAGTTCCTGGTTGTAGTTGCGCTCGATCTCATCGAGCGCGTCCAGGTCCTCGCCGATGCGCTGGTGCAGCTTCACTGCCGGCAGCGACGAGTCGGTGCCGACGCGCTCGTGCAGATCGCGCAGCACTTCGCGGAAGGCGAGGCGATCGGCGTCGAACAGTTCCGGCGCCGACTCGATGTAGTCCAGCACAGTGCCGAGGGTGGCGAAGCGCTGCGGACTGGAGCCGCGCAACAGCGTGTCGAACTGCGCGGCGATCGCCGTGCGCTGCTCCAGGCCATCGTGGAACAGCTGCTGGCCCACACGCGTAGAGGTGCCGCGGTCGGCAGCCGACTGCTGGTCCTCGTCAGCCAGCAGCACGATGATCCGGCGGTAGCCGTCGAGCTGCTTCTGCAACGCAGCCAGCAACGGTGCGGCGGCCGGATCGGCCGCCGCCGCCGCCTGCGCGCTCGGCTGGGTGACGCTGGTCGCCGGTGCCTTCGCGTCCTTGTCACCACAGCCGGCAACGACCAGGGTGAGCAGCAGCGAAGGCAGGAACAGGCGGAACGACGACGCACGCGGCATGGCGGACTCGGTAATGGGAGGAACAGTGTGCGGGGAATTCTAACGCCGCATGCGAAAAGCCCGCCTTGCGGCGGGCTTTCGCGTCGTTTGGGCCGGTAGTAGGGTCGACTGTTGGTCGACTGCTCTACTGCCAGTCGACTGACAGTCGACTCTACAGGTCGGGATTACTTCTTCTTGACCGGGGCCGGCGCGGTGGTGGCCGGGACCGGCTCGCCGCCATGGCGCTTGGTCATCCACCACTGCTGCAGCAGGCCCAGGCCGCCGTTGACCACCCAGTACAGGACCAGGCCGGACGGCATGAAGGCCATCATGACGCCGAACACCAGCGGCATGAACTGCATCATCTTCTGCTGCATCGGGTCCATGCCCGGTGCCGGGGTCAGCTTCTGGGTGAACCACATCACCGCCACGTTGATCACCGGCAGGATGAAGTACGGGTCGCGTGCGGTCAGGTCCTGGATCCAGCCGAACCAGGGCGCCTGGCGCAGTTCGACCGATTCCACCAGCACCCAGTACAGGGCGAAGAAGATCGGCATCTGGATGAGGATCGGCAGGCAGCCGCCCATCGGATTGATCTTTTCCTTCTTGTACAGCTCCATCATCGCGGTCTGGAACTTCTGGCGGTCATCGCCGTAGCGTTCCTTCAGCTGCGCGATGCGCGGCTGGAAGCGACGCATCTTGGCACCGCTCTTGTACTGCGTGGCGGACAGCGGATACAGCACCAGCTTCAGCAGCACCACCAGGCCCACGATCGCCCAGCCCCAGTTGCCGACCAGCTTGTGCACCTGGTTCAGCACCCAGAACAGACCCTGGCCGATCACCGCCATCATCGAGAAGCGGCTGTAGTCGACCACGCGGTCCAGGCCCGGCACGTCTTCCTTGGCGATCTGGTTCACCAGCTTCGGGCCCACCCACAGGCGGGCCTCGGTGCTGGTGGACTGGCCCGGGGCCACGGTGAAGGCCGGGCCACGCGCTTCGATCAGGTCACGACCGGCCACCTGCGACAGCACGTAGTGGGCGGTCTGGTCCTTCTGCGGAATCCAGGCGGTGAAGAAGTGGTGCTGCAGCATCGCCAGCCAGCCGCCGGTGATGTTCTGGTTCAGCGTGCCGTCTTCCAGGTAGTCCTTGAACGCACGACGCTGGTACTTCTTGTCGTTGTCGTACCAGGTGGCGCCGTTGAAGCTGAACGAATCCGGATTGGTCATGCTCCGCGACAGGATGGTCGGGGTGCGGTCCAGGGTGCGGTAGACGTAGCCGTTCCACGGCGCGGCGCCGGTGTTGCTGACTTCGTCCTTGAAGCGCACGGCGTACTCGTTGCGCGAGACGGTCAGGGTGCGCTTGATGGTCACACCGTTGTCGGCGGTCCACACGAACGGGATCTGCAGCTCGTTCTGGCCCTTGGCCAGCACGAAGTCCCTGGTGTCACCGACCAGCTTGAAGCCGTCGGCGCCGGGGACCGGGGTGTTCTTGTCTTCGCTGGCCCAGCCACTGATCGCGCTGTACGGATGCGCGGGGTCTTCGGTCAGCAGGCGGACCGGCGGGCTGCCTTCGTCCTTGGTCTGCGGGAACTGCAGCAGCTCGGCGTCGAGCACGCGGCCGCCGTCCAGCACCAGGCGCAGCACGTCGGTGGTGACGGTCACGCGCTGGCTGGCCGGGGTGGCGCTGGCCTGGGCCTGCGCAGCGGCCTGGCCCGGGGCACCCGGCACCTGCGCGCTGGGGATGGCGCCCGGGGTCGCGCCCGGAACACTCTGTGCGGCGGCCGGGGCCGACGTGGTCGTCGGTGCCGGGGTCGGAGCAGCCTTTTCACGGCTCCACTCCATCCACAGCAGCACGGCCACCATCAGCCAGGCAAAAATGAGGAATACGCGGGTCTGGTTCATCAGCGGACAGGCTCGGCGGGGCCGGGACGCGATGCCGGCTCGGTCAAAGAAGGAGTTGCGATGCCATCAGGCGGCGGCATTGTGCCGTCCACGCCCGGCGCGGGCAATGCACGCAGGCGACGCAGCAGGCGCAGGAAGGCCTGGCGGATCTCGTCGTTGCTGGCGGAACGCGCAGCACTACGAGCCACGACGACGAAGTCGCCTGGCTGGATGTCGGTACGTGTCTGACGCAGGATGTCGCGCAGGACGCGCTTGATCCGGTTACGCCCGACGGCGTTCGGATCAACCTTGCGGGAAACCGCCAGACCCAGCCTGGCCGGCCGGTCAGCCGGCAGCCAGTGCAGGGTCATCAGCGGATCGGACACACGGCGGGCGCCGTTGAAGACCGTTGAGTATTCGGCACGCGTGCGAACCCGCGCAGAGCGAGGGAATCGCTTGCGCGGGTCTGCAGTATTCACTGTCGAAGGGATTGCGTCTGCCGCGATGTGCGGCATGGCAATCAGGCGCTCAGGACTTTGCGGCCCTTGGCGCGGCGACGCGACAGGATCTTGCGGCCGTCAGCGGTCTTCATACGGGCACGGAAGCCGTGGTCGCGCTTACGCTTGAGGTTGCTGGGCTGGTAGGTGCGCTTCGTGGCCATTGGGGGCCTCTCGTATGAATGGGACGGAAAGAACCGGAAATTCTAGAGAGGTACCCCGCCCCAAGTCAACCCCTGGCAGCTACGCGAATTCACCGGGCTGTGCAATAGCTGTGGATGTTTTTGTGAATAAGTAGGGGACAAGCATTCCGAAGGCGGGCGCTCGGTGGTAGTCTGAGCCATCCATTTCCCCCCTTTCAGGCCTGTGTTCGGGCGCCTTGTCGCGTCCATGCCCCGGCCACCGGACGATTATTGCTGATGGATGCTTGGTCCCGTAGTCTCGAGCGCCTCGAAGCGGAGTTCCCGCCGGAAGACGTTCATACCTGGTTGAAGCCGCTGCAGGCCGATCTGCGCGTGGACAGCCTGGTGCTGTATGCACCGAATGCCTTCATCGTCGACCAGGTCCGCGAGCTGTACCTGGCCCGGATCCGCGAACTGCTGGCGCATTTCGCCGGCTTCAGCGACGTTTTTCTTGAAATCGGCTCGCGCCCGCGCCCTGTGGAGGCGCAGAACGCGCCGGTTTCCACGTCATCGGCGCATGTTTCCAGCGAACCGCAGGTGCCGTTTGCCGGCAACCTGGACAATCACTACACCTTCGCCAACTTCGTTGAAGGCCGCAGCAATCAGCTGGGCCTGGCCGCCGCCTTCCAGGCAGCGCAGAAACCGGGCGACCGCGCGCACAATCCGCTGCTGCTGTACGGAGGCACCGGCCTGGGCAAGACCCACCTGATGTTCGCTGCCGGCAACGCCATGCGCCAGGCCAATCCGGGCGCGAAGGTGCTGTACCTGCGTTCTGAACAGTTCTTCAGCGCGATGATCCGGGCCCTGCAGGAAAAGACCATGGATCAGTTCAAGCGCCAGTTCCAGCAGGTCGACGCGCTGCTGATCGATGACATCCAGTTCTTCGCCGGCAAGGACCGCACCCAGGAAGAGTTCTTCCACACCTTCAACGCATTGTTCGATGGCAAGCAGCAGATCATCCTGACCTGTGACCGCTATCCGCGCGAAGTGGAAGGCCTGGAAGCGCGCCTGAAGTCGCGGCTTGCCTGGGGCCTGTCGGTCGCGATCGAACCGCCGGACTTCGAGACGCGCGCAGCGATCGTGCTGGCCAAGGCACGCGAGCGCGGCGCGGAGATTCCCGATGATGTTGCGTTCCTGATCGCCAAGAAGATGCGCTCCAACGTGCGCGACCTCGAGGGCGCGCTCAATACCCTGACCGCCCGTGCCAATTTCACCGGCCGCGCGATCACCACCGAATTCGCTCAGGAAACCCTGCGCGACCTGCTGCGCGCCCAGCAGCAGGCGATCAGCATTCCCAACATCCAGAAAACCGTGGCCGACTACTACGGGCTGCAGATCAAGGATCTGCTGTCCAAGCGTCGGACCCGCTCGCTGGCACGTCCGCGCCAGGTCGCCATGGCCCTGACCAAGGAACTGACCGAGCACAGCCTGCCCGAGATCGGCGATGCCTTTGCCGGTCGTGATCACACCACGGTGCTGCATGCCTGCCGCCAGATCCGCACCCTGATGGAAACCGACGGCAAGCTCCGCGAGGACTGGGACAAGCTGATCCGGAAGCTGAGCGAATGATGCACGGATGCCGATGAGGCGTCATCGCACAAAACGGTGCAGAATCCGGTAGCAAGCGCGGGACACGTTGTGGATAAAAATGGCGTTTGAAATCGCGCCGAATTTATCCACAGCTTTCCCCACCCCCTGGGGGTCGGTAATACAGAGGGTTTCGAGCTCTGAAATTCTTTTATTTACAAAGACTTAGCGTTGTTTTCCAGCGATTCTGTCTCTACCAGCACCACCAAGCTTTTGATTTATTCCACATTTTTTTAAAGCATAGGGGCACGGAACCACATGCGTTTCACACTGCAGCGCGAAGCCTTTCTCAAGCCGTTGGCACAGGTCGTCAACGTGGTCGAACGCCGCCAGACCCTTCCGGTCCTGGCCAATTTCCTGGTCCAGGTGCAGAACGGCCAGCTGTCGCTGACCGGTACCGACCTGGAAGTGGAGATGGTGTCGCGGATCGCGGTTGAAGACGCCCAGGACGGCGAAACCACCATTCCCGCCCGCAAGCTGTTCGAGATCATCCGCGCCCTGCCCGACGGCAGCCGGATCACCGTCTCGCAGACCGGTGACAAGATCACCGTGCAGGCTGGCCGCAGCCGCTTCACGCTGGCGACCCTGCCCTCCAACGACTTCCCGTCGGTGGATGAAGTGGAAGCCACCGAGCGCGTGGCCATTGGCGAAGCGACCCTGAAGGAACTGATCGAACGCACGGCGTTCGCGATGGCTCAGCAGGACGTGCGCTATTACCTCAACGGCCTGCTGTTCGACCTGCGCGGTGATGCCCTGCGTACCGTCGCCACCGATGGCCATCGCCTGGCCCTGTGTGAAACCGACCTGGCCAAGCCCAGCGGTTCCAAGCGCCAGATCATCGTGCCGCGCAAGGGCGTGACCGAACTGCAGCGTCTGCTGGAAAGCGGTGATCGCGAGATCGAGCTGGAAGTCGGCCGCAGCCACGTCCGCGTCAAGCGCGACGATGTCACCTTCACCTCGAAGCTGATCGACGGTCGTTTCCCGGATTACGAAGCGGTGATCCCGATCGGCGCCGACCGCGAAGTGAAGGTAGACCGTGAAGCCCTGCGTGCGTCGCTGCAGCGTGCCGCGATCCTGTCCAACGAGAAGTACCGCGGCATCCGCGTGGAAGTCTCGCCGGGCAACCTGAAGATCAGCGCGCACAACCCGGAGCAGGAAGAAGCCCAGGAAGAGATCGAAGCGGATACCACGGTCAGTGACCTGGCCATCGGCTTCAACGTGAACTACCTGCTGGACGCCCTGTCTGCGCTGCGCGACGAGGAAGTCATCATCCAGCTGCGCGATTCGAACTCGTCTGCGCTGGTGCGTGAATCCAGCAGCGAGAAGTCACGTCACGTGGTGATGCCGCTGCGTCTCTGACGGAAGCGCTGTTTCACGTGGAACCCAGAAGCGCCCGGGACCTCCCGGGCGTTTTTTTTATGTTCCACGTGGAGCATTGCCGATCCGTATCGGAGAAAGCCCGGACGTACCCTGCCCGGCCGAGACCCGCTTGATCTCGTTTGCTGGAGGCAACTCCGGAATGCTGGATGTTGGAAGTTCGCCTTGGGGTGCCTGCCAGGCTTCAGGCAATCGCGGTTCTGGCAGCGGCCTTTTCTCATTCCCACTTCGCTGTCCTGATCTTCGATATCGGACGCAGCAGGTCATATTCCGCGGGAGCAGGTCTCCGCTTCTGCAAACGACACTGTCCACAGGCCGCCTTGGCGGCAGTCTGGGGCGGGCCTAGCTTCTAAATCTGGGTATAAATCTAAAGCATGGTGGTGATGGTAGAGCCAGATTTCGTGGAAAAATACATTATCTCTTTGTTTTCAAAGAGAATTGTGAGTCTGAAACCCCCTGTATAGAGGGCCCTCGGGCTGGGGGGGAACCTGTGGATAGTTTCTGGGGCGGAGCAAAAGGGCTTTTTTATCCACAGATTGCCCATACCTTGTGTATAAGTCATACAGACCTGCTGTGGACAGCGTGGAACAAGCGTCCTGAATTTCTTGAAATCTGTGGAACCCTGCGGGGCATCGGGTCGCAGATTTGAAGGAATCGGCGGGATCATCCGTCGACATCATCCGCGAGGTGCCCCAGGAGGGCCCTGCAGTGCCTGCGAAATCGTCGAAATCTGAGGGCCTGGACCCTGGAACCCCGCGCAGATTTGAAGAAATTCCGGGCCATTTCAGCCCTGCACGCGTGGGCGCGTCACCGCATTCCACGTGGAACGCGTCCATTGATGGGCGCAGAAGCAGCATCTTCGGCTTGACCTGCGCGACCCCGCGCCCGGCTTGACCGATGCAGTAAGCTGATGGATTCCCTGCCCTGCTACCGCCCCGTGCGGATGGTCTTTCGCGCCCCATGCTTATCCGCCGCCTCGCCTTGCATCACCTGCGTCGCTTCAGTGCGGTGGACCTGTCGCCCCAGCCAGGCTTGAACCTGCTGACCGGCGACAACGGGGCCGGCAAGACCAGCGTGCTCGAAGCCCTGCATCTGATGGCCTACGGACGCAGCTTCCGTGGTCGGGTCCGAGACGGCCTGATCCGACAGGGCCAGGAAGCGCTGGAAATCTTCGTGGAATGGGACGAACAGCGCGCCGATCACCCACCGCATCGCCGCAAGGCGGGCCTGCGCCACAGCGGGCAGGAATGGAAGGGGCGATTGGATGGCGAAGACGTGGCCCAGCTTGGCAATCTGTGCGCCGCGCTGGCAGTCGTGACGTTCGAGCCGGGCAGCCATGCCCTTGTCAGCGGTGGTGGCGAGCCCCGCCGGCGCTTTCTCGATTGGGGCTTGTTCCACGTGGAACCGGATTTCCTTTCCCTGTGGCGCCGTTACTCACGGGCGCTGAAGCAGCGCAATGCCCTGCTCAAGCAGGGTGGGCCGTCGCGGATGCTCGATAGCTGGGATCACGAGCTGGCCGAGGCCGGGGAACCGCTGACCAGCCGCCGCCAACACTATCTGGAGCGCCTGCAGCAACGAACGGTGGCGCTGGCTGCCAGTCTGGCGCCGCAGCTGGGCATCCAGGGGCTGGATCTGAGTCCGGGCTGGCGTCGGCATGAGCTTCCGCTGGCCGATGCCCTGCTTCTGGCCCGTGAACGCGACCGGCAGGCTGGCTATACCTCGGTGGGACCCCATCGGGCGGACTGGAGTGTGGATTTCCACAGCATTCCGGGCCGCGATGCGCTGTCGCGGGGCCAGGCCAAGCTGACGGCATTGGCCTGTCTGCTGGCACAGGCCGAGGACTATGCGGAGCAGCGCGGCGAGTGGCCCGTGATCGCGCTCGATGATCTTGCCTCCGAGCTGGATCGCACCCATCAGGCGCGGGTACTGGAGCGCCTGCTCAATGGCCCGGCACAGATCTTCATCACCGCCACCGAAACCCCGGCGGCGCTGCAGGACTTGACCCAGATCGCCCGGTTCCACGTGGAACATGCACAGATCGTGGCTGTGCCATAGTGGGCACACCAGGGCCGCACGACCCCGGCTGGTATAATTCGGGTTGGAATCCTTTCATTCTCGGCGCATCGCCCCAGGCGGTGCCCGACCTGCGGAGCCTACGGCAAGCGCAATGAGCGACGAACAGAACACCCCGGCAAACAACGGCAATTACGACGCCAACAGCATTACCGCCCTGGAAGGCCTGGAGGCTGTCCGCAAGCGTCCCGGCATGTACATCGGCGACGTGCATGACGGCACCGGTCTGCACCACATGGTGTTCGAGGTCGTCGACAACTCGATCGACGAAGCCCTGGCCGGCCACGCCGACCATGTTGCCGTAACGATCCACGCCGATGGCTCGGTCTCGGTATCCGACAACGGCCGTGGTATCCCGACCGGCAAGCACGAGCAGATGAGTGCCAAGCTCGGTCGCGAAGTGTCTGCGGCCGAAGTCGTCATGACCGTCCTGCACGCAGGCGGCAAGTTCGACGACAACAGCTACAAGGTTTCGGGCGGCCTGCACGGCGTCGGCGTCAGCGTGGTCAACGCGTTGTCGCAGAAGCTGCTGGTCGACGTGTTCCAGAACGGCTCCCACTACCAGCAGGAATTCAGCAACGGCGCCGCAGTGACCGCGCTGGCCAAGCTGGAAGCTACCACCAAGCGTGGCACCACCGTGCGCTTCTGGCCGTCGACCGTCGCCTTCCACGGCAACGTGGAATTCCACTACGACATCCTGGCCCGCCGCCTGCGCGAACTGTCGTTCCTGAATTCCGGCGTCAAGATCGTCCTTACGGATGAGCGTGGCGATGGCCGCCGCGATGACTTCCACTACGAAGGCGGCATCCGCAGCTTCGTGGAGCATCTGGCCCAGCTGAAGACCCCGCTGCACCCGAACGTCATCTCGGTTACCGGCGAGCACAACGGCATCGTCGTAGAGGTGGCGCTGCAGTGGACCGACTCCTACCAGGAGACGATGTACTGCTTCACGAACAACATTCCGCAGAAGGACGGCGGTACCCACCTCGCCGGTTTCCGCGGTGCGCTGACCCGCGTACTCAACAACTACATCGAGCAGAACGGCATCGCCAAGCAGGCCAAGATCAACCTGACCGGCGACGACATGCGCGAAGGCATGATCGCGGTGCTGTCGGTGAAGGTGCCGGACCCGAGCTTCTCCAGCCAGACCAAGGAAAAGCTGGTCAGCTCCGACGTGCGCCCGGCGGTGGAAAATGCCTTCGGTGCGCGCCTGGAAGAGTTCCTGCAGGAGAACCCGAACGAAGCCAAGGCGATCGCCGGCAAGATCGTCGATGCCGCCCGTGCACGTGAAGCGGCGCGCAAGGCCCGCGACCTGACCCGCCGCAAGGGTGCGCTGGATATCGCCGGCCTGCCGGGCAAGCTGGCGGACTGCCAGGAGAAGGATCCGGCGCTGTCCGAACTGTTCATCGTCGAGGGTGACTCGGCAGGTGGTTCGGCAAAGCAGGGCCGCAACCGCAAGAACCAGGCGGTGCTGCCGCTGCGCGGCAAGATCCTCAACGTGGAACGCGCACGTTTCGACCGCATGCTGTCCTCCGACCAGGTCGGTACGCTGATCACCGCGCTGGGCACCGGCATCGGCCGTGACGAGTACAACCCGGACAAGCTGCGTTACCACAAGATCATCATCATGACCGACGCCGACGTTGACGGCGCCCACATCCGCACCCTGCTGCTGACGTTCTTCTACCGCCAGATGCCGGAGCTGATCGAGCGCGGTTACGTCTACATCGGCCTGCCGCCGCTGTACAAGATCAAGCAGGGCAAGCAGGAGCTGTACCTGAAGGACGACCCGGCGCTGGACAGCTACCTGGCCAGCAGCGCGGTGGAAAACGCTGCGTTGGTGCCTGCCACCGGCGAACCGGGCATCGAAGGCCTGGCGCTGGAGAAGCTGCTGTTGGCCTACGCCGCTGCCCTCGATTCCATCGAGCGCAACGCCCACCGCTATGACCGCAACCTGCTGGAAGCGCTGGTCGATTTCGTGCCGATGGACCTGGAGAGCCTGCGCAATGCCGGCGAAGGCGAAGGCCTGGATGCGCTGGCCAAGCGCCTCAACCAGGGCAGCCTGGGCAGCCCGCGCTTCAGCCTGGAACTGCAGGAGCCGAACGATGAGCGCCCCGCAGCTGTGCTGGTCACCCGTCGCCACATGGGCGAACAGCATATCCAGGTCCTGCCCATGTCGGCGTTCGAGAGTGGTGAACTGCGCGCGATCCACCAGGCATCCAAGCTGCTGCATGGCCTGGTCCGCGAAGGTGCGACCATCTCCCGCGGCGCCAAGTCGATTGAAGTGGACAGCTTTGCCAAGGCGCAGAACTGGTTGCTCGAAGAGGCCAAGCGCGGCCGCCAGATCCAGCGATTCAAGGGTCTGGGTGAAATGAATCCGGAGCAGCTGTGGGACACCACCGTGAACCCGGAAACCCGCCGACTGCTGCAGGTGCGCATCGAAGACGCTGTCGCGGCCGACCAGATCTTCAGCACCCTGATGGGCGATGTCGTCGAACCGCGTCGCGATTTCATCGAGGACAACGCGCTGAAGGTCGCCAACCTGGATATCTGACACAATCCGGTGATGGCCGGTGCGCGGGGAGGCGCACCGGCCTTCGATCCTTGAACGCAGGTACCCGATGTCCGCATCCGCCCCGGTTTCCGCCCCGCCCCCGATTCCGCCGGCCTCGGCCGCGCCGCGTGCCGGTTCCGCATTGGCGGGCTTCTTCATCGATCTGGGCATTGCCGCCGTTACCCTGTTCGGCTTGAGCATGGCGACCGGCCTGTTGTGGGGGTTCTATCGCGCGATCGTGGTCAGCCGCGCCAACGCGGCGGCCAATGGTGGCGCGCTGTCGCCCGACGCTGTCGGCGCGGCGGTGGGCCAGCCAGGCGCCCTGGCGCAGATCCTGATGGCGTTGATCGCCACCGGTGGCGCGGCCCTGCTGCTGTACTTCCTGCGGCGTCCCGCCAACGCAGGCGAACGCCTCGCCTCCCGCCAGGCACTGCGCCGTCCCTCGACCTGGGGCTGGACGCTGCTGGTGGCCACGCTGATCGTGATCGGCAGCAACGGCATCGCCTTCCTGGCCAAGCAGTTCGGCATCGAGCCGGTACCGACCAACGTGGAACTGATGCAGAACGCAATCGCGCGTTTCCCGCTGTTCCTGGTCCTGTTCGCGGTGGTGCTGGCCCCGGCCTACGAGGAGCTGCTGTTCCGACGCGTGCTGTTCGGGCGCCTCTGGCAGGCAGGCCGCCCCTGGCTGGGCATCCTCCTCAGCAGCCTGGCCTTCGCGCTGGTCCATGAAGTCCCCGGACTGAGCAGGAATTCGCTGCTGGGAATGGCCCAGTTGTGGCTGGTCTATGGCGGCATGGGCGCTGCGTTCTGCTGGCTCTACAAGCGCACCGGCACGTTGTGGGCGGCGATCACCGCGCATGCGCTGAACAACGCGGTGGCACTTGCCGCGATGGTGTTCCTGGGGTCAACGTAACGCCGTGCCCGCTTGACGAAAGATTAAGCCGCAACCCGACACACTGCGCACATGAACACGGGGGAGCTTCCATGAAACAACTGCTGCTGGCCCTTGTCATCACCACCCTGGTCAGCGCCTGCGCGACCACGACCTCGCCCACCGGCCGTCGGCAGATGGTGGGCGGCGTATCGCAGGCACAGCTGGATCAGCTCGGCGCGCAGGCGTTCGCTGAAACCAAGCAGAAGCAAAAGATCAGCACCGACGGTCGCCAGAACGGCTACGTGCAATGTGTGGTCAATGCGCTGGTCGCGCAGCTGCCGCCTCAATACCGTGGCGTACGGTGGGAAACCGCGGTGTTCGTCGACAAGGAACCCAACGCGTTCGCTCTGCCCGGTGGCAAGGTTGGTGTGAACACCGGCATCTTCACCGTGGCCAAGAACCAGGACCAGTTGGCTGCCGTGATCGGCCATGAAATCGGCCACGTCATCGCCCGCCACCACGAAGAGCGCATCACCCGCCAGATGGGCGCCCAGACCGGCCTGGCCGTGCTCGGTGCCCTGGCCGGAGCCGCTTACGGCGAAGGCGCCGCCAGCACCGTCAACCAGCTCGGTGGCATGGGTGCGCAGACCGCCTTCCTGCTGCCGGGCTCGCGCACCCAGGAAAGCGAGGCTGACGTGATCGGCCAGCGACTGATGGCCCAGGCCGGTTTCAACCCGGCGCAGGCGGTCGATCTGTGGCAGAACATGATGGCGGCCAGCGGCGGTCGCAGCCCACAATGGCTGTCCACCCACCCCGATCCGGCCAACCGGATCCAAGAACTGCGACGCGATGCGCCGGCACTGACGCCGGTCTACGAGCAGGCGCAGGCCGCCGGACTGCGGCCAAAGTGCGGATGAGTGCGCAGTTCTATGCTGTAGTGCAGCACATAAAACGATTTCTCACGCCATCTGTTTCTGATACGTTTGGCGGCTCAGATTTTTCTGACAGTCCGACTTTGCCGCTAACCGGCGGTTCGATCGAGGTGAACGATGATTTTCCGTAACCACAAAGCTGTGCTTTCCGTCCTCGTCGCGACCGCCCTGACCGGCGCCGTGGTCACCGATGCCTTCGCGCAGTCCTCGCGCTCGTCCGAGCGCGGCAACCGCGGCGGCAAGCAGGCCAAGGCCGAGGTGCTGTACCCGAACGCGACCCGCCAGGAGCCGACGGTCAAGGCTTCGGCCAAGCTGGGCAGCAAGCTGCAGAAAATGATCGACAGCTATAACAAGGAAAAGTTCCCGGAGACCCGCACCCAGGCCGATGCGATCCTGGCTGACAGCGCCGCGAACGAGTACGACAAGTCGCTGGCTGCGCAGCTGGCCTCGCAGGCCGCCTACCAGACCGACGACACCCCGGCGGCGATCGCCTACCTGAAGCAGGTCCTGCAGTTCAACGGCCTGGACAACAACGGCCACTTCCAGTCGATGCTGATGCTGGGCCAGCTGGAGCTGCAGGAAGACAAGACCGCCGAAGGCCTGGCCACCCTCGACAAGTACTTCGCCGAGAGCAAGTCGACCAAGCCGGAAGAACTGATCGCCAAGGGCCAGGCGCTGTACCAGCTGGAGCGCTACCAGGAAGCGATCCCGGTGCTGAAGCAGGCCATCGCCGGTTCCGCCGAACCGAAGGACAACTGGAACCAGCTGCTGATGGCGGCTCTGTCCGAAGCCGGCCAGTCCGGTGAAGCGGTCAAGGAAGCCGAGGCCCTGGCCGCCAAGAACCCGAACGACAAGAAGGCCCAGCTGAACCTCGCCAGCATGTACATGCAGGCCGACCAGATGGACAAGGCCGCTGCGGTGATGGACAAGCTGCGCAGCAGCGGCCAGCTCACCGAAGAGCGCGAGTACAAGCAGCTGTACTCGATCTATGCCAACACCGAACACAAGGAAAAGGACGTCATCGCGGTCATCAACGAAGGGTTGCAGAAGGGCATTCTGAAGCCGGACTACCAGGTCTACCTGGCGCTGGCCCAGTCCTACTACTACTCCGACCAGGTGCCGCAGGCGATCGATGCGTGGCAGAAGGCTGCCCCGCTGTCCAAGGACGGTGAGACCTACCTGAACCTGGCACGCGTCCTGCATGCCGAGGGTCGCATCCCGGAGGCCAAGCAGGCCGCCCAGCAGGCGCTGGCGAAGGGTGTGAAGAACCAGGCTGATGCCAAAAAAATCATCAACCTGAAGTAAGTAGGAATAACGCCTGAATGCCTGCTCAGTTGATGCGCAGGCGCTCAGGATTGGTATAAGCTTGGAGGTTCCTGCGGTGTCATGCACCGCTGATCAGGGATTCCGCCCCCGGCATCCCGGCCCCACTATTGAGCTCTTGGCGCATGACGGAACAACTAGTCGTTCACCGGTACGAACAACCCGATGACAAGGGGCTGAGCTGGCCTCGCATCGTCGGCATCGCGTTTGTAATTGCCCTGCATCTGGCCGCCTTCATGATGCTCCTCATCCCCGCCGTGGCTCCCAAGGCCGTCGCGGAGAAGGAGCGCAACGTCATGGTGACCATCGTCGATGCGCCGCCGCCGCCGCCCCCGCCGCCGCCGCCGCCGCCGCCGACCGATACTCCGCCGCCGCCGGTGAAGAATCTGTCGCCGCCGAAGCCGTCGCCGGTCCCGCCGCCGCCGCAGGCGCCGGTCGTGGACGTGCCGGAGCCGCGCCCGAACGATATCGTCACCCCGCCGTCGCCGCCTGCGCCGCCGGCACCTGCGACCTCGATCGAGGCCAGCGTGGACATTTCGTCGAAGGCCATGAATCCGCCGCGCTACCCGCCGGCAGCCTTCCGCGCCGGTATCCAAGGCGAAGTGATCCTGATCATTGATGTCGATGCCAACGGCAACGTCACCAATGTCACGGTGGAAAAGTCCAGCCGTAACCGTGACCTGGACCGTGCTGCGATGGAAGCAGCTCGCAAGTGGCGCTTCAACGCCGCTGAATCTGGCGGTAAGAAGGCGGCAGGTCGCGTTCGCGTCCCGGTCAACTTTGCGCTGAACTGATGCGACCGGGTGGCCGCCTGGCCACCCCCGCTCCCGGTTCGATTGTTTAGCTTAGCTACACCCTTTATCACCACACACAACAAAGGTAAGCGTCATGCTGCAGGAAATTTTCATCGCCGCTGCTGCCGGGGGCAATCCGTCCAACGCCCTGTCGCAGATGGGCTTCGAGCACCTGATCCACGAAATGACCACCAAGCCGGGTGATTTCGCGGTTTCCTGGGTCGTGCTGCTGACCCTGGTCGTCATGTCGGCCATGTCCTGGTACTGGACCGTCATCAACATCTTCCGTGCTACCCGCCTGAAGAGCGCCGCTGATCGCGTCGTCAGCCTGTTCTGGGATACCCCGAACGCGCAGGACGCCATCCGTGCGATGGAAGAGCAGCCGGCTTCCGAGCCGTTCTCGAAGATCGCCCTGGACGCTGCCCAGGCTGCTGCCCACCACCAGCGCGCTGAAGGCGGCGCCACCGGCGGCGTCGGTGAGAACCTGAGCCGTTCGGAGTTCGTCGACCGCGCCCTGCGTCAGGCCGTGACCCGTGAAAGCAACAAGCTGCAGTCGGGCATGACCCTGCTGGCCACCGTCGGTGCAACCGCTCCGTTCGTCGGTCTGCTGGGTACCGTGTGGGGCATCTACGGCGCGCTGATCAAGATCGGTGCCACCGGCTCCGCTTCGATCGACGCCGTTGCCGGCCCGGTGGGTGAAGCGCTGATCATGACCGCGATCGGTCTGTTCGTCGCAATCCCGGCCGTGTTCGCCTTCAACTTCTTCAGCAAGATCAACAGCGCGACCATCAGCAAGTTCGATACCTTCGCGCACGACCTGCACGACTTCTTCGCCACCGGCTCGCGCGTCCGCTAATTGCGGCGCGCGTCACCCAGCGACGAACGTAAGTAGTCACCAAGATCTAGACGGAGCCCGTTATGGCTTTCAGTAGTGGTAACAGCGGCGGCCCCATGGCCGACATCAACGTTACGCCCCTCGTGGACGTGATGCTGGTGCTGCTGATCATCTTCATCATCACGGCGCCCCTGATGTCCCACAAGGTCAAGGTGGATCTGCCGGAAGCCAACCTGATCCAGAAGCCGGAAGACGCTGAAAAGCGTTCCGGACCGATCACCCTGGCAGTCAAGGAAGACGGCTCGATCTACTGGAACGACGAAGAAATCAACAAGCAGACTCTCGAGTCGCGCTTGGCGACCGCCGCCCAGCAGACCCCGCAGCCGCCGCTGAACCTGCGTGGTGACCGCACCACCAAGATGCGCGTCATCAACGACCTGACCAAGGTCGCGCAGGAGCAGGGCATGCTGGACGTCGGCTTCGTCGCGACCAAAGAAAAGGGGCAATAAGCCATGGCATTCAGTAGTGGTGGTGGCAAGGGCCCCATGGCAGACATCAACGTCACGCCCCTCGTGGACGTGATGCTGGTTCTGCTGATCATCTTCATCGTGACCGCGCCGATCATGACGTACCCGATCGCCGTGGACCTGCCGCAGCGCGTGCTCAACCCACCGCCGCAGCTGGTCGAACCGCCGCCGCCGATCGAACTGAAGATCGACGCCAGCAACCAGGTCTCGTGGAACAACAGCCCGATCAATACCAGCGAGCTGCAGCAGCGGATGGAGCAGGAGGTCCAGCGTGACCCGACCAACCAGCCGGAACTGCGCATCGACGCCAGCCCGGATTCCGAGTACGACGTGATGGCCAAGGTTCTGGCCGCCGCGAAGAACGCTCAGATGAAGAAGATCGGTTTTGTGCAGCAGTAATCGCTACACCGCAACACAACAGTCATGACGCGACTGCAGACGCCCCTGGAGACAGGGGCGTCTTTTTTGTACCTGCGGGGCTCGTCGGGGTCAGATCCCTTTCCCGCAGGAAAGGGATCTGACCCCATCAGGTTGCATGCGCCGCTATGATCGGCGGATGCTCGCCCTCTTCGACTCCCTGCGCCACTGGCTCGACGGCATCGCCCACCTCGGCACGATCCTGGCGGTAGCCTATCTGCTGTACCTGTTCGCGCTGGTGGGCTGGATCATGCTGCAGAAGCGTGAGCCGGTGGCCACGCTGAGCTGGATCCTGTCGCTGGCGCTGCTGCCCTACCTCGGCTTGTTCATCTATTACCTGCTGGGCCCGCAGAAGGTGAAGCGTCAGCGGCTGCGCCGTGGCCGTGCGCGTTCGGGCATGGAGCACTACAGCGACGTCTGCCCGCCCGATGCCGACTGCACCGAGCTGGCCAAGATAGCCCAGGCCACCACCGGCCTGGCGCCGAGCAGTGCCACCGAAGTGACGTGGCTGGTCGATGGCGCGGCCACCTACGCCGCGCTGCTGGAGGCGGTGGCGCAGGCCCGCGACCATCTGCACCTGGAGTACTACATCTTCCATCCGGACCACGCCGGCACCGCGCTGCGCGATGCCCTGGTCGAACGCGCGCGCGCCGGCGTGCAGGTGCGCCTGCTGCTGGATGCCGTGGGATCCTCCGCCATGCCCCGCCGCTTCCTGCAACCGTTGCTGGACGCAGGCGGCGAGGCCATCTGGTTCCATCCGCGGCAACTGCTGAAGCCCTTCAAGCGCCCATGGTTGAACCTGCGTACCCACCGCAAGCTGGTGATCGTCGATGGCCGCCTGGCCTTCACCGGTGGCATCAACATCACCGACGACGAAGATGAGAGCCGCAAGCCGGACGCCTACCGCGACCTGCACATGCGCATCCGCGGCCACGTGGTGCGCAGCCTGCAGCTGGTGTTCGCCGAAGACTGGCTGTACGCCAGCGGGCAGGACCACTCGCGCTTCGACATCGCGCGTCTCTGGCCGGCCGACATGCCGTTGCGCGCGGACGGCCCGATCAACGCCCAGGTGCTGGTGTCCGGCCCGGACTCGGGCTGGGAAACCATCCACCGCCTGCACGTGGCGGCAATCCAGGAGGCGCACGAACGGGTCTGGCTGGTGACGCCTTACTTCGTGCCCGGCGAAGCGGCGCGGATGGCGCTGACCTCGGCCGCGCTGGGCGGCCTGGACGTGCGCCTGCTGGTGCCGAAGATGAGCGATTCCTGGTTCGTCACCCAGGCCGCGCGCTCCTACTTCGACGAACTGCTGCATGCCGGGGTGAAGATCTACGAGTACGGCCCGCGCATGCTGCATACCAAGGCCTTCATCGCCGATGACGATGTCTGCATCGTCGGCAGCGCCAACTTCGACCATCGCAGCTTCCGGCTGAACTTCGAGCTGTCCATGATGATCAGCGACCGTGACCGCGTCGCCGCGCTGGCCGAGCTGCTGCAGGGCGAGTTCGAGCGGGCCACCCGCGTCCACGACCAGGCCGGCCGTTCGCTGTGGCTGCATCGCCTGCCCGAGGCCTTCGCCCGGCTGGCCTCGCCGCTGCTGTAACGCAGCGCTACACTGCGGCGATCATCCGGGGAGCCCGACTATGTACTGGTTGTACCTGCTGCTGGCGCTGGGCTGCTTCGCCTTCGCCCTGAAGACCCCCAGCGCGGGGCTCATGACCCTGGGCCTGGTCGCCGCCCTCGCCTTCCTGCTGGCCTGGGTGCGCGGCCGCTATGTGGCCCGCTTCGGCGACCTGCAGCGCGATCCGGCCACCCTGGTCGACGCCGACGAACTGCGTCGCCTGCGCGAGCAGGCCCAGGCCCGCCGCAACGACGACGCCAACGATCACGATCCGTCCCCTCTTTCCAAGTAGTTCCGTTCCATGACCCAGCTCAGCGTCAACGTCAACAAGATCGCCGTCCTGCGCAATTCGCGCGGCGGCGCCGAACCGGACGTGGTGCGTGCCGCCCAGGCCTGCCTGGATGCCGGTGCGCATGGCATCACCGTGCACCCGCGGCCGGACCGCCGCCACATCACCGCCGAGGACGTGCTGGCGCTGTCGACGCTGACCCGCGCGCGTGGCGTCGAATTCAACATCGAAGGCAACCCGTTCGCGCCGCCGCGCGAGGGCTACCCCGGGCTGCTGCCGCTGTGCGAACAGACCCGCCCGGCGCAGGCCACGCTGGTGCCGGATGGCGATGTGCAGATCACGTCCGATCATGGTTTCGACTTCGAGCGTGATGGCGAGCGGCTGCGACCACTGGTAGCCGAACTGAAGGCGATGGGTTGCCGGGTCAGCCTGTTCGTCGACGCCGGTAATCCGCTGCTCGAGCAGGCGGCCGACGTCGGCGCCGATCGCATCGAGCTGTACACCGGCCCCTACGCCGAAGCGCACGCCGCCGGTGATGCCGAGGCGATGCTGGCGCTGTTCGCCACCGCCGCACGCCGCGCGCAGGCGGTGGGGCTGGGCGTCAATGCCGGCCACGACCTGTCGCAGGACAACCTGCGTGACTTCCTGGCGAACGTGCCGGACGTACTGGAAGTGTCGATCGGCCACGCGCTGATCGGCGAGGCGCTGTATGACGGGCTGGATGCCACGGTGCGGGGCTACCTGGCGCTGCTGTGACCGATGGATGCAGCCGAGCGTGGGCTCGGCTCTACAAGGTCTCTGCATGAACTGTAGAGCCGAGCCCATGCTCGGCTCAGCACCGCCCTGAATCCTTCAGGCGACCGTCGCAGTCATTGAGACAGGCGCGGCGTACCCTGCGGGCATGGGTATTGCGATCAAGGGCCGAGGTTCCACGTCCCACCTTGCCGGGCGCTTTGAAAGCACCGTCAGCGAGGCGGTGGACGATGGCTGGGCGGTGGATCAGAGCGAGGAATTCCTCGCCCCGCGACTGCGCACCGAGGTTCGTGCCGAGACCGCGCGCAGCATCATCAGCCGCAACACTTCGCCGGACGTCGGCTTCAGCCAGTCGGTGAATCCGTATCGCGGTTGCGAGCATGGGTGCTCCTACTGCTTCGCGCGCCCCTCGCACGCCTATCTGAACCTGTCACCGGGCCTGGATTTCGAAACCAAGCTGTTTGCCAAGACCAATGCGCCGCAGCTGCTGCGCAAGGAGCTGTCGAAGCCGGGTTACGTGCCGCAGCCGATCGCGCTGGGCATCAACACCGACGCGTACCAGCCGATCGAACGCAAGTTCAAGCTGACCCGCCAGCTGATCGAAGTGATGCTGGAAACCAAGCATCCGTTTTCGTTGATCACCAAGAACGCCCTGGTCGAGCGCGATATCGATCTGCTCGCACCGCTGGCCGCCGAGAACCTGGTCAGCGTGCATTTCTCGGTGACCTCGCTGGATCCGCATCTTTCCGCAAAGCTGGAACCTCGCGCGTCGGCGCCGCATGCACGACTGCGCGCGATGAAGCGTCTGCATGAAGCGGGTATTCCGGTGGGTGTAATGGTGGCGCCGGTGATTCCGTGGATCAACGACAGCGAACTGGAAGCCGTGCTGGAGGCCGCACACGATGCCGGCGCCAGCACCGCAGGCTATGTGCTGCTGCGCCTGCCGCTGGAAGTGGCACCGCTGTTCCGCGATTGGCTGGACACCCATCATCCCGATCGCGCTGCACACGTGATGAGCACCATCCAGCAGCTGCGCGGCGGCAAGGACTACGACAGCCAGTTCGGCACGCGGATGCGGGGCCAGGGCGTGTATGCGGATCTGCTGAACAACCGATTCAAGCTGGCGCGCAAGCGGCTGGGTTTCAATGCGCAGAACAGCCATTGGCCGAAGCTGGATTGCAGTCGGTTCCAGAAGCCGTTGCCGCCGAAGAAGGATTCGCCGCAGGGAAGTCTGTTCTAGAGCGCTGGACCGCTGCCCGACTTACCGGCAACAATCTGCACTTGGCCGGATGGCCTGCAAGCTAGGGAAGGATGCAGATGGATGACCTACGATCAGCGACGGTGCAATTCCGTTCGCTTTACGATGAATCGGTTCGCCCGTGAAGCGGCTATCGGCTTTCAGCTGTGGTGCGTTTCTGTACTTCTGTGGTGCCGATGCAGAGGCTGCCCGTGCGTTTTTCGTTGAAGACGCTGCCATCCGCGACCCCGCCTGCCTTACGGTCGAGCCACGCCAGCGGCTCTTTGCCTGTCACCAGATCGTTGTCGGCAACAGCCGTGTGATTGGGCTGAGACGATTCCGCTCGTCGTGGAGGACTGACCGTTCCACCTTCAGCAAACTCACGATCCAGCTCCCCGCCGATGCGAAAGCAGGTGACCGGTTCGCTGTCTCCGACGATCGCGTACGGCTGTTTCATAGCAGTGGATCCAGCGCATTTGCCGGAAAGACGGGCTGCTACGCAGTGCCGGTCGCAGGGCAGATTACCGTGGTTTCCGCCGGTGACTCCGGCATCGAGCTCCTGGTCGATGCAACGCTCCGCTCCGCAAGCCCACTGCAATGGCGCGGTGAATGTGACGCACCGACCGAGCTATCAGAGCGCCTGAAAGCCTCGCCCCTGCAGATGCACGACCTCAATGCATGGACGGGAGCATTTGATCCCGACGCATCCCCTTTCGATCAGGCACATCCTGCCAATCGCCCACGTGATTGAAGTCGAATCAACGGTGTCTGCATGATGAAACGCCTGCGTTTTCTTCCGGCCATCGCTCTCCTTTTCTCCCTTGCGACCCTGCAGGTTCAGGCAAGCGCCATCCACGAATGCATCGTCGTTCCGCAGGCGTCGATTGCCACTGATATGCCAGCCGACCTGGACGAGTTCGAGCAACATCTCTGGACGGCAAATACCGGTCAGTGGGTGAGCAAGGGCACGGACACACTGCTTCTGCTGCGGCTCTTCTCGGAGTCGCCGGGCGTGATCGATTCCCAGCAGTTCACCAAGATCACCGGGAGCCTGAAGCGATACTCGCCCTCGTCCGAAGGAATGCCGGAGGTAGTGGATGCGCGCTTGGCCAGTGGCGGTGCGGGCTTTGCGCACAAGGGAGACTATTGGTTGGCCGATTCCGTGAACGTCGAACTAGATCAGCCGCACGAGCGCGATGGTCGGATGGAGGTCAAAGTGACGTCTGTCGGGTGGAACAGTTATCGAAAGGAAGACCGTTCCTTCTATCTCCAGTTCACCTGTCAACTCAAGGAAATCCCTGTCGAGAAGCTCAGTGCCTGGCAAGGCGGCGACGGAAATCTCTGGCGAACCTTTGGGCCCACGAGATGACCAAGCGGCATCAATCTGTACACAGCAACTTCAAGTCGATGTATCCGGACCCATGAGCACATGACATGAAGATTATCTACTGGCTTGGCATCGCGTTCCTGTGGATGCTTCCATTGAACGTTCTGCTGCTGACGGCCGGCAAGCTGATGTCGGGCGACGCGCTTGGAGAAGAAGAGCTCGTTGGCTTCGGTGTGGCGGTGTTCGGTGTAGCGGCGGGCACGATTCTCTATCGCCGTCGCCCACGGTAGAGATTGCTCGACTGAAAGTGGAACGAAGTCGAGCACGCGATAGCGTCGAGCACGCTCGACCTTTACCCCCCGAACAACTTCTGCGCACTCTGGAACAGGATCCAGCTCGTTGCGATGAACTTGTCACCGCCCTGCGGCCGGTTGCCACGATGGGTGTGGGTAAACGCCGTCGGGGCGATCAACAAACTGCCGGTGCGTGGTGCGATCTTCCGCCCCTGAAACAGGAACTCGGTTTCGCCTTCCTCGAATCCGTCGTTGAGGTACAGCGTCCACAGCACATGCCGGTGCAGGGTCTCGGCCTGCGGATCCTTCGGGTACAGCTCGCAGTGCCAGTACGGGTAACCGCCCTCGCCCGCCGCATACCACTGCAGGTTGATCGCGCCCGGACGCAGGCAGGTGCGGGCCAGATCGCCCAGCTGCTCCTGTGACATGTCGGGGAAGTCCTCGGCAGACAGGCGTCGCGGTTGGCCGTCGCTGTCCTGGATCTGCAACATCAGCGGTGCGATCAACGCCTGTGGATAACGGCGTAGATAAGTCAGCAGGCCGTTGAACACTGCGTGCTGCAACTGATGATCCACATCCTGCCAGCCGTCCAGGCCGCTGATGCGCAGATCCTTGCTGTGCTTGAGTTCCGGGAACACACCGCTGCCTACCGCACCCGGTCGCAGGCCCTGTGCAGCGCGCATGCGTTCGACGATCGCCGCGCAGACCTCATTGGGGACCGCATTGTGGATGACTTCGATGAAATCGACCGGGCCCTGCTCGTGCATGCGTGCATTCCTTAAGCGGCAACGGCTTGATGGTGCCGTTTGCCGCCCTCGGTGTCACCCCATGGTCATGTCATCGATCTGCCATGACCGCTGTAGGGCAATGCCTATCAGGCCTGTGCGGCGTCGTGCGCGTGGTGGTAGCGCACGGCTTCGGCCACTTCCTCGCGCGAACCGAGGAACACCGGCACGCGCTGGTGCAGCTGGTCGGGCTGGATGTCGAGGATGCGCTCGCGACCGGTCCAGGCGGCGCCGCCGGCCTGCTCGACCACCAGGCCCATCGGGTTGGCTTCGTACATCAGGCGCAGCTTGCCGGCCTTGGACGGATCCTTCTTGTCCCACGGGTAGATGAAGATGCCGCCGCGGGTCAGAATGCGATGCACGTCGGCCACCATGCTGGCGATCCAGCGCATGTTGAAGTTCTTGCCGCGCGTGCCTTCCTTGCCGGCCAGCAGGTCGCCGACATACGCCTGCATCGGCGCTTCCCAATGGCGCTGGTTGGACATGTTGATGGCGAATTCCTGGGTGGCCGCCGGAATCTGCATGTTCTCGGTGGTCAGCACGAACTCGCCCTTCTCGCGGTCCAGGGTGAAGGCGTGCGTACCGTGGCCGACGGTCAGCACCAGCTGGGTGCTGGGACCGTAGATGCAGTAGCCGGCGGCGATCTGCTTGCTGCCCGGCTGCAGGAACGCGTCATCGCCCGGAAGTTCCACGTTGGTCGGGCAGCGCAGCACCGAGAAGATGGTGCCGACCGAGACGTTGACGTCGATGTTGGAGCTGCCATCGAGGGGATCGAACAGCAGCAGGAAATCACCGCGCGGGTAGATGTCCGGCACCGGCTGGCTGTGGTCCATTTCCTCCGAGGCGCAGGCGGCGAGGTGGCCACCCCAGGCGTTGGCTTCGAGCAGGATCTCGTTGCTGATGACGTCCAGCTTCTTCTGCGCTTCACCCTGCACGTTGCCGGTACCGGCGTCACCGAGCACGCCACCGAGGGCGCCCTTGCTGACGGCAATGGAGATGCTGGTGCAGGCGCGGGCGACGACCGCGATCAGCTGGCGCAGGTCGGCATTGATGCGGCCGGCGTGCTGTTCCTGGATCAGGAAGCGGGTCAACGAAGTACGGGACATGGTCGGGCAGGTCTCGGCAGCGGGAAAACGCCTATTGTCGCCCGTATGCCGGGGCCGTGCGTGAGCGCGGGAAGGCGTAATCGTTTCCAGATGCGTTGCGCTCGTGGCGCCTTCCTTCATGGAGGCACAGGGCGAGGTACACCGTGGCCAGGACACGCCGTAAACCCATCCATGGGGGCTCGGTCGGCGCATCCATGCGCCTCACGGTCCTGGCCACGGTGTACCTCGCCCTGCGCTTCAGGGTTCGCGGCGAGCGCGGAGGGTGTGGCAAAGGCAAAGCAGGAGCAAAAAACAAAGGCGCCTTCCGGCGCCTTTGCTCTCAAACCCGTGCAGCCTTGCTTCAGCCCTTGGCGACGGTGGCCACGGCCTTGGCGACGTATTCCAGGTTGTTCTGGTTCAGCGCGGCCACGCAGATGCGGCCGGTGCCGACGGCGTAGATGCCGAACTCGTCGCGCAGGCGCTCGACCTGCTCACGGCTCAGGCCGGAGTAGGAGAACATGCCGGCCTGTTCGTTGATGAAACCGAACTGCGGCGCACCGGCCGCGGCCAGTTTCTCGACCAGGCCCTGGCGCAGGGCGTGGATGCGCTCGCGCATCTCGGTCAGCTCCTGCTCCCACATCGCGCGCAGTTCCGGGTTGGTCAGCACGCCGGCCACCAGCGCGGCACCGTGGGTGGATGGGCTGGAGTAGATGGTGCGGATCACGCGCTTGACCTGCGACTGCACGGCCTTGGCGTCAGCGGCGGTCGGCGCCACCATCGACAGCGCACCCACGCGCTCGCCGTACAGCGAGAACGACTTGGAGTACGAGTTGGCGACGATGAAGCTGTCGATGCCGGCTTCGGCGATGATGCGCACCGCGGCGCCGTCCTGCTCGATGCCCTTGTCGAAGCCCTGGTAGGCCATGTCGATGAAGGGGAACAGCTGCTTGTCCTTCAGCAGCTGCGCGACCTGCTTCCACTGGCTTACGGTGAGGTCGGCGCCGGTGGGGTTGTGGCAGCAGGCGTGCAGCAGCACCACGGTGCCTGCTTCCAGCTTGCCCAGGTCGGCCAGCAGGGCATCGAAGTTGACGCCATGGGTGGTCGGGTCGAAGTAGGTGTACTCCACCACCTCGAAGCCGGCCGCACTGAACACCGCGCGGTGGTTTTCCCAGCTCGGGTTGCTCAGCGCGACGGTGGCGTGCGGCAGCAGCTTCTTCAGCACGTCGGCGCCGACGCGCAGTGCACCGCTGCCACCGACGGTCTGTGCGGTGGTGACGCGGCCGGCGGCCAGCAGCGGCGAGTCCTTGCCGAACACCAGCTCACGCGTGGCCTGCGTGTACGCCGGCAGGCCATCGATCGGCAGGTAGCCGCGCGGTTTGGCTTCAGCGGCGAGCTGCTGCTCGATCTGCTTGACGGCGCGCAGCAGCGGAATGCGGCCGCTCTCGTCGTAGTAGATGCCCACACCCAGGTTGACCTTGGTCGGGCGGCTGTCGGCGTTGTACGCCTCGGTCAGGCCCAGGATCGGGTCGCCTGGGACCAGTTCCACGTTTGCAAAGAAGGACACGGCGGTACTCGTTCGGTAGACGGAAAGGGGGGAGGAATTGCGCCACGCGGTTCGCGGCTTTTCGGCCGGAAACAGCCCATCGTAACAAAGCCTGCCTGGGCTGGCCGCCGCCATCGTCATCCGTGGCCCCGTACCATGGCGTGCGTTGCCGCCGGATCCATCAACCTGAATCATGAAAACCGCTACACGCCGCCGTAGCCTGTCGCTTTCAGCCCTGCTGCTGTCGCCCTTGGCGGCGTTGGCCGACCCTGCGCCCACCGCCCTGCCGGCGGTGCAGGTACAGGCTGCACGGGTGCCGGGCATCGACCCGTTCGCGTTGCCGTCCAGCCAGGACACGGTCTGGATCGATGCCGGCCGCGCCGGCGCGGGCGCGCAGCTGTCCGAGGCGCTGGCCGGGGTGCCGGGGCTGTTGGCGCGCGATCGGCAGAACTTCGCCCAGGACACCCAGTTGTCGATCCGTGGCTTCGGCGCGCGCTCCACCTTCGGCGTGCGCGGTGTGCGGGTGCTGATCGACGGCGTACCGGCCACCATGCCTGACGGCCAGGGCCAGCTGTCGCACGCCAGCCTGCTCGGTGCCGAGCGCATCGACGTGCTGCGCGGGCCGTTCTCGGCGCTGTATGGCAATTCCTCCGGCGGCGTGCTGCAGGTCTGGAGCGCGCAGGGCCAGGCCGGCGACCCCTGGCGGTTGCGCGTGAATGCCGGTGCCGACAACACGCTCAGCGTCGGTGCGCAGTTGAAGGGGGCCAGTCACGGGCTGGACTACAACATCGCCGCCAACCACTTCCGCACCGACGGCTGGCGTGACCACAGCCGGGCCCGCCGTGAATCGCTCAATGCGCGCATCGGCGGTGAGCTGGGCGGCGGCCGGCTGGAGCTGCTGCTCAATGCGCTGGATGCCCCTGATGCACAGGACCCGCTGGGCCTGACCCGTGCGCAGGTGGCCGCCGACCCACGCCAGGCCACGGCGGTCGCAGGCCAGTACAACACGCGCAAATCGGTGCGCCAGCAGCAGGCCGGCCTGCGCTGGACCCGCGAGGCCGGGGCGCAGCGCTGGCAGTTGATGGGCTACGCCGGCCAGCGCGCGGTACGCCAGTACCTGCCGGTCCCGCCGACCGCCCAGGCCAACCCTCTGCATGCCGGCGGGGTGATCGATCTGGAGGGCGGCTATGGCGGTCTGGACGCGCGCTGGGGCTGGCACGGCGATCTTGCCGGGCGGCCGCTGGACCTGGTGGCCGGGCTCAGTGCCGACCGCCAGCGCCAGCATCGGACCGGCTACGAGAACTTCATCGGCAGCACGCTGGGCGTACGTGGGCGCCTGCGCAGAGACCAGATCGACACCGTGCAGAACGTCGATCAGTTCGCCCAGGCGTGGTGGCAGTGGAGCCCGCGCTGGTCACTGCTGGCGGGCGTGCGCCACAGCAGCGTTCGCTTCGAATCGGACGACCGCTACATCACCGCCAGCAACCCCGACGACAGTGGCCGCCGCCGCTACCAGGCCACCACGCCGGTGGCCGGGGTCAGCTTCGAGGCAAGCCCGCAGTGGCGGCTGCACGCGGCGGTGGGACGTGGTTTCGAGACCCCCACCTTCAACGAGCTGGGCTACCGCGCCGACGGCCAGGCCGGGCTGGCACTGGATCTGGCCGCCGCGCGCAGCCGCAGCATGGAGGTCGGCAGCAAATGGCATGCGCAGGACGGAACCCAGCTCGATATCAGCCTGTTCCGTGCAGATACCGACGATGAGCTGGCCGTTGCCAGCAATACCGGCGGACGCAGCACCTACCGCAATATTGGCCGCACCCGCCGCCAGGGCGTGGAACTGCAGTATCGCCAGCCACTGGCCGAGCAGCTGGAACTGCAGCTGGCCTGGACTTGGCTGCAGGCGCAGGTGCGCTCGCCTTACCTGACCTCGAACAACGTGGTGGCGGCGGGCAGCCGCTTGCCGGGTGTGCCGCGCCAGCAGGCCTTCGCTCGCCTGCAGTGGAGCCCGGACGACTGGCAGTGGGCGCTGGAGGCGACGGCTGGCAGCGATACCGTGGTCAACGATCTGGCCACGGAGCGCGCGCCGGGCTACGCCCTGCTGCACGTGGAAGGTGGGCGCCGCTGGACCCTGCCCGGTGGTGAGCTGCGTGCCTTCGCGCGGCTGGAGAACCTGCTGGACCAGGCTTATATCGGCTCGGTGATCGTCAACGATGGCAATGGGCGCTACTACGAGCCCGGGCCGGGGCGGCGGGCCAGCGTGGGTGTGCAGTGGTCGTGGCGCTAGCGCGGGACCGCTGCGCTCGCCGGGCATGGCCCGCCGCCACCGTCAATCGGGGGCCTTGGCTGGCACGAACGGCGAGGTCGGGTCGCTGGCCGGGAAGGTCTCCTCCAACGCCTCGTCCTGGTTGTCACTGGCGCGCTGCTTGCGTTCGCGGCGCTTGAGCGGGCTTTCCTGGCCGCCGCGATGGCGATCGCCCCCGTCCTTGCGGTCCTGGGCCGCCTGTTCAGCCTGGTGCTTCACCGGCAGGTGTTCGTTGCCCTGCGCGGCATCGAAGAACGGCGCACCGGTGCCGCGGTAGTCGGCGTTGTCGGCATCGCGCTTGCCGCGCTGTTCGCCGGGAATGGGCGGGTGGTTTTCCCGCAGCGGGTCTCGGGAGGTGTCTCGGCTCATGGTCTGGCTACCTGCGCTCGGGGGGCCCCACTACACCGCCAGCAAGGTAAAGCCGCCGCGAACCTGGCGTCATGAACATCTCGCTCACCCCCCAGTAACGGCACCGCGCGTATTCCTGCCCACCCGCCCCCGCTGCAGGAGCCGGCCATGCCCCGTCTTGAACGACCCGCACCGTCCGTGTTCAACGCCCTGCTCGATCCGCTTGGCCAGCGCACCGCGCAACGCCGCACGCGTCGCCATGAGGACCCGCAGGCGGTGGCGCAGGACTACCTGCAGTACATGCTCAGCGATTACGAGGAGCGTCGAGGGTCAGGCCACCGCAACTGGCGTGATCTGTGCCCGGTCTATGCCTTTGCGCTGACCACCCACGCCGCCGACTGGCCGCGAGGCGATGCCGCCGATACCTGCGAGGAACTGGCCGAGCATTGGGAACAGATGCGCGGACAGTCAAGGCTGGGCTGGTCGCAGGCGCGTCCGGTAGTGGAAGATGCCTGGCGCGCGCTGGACCACATCCCGGCGGCGGCGGTGAGGCCGCTGCTGCAGTAGCAAAGTGCAGGTGAGCAGCCGAGCGTGGGCTCGGCGCTACGGCCTGGCGGGCGCGACCTGACCTGCACGGCATCGACACAGGTGGTTGACGCGCTTCGGCCCACGCTGGGCACCCTGCCTCATCAAAGGTGCGACCATGGCCCGCCCGATCTGGACCGGCACGCTGTCGTTCGGACTGCTCAATGTGCCGGTGTCACTGATGTCCGGTGAGCGCAAAGTCGATCTGCAGTTCCGCATGCTCGACTCCCGCGATCGCAAACCGATCCGCTTCGAGCGGGTCAACGCCGATACCGGCGAGGAAGTGCCCTGGAAGGACATCGTCAAGGCCTACGAGTACGACAAGGGCAGCTATGTCGTGCTGGAGGAAGGCGACATTCGTTCGGCGGCACCGGAAAGCCACGAGGCGGTGGAAGTGGAATCGTTCGTGGACGCGGCGCAGATCGACCCGCGCTATTACGAGAAGCCGTATCTGCTGGTGCCTGGCAAGAAGGCCGAAAAGGGCTACGTGCTGCTGCGCGAGACGCTGCGCAGCACCGGCAAGGTGGGCATCGCGCGGGTGGTGGTGCGCACGCGCGAATACCTGTGCGCGGTGATGCCGCATGAGGACGCGCTGGTGTTGATGATCCTGCGCTATCCGCAGGAACTGGTGGATCCCGAGGACTACAAGCTGCCCACCGGCAAGCTGTCCGACTACCGCATCACCAGCAAGGAAACGGCGATGGCCGAACAGTTGATCGAGTCGATGTCCGGTGAGTGGGACCCGTCGCACTACCACGATGAGTTCCGCGAGCGCCTGCAGCAGGTGTTGAACAAGCGCATCAAGTCCAAGGGCGGCACCACGCGGGTGGACGATGAGCCGGCACCGCGCGAGGACGCCACTACCAATGTGGTCGACTTCATGGCACTGCTGCAGAAGAGCCTGGATGCGAACAAGCGAACGCCGGCGAAGAAGGCGGCAGCGCGCAAGGCACCGGCGAAGAAGGCTGGGAAGAAGACCGCCAAAAAGGCCGTGAAGAAAACCACCCGGCGCAAGGCAGGTTGAACCATGTCGCTGCACCAGTACCGTCGCAAACGCCGCCTCGGCGGTGGCGCGGGGCAGACGCCGGAGCCCGACGACACTCCCGCCCCCGGTGACCCGAAGCGACGGCCGACCTTCGTCATCCAGCTGCACCATGCCAGCTCGCGCCACTACGACTTCCGGCTCGAGATGGACGGTGTGCTGAAGAGCTGGGCGGTGCCCAAAGGCCCCTCGCTGCGCGTGGGTGAGAAGCGGCTGGCGGTGGAAGTGGAAGACCATCCGCTGTCCTACGCCGCGTTCGAAGGCGATATTCCTGAAGGCCACTATGGTGCCGGACACGTGCAGGTGTTTGACCATGGCAGCTGGGCCTGCGAGTGCGATCCGCTGCAGGCGCTGGCCGAGGGCAAGATCGATTTCGTCCTGCACGGGCAGCGGCTCCGCGGGGGCTGGAAGCTGGTGCGCACGGCGATGAAGGGGCGGCAGGTGCAATGGCTGCTGATCAAGCGCGACGACGCCGAGGCACGTGACGCAGAAGCGGACGATCTGGCGGAGGGAGCCATGCAGGTACGCAGCACGGGGCGAGCGCCGGCGAAAAAGGCCGCACGGTCCGGCCCGCGCAAGGCGGATGCGCGCTGGCATGCGCGCGCGATGAAACTGGCGGGTGCACGTGACCATCCCTATCCTCGCGGCTTCAAGCCGCAACTGACCCATCATCGCGGTGCCGCACCTGACGGCGACGGGTGGCTGCATGAGATCAAGTGGGATGGCTATCGGCTGCTGGCCGACCTGCACGAGGGCGAGGTGAAGCTGCGCTCCCGCAACGGCCTGGACTGGACCCGCGACTTCCCTGAAGTCGCCGAGGCCGTGCGCGCGCTGCCAGTGCGCGACGCACGACTGGATGGCGAACTGGTGGTGCTGGATGCACAGGGGCGCAGTGACTTCACCGCTCTACAGCGGGTCATTGATGGCAGCTCGAAACAGCCGCTGCGCTACATCGTGTTCGACCTGCCCGGGGTGGCCGGCGTGGACATCAGCCGCACACCGCTGGTCCAGCGCAAAGCCCTGCTGAAGGACCTGATCGGTCCGTCGCCGGGTACGCTGGCCTTCAGCGATCACGTGCTGGACCACGGCCCGGCGGTGTTTGCCGCCAGCGGCGACGCCGGCTATGAAGGCATCGTCAGCAAGCAGGTCGATGCGCCCTACGTGAACACCCGCGCGCACAGTTGGGTGAAGGTGAAGCACGAAGACAGCGACGAGTTCGTCATCGTTGGCCACACCGCGCCCAAAGGCAGCCGGGTCGGCTTCGGCTCGTTGCTGCTGGCCACGCCTGGTGCCGGCGGCCTGCGCTACGTGGGCCGGGTGGGCACCGGCTTTGATGATGAAGGCTTGAAGGCACTGAGCACCGCGCTGGCGTCATTGGCGGTGAAGGCGCCGGTAGTGGAACTGCCGGCCCACGTGCCGTTCCGCGCCGCCAGCGTTCGCTGGGTCAAACCGGTGGTGGTGGCCGAAGTTGCCTTCCGTGGCTGGGGCAAGGAAGGCCTGCTGCGCCAGGCCAGCTTCAAGCGGCTGCGCAGCGACAAGCAGAAGGAGGATCTGGACGTGGTTGCATCGAAGCCAGAAAGCGCGAGCGAGGTCCAGATCACGCATCCGGAGCGGGTGGTGTTTCCAAAGCAGAAGCTCAGCAAGGGAGACGTGGCGGACTACTACCGGCAGATGGCACGCTGGATCCTGACCGAGATTGCCGGCCGGCCACTGTCATTGCTGCGTTGCCCGGATGGCGTGGGCAAGGCCTGCTTCTTCCAGAAGCACCATGGGCCCGGCCTCGGTGATGCGGTACATGCGGTGCCCCTGCAGCAGAAGAGCGGTCGCGAGGACTATGTCTACATCGAGGATGTGCGGGGCCTGCTGCAACTGGTACAGATGAACACCCTGGAACTGCATCCGTGGGGAGCCGCCGTGGCCGACCCCGAGCATCCGGACCGCCTGGTGTTCGATCTCGATCCTGGTGAAGGCGTCAGCTGGGCACAGGTAAAAAAGGGCGCTCGCGATGTGCGTGATCGCCTGCAGCAGGTGGGACTGGAAAGCTTCGTGCGGTTGTCCGGTGGCAAGGGACTGCACGTGGTGGTGCCGCTGCAGCCGAAGGCCGATTGGGAACAGGCCAAGGCGTTCTGCGAGGCCTTTGCCCAGGCAATGGCGCAGGAACAACCGGACCGCTATGTGGCGACGATGAGCAAGGCCAAGCGTGATGGCGTGATCTTCATCGACTGGCTGCGCAACACCCGCGGCGCCACCAGCGTGTGCTCGTGGTCGCTGCGCGCGCGCGATTCGGCCGGTGTGGCAGTGCCGCTGCGCTGGGAAGAACTGGCACGCGTCAGCGCGGCTGACGCGTTTCCGATGGCCAAGGCACTGGCGCGGGCGCAGCGGCTGAAGGGAAACCCGTGGCACGGCATCGAGCGCTTGAAGCAGACGCTGCCGCGCACGGACCTGTAGAGCCGAGCCCATGCCCGGCTTGCATGCACATCGGCACAGGCAGCCGAGCAGGGGCTCGGCTCTACAGGAGCGGCGTTACCTTGCGTCGCGCGAGGCTCGGCGGCCGAACCACCAGCCGACCAGCAGCTGCAACGGCAGCGATGCCAGCAGCGAAATGACGAACCAGAGCGGGAAATCCGCGCCCGCGGTCCACACCGCATAGCCGCAGCCCAGCGCGATCAGCGACCAGATCGAAAAACCATGCGAGCGCGGCCAGCAGGGCGCGTAGTAGGTGGCGAAGGAAATGCCGGCGACGCCACCGAGCACGCTGAAGGCCAGGTCCCACCCCAGCTGCACGCTGTTGTTGTCCGGCGACAGGCCCACCAGCGGCGGCAGCCAGCTGGCGACGCTGCTGACCAGCGCAAGCGACAGCACGCCGCCGATCAGGGCGACGATGGAAAGGAACAGGGTCTTGAGCAGATCGGGCATGCGCACATTGTACGGCTGCGCGACGTGCCCGGGGTTTGGCGGCCTGCGGCCGGTGCGACCGATGGATCGGCATGGCCGCCGCGTCCGTGGGAGAGGGGGACGGAGCGACGGCGGCCATGCACAGGCGGTCAGGCGGCGAAGTCGAGCACCACGCGGCCTTCGATGGTGCCCGCGTGCATGCGCGCGAACACCTCGTTGATGTTCTCCAGGCGGTCGGTGCTGACCGTGGCTGCGACCTTGCCCTCGGCGGCGAACTGCAACGACTCCTGCAGGTCCAGCCGGGTGCCGACGATCGAGCCGCGCACGGTGATGCCATTGAGCACCATGCCGAAGATGTCCAACGGGAAATTGCCCGGCGGCAGGCCGTTGAGCGACACGGTGCCACCACGCCGGACCATGCCCAGTGCCTGCTCGAATGCCTTCGGCGACACCGCGGTGACCAGGGCGCCGTGCGCGCCGCCGATTTCCTTCTTCAGGAAGGAAGCGGGGTCGGTGGTGCGCGCGTTGACGGTGATCTGCGCACCCAGCTGCCGGGCCAGCGCCAGCTTGTTGTCGTCGACGTCCACCGCGGCCACGTTCAGGCCCATCGCGCGGGCGTACTGCACGGCCATGTGGCCCAGGCCGCCGATGCCGGAAATCACCACCCAGTCACCCGGCTTGGTGTCGGTCACCTTCAGGCCCTTGTAGACGGTCACGCCGGCGCACAGCACCGGCGCGATCTCGACAAAGCCCACTCCCTTCGGAAGCAGGCCGACATAGTTGGCATCGGCCAGTGCGTACTCGGCGAACCCGCCGTTGACCGAGTAGCCGGTGTTGCGCTGCGTTTCGCACAGCGTTTCCCAGCCGCCCAGGCAGTGTTCGCAATGGCCACACGCCGAGTACAACCAGGGGATGCCGACCCTGTCGCCTTCCTTGACGTGCCCTACCCCGCCTCCCACGGCCACGACGTGCCCCACGCCCTCGTGGCCGGGGATGAATGGCGGGTTCGGTTTCACCGGCCAGTCGCCCTCGGCGGCGTGCAGGTCGGTGTGGCAGACGCCACAGGCCTCGATCTTGACCAGTACCTCGCCCGCCCCCGGGCGCGGTACCTGGACTTCCTCGATGACCAGTGGCTTGCCGAACTCGCGTACGACGGCGGCCTTCATGGTGGAATGCATGCTCGGATCTCCGTAGTGCGCTTGCCCACAGAATGACGCCGGCTCGAGGCCGGCGCTTTGATCACGATCAAACTATGGAAGATCGACGCTGCGGTTCAGCTGGCCAGTACGGCAGCCTCTCGCGCCAGGCGTTCGATGGCGTCCCAGTCGCGGGTCTGCAGCAGCGCCGCCGTGGTCAGCCACGAACCGCCCACGCACAGCACGTTGGGAAGGTGCAGGAACTGCGGCGCGGTCTGCGCGCTGATGCCACCGGTCGTGCAGAAGCGCACGTCGGCGAACGGGCCGTGCCAGGCCGCCAGCAGCGCCGCACCGCCGGCCTGCACCGCCGGGAAGAACTTGAAGGTGTCCTTGCCATGTTCCAGGCCCAGGATCAGGTCCGAGGCGGTGGCGGCACCGGGCAGGTATGGCAGGTCGGCATCGCGCGCGGCGGCATACAGCGTCGACGTTGCACCGGGAGACACCGCGAAACGCGCGCCTGCCTGCTTTGCCGCCTGCATCTGCGCAGGGGTGAGCACGGTGCCGGCACCGATCACCGCGTCGGGTACCGCTTCAACCATGGCCGTGATCGCATCCAGTGCCTGCGGCGTGCGCAGGGTCACTTCGATCACCGGCAGGCCGCCGCGGAACAGCGCCTGGGCCACGTGGACTGCTTCATCCACATCTTCGGGGGTGTACACCGGGATCACCGGTGCCAGTTTCAAGAGTGCGCGCAGGCGCGGATCAGCGGCGGACATCGAATCGCTCCTCGCCCAACAGGGCCAGCACGTCAGCTTCGCTGACAGGATTGAAATCGCCGGGAATGGAGTGCTTCAACGCCCCGGCGGCCAGGCCGAAACGCACGGTGGCGTCGGCATCAAGGTCGCACAGGATGCCATGCAGGATGCCGGCCGCGAAGGCATCACCGCCGCCGATGCGGTCGACAATGCCCTGCAGATGGCGCGGCGGAGCGTGCGCGCGCGTCCCGTCACGACCCAGCAGCAACGCGCCCATCGCATGGTGGTCCACGCTCAGCACCTGCCGCTGTGTGCATGCCATCCACTGCAGTTGCGGAAAGGCACTGAACGCGGCGCTTGCAGCCGCGTCGATCCGCTCCATCACCTCCGGCTGACTGAAGCGCGTACCCAGCACCACTTCCATGTCACGGTAGTCGGCGAACACGATGTCAGCCTGCGCGAACAGCTCGCGCAATACCGCCTGGGCATCTCCCCCCCAGCGCTGCCAGAGCCGGGGCCGGAAATTGCCGTCGAAGGAGACCCGGACACCGGCCTGGCGGGCCGCGCATGCCGCCGCCAGCGTGGCGGCCGCCACCTCCGGTCCCAGTGCCGGGCTGACACCGGACAGGTGCAGCCACTGTGCGCCCTGCAGCAGCGCGGGCCAGTCATAGTCAGCCGCAGTGCTGCGCGCGAACGCTGAATCGGCGCGGTCATAGACCACTTCGCTGGCACGCTGGACCGCGCCGGTGGTGAGGAAGTACAGCCCCATGCGTGCGTCCGGTACTTCGCGCACATGACGGGTATCCACGCCGTGCCGGCGCAGTTCGCCCAGCGCATGGGCACCCAGCGGATTGCCCGCCACGGCGCCCACCATCGCCACGTGATGTCCCAGCCGGGACAGCGAGACACCTACGTTTGCCTCGGCGCCTCCCACGTGGACCTGCAGCTGTGGCGATTGCAGCAGCAGCTCGTGGCCGGGCGCGCCCAAGCGCAGCAACAGTTCACCGAAACAGACGATACGACCCATATCAGCTCCTTCACGCGCGCCACCAGCATGGGACACTGCATGGCATGTAAGTGGACCACGCGAGGGGGCGTGGCGATTGACTATCGGTGTCATTCTAGACCGAGTCTGCCTTGCACGTGCTTGGTCATCATGTCGAAAGCATTGTCCCGCAAGCCTCTTGGAGACATTACAGATCTGTTGCGCTGCAAGATGCCCGATGCCCGTGGTGCTGTTAACGTCGGATTTGACTAGCGGTGTCATTCCGCTGCACAGCGCGATACCAGACCTTTGGGAGAGGGGAAAGGCATGCAATCTCGGATCCATGGAAAAAAGACACCGGTTACCTTGCTGGCGATGGGCGTAGCACTGGCCCTGTCGGCGAACGCGACCGCGCAACAACAGACCGCCACCGACCTGGACACGGTCAACGTCACTGGCTATCGCGCCAGTGTCGAGAAGGCGCTGGACATCAAGCGCGGCGAAGCCGGCGTGGTCGACGCCATCGTCGCCGAGGACATCGGCAAGTTCCCGGACCTGAACCTGGCCGAATCGCTGCAGCGCATCCCCGGCGTGGTGATCACCCGCGAGGCCGGTGAGGGTCGCAACATCTCGGTACGCGGCCTCGGCCCGGATTTCACGCGTGTTCGCATCAACGGCATGGAGGCGCTGACCACCGTCGGTGCCGGTGACCAGAGCGGCGGCACCAATCGTGGCCGCGGCTTCGACTTCAACGTGTTCGCGTCGGACCTGTTCTCGCAGCTGCTGGTGCGCAAGACCGCTTCGGCCGATGTGGAAGAAGGCTCGCTGGGCGCTACGGTCGACCTGCGCACGGCGCGTCCGTTCGACTATGACGGCTTCACCTTCGCCGCCAGCGGCCAGGCCGGCTACAACCAGATGTCCGAGAAAGCCGACCCGCGGCTGGCAGCGTTGATCTCCAATACGTTCGCTGATGGCACCTTCGGTGCCCTGTTGTCGGTGGCCTACTCCGAGCGCCAGGTGCTTGAAGAAGGCTCCAACACCGGACGCTGGGCCAACGGCCCCAGCAACGGTGGCTTCAGCGCGGCATCGCCCTTCACCGCCGCACGCAGCGCTGATGTCTACCATCCGCGTTTCCCGCGCTATGTGCAGATGGAACACGAGCAGAAGCGCCTGGGGGTGACCGGCTCGCTGCAGTGGAAGCCCAGCAGTGCCACCGAGGTCTCGCTGGATATGCTGTATTCGAAGATCGATGCCACGCGCGACGAGCGCTACATCGAAGCGATCTCCTTCAGCCGCAACCGCGACACCAGCGTTCCGCGCCGCCCCGAACGCGATGGCAAGCCGTCGACCATTGTCAGGAACGGTGAAATCCGCAACGGTGCGCTGGTCTATGGCGAATTCGACAACGTCGACATCCGCACCGAGAACCGCCATGACGAGTGGAGTACTGCCTTCAAGCAGATCAGCCTGAACGGCCAACACCGTTTCGGCGATGACTTCACCCTGTCCGGCAAGCTCGGTATCTCGCGCTCCAGGCACGAGAACCCGGTGCAGACCACCGTCATCATGGACAAGTACGACGTCAAGGGTTACAGCTACGATTACCGGGGCAACAGCCGCTTCCCGGTCCTCAACTATGGCATTGATCCAACAGATCCCAACGGTTGGGAACTGGCGGAAATCCGCTTGCGTCCGCAGTACGTGGACAACGACTTCGACACTGGCCAGATCGACTTCAACTGGAACATCAGCCCGGGCTTCCGCCTGAAGGGCGGAGTGCTGGCCAAGGACTACACGTTCAAGACCACCGAGCTGCGCCGTGCCAGCGAACTGGCCGTGCCCACCTTCGCCAACGGCAGCAGGATCGTGCCGGTGGACATGACCAGTCCCGCCGGCCTGAACGGCATCAACGGCAGCCCGTCCAACTGGGTGGTGCCCAACCTGGATGCGATCGCCGACCAGTTCGACATCTACAGCAACAGTGGCATCTACGCCGTGGCACCACGAGCCAACAACGTGCGCAGCGTGGAAGAGAAGGATCGCGGCGCGTACCTGATGGGCGAGTTCAGCACCGAGATCGGCTCGCTGCCGCTGTCGGGCAACTTCGGCGTTCGCTACGTGCGTACCAAGCAGTCGTCCACCGGACTGTCCACGCTCGCCAGTGGTACTACCTCAACCACCGCCACCCGCACCTACGACGACACGCTGCCCTCGTTCAACCTGGTGGCCGAGGTCACGCCCGATTTCCTGATCCGCCTGGGCGCAGCCAAGGTGATGACGCGCCCGGGACTGGGCAGCCTGACCCCCGGCGCCACGGTAGCGGTGGCCGGTGGTGCACGCACCATCTCCAGCGGCAATCCCAATCTGGACCCGACCCGCGCCACCAATGTCGACCTGGGGTTTGAGTGGTACTTCGCCGAAGGTGCGATGGCTGGCCTGGGCTTGTTCTACAAGGACATCGAGACCTCGGTGCAGACCCTGCGCGAGAACCGCCCGTTCACCGACAGTGGCCTGCCCGCCGAGCTGCTGACCGGCACCGGCGCCTCGCCCACCGACGATTTCACCTTCACCCGGCCGGTCAACACGCCCGGCGGTGAGCTGTACGGTGCGGAAGCAAACTACACGCAGCCCTTCAGCTTCCTCCCCGGCAAGTGGTCGAACCTGGGCGTGCAGCTGAACTACACCTGGGTGGAATCGAAGATCCAGTACATCAACTCCGCCGGCCAGCCGGTGATGAAGAACGATCTGCTGGGCCTGTCGAAGACGTCCTGGAATGCGACCCTGTTCTACGAAGGCGAAACCTTCTCCGGTCGCGTGTCCGCCACCAACCGCGATGACTACCTCACCCAGGTGCCGGGGCAGGAAACCGGCTTCAACCTGGAGGGCTACCACGGCATGACCGGTACCACGGTGATTGATGCATCCATCCGCTACAGGATCAGCGACCAGCTGGAACTGAGCCTGGAAGGCATCAACCTGACCAACGAGGCATCCGACGAGTGGGTGTATTCACCCGCCACCGGCCGCCTGCCGCTGCAGTACACCGAAACCGGGCGCCAGTTCCTGCTGGGTGTACGTTACAAGTTCTGAGCAACGCCGGCGGCGCGCGCTGATGCGCGCCGCCGTTCGCCGTGACCACTGCTGCGCCGCAAGGTGCCGTCGTGCCGTGGCCTTGCTACGGTCCGGCGGCCCATCGCCGGCCGTCGTCCGTTGAAAGGAAACGTGTTCATGCCGCACCGTACGACCCTGTGCCGCTGCTTGCTGCTGGCAGTGACGTTGGCCACTGGCGCCAAGACGGCCGCCGCCGATGCCCCGCCCCCGCCTACCCTGCTGTTCCACGTCGATGCCAACCAGGGCCTGCATGCGGCGACCGCACACGGCGAAACCGCGCCGAATTTCCGCGACAAGGTGGCGGTCGTCGATGACGGCGCAGGGGGCAAGGCCATCCAGTGGGAAGACGATGGGGTACTGGCCTGGGATGCACCGGGCAACATCCAGGCCCAGCGCGGCACGCTCGCCTTCGATTGGCGTTCGCGCTACGCGGTGGGCGAAGCACCGTTTGTCATCTTCCGCGTCGGCTACGCCGACCACAGCAGCTGGGACATGGCCTGGCTGCGCATCGACTGGAATGGCCACGGCTTCGATGCCTTCGTGACCGACGCCAACCTGGCACGTACCCGCGTGTCGTTCCGCATGGACACACCGCCGCGGCCGGACCAGTGGCTGCACCTGGCTTTCGCCTGGGACGAAGATCAGGGTGTGCGCCTGTTCGTTGACGGCCGCGAAGTGGCGCGTGCGCAGGCCACCGGCGACTACGATGCCGCGCTGGACCAGCTGGGCCTGGCGGGCCGCGTGATGGCACCGTACCAGGTGCAGAGCCGCTACAACTTCCTGCGCGGCAGCGATTTCCAGCACATCCGCGTGTATGACCGCATGCTGGATGCCACCGCCGTGCAGGCCGTGGCAGCCGGCAGGAACGCGGCCAGCGCGGTGGCGCCGGCGTCCGACGAGCGCGCCTGGCGCCATCGCTTCGGCTGGGAAGCTGCGGCGCCACCGGCGCTTTCCACGGGCGGAACGCGCATCCGCAAAATCGAATTCGCCGATACCCGCGACCTCAAGGCGTGGATGTGGAAGGCCACCGACGGCATCGCCGAAACCACCTGGCCAGGCGTCTACAACCGCTCGCGCTTGCCCGGCCGCAACGACTACTTCCAGCTGCCTGACTGGAACACGTACGTCGAAAGCGGCCAGCATCTGGATCTGCGCCTGCCTGCCGGTGAAACAGTGAACCGGGTGGAGATCCGCGGCGCGGCGTTCGGCAGCCTGTCCCACGGCCCCGATGCCGATCACGCCACCGAAGTGCTGGCCACCCGGCCGCGTGGCGTGGTGCGCAGCGTGCAGGACATTGCCGCGCACCAGGGCGGCGTGCTGCGTTTCAGCAATGTGGAGCAGGAAACACCGATCCAGGAGATCTGGGCCTACAACGTGAGCGAGGGTGCTGAACCGGAAGGCACGGTGAAGCAGACCTACATCGTCGACAGCCAGGCGCTGCCCGACTACACCAACCTGGACGCGCTGCGCCGCTACATCGATGGCCGCTACCCGGTGGCCGAGCGCAGCACGGTGATGGCCCTGCCCAAGGGCGCCGG
The DNA here is from genome assembly GCF_059371655.1 of Stenotrophomonas sp. YJH_SMC_17. Taxonomy (NCBI): domain Bacteria; kingdom Pseudomonadati; phylum Pseudomonadota; class Gammaproteobacteria; order Lysobacterales; family Lysobacteraceae; genus Stenotrophomonas; species Stenotrophomonas sp. YJH_SMC_17. The sequence goes on along the minus strand of NZ_JCAFUU010000005.1, from coordinate 170,203 downwards.
TTCCCGCCGCCGCGGGCCAGACAGCCTGCCGGCGCAGCCGCGGCCGATCGTGCACGTGCTGATTCCATCAGGCGTGGGCGATGCCCCCGCCAACCAGCCGTTGATCCGTAGCTGGGCCTATAGTTGGGAGAACATGCACGATGGCCTCGATGGCGTAGCCATCGACCTTCCCGCACTGGACCTGGCGGCCACGCACGATGGCCTGATTCCACTGAACATCCGCATCAAGGATCCGATCTGGCCGGCGCGCGACATGATCGATGTCTCGGTGTCGGTGCCGCCGGGGCAGAAACGCACGCTGTGGCTGGACCTGCGTGACCGCATCCTCACACCCGACAGCCTGTGGCTGAGCATCGCCTCGGCCGCGCCGGGCTTCGACGCCGGCGCGCTGGATGGCGCGCAGATCCGCCTGGTGTTCAAGCCGCGCACCGACGCCCTGAAGGAACACCTGGCCGACCGCTTCAACCAGGTGCGCGACAACTGGGGCTTCCTGGTGGAGGAACACACCACGTCCAAGCGTCAGCGCCTGTACGCGCGCGTGTACGCCGACCTGAGCGATCTGCTGCGGGTGGACCCGGACCACGAGCTCGGCCGCCTGTACTGGAACTACATCAGCTACAACAGCCAGGGCCGCCCGCCCTACACCGCACCGGCGGTGCCCAAGGGCGTGCCGGCATGGGCATTCCACCAGGTGCAGGACCTGGCCCAGGTGCGGCAGTTCGTCGACTGGTGGATCGACCAGCGCCAGGTGGCCTACGGCGACTTCGGCGGTGGCATCTCCGATGATTCCGACCTGACCCAGCAGTGGCCGGGGCTGGCGCTGATGGGCGTGCAATCAGATCGATTGAACGCCTCGCTGACCGCATTGTCCGATGCGGTCTACCGCAATGGCATGTTCAGCAATGGCTTGAGCACCATCGAAACCGACGAGCTGCATTCGTACGAGGAAGGTATCAACACCAACAGCGCCATGCTGTACCTCAACTGGGGCGATCCATTGACGCTGGAGCGCCTGATGGAAACAGTGAAGGCGTTCGATGAGCGCATCATCCTGCGCAATCCGCAGGGCCACCTGGTGTTTTCCAGCAACTGGTTCGGTGGCAACAAGGTCTACCGTGAGCCGAACTGGCAGTGGCAGAAGCCTTACTCCTTCCCGGTGCTGCACCCGGCGTTCCTGCTGGGCCAGTACAACGCCGATCCGACCGGCCGCAAGCTGGTGATCGGCCTGGCCGATGGCTACCTGGCCCACGCAGGCACCGACGCGAAGGGGCGCTTCACCCTGCCCAACGAGATCAACTGGGCCACCGGTGCCACCCGCGGCGGCGAGTTGAACAACGGCTCCGGCAGCGGCGACATCATGCATACGTTCTGGGCGGCATGGCGTTGGACCGGCGATGCGAAGTACCTGCAGGCCCTGGACTACCGGGTGGCACGCGGCGGCCCGAGCGCATTGGCCAACCTCGGCGAGAACTACGTCGAAGCGCTGGGTCGGCAGCAGGACTGGTATCCGCTGCTGACCGCCGAGGCCGATGCCGGCAAGACCGGTTTTGCCAGCCTGATGGCGTGGCAGGCCAGCGGCGATACGAAGTACATCGACGCGCTGCATGCCGACGGCCTGCAGGCCAAGGTGCAGCGCGCCTACATGAACACTGAGGGCCACTGGTGGTCCGACCGCGTGGAAGCGCCCAGTGAGTTCCTGCAGCGCGCGCGCCTGGGGGGTATCGCGCTGAAGCGCAACCAGAGCTGGCCTGGCCACACGGTCAGCTGGCGCTTCGACCGCGACGGTGCCGCCGAGCAGGTCGCCCTGCTGGTGCATGCACCCTCGCGCGAACGTTTCACCGTGACCAGTTATAACCTGGGCACGCGCATCATCGCCGCCGACATGACCGGATGGAACGTGGCCAGCGGCACCTGGCGCGTGCGTAGCGGCGTGGACGCCGATGGTGATGGCCGCATCGACGGTACGCCGACCGAACGCAGCGTAGCGCTGGAAACCAGCGTATCGGTGCCGATGCAGTTCCGCCCGGGGCGCACCGAGATCTTCGAATTCGAGCGGATGAGTGCCGGCACACCGGTGGAAACCCGCGCGGACCTGGGCATCGGCCGCGGCGATGTGCGCGTGGACGGCCGCCAAGTGCACGTGACCGTGCACAGCCTGGGCCATGTCGGCAGTGGCGTGGGCGTGGCCGTGCTGGAAGATGCCCGCGGTCGTGAGCTGGCTCGCACCGAAGTACCGGCACTGGCCGCGCCGAGCGATCTGCAACCGAAGACGGTGCAGGTATCGCTGCCCCTGCCGATGGGCGACCGCAGCGGCCTGCGCGTGCGCGTGGCACTGGCCGATGGTGGTGAGGAAGTGACCCGGTTGAACAACGTGGTGTACGTACCGCGTTGATGGGAGGCGGCGCCGCCGGATCAAGCCCGGCGGGGCGCGTTCAGGCCGCGTCGGTCTCCATCATTTTCATCCGCCGCTGGTACCAGCCGTTGTCCAGCGGATCGAATACTGCACTGCGTTCCATCACGCCCTGGTAGACGTGCAGCGATATCGCCACGTCCTCCTCGCTGGCGTTGCACAGCGTGTGGTACTCATAGGGCGGAATCAGGCTGCCGGCACTGCCGCGATGGCCGTACAGCGTCGGCTGTGCAGCAAAGCGATGGCGCTCGCCCTCCTGCTCCAGGAGCGCATAAGGGGTCACCACCAGCTCGCCCTGCCAGACCCCCTCCACGCACCACATCGCATCATGGTCGTGCAGTGGCGTGCCTTGGCCCGGCCCCCAGCACATGGCGATGATGCTGTAGCCCAGCGTGGGGCTGCGGTACAGCTCGCGACGCGCGTAATGCCCTTCAACCGGGCGCCGCACGCAGGGCGGCAGCTGGATGGACGGATCGACGATGGCCTCGCGCAGAACCTGCTGCAGCGCGTCGGTGATCGCCTCAGGCCTGCCCAGCATCACCGCCGAATCGATCGCGGCAACCAGGCGCTCCCGGCCGGTGAACGGCAGTGGCGTGGACATTGCTTCCATGACCCGACTCTAGCCGACAGCGGTTAACAGAATGTTTGCACAACGGTGTCATCACTGCGTGCCGCGCTGCAGGAATGGCACTTTCCCATACAGTGCGCGCTCGCCGGCGCGTGGGTCGTCCACCGCGCGGCTCTCGCGATCGAACAGCATCGTTTGCCGCCGTGACAGATCGTACGCGGGCCAGTGCGACATGCCGCGATGATTGGGATCGCCGGTCCGGGCGAAGGCGATGAGCGCGTCACTCATCGTCGCCGCCAGCGCGTGCGCGTCCGCGCCGCCACCGGTGCGTGCGCTGGGCAGGCCGGCATTGTCGAACACCAGCGGAATGTCCAGGGTATGGAAAGCGCGCAGCCGGCCTTCTTCCACCGGTGAGGGCCAGTCCAGCTGGTAGGCCCAGGTGGGGGCAGCGCCACCGGGCTGGCGCGCGCGCGCTTCCAGTTCCTCCACGGCACCACGCCAGGAACGCCCGGCGGTGGTGGCGGCGAAGAACACCTCCGACGGCGTGTAATGGGGATACAGCCGGCGATACTCGGCAATCACCGCCTGCGGCAGCAGATCGACGAACTGCTGCTTTTCCAGCTCCGCCGGCAGCGTCTCCCAGGTCAGCGCGAAGTGGGCCGGATCATTGCCCAGGAAGGCACGGGTCTCATCGCGGGTATTGCCGATCACCATTGGAATGCCGGCCGACTGCAGCGGCGCCTGCGGCCAGAACGGATGGACCGGCAGGCTGACCTCGTCCAACACAGGTCCGAAATACAACGATGTGCTTTCCACCCGGGAGGGATCGCGTGCGCCGGTTGCCGCCAGCAGATCGGCGGCGGGCAGTCGCAGCAGTGCCTCCAGGTCCTTCGCGCCCACCGCCTGCATCGCGATTGCCGTGCGCTGTGCGGCTGCACGCGGGCCTGCCGCCGTGACCTGCTGGCCGCTCATCGTCCACGCGCGCTGGAACAGTCCGCGCGCGGCTGGCATTGCCATCAACGTAGCAATCTTGGCGCCCCCGCCGGACTGGCCAAACACCGTGATGTTGCCGGCATCACCACCGAAGATCGCGGCATGCTCCCGAACCCACTGCAGCGCCTGCACCAGATCGAGCTGGCCGACATTGCCCGACGCCGCATAGCGTGCATCGCCCAGCGCGCCCAGGTACAGGTATCCGAAGGTATTGAGGCGATGGTTGACGGTGACCACCACGACATCGCCGCGACGGCAGAGCGCGCTGCCGTCGTACAGCGGGTCGCTGCCGGAGCCGTTGTTGAAGCCCCCGCCGTGGATATAGACCAGCACCGGACGACGGCCGCCGTCGCCCAGCGCCGGGGTCCATATGTTGAGGAACAGGCAGTCTTCGCTGCCGGGGCCTTCTGCGCCGCGCTGTGGTGCCGAGGCGCCATAACCCACTGCATCGGCGATCCCGTTCCACCCCACTTCCGGCCGTGGCGGTTGGAAGCGATGGGTGCCGGTATCGGCGCCGTAGCGCACGCCGCGGAACACCCGCACGCCCTGCTGCTGCTGGCCGCGCAGACGCCCGCCGCGCACGCGGACGATGGGCGGGCGCTCCTCGCGTACGTTGGGTATCGCAGCAGCTGGCAGTGCCGCCAGCGTGGCCGTCGCCATTGCCCATTGCGCGCTGTCGCGCAGGAAGCGACGGCGCTGCAGATCGGTCGGTGCCCGGCGCATCACTCGCGCCCGTCCATGCGGGGTGCCAGCCAGCGCTGCGCCAGCAGGGGCCATGATGCAAGCGTGGCGGTCGCCGGTACCCGCATGCCGAAGCCGTGGCCACCGTGGGCGAAAAGGTGCAGCTCGTGTTCTACACCTGCTGCGGCCAGTGCCTTGGCCATCACCTCGCTGTTGTGCACGCTTACCACGTGATCGTCATTGGCATGTATCAGCATTGTCGGAGGCATGTCCGCACGGACGTGCTGCTGCACGGAGTACGCGCCAGCCAGCGCAGCGTCAGGCTGCTGGCCCAGCAGTCGTGCACGCGAGCCGCTGTGCGCGTGCGCGCCCATGTCGATGACCGGGTAGACAAGCACCGCCCGCGCAGGCCGCGCGCTCAAACGATCGATCCCATCCCGCGCGGGATAGACCGGCGCATCGAATGCGGTGGCCAGTCGCGCAGCCACGTGACCACCGGCGGAGAAGCCCATGACCGCCACGCCGTCGCCGTCCAGGCCGCGCCGCGCCGCCTGCTCGCGTACCACCCGCAGCGCACGCTGGGCGTCGGCCAGTGCCGCCTGGCGGTCCCGGCCCGGTTGCGGTAGACGGTAGCGAAGTACGAACAGTGTGAAGCCCGCGCGTTGCACCCAGTCGGGTACCAGCTCGCTGTCCTCCTTGTCGATCACCACCCGCTGGTAGCCGCCGCCTGGAATGACCAGCACGGCCTGGCCGTTCGGATGGGGTGGGGCGTGCACGATCATGTACGGCGCATCGATGCCATCCACGAACCGGTCTGGACGTGCGGGATCGGCGCTGCGTTCAACCACGCGTGCGGCCCGCGCCGGGCCGCTTTCACCAGGCACCTGACCGTCTGGCCACAGCGGCAGGCGTTCGCCCGCCACCTCCCCGGCAAGCCGCTGGCCATCGCGCAGCGGAACATCGGCAGCATGCGCCGGGGCGAGCAACAGCAGAACGGACAGGCACAGCACAGAACGGAATAGAAGCATGACAGGCCGGGCTCCAGCGGGAATGGGCAGCGTGCCGCACGCGCCCGGGAACGAGGCGTGATGCGCTGCGGCTTGCGTGATGACACCGGTTTACCATATACACCACATGCAGACGCTGTCGATGGGCAGTGCAACAACGTAGAGGGAGACCGTTCTTGAGCAACGAACACGGCACACAGGGGCAGGCACCGGCGCCGGACGATGCAGCCGCGATCGCCCGCGCTTTCACCGAGGCACGTCGCGCAGGCACTGCCCTGCCCGCGTTTCCCGGCGCGATCCCGACCGATCTGGTGGGCGCCTACCAGGTTCAGGACCGGGCGATTGATCGGTGGGACGACCAGGTGATCGGTTGGAAAGTGGGCTATATCGCCGCGGAGCGTCGAGATGGCTCCGGCGATGAGCGCCTGCTGGGCCCGATCTTCAAGCGTCAGCTCTGGAATGATACCGGTAGAACAACCGACATTCCGGTGTTCGTCGGTGGCTTCGGCGCCGTTGAAGCGGAGTACGTGCTGGAGCTGTTGGAGGACGCTCCTGCCGGACAACTGCACTGGTCGCCGGAACAGGCCGAGGCCCTGCCTGCGCGCCTCTACATCGGCGTGGAAGTGGCCAGCAGCCCGCTGGCCACCATCAACGAACTCGGCCCGCGCGTGGTGGTGTCCGATTTCGGCAACAACAACGGTCTGGTGCTCGGGCCGGAGATCGCCGACTGGACCGCACGCGATGAAACCTCGCTGCGCGCCGAGACACTGATCGAAGGCGACGTGGTCGGCACTGGCGGAGCAACTCGCCTGCCGGGTGGCCTGCGCGCTGCGTACGCCTTCGCGCTGTCCCGTTCGGCCCTGCGTGGCCGGCCGCTGCGCAAGGGTGACCTGATCGCCACCGGCAACGCCACCGGCATCCATGACATCACCGTGGGGCAGACCGCGCTGGTGCGGTTCGCTGGCTTCGGCGACATTGCCTGCCGGGCCGTGCCGGCGGGATGACCGCCGGCCTGCCCTGGTGAACACGCGCGGGAGGGCGCAGATGATCACACGACGTAACTTCCTGGCCGGCGGCGCTGCTGCCCTGGCCACGCCGATGCTGGCGGCCTGCGGCCGCGGGCCGGCCACCGGTGTGGAGGGCAGCCTGGCGCTGACCGCCACCGATGTGCACGTGGCCGACTACCCCACCGTGACTGCGGTGAAGTGGATCGGCGAAACGCTGGAGCGCGAGACCAACGGCCGCCTGCGCCTGCACCAGTACCACTCGGGCCAGCTGGGCCGCGAATCGGAAGCGATCGACATGGCCCGCTTCGGCGCCATCGACATCACCCGCGTCTATGCCGGTGCATTGAACAATGCGTTCCCGCTGACCCAGGCGCTGTGCCTGCCGTACGTGTTCACGTCGGTGGCACACCAGCGCGCCGCACTGGACGACGGCGTGGCCGACGCGGTGCTGCGCGGCTTCGAACGCCGCGACCTGGTCGGTCTGGCGATCTACGATTCCGGCGCGCGCTGCTTCTACAACACCCGGCATCCGATCGTTTCGCCGAAGGACCTGCATGGCCTGAAGCTGCGCGTGGCCTCCTCGGACATCTTCATCCAGCTGATGCGCCTGCTCGGTGCCAACCCCACGCCGATGTCGTTGGGCGATACGTTCTCGGGCATGGAAACGCACATGATCGACGGTGCCGAGAACAACATGCGCAGCTTCCACTCCAGCCGTCACTTCGAGGCTGCGCATTACTGGTCGCAGAGCGATCACTCCTACGCGCCGGACGTGCTGCTGATGTCGCGCGCCAGCTTTGAACGGCTCAGCGCCGATGATCGCCAGCTGCTGCTGCACACCGCCCGTGCCTCGGTGAAGGTGATGCGCGAGCACTGGGACGCATCGGAGAGCGCCGCACGCCGCGCCGTGCTCGATTCCGGGGTGAAAGCCAACGCAGTGGACATGCCCGCCTTCCACGCCGCGGCGCAGCCGCTGCTGAAGCAGTACCTGCAACAGCCGGACATCGCCGCGCTGGTAAACCGCATCCGCGCTGCCTGAGGAACCCAACATGACCGAGACCTTGACGCCCGTCGCCGGGCCAGGACAGCGCCTGCTGGACCGCATCGCCGACATCGCCATCTACTGCGCCGTCGCCGCCCTCCTCGGGCTGGTGGTGGTGCAGGGCTGGCAGGTGTTCGCCCGCTACGTCATCAACGATTCGCCCAGCTGGACCGAGCCGGTCACGCTGCTGCTGCTGGCCACGGCGATGAGCCTGGGCGCAGCCTGCGGCGTGCACACCAACCGCCATTTCGGCTTCTTCCTGCTGCACGCCTACATGGGCCCGGCGCTGCGTCGCGCGGTGGATGTGCTGATCCAGCTGGTGGTGGCCGTGCTCGGTGGATTCATCGCGTTCTGGTCGGCCGACCTGCTGCTCGACGGGCTGGACATCAAGGCCGCCGGCGCCAACCTGCCGCAGAGCATCAACTATCTGCCGCTGGCGGTGGGCGGCGGGCTGATGGTGCTGTTCGCATTGAACCGCGCGTGGAAAGCGCTGCAGGCCCGCGATGCCGGCAGCGATGACGCTGAAGGAGATCGTTGACCCATGGGCATCACCATCCTGTTCGCCGTATTCGCCGTGCTGCTGCTGCTCGGCGTGCCGGTGGCCTATGCGCTGGCCGCCGCCGCGCTGGCCACCCTGCTCTACCTGGACATTCCCAGCATCGTGCTGGTGCAGCAGATCTCGGCCGGTACCGGCTCGGCCTCGCTGATCGCCATCCCACTGTTCATCTTCGCCGGCGAGATCATGATGCGCGGCGGAATCTCCGAGCGCTTGATCGCACTGGCGTCCTCGCTGGTCGGCCGCCTGCGCGGTGGCCTCGGCCAGGTCTCGATCCTGTCGTCGCTGTTCTTCGGCGGCGTGTCCGGCTCGGCCATTGCCGACGTCTCGGCGGTCGGCGGCACGATGATCCCGCAGATGGTCAAGCGCGGCTATGACCGTGATTTTGCCGTCAACGTCAGCATCACCGCGGCGCTGGTGGCGCTGCTGGTGCCGCCTTCGCACAACCTGATCCTGTTCTCGGCCGCCGCTGGGGGGGGCCTGTCCATCGCTGATCTGTTCGCCGCAGGCATCGTGCCGGCCCTGCTGATGACCGTCGCCCTGATGCTGACCGGCTACGCCGTGGCACGCCGCCGCGGCTATGGCGTGGAAATCTTCCCCGGTTGGCGCGCGGTGCTGCTGCGCGTGGTCTCCGCCCTGCCCGGCCTGGGCCTGGTAGCGCTGATCTTCGTCGGTATCCGTGCCGGCATCTTCACCGCCGTGGAGAGCGCGGCCATCGCCGTGGTCTACGCGCTGCTGGTGACCACCGTGCTGTACCGGCAGCTGCGCTGGCGCGAATTCTTCGACACTGTGATCCATGCCGCGCGCAGCACCGGTGTGATCCTGTTCGTCATTGCCACCGCCGCGGTGTTCGGCTGGCTGCTGGCCTACCTGCAGGTGCCGACCGCCGCAGTGGACTTCCTGCAGTCGTTCGCACACAGCCAGTTCATGGTGCTGCTGATGATCGTGGTGATGCTGCTGCTGCTGGGTACCTTCATGGACCTGGCGCCGATGATCCTGATCTGCACGCCGATCTTCCTGCCGGTGGCCAGGGCCTATGGCATCGACCCGATCCACTTCGGCCTGGTGCTGGTGCTGACCGGCGGCCTCGGCCTGGTGACGCCGCCGGTAGGGTCGGTGCTGTTCATTGGTACCTCCATCGGCAAGATCAGCGTGGGCCAGAGCATGCGCACCATCTGGCCGTTCTGGTTCGCTGCGTTGGCAGTGCTGCTGATCGTCACCTTCTTCCCGCAGCTGTCGCTGTGGCTGCCTGCGGCGCTGCGCGCATGATGCGCAGCGGGGAAGCGGTCACGACGCGGTGCCGCGGCGTCGCGGCCACGGCGGTGCTCGGGTTGCTGCTGGCCGTGGTGCCGGCGTGGGCGGCCGGGCCGTGGAAGCGTGGCATCGAGCACCAGCGCCAAGCGGATCGCGGCGATGGCACGTTCCTCAATCCGGTGCTGGCGGGCGATCATCCCGATCCGTCCGTGCTGAAGGACGGCGACGACTATTACCTCACCTTGTCGTCGTTCGATGCCTACCCCGGCCTGCCGATCTGGCACTCGCGCGACCTGGTGAACTGGCAGCCCCTGGGTAATGCGATCACGAGGAATGTGGGCGCGATCTGGGCGCCTGACATCGTCAAGCACCAGGGACGCTACTACATCTACTTTCCGGCGCGTACAGGCGAGCGCCGCAGCAACTTCGTGGTCTGGGCCGACCACATCACCGGGCCGTGGAGCGAGCCGATCGATATCGGCCTGGGCAGCTACATCGACCCCGGCCATGCCGTGGGCGAGGATGGCAAGCGGTATCTTTTCCTCAGTGGCGGCGACTACGTACAACTGGCTGACGACGGCTTGAGCGTGGTGGGTACGCCGAAGCATGTTTATGACGGCTGGACCTACCCGCAGAACTGGGACGTGGAGGCCTATGCCCAGGAAGGCCCGAAGATCCACCTGCGCGATGGCTGGTATTACATGACCACGGCCGTGGGTGGAACGGCCGGTCCGCCGACCGGGCACATGGTGATTACCGCCCGCTCGCGATCGATCCATGGTCCGTGGGTGAACGCGCCCAACAACCCGATCACGCGCACGCAAACCACGGCCGAGCCCTGGTGGTCACGTGGCCACGCGACGGTGATCGAAGGCACCGATGGGCGCTGGTGGATGATGTACCACGGTTACGAGAACGGCTTCTGGACGCTGGGTCGCCAGGCCCTGCTGGAACCGATCGAATGGACCGATGATGGCTGGTTCCGGGCCACCGGCGGCGACCTCGGCCAGCCGCTGCGCAAGCCGGCCGGTCAGGCGTTGTCGCCGCATGGCATGGCGCTGTCGGATGATTTCCGTGGCAGCGCGCTGGGCCCGCAGTGGGCGTTCTTCAATCCGGCGCAGGACGAGTACCGGCGGCTGGGCTTCAGCGGCGACGGGCTGGTCGTGCAGGGCAAGGGCAGCACCCCGCGTGATGCGTCGCCGTTGACCGTCATCGCCGGCGACCCGGCCTACCAGTTCGAGGTGGAGATGGAGATCGCCGCGGGCGCCGTGGGCGGGGCCCTGTTGTTCTACAGCGATCACCTGTACGTGGGCGTGGGCAGCAACGGCGAGTCGTTCATCATGCACCGCTACGGTGAGGAGCGCCCTTCCCGGCTGGCGGCCAGTGGCAAGGGCGGCAGGCTGTGGCTGCGGGTGACCAACAACCGCCACATCGTCACCTTCCACTCCAGTACCGACGGGCACACTTGGCAGAAGTACCCGGTTCAGATGGAAGTGTCCGGTTACCATCACAATGTAGCGGGCAGGTTCCTGGCGCTGAAGCCGGCGTTGTATGCGGCCGGCAACGGTGCGGTAACCTTCCGCAGCTTCCGCTACCGCGCGCTGGACTGAGCGCGGCGCCGGAATTCCCAGACTTATCGGGTTCAAAACATGTCAGTGCGCAACAAGAACGATGCCGCTACGCCGGCATTGGCGAAGGGCAAGGCAGCCACCATCAACGACATCGCGCGACTGTCGGGCGTATCCAAGAAAACGGTTTCAAGAATCATCAACAATTCACCCCTGGTGCGCAGGGACACGCGTGACAAGGTGGAAGCGCTGATGCGCGAGGTAGGCTACACGCCCGATCCGCTGGCCCGCGGCCTTGCGTTCCGCCGCTCTTTCCTGATCGGCATGGTCTACGACAACCCCACCGCGCAGTACATCGTGGATATGCAATACGGTGCGCTGGACGCGCTGCGCGGCTCCAGCTTCGAGCTGGTGGTGCATCCCTGCGACAGCCGCAGCCCGGGCTACATCGACGGCGTGCGTCGCTTCGTACAGCAGCAGAAGCTGCACGGAGTGATCCTGGTACCGCGTGCCTCGGAGGACCAGGCGCTGGCCGACATGCTGGACGAGATCGGCTGCCGTTTCACCCGTGTGGCTGCGTTGCCGCTGGACGAGACCTCGCAGATGGTGGTCACCCACGACCGTGACGGCGCTGCCGAAGCCGCGGACTATCTGCTGTCGCTGGGCCACAGCGACATTGCCCTGGTGACCGGTCCGAGTGCGTACCGTTCGGCCCACGAACGTACCGCCGGCTTCATCGAAGCACTGGCACAGCGCGGCATCGAACTGCCGAAGGACCGCATCATCGAGGCCGGCTATACCTTTGAATCCGGTGTGGCCGCGGCCGAGAAGCTGCTGCTGGGCAAGCGCCGGCCGACCGCCATCTTCACCGGCAACGATGAAATGGCCGCGGGCATCTACAAGGTGGCGCTGCGCGCGGGTATCAACATTCCCCGGCAGCTGTCCATCGTCGGCTATGACGACAGCCCGCTGGCTTCACGCCTGTGGCCCTCGCTGACATCGGTGCGGCGGCACACCCGCGACACCGGGCGCACCGCTGCAGCGATGCTGATCCAGCCGGAAGGCCAGACTGCGCTGCCCATTGCCAGCGTGCGGCCGCACCTGATCGTGCGCGATTCCTGCCAGCCGCCGGAGGATTGATCCCGCAGGGATCAATCCTGCAGGTCACGGCCGTTGGTCGTGACCCTCCCACCTGCCCCATCCCATCGATAAGGCTCGCTCCGCTTCCCGCCATCGTGCGGCGCAAAATGACACCGGTTTCCTGTCTGGCTAGAATCGACCGGGAACCGCGCCGGGGCCGACCCGTCGGCCCGCCCCCCGCTCTGGAGAAACCATGTACAGCAAGACCCACTACGCCACCCATCCCGATGCCATCAACGGCGCCAGCAATGACCAGCTGCGCGACCTGTACCTGCTCGACGGACTGTTCAACGCCGGTGCGGTGACGCTCAAGTACACCCACTACGAGCGCTTCGTGATTGGTGGCGCCGCCCCCGTCGACGCTCCGCTGGCCCTGCCGAAGCAGACCGAGCCCGCGTCGGCCGCAGGCCATCCGTTCCTTGAGCGTCGCGAGCTGGGCGTGATCAACGTCGGCAGCGGCACCGGTACGGTCACCGTGGACGGGACCGCCTACACGCTGGGACCGAAGGACGGTCTGTATGTGGCGATGGGCAGCGAGGAGGTTGTATTCGCTTCCAGTGACGCGGCCAACCCGGCCCAGTTCTACCTGGCGTCCACGCCGGCCCATGCCCGCTTCGAAACCAAGCAGCTGTCGATCAAGGACGCAGTGGCGCTGGACCGCGGCGCGCTGGAAACCAGCAACGAGCGCACCATCTACCAGTACATCGTGCCGGCGACCTGCCAGTCCTCGCAGTTGCTTCTGGGCCTGACCGTGCTCAAGCCGGGCAGCGTATGGAACACCATGCCGCCGCACCTGCACGACCGCCGCAGCGAGGTCTATTTCTACTTCGACCTGGGCGACAGCGACCGCGTCTACCACTTCATGGGCGAGCCGGCCGCGCAGCGCCACATCGTGATCCAGAACAACGAAGCCGTGGTGTCGCCGCCGTGGTCGATCCACATGGGTGCCGGTACCAGCAACTATGCCTTCATCTGGGCGATGGGCGGCGAGAACCTGGACTACACCGACATGCACGTGCTGGACATCTGCCAGCTGAAGTAAGCCCTGCACGGCCGCCGCACACCGCGTGGCGGCGGCCGTCACCGTGACTCCGCTCACCTCCATCAAGGAATGCATACGCAATGGCTAATCCCTTCAGCCTGGAAGGCAAGGTCGCTCTGGTCACCGGTGGCAACACCGGCCTGGGGCAGGGCATCGCCGTGGCGCTGGCCGCCGCGGGTGCCGATGTCGCCGTGGCTGGCATCGCGCCGCCTACCGACACCATTGAAAAGATCACCGCGCTGGGCCGCCGATGCCTGGCCATCGAAGCCAACCTGATCAGCATCGAGCCGGTGGCACGCGTCGTCCGCGAAACCATCGACGGGCTGGGCGGGCTGGATATCCTGGTCAACAATGCCGGCCTGATCCGCCGCGCCGACGCCGTGGACTTCAGCGAGCAGGACTGGGACGACGTGATGAACGTCAACATCAAGTCAGCGTTCTTCATCTCGCAGGCGGCCGGCCGCCACTTCATCGAACAGGGCCGCGGCAAGATCATCAACATCGCCTCGATGCTGTCCTTCCAGGGCGGTATCCGCGTGCCGTCCTACACCGCAAGCAAGAGCGGCATCGCCGGCATCACCCGTCTGCTGGCCAACGAGTGGGCAGGCAAGGGCGTGAACATCAACGCCATCGCGCCGGGCTACATGGCCACGGACAACACGGCCCAGCTGCGTGCCGATGCGGACCGCAACAAGGCGATTCTCGAGCGCATCCCGGCGGGCCGCTGGGGCACGCCGGACGACCTGGCCGGCGCAGCGGTGTTCCTGGCTTCGTCTGCGTCGGACTACGTGAACGGCGCCGTGTTGCCGGTCGATGGCGGCTGGCTGGCGCGCTGAAGCGTGTTGTTCTGTAGCGCCGAGCCATGCTCGGCTGCTGCACATTGATCGAAAAGCAGCCGAGCAAGGCTCGGCTCTACCGGGGCCACGCCATGCGCAACCTGCTGCTGTTGCTGCTGTTGTCGTGCACCACCGCGCAGGCGGCGCCGACGCGGCTGTTCATTGCCGGCGATTCCACCGCCGCCGAATACGGGCCGGAACGCGCGCCGCAGGCGGGCTGGGGCCAGGCGCTGCAGAGCTACCTGGACCCGGCACGCTTCGAGGTACACAACCACGCCAAGGGCGGGCGCAGCACGCGCAGCTTCATCGACGAAGGGCGCCTTGACGCGATCGCCAGCGAGCTGCGCCGCGGCGACGTGCTGCTGATCCAGTTCGGCCACAACGATGCGAAGTTCGAAGACCGCACGCGTTACACCGATCCGGACACCGACTATCCGCGCCTGCTGATGCGCTACGTGGAGGTGGCGCGTGACAAGGGCGCAACGCCGGTGCTGGTCACGCCGGTGGCGCGGCTGCTGTACGACTTCGGTTCACTGCTGGATACGCATGCGCGCTACACGTTGGCGATGCAGCAGCTGGCGGCGCGCGAGCGCGTCGCGCTGATCGAGCTCAACGATCGCAGCACGCGCTGGATCCGTGCGCTGGGCGAGCAGGGTGCACGTCCGTATTTCCTGTTCGTGCCCGGGCAGAACAAGGCCGACGGCACCCACTTCAGCGTGGCCGGTGCCCATGCGGTGGCCTGCCTGGTGCTGCGCGAGGCGGTGCCGCTGCTGCCTGCACTGCAGGCGGCGCTGCTGCGTGATATCGACTGCGACGTGATGGGCGCAGCGCAGGGCGCCGATGCGCAGCCGCCCTCGCAGGTGCTGCACGAAGACACGGTTGCACGCATCCAGCCCGGCCCGCATGGCGGCGCCGGGCCGACCACCGCGTACCCGTTCTTCGCCGACACGGACCTGCCGTTCGTGCTGCGCAAGCGCGTGCTGCACAAGGGCGCCGGCATCGGCCTGCATCCACAGCACAAGGATGAGATCTATTACATCATCAGCGGGCAGGGCAGCTACGTGCTGGATGGCAAGCAGCACGACGTGCGCGCAGGCCACGCATTGCTGACCCGCATCGGCAGCACGCACGCGCTGCAGCAGGTGGGTGAGGAGGATCTGGTGCTGCTGCTGGTGTACCCGCGCTGATTGAAACGCAGCCGAGCATGGGCTCGGCTCTACAGAACAGCGCCGGCGTGCATGCTCATCGTCGTTCGACAGGTTCCGGGCCGAAGTGCTTCAGCCCCAACCTGGCCAGGTCTTCCGGTCGCTCGAAATAGGCTTCGTCGAAGGCGTGCAGCGCCTCCTGCTCCTGTTCGGTCATCGCGCCGTACAGGTCGGTCAGTTGCTTGACCGCCGGGTCATCTTCCAGCCGGTCGACCAGCCCGCGCATGCCGGCCAGGATCGCGTGGGTCTGCGCCGCGCCCATCGCCTGCAGCGCACGCAGCGCCAGCTGGCAGGTCGGGTCGCCCCAGTTGCACAGGAACTGCATGAAGCCGCCGTTGTTGATGTCCGCTTCCATGCGCCACAGCGCCACCAGCTGCTGGTCTTCGTCGGACAGCGCATCCAGCGTCCACGCGGCTGCCTTCAGTCGCGCCAGCGCGGCCTCGTAGCGGTCATCCCACACCTGGTTGGGGATATCGACCACGCCCGTCTCGCGCGGCGGCAGCAGCGCAGGCCAGTTCACGCCCAACCCACTGGCGGTGGCCACCCAGTCCGCGCGTTGCTCAGGCGTGGCTTCGAACAGCGCCGGCGTCCA
The DNA here is from genome assembly GCF_059371655.1 of Stenotrophomonas sp. YJH_SMC_17. Classification (NCBI taxonomy): domain Bacteria; kingdom Pseudomonadati; phylum Pseudomonadota; class Gammaproteobacteria; order Lysobacterales; family Lysobacteraceae; genus Stenotrophomonas; species Stenotrophomonas sp. YJH_SMC_17. Next base: position 154,302 of record NZ_JCAFUU010000005.1, on the reverse strand, counting down.
GCGCAGCGGCTGGCGGGTACGGCGGCCATCGGCCAGGGTCAGCACGATGAAGTCGTCGTCGAAAGCGACATCGGTTACGCGCAGCGAAGCAAATGCATCCGTCATGCCGTGCAGGATACCCGCGCGGCAGCGCGCATCACACGTCGCCGCCGTCCGCCCAGCCTTCACCCGTGCCGGCCTGGAACACGTGGTCGTCGGCCTGCACATCACCGGCTGGTAGGTGCGCCTGGTCGGCCAGTGCGGCGTAGATCGGGGTGAAGTCCGGCGAGGTCGCCTGCATCAGCTGTTCGAAGCTGTCGATGACGAAGTAGGTCTTCTGGAAGGTGTCGATGCGGTACTTCGTGCGCATGATCCGCTGCAGGTCGAAGCCGATGCGGTTCGGCGCGGCCGATTCCAGCGAGTACAGCGATTCGCCCTTTGACGACACGATGCCCGCACCGTAGATGCGCAGGCCATCGGGCGTATTGATCAGGCCAAATTCCACGGTGTACCAGTACAGGCGGGTCAGGTTCTGCAGCGCGTCCAGACCGATGGCGTGCGCTTTGACGCCGCCACGGCCGTACGCTTCCATGTAATCGGCGAACACCGGGTTCATCAGCAACGGCACGTGGCCGAACAGATCGTGGAACAGGTCCGGCTCGGCGATGTAGTCGATCTGGTCCGGGCGACGGATCCACCAGGTCACCGGAAAGCGGCGGTTGGCCAGGTGGTCGAAGAAATCCAGTTCCGGCAGCAGGCCTTCCACGCCGACCAGGGTCCAGCCGGTGGCGGCGCCAAGCACTTCGTTGAGCTGGTCGAAGCGCGGGATCATGTGCGCGCTCATGCCCATCTCGTCCTGCGCATCCAGGAATTCCTGGCAGGCGCGGCCGACCAGCAGTTCGCGCTGGCGCTGGTACAGCGTGCTCCAGGTGGCGTGGTCGTCGGCGGTATAGGTGTCCCACGGCTGCTCGACGAGCGCGGTGGTGTACACCGGCACGTAGCCCTTGTCGGTCTGCTGGTGTTCGACGCGGCGGGGCTGGGCGAGGTCCATGGGGCACTCCTGGATGAGATACCCACGATGCTAGGGCAGAGCTCGCGCAACAGGGTTGCAAAAGTTGCGCCGAATGGGCTCGGTGGCGCAATATCCTTGCGCACTCACCATGTTGCGGGGCAACAATGGCCGGAGAAGTCCAGTTCGATCGCACGGATATACGCCTGCTGGCCGAAATCCAGCGGGATGGTCGCGCCACCAACGCTGAACTGGCGGCGCGGGTGAACCTGTCGCCCTCGGCCTGCCTGCGCCGCCTGCAGCGGCTGGAAAGCGAGGGCGTGATCGTCGGCTACGGTGCGCGGCTGGAACCGCGGCAGCTGCGCCTGGGCCTGCAGGCCTTCGTGCGGGTGCAGCTGGAAAAGCACGACCAGGCCGCCATCGGCCACTTCGTGGACAGTGTGCAAGCGTGGGATGAAGTGGTGGCCTGCCATGCGCTGACCGGCGACATGGACTATCTGCTGCACGTCTACGTGCGCGACCTGGAGCACTTCTCGCGCTTCCTGCTGGACCGCCTGCTCAACGCCGGTGGCGTGGCCGATGCCAATTCCAGCTTCGTGCTGCGTACCGTGAAGGGCTTCCAGGCGTTGCCGCTGTCGCAGCTGGAGCCCTGAGCGACCACCGGGGCGTGCCCGGTGGCCAGCCATCAACGGATCAGCACTTGTCCTTGCGGCCCATCAGCTTGCCCAGACGCGAGGCTTCCTCGCACTTGGGTGCAGCCACCGGCGGCGGTGCGGCTGCGGCGGCACGTGCGCGCTGCAGCTGCTGGATCTTCGCGCGGATCTGCGGCATCGCCGCCATCGCGGCCTTTTCACCTTCCAGGATCGCGGTGCCGCGCTGGCTGAAATCAGCGGCGCCGATGTCCAGTACCTTCGGCCGGATGACCACGTCGGCGCGCGCCAGTTCCTGCTCGCCCAGGCGCTGGCCCATGATCGAGATGGACTGGTTGACGATGCCGAGCATGCCGGTCGGTGCCTTGCCGCTGGCCTTGCTGGAGATGTCCACGGCGATCACGAAGTCGGCGCCGAGCTGGCGCGCGGCATCCACCGGCACCGGGCTGACCACGCCACCATCGATGTAGTTGCGGCCGCCGATCTTCACCGGCTCGAACACGCCGGGAATGCTGCTGGAGGCGCGCACGGCCTGGCCGACGTTGCCGCGCACGAAGATCGCGCGCTCGCCTGTTTCCAGCTGGGTCGCGACTGCGGCGAACGGCTTCTTCAGGCGCTCGGCGGGGCGGTTGGCGACCTGCTCGTTGACGTAGTCCTGCAGCTTCTGGCCCTGCACCAGGCCACCGGAGAACAGGCGCACGTCGCGGATGCTGGCTTCATCCAGCGCCACCGCCTTGCTCTGCATCTGGAACGCATCCATGCCGCTGGCATACAGCGCGCCGACCACGCTGCCGGCGCTGGTGCCCGACACCACCACCGGCTCGAAGCCATTGGCCTCCAGCATCTTGATCACGCCGATGTGGGCAAAGCCCTTGGCCGCACCGCCACCGAGGGCGATACCGATCTTCACCGGCTTGGCCTGCGGCACCACGGTCGGTGCCGGCGGCGGCGTGGGGCGGACCGGGTCGCCACCGCAGCCGGCCAGCAGGCCGATCAGGGCGACGGACAGCAGCATGCGGGGGCGGAACAGGCTCATCGGCAGTGCGCTCGCGGCGCCGGATTCGGGAAAGGGCGCCAGCATACCGAAGCGGTGGCGGGGCGGGCAGGGTGGGGGAGCTGCCTATTCAGGAAATGGAGCGCGGGCGGGGCCGGCCAAGGTCGGCACCGCCCGGGCGAGGGGCTCAGAACCGGTTGTCGCCGTCCAGCATCCGGCCCAGGCCGCCCAGCACCGAGCCTTCGCCGCGGCTCTGGCCGCCGCCCTGCGGCGCCGCCAACCACATGCGCCCGGCCAGGCGCGAGAACGGCAGCGACTGCAGCCAGACCTTGCCCGGGCCGGTCAGCGTGGCCAGGAACACGCCCTCGCCTCCGAACAGCATGCTCTTGATGCCGGTGACCCGGCGTACGTCCATGTCCACGGTCGGGTGGTAGGCCACGACGCAGCCGGTATCCACGTCCAGGCGCTCACCTGCGGCCAGCTCGCGCTCGACCACGCAGCCACCGGCGTGGATGAACACCCAGCCGTCCCCTTCCAGCTTCTGCATGATGAAGCCTTCGCCACCGAACAGGCCGGTCATGATCTTGCGCTGGAACTGCACGCCGATCTGCACGCCGCGCGCACCGGCCAGGAAGCTGTCCTTCTGGCAGATCAGGCGGCCGCCGTGCTGGTCCAGTTTCATCGCCAGCACGGTGCCGGGGTAGGGCGCGGCGAAGGCGACCTTGCCCTTGCCATGGCCGCTCTGGGTGTAGACGGTGGCGAACAGGCTCTCGCCGGTCAGCACGCGCTTGCCGGCGGCCATCACCTTGCCCATGAAGCCGCCCTGGACGCCGTTGGCGGCGCCGAACACGGTATCCATCTGCACCGTGGCGTCCTTGAACATCAGTGCACCGGCCTCGGCGATGGCGCTCTCGCCGGGGTCGAGCTCGATCTCCACGAACTGCATTTCATGGCCGACGATGCGGAACTCGATGTCGTCGGCGCGGCCGCTGACGCCTGCCGGTACCGGCGGCGGGGTATTGGGCATGCCCGGCGCCGGCGCCTGCAGCTCGGCCACCTCGGCGATCGGCGTCCACCCGCTCATGCCCTGGCACCAGGCCAGGGCGCGTGGATTGGCCTGGGCGTAGCGGCGCGCGGCCTCGTCATCAAGCGGGCCGACGCGCTCGGCCTGGGCGGAGGCGTGGAAGAACCACTGGGTCATGGCGGCGGGTCCGTCGCGGTGGAAACCCCGAGTCTAGCGAGCGCCCGGGGGCGTCGGCGACGGGGCCATGAACGGCGGGCGTTTGCGGCGCAGGTGCTGTATTGCAACAATTATCTGGTAGCGCCGTTTTACCACCCCTCCAAACACAGCCTACCGCCATGTCCCCGACCCGCACTTCCCGTGGCCGCCTTCCGGTCGCGCGCCCCCTCGTTGCCGCTCTTTCCGCCCTGCTGCCGCTGGTAGCAGCCGCCCAGGAAATCCCCGCTGCCAAGGATCCGGTTGCCCTCGATGCCCTGCAGGTGACCGCGCAGCGCCGCGTCGAGAACGCCAAGGACGTACCGGTCGCACTGAGCGCGATCCAGGGCGAGAAGCTGGATGTGCTCGGTTCGGCCGGCGATGACATCCGCTTCCTGGCCGCGCGCGTGCCCAGCCTCAACATCGAGTCGTCCTACGGCCGTGCCTTCCCGCGCTTCTACATCCGCGGCCTGGGCAACACCGATTTCGACCTCAATGCCTCGCAGCCGGTGTCGCTGGTGTACGACGACGTGGTGCAGGAAAGCCCGCTGCTGAAGGGCTTCCCGCTGTTCGACCTGGCCAACGTGGAAGTGCTGCGTGGCCCACAGGGCACCCTGTTCGGCCGCAACACCCCGGCCGGCGTGGTCAAGTTCGATTCGGCACGCCCGTCGCAGGATGCCGATGGCTACATCCGCGTGGGCTATGGCAGCTACAACAGCTGGAACGTGCAGGGTGCCTACGGCGGCCCGCTGACCGATCGCTGGTCGGCACGTGTCTCGGCCATCTACCAGCGCCGCGACGACTGGGTCGACAACACCCGTGCTGGTGCCCCCAACAGTGGCTTCGAAGGCTATGACGAATCCGCAGGCCGCGTGCAGTTCCTGTACGAAGGCGACGACTTCGAAGCGCTGTTCAACCTGCACAAGCGCAAGCTCAACGGCACCGCGCGCCTGTTCCGCGCCAACATCATCCAGAAGGGCGGCAATTCGCTGGTCGAGAACTTCGACCGCGACAAGGTGGCCAACGATGGCGTCAACTTCTCGGACCTGGACACCTGGGGCGGCAGCGCGCGCCTGCAGTGGAACCTCGGCTCGGTGACGCTGCACTCGATCACCGGCTACGAGACCGCCGAATCGCTCAACCGTGGCGACATCGACGGTGGCTACGGTGCAGCCTTCCTCGGTGCCGGCAATTACGGCCCGGGCCTGATTCCGTTCTCGTCGGAGTCGGCCGACGGCCTGCCGCACCACCGCCAGTGGACGCAGGAAGTGCGCATCGAGTCCAACGAATGGGGCCGCTTCGACTGGCAGGCCGGCGTCTTCTACTTCGATGAAGACGTGACCATCAACAACTTCAACTACGACTCGCTGACCCCGGGCAATCCGCAGACCGGCCACGTGGTGCAGAACCAGCGCAACAAGGCGTGGGCGGTGTTCGCTTCGGGCGACTTCGATGTCACCGACCGCTTCAAGCTGCGCGCCGGCGTGCGCTACACCCAGGACAAGAAGGACTTCAGCGCCAGCGTGCTGCAGGCCGTGCCGTTCGGCACCCCGGTCAGCGGCCCGTACCTGGCCAACACCGACGTCAACGACGTCAGCTGGGATGTCAGCGGCGTGTACAAGCTGACCGACGACATCAACGCCTACGCCCGCGTGGCCAAGGGCTTCCGTGCGCCGTCCATCCAGGGCCGCCTGGCCTTCGCGCCGGGCCTGTCGCAGGCCGATTCGGAGAAGGTCATCTCGTATGAGGCCGGCATCAAGGCCGACCTGTTCGAGCGCCGTGCGCGCCTGGGCCTGAGCGTGTTCCGCTACAACGTCGACGGCCAGCAGCTGATCGCCGTGGGCGGCAGCAACAACACCGCCACCCTGCTCAATGCCGACAAGACCATTGGCCAGGGCGTGGAGCTGGACCTGGAGGCCTACCTGGCCGACAACGTCCTGCTGACCTTCGGCAGCAGCTACAACGACACCGAGATCAAGGACAAGAACCTGGCGGTGGCGATCTGCGGCGGTGGCTGCACCATCACCGACCCGACCACGGTGATCAACGGCCAGACCTACGCACTGGTCAACGGCAACCCGTTGCCGCAGGCACCGAAGTGGATCCACAACGCGACCCTGCGCGTGGGCTTCCCGCTCAGCGACGGCAGCGAGCTGTACGCCTACACCGACTGGGCCTACCGCAGTGCGGTGAACTTCTTCATCTACGAGTCGCCGGAGTTCCGCGGCCGTAGTTCGCTGGAAGGTGGCCTGCGCCTGGGCTACAACTGGGATTACGGCCAGTACGACGTGGCCGTGTTCGGCCGCAACCTGACCAACCAGACCCGCGTGGTCGGTGCGATCGACTTCAACAACCTGACCGGCTTCCTCAACGAGCCGCGCACCTGGGGCGTGGAGTTCACCGCGAAGTTCTGATGCGTTGGCTGCGTTGATGCAATGAAGAAGGGCCGGCGCAATGCCGGCCCTTCTGTTTCCTGCTTCATGTAGAGCCGAGCCTGCGCTCGGCTGCTCTGAGCCGAGCATGGCTCGGCTCTACAGAGGCATGGCTTACAGCGCGCTCTGCGGGCGCACCTTCAGCACCGCGTTTTCGGTGGCGCAGTCACGGCTGGAATGCAGGCCGGCCTTGCGTGCGGCGGCGATCTCCCTGCGCGCGGCCAGCAGGTCCTTGTTGAATGCGGCGTTGTCGTGCAGGCGGGCCACGGCGGCGGCGCCCATGAAGCGGCCTTCCAGGATGTCGCTCTGCCAGTGCACGTTGCACACCAGGCGGCTCTCGCCGTAGTTGCGGCCGCGGGCCTGGATGGCATCGGCGCGGTCCGGCACGATCTCCGACAGGATCAGTGCCCAGGCCCAGCCGATCGAGGTGTGGCCGGACGGGTAGGAGCCGTTCTTGCGCAGGCCTTCTTCATCCTTCGGTGAACAGGTCGGTTCACCGTTGACCATGAACGGGCGCGGGCGCTGGTAGTGGTTCTTGGCCGCCTTGGTGGCGGCGCTGGCGTCGATCCGGCTGCGCTCCAGCAGTCGGTACAGCGCCGGGGTCTTCACCGCGTCGACGTCGATGTCGGCGGCGCAGGAGAAGTGGTTGGCGCCTTCCGGGAAGCCGAGTTCGGCATCGACGCCGGCCTGTGCGAAGCGCGGGCTGCCACGCAGCGCGCGGGCTTCACGGCTGACCTGTTCGTCCAGCGCGAGCGCGGCCGAACCGGCCACCGGCGGCGCCGGCACCAGGTCCAGGCTGGCCGGGACCGCATCCTTGTCCAGGTAGCCCACGGCCTTGGTGGTGATGTTGGCTTCGACGGCGGTCGGCTTGGCGGCGGTGGCGGCACAACCGGCCAGGGCCACGGCCACGGCAAGGCCGAGCAGCGGGCGGGCAGGGTGGGAAATCAGCGACATGGACGGGCTCCGGAGAAAAACATCGCGCCATGATCGCAGTCCGTGTACGACACCGCAGTGGCCATCGGTCATACGGCCAGACCCGGCATGGTCATTGCCGCGATATGAAAAAACGTCACCGAGTGGCGTCAGTCTCCTGAATCCGGGCGCAGCGCACGGACTTTCACGCCGCTGCACCGCGAGCATCGGCACAACGGCAAGCGCCAGGGCCGTCCAGTTCCAGCCGGGTCGGGGGGATCCGCTGACAGAGGGAGAGAAGCGATGCGCAGCACCGCAACAGGAAGTACCGTCCTGGCCCTGCTCCTCGGGCTTGCAGCAACGCCGGCGCAGGCCGCCGACGTGGTCGGCGTGGCCTTCGTGCATGGCACCGGCGCGCAGACCAACGCCACCCAGGACTACTGGCAGCCGGCCATCATCGACACCGTGCGCCAGGGCCTGCCGAACAGCAGCAACTACGTGGTCATCAACTGCGACTTCACCCAGTACATGTGGAAGCCGGAGGCCGCCGGCTGCCTGGCCAACCAGCTCACCAGCTTCATCGACAGCCGCGGCATCACCCAGCTGGTGGTGATCACCCATTCCAACGGCGGCAACGTGGTGCGCTGGATCCTGTCCAACCCGACCTACGACAGCCGGTACCCGAAGATCATCCGCACGGTGCGCAAGGTCACCGCGCTGGCACCGTCCTCGGCGGGCACGCCGCTGGCCGATGCGGTGCTCAACGGCAATACCTTTGAAACCTCGCTGGGCTGGCTGCTGGGCTACAAGAACGACGCGGTGCGGCAGCAGCAGGTGGCGAGCATGGCCGCCTACAACGCGCAGAACCTGTACGGCACCGCAGGCCGTCCCGCCCTGCCCAAGCCGTTCCGCGCGGTGGTCGGCAGTGACGTGGAATCGGCGGTGTGGGACAGCAACAGCTACTGCGGTGGCTATGCCGCAAATGTCGGCCTGGAGTTCACGCAGAACTGGTTGTCCTCCTGCTCCGACGGCTTCCTGGAGTGCAGCAGCCAGAAGGCCGCCGGCACCACCTGGTTCACCGACAAGCAGCGTACCCAGGGGGCGGAGCCGCTCAGCCACAACCAGAGCCGCCGCGAGTGCTTCGGCCTCGGCACGATCCTGCGCAACGACCTGACCCAGTGAGGGAGACGACCATGACGATCCATTCCACCCTGCTGGCCAGCGCGGTGCTGGCGGCGCTGTCCCTCTCCACCGCACAGGCTGCGCAGCCGTTGAACGCCGCACGTGCCGGCGACCAGGTACCGGCCGCGCTGGTTGCCGCGCCGTTGCCGGCCGATGACAGCGAACGCGTACCGCTGTCCTTCGCCTGGGCGTTGGACCCGGCACAACCGCTGCAGGCGGCCACGCCGTATGCCTCTGTCAGCCGCAGCTACTGGCAGCAGGTCGATGGCGCGCAGCTGCAACGCGGCGTGGATCTGCCGCTGACCGCCGCCGACGCGGTGATCCAGCTGAGCCCGGCCGAAGGCGCGCGTGCAGTGCCGGCCAACACGTTGCAGGTGCGTGACCCGGCCGGGCGCAGCAGCGTGGCGCGCAGTGTCGACGCACGTGCGCTGCAGCAGGCCGGCATGCCGGTGGGTGATGGCAGCAGCATGCTGCGCACCGGCGCGACCAGTGCGGCCGGTGCGTACACGCTGCAGAGCACGCAGGCACAGGGCCGCTACGTGGTGCAGGTGCTGGAGCCGAACAGCCCGCTGCGGCTGGAAGTGCAGGCCAACCAGGCGCAGGTGCTGGCCGGTGGCAACGTGCAGCTGCAGGCACGCTTGCTTGAAGACGGTGCCACCACCGCGCAGATGGCCTCGCGCCGCGGCAGCCTGGGCGGTGAAGCCCTGCTGGTCGCACCGGATGGACGCAGCTGGCCGCAGCGGTTGCTGCGCACCACCGATGGTGCCCTGCGTGCGCAGGTGCGGATCCCCGCTGACGTCGGCACCGTGCAGGGGCTGTGGGAACTGCAGGTGTTCGCCCAGGCCGATGGTGTGCTGCGCGATGGCAAGGTGGCCTTCGCGGTGGCGCGGCCGACCGCGCGCTTCAGTGGCCAGGCGGCACCGGATCCGGCCAGCCGCCAGGTGGCGTTGCCGCTGCAGATAGCTGCAGCGGGCCGCTACGAGGCGCGCGGCACGCTGTATGCCACCGGCCGCGATGGCCAGCTGAAGCCGGTCGCGCAGGCGCATGCGGCGGCGTGGTTCGATGGACCGGGTGCAGGCCAGCTCGTGCTGCCGTTCGACCAGGCTGCGTTGCCGGCCGGTTTCGGTGCGCCGTACGAGCTGCGCGACCTGCAGCTGCAGGACCAGAGCCGGATGGCACCGATCGAATCGCGCGCGCTCGCGTTGCGGTTCTGAGGTTGGGCACAGCGGGCCGGGATCCGGCCCGCTGCATCGACATCATGACGGGACGGCCTGCCGGGGGGGTAGAGTCGACTGTTAGTCGACTATCGCGCGCAGCGCGGGATTTTTGCGATCCAGGCGAAAGGCAGTCGACTAACAGTCGACTCTACCGCCGTGGGTTTCCCGGGCCCATCGGTTTCCGAGCCGGCCGGTTTCCGAGCCCGTCGCCTTATCCCGCGTACGCGGTCAGCCGGCCTTCCTGCTCGCATACGGTAATCGCGCCGCCGAACACCGCCGACAGCGGTTCGTTGCGCAGCAGCTCGGCGCGGGTGCCATCGGCCAGCACACGGCCATCGCGCAACAGCACCACGCGTTCGATCTCGGGAATGATCTCTTCGATGTGGTGGGTCACCAGCACCAGGGTGATGCCCTGCTGGGCGAGCACCCGCATGGTCGCCACCAGCTGTTCGCGGGCGACCAGGTCCAGCCCGGTGGAGGGCTCGTCCAGCAGCAGCGCCTGTGGCCGGTTGACCAGCGCCCGCGCGATCAGCACCCGGCGGGTCTCGCCGGCCGACAGCTCGGCATAGGCACGCTCGCGCAGTGCCAGCGCGCCGGTCATCGCCAGCGTCTCAGCGACGCGTGCACGCATGTCGGCGGTCACTTCGCGGAAGGCCGGTACCACGTAGCTGGCAAAGAAGCCGGACAGCACCGCCTGTTCCACGGTCAGCCCGGGCATGTCGGCCAGGTTGCTGCTGAGATCGCCAGTGACGATGCCCAGCTGCGAACGCAGCCGGTCCACCTGCCAGCGGTTCTGCCCCAGCACCTTCACCGCCACCGCGCCCTCGCCCTGGGCCAGCGGGTACAGCTCGCGGGTGATCAGCTTGATGAAGGTCGACTTGCCGCAGCCGTTGGGGCCGAGCAGGGCGGTGTGCTGGCCCTGCGCGATGCGCAGGCTGAGCCCGTGCAGCACCTTCACCTGGCCACGCACCACGGTGGCACGGTCCAGTTCGATCAACGGGGGCTGCTCCGCGACGGGCGGGGCGGCGGTCATGGCGCTGGCGCGTGGATCAAGGCTCGACAACTCAGGTCCCCAACTGTGAACGGTGCCACGGAAGGCGGACGAAATCGCCGCCGCAGGGATGCAGTTTGCAACGCAAGCGCCCATGATGTCTGCCATCCCCGCGTCGATCCGGAGAGCCTTCATGCCTGATGCCCTGATGTCCCTGTTGACCGGTGGTGTGATCGGCCTGGGCTCGTAGGCCATGCTGGCGGTGCTGCTGGTCTTCACCCAGATCACCATCTTCTCGGTGACCCTGTACCTGCACCGCAGCCAGGCCCATCGCGGGGTCGACTTCCATCCGGCGCTGGCCCATGTGTTCCGCTTCTGGCTGTGGCTCACCACCTCGATGATCACCCGCGAGTGGGTGGCCATCCATCGCAAGCACCACGCCAAGGTGGAGACCGAGGACGACCCGCACAGCCCGGTCACACGTGGCATCGGCAAGGTGTTCTGGCACGGCGTGGAGCTGTACCGCGAAGCGCGCGGCATGCGCGCGGACATCGAGCAGTACGGGCGTGGCACCCCGGATGATGCGATCGAGCGTCACCTGTATACCCCGCATGCCACGCTCGGCCCGGTGCTGCTGCTGGCGATCAACAGCGTGTTGTTCGGCTTGCCCGGCGTGGCCCTGTGGGCGATCCAGATGGCGTGGATCCCGTTCTGGGCCGCCGGTGTGGTCAATGGGCTGGGGCACTGGTGGGGGTACCGCAACTACGAATCGGCCGATACCTCCACCAACCTGACGCCGTGGGGGTTCTGGATCGGTGGCGAGGAACTGCACAACAACCACCACGCCTTCCCCAGTTCGGCGCGCTTTGCGATGCGGCGCTGGGAGTTCGACATCGGCTGGAGTGCGATCCGCCTGCTGCAGGCGCTGCGCCTGGCCAAGGTACTGCGGGTGGCGCCGGCCATGGACGTGCGCCCGAATATCACCGTACCCGATGCCGAAACCCTGAAGGCGCTGCTCTCGCACCGTTTCCAGGCGATGACCGATTACCAGCGCAATGTGTTCATGCCGGCCCTGCGCGAGGAAGCCGCTCACGCCGGCGCCAAGCTGCGCCGCCTGCTGCCGCGTCGTCTGCGCCGTGGCCTGGTCAATGATGGCCGCTGGTTGAAGCCGGACAGCCGCGTCCAGCTCAGCGCATGGGTGGCACAGCGGCCACGCATCCGGACCCTGGTCGAGTACCGCGGCCGCTTGGCAGCCTTGCTGGAAGCGCGCGGCCACGATGCGGCCGAGCGCCTGCACCAGCTGCAGGCGTGGTGCCGCGAGGCCGAGGAAAGCGGTATCGTGGCGTTGCAGGCTTACGCCGCACGATTGAAGGGCTACAGCCTGGTGGGCGCGTGAGGGCAGGGTACGGACTACTGCTGGCGGCGCTGCTGCCGGGCGCGGTGATGGCCCAGGTCACCGACACCGCCAGCTACCTGCAGCGGATGGACAGCGATGGTGACGGCAAGGTCAGCGAGGCCGAGTACGTGCAGTGGATGCTGTATGCCTTCGACCGCATGGACCGTAACGGCGATGGCGTGCTGAGCGCCGAGGAGCTGCCCGGCGGCAAGGGCAGGGCGATCAGCCGCGATCAGCAGCGGCAGGTGATCATGAAGCGCTTCCACACGCAGGACGCCAACGGTGATGGCTTCCTGGATGCGCGTGAACTGGCGGCACCGCCGCGCTGACCCTGTACCATCGCCGGGCCATGCCCGGCGGCTTCGCATGGCCCGGCGTAGAATCACCGCATGCCTGAACTGCCCGAAGTCGAAACCACCCGCCGCGGCCTGGCGCCGCATCTGGAAGGCCGCCGCGTCCATGGCGTGATCCTGCGCCGCGCCGACCTGCGCTGGCCGATTCCGCCGGAAGTGGCCGAACTGCTGCCGGGACAGCGCATCGAGGACATCCGTCGCCGCGCCAAGTACCTGCTGCTGGACACCGCCGTCGGCAGTGCCGTGCTGCACCTGGGCATGTCCGGCAGCCTGCGCGTGCTGCCCGGCGATACCCCGCTGCGCGCCCACGACCATGTGGATATCAGCCTGGACAACGGCCGCCTGCTGCGCTTCAACGACCCGCGCCGCTTTGGCAGCCTGCTCTGGCAGCCGGCCGGCGAGATCCACCCGCTGCTGCAGGGGCTGGGCCCGGAGCCGCTGGATGATGCCTTCGATGGGGACTACCTGTTCGCGCGCAGCCGCGGCCGCAGCGCGCCGGTGAAGACGTTCCTGATGGACCAGGCGGTGGTGGTGGGCGTGGGCAACATCTACGCCGCCGAAAGCCTGTTCAAGGCCGGCATCAGCCCGCTGCGCGAGGCGGGAAAGATCGCGCGCGAGCGCTACCAGCGGCTGGCCGACGCGGTGAAGGAGATCCTCGGCTACGCCATCACCCGTGGCGGCACCACCCTGCGCGACTTCATCAGCCCGGACGGCGCGCCGGGCTACTTCGAGCAGGAACTGCTGGTCTACGGCCGCGATGGGCTGCCGTGCCCGAACTGTGGCCGCGCGCTGAAGCACGCCACCATCGGCCAGCGCGCCAGCGTCTGGTGCAGCCACTGCCAGCGCTGAGCCGGGCGGCCAGCGGCAGCTGAACGGGCAGGGCGCGTCTCCGCTGCCCGTTAACGTTTGTCTGCCTATGATGGCCGACCTTCCCTCTGTGCCTGACGCGCCTGCATGCAACGACGCGACTTCATCCGCAATGCCTCCCTCGCCCTGGCTGCATTCGGCCTGCCGTCCCTGCCCGCGTGCGCGGCCAGCAAGAGCGGCCAGATGGGCCTGCGCCGCCTCGGCCAGCCGCAGCCGTTCGACTTCGCCACCCTGAAAGGCCAGGCGCGCGCGTTGGCGCAGGCGCCCTACAAGAGCCACAAGCGGGTGCTGCCGGGTCGCCTGGAAGGGTTGGACTGGGACCAGTACCAGTCGATCGGCTACCGCCAGGACCACGCCCTGTGGGCCGACCAGCCGGGCAAGTTCCAGGCCAAGTTCTTCCACCTGGGCCTGTACTTCCATTCGCCGGTGCGCATGTTCGACGTGGTCGACGGCAAGGCGCAGGAGCTGGCCTATGACGGCGCGGCGTTCAACTACGGCAAGAGCGGCATCAAGGACGGCGAGCTGCCGGCCGATCTGGGCTTCGCCGGGTTCCGCCTCAACACCCGCAAGGACACCGACCGCGACTTTGCCGCGTTCCTTGGCGCCAGCTACTTCCGCGCCGTCGGCAAGGAAGGCCAGTACGGCCAGTCCGCGCGTGGCCTGGCGATCGACACCGGCATGGGCAAGCCGGAGGAATTCCCGGACTTCATCGCCTACTACCTGGAGCAGCCGTCGGCCGATTCGGAGACGATCGTGGTCTACGGCCTGCTGGATTCGCCCAGCGTGGCCGGCGCCTATCGTTTCGCGATCACCAATGGCGACGTGCTGCTGATGGACATCGACAGTGCGCTGTACCCGCGCAAGGCGATCGAGCGGTTGGGCATCGCCCCGTGCACCAGCATGTACCAGGTGGGTGAGAACGACCGTCGCATGGCATGGGACTGGCGCCCGGAGATCCACGATACCGACGGCCTGTCGCTGTGGACCGGTGCCGGCGAATGGATCTGGCGGCCGCTGCTGAACCCGCGCAACCTGCGTTTCAACATGTTCGTGGACCGCAACCCGCGCGGCTTTGGCCTGCTGCAGCGTGACCGCAACTTCGACCACTACCAGGACGACGGCGTGTTCTACGAGAAGCGCCCGTGCCTGTGGGTGGAGCCGAAGGGCGAGTGGGGCGAGGGCTCGGTGCAGCTGGTGGAGATTCCCACCGTGGACGAGACCTTCGACAACATCGTCGCCTTCTGGAACCCGAAGGAAAAACCGCAGCCGGGCCAGGAGCTGCTGGTCGGCTACCGCCTGTACTGGGGCGCCGAACCGCCGGCACGCCCGCCGTTGGCGCACTGCGTGGCCAGCCGTACCGGCCTGGGCGGCGTGGTCGGCAAGAAGCGCGAGTACTTCAGCTGGCGCTTCGCGGTGGACTTCGAAGGGGGCGAGCTGGCCACGCTGATCGACAAGGCCGAGGTCGAGGCGGTGGTGGAAGCCAGCCGCGGCCGGGTCGAGATCGTGTCGGCGCGCCCGCTGCGCGAGATCAACGGCTACCGCGCGATGTTCGACCTGGTGCCGCCGGAAGGCAGTACCGAGCAGATCGACATCCGCCTGTTCCTGCGCAGTGGTGGCAAGACCCTCACCGAGACGTGGCTGTACCAGTACACCCCGCCGCCGGCCGGTGCGCCGGAGCGCACGCTTTACTGAGTGGTTTGGGAGTGCAGGGCTTGCAGCCCTGCACCTGCTTCAAGCCACGTCTACGTCAACTTCAAAAGCTGGCTTTCCGTGGGAAGGCGGGGTGGGTCCGGTTGAGGGGGACGCTGCAAGTACGTCCATGTAAGCTCGGTCGCCGCATCCATGCGGCTCACGCCCCCTCAACCGGACCCACCCCGCCTTCGACAGTTTTCCGCGAGCTGTTGGAAGCTGCTGCTGACGGTGGGTGCCGACCGTTGGTCGGCACGGGCTCTGACCCCAGATGAATTTCGATATCTGACAGGTTCCATCCACGCATGGCGTAGATCTACTGGAACGGTGGTCTGCTCTCGTAGGTGTCGACCTGGGTCGACACAGTAGAGCCACGCCATGCGTGGATGCGTTTCGATATCAATTCGAAGTATTCGATTCCGATTGAGAGTCATCCACGCACGGCGTGGATCTACTGGCCGCTCCGACCCCATTTTGAATATCGATACCTGACAGATGTGCCGACCAACGGTCGGCACCGACCAACAGTCGTGGGGATCTGTCAGAGGTGGGGCGGTGTGGGTGGGCAGGACCGTTGGCGCCATCGATGGCGCCATCGAGCCCCCATGGATGGGTTTACGGCGTGTCCTGCCCACCCACACCGCCCCGCCATCCCACGGAATGCCGCTCCGGCTTTTGACGTTGCCGTTGCATTGAGCAGGTGCAGGGCTGCAAGCCCTGCAGAAGAACCACCTTTTACAGCGGCAGGGGCGCCTGCGCCGGGTCGATCCGCCCCTCACCACGGGTGATCTTCTTGAACTCGGCACGGCTCACCGACACGTAGCGTTCATTGCCGCCGATCTCGACCTGCGGGCCGTCCTGCACCGCATGGCCATGCTCGTCCACGCGCACCGTCATCGTCGCCTTCTTGCCGCTGTGGCAGATGGTCTTGATCTCCTGCATCTCGTCGGCCCAGGCCAGCAGGTACTGGCTGCCTTCGAACAGCTCGCCGCGGAAGTCGGTGCGCAAGCCGTAGCACAGCACCGGAATGCGCAGCTGGTCGACCACCTCGCTGAGCTGCCAGACCTGGGCACGTGTGAGGAACTGCGCTTCGTCCACCAGCACGCAGCCCATCGCCCCGTTGGCGGCCAGGTCCTGCTCGACCCACTGCTGCAGGTCGGTGTCACGGTCGAACGCCATGCCCTCGGCGCGCAGGCCGATGCGCGAGGCGACCACGCCGGCACCGGCACGGTCGTCCAGGCGCGGGGTCAGGATCGCCACCCGCATGCCACGTTCGCGGTAGTTGTGCGCGCTCTGCAGCAGGGTGGTGGTCTTGCCGGCGTTCATCGCCGAATAGTAGAAATAGAGCTTGGCCATCGGCTGATTGTACGCCGCTGCGCCGACGCGCCGACGCCGTTCAGCATCCCCACCGGCCGGCGGCTGTGGCCGTCACCCGGGCCCGCTACAATCCCTCTCCAATGCACGGTCTCAATCCCCCCCAAGCCGCCGCCGTCCTCCATATCGAAGGCCCCCTGCTGGTGCTGGCCGGTGCGGGCAGCGGCAAGACGCGCGTGATCGTGGAGAAGATCGCCCACCTGATCGGCTGTGGTCGCTATCCGGCCCGCCGTATCGCGGCGATCACCTTCACCAACAAGTCGGCCAAGGAAATGCGCGAGCGCGTGGCCAAGCGCCTGCGCGAGCAGGATGCCGACGAGGTGACCATCTGCACCTTCCACGCCCTGGGCCTGAAGTTCCTGCAGATCGAACACGCCGCCGTCGGCCTGAAGCGCGGCTTCTCGATCTTCGATGCCGATGATGCCGCTGCGCAGATCAAGGACCTGATGTCCGGGGCCAAGCCCGACGACATCGAGGACATGAAGAACCTGGTGTCGCGCGCGAAGAACGCCGGCCTGTCGCCCGAACAGGCGATGGCCGCCGCGCGCAGCAACCGCGAGAAGGAAGCGGCCAGCGTCTACGAGCGCTACCAGCTGCGCTTGACCGCGTTCAACGCCGTCGACTTCGATGACCTGATCCGTTTGCCGGTGCAGATCCTGGAAGAAAACCCGGAGATCGCGCTCGCCTGGCGCGAGCGCATCGGCTACCTGCTGGTGGACGAATGCCAGGACACCAACGACGCGCAGTACCGCCTGCTCAAGCAGCTGGCCGGTGAGAAGGGCAACTTCACCTGCGTGGGCGATGACGATCAGTCGATCTACGCCTGGCGTGGTGCCAACCCGGAAAACCTGCAGCAGATGGGGCGTGACTACCCCGCGCTGGAAATCATCAAACTGGAGCAGAACTACCGCTGCTCCAACCGCGTGCTGCGCGCGGCCAATGCGCTGATTGCCAACAACCCGCACGAGCATCTGAAGAAGCTGTGGAGCGACCAGGCTGACGGTGAGCGCATCCGCGTGTGGGAGTGCCGCAACAGTGAGCACGAAGCGGAAAAGGTGGCCGCCGAAATCGCCTTCGTGGCGCAGTCGCGCAACGTGCCGTGGAGTGATTTCTGCATCCTGTTCCGTGGCAACTTCCAGTCGCGCCCGCTGGAAAAGGCGATGCAGCTGCTGCGCATTCCCTACCACCTGACCGGCGGCACCATGTTCCTGGAACGCCAGGAAGTGAAGGACACGCTGGCCTGGCTGCGTCTGCTGGTGAACCCGGACGACGACACCGCGTTCATGCGGGCGGTGCAGTCGCCCAAGCGCGATGTGGGTGCAGGTACGCTGGCCAGGCTGGCCGAGCTGGCGCAGGAAAAGGACATGCCGATGGCGCATGTGGCCGAGACCATCGGCGCCCTGCAGCAGTTGCCGCCGCGCGCGGCCAACAGCCTGGCGCGCTTCACCGACATCCTGCGCGACCTGCGGGCGCAGATGCGCCAGGTGACCTCCGGCGACATGATCCGCAAGGTGGCCAAGGAATCGGGCCTGCTCAGCGAACTGCGCCAGCAGGCCAAGGAAGAGGCCAGCTACCAGCGCCGCGCCAACAACATCGAGGAGCTGGCGCAGTGGTTCGAGGGCGGCCCGCGCGGCGCCACCGCCGCCGACCTGGCCGGGCAGCTGGCGCTGCTGTCGCGCAGCGACAAGGACGAGGGCGGCAACCAGGTGCGCATGATGACCCTGCACGCCTCCAAGGGCCTGGAGTTCCCGTACGTGTTCATCGTCGGCTGCGAGGACGGCGTGCTGCCGCACCAGGTCAGCCTGGATGAGGGCAACCTGCAGGAAGAGCGGCGCCTGCTGTACGTGGGCATCACCCGCGCCAAGATCCAGCTGTGGATGAGTTACAGCAAGCTCACCCGCAAGTTCGGCGAGCATGTGCGGTTGAAGCCAAGCCGGTTCTTCGAGGAGATTCCGGCCGAGGAGATCCAGCGCGATGGCGCGGACCCGGTGGCGGATGCAGCGCGGAAGAAGGAGCGCGCTAGCGCGGGCTTGGCCGCCATCGAAGCGCTGTTTGATTGAGCGGAGCGCAGCTGTAGAGCCGAGCCCATGCTCGGCTTGCGCATCGACGGATCAGCCGAGCATGGGCTCGGCTCTACAATCGGCCTATCCCAGCGGAGCTCCGCGCATGCATCCCATCGAAAGCGAACGCCTGCGGCTGCGCCGCATCGAGCCGGACCGCGACGCGGCGCCGATGCTGGCCCTGCTCAACGATCCCGGCTTCCTGCGCTTCATCGGTGACCGCAACGTGCGCAGCGAGGAACAGGCGCGCGAGTACATCGCGCTGCGGGTGCTGCACAGCTATGCGCTGAACGGGTACGGCATGTACGCGATCGAGCGGCTCGCCGATGGCGCGTGGCTGGGCAACGCCGGCCTGGTGCGGCGTGATGGCCTGCCGGGGCCGGATATCGGTTATGCGGTGCTGTCCGAATTCGCGGGGCAGGGCTATGCCGGTGAGGCGGCGCGGGCGGTGTTCGCGCATGCGCGCGGAGCGCTGGGCCTGCACGACCTGTATGGCATCACCGACCTGGACAATGTGGCATCCGGGAGGATCCTGCTGGGGCTGGGCATGCAGGCGCGCGGGGTGATCCAGCTGCCGGGCGTGGAGAGTGCGAGCCGCCTGTATGCCACGCCGGGGGCGGCAGAGGTCGGGTAGTGCCGGCTGCTGGCCGGCAACCCGAGGTGGCGTTGGGGTCAGAGCCCGCGGTGCGGGATCCGACCCCGGTCGGCACCCACCCTTCAGCCGCGCAGTTCGGCCAGCTGTGCCTGCAGCTCGGCCACCGCCGCTTCCAGCTGGGCCACGCGCTCGGCCAGGCCCGGGTCGGCCGCGTCGCTGCCACCACCGCTGCTGGCGTACTTCGCGGCCAGCGCCGCGCCGTCCACTTCGCCGCACAACAGGTGCATGTAGCGGTCTTCGCGCTGGCCGCTGGCGCGCGGCAGCACCACCAGCAGCGCGCGCTGCTGCAGGCGCTCGATGGCATGGCGGGCTTCGTCGGTGTCAGCGAAGCGGTGCAGGCGCTCGCTGCGCGAGACCAACTCACCCAAGGTCTGCGGCCCACGCAGCAGCAGCATCGCCAGCAGCACGGTCTGCTGCCGGGTCAGGTCCAGCGCAGCCTGCAGGCGGTGCTCGTAGCGGTCCGCGCGCGAGGAGAAATGCTGGCGGGCCAGGCCCAGCGTCTCCAGCTGACGCAGCGCATGCTGCACGCTGCCGGCATCAACGTTCATCACCGGCTCGCGGGCGGTCTTCTGGTTGGCGGCCGACTGCGCCGCATTGACCGTCAGCGGGTAGGTGTCCGGGGTGGTCGCCTCCTTTTCCACCAGGCAGCCCAGCAGGCGGGCCTGCACGGCGTCGAGCAGGGGGACGTCGGGGGTCTGGCTGGAATCGGTCATGGCGGCCTCCGGAAGGGCAACGGGTCAACCGCCAAGGATAGCCCTCCCGGCGCCGGCTTTGCCGGTAAAATGCGCCGGTATATCTGATTGCCGGTGAATCCATGCGTCGTCCCGTTTCCCTGTCCCTGACCCTGCTCGCCACCGCGGCGCTGGGCCTGTCCGCCTGCAAGCGCGTGGATGCGCCTGCCGCTGAAGCTGCTGCCCCGGAGGCCCCGGCCGCCGCCGCCAAGGCCGATGGCGCGCTCGATGCCACCGCCAACGACAACCTCAACGCGGTGCTGTGGATGCAGCGCGCGCAGGAATACAAGGCGATCACGGAGCAGACCTACCGCGCTGCCGCCGACCGCCTCGACGCGGCGCTGAAGGAAGCCCATTGGGACGCCCTGGTGCCGGAAGAGCGTGGCAACGAGGCCAAGGGCCTGAAGCCGGCCGTGGTGCTGGACGTGGACGAGACCGTGCTGGACAACTCGCCCTACCAGGCGCGCCTGGTGCGCGATGGCAAGGAGTACGACGAACTGAGCTGGGACCAGTGGGTGGCCGAAAAGAAGGCCAAGGCGATCCCGGGCGTGGTTGATTTCGCCAAGGCCGCCAACGCCAAGGGCGTGACCCTGCTGTACATCTCCAACCGCGCCGTGCACCTGAAGGACGCGACCCTGGCCAACCTGCGCGAGCAGGGCCTGCCGGTGGCCGATGACAGCGTGTTCCTGGGCCTGGGCACCGTGGTCGAAGGCTGCGAGCAGGCCGGCAGCGAGAAGAACTGCCGCCGCCGCCTGGCCGGGCAGAAGTACCGCGTGCTGATGCAGTTCGGCGACCAGCTGGGCGACTTCGTGGAAGTGACCGCCAACACCAACGAGGGCCGTGACGCCCTGCTGCAGCAGTACCACGACTGGTTCGGCGAACGCTGGTGGATGCTGCCGAACCCGACCTACGGCGGCTTTGAGCCGGCCCAGTTCAACAACGATTACAGCCAGTCGCGCCAGGCCCGCCACGATGCCAAGCGCGCTGCCCTGGACTACGCACCGTGAGCCGCGCGCCGCTGCCGCTGCGCGATGACGAGCGCCTGATCTTCGCGCTGGACGTGCCTGACCGCGTGCAGGCGCTTGAGTGGGTCGATCGTCTCGGCGACAGCGTGGCGTTCTACAAGATCGGCATGGAACTGCTCGCCTCCGGCGAGTATTTCCAGGTGCTGGACGAGCTGGCCCGCCGCGACAAGCGCGTGTTCGTCGACCTGAAGTTCTTCGACATCCCGGCCACCGCCGCGGCGGTGATCAAGCGCCTGTCGCAGTGGCCGGTCAGCTACGCCACCATCCATGGTTGGCACCCGGCGATGATGGAGGCCTGCGCGGCCGCCAACAGCGGCGACATGCGCCTGCTGGCGGTGACCGTGCTCACCTCGATGGGACGCCCGGACCTGGCGCAGATGGGCATCGACCGCGAACCGGTGGACGTGGTGGTCGAGCGCGCGCTGGCCGCCCAGGCCGCCGGCATCGATGGCGTGATCGCCTCGGGCCAGGAAGCCGGTCCGATCCGCGCCGCCACCGGCGCCGGATTCTCGATCGTCTGCCCGGGCATCCGCCCGGGGGGGCCGGTCGGCGATGACCAGAAGCGTACCGTCGGCGTGGCCCAGGCCTTCGCCGATGGCGCCGATGCCATCGTGGTCGGCCGCCCGATCCGCCTGGCGGCCGATCCGCAGGCCGCCGCACGGGCGATCCAGCAGGAAATCGCGTCGGCGCCGGCTGCGCGCTGAGATTCTGCGGCCAGGGCTGCGGGCTTGGACGCCATCCTGCCCCGCGCAGGGTGGCGTTTCTGCATCTGCCAGGCAGTGGTTGTGCCCGAATCGCCGCAAAACCCGCCGTAGATTTCATGGGGCTGTGATGTTGGAAATCACATTCCAATAAAATCAATGATTTATTGCGGTCTAAGTAAAGTGTTGCCTTAAGTTGAAGCGCAGCGTAGGATCGCCGCCATCCGGTCCTCGGACCGGACATGTGCCACAACACTGTCCACCGGCCTCGCGCCGGCTTGAAGAGCCTGTGATCCTCGTGATCCCGGCTCTTTTTTTATGCGCGGGCCACGGTCCGGGGTCAGATCCCTTCTGCCAAGGGCAGAAGGGATCTGACCCCAAGTTGCCCCCCGGCTTGCCGCTGTCACGTCGCAGGCCGCAAGATGCGGACCGGTCCGGGGAGTCCGAGTGCATGAGCGTAGCGGTGCGAGGAAGGTCTGCGCGTGGGTGGGGGCTGGCAGCCATGCTGCTGCTGGCGGTGGCTGCGTGCCGTGATTCAGCCGACGATCCGGCCAAGCCGGCAGCCGAGCCGGTCGCGGCGGTGCAGGCGATGGCGCTGCGCCTGGCCGAGGACGATCTGGTCGGCTACGCAAAGCTGTCGGTGCCGCCGAGCCAGTACCCGCGCCTGCAACAGGCCTGGACCGAAGGCCACAGCCAATGGCCGCTGACCGAACTGCCGCTGGGCGACCAGCTGCTGCCGATGCTGGCCGCACTGCGCAAACCCAATGCCAGCGCCGAACTGCAGCGCAGCTTCGATCGCCAGCTGGCCGGACAGGCCGGCGCCGTTCGCCAGGCCGCACAGTCGATGGGCAACTTCGGGGTGCAGTACCTGCGCCATCAGAAGGGCTACACACCAGGCCAGCAGGCGCATTACATCGCCCTCGTCGAAACTCTCGCCAGCTGGGCGCAGGGCGCACCCATCAGCGACCGTGCGCGTGCCCGCAGCACCATCGCTGCGCTGGTCGGCGCCGCCGGCAAGGTCGGCTTCGATGACGAGGCCGGCCTGCAGGCCGCGGGCATGGAAGGCAGCCTGGAGCAGCTGGCGCCATTCATCCACACCCTCAAGGCGGTGCTGGGCAGCTACGGGTTGGGCGTGGACGACGCCTTGCGCAGCGTGCGCGGAGAACTGCTGTCGGTGGAAGGCGACAACGCGCTGGTGCGCCTGCGTTACGACCTCGCCGGCCGTGAAATGAGCCTGCAGCTGCCGCTGAGCCGGCGCGAAGGCCACTGGTACCTGACCCGCACCCTGGCCGACACCGATGCGCTGCTGCGCAAGGCCGACGCGGCCCGCGCCGCAGCGGTCCCCGCCCCGGTTGAAGCCCCCGCCGAGGGTGGGGAAGCGGCAACGCCACCGCCTAAGCCATAATGGCGCCGATGTCGAAACAGAACCCGCTGCCGTTCCCCGGCGAAGAATCCCAGTCGACGCCCGCCGATACGGTGCCGGCGTCCCCCTCGACCGGTACCGGCCCGAACCCGGTACCGCCGCCCGCGCACGCGCGTCCGGCCGGCCGCCGCCCGCTGTGGGCGCGCCTGCTGGGCCGCCTGGTCGAGCCGTGGCTGTCGCTGAAGATCGAACCGGAAGACCCGGGCCAGTACAACGATGGCCGCCCGGTCATGTACGTGCTGGAAGACTACGGCCTGTCCAACGCGCTCATCCTGGACAAGGCCTGCCGCCAGGCCGGCCTGCCGTCGCCGCTGGTGCCGCTGGCCGGTGACCCGACCGGCCGCAAGCGCGCCTACCTGGCGCTGTCGCGGCGCAGCTCCAGCAACTCGCTGATTCCCGAGCAGCGCGGCGCCAAGACCCACTCCGATTCGCTGGCCAAGGTCCTGCAGGCGCATCGCGTGCGCGATGACCTGGACGTGCACCTGGTGCCGGTGTCGATCTTCGTCGGCCGCGCGCCGGACAAGCAGAGCGGCTGGTTCGCGGTGCTGTTCTCGGAAAACTGGGCACTGGTCGGCCGCTTCCGCCGCCTGCTGGCGGTGCTGCTCAATGGCCGCAGCACCATCGTCCGCTTCGCGCCGCCGATCTCGCTGCGTTCCATCATCGACGAGGGCCTGGAGCCGGAACGCACGGTGCGCAAGCTGCAGCGCGTGCTGCGTACCCATTTCCGCCGCATCCGTGAATCGGTGATCGGTCCTGACCTGTCGACCCGGCGCCTGCTGGTGGACCAGGTGCTGGCTGCCGAACCGGTACGCGAGGCGATCGCCGCGCAGGCCAAGCGCGATAATTCGAAGGCGGCCGATGCCTGGAAGAAGGCGCACGCCTACGCCTGGGAAATCGCCGCGGACTACTCCAGCCCGGTGGTGCGTTCGGCCAGCTTCATGCTCAGCCACGTGTGGAACCGCATCTATGCGGGCGTGCTGGTGCACCACCTGGACAAGTTCAAGGCCGCCGCGCCGGGCCACGAAGTGGTGTACGTGCCCAGCCACCGCAGCCACATGGATTACCTGCTGCTGTCCTACCTGCTGTACGACCGTGGCATCGTGCCGCCGCACATCGTGGCCGGCATCAACCTGAACCTGCCGGTGGTCGGCACCCTGCTGCGCAAGGGCGGTGCGTTCTTCATCCGCCGCTCGATCCGCGGCAACGCGCTGTACTCGGCCGTGCTCAGTGAGTACGTCGCGCAGTTGGTGGCCGGTGGCTACTCGCTGGAATACTTCGTCGAAGGTGGCCGTTCGCGCACCGGCCGCCTGCTGCAGCCCAAGGGCGGCATGATCTCGATGACCCTGCGCGCGTTCCTGCGCCAGCCGCGCAAGCCGGTGCTGTTCCAGCCGATCTACATCGGCTACGAGAAGCTGATGGAAGGCGGCAGCTACCTGGACGAACTGTCCGGCCGGCCGAAGGAGAAGGAATCGATCTGGTCGCTGCTGTGGGGCATCCCCAAGGTGCTCAAGCAGAACTACGGCCAGGTGGTGGTGAACTTCGGCGAGCCGATCGCGCTGAACGACGTGCTGGCCGAGAAGGCCCCGGAGTGGAAGGGCGAGGCGGTGTCCGAGGACGAGAAGCCGGCGTGGCTGTCGACCACGGTGGATACGCTGGCCGAACGCATCCAGGTGCGCATCAACGGTGCCGCCGACGTCAACCCGATCAACCTGCTGGCGCTGGCGCTGTTGTCCACGCCGAAGCACGCGATGGGCGAAGCCGACCTGATCGCGCAGATCGAGCTGTGCAAGACCCTGCTGGTCGAGATGCCGTATTCGGACCGGGTGACGGTGACCCCGCATTCTCCGGAGCGGATCATCGCCCACGCCGAGGAAATCAACGTTCTCACCCGCATCAAGCATCCGCTGGGCGATGTGCTCAGCGTCAGCGGCGATACCGCGGTGCTGCTGAGCTACTTCCGCAACAACGTGCTGCACCTGTTCACTGCCTCGTCGTGGGTGGCCTGCTGCTTCCAGAACAACCGCCGCATGAGCCGCACCGGCCTGGTCCAGCTGGGCCGCACGGTGTACCCGTTCCTGCAGGCCGAGCTGTTCCTGCCGTGGAGCGAGGACGAATTCGCGCAGCGCATCGACCAGACCATCAACGTGTTCGTGCGCGAGGGCCTGCTGCAGAACGTCAACGACGACGATGGCGGCATCCTGGCGCGCAACACCGGGCAGACCGACGAAGTGTTCCGCCTGCGTGCGATCGGGCACTCGCTGCAGCAGGCGTTCGAGCGTTACTACATCGCCATTTCGGTGCTGGTGAAGAACGGCCCGGGCGTGCTGGGTGCGGCCGAGCTGGAAAGCCTGTGCCAGCAGGCGGCGCAGCGTCTGAGCCTGCTCTATGCACCGGCCGCGCCGGAGTTCTTCGACCGCACCCTGTTCCGGGGCTTCATCCAGAAGCTGCGCGAGCTGCGCCTGGTGTGGCCGGACGAGAACAGCAAGCTGCTGTTCGACGAGCGCCTGGATGCCTGGGCCAAGGACGCAAAGTTCATCCTCGGCCGCGAACTGCGCCACACCATCGAGCGGGTCAGCCCCGAAGCGGCACGCCCGGACGAGCCTGCGCCGCAGGATTGAAGGTAGCGCCGGGCCATGCCCGGCCAAGGGCATGCCAACCAGGGTTGGCATCTACCGGGGGCGAAGCAGTGGATCCACGCCGTGCGTGGATGGGCCACCGCTCAGGCCGGTTCGTCGGGAATCTGCAGGCTTTCCAGCCTGGCGATGCAGTCCTTCAACTGCAGCTTGCGCCGCTTCAGGCGCTTGGATTCCAGTTCGTCCTCGCCATTGGCAGCCATGCGGGTGATCTGTTCATCCAGCAGGCGATGCTCGGCGCGCAGGGCGGCGAGGCGTTCGACGATCTCGGCGGGGCTGTAGGTGTCCACAGCCTCCGAGCATACACAGCGACGATGACTGCCGGGAGAGGGGAACCCCGACCCCCGGCCGGGGCGGCTCCGAGCCGTTAGAATGGAACCCATGAGTGCCGTGATTTCCCTTCCCGATCCCCTGCCGCGTTCCCAGCCGCGCGCCGCCCGCGATCCGCGGCTGGCCGAGCGCGAACAGCACAAGCTGGCCAAGCGCCTGCGCCGCCAGGTCGGCGAGGCGATTGCCGACTTCGGCATGATCGAAGCCGGTGACAAGGTGATGGTCTGCCTGTCCGGTGGCAAGGACAGCTACACCCTGCTGGACGTGCTGCTGCAGCTGCAGAAGAAGGCGCCGGTGCCGTTCGAGCTGGTGGCGGTGAACCTGGACCAGAAGCAGCCGGACTTCCCCGAGCACGTGCTGCCGGAGTACCTGGCCGGGCTGGGCGTGCCGTACCACATCATCGAGCAGGACACCTATTCGGTGGTCAGCCGGGTCATTCCGGAAGGCAAGACCATGTGTTCGCTGTGCTCGCGCCTGCGTCGCGGCGCGCTGTACAACTACGCCGAAACCCACGGTTTCACCAAGATCGCGCTGGGCCACCACCGCGACGACATGGTGGCCACGTTCTTCATGAACCTGTTCCACCACGCCAAGCTGTCGGGCATGCCGCCGAAGCTGCGCAGCGATGACGGCAAGCACGTGGTGATCCGGCCGCTGGCCTACGTGCGCGAGAGCGACATCGTCGACTACGCGCAGGCGCGCCAGTTCCCGATCATTCCCTGCAACCTGTGCGGCAGCCAGGAGAACCTGCAGCGCCGCCAGGTCGGCCTGATGCTGAAGCAGTGGGAAAAGGACCACCCCGGCCGCATCGAGCAGATCGCGCGCGCCATGGGTGAGGTCCGGCCCTCGCAGCTGGCCGATACCACCCTGTTCGATTTCATGGCGCTGGGCCGTCGCGACGACGCGCCGCTGCCCGACGCCCATGCCTGGCTGGCCGGTTCCCCGGCCGACGCCGACGCAGATCCCGAGACGCCTACCGTTTAAGGTCGGTCGCCCTTCCTCTTTGCCATCCGGAATTCCATGTTCTTTCGCAACCTGACGTTCTTCCGTTTCCCGACCGCCACTGATTTTTCCGAAGTCGACACCCTGCTGCCGCACGCCCTGCTCAAGCCGGTCGGCGCGCTGGAAATGAGCTCGCGCGGTTTCATCTCGCCGTTCGGCCGCGAGGAGAAGGAACTGCTGTCCCATCGCATTGCCGAGCACCTGTGGCTGACCGTGGGCGGCGAGGACAAGATCCTGCCGGCGGCGGTGGTCAACGACCTGCTCGAGCGCAAGCTGGAGGAGATCGAGGAGAAGGAAGGCCGCCGCCCGGGTGGCCGCGAACGCAAGCGCATGAAGGACGACCTGCTGCATGAACTGCTGCCGCGCGCCTTCGTGAAGTCCTCGCGCAACGACGCCTTCATCGACCTGCAGCACGGCTACGTGGCGGTGGATACCTCCAGCCGCAAGACCGGCGAGTACTTCATGTCCGACATCCGTGGCCTGCTCGGCAGCTTCCCGGCCATGCCGCTGAACGCCGAAGTGGCGCCGCGCTCGATCCTGACCGGCTGGATCGCCGGCGAGCCGCTGCCGACCGGGCTGAGCCTGGGCGAAGAGTGCGAGATGAAGGATCCGGTGGAAGGTGGCGCGGTGGTCAAGTGCCAGCACCAGGAGCTGCGCTGCGACGAGATCGACAAGCACCTGGACGCCGGCAAGCAGGTGACCAAGCTGGCGCTGATCTTCGAGGACAACCTGTCCTTCGTGATCGGCGACGACCTGATCGTGCGCAAGCTGAAGTTCCTCGACGGTGCCCTGGACCAGCTGGAGCATGCCGACGAAGACGGCCGCCGCGCCGAGTTCGATGCCCGCTTCGCCCTGCAGAGCGCCGAGATCCGCCGCCTGTTCCTGTTGCTGGAGGAAGCCTTCAAGCTCAGCAAGGCTGACTGAACAGGCAGCCCGTGGGCCGCCGGTCATCCGGTGGCCCGAAGCGGCGCTATGCTGGGCACATGAGCCGTCTGCTGCGCCGCCTGATCAGCCCGACCCCACCCGCCACCGTACAGCGCGACACCGTTCGCCTGCGGCTGGAGGATGCCGAGATCGAGGTGCTGCGGGTGCGCGACCCGCGTGCACGGCGCATCAAGCTGAGCGTGGACGAGCGCGGCGCGCGCCTGACGCTGCCGCCGCGGGCAAGCCTGGTGATGGGCGAACGCTTCCTGGAACAGCACCGCGACTGGCTGGCGCTGCAACTGCGCGTCTATCAGGACAATGGCCTGCCGGCACCGCTGCAGCCGGGCGAGGACGGCGTGCTGCCCCTGCGTGGCGAACTGCTGCCGCTGCGCTGGCAGGAAGGCCGTTACGCGCGCCTGGAGATCGACACGCACGGTGCCTGTGTGCAGTGGCCGACCCGTGGTGGGGACGCCACCCTGCGCCGCCTGCTGCGCGAGTTCTACGAAGCGCAGACCCGCGCCGACGTCGGCCGCTGGCTGCCGAAGTACCTGCCTACCCTGCCGCGCGCACCCAGCCGCGTGCGGCTGAAGGTGATGTCCTCGCAATGGGGCTCGCTGGCCCCTGACGGCAGCATGGCGCTGGACCTGGCCCTGGTGCTCGGCCGTCCGGAAGCGTTCGAGTACGTGCTGGTGCACGAACTCTGCCACCTGATCCAGCCGAATCACTCGCCCGCGTTCTGGCACGAAGTGGAACAACGCTTCCCCGCCTGGCGCGAGCAGCGCGACTACTTCCAGCTGGAAGGTCGGCGCCTGAAAGCCATGCTACGCCAGCTTCTGTAACTGTAGGGCCGAGCCCACGCTCGGCTGCCGTTGACTGCAGCCGAGCATGGGCTCGGCTCTACGGAAGCGCGCGCAGCGCGCAACCCGCTCCTGTTCTTCCTTCCTTCTTCCGTGGTGGCACACCGGAACTGTCGAAGGACGGGATGGGTGGGATTGCGGGGGTCGCTTCAGGGACGGGTTTACCGCGTCCCCCGCAGTTCCCCCCATCCCGGCCAACCGCATGATCGTGCAGGCCCAAGCCACCACGAGGGGCTCAGCCGTTCGCCGAAACCCTCACCCCGCCCGCAACGCCGCCGCCGTCGCCCACCGCGCCGCCACCCGCGGTGCCGTAATGCACACCGCCTGGTCCGTCACCGTCGTCACCGCACGCTCCAGCAGCTGGATATCCGCCTCGTGCTGGCGCGCCACATGCGGGTCCTCGAAGAAGATCGCACGCTGGCAGCGTCCTTCCAGCACGCGGTCTGCAATCTGCGCATCACCGCCCATCGGGCCGCTCTGGTAGCGCGTCACCCACGGCGTATCGCTGGGCCAGCCGCGGCTCCAGGCCAGCTCGTTCAAGCGTTGGCCGGTGGTGCCGGTCGCCACGCGCTCACCGAACCGCGCCAGCACATCGAAGTGCTCATCGGCGAACGCCAGCATGGCCGGCTTCATCGCATCGTGCGCGATCAGTGCCAGCGTCTGCCCCTCAAACGCATGCAGGTCGTCGGCCCCGGCATCGGCGGCCAGGCCGGCGTGGATGCGTTCCACCTCCACCCAGTCACGCGCAGTGGCCACGGTCGAAATGAACGGTTTGCCATGAATCACGCACTGCCGCTTCAGCGCCGTGGCTTCTGGGAACACGGAGGATGGATCGACCGGGTCGATCAGGTAGATCGCGCCATCCAGGGTCCGCTCGGCGCCCATGCCGACCACCTCGGCCACCAGTTTCATCAGGCCACCCTCGCGACCATAGGGATAGCGGTGCAGGCCCGCATAGCCGCTCAGGAAGCCCTGCCGCCCGATTGCGTCATAGGTACGGCCGACTGCGTGCAGCGACACCCCCAGTTCGCGCAGGCCGGCCTCGCTGACACGCAGCCAGCGGAACAGGGCGGCGCGCGCGTCGTGGTGGTGGAGACGGTTGGCAGCCAGGCCGATGCGCATTGAGAACTCCGCAGGAACGGGTGAAAGCGGCAGTGTATGTCGGCATTCCCCCTGCTTGCTGCTTTTACAACTTTCTTCATTGCTACCCGCACACGTGTCGCTAGCGTGACAGGCAGCGGTACCGCAGCGCGGCCGTTCATTTCCGCCCGCGAAAAGAGGATGCCCATCGTGAACGTCGCTGGCCTGCGCGCCACCGTCGCGGTCATGGCCTGCGTGCTGTCGCCCATTACCGCCGCGGCTGCGGAGTGTGGGACGCCCCTGCGCATTGCCTGGCCGGCCGATCGCGCGCCCTTGTCTTCCAGTGAAGACGGCGAGCCGAAAGGGCTCAGCGCGGAATACCTGGCGTTGCTGGGCGCACGACGGTTGCTGCAGCCCCATCCATTGCCATCGGCCGCCGTCGCGGAAGGTGGGGTGCCCGACGGCATCCAGGCCCTGCTGGGTTGGCCGCGCTCGCAGCTGCCCGCGGGCTGGGTGGCCAGTAGCGCCTACCAGCAGCTGCCACAGGTGATCGTGCGCCGCCGCGATGCGCCGCCGATGCTGGGCCTGGAAGGGTTGCGCGGCAAGACCGTGGTCAGTCCCGACGCGGTGGCGTTGAGCGCGATGCTGGCCGAGCATGCGCCCGGCGCACAGCTGCTGCCGCCCGCGCCTATGGATGACGCATTGGCCCTGCTGGGCGCGGGCCTGATCGATGCGGTGATCGCCAACCTCGGCGAGGCCGAGGCCGGCCTGCGCCGCTACCGGGGCACGCCGCTGGTGATCGCCGCGCCGGCGGGTACCGACGACGCACTGGTGCTGGCCGCCGTGCCGGCCTGCGCCGATGTGGTCAACGCGTTCGACCAGGCCATCTCGCAGCTGTCCGGCGCCGAGCGCGAAGCGATCCGCAACGCGTGGCTGCCGAACCAGCCGCGTCCCCAGCCACCGCCGTCGCCGCTGCGCTGGCTGGTGTCGTCTTCGCTGATCCTGCTGGCGCTCGTGCTGGTGTATGCCTACGGCTACTGGCGCGTGCATCGCGAAAGCGAACGCCGCCGGATGGTGGCCCAGCGCCTGCAGGAGGTGACCTCGAACCTGCCCGCAGTGGTCTTCCAGGTACGCCGGTCCGCCTCCGGCCACTACAGCTTCCCGCAGATTGCCGGTGATGTGCAGGCATTGTTCGGGATCAGCGTGGAGACCGCTCAGATCGACCAGCGGCGCCTGCTGGCAGCCGTCCACCCCGATGATCGCAGCCGGGTGATGGACTGCGTGGAAGCCGCCGCGCTGGCGCGTGGCCCGATCGATGTCACGTTCCGTACGCGCGCGGCGCAGGGCTGGCGCTGGGTGCGTTCGCATGGGCAGCCGCTGTCGTGCGAGGGCGGTGACGTGGAATGGAGCGGCTACTGGATCGATGTCAGCGAAGTGCAGTCGCGCACCCGTGCGCTGGCCGAGGCTCGCCGCGAGGCCGAACAGGTGGCGCTGGCCAAGACCCATTTCCTGGCGACGATGAGCCACGAGATCCGCACGCCGATGAGTACCCTGCTGGGCATGCTGGAACGGCTGGCAGGCAGCGCGCTGGACCCGCGCCAGCGGCAGGTGCTGGCGACGGTGGGTGATGCCGCGCGGATGCTGCGGCAGATCCTCGACGATGTACTGCACAGCCAGCGCCTGCAGGCGGTACCGCTGCAGCTGCGGCCGACCCGCGTGGCTGCACTGGTGCAGGCGGTGCAGCAGCTGCTGATGCCAGTGGCGGCCAGCCGCGGCCTGCACCTGCATGTCGCGCTTGATCCTGCCCTGCAGGCGGGATCGCTGGCCGACGACCTGCGCCTGCGCCAGATCCTGTTCAACCTGGCCGGCAACGCGCTCAAGTTCACCGAGCATGGCGGCGTGGACCTGCAGGTGCAGGTGGTGCAGCAACACGCCCGTGGCCAGCGGGTGCGCCTGCAGGTCAGTGACAGCGGCGTGGGCATCAGTGCCGAGCGGCAGCAGGCGGTGTTCGCCGCCTACACCCAGGCCGAGGCATCGACCACGCGTCGCTTCGGCGGCAGTGGCCTGGGCCTGGCCATCTGCCGGGAGCTGGCCGCATCGATGGGGGCAACGCTGGACCTGCGCAGCGTGTTGGGCCAAGGCACCACCGTGTGGCTGGAACTGGATCTGGCCGCCTGCGGGATGCCGGCGCAGGCGTCACCGACGTCGGCGGCGCTGGCGCGGCTGTCGCCGACCCGGGTATTGGTGGCCGAGGACCATCCCACCAACCTGCATCTGCTGGAACAGCGCCTGCACGACCTGGGATTGCAGGTCCGCGCCTGCACCGATGGCCGCCAGGCGTTCGAGGCCTGGCAGGCGGAGGCGTTCGACCTGGTCATCACCGACTGCCACATGCCGCACATGGACGGCTTCGCGCTGGCGCGTGCGATCCGTGCCGACACCTGCGCGATCCGTGCGGTGGTGCCGATCATCGCGTTGACCGCCAGCGTGCTGGACCGGACCCGCCAGGCCTGCCGCGATGCGGGCATCGACCACTTCCTGGCCAAGCCCGTGGAGACGCACGAACTGCGTGCGCTGTTGGCGGCGCTGCTCGCGCCGGATTCAGTGCGCCAGTAGGCGGATGATGCTGGCAGCGGCGTCGCGGCCTTCGGCCACTGCGGTCACCACCAGGTCGGCGCCGCGCACTGCGTCGCCACCGGCGAACAGGCGCGGGTGCGCGGTCTGGAACGGCAGGCGGTCCTTGCCACCGGCCACGATGCGGCCATTGGACTGGCCTTCCACGCCATGTTCGGACAGCCATGCCGGCAGCGTGGGCGAGAAACCGAAGGCGATGATGACCACGTCCGCCTCCAGCAGCGATTCGCTGCCGTCGATCGGCACCGCATTCTGGCGGCCGTTGGCATCGGGTTCGCCCAAGCGGGTCTCGACCACGGTCACGCCGATCACTTCATCATCGGCACCGGCTTCGATCGACAGCGGCTGGCGGTTGAACAGGAAACGCACGCCCTCCTCGCGCGCATTGGCCACTTCGCGCGCGCTGCCCGGCATGTTCGCTTCGTCACGGCGGTAGGCGCAGGTGACCTTGGCCGCGCCCAGGCGCACGGCGCTGCGCACACAGTCCATGCCGGTGTCGCCACCGCCGAGCACCACCACGCGCTTGCCGTTCAGATCGGGCAGGGCGATGGTGTCTTCCCAGCCGGCAATCGGCCGGCCCTTCGGGTCATCGCCACTGACGATGCGGCTGTTCTGCACCAGGAACGGCAGCGCCGGCAGCACCCCCTTCAGGTCCTGGCCGTCGAGCCCGCCATCGGTGTAGCGGTAGGCGCCGGTACCGACGAACACCGCATCATGGGTATCGAGCAGCTGCTGCACGCTCAGGTCGCGGCCGATCTCCACGCCGAGGCGGAACTGCACGCCCATGCCTTCCAGCACTTCGCGGCGGCGGTGGATCACGCCCTTGTCCAGCTTGAAGCTGGGAATGCCGAACTGCAGCAGGCCACCGATCTGCTCGTAGCGGTCGTAGACCACCGCGGCGATGCCGGCACGGGCCAGGCGGTCGGCACAGGCCAGCCCGGCGGGGCCGGCACCGATCACCGCCACGCTGTGGCCGGTCGGCTGTACCGCGCCCAGATCCGGGCGCCAGCCGGTGGCCAGCGCGGTATCAACGATGTACTTCTCCACCGCTCCGATGGTGACCGCGCCGAATTCTTCCAGCGTGCAGCTGCCTTCGCACAGCCGGTCCTGCGGGCACACCCGGCCGCACACTTCCGGCAGCGGATTGGTGCTGTGGCACAGCGTGGCGGCCTCGTGGATGCGGTTCTCCTGCACCAGCTGCAGCCACTGCGGAATGGCGTTGTGCACCGGGCACTTCCAGCTGCAGTACGGATTGCCGCAGTCCAGGCAGCGGCCGGCCTGGTACTGCGCGTCTTCCTTGCCGAACTTGCCGTACAGCTCGCCCCAGTCGCCGGAGGTGCGCAGTTCCACCGGAATGCGCTGCGGCATGGTGCGGGGCAGGTCGAGGAACTGGAAGGCGTGCTTGCGGCTCATGGCGGGCTCTGTGGTGTTTTCCGGATACCGGCCAGCGGCCGGCACTACAGCGGTGGGGAGGTCGGGGCGCCGGTTGCGGACGGCGCCCCGCCGTGTCACGCCGCGCGGCGCAGGGTTTCGGTCAGCGACTCGATGCTGGCGGCCTTGGGTTTGACCAGCCAGAACTTGCCGATGTAATCGCGGAACTCGTCCAGGATCTGCTGCGCCCAGATGCTGCCGGTCAGCTCGCGGTGGCGGCCGATCAGGCGGTGCAGGTGCTGGCGGTAGTTCTCGAAGCCCTCGGCCGATACCCGGTGGATGTCGATCAGCTCGTGGTTGTAGCGGTCGACGAAATCGCGATCAACGTCCAGCATGTAGGCCAGGCCACCGGTGAAGCCGGCGCCGAAGTTCAGGCCGACCTTGCCCAGCACCAGCACCACGCCGTCGGTCATGTACTCGCAGCAGTGGTCACCGGCACCTTCCACCACCGCCAGCGCGCCGGAATTGCGCACCGCGAAGCGCTCGCCCGCGCGACCGGCGGCAAACAGCTCGCCACCGGTGGCGCCGTACAGGCAGGTGTTGCCGATGATGGCGGTGCTGCGTGCCTCGAAGCGGGCGCCACGCGGCGGACGCACCACCAGGCGGCCGCCGGCCATGCCCTTGCCGACGTAATCGTTGGCCTCGCCTTCCACTTCCAGGTGCAGGCCGCCGACGTTGAAGGCGCCGAAGCTCTGCCCGGCACTGCCACGGAAGCGCAGTTCCAGCGGTGCCTCGGCCATGCCCTGGTTGCCATGCGCGCGCGCTACCGCACCGGCTAGGCGGGTGCCGATGCTGCGGTCGGTGTTGTGGATCAGGAAGCGATGTTCACCGCCGCGCTTGTGCTCGATGGCCGGGGCCAGCAGGCCATCCATCTGCGTGGCCAGGCTGTCCGGCGATTCGTACAGGCGCTGCGCGGCACAGTGGCTGCCTTCGTAGCGGCTGTCGGCCAGCAGGCGCGACAGGTCCACGCGCACGCCGTCGCGCGGTGCCGCTTCGATCTGCCGCAGCAGGTCGGTGCGGCCGACGATCTCTTCCAGCGAACGCGCGCCCAGGTACGACAGCCAGCCGCGCACTTCCTCGGCCAGCAGGCGGAAGAAGTTCTCCACGCGCTCGGGCTGGCCGGTGAAGTGGTTCTCGCGCAGGCGCTCATCCTGGGTGGCCACGCCGGTGGCGCAGTTGTTGAGATGGCAGATACGCAGGTACTTGCAGCCCAGCACGATCATCGGCGCGGTGCCGAAGCCGAAGCTGTCCGCGCCCAGCAGCGCGGCCTTGACCACGTCCAGGCCGGTCTTCAGGCCGCCGTCGGTCTGCAGCAGGGTGCGCCCGCGCAGGTCGTTGGCCAGCAGCGCCTGGTGCGCTTCGGCCACGCCCAGTTCCCACGGCACGCCGGCATAGCGGATCGAGCTGACCGGCGAAGCACCGGTGCCGCCGTCATGGCCGGAGATGGTGATCAGGTCCGCACCGGCCTTGACCACGCCGGCGGCAATCGTGCCGACGCCGGCATGGCTGACCAGCTTTACCGACACCAGCGCGGTCGGGTTGACCTGCTTGAGGTCGTAGATCAGCTGGGCCAGGTCTTCGATCGAATAGATGTCGTGGTGCGGCGGCGGCGAGATCAGGCCGATGCCCGGGCGCGCATAGCGCAGGCGTGCGATCAGCTCGTTGACCTTGTGCCCCGGCAGCTGGCCGCCCTCGCCGGGCTTGGCGCCCTGCGCGACCTTGATCTGCAGCACTTCGGCATTGACCAGGTATTCGGCAGTGACGCCGAAGCGGCCCGAGGCCACCTGCTTGATCTTGCTGCGCCGCTGCGTGCCGTAGCGTGCGGGATCTTCGCCACCTTCGCCGGAATTGCTGCGGCCGCCGAGGCGGTTCATGGCGATCGCCAGCGCTTCGTGTGCCTCGGGCGACAGCGCGCCCAGGCTGATCGCCGCGGTATCGAAGCGCGGGAACAGCGCACTGGCCGGGGCGACCTCGTCCAGAGGCACGGGCGTGGCCGCCGGCACCAGTTCCAGCAAGTCGCGCAGCGCCGACGGCGGGCGCGCATGCACCGCATCGCAGTACTGCTGCCACGCACGCGGATCGCCGCTGCGCGCCGCGCGCTGCAGGGTGGTCACCACGTCCGGGTTGTACATGTGGTACTCGCCGCCGTGCACGTACTTCAGCAAGCCACCGACATCGACGTCCTGCTGTGCGTCCCAGGCGTGCGCGCACAGCTCACGCGCGTCGGCGTCCAGGCGGGCGAAGCCGGCGCCGCCGATGCGCGAAGCGGTATCCGGGAAGCACAGGTCCACGACCTCCGGCTCCAGGCCGATGATCTCGAACAGCTGCGCGCCACGGTAGCTGGCCACGGTGCAGATGCCCATCTTTGAAATGATCTTCGACAGGCCCTTGTAGACACCCTTGCGGTAACGACGGCCGATCTGCGACTGCTCACCGCCCTTGCTCAGCTTGAGGATGCCGCGGCGGCCCAGGTCGAACAGGGTCTGGTAGGCCAGGTACGGATACACCGCGGTGGCACCGAAGCCGAGCAGGCACGCCATGTGGTGCGGGTCGCGCGCGGTGCCGGTCTCGACGATCAGGTTGACGTCGCAGCGCAGGCCCAGCTGCGAGAGGTGGTGATGGATGGCGCTGGTGGCCAGCAGCGCATGCACCATCGGCCGCCCGGCCACCGGGTAGCGGTCGGACAGCAGCAGCATCACCATGCCATCGCGCGCAGCCTGTTCGGCTTCGGCGCAGATGCGCTCGATGCCGGCGCGCAGGCCTTCGTCCTCGCTGTAGGACAGGTCGAGCAGGCGGTTGGCCTGCACGTACTGGTCCATCTTCAGCAGCTGGCGCAGCTTGCGCTGGCTCAGCACCGGCGAATTGAGGATGACGTGGTTCACCGTCTCCGGGCCGGCATGGAAGATGTTGGTCTCCTTGCCGAGCTGGGTGGACAGTGACATCGCGCAGTCTTCGCGCAGCGGGTCGATCGGCGGGTTGGTGACCTGTGCGAACGCCTGGCGGAAATAGTCGTACAGCGGGCGGCTGCGCTGGCTCAGCACCGCCATCGGCGTGTCATCGCCCATCGAGCCGGTGGCTTCCTGCTCGGTCTCGGCCAGCGGCCGCAGCACCTGCTCCACTTCCTCGCTGCTGAGCTGGTACAGCTTGTGGTAGCTGCGCAGGGTGCCTTCGTCGAAGGGCTCTTCCACCAGCGACGGGTCGATCAGTTCGGTCTGCAGGTAGGTCACGCCCTGCTGCAGCCACTGCTTGTACGGCGCGCGGCCGCGGTTGATGCGGTCCACCGCGTCGGAGTCGAGCAGATCACCGCGCTTGAGGTCGATGGCCACCATCTCGCCGGGGCCAAGCTTGCCCTTGCGCACCACGCGCTCGGTGGGCACTTCCCACACACCGGCTTCGGAAGCGACCAGGAAGTGGCGGTCGGCGGTCAGCATCCAGCGCGCCGGGCGCAGGCCGTTGCGGTCGAGGGTACACACGGCGTAGCGGCTGTCGCAGGCGACGATGCCAGCCGGGCCGTCCCACGGCTCGCTGTTGAGGCCGTGGAATTCGTAGAACGCGGCCAGGTCCGGATCCTTGAACTCCAGCGACTGCGTGGCCGGCGGCACCAGGATGCGCAGCGCCTGGATCAGCTCCATGCCACCGGCGACCATCAGCTCCAGCATGTTGTCCAGGCTCTGCGAGTCCGAACCGTGCATGGAGATGACCGGATCGAATTCGGCGATGTCGAAGCGCGGGGTCTTCCACACCTTGCTGCGCGCCTGCGCCCAGCGCCGGTTGCCTTCGATGGTGTTGATCTCGCCGTTGTGGGCGAGCATGCGGAACGGGTGCGCCAGCGGCCAGCGCGGCAGCGTATTGGTGGAGAAGCGCTGGTGGAACACGATCGCGCTGGAGGCCAGTTCGCGGCGCTGCAGGTCGGGGAAGAAGCGGCTCAGCTTGTCCGGCAGCACCATGCCCTTGTAACTGATCGCATCCGGGGTGAGGGTGGTGACGTAGAAGTCGGCGTGCTCGCGCAGCTGCTGTTCGCTGCGGCGGCGGGCCAGGAACAGCGCCAGCGCGAAGCCGGCGTCATCCTGGCCGACTCCGGCATCGACGAACACCTGCTCGATTCGCGGCAGCGTGTCGCGCGCCAGCTGGCCGCAGACGCTGTCGTCGGTGGGCACGTCGCGCCAGCCCGCCACCCGGCATCCGACCTTTTCCAGTTCTTCCTGCAATCGGGTGCGGCAGGCCTGCGCCGCATCGGCAGCGTGCGGCAGGAACACCAGGCCGGCGGCAAAGCGCGCGGCAATGGTGATGCCGGCTTCGCTGGCCAGCAGTTTCAGGAACGCATCGGGGCGGCGCAGCAGCAGGCCGCAGCCATCGCCGGTCAGGCCATCGGCGGCAACGCCACCACGGTGGGTCATGCGCGAAAGCGCGGCGATGGCGGTATCAACCAACAGGCGCGAAGGTTGGTCGTCGAGCTGGGCGACCATGCCGAATCCACAGGCATCGCGCTCGGAGCGCGGGTCGTAAAGCCCTTGGCGGTTGCGGGGGGCCATCTCTACCTCGATGCGTATAGGGTTGGCGGCGACACTCGTCCCCGCTCATTCCCTGGAGCGCATCGTGAGGCCACCGGATGCCTCGACTAGATCACAGGTTGCTGCAACGCCGCAATACACGGTTGCAGGTGCAACAGAACGCGCCGGCACCCCCGTGCCGGCGCGGGGCCGGACTCAGCCGCAGCGCGCGCCGCTGACCGCGCCCTTGTCGTCCACTTCGATGTTCAGGCGGTCGCCGAGGAACTCCATCGTGGCCACATCATTGGGCTTGAGCACGCGCACCTGGTTGGCGCCGGCATCTTCCTGGGCCTGCTTGCCGAGGGCATCGGTGTAGGGCTGGCCGACCAGGCTCTGCACCTGGCTGGCGTCGCAGGTGCCGACCGGCGGTGCCTCGGTGGCCTTGCCGGCGTCGTCGGCCGGTGCCTTGGCGGCTTCGGCCGCCTGCTGGGCATGGGCCGTGGCCGAATCCTGTTCATCCAGCGCCGGCGCCTGGCAGGCGGTCAGGGCCAGCACGGCCGGCAGCAACAGGGCGGAGAGCGAACGGGCGCGAATCGGAAACGACATCATGACTCCGGAAGGGACTGTGAAAACCCGAGCATAGCGGCGAACCGACCCTCACGTGTTTGTCTTGCGTTATCGACAGGATCACCGCGCCGCACCCGCGACACTCGCAGCCATGCCAACGCCCCCCACCCCGGAACAACAGGCCGCGCGCGCCGCAGGCCTGCGCTATGTCGATGACACCCAGCCCGGCATCAGCCGCCGCCGCGCCGGCAAAGGCTTTGCCTACCGCGATGCCGACGGCCATGCCGTGCGCGAGGCCGCCACCCTGCAGCGCATCCGCGCCCTGGCAATTCCGCCGGCCTATACCGCCGTGTGGATCTGTGCCCACGCCAACGGGCACCTGCAGGCCACCGGCCGCGACGCACGCGGGCGCAAGCAGTACCGCTACCACGCCGACTGGGCCGCGGTGCGTGACGCCGGCAAGTTCGACCGGGTGATCGCCTTTGGCGAAGCACTGCCTGCGCTGCGTCGCCGGCTTGGCCGCGATCTCAAGCGCAGTGGCTTCCCGCGCGAAAAGGTGCTGGCGGTAGTGGTCGCGCTGCTGGCCGAGACCCTGGTGCGGGTAGGCAATGAAACCTACGCCAGGGAAAACAGATCCTTTGGCCTGACCACGCTGCGCAACCGGCACCTGGACCTGCTGCGTGGGGGGCGCGTGCGGATGCGCTTCCGCGGCAAATCCGGGCAGCTGCATGAAGTAACGGTCGGCGACCGCCGGCTCGGCACGCTGGTGCGCGGTGTGCAGCAGTTGCCTGGCCAGGCCCTGTTCCAGTACCGCGATGACGACGGTGTGATCCAGCCGGTCGATTCCGGTGCGGTCAACGATTACCTGCGCGAGGTGATGGGCGAGGATTTCACCGCCAAGGATTTCCGCACCTGGGGCGGCACCCTGGCTGCAGTACAGGCGTTCGCCGCCACCGAGCTGCCCGAACCGGCCAGCCAGCGCGCGCTGGCCAAGGTGCAGCGTGAGGTGGTGTGCAAGGTGGCGGCTCAGTTGGGCAATACGCCTGCGGTGTGCCGCAAGGCCTATATCGACCCTTGCGTGTTCGCCGGCTGGGAGCGCGGCGAACTGGCGAAACTGGCTGGCCTGCGTGGGCCGCGCCAGTGGGAACAGGCGACGCTGAAGCTACTGCGCCGCGCGCGGCGGCTGTCCAAGCGCGGCGGCGCGACGTAGCGTCGGGCTTGCTCGACGGCGGTTATCCGCAGTAGATCGCGGTGATGTTGTTGGTGCGGCCCTTCTCGATGGTCAGGCGGTCACCGCCTTCGTGCGCCGGCGGCACCCGCGGGCCGTCATGACGCAGCACCTGCACGTGCAGGCTGTCGCTGTCCACGCGCGCGCGTTCGACGGTAGCGGCCGAAGCGGCCAGGCCGAGTGCCCCGCGCACCATGTCGCTGTGGCACTGGCCGGAAATCACGCCGTCGATCGGCTGCACCTGGGCCATCGGCGTACTGCTGCAGGCAGCGAGGGCGAGGGTAAGAGCGGCAGTGGCGATGGCATGTTTCATGGAGACGTTCCTCGTGTGGGTGCGTGCAGGGTGCGACGGCAGGCGTGGTCGTGGAATGAATGCCGTGCACATCGTGGACACGGTGCGCTCACTGCCGCCGACAGCCCGGACAGGGACACTGCAGGCGCGGCGGATGCCGCCCCCGGTAGTGCCGGCCGCTGGCCGGCAGCCCCTTTCCCTCCCGAGGAGACCTGCATGGCCACCACTACAAAGACCCCCGCCCGCCGCAAAGCTTCGCCCAAGGTGCGCAAAGGCAGCACCGCGACGAAGACCGCGGCCGACACCGCTCGGCCACGCGTGGTGAAGACCGCCACCCGCAAGGCCGCCGCCAGCGATCCGCGTGCGGCACGTGTGGCTTCCCGGCAGCGACGCCTGCAGGACCAGGAAAAGGCCAAGGACGCGCGCGCCGCGAAGAAGGCAACAAAGAAGACCGCCACCCAGGCCGGTGCGCGCAGGCAACCTGAGGTCATGCCCGCCCAGCAGCTGCCCAAGCCCGGGCATGAACACGAACTTGAGCTGGCGCCACGCTTCCTCGCGCCGGACTACGCGGGAAGCGGCAAGCTGCAGGGCCTGCGCGCGATCATCACCGGCGGCGATTCCGGTATCGGCCGCGCGGTCGCGGTGCTGTTCGCACGCGAGGGTGCGGACGTTGCAGTGCTGCATCTGGATGAAGCCGAGGATGCCGAGATCACCCGCCAGCACGTCGAGCGCGAAGGCGGGCGCTGCGTGGTGATCGCCGGTGACGTGCGCGACCCGCGCTTCTGCAACAGGGCGGTGAAGCAGGTCGCCAAGGCCTTCGGTGGCATCGACATCCTGGTCAACAACGCGGCCTTCCAGCTGCATTGCGAGCGCCTGGAAGACCTGGAAGACGCGCACCTGCAGGAGACCCTGCAGACCAACATCGGCGGCTACATCCAGATGGCACGCGCGGTGCTGCCACACCTGGGCGAGGGCGCCAGCATCATCAACACCGGCTCCGAGACCGGCCTGTTCGGCAGCAAGGCACTGATCGACTACTCGGCCACCAAGGGCGCGATCCATGCGTTCACCAAGGCGCTGGCCAGCCAGCTGCTGCCGCGTGGCATCCGGGTCAACTGCGTGGCGCCGGGTCCGGTGTGGACGCCGCTGAACCCCGCCGACAAGCAGGCCGAAGATGTTGCGGAGTTCGGCAAGGACAGTGACATGGGACGGCCCGCGCAACCCGAAGAACTGTCGCCGGCCTACGTATTCCTGGCATCGCCGGCCTGCGCCAGCTACATCAGCGGGGTGGTCCTGCCGGTGATGGGCGGGCCGCGGGGGTAGGGCCCGCAGCCGTCGGGGCGGGCGCGTACAGATCGGCAATACGTGGAATGAAGCGCTGCGGATTGGCACCGACCAGGTTGGTCAGCATCACCACCGCCACGCCGCGCTCGGGATAGACCACGAAGGCCGAGCGCGCCCCGCCGATGCCGGCCACCTGCAGGTCGGGCGAGGCGTTCAGTACCGGCCAGCCGCCGGCCCATGCACCGGCGCGACCGTCGGCCAGGCGCTCGGCAGTCCACATGCGCTGCCGCGCCGGGTCCTGCAGCAGGCGGCCTTCGGTCAACGCGACCAGCCAGCGTGCGGTGTCATCGGCAGTGGTGAGGATGCCGCCGCCGGCCCACAGGCTCGGCGGCACGTCGTAGAACCAGTGCGACAGGCGCGTCGGCGCGTCGGCGGCATCGGTGGCGCGCGGCGCCAGGCTGTACATCGTCGCCACATCCGGAATCAGGTCATAGCTGTCGCCGAAGGTGGTGCGTGCCATGCGTGCGCCACTGAACTGGGCGGTCGCCAGGAAGCGTTCGTAGGGCATGCCCGATTGCCGCGCGATGATCCGCGACAGCAGCAGGTAGTTGGTCTGGTTGTACGCAAAGCGCTGCCCGGGTGCCGCTTCGAGCGGTCGCGCGCTGACCGCCGTCCATGCCTGTG
Source organism: Stenotrophomonas sp. YJH_SMC_17 (assembly GCF_059371655.1). Taxonomy (NCBI): domain Bacteria; kingdom Pseudomonadati; phylum Pseudomonadota; class Gammaproteobacteria; order Lysobacterales; family Lysobacteraceae; genus Stenotrophomonas; species Stenotrophomonas sp. YJH_SMC_17. The sequence goes on along the minus strand of NZ_JCAFUU010000005.1, from coordinate 112,010 downwards.
CTTCCGACCCCGCGCCCAACAGCCCGTTCGCACCGAGGATGTCCGGCAGGCCCGAGGTGTGCGCCAGCAGCTGGCGCACGCGCACCTCGCGCCATGCCGCCGGCAGATCGTCCAGGTAGCGCAAGGCCGGTGCATCCAGATCAACTCGCCCCTGCTCTGCCAGCTGTGCGATGGCGACCCCGGTGAAGGCCTTGGTGGCCGAGTTGAGCGGGAATCGGGTGTCGCGCGAGGCGAGCACGCCGTTCTCCACGTTGGCCAGGCCGTAGGCTTCGGAGAGCACGATCTGGCCGTCCTTGACCACGGCCAGCTGCAGCCCGGGAATGCGCTCGTCCAGCATGATCTGGCGGACCAAGCGGCGGGTCTGGTCGTTGGCCTGGTCCTGGTTGGCGGACACCGCGGCGAAGGGCAGGGCGCTGATGAGCATGAGCACGACTCGAAGCGTTGGGCGGAACATGCGGGATTCCAGAAAGGCGTCGAGGGTCGGATGCACCGGCGGCGGAAAAGGTTTAACCGCCCCGGATAGGCCTACCGTTCGTCGGCCCATGACTTCCGGGGGGTTGACTACAGTTGTCGTCAAGCTGACAGTGACGACACGTGTAGTCAAGGGAGTGGTGTCATGCGTGGCAAGTCCATAGGGGACCAGGAACTGGCCCTGCTGCAGTACATCGATGAACATGCGCCGGCCAGCGTGGGCGAGGTCGCCAGCGGCTACGGCGAGGCCCGTGGCCTGGCCCGCTCCACCGTGCTGACGATGATGGAACGGCTGCGGGCGAAGGGCTATCTTCAGCGCCGGCAGCAGGACGGCGTCTACCGCTACCAGGCCACCCGTGGCCCGCAGAGCGTGCTGCAGGGTGCCGTGGCCCAGTTCGTCGACAACACCCTGCAGGGGTCGGTGTCGCCGTTCGTGGCCTACCTGTCGCAGCGCCAGCAGGTCAGCGACAACGAGCTGGCCGAGCTGGAAGCGCTGGTTGCCCAACTCCAATCGCGTCGCCACGAGGGCTGAGCCATGGACACCACGATGCTGATCCCGATGCTGGAACGGCTGGGCTGGACCAGCCTGCAGACCGTGCTGCTGGTGGCCCTGGTGTATGGCCTGTGCCGCGCGCTGCCGTCGTTGTCGGCGGCCACCCGCTGCCGCCTGTGGTGGCTGGTCTCGCTGCAGGCCGTGCTCGGCCTGTTCTGGAGCCAGCCGTTGCAGTTGGCCTGGCTGCCGGCACCGCAGGCGGTGGCGATGACCGCCACTGACGTTGCCGCTGATCTGGTGTACCCACTGGCGCCGGAAGCCTCGGCGCAGCTGCTGGCCGCGATGCCGATGCCTGCGGCGGACGTGCCGGCGGTTGCGTGGTGGGCGGTCGCACTGGCTGCGCTGTGGCTGTCCGGCGTGCTGCTGATGGCGTTGCGCACCTTCGGTGAGTGGCGCCGCTGCCGCGCACTGCTGGCTGCGGCCCATCCCTGCGAGGACGAGGCGCTGGTGCAGGCCCTGCAGCTGGCCTCCGACGCGCACGGCGTGCGCCCTGCGCCGCGGCTGTGGATGAGCGCGCAGGTGGACTCGCCGCAGCTGATCGGGCCGTTCCGCCCAGTGCTGCTGCTGCCGGCCGGCGACAACGCCCTGCAGGGCGACGCGCTGGACCTGGCACTGACCCACGAACTGCAGCACCTGCAGCGTCGTGACCTGCAGTGGGGCCTGCTGCCCGCGTTGGCCCAGCACCTGTTCTTCTTCCACCCGCTGCTGCGGCTGTCGGTGCGCGAATACGCCCAGGCCCGCGAGGAAGCGGTGGATGCGGCGGTGGTCGGCCAGCACGGTGCCAGCCGCCAGGCCTATGGCCGCCTGCTGCTGCAGCTGGGCGTGGCACCGCAGCCGCACCTGGGCGTGGCCAGCGCCGCACCAAGCACCACCAGCCTCAAGCGTCGCCTGCTCTCGCTGCAGTCGCACCGGTCCTGTCCGCGTCTGCTGGCGATCGCGTTGACTGCCGCGGTGGTGGTGGTGGGCGTGGCGCCGATGCGGCTGGTCGCAGCGCCGGTGCCGCCGGCCCCGCCCGCGCCGCCGGCTGCACCGAAGGCCGTGGTTCCCCCGCCGCCGGCGCCGAAGGTTCCGCCTGCTCCGCCGATGTCGGCGCGCGCGCCGGCGGTGCCGGTGGCCCCTGCGCCGCCCGCCGAGCCCGCCGACGTCGAGGAGCTGTCCGGCCCGGACGATGCGGATGTGGCGGTTGACGTGGATGTCGACGTCGACCCCGGCATCGACGCCGGCCGCAGCACCTCGCGCAGTTCCTCCATCACCACCTACGGGCGGCTGGATCTGAGCACGTCGCCGCCGCAGGCGTTCGTGCTGGTCGATGGTGATTCAACCTTCGCCAACGGCGGCATCGACGACGTGACGCTGGCCCGCAAGCAGCTCGGCAAGGGACCGGCGCTGTGGTTCCGCCAGGGCAGTGAGCGCTACATCGTGCGTGACCCGATGCTGGTCCAGTCGTTGCAGCGTGCCTACGCCGGTGCGTCCGATCTGGGGCAGCAGCAGAGCGCACTGGGTCGCCAGCAGAGTGCGCTTGGTCGCCAGCAGAGCGCACTCGGCAAGCAGATGGGCGAGATAGGCCGGCTGCAGGGCGAGGAGGCGCGCCGTATCGCGTTGGTGGCGGTCGAGGCTGCGCGCAGTGCGATGAGCGCGCACGACATCAATCGCGAAGCCGCCGCCGAAGCCGCGAAGGCGGCACGCGGGGCGACCAGCGACGCCGCAGTTGCGCGTGAAGCCGCCCGTGAGGCGGCCGCCGCGGCACGTCGCGCGATGCAGGAAGCCCGCAGCCAGGCCGCACAGTCCAGCCGCACCCGCGACATGAACCGCTTGGCCAGCCAGCAGGCCGAACTGGCCAGCCGCCAGGCGGCGCTGGGCAGCCAGCAGGCCGCGCTGGGCGAACGCCAGGCGCAGGTGCACGCGCGGGCGGCACAGCAGGCGCAGCTGGTGATCGCCCGTGCATTGGCCAGCGGCAAGGCCGAGCGCCTCTGAAAACGGCGGAAGCGCCGGGCCATGCCCGGCGAGCGCAGCGGCACACCTGAAGACGGAAGGCGCCGGGCATGGCCCGGCGCCACCCGGCGGAACATCAACCGCAGCTGGCGCGCTCGATCCTGTTCTGCGCATCCACCTGCACGGTCACGCGGTCCTGGCGGAAGTCCATGGTCACCGCCATGCCCGGTTTGACCACCCGCGCATTGCGCGCGCCACTGGCGCTCACCAGCTGCTTCACGGTGGCTTCGTCGGCGGTCTTGCCGGTGAAAGCGTCCAGCGTGTCCGGCTTGCACTCGTGCACGCCCTCGGCAGCGGGCGGTGGTGTGCTCTCGTGTGCGGTGCTGCTGCCGGCATGGCTGCAGGCGGCCAGCGGCAGGATGGCGAGCAGGGCGAGGGGACTGAGGCGCATGGTCGGGCTCCAAGCGTGGATGGTGGCGGCAGTGTCACCGCTGCCACCGTCAGGCCGCGTCAACGCCTACTGCCCGACCAGCGCCAGCGTCTCGCGTTCGCGTTGTTCCTCGCGCACCAGCCGCTGCAGCAGCAGGGCCAGCGTCACCACGTCCTGGTGATTGTGGTCGGCGACCCGCCGCAGGTTCACCGCATCGCCGCCGCGCAGGAAGCGCAGCCAGGCGCCGGGTGCTTCCGAGCCCGGCAGGTCGTCCTCGCGCACCACGCGCAGCAGCTGGCGTTCGATGGTGGACAGCTTGCAGTTCTCCCACGTGCCGCGATAGCGGCGGCGCGTGGGATAGAGCAGGTCCACATGATCCAGTGCGGTGATCGGGCAACGCTGGCGGGCCAGTCGATAGCGTGCCTTCAGCAGTGGCGCATCGTAGCTGCGGCCGTTGTAGCTGCAGAACACGGTGGTCGGCTGCAGCCAGCTGGCAAACGTAGCCAGCATCGCGTCTTCCGCAGCCATGGTGGACATCAGCAGCTGGCGGATGCGCAGGCCTTCGCCGCGTTGCGGGCACTCGTGCCAGTCAGCGGCGCCGATCATGAAGGCACGGGTGCCTGTGCCGCCAGCCAGGCCGGTGGTTTCGGTATCGAAGAACAGCAGGTCGCGCGCAGCCACGTGTTCGCCCTCGCGCCGGGCGAAATCCAGCGACAGCGGTTGTGCCGGGATCGCCTGCGGCTGCAGCGATTCGATCAGGAACAGGCCCGGTGCGATCTCTTCGCCGGGCAGCTGCCGGTCCTGCGCGCTGGCGCGTGCCGGCGCGGCACCACCGCGCGTGCGCAGGCCGAGCAGGCGATGCAGGCTGCCCACCTCGGGCCGACGCAGCGCGGGCGGCGTCGTGGCAGGTGCCGCCGCGCCGGTCGGCTTGTGGCGGATCTCCTGCTCGACCCAGGCGAACACCGAACGCTCCGCTGCTGGCTGACGTGCATCGTTGGCGGCCACCGGGGCCTGCGTGGCGGGTGCTGGCTCGGGCGCGGGCGGCGTGCTCGCCTTCGGGTCACCGGCCTGTTTCCGCAGCAGGCGCAGCTTGTCCAGGCTCAGGCTCACGGTGCCAGCAGCTCCATCGGCTCGCGCGGGGTCACCCCCACATCCGGTACGTGCTGGCACGCTTCGGCATCGAACAGGTCGAGCACGCGCAGTGCCAGTGCGCGCGGCGAGGTCTCATCCTCTTCCTGCGCCGCCAGCACCGGGCCGACGCAGGCCGGGCAGCCGGCCTTGCAGTCGCAGCGCTGCACCAGTTCGCGCGCGCGCTGCACCAGTTCGGCCTGGCGCTGCCACAGCGGTTCGCTGAGGCCCACGCCACCAGGGAAGTTGTCATACAGGTACACGGTGGGCACGAATTCCTGCAGCAGCTCCACCACACCGGGATCACCCTCGCTGCCGCGGAGCTGGCCACGACCACTCTGGTCGGCGATCGCGAACCAGGAACCATCGCCGTTGCCGACCGACTTCTGCAGGTCGCGCGCATCGGCCATCACCGCCACCGTGGCGACGATGTGCAGTGCGTAGGCGGCGCCGAGAAAACCATCCAGCGCATCCTGCTTGCTGGCGAACGCACGCAGCAGCAGCGCCTGTGGCAGCTGCCACCAGACCGCAGTGGTGTGCAGTTCCTGGTCGGGCAGGTTCACCGGGCCGTAGCCGATGTTCTCGTGGGTGTAATAGCGGATCTTCTTGTAGCCGGCCACGCGGCGCACCACGTGTACTTCGCCGTGGTGCGAATCGCCACGGCCGGCCACGCCGCCATCGAAGCGGTCCAGCACCTTGAGCTTGGTGAAGTCGATGCTGTCGGTGTAGTAGTCCACGTGGGTACGGGTGACGTAGGCCTTGCGGCCGTCCCAGTCCAGCGTTTCCACCTGGTAGGGGGTGGACTGCACCATGTGGATGGCGCCTTCATACAGAGTGAGCGCAGCGGCGGAGTAATCGACCTCGGCGATGATCTGCTGGCGGCCATCGCTGCGGTCGACCACCACGAAGTTACCGTCGGCCACGGCGCGCAGGCTGACCGCGTTGGCCGGATAGCTGTCGGCGATCCATTCCCAGCGCTCGCCTTCGCGATGGATGACTTCGGTTTCGGCCAGCGCTTCCAGGAACACTTCCGGATCGATCGGGCCGAAGCCATCGCCGACCCGGAACGGCAGTTCAAAGGCCGCGCAGCGGATGTGGTCGAACAGGATCAACGGCTGGTCCGGCGCGATGCGCGCATGTTCGGGCGAGGCCTCGGCAAAGAAATCCGGATGTCGCACCACATACTGGTCCAGCGGCTGCGAGCTGGCCACCATCACGCCCAGCGCGGGCTGCTGGCGACGACCGGCGCGGCCGAAGCGCTGCCAGGTGGCGGCCACGCTGCCGGGGTAGCCGTTGAGGATGACCACGTCCAGGCTGCCGATATCCACGCCCAGTTCCAGCGCCGAGGTGCTGACGATGCCGTCGATGTTGCCGGCGCGCATCGCCCGTTCGGTCTCACGCCGCTCGGTGGGCAGGTAGCCGCCGCGGTAGGCGCGGATGCGTGGCGGCTTGCGCGGGTCGTGGTCGAAAATGTCCTTCAGGTACTTGGTCAGCACTTCCACCATCAGGCGGGTCTGCGCGAACACCAGGGTCTTCAGCCCGGACTTGATCGCGATGCGCGCGATGCGGTTGCTTTGCGAACGTGCGGAGGCACGCAGGCCCAGGTCCGGATTGATCACCGGCGGGTTCCACAGCAGCACCTGCTTGGGTCCGCTGGGCGCGCCGGATTCGGTGATGGCGGTAACCGGTGCCTCGATCAGGGCCTCCGCATGCGCCTGCGGGTTGCCGATGGTGGCCGAGCACAGGATGAACTGCGGTTGCACACCGTAGAACGCGCAGATGCGCTTGAGCCGGCGCAGCACGTTGGTGACGTGGCTGCCGAACACGCCGCGGTAGGTGTGCACCTCGTCGATGACGATGTAGCGCAGGTTCTCGAAGAACTGTGCCCACTTGGTGTGATGCGGCAGGATGGCCTGGTGCAGCATGTCCGGGTTGGAGACCACGATGTCGCCATGCAGGCGGATCGCCTGGCGCGCATCGCCGGGGGTGTCGCCGTCGAAGGTGAAGGCCTTCACCCCCAGATCGCCGGCGCGGTTGAGTTCCAGCAGTTCGGCCACCTGGTCCTGGGCCAGGGCCTTGGTCGGGAACAGGTACAGCGCCTTGGCCTTGTCCTGCATGGCCGCACTGACCACCGGCAGGGTGTAGCACAGCGACTTGCCGCTGGCGGTGGGGGTGACGATGGCCACGTGTTCGCCGCGCTGGCTGGCCTCCCACGCTTCGGCCTGGTGGCTGTAGAGCTGCTCGATGCCACGGGCCTTCAGCGCGGCGGCCAGGGCCGGCGGTACCGACCCGGGAAGGGGCGCGTAGCGGCCTTCGCGGCCCGGAATGGCAAAGCTGCCGGTGATGCGGTCCTGGTAGCGGCGCTGCAGGCGCGCACTGAGCAGGGCGCCGTCGCGCGCGGGCAGGCCGTCGCGGGTAGCGAGCTTCTGCTCGGCATCGGCGGTGCGCTTGGCGAGTTCGTAGGCCATGGAAGATGGAGCCAGTACGGATTGCGAGGGGTCACATGGCACCACATCCACGTCTCAGGATGTGAGACATCGCGCGCGAAGGGCGTGAACCGTTCAGTGCCACGGGTCCGGACGCTGCGCGATGTCCGCGTCAAGCGCCTCGTTGCGGCGGTGGAGCTGCACCATGCAGATCACAAACCGCACCGCGTGCCAGCCCAGCGCCAGCAATGCCACCGCCTGCCAGCCAGACGCAAGCGGCCAGCCCAGCGCCAGGCGCTGCGACACCGGCATCCAGGCGGCGCCGAAGACCAGCACGCACAACAGCAGGCCCAGCCACGCCAGTTGCCAGAACCCTCCCGTGGGCGGATAGCGCCGTCGGTCACTGGCCAGGCACCATGCCGTGCCCGCGCCGAGTACCCATCCATCGCAGGTGCGCACTTCCAGCAGCATCGAGCGCCCGCGGGAGAATGCCGCAGCGTGCTCCCATTTCTCTGGTAGCTGCACACGCCGGTCACTACCCAGCAACCACACCCGTGATGTCTCGGCAGTACGCTGGTACGCGCGCAGGCGCCCGCGGACCCGCAGCACGCGCTGCGCAGTCGCAGGGCCGTTGCGGCGAGGGAGGCCCAGCCAGGCCGCAAGACCGGCGATGGCGAGCAACGGCATGGCGAGCAGGCCCGGAACGCCGGCGGCGGCCCACAGCGCCAGCATGGCAATCAGCAGCGGGGAAGGGCGCAGGCGGGGACCCCGTCGCATCGAAACTTCTTCGGGTGTCTCCAGGCGTTCGCCACAGACGCGGCTGGTGGCTGCATCCGGCCGTGCAGCAGCGATGGTGAAGCCATTCAGACGCACCACCATGGCCACGTGTTCACCCAGTACCACGTCAGCTTGATTGTCTTCCGAGAGATAGGGCCATGCCTGTCTTGGCACCAGCACGGGTATGCCACCCAGAAAGCCGTCACCGACCGGGAAGCTGTTCCGCCACGTCCCGCCGGTGAAGGCTCCACTCAGCCGCTTTATCTGGTCGTCATGGTCACAGCCGGTCAACGCGCGCACCGGTGCCAGTGCCATGTGTTCGTCCGCGCCCAGCGTCCGCAGCGTGCTGCTCCGGCGCAGCGAGGCGAGGCCTGCGCGGACACGCGATGTCCATTCGGCGGCGGTCGCGATGACCATCAGGCACACAACCGCCAGACCAACCAGTACTGCTGCGCGCGACATCAGCAGGCGACCGGCCGACGCGGCGGGCGTGCGGAGGGAGCTGTCATCAAGGAGGGCCTTACCGGGAAAACCGCAGGATGCCGACCCCGCTTCCCGAGGGGAATGAAGTTCGTTGCAAACTTCGGCGCTCAGGCCGCGCAGCGACGATGCGTGATACACCCTGAATGCCCCCGCCGATGCCAACGAAATCTGAAGCCCGCATCCGTATCCTTGTTCACTGGACGCAACCAACAGGGTGGATGGCTGTGGCACGACGTGGAACGCAGGGAGCGCTGCTGGCCAGCCTGTTGCTGGCGGGCATCGCGCAGGCGCAGCAGGCAGCGCCGGTGGCGGTGCCCGTACCCGTGCCTGCAGCCGCTGCGGATGCGCCGGCGGCAACCACCGCGCCGGTTTCCACCGCCCTGCCGCAGGACAACGTCACCACCCTTGGCGAGGTGCGCGCACTCAAGCCCGATGACGAGCCGCTGGACCTGTACCGCTTCAAGAACCCGGTGAAGTTCGGCGACAACCGCTTCAGCCGTGACTGGAGCGAACCGCCCTCGCCGGAGCAGGTCAGCATGAGTGGCGGCTACATCATGATGGGCGTGGTGAAGGGTGTGATGGCGGCTGCCAAAGGTGTGAACAAGCTCACCGGTGGCCCTTCGCAGATCCAGGCGGCGGTCGCGCGGCCGCCGCCCGAGCTCAGCGCCGAGCAGCAGCGGCGCGCGTTGCAGTTCTGCCAGGAGCAGGACGGCTGTGACGCACCGCCGGTGAAGTAGGGCGTATCCTTCGGCGGTTCCCCCACGAGACTGCCTGGATGCTGCTGCGCTCCCTGATCCTGCTCGCGACGCTGAGCCCGTTCGCTGCCATCGCCACTGACCTGGCTGACGATGGTTCCTGCCGCAACGGCGCGTTTCCCTCGCAGCAATCGGGCTTTGCCCTGGCCAAGGTGGTGGGTGCTCCCCGCCTGTACCTGCTGGGCGACATGGACGGCTGCCCGGCCAAGGGCGAGCCGGCCTGTCGCCAGCGCAGCTACGTGGTAAGTGGCGATACGCTGGTGACCGGGCGCGACCTGGGGAGCTATCGCTGCGCGTTCTTCCCGAACAAGGTGGGTGGCAGCGCCGGGTGGGTTGACCGCAGCAAGCTGCAGGTGTTGCCGGCCCGCACGCCGTCGCTGCAGGACTGGGTGGGCGACTGGAAGGATGGCGACAACGGTCTGCGCATCTCGGTGCAGGGCGGGCAGCTGCATGTGGACGGCGACGCCTACTGGCCCTCTGCCAACCCCACGCCGGAGCAGCGTCCCTACGGGCCGAACATGGGCCAGGTGGAAGCGCGGGCGACGCCGCGTGGTGCTGATGTGGAATTCGTCGAGGACACCTGCAGGGTGCGCGTGCACTCGCTGGGCGAGGTGCTGATCGTGGCCGACAACAGCGAGTGTGGTGGCATGAACGTGCGCTTCAATGGCGTGTACCGCCGCGCGGGAAAACGTTGAAGGGCGCATGAGGGGCCAGTAGATCCACGCCATGCGTGGATGCGGTTCGCGATCCAGCCGTTGGGGTCGGAGCCCTTTCGCGGCCGAAAGGTATCCGGCCCCAGGTCAGCGCCGCCGTTCAAGCCACCACAGCAGCGCGGCGCACAGCACGAAAGCCAGCCACCAGGGCCAGCGCGAACCCGGCACCGGCTGCGTCACCCGCGCATTCGCGGGCACGCTGCGGGCCAGCGCCTGCGTGGTCGCATCGATCATCGCCTGCCGATGCAGTGCAGCTGCGTCCTTCGGGTCGAATACATAGCGCCAGACGGTAGTGTCCCCATGCTGCAGGCGCTGCCAGCCGGACGCGCGCGGCCACCAACCGGCGCACCGCAGCGCCGATGTCGCACCATCGATGATCAGCGGCACGCTGTCACCGCGCGGGTTGAAGGCCTGCAGCGGTGCCTGCACGCCACACAGTGCCTGCCGCTCTCCTGCCCAGGCAATCGCCTGAGGCGACCACAGCACATCATCGCTGCCCTGTGCGCGCGCCAGCGTGGCCACCACGCTGCTCCACAGTTCACCGTGACGGTCGTCGCGGCCCGCCAGCACCCAGCGCCAGCTGTCGGTGATTGGCAGTACGGCGATGCGGCCCTTGCCAGCCGCGCGCCAGCTGCCGACGGCCTTGCCACCCCGATCGTGCAGCAGCGCGTTGCTGCCCGGCGCCTGCAGCGCCAGTGCTTCCAGCGAGGGCAGCGCGGCGCTGTGCGAGCTGCGGTCGGCCTCTTCGCCGTAGCTGGTCGGCAGTGTGCCGGCGGCAAGCGGGCCACGGCGCGCGGCAAGGACTTCGCTGTCACCGTCGCTGGGTAGTTCGAGGGCGTGGCTGCTGCCATCGCCCTGCACGGGCAGGCCAAGATCATACAGGCGCTGCCGCGCGCTGGCCGAAGGTGCCCCCGCACTGCGTACCAGCACACCCAGGCCGTCGCGCAGCGCCTGGCGCACGACGGCCAGCTGGCCTGCCTTCAAGGCAGCCAGGCTGCGTTCGTCCAGCAGCAGCAGGTCGCTGCGCGCCAGCGTTGGGGCATCGATCGGGACCACGCCATCGCCCACGCTGAGCCCGGCACCGGTATCGGCCTGCGCCTGCACGCGCAGGCCCGCGTCGGCGGCCCAACGCCGCAGGTACTTCAGTTCCGGGCCGGGCGCGCTGGCACGCACCAACAGGCGCAGGGGCGCTGCCGGCAACGTCTGCTGCGGCACCGGTACGCTGTCCACCACATGGCCTTCGGCGTCGAGCAGGCGCAGCCGGAACATGCTGCGGCCTTCGGCGCGGGCGATGCCGCTGAGCTGGACGCGGCCGTCCCCGGCAACGTCCGCGCGATCGACCACGGTGTCGGCCGGGTCCAGCAACTCTGCCTTCGCCTTTGCCGTGCCACGAGCCTGCGCCTGTACCTCGAAGCGTCCGCCGGGAGCAACGTCGGCAGGTGGCTGCAGGGCGACCCAGCCGCGCGGTGCGGGTGCCGCCTGCCAACGCACGTCGGCTGGCAGTTCCGCGTCGCGATCGCGCGCAGCCAGGCCGGCACCGACCAGGGTGAGCGTGGATGCCGGATGCTGGCGCAGCGCGGTGGCCAGATCCGGTACGCGCTGGCCGCCGGGTACATCGCCCGCTTCCGGCAACAGCAGCAGCGGACCTTCACTGGCTGGCACCGCACCCGCCTTGTCGGCCTGGGCGCCGAGCACGACCAGGCCAGCGGCAGGTCGCTGATGCGTAGGAGGTACCAGGCACAGATACAGCAACGTGGCGGCGATGATCTGCAGCCCGATCATGATCCACTGGCGGCCGCGATGCGCTGGACCTCCGCGCAACTGGCGCAGGCTGGCGATGACCACGACCAGGGCGAGTGCCAGCGCAATCCACAGGCTCGATCCGGAGGCGCTCATGGTGTTGCCTCCAGCGCGTCGAGATACCGTTGCCCCATCGCATCGGCCGCACTGCGCCGCATCACCTGCGGCAACGGACGCTGCAGGGCACGCCACAGCTGCGCACGCAGGCGCTGGCGGCAGTCGCGGCAGCCGGGCTCGATGCGCAGCTGCTCGATGGCGGCTGCCAGGTCCAGTGCATCGGGCAGGTAGGTAGCGTTGCGTTGCTGCCAGGTAGCGAGCGCATCGAGATCGGGTGTGCCGATGTCATCGCCGAGACGCTGCCAGGCTTCGACAATGGCCGGGTCCGGCGGCGTGCGCGCGGCCAACGGCAGTTCGCGACTGGCCAGCCCGGCGCGATCGCCACCCAGCCGTCGGCTTTCATCGATGGGGGGCAGCTCCGGCCCGACCCGGGCCAGGTAGATGCGCTCGGCCTGCTGCACCTGCTTGATGAAGCCCAGTGCCTTGTAGGCGAAGGGCAGGGCCTGCGCCGGGCGGCCCTGGCGCAGCTCGCCTTCGGCCGACCACATCTGGTCCAGCGCGGCCTTCAGCGTGGCACGGGTCTGCGGATCGAGCAGGGTGGCCGCCTCGGCGTGGTCGTGGGTGTGTCCGTACTCGGATAGCACGTCGGTCGCGCTGCCGAACACCGGCGGGGCATCTGCGTTGGCTGTACCGCCATGATCATGGCCATGGTCGTCATGCGCACCGGCCTGCGAGCCAGGGTCGTGCTCGTGATCGTCGCCGTGGTCATCTGCGGTCGGCGCATCGCTGGTGGGCAGGTCGCTGGTCGGCGGCGGCTTCGGTGCGCCTTCGCTCTCCTCGCCCAGGAACTGGCCGTAGCGTAGGCGCAGGATGCGCTGGTCGACACCGATCGCATCGCTTCGCTTGATGAAGTCATCAGCGGCCAGGCCAGGTCGCTGCCGGATCAACGCCTCCGCATCGATGATGATCTGTCGCTGGCTGCGGAAGTAGGCCGGCAGCGTCTTCTTGATGCGTCCTTCCAGTTCGGCACCAAGCGCGACCTCGGCACTGGGCAGGCGAAGGATGACGCTGTTGCTGCGCCCCGTCTGTGGCGTGGGTGCGTGATTGTCGCGCACCTCGAGCTGGGCGATCACATCGTTGCCGGGCTGCGCGCCCAGCGCAGCCAGATCAAGGGTGTGGGCGAAACGTCGAGCGGTGGCTTCGCCGCTGCCGGCAAGCGTGACACTACGTTTCACGAAGGTGATGTTCTCCCCGCTGCCCTGGGTGGTGGTGATCGACAGCGTTGCCTGTGCGGCCACGCCGTAGTCGTCGCTGGCCTCGAAGCGCAGCGACCATTGGCGCTGTCCGGGCGAGGCCAGCACCAGGCTGGCTGCCGGCTCCAGCACGCGCACGGAGGGTGTACGGTCGGCCACCACGTCCAGCCGATGCAGGCGCGTCTCGGCCAGTGCCGGTTCGCTCACCACGCGATACAGCGCCGGCGCGCGTGCCACGTCCTGCGCCTGCCATTGCCCGTCCTGCTCGTTCAGCGGCAGGCGCCGGCCATCGTGGAACTGCAGCCACGCCTTGTCCGGTACGCGGTCGAAGCGCAACGACCACGACAGCCGGCTGTCGGCGGCAACCTTGGCATCCAATGCATTCTGGGTGAGCGTCGCCTGGCCGGTGTAGGCCGGCGCGTCGACGCGCAGGCGGGTGGACTGCAGGTGCAGTGGGCCCGCGGGCATGGCGGTGTCGTGCGCTGTGGGTGCAGCGGCGGTGGGCCCGCTGTTCGAGCGCGGCCAGCCGAGTGCCAGCAGTGCGATGGTCAGGCCCGCAATCCAGCACAGGGCCAGCGCCGCGCGTGGCCAGCGCGGTCGCAGCTCCGGCATGTAGCGCTCCAGCGTGGCCAGCACGTGGGTGCGTTGACGCTGCTGAAGCGGATTGAGCGTGGCGGCCTCGGCGAACAACAAGTCCGCGCTGTCCTCGCTGGTGCCACTGGCATCAAGTTGCCGCTGCAGCCACTGACGGTCGAGCCGGCGGGCGCGCGCCGTCGCAACGGTGGCGCAGGCGAGCACGACGAGCGTGCCAACCACGCAGGCCGGATCGAAGCCGGCCAGGCGCAGCGCCAGCGCGGTGGCGGCCAGCGCCAACGGCAGGCCAAGCAACAGGGTGATCAGGGCGCGCCGGCGCCGCGCACGCTGCCAGGCACGCTGCAACGCGTTCATGCCGCCACCCGGCGCCGGGCGCTGCTGGCCATCCAGCGTTCCAGGGCGAACAGCAGCACGATGGCCAGCAGCAGCCAGGAGGTTGGTTCACGCACGGGGGGCGTTGTCGCAGGCAGCAAGGCCGTGCGTGGTGCCTGGTCCTGCGCATCGCCCAGCCGAGGCGGCGCAGGCGGTTGCAGGGCCAACAGCAGGGCACGCGGCAACCCTGGATCGCGCAGCGCCGTGTTGCTGGCGGCATTCCAGTCGCCGGGCAGCGACAGCAGTTGGCCTTGGCCGATGCGTTGCTGCCACAGCAGTGGTTGGCCGTCGGCATCGCGCAGCCGCACGTTCGCCTCTGCGGCGGGCGGGGTGGCGGCCAATACGTGGCCGCCGTCGCGCAGCCACGCCTGCCAATTCGCCGGCAGTGCATCGCTGCGGCTCCATACGCCGATTTCGCCGCGTTCGGGCAGGGCATCCGCTGCCAGCGTTACGAGCCCTGCCTGCGCGCCCCACGCGCGTTGCAGCGCACCCAGCCAGCGCTGGGCTGTGGCCGACGCCCCGCTGTGCACGCGCAGTCGCGGCGAGGGCGCCGCGGGATGCTGCCCGGTGACCAGCAACGGCTGTGGCCGCCATTGCACATCGCGTGACAGTTGCAGGCGCGTGCCGTCCAGGCTGGGCAGCGGATCGGGCACATGCACGGTCAAGGCGGTACCGGTAGGCAGCTTCGCGTCCAGTTCGCGCAGCAGGCTGGGCAGGGTGGCGCTCGAGACCGGTGGTGCCCGGTCGATGGTGGGGAAGCCAGGCGCCAGCCAGTGCCAGTTGCCATCCTCGGCCGTTCCACGCAGTGCCATGGCATCCAGTCCCGGCGCTACCACGGTCCATGCAGCGGGGGCCGCCGCCGGGCCCGTCAGCGCGGGCCGCGCCAGCAACAGCGCCAAGGCTGCCAGCAGTAACAGCCGCACCAGCAGCAACGGCCAGTCATCGAAGCGGATGCGCTGGCGCGGCCGGATCTGCGCGCGCAACCAGCGCAGCGCGGCGAAATCCAGCGGTGTATATGGATGGCGGCGGGCGAGGTGGATCAACAACGGCAGCAGCCATGCAGCGAGCGCGGCCAGGCCCAGCGGGAACAGCAGGTTCATGCGCCCTCCCCGCGGCCGAACAGCGCCTGCAACGGCTGGTCCAGGGGCTGGTCCAGCCAGCCGGTGGCGCTGATGATGCCGCTGGCCTGCAGGCGTGCGTGCAGGGCGCTGTGTGCGGCGGCGAAGCGCTGCAGGTAGTCGGCGCGGATCGCGGCGCCATCGCCCAGCAGTTCCTCGCCGGTTTCCGGATCGCGGAAGCGATGGCCGGCATCGAAGGGGAAGTCGCGCTCGTCGGCGGTCAGCACCTGCAGCAGCATCACCTCGCGGCGCGCGCTGGCGAGGTGTTCCAGCAGCACGATGGCGGCGTCATCGAAGCCATCACCGATCGCCAGCAGCAGATCGCCGGGGCGCACGCGCTCCCACAGCGGGCGCAAGCGTTCGGCCACGGGCCAGCCGCCGCGCGCCTGCAGCGCTTGCAACTGCAGAAGCACACGGTCGCGCTGGCGCGCGCCGTTCGCGGCCGGTACCAGTTGCAGGCCATCGCCATTGATCGCCAGCACGCCGAAACGGTCGCCCTGTTGCAGGGCCAGTTCGACCAGGCATGCGGCCACGCCGCGCATATGGTCCAGGCGCGTGCGCTGCGGTGCCGCGCGATCGGCCTGGCCGGCCGAGGCGGTGGCGTCGAGCAGCAGCCAGACCGTGATCGGGCTTTCGCGTTCGGATTCGCGCACGAAGAAGCGGTCCGAGCGCGCGTACAGCTTCCAGTCGATCTGGCGCAGTTCGTCGCCCGGCTCGTAAGCGCGGTACTGCGCGAATTCCAGCCCGGCACCGCGGCTGCGGCTGGGGTGCTGGCCGATGCCGCTCGCCCCGCTGGCCAGGCGCGGCCGCAACCGCAGCAGGCGCAGGCGCGCACGCAGTTCCGGCGGTAGGGTCAACGGCGCACCTGCGTTCACGCGTGGCTCAACCCGGGAACGGCACGGCCTGCAGCAGCGCGGCGACCACGTCGTCGGCACGCTTCTGCTCGGCCTCGGCGGCGAACGACAGCAGCAGGCGATGGCGCATCACCGGTGCGGCCAGCGCCTGCACATCCTCACGGGTGGCGGCGAAACGGCCCTGCAGCAGTGCGCGTGCCTTCGCCGCAAGTACCAGCGATTGCCCGGCACGCGGACCGGCGCCCCACTTCACCCACTGGTTGATCGCCGCCGGCGCGCCTTCGCCCGGCCGGCTGGCACGCACCAGGCGGGTGATCCAGGCCAGCACATCGGGGCTGACATGCACCTGGCGCACGGCGGCCTGCAACGCGATCACGGCTTCGGCATCCATCACCTTCGGCACTGCGTCGGTGGCGCCGCCGGTGGTCTGCTCCAGGATCTGCCGCTCCTCGTCCTCGCTGGGGTAATCCACCAGCACGTGCAGCAGGAAGCGGTCCAGCTGTGCTTCCGGCAGCGGGTAAGTGCCCGCCTGCTCGATCGGGTTCTGCGTGGCCAGCACGAAGAACGGCGCGGGCAGCGCATAGGTGGTGCCCGCGTAGCTGACCGTGCGCTCCTGCATCGCCTCCAGCAGCGCCGCCTGGGTCTTGGGCGGGGTGCGGTTGAGCTCGTCGGCGAGCAGCAGGTTGGTGAAGATCGGGCCCTGCTGGAAGCGGAAATGGCGATGGCCGGTCCCGTGGTCCTCCTCCAGCAGCTCAGTGCCGAGGATGTCGCTGGGCATCAGGTCGGGGGTGAACTGCACGCGCCGGAACTGCAGTTCCAGCGCCTGCCCGAGCGAGCGCACCAGCAGGGTCTTGCCCAGGCCGGGCGCACCTTCCAGCAGGCAGTGGCCGCCGGCCAGCAGGCCGATCAGCAGCTGTTCGACCACGGTGTTCTGGCCCACCACGGCGCGTGCGAGCGCAGCGCGAAGATCGTGCAGGCGCGGCAGCAGGGAATCGAGGTCGGGGGCGGTCATGGGCGTGCAGGTCCTATCAATTGTTCAGCGCGTACATCACGATGTTGACGCCGAAGCGGGTGTTGTCTTCGGCCAGGAAGCGCTTGTTGCGCCAGTCGTAGTCCCACTCGCAGCCATAGTCCTTGTTGCTGTAGAGCAGGCCCAGCCGGCCATCGACCTCGATGCCCTTCAGGTAGTCGTGCACGAGGTCGTCGCCCCAGCCGTTCAGTTCAAAGCTGGTGGCGGGCGGGCCGTCGGGGAAGCGGAAGAAGCTGCGGTACAGCGCGTGGCTGTTGGGCAGCTTCTGCAATGCCCTGGGCCCGAACAGGCGGCCCATCTGCGCCTCGAACGAGGTGGCGAACAGGCCGTCGATGTCATGGTTGCAGTCGTCGACGAAGACGAAGCCGCCGTTGCGAACGTAGCGCACGAAGTTCTGCCGTTCGGCGGCGTTGAACTCCACCAGCGTATGCCCGGCCAGGTAGCAGAACGGCGCTTCCAGCATGCGTGGGTCGGCCAGTGCCACCACGTGTTCCTGCGGGTCCACCCGCAGCGAAGTGTAGTCGATCAGCGAGGTGATCAGGTTGGACGGCATGCGCGCATCCACGTCCCAGTCACCGGAGTCATATTGCAGGCGGGTGAACCAGAAGTCGTAGCGCGAACTGCGCGGGCCTGCCTGTGCCCAGGCCGGCAGCGCCGCCGCCGAAGCGGCAGCGGCCAACCAGCGCAGGCAGGCCCGGCGGTCCATCAGACCGCGTCGGACAGCGAGGTGAAGGTGAAATCGCGCAGCTTCATCGGCGGGATCATCATCACGTAGCTGGATTCATCACCGGCCACACGCACCGGCTTGCCCAGCTCTTCGATGTTGTTGAGCATGATCACCGGCGATTCGTTGAAGCGGAAGTTCTTCACCGGGTGCTTGATCTGGCCGTTCTCGATGTAGAAGGTGCCGTCGCGGGTCAGCCCGGTCAGCAGCACGGTCTGCGGATCGACCATGCGGATGTACCAGGTACGGGTGACCAGGATGCCCTTCTGGGTGCCGCGCACCAGCTCGGCGGTGCTCTTGTCGCCACCGCTCATCAGCAGGTTGCCTGGCGAAGCCTTGGCGGTCTTGCCCTGCTTCTGCGCCCAGAAGCGCGAGTAATCCAGGTTGGCGATCCTGCCGTTCTCGATGATGGCCATGCGCTCGCGGGGCAGTCCCTCGTTGTCCCACGGCAGCACCGGTGCATCCGGATGCCACGGGTCAGCGATCATGGTCACCCGCGGGTCGTAGACCTGCTCGCCCAGCTTGTTGCCGCCGCCCTTCTTGGACAGGAAGCTGCGGCCTTCATCGGCCGAGCGTGCGCTGAAGAAATTCATCATGAAGCTGATCAGGCCCGCTGCTGCAGCCGGCTCCAGGATCACCGTGTACTTGCCCGGCTCCAGCGCCTTGGCTTCGGCCGATTCAGTGGCCTTGCGCATGGCGATGCGGATGTCCTGGTCCGCCCTGAAGTCCGCCGCATCCTTCAGGTTGCGGCCGACCCAGCCCGAACCACGGCCATCTTCGGTACGCACGGTGCAGGTGTAATCGAAGTTGGTGGTGCGCTGGTAGGCGAAGTTGCCGTTGCTGTTGGCGGTGGCTTGGAAGCCCTGACCGTCTTCGAGGAAGCCGGCGGCGATCAGACCATGGCCACGGCACGGCGCGATCGAATCGGCGGCAACCTTGGCACGGAAGGCCGGATCGATCGCGGCAGTGGACTCGCTGAAGGTCGGGCTGGCACGGTAGCTCTGCTTGCCGATGGCCGGCATGAACTCCGGGTTTTCCGGGGCCAGGCGCGCCAGGTCTTCAGCACGGCGCACCACGCGCTCCAGCGCGGCATCGTCGAACTCGTTGATCGAGGCAGTGCCGACGCGCTTGCCGAAGGCGACGGTGACCGCCAGCTCGGTATTGTCGACAATCCCGCTGGTGGAAACGTTGTTCAGTGCGAAGCGGATGTTGCCGCTGATCGCGCCGGCCAGCAGGGCGGTGCACTCGTCGGCCTTGGACAGGGCAATGACCTTGTCGAGGATGGCCTTGGCCTGGGCTTCGGTGAAGATACTCATGGTGTAAGGGCTCCTGACCGGTCAGCCGAGGCTGCGTGCGGTGTTGATGACGTTGATGCCGTTGAAGCGCGCGGTGGACGAACCGTGCGAGACCGCCGAGACCTGGCCCGGCTGGCCCTTGCCGTCGAAGAACGAACCGCCCAGGCGGTAGTCGCGCTCGTCGGCCACGGCGGTGCAGGCATTCCAGAATTCCGGCGTGCGGATCTGGTAGGCCACGTCTTCCAGCATCCGGGTGATCTGGCCGTTCTTGATCTCGTAGAACAGCTGGCCGCCGAACTGCGCGTTGTAGCGCTGCTGGTCGATCGAGAACGAACCATCACCGATGATGTAGATGCCGCTCTCCACGTCCTTGATCAGGTCCGGCACGCTCAGCGGCTTCTTGCCCGGTGCCATCGACACGTTGGCCATGCGCTGGAACTGCACGCTGGACCACGAGTCCGCATAGCAGCAACCGTCGGACTCGGTCTTGCCGAGGATGTGGGCCTGGTCGCGGATGGTCTGGTAATCCACCAGCTTGCCATTGCTGATCAGGTCCCAGCGCTTGCACTTCACGCCTTCATCATCGTACGCCACCGCGCCGAGGCTGCCTGGCTGGGTCTTGTCGGCGAAGATGTTGACCAGCTCGCTGCCGTACTTGAAGTGCTGTTCGCGCTTGTCCAGGGTGGCGAAGCTGGTGCCGGCGTAGTTGGCCTCGTAGCCGAGAACGCGGTCCAGTTCCAGCGGGTGGCCGATCGATTCGTGGATGGTCAGCCAGGTGTGCGACGGGTCGAGCACCAGGTCGTACTTGCCCGGCTTCACCGACGGTGCCTTCAGCTTCTCCTGCGCCTGCCGGGCCGCGGCGATGGCGTCTTCCTTCATGTCGTAGGAGGTGCTGTAGTTGACCACGCCGTTCGGGCTGACCACCTTGCCGGCGGCGGCACCGTCCAGGTACTCGTAGCCCAGGCCCATCGGTGAGGACAGCCCGGAGCGGGTACGGAACTTGCCACTGGACTTGTCGATGGCGGTGACCGTCATCGGCGCCCAGATGCGGTGCACGTCCTGGTCGATGTAGGAACCATCGGTGGACGCGAAGTACTTCTGCTCGTTGACCAGGAACAGCATCGAGTTGACGAAGCTGGCACCGGCGCCCATCGCGGCCGCGTTGACGTCCAGCAGCAGCCCGACCTTGTCCTTGATCGGCACCTCCATCGCGTTCTTGCGGATCGGCGTGCGCCAGCTCACTTCACCCACGCCCGGCGCCTTGGCCAGCTGCACCGGCGCGGTCTGCACGCCGGCATTGGCCTTGGCAATCGCGGCGGCCTGCTGCGCGGCACGGGCCACGTCGGCGGTGCCTAGCGCGTTGGTGGCGGCGAAGCCCCAGGCGCCGTTGACGATCACGCGGATGCCCACACCGGTGGACTCGGTGTTGACCACGTTCTGCACCTTGTCTTCGCGGGTGATCACGAACTGGCGCAGGTAGCGGCCGATGCGCACATCGCAGTAGGTGGCACCGGCCGCGCGCGCGGCCTGCAGCGCGGCGTCGGCCAGGCGCTTCTTCAGGCCCAGGTCCAGGCTGGACTGCAGCTGTTCGGCGGCGATCACCTTGCCGAAGAAGGAGGGCACGATCAGCCCGCCCGCGGTAAGCCCGGTCAGGGCCAGGAAGTCACGTCTTTGCAAGGCTGCTCTCCATATCGAAGGATGGGTGGCTCAAGCGCCGAGACTGCGCGCGGTGTTGATGATGTTGATGCCGTTGAAGCGGGTGGTGGACGAACCGTGCGACACCGCCGAGACCTGGCCGGGCTGGCCCTTGCCGTCGAAGAACGAACCGCCCAGGCGGAAGTCGCGTTCATCGCAGATGGCGGTGCAGGCGTTCCAGAACTCCGGCGTGCGGATCTGGTAGGCCGCATCCTCGACCATGCCGGTGATCTTTCCGTTCTTGATCTGGTAGTACAGCTGGCCACCGAACTGGGCGTTGTAGCGCTGCTGGTCGATCGAGTACGAACCACGGCCATGGATCCAGATGCCGTTCTCCACGTCCTTGATCATGTCCTCGACACTGAGCGGCTGCTTGCCTGGTGCCAGGGAGACATTGGCCATGCGCTGGAACTGCACGCTGGACCAGGAATCGGCATAACTGCAGCCGTGCGAGGCGTCGCGGCCGAGGATATGGGCCTCATCGCGCGTGGCCTGGTAGTCGACCAGAATGCCGTCGCGCACCAGGTCCCAACGCTGGGTCTTCACCCCTTCATCGTCGTAGCCCACCGCACCGAGGCTGCCCGGCTGGGTCTTGTCGGCGAAGAAGGTGACGATGTCGCTGCCCCAGCGGAAGCCGGCATCGCGCTTGTCCAGCGTGGCGAAGCTGGTGCCGGCGTAGTTGGCTTCATAGCCAAGCACGCGGTCCAGTTCCAGCGGGTGGCCGACGTTCTCGTGGATGGTCAGGAACAGGTTGGACGGGTCCAGCACCAGGTCGTACTTGCCGGGCTTCACCGAGGGCGCCTTCAGTTTCTCGCGCGCATGGCGGGCGGCGGCAATGGCGTCCTCGATCGGATCGTAGGAATCGCGGTAGGCGGTGATGCCGCCGGGCAGCTGCACCTTGCCGCGTGCATCGCCATCCAGGAATTCGTAGCCCATGCCCATCGGCGAGGACAGGCCGGCGCGGGTGCGGAACCTGCCGCTGGCCTTGTCGATGGCGGTGGCGGTGAACGGCAGCCAGATGCGGTGGATGTCCTGGTCGATGAACGAGCCGTCGCTGGAGGCGAAGTACTTCTGTTCGTTGACCAGGAACAGGGTGGAATTGATGTAGTCGGCGCCCGCATTCAGCGCCGCGGCATTGAGTGCCAGCAGCAGCTCGACCTTGTCATGGATCGGCACCGCCATGGCGTTCTTCCGCACTGGCGTCTGCCAGCGCACCTCGCCGACCGACGGCGTCGGCGCCAGCTGCACCGGCCGGGTCTGGATACCGGCATTGGCGCGCGCGATCGCCGCAGCCTGCTCGACCGCGGCGCGCACGGCGGCTTCGCTCTGCTGATGGGTGGCAGCGAAGCCCCAGGCGCCGTTGACGATCACCCGCACGCCCACGCCGGACGATTCGCGGTTGGTCACGTTGCCGACCTGGTGCTCGCGGGTGATGACTGACTGGTTGAGATAGCGGCCGATGCGTACATCGCAGTAGCTGGCATTGGCGGCGCGCGCGGCGGCCAGTGCGACCTCGGCCAAGCGCCGGCGCTGGGCGGTATCGACCGGGGCGAGCAGCTGCTCGGCGGCGATGGCCCGGGAATGCGGCAGCAGCAGACCCGCCAGGCCCAGACCGGAAAAAGCCAGGAACTCACGTCGTTGCACAGCGTTTCTCTCTCTCGCTTGCGTGCGGTTGGCAACGGGCCGGACCGATCACGTCAACTCCTCGACTTTCGCCAGCGCGGCGCGTGCGGGCAAGTGACTGCAGTCATGGTTGGTGCGGGTTTCGGCAGGGCTTGCAGCCCTGCACCTGCTTCAAGCCAGGGCAACGTCAATAGCGGGCATTCCGTGGGTGGGCGGGGCGGTGTCGGATTGCGGGGACGCCGTGAATCCGTCCATGGAGGCTTGGCAGCCGCATCCATGCGGCTGACATCCCGCAATCCGACACAGCCCCACCTCTGACAGATTCCTGCGGCTGTTGGTAGGTGTCGACCTTGGTCGACACAATCTGTCAGATATCGAAATGAATCCGGGGTCAGATCCGTTCCAACAGACCGCAGGAAACTGTCGAAGGCGGGGTGGGTCCGGTTGCGGGGGTGTCCGCGGCATGGATGCCGCGGCCAAGCCCCCAAGGACGGGTTTACGGCGTCCCCCGCAACCGGACCCACCCCGCCATCCCTCAGGGAGCCCGCTTCTGCTTTTGCTGTTGCTCTTGCTCTCGGCGGGTGCAGGGCGCAGCCCTGCCGAGCACCCCCCTCGTGCACAATGGTGCCGACCCCGCCCGGACCCCGTCCCGATGTCGAGCAAGCCGCACTCAGAAGCCTGCGAACGCAACCGCGAACCCATCGCGGCTGCGCTCGACCCGTGGATGGGCGATCGCCACCGGGTGCTGGAGATCGGCAGCGGCACCGGCCAGCACGCCGCCTTCTTCGCCGAGCGCTGGCCGTGGCTGCGCTGGCAGCCCAGCGATCATGCCGACCATCTGCCTGGCATCGAGGCGTGGCGCGCCGAGGCGGCGCTGCTCAATCTGCTGTCGCCCGTGGCCCTGCAGGTGGAGCTGCCGCCCGCGCCGGGCCTGGTACTGCCTGAGGGCAGCACGTTCGACGCCGCGTTCAGCGCCAACACACTGCACATCATGAGCTGGGACCACGTACAGGCGCTGTTCGCCGCGCTGCCGCCGCTGCTGCGCCACGGCGCGCTGCTGGCGGTGTACGGCCCGTTCAACTATGGCGGCCGCTACACCAGCCACAGCAACGCGCAGTTCGATGGCTGGCTGAAGGCGCGCGACCCGCGCAGCGGCATCCGCGACGTGGAAGCCGTGCAGGCGCTGGCCGCGGACAATGGTTTCACCCGCCTGCGCGACGTGGCGATGCCGGCCAACAACCGGCTGCTGCTGTGGCGGCTGGGGTGATCAGGTAGCGGATTGTTCGAATTGACGCAGGCAGCGCTGGCAGCTTGCACTGATGCCGTCCACCAGACGTTCCAGAACCGGGTGGCGCATCCCCTCTGCCTGCAGCTCCGCAAGCAATGCCCGGGCGATGCCGGGCAGCTGTGTTGCCATGTCGAACAGGCCCGACAGTGCTTTCTGCGGGTCCAGCTTCATTCCATCAGCGGTGGCCTCCCAATCCGCCAGGCGGACATCCCACCAGCGGTAATGACTGCCTATCTTCATGGCCATCTTGATCTTGCGTTGCTGCAGATATGCATAGGGCAGTGCACTTGAGATGTCATACAGCGGGGCAAGGCGAACGTTTCCTTGTGCGCCGATCAGCAGCGAATAGTTCTTGGCATGTGCGTCAGTGCCGCCAATGAGATAGTTGAACTGCAGTGCCTGCAGCAGTCTTTCGACATCCGCTCGCGGCTTGCTGGAATGTTCCCAAAGCACGCGCGCCAGATCGGCCGGCCCCGGTCCGCCCTGATTCTGGTACTTGATGTGTGGCATGACACCCAGCGCTTGACAGAAGTCTTCCTGGTGAACGCGTTGCCAACCCTGCGCTGTTCGTACGCGGTCGAAGCGCGTCACCGCAATGGCCTGTGCATCCTCCATGCAGATCATTTCAGTGGACGCAGCCGACATGCCGAGTTGACTGGCCAGGCGCAGACAGAAGACCTCGTTCTCCACGAATCCGTCGTAGTCGCCACTGGGGGGTTTGAGGATATGGGTGGTGGGGATGCGACCGGCCGGAATTGCCCAACCTCCATCGTCGCGTTGCATCAGGGCGATCTTGGGTTGCGCCCCGGCCAGGCTGAACTGGCCGACATCATCGGGTTGCCGCGCTGCAATCTGGTCCACTCGGATCCGCTGAAGGCGCTGGGCGACCTCATGGAGCGACAGCGGCTCCTGCCGATCGTCTTCACCGGCAAGCACGGCGGCGAGCCGTTCGCCTCGTACGAACTGGACCGCACCGGCACAGTCTTCACCGACGTGTGACAGCAACGCGACCGGGTTGCGGGACGAAACATGGAACCGGGAAGCCCATCGCTGCAGAAGGGCCTCGTTGTCGGGAAGCAGCCCCCACAGGACCGCAGAGAGCGTGGCAGCGGGCGTGCTGTTCTCTGCCAATGGAAGTGCAAGTGACAAGGGATAGGCGCCCGGCGTCTGGCGCCAGCTGTCTGCGTACCGGAATGTCGGATGGCCATGTGCATCCTGTCCCAGGTATCCAGCCAGTCTGTTGGAAAGGAGTACGTTGAGGTCCATGCGGGAGGCACGATGTCCGGGAGGAAGGGGCTGTCAGACGGCCTTGTGGGGCTTTCTACGCCCCAACGTCATGGCAGTCGCGCGGTGCTCATCCGGGCGCAGCCCGTTGCCATCCACGATAGTGTCGATATCAGGCAGTTCCAGAGGCATTTCCGTCGATGCAGCGGAGGAGACCATTCCCTCGACGGTGCCCGTAGCCAGTATCAGGCCGAGGACGTTGAGCGTCCGCAGCACCAGTTGCAGCTCCACCCGTGGCTTGCCCTTCTCCATTTCGATGACCCATTGCCGACTGACGCCTACGCGTTCGGCCAGCTGGGCCTGATCCCAACGGAGTGCTTTGCGACGCTGGCGGATGACCACGCCCAGGTCTCGGGAAGTTCGCAGGACGTCCATATGCCGAATGTATGCGCTCGGCAACATTTAATCAAAAGTCGCCGTTCGATAACATTTCAAAAATGTCACTGAACGGCGACAATTTCTGAAATGTCGACGTTCGCTGGCATTCATCGCCAGCGTCTCCAGCGCGAGACCCTTCCCGGGCAGTCGGCCCAGGGCCGGTCGGGTCCTGCTGCCGGTTAGGCCACCTGCACGATATGCAGCGCCTTCGGGTTGCGCCACTGCGCCAGCAGGGCGGCTTCACGCGCCTTGGCCTGTGCGAAGTGGGCTTCCTTGACGTGGCCGAAGCCGCGGATGTGTTCGGGCACGCTGGCGATCTCCACCGCCAGCGACAGCCGATCATCCTCCAGCCCGTCCAGCAGCAGCTGCACGGTCGCCTCGTAATCGGCAATCAGCTGGCGCTCCATCCGGCGCTCCTCGGTGCGCCCGAACACATCAAGGCGCCCGCCGCGCAGGAACTTCAGCTTCGCCAGCAGGCCGAAGGCCTTGAACATCCACGGGCCGTATTCCTTCTTCAGCAGCCGGCCCTGCTCGTCCTTCTTCGCGAACAGCGGCGGCGCAAGGTGGAAGCGCAGCTGGTAGTCGCCCTCGAACTGCTGCTGCAGGCGGCGCTGGAAGTCGCCGCTGGTGTACAGGCGGGCCACTTCGTACTCGTCCTTGTACGCCATCAGCTTGAACAGGTAGCGGGCCACGGTCTCGGTCAGCGCGGTGGAACCGCCGATGCGGTCGGCCTCGGTGGCGCGCACGCGCGCCACCAGATCACGGTAGCGGTTGGCGTAGGCGGCATCCTGGTACTCGACAAGGAAGGCGGCACGGCGCTCGATCATTTCATCCAGCGAGCGCGACAGGCGCGCGTCGTCCAGCGGCAGGAACGCCACGTCGCCACCATGCGAGGGCAGGCCGCGCAGTTCGCGTTCGTCGCCGGTGTTGCGCGGCGCAGCGGTGGCGCCCCACTCGTTGCCTTCCCACTCGCCCGGCGGCAGCGGGTGCAGCGGGCCCGGGGTGGATTCGGTATCGGTGTGGCGGTTGCGCACCAGGCCGGCAGCCTGCTGCACGGCCTGCGGATCGACCGCCGCCAGGCGACCCCAGGCAAACGCCTGCTGGTTCATCGCCACGGCGGCGCCATTGAGTTCGATGGCGCGCATCAGCGATGCGAACGACAGCGGTACCAGGCCCTGCTGCCAGGCGTAGCCGAGGATGAACAGGTTGGCGGCGATGGCATCGCCCAGCAGCGCAGTGGCCAGCTGGGTGGCATCGAGCAGCAGCGGCTCCTGGCCGCCCAGGGCTACGCGCACGCCGGCGACGATGTCGGCAGCGGGGAACTGCATGTCCGGACGGGTGGTGAACGTGCCCGGCATCGCTTCGTAGGTGTTCAGCACCACCTGCGAGCGACCGGCGCGCACCTTCGACAGTGCCCAGTAGTCATTGACCACCACCATGTCGCAGCCCAGCACCAGGTCGGCTTCACCGGCGGCGATGCGCACGGCGTGGATGTCGTCCGGTCGGCATGCGATGCGGATGTGCGTGGTCACCGCGCCACCCTTCTGCGCCAGGCCGGTCTGGTCGAGCACGGTCGCGCCCTTGCCTTCCAGGTGGCCGGCCATGCCCAGCAGTGCGCCGATGGTCACCACACCGGTACCGCCGACGCCGGTGATCAGGATGTTCCAGGGCTGTTCGAGCGTGCCGCGGATGGTCGGTGCAGGCAGGTTGTCCAGCAGCGTGGAGGCATCGCGCTTGCTGCCCTTGCGCGGCTGGCCACCGTGCACGGTGACGAAGCTCGGGCAGAAACCATTCACGCAGGAATAGTCCTTGTTGCAGTTGGACTGGTCGATCTCGCGCTTGCGCCCGAACTCGGTTTCCTTCGGCAGCACCGAGACGCAGAAGCTCTTCTTGCCGCAGTCACCGCAGCCTTCGCAGACCAGCGAGTTGATCAGCACGCGCTTCTGCGGGTCTTCCAGCTTGCCGCGCTTGCGGCGGCGACGCTTCTCGGTGGCGCAGGTCTGTTCGTAGATCAGGATCGAAACACCCTTCACTTCGCGCAGGCGCTTCTGCACCGCGTCCAGTTCGCTGCGGTCGTGGAACTCGACGTCGCTGGGGAAATGTTCGCGCTGGCCGGTCCACTTGCCGATGTTGTCCGACAGCACCACGATGGTGTGGATGCCTTCGGCGCGCATCTGCCTGGCGATGTCGGGCACGCTCAACGGGCCGTCCACCGGCTGGCCGCCGGTCATCGCCACCGCATCGTTGTAGAGGATCTTGTAGGTGATGTTCACCCCGGCAGCCACCGCCTGGCGGATCGCCAGCGAGCCGCTGTGGAAATAGGTGCCGTCGCCCAGGTTCTGGAACACGTGCGGAGTATCGGTGAACGGCGCCTGCCCGGCCCAGGTCACGCCTTCGCCGCCCATGTGGGTGAAGGTGTCGGTGCTGCGGTCCATCCAGGTCACCATGTAATGGCAACCGATGCCGGCCAGTGCACGCGAGCCTTCCGGAACCTGGGTGGAGGTGTTGTGCGGGCAACCGGAGCAGTAGTGCGGCACGCGCGGGAAGCTGGCGCGGGGCAACGCAAGCTCGGCTTCCTTTTCCTGCATCCACTGCAGGCGCTGTTCGATCGATTCGTTGTTGAAGAACTTCTGGATGCGGCGGCCGATCACGCCGGCGATGGTGGCTGGCGTCAGCTCACCGGTGGACGGCAGGATCCACTCGCCGCTCTCGTCGTACTTGCCGACGATGGACGGGCGCTGGCCCCAGCTGGCTGGCCAGTTGAAGAACTGCTCCTTCATCTGGCGCTCGATGAAGGCACGCTTCTCCTCCACCACGATGATGTCGTCCAGGCCCTGCGCGAAGCGCGCGATGCCCTGCGGCTCCAGCGGCCAGGTCATGCCGACCTTGTACACGCGGATGCCGATGTCGGCGCAGGCCGCTTCGTCCAGGCCCAGGTATTCCAGCGCCTGCAGCACGTCCAGGTAGCTCTTGCCGG
Organism: Stenotrophomonas sp. YJH_SMC_17; assembly: GCF_059371655.1. Classification (NCBI taxonomy): domain Bacteria; kingdom Pseudomonadati; phylum Pseudomonadota; class Gammaproteobacteria; order Lysobacterales; family Lysobacteraceae; genus Stenotrophomonas; species Stenotrophomonas sp. YJH_SMC_17. Next base: position 84,000 of record NZ_JCAFUU010000005.1, on the reverse strand, counting down.
TGGTGACGATGCCCAGCCGCGCGCGCGGCGCGTCCATCACCACCTTGTCGATGCCATTGGCGCGGGCGAACGCCTGCGCGGCCTTCACCGCATAGCGGTGCAGGCGCATCTCCTGGTCCAGCGGCGGGTCCGGCCAGCGGATGTTGAGGCCGCCGCTGGGCATGTCGAAATCTTCCGGCAGCACGATACGCCGGGCCAGCGGGTCGACCTCGACCGAGGCCGACGATTCCACCGTCTCGGCGATGGTCTTGAAGCCGACCCAGCGGCCGGTATAGCGGCTCATCGCCCAGCCCAGCAGGCCCATGTCGAGGATGTCCTGCACGCCGGCCGGGTTCAGCACCGGCATCATCGCGCTGACGAACTCGTCCTCGCTGCCATGCGGCAGGGTCGAACTGCGGCAGGCATGGTCATCGGCGGCCAGCGCCAGCACGCCGCCGTAGCGCGAGGTGCCGGCCGCATTGGCGTGCTTGAACACGTCGCCGCAGCGGTCCACGCCCGGGCCCTTGCCGTACCACATGCCGAACACGCCCTGCACGTTGGCGCCGGGGAACAGGTTGGTCTGCTGCGTGCCCCACACCATGGTGGCGCCGAGGTCCTCGTTCAGGCCCGGGGTGAACTTCACCTTGGCGGCTTCAAGATGCTTGCGCGCGCGCCACAGCTCCAGGTCGAAGCCACCCAGCGGGCTGCCACGGTAGCCGCTGACAAAGCCGGCGCTGTCGATGCCTTCGGCGGCGTCGCGCAGGCGCTGCATCAGCGGCAGCCGGACCAGCGCCTGCACACCACTCAGGTAGATCCGCCCCTCACTGCGGGTGTACTTGTGGTCGAGCGTGTAATCACGGTCGAGCAGGTCGGCGGAAGAGGGCGAAGTGAGTTGCGCGGTACTGGTCATGGCTGGCCCGGTAGGATCGGCTGGCACCGGCCGCGTGCAGGCACGCGGCGGGAAAGGCGCGAATTGTAGCAGCGGGGCCGTGGTGGCCCCGGCACTCGCGCCCGCGCCGCTGCTGGGGTTAGGATCGGGGCGAGAAGAGAGGGAGGCTGCGATCGTGCAGCCTGGGGAGAAGGGATGTCAGTTCCAGGAAAGATCCTGGCCAGCGTGCTGCTGGCCTCGGGAGCGGCCACGACGTGGGCCGCGCCGGCCGTGCCGGCACCGCAGGAGTTCTATTTCGACAGCGACCTGGCGGCGACGCCGATGGTGGTGGTGCAGGGTGAGGGCGATGATCTGGTCGCGCAGCTGGTCAAGTTGCGTGAACGCGGACGTCGTGCGGTGGAAGCCACGGTGCAGCTGGCGTCGGTGGCCAGCGCCCAGGGGCGGGCCGAACTGGCCGATCAGCTGTATGGCGAGGCGTTGAAGGAGTCAGCCGCGCAGAGCAGTGTGGGTCGCGGCGTGCGCTGGAACTACGGATGGGCCCTGCTGCGCCAGGGCAAGCCGGAGGCAGCGCTGGAACAGTGGCTGGCTTCGGCAGGCAATGCGCGCAGCAAGCCCAGCTGGGTACCGCCGACCTATGCGCTGGCGCTGTGGCGGATGGGGCAGAAACAGGAAGCGGTGCAGTGGTATGCCGCTGCCGTGCGTACCGAGCCGACGCAGTGGAGTACCAGTGCCCACCATGCGCAATTGCTGCCGCAGTGGCGGGAGGACGAGCGCGCATCGCTGGCCGAGGTGCAGCAGGCCTGGGCGGCCGCACCGCCTGCGTGGCCCTGAGGTTGGGATTCGGCCGGGTTGCACCCGGCACCCGCAGAGGCGACAGCCGAAGCAACAGCAACATCGGGCAATCCGAGAGATGGCGGGGCGGTGTGGGTTGGCAGGACACGCCGTAAACCCGTCCTTGGGGGCTCGATGGCGCCATCCATGGCGCCAACGGTCCTGCCAACCCACACCACCCCACCTCTGACGGTTCGACGCTGCTGTTGGTAGGTGTCGACCTTGGTCGACACGGTAGATCCACGCCATGCGTGGATGAATCTGCATCGGAATCGAATACTGGAAATCTGATCGAAATGCAGCCGAGCGTGGGCTCGGCTCTACAAAAAGCGGCCGGCCAACCGGCTTTTGCTTCTGATCTTCTTTTTTCTTTTCCGTGGCTGATCGCCCCCGGAAACTGTCAGAGGCCGGGCGGGCAGGCTGCGCAGGGGCGTGAGCCGCATGGATGCGGCGATCGAGCTTACATGGACGTACTTGCAGCGTCCCCTGCGCAGCCTGCCCGCCCGGCCCCACCGGGCATTCGCCTTCAGCGAGCAACCACGAGGGGCTGCGCCGTTCGCTGGAAACTCAATCGTCCGCGGAAACCGTCCGCCCCGACGCCCACGCCCGCAGCGCCTCCACCTGCTCGGCCATCAGCACCGACAGCGGCCGCGTGGCGCGGATCTCCGTCATCAGCAACTCGGTATCCAGCGGCCGGCCCTCGGCATGCGCGGCATACAGCCCGGCCACGATCGCCTGCTCGATCTCGGCACCGGAGAACCCATTGGCGGCCGCCGCCAGCGCGGGCAGCGCGAAGTCGTCGGCATTGAGCTGGCGCCGGCCCAGGTGCAGCCGCAGCAGTTCCACGCGCACTTCAGGCGAGGGCAGGTCGACGAAAAAGATCTCGTCGAAGCGGCCCTTGCGCAGCAGCTCGGCAGGCAGCTCGTGCACCTGGTTGGCAGTGGCCACGATGAACACCGGCGCCTTGCGCTCGGCCATCCAGGTCAGCAGGTGGCCCAGCACGCGGCGTGACACGCCGCCGTCCTCGCCGCCGCTGGCCAGGCCCTTTTCGATTTCGTCCATCCACAGCACGCAGGGTGCCAGTTGCTCGGCCGAGGCCAAGGCCTGGCGCAGGTTGGCCTCGGTTTCGCCGTGGTACTTGTTGTACAGCGCGCCCACGTCCAAGCGCAGCAACGGCACGCCGAAGCCGGCGGCGGTGGCCTTGGCCAGCATCGACTTGCCGCAGCCCTGTACGCCCAGCAGCAGCATGCCGCGTGGCGGATCCAGACCGGCCGGGGCCGAGCCGGCGATGAAGGCCACCCGCCGCTGGTTGATCCAGCGCTTGAGCCGGTTGGCCCCGGCCACATCGCCAAAGCGCGCGCTGTCATGCTCGAAGAACAGACGCCCGCTGCGGTTGAGCAGCTCGAACTTCAGCCGTGCCAGCTGCGGCAGGTCGTCGTCGCGCAGCGCGCCGTCGGCATAGATCAGCTGCCGGGCGATACGCCGGGCATCGACCAGGCTCAGGCCCTGCAGGTTCTTCAGGATCTTCTTCACCGCCTCGCTGTCGACCTCGACGCGGCGGCCGCCGTGTTCGCGGGCGTAGGCATCGGCCTCCTCGCGCAGCATCTTCAGCAGGGCGTTGGCATCGGGCAGGCGCGGGTTGAAACGCACCGCCAGCGCTTCCAGCTCGGCCGGCAGCTCCACCTTGGCACCGATCAGCACCAGCACGTGCGGCTCGCTGTGGCGGCGCTGGATCAGGTCGCGCAGGGCGCGCTGGTGGCTGGCGTAGCCCAGGTACGGGTGAAAATCGAGCAGGAGGTAGACCCCACGCTGCTCGGCCTGGCGGATCATCTGCAGGGCCGCGCTGGCGTCGGGTGGCCCGACCGGCGGGTCTTCGCTGTCCAGGTCGATGCGGCGCAGGCCCTCGGTGATCGACCACCGGTGCAGTGCCCGCCATACGTGCATCAGCGTCTGCCGGAACAGGTCGACGATGCGACCCTCGTCCTGGGTCTCGATCACGATCAGGGGGGTGTTGGCGCGTATCAATGCGCTCAGGTCCTGCAGCTCGCTCATGCCGGTTCGATCCTTCGGGGGCGCCACGATAGCAAAGGCGATGGCCGCAGGTTCAGCCGGTGCTACCTCCCGTCACCACCGCCGGTGTACGCTCGGGGCACGTACCCGGAAGCGAGGCTGGCATGAAGACGATCCTGGTGGCCGGTTCCAAGGGCGGGGTGGGCAAGACCACCGTCGCCACCCACCTGGCCGCGTACGCGGCATTGCAGGGCAAGGCCACGGTGATCGCCGATGCCGACCCGCAGGGCTCCAGCACCCGCTGGGCGCAACGGCGTGCCGGGCTGGAAAGCGCGGTGCTCCCCATCGACGTGTATCGGAAGAAACAGTGGGCGCAGAAGCTGCCCGAGGGCACCGAAACCGTCATCATCGACGCACCGGCCGGTGCGTTGGCCGACGATATCCCCCATTTCCTTGACGCTGCCGACGCGGTGGTGGTGCCGGTGCTGCCCTCGGCGCTGGACATCGAAGCCATCGTCGGCTTCCTCAACAGCCTGGCCCAGAACCCGCGGGTGCACAGCCGCAAGCTGCCGGTGGGGCTGGTCCTGAACCGCACCAAGCCCTGGACCCAGACCTCGCAGCAGGCACTGCAGATGCTGGCCGAATGGCCGTACCCGGTGGTGGCGCAGCTGCGCGACAGCCAGAGCTACGTGGTCATGACCGGCCTCGGCCGCAGCCTGTTCGACTACCGCTCCGCCCAGGTGCGCGAACACCAGGCCGACTGGGAGCCGCTGCTGTCCTGGCTCAAGCTTTGATGCCTGCGTCACTCTTTCTGCTGCATCCTCTTCTTCATGGAAACCCGCGATGCGTGAATTGATCCTGCTGCGCCATGCCCATGCCGAACCGGCAACCCCCGGCCAGGCCGACCTTGACCGGCCGCTGTCGCCGGTCGGGCTGGCCGAAGCCGAAGCCGCCGGCAAGTGGCTGAAGGAAAACAACCTTCTGCCGGACTGCGTGCTGTGTTCACCGGCGCGGCGTACCCGCGAAACCCTGGAAGCCGTGCTCGGCACCATCGGTTACGTGGAAAAGCGCCTGGAAGACCGCATCTACGAAGCCACCCCCGGCACCCTGGCGGCATTGGTGGACGACCGTCGTGATCTCGACCGGGTACTGATCGTCGGCCACAACCCCGGCCTGGAGCGCCTGGTGGCGTTGATGACCGAGGGCACCAGCAGCGATTACCGCGGCATGCCGCCGGCCGGCATCGCCGTGCTCGGCTTCCCGCGTGAGGCCTCGATCGAACCGGGCGTGGCCAGCCTGAACGCGTTCTGGTGGCCGTGATCCGATGAGCCGGGCGCGGCGCAGCCGCTATCTGCTGCCCGCGCTGCTGGCGCTCGGCCCGGCCTGGGCTGCCGTGCCTGCACCGACGCCGCTGCCGCCCGTGGTCGCCGAAGCGCACCATGTACTGCGCCTGGACGTCCAGCGTTCGCAGATCGGCTTCGAGGTGCGTACCCGCTTCGGGCAGCGCATCGAGGGCGTGTTCCCGCACTTCGAGGGCCGCATCGAGATCCTGTCCGATGGCCGCCACCAGGTGCACCTGAAGATGTTCACGCGCTCGGTCGAGATTCCCGGCAAGTCGCGCTACACCGGCTGGATGCGCGGCGAAGAGTTCTTTGATGCCGGCCGCCATCCGGTGGTCGAGTTCGACTCGCTGCCGTACTGGCCGGAGACCGTGGAGAACGGGGGCGATATCGATGGCCGGCTGACCCTGCGCGGGATCAGCCACCCCGAGAAACTCAGGGTCGAGAAAGCGGACTGTGCCCGTCCCGGCTATGATTGCGACGTCGTCAGCCGCGGTACCGTGCAGCGAGGCCGGTACGGCATGGACAGCTGGCAGCTAGCCTTGAGTGACCGAGTGACCTTCGTATTGCGTGCGCGCCTGAGCGAGGCGCCGAAACCGTGAACCTACTGCTGCGTCTACTGGCACTGGCAACCGTGTTGCTGGGCAGCGGGTGTGCATCGCTGTCGCAGGCCGAGCGCGACCGCGCCGAGACGATCGCCGTGCAGGCGCGCTCGACCGTGGTCGACTGCCAGCGCGCCGACCGTTGTGCACAGGACTCACCGCTGCGGGCGCTGGCGGGGCGCGCGTTCACCGAATCCACCCCGGAACGGCCACGCCACTACGCGACCCTGCTGGACGAGGGCGAGGGTGCCCTGGTGGCGCGCCTGAACCTGCTGCGCAGCGCGACCCGCAGCATCGACCTGCAGACCTACATCTTCGACAAGGACGACAGTGCCCGGCTGGTCATCGATGAACTGCTGGCCGCATCGCGCCGCGGGGTGAAGGTGCGGGTGCTGATCGACCAGCTTTCGGCGATCTCCGACCTGCAGATCCTCGGTGCGTTGTCCGGCGCCCACGAGAATTTCCAGCTTCGCGTCTACAACCCGACCTTCGGCAAGGCCCGGCTGAACTACTTCGACTACGCCGGCAGCGTGCTGTGCTGCTTCCGCCGCTTCAACCAGCGCATGCACAACAAGCTGCTGGTGATCGACGATGCGATCGGCGTGGTCGGTGGCCGCAACTACCAGGACGACTATTACGACTGGGATCGCGAGTACAACTTCCGCGACCGCGACGTGCTGATCGCCGGCCCGGAAGCGCGCGCGATGGCGGCCAACTTCGATGCCTTCTGGCGTGCCCACCGCAGCGTCCCGGCCGAACGCCTCAACGATGTCGGCCGCACCCTGCTGCGCGACGGCGTGCCGACCCTGCCGCCGGCCACCTTCCGGCGCCCGGAACGGGTACAGCGGGTCAGTGCCGAAGCCAACGACACCGAGTTCGTCACCCGTTCCTTCGTCGATACCGCGCTGCCGGTGGCGTCGGTGCGCTATGTGGCCGACCTGCCACGCAAGCATCGCCGCGAGAAGGCCGATGCGCCGCTGGCCGGCCAGCATGTGACCGAGCCGCAACTGGACGCGCTGATCGCCAGTGCGCAGAAGGAAGTGATCCTGCAGACGCCGTACCTGGTGCTGTCCAAGCCGGCGCAGAAGCTGTTCCGCGAGCTGCGCAAGCGGCCGCAGCCACCGCGCGTGGTGGTGTCCAGCAACAGCCTGGCGGCCACCGACAACCCGATCGTGTATGCGCTGTCGTACAAGTACAAGCGGCGCAACATGCGTGAACTGGGCTTCAACATCTTCGAATACAAGCCGTTCCCGCTGGATGCGCCGGTCGACTACCGCAATCTGCTGCCCGACCCCATCGCCGCGCCCGGCGGTGAGGACGAGGGTGGGCGCAATCCGTTGCTGGGAGGCAGTGCCGCCGGCAGCAATGCGCGCGGTGGCAGCGATGGCGGTTCGAGCGCGAGGGACAAGCGCGGCCCGGTGAACCATCCGCGTACCGGCAGCGCCTACCAGAACGCCCGCGAGCGCCGCCGCGCCGCCGGCAGTGAAGTGGAAACACGCCTGCTGCGTACCGAGACGCGGCCGTCCTTCCTTGGCAGCAAGGCGGTCAACAAGCCGCTGCCGGTCACCCGCAAGGGTGCGCGCATGGGCCTGCATGCGAAATCGCTGGTGGTCGATCGCCGCATCGGCGTGGTCGGCACCCACAACTTCGATCCGCGCAGCGAGAACTACAACACCGAAGGCGCGGTGATCATCGACGATCCGGTCTTCGCCGAGCAGCTGGCCGAGAGCATCCTGCGCGATACCCACCCGCAGAACTCGTGGACAGTGGCGCCGCGGGCCAAGCCGCCGGTGCTGTCGGGGCTGAACTACAGCGTCGGCAAGGCCTCCGAAGCGCTGCCCATCCTTGATTTCTGGCCGTGGCGCTACGCCACCGACTACGAGTTCAAACCCGGCCCGGACTGCCCGCAGCCGCTGCCGCGGCAGGACCCGGCGTTCCACACCTGCTACGTCGCCGTAGGCGATTTCCCCGAAGTCAACGTCGGCCCGAAGTGGCTGCTGGTGCGCATGCTGACTGCATTCGGCGCCGGCCTTGTTCCCATCCTCTGAAGGTACCCGCATGACCCAGGTCTTCCGCGAAGCCGTTTCCATCGAGCAGCTCAACGCGCTCAGCCGCAACACGGCGATTGAATCCCTGGGCATCGTCTTCAGCGCCGTCGGCGAGGACTGGCTGCAGGCCACCATGCCGGTGGACGAGCGCACCCGCCAGCCCTACGGCATCCTGCACGGCGGCGCCTCGGTGGTGCTGGCCGAGACCCTGGGCAGCAGCGCCGGCAACCTGTGCGTGGATACCGGCAAGCAGGTCTGCGTGGGCCTGGAAATCAACGCCAACCACGTGCGTGCCGTCCGCTCGGGCACGGTCACCGGCACCGCCCGCGCGCTGCACGTCGGCCGCAGCACCCAGTTGTGGGAGATCCGCATCGAGGACGAGCAGGGCCGCCTGGTATGCATCTCGCGGCTGACCCTGGCGGTGGTGGCTGCCGGCCACGGCTGAGCCCCCGGGGTTCGTTGCCGGCGGCGGAACCCAGCGTTCCCCGCCGATTGCCCCGGTCGATCGCTCTTATGGCCTAAATCGGCTGGCAGCGATGACGGCCCTCCGGTATCGTGCGCGGATGACTTCCCCCACTCCGGCCCCCCGTGGCGGCGTGGCGCGTGTGTGCCGTTACCTGTACCGCGTACCGCTGCTGTTGGTCCACATCATCGTGTTCCTGCCGCTCATCCTGATCGGCATGCTTCCGCCGTGGGGCGAACTGCGCGTGGGCGAGGCGACCTTGGGTGCCAAGGTGGTCAACTGGTGGCAGGGCGGGCTGATGTGGATCTTCGGCTTCCGCCTGGTGCAGATCGGCACACCGCTGCCCGGCGCCGTGCTGTTCGTGGCCAACCACGTCAGCTGGGTCGACATCTGCATCCTGCACAGCCAGCGCATGATGGGCTTCGTCGCCAAGCGCGAGATCGCCAGCTGGCCGCTGGTCGGTTGGCTCGCCGCGCGCGGCCAGACCATCTTCCACCAGCGTGGCAACACCGAATCGCTCGGTGGCGTGATGCAGGTGATGGCTGATCGCCTGCGCGACGGCAAGGCGGTGGGCGTGTTCCCGGAAGGCCGCACCCGCGGCGGCCACGAAGTGGGCCCGTTCCACGCGCGCATCTTCCAGGCCGCGGTCGAGACCGGCGTGCCGGTGCAGCCGGTGGCGCTGGTGTACGGAGTGAAGGGCGACGCGCAGACCATCGTCGCGTTCGGCCCCGGCGAGAGCTTCTTCGCCAATTTCCTGCGCCTGCTCGGTGAGCCGGCGCGTCGTGCGGAAGTGCACTTCCTGGCACCGATCGGTGCACAGGACCTGGAAGGCCGTCGGCGCATCGCGGAAACCTCGCGCGCGCGCATCGTGGCGGCCATGAGCGCCGGGTGAGACGGCGGTGGCCCTGATCCCGCCACCTGTCCTGGACGCCGGCACGCCGACGCTGCACGCGGCTGACTATCAGCCACCGCGCTGGCTGCGCAATCCCCACCTGCAGTCGATGCTCAGCTCCAGCCGCATGCGCCTGCAGCGTGGCCTGCTGCTGCTGGCCGCCACCGGTGCAGTCAGCGAGGAGCTGATCCTCGATGGCGGCGACGGCGTGCGCCTGCAGGGCTGGCACAGCCATGTCGAGGGCCGCGAGCCGCAGGGCATGGCCCTGCTGCTGCATGGCTGGGAAGGCAGTGCCGAATCCAGCTACATGCGCATGGCCGCCGCGCGCATGCTGGAACAGGGCTTCGACGTAGTGCGGCTGAACTTCCGCGACCACGGCAACACCCATCATCTCAATCGCGGCATCTTCCACTCCAACCTGATCGACGAAGTGGTGCATGCCGCGGGCGATATCGCCCGGCGCTGGCCGCAGCTGCCGCTGGTGGCCGCCGGCTATTCGCTGGGGGGCAACTTCGTACTGCGCCTGGCCCTGCGCGCGCCGGCTGCCGGCGTGCCGCTGCAGCGCGTGGCCTCGGTGTGCCCGGTGCTGGACCCGGCGCTGACCATGGAGAGCATCGAGAACGGCCCGGCGATGTACGACTGGTACTTCCGCCGCAAGTGGGCCGGTTCGCTGCGCCGCAAGCGTGACCTGTTCCCCGAGTTGAGCGACTGCGACGACCGCGTGCTGAAGCTGGACATCCGCGCGCTGACCGCCTGGCTGGTCGAGCGCCACACCAGCTTCGGTTCGCTGCAGGCCTATTTCGACGGCTACTCGATTGCCGGTGACCGCCTGTCGGCCCTGCAGGTACCGGCCGACATCCTGATGGCACAGGATGACCCGGTGATTCCGTACGCCACCTTCAGCAACTGGCAGCTGCCGCGCCAGGCGCACCTGGAAACCGCCTGCTGGGGCGGCCACTGCGGGTTCATCGAGAACTGGCGCGGCGACGGCTTCTCCGAGCGCTGGGTGGCGCAGCGCCTGCAGCGGGTGCTGCAGGCCTGAACCGGCACCGGCGCGCAGCCCGCTACAATGCGGGTTTGCACTTGAACCGGACTGCCATGCAAGACCAGATCATCCAAGCGTTGCGCCAGAACCAGGCCGACCAGGCCGTGCAGCTGGCCCAGGCGTGGACCCATGACGAACCCGGCCTGGCCAATGCCCACCGCTGGCTGGCGCTTGCGCTGCAGCAGCAGGGCAACGCCGAGGACGCAATGGACGCCCTGCAGCAGGCGCTGCGACTGGCCCCGGACGATGCCCAGCTGCACCTTCAGCACGCCGGCCTGCTGATGGCCCTGCGCCAGTTCGACGGCGTAGACGCGGCACTGGCACGCACCACCGGTCTCGATCCGAATTCCTTCAACGCCTACCTGATGCAGGCGCATCTGGCGATCGGCCGCAACGACTTCGATGAAGCGCAGCGCATCTCGACGCTGGCCGCGCGCGTGGAGCCGGACCATCCGGAACTGCTGACCATCGACGGCATGGTCGCGCTGCGCCGTGGCGATGCCGACCGCGCGCTGGCACTGCTGTCGGCGGCCAGCAAGGCGCTGCCGGACGATACCCGCGTGCTGTACGCGCTGGGCTTTGCCTACCTTGGCAAGGACATGCTGGCGTTTGCCGAGCAGTCGTTCCGCCGCGTGCTGGAACTCAACCCGTCGCTGTCTTCGCTGCATGGCCTGGTCGTGCAGCTGGCCCTGCGCCAGGGCAACGTGGCGGCCGCCGCCGAAGCGATACAGGTGGCGCTGCAGCAGCCGGAGATGGACGTCCCGGCGATGCGCCGCCTGGCCGGCGAGCTGTCGCTGCGCAATGGCCAGCCGCTGCAGGCGCTGGAGTACCTGCTGCCGCTCCTGGACGCGCAGCCCGAAGACCGCCAGGTGCTGCAGCTGCTGCTGATGTCCTGGCAGCGTCTCGGCCGTGAGGACGAGGCGCGCGCGCGGCTGGATGCCGCGCTGGAAACCCACGACCAGCTGCATGACCTGTGGCTGGCGCGACTGGCCATCGAGCAGGTGGGCGGTGAAAGCGCGGTGGCCACGGTCGAGCGCTGGATGGCCGCGATGCCGACGCATCTGCCGGCCCTGGAGGCGCGCCTGCGCCTGCACGACATGGTCGGCGAACACGCACAGGCCGAAGCGATTGCCGAGCGCATCGTCAGCCTGGAACCGGGCCGCGTCAGTGGCGAAAGCCGGTTGGTCGAGGGCCTGCTGCAGCGTGATCCGGCCGCCGCCGTGGCCCGCATACAGGCCCTGATCGAGCAGGCGCCTGAAAACCAGCGTGCCGACCTGCGCACGTGGATGGGCGAGATCCAGGACCGTGCCGGACAGCCGCAGGATGCCCTGCGCACGTGGCTGTCGCTGCAGGCCGACCAGGCCCCGCAGCGCCTGCCGCTGCCGCCGCAGGCCAAGTCCCCGCCCAGCTGGCCGGACAAGGGCAGCATCGATGGCGATGTCAGCTCCGCGCCGATCTTCCTCTGGGGTGCGCCGGGTTCGGGCGTGGAGCGCGTGGCGACCGGCCTGGCCGCGGCCAGCCCGGTGCTGCGCAGCGACCGCTATACCAACACGCCGCCCGACGATGCGTTCCAGAACTACAACACGCTGCAGGACCTGGCGTCGGGCGTGCTGACGTCGGAGCGGCTGGTGCAGCGCTGGCGCGAGCAGCTGCCGGCACGTGGCCTGCAGAGCGACACCGTGATCGACTGGCTGCTGTGGTGGGACAACGCCCTGCTGTGGGCGCTGCGCCCGCAGCTGCCGCAGGGCCGCCTGGTGCTGGTGCTGCGCGACCCGCGTGACATGCTGCTGGACTGGGTGGCCTACGGCGCTGCCGCACCGCTGGCGATGACCTCGCTGGCCGAAGCCAGCGAATGGCTGACCCGTGCGCTGAACCAGATCGCGACGCTGCACGAGGAGGACCTGTACCCGCACGTGCTGCTGCGCATTGATGAGATCGGCAACGATCCGCAGGCGATGGCCGAACTGCTGGGCCGTTTGTTCGAGCGGCCGATGCCGCCGGCGGCGCAGCTGGGCGCCCCGCGCCTGCCGGCCGGCCACTGGCGCAACTACCGCGACGTGATGAGCGCCGCCTTCGCCCAGCTCACCCCGGTTGCGGTGCGCCTGGGTTACCCGGAAGAGTGAGGAGAGTCTGATGCAGCTGACCAGTCACAGCCTGAGCAACGGCACGCCGATCAACCAGGAGTTCGCCGCGGGCGATGCCGACGGCTTCGCCCCGGACCGCAACCCGCACCTGGCCTGGAGCGGGGTGCCGACCGGAACCCGTTCGTTCCTGCTGGTGTGCGTGGACCCGGACGTGCCGACCGTGCCCGAAACGGTCGGGCGCAATGACATGACGGTGCCGCGCGACCAGCCGCGCTGCGACTTCGTGCACTGGGTGATGGCCGATATCCCGGCCACGGTGCAGGAGATCGCCGCGGGCAGCTGCAGCGACGGCTTCGTGGTGAAGGGCAAGAGCGCACCGGCCGGTCCGGCCGGCAGCCGCCAGGGCCTGAACGACTTCACCGGCTGGTTCGCGGGCAACCCGGACATGGCCGGTGACTACCTGGGCTACGACGGCCCGTACCCGCCGTTCAACGACGAGCGCGTGCACCGCTATTTCTTCCGGGTGTTCGCGCTGGACGTGGCGTCGCTGGACCTGCCGCAGCGCTTCACCGCCGCCGACGCGTACCGCGCCATGCACGGCCACGTACTGGCCGAAGCGGCGCTGCACGGTACCTACACCTTGAACCCCGCATTGGCCTGAGCGGGCAATGTGCTTCTGTAGAGCCGAGCCCATGCTCGGCTGCTTTTCCCGATAGACAGCAGCCGAGCATGGGCTCGGCTCTACAACGCACAATGAAGAAGGGCGGCCTTTCGGCCGCCCTTCCATCGTTTTATTTCTTCTCGATGGCCGACTCGACCACCATGTCCAGCACGTACGCCTGCGACGGCGCATCGGCCGGCGGGTTCTTCACTTCGTAGCGCTTCACGCGCACCACGTTGCGCACGCCGTCTTCGTGGGTGTAGCCCTCGATGGTGCCGTAGAAGCTCTCGAACTTGCCCGGCTCGCCCTGCTTCAGGCCCTTGTCGTCGAACTTCACCTCACGCACCTGCAGGCACTGGTAGTCCGGGATCAGCGGGTGCGAGCACTTCTGGGTCTTGGCAGCCACTTCCAGGAACACGGTTTCGCCGGCGCCGCCATAGCGGGTTTCAGCGGTGGGTTCCGGGTTGAACACCAGCACGTCGCCCTTGGCGGTGGTCAGGGTCAGCTTGCCGTCGGCATCCTGGGTGGCCTTCAGATCGCCCTGCAGGCGGCTCGACACGGCCTCGTCCAGCGCCATCAGCGCCTTGTCGGTGCAGGCCATCATGGTCGACGCCATCGCGCCCACCTTCAGCGTGCCGTTCTCCAGGGTGTAGCCACCGCCGAGGTGGTTGCAGGTGTTGCTCACCGACAGGCGACCATCGGCGAAGTCCAGGGTGACCGGCTTGTCTTCACGGGCGAACAGCGCGTCGATGCGCTTGCCATCGGCGCCGGTGGCCTGCCGCAGCAGCCAGTGCTGGCTCTGCAGGCGCTGCGCATCCAGGTGCGCCAGCGTCTGCTGGTCTGCTGCCTTGGCCGCGGCCGGGGCCACGTCGTCGCCGCCGGTGCCGGCCGGGGCCGGGGTCTGGCTGCAGGCGGCCATCAGGGCCAGCGGGAGGAGCAGGGTGAGCTTGCGGTTCATGGTGAGTCTCCTTGGGGAACCGTGGGGGAAACGGGGTAGGGCCGACAACGGGGTTGCCATGCGCCGGCGCCGTTCAGCTGCCGGACGGCAACCACAGCAGCAGCGCTGCGCCCAGCGCGATGCGGTAAATGGCGAAGGCGGTGAACCTGTGCGACTTGATGTAGCCCATCAGCCACTTCACTACGACGAAGCCGGTGACGGCCGCGGCAAGGAAGGCCACGCCCACGTCGGTCCAGTTCTCGCTGCCCAGCTGACCAGCCTTGGCCATTTCCAGGAAGGTGTAGGCGCTGGCGGCGAACATGGTGGGAATGCCGACCAGGAACACGAACTCAGCGGCGGCCGCGCGGCGGCTCAGGCCCAGCAGCATGGCCAGGAAGATGGCCGAAGCCGAGCGCGAGGTGCCGGGGAACACGCCGGCCACGACCTGCGCCAGGCCCACACCGATCGCCACCGTCCAGGTCACCTGGTCGCGGTCGGGCAGGCGCGCGGTGTAGGCCTCCACCAGCAGCATCCAGAGGCCACCGATGATCAGTGCCCAGGCCACCGGGCTGACCGTCTCCGGCAGCGACCAGCCGGCCTTGCGCACCACCAGGCCGACCACGGCGGTGACCAGGAAGGCCGCGCCCAGCTTGAACACGTACTCGCGGTTCTCGCGCTGGCCGAAGCCGGTGGCCAGCTGCAGCAGGCGCTGGCGGAACACCAGCACGACGGCCACGATCGCGCCGGCCTGGATGACGATGTTGAAGAAGTCCGAACGGGCACCCAGCCAATGCTGGGCGATGAGCAGGTGGCCGGTGCTGGAGATCGGCAGGAATTCGGTCAAGCCTTCGAGGATGCCCAGCAACAGGGCGGAGAGCAGGTCGGACATGGACGGTGCGTGCACGCGCGGCGGAAGGAAGAAGGTCGAGAGGATAGACGATCCCTGCTGCACCAAACGGGTGCGTCTGGCCGTCGGCGCACCTGTTTGGTGCGGCCTGTTCTGCACCGGCACGGGGCGGCCTTTTTGAAATCAATGACTTGCAGTCCGCAAAAAGTTGGCACGGTCGTTGCTGTACCTCAGCAGGCATTCATCCCCATCCGAGGTCGTACCGATGTCCGTGGAAAACGTTGAGAAGCTGATCAAGGACAACCAGATCGAATTCGTCGATCTGCGTTTCGTGGACATGCGTGGCGTCGAGCAGCACGTCACCTTCCCGGTCAGCATCGTCGAGCCGTCGCTGTTCGAAGAAGGCAAGATGTTCGATGGCAGCTCGATCGCCGGCTGGAAAGGCATCAACGAGTCGGACATGGTGCTGCTGCCGGATCCGTCCAGCGCCTACGTCGACCCGTTCTACGCCGATCCGACCATCGTGATCAGCTGCGACATCCTCGACCCGGCCACCATGCAGGCCTATGGCCGTTGCCCGCGCGGCATCGCCAAGCGCGCCGAAGCCTACCTGAAGTCCTCCGGCATCGCCGAAACCGCGTTCTTCGGCCCGGAGCCGGAATTCTTCATCTTCGACTCGGTCCGTTTCGCCAATGAAATGGGCAACACCTTCTTCAAGGTCGACTCCGAAGAAGCCGCCTGGAACAGCGGTGCCAAGTACGACGGCGCCAACAGCGGCTACCGTCCGGGCGTGAAGGGCGGTTACTTCCCCGTTCCGCCGACCGACACCCTGCACGACCTGCGCGCTGAAATGTGCAAGACGCTGGAACAGGTCGGCATCGAAGTGGAAGTGCAGCACCACGAAGTGGCCACCGCCGGCCAGTGCGAGATCGGCACCAAGTTCAGCACCCTGGTGCAGAAGGCCGACGAACTGCTGCGCATGAAGTACGTCATCAAGAACGTCGCGCACCGCAACGGCAAGACCGTCACCTTCATGCCCAAGCCGATCGTCGGCGACAACGGCAGCGGCATGCACGTGCACCAGTCGCTGTCCAAGGGCGGCACCAACCTGTTCTCCGGTGACGGCTACGGCGGCCTGAGCCAGCTGGCGCTCTGGTACATCGGCGGCATCTTCAAGCACGCCAAGGCCATCAACGCCTTCGCCAACTCGGGCACCAACAGCTACAAGCGCCTGGTGCCGGGCTTCGAAGCCCCGGTGATGCTGGCCTACTCGGCCCGCAACCGTTCGGCCTCGTGCCGCATTCCGTGGGTGTCCAACCCGAAGGCACGCCGCATCGAAATGCGCTTCCCCGATCCGATCCAGTCGGGCTACCTGACCTTCACCGCGCTGATGATGGCCGGCCTGGACGGCATCAAGAACCAGATCGACCCGGGCGCACCGAGCGACAAGGACCTGTATGACCTGCCGCCGGAAGAAGAGAAGCTGATCCCGCAGGTCTGCTCCTCGCTGGACCAGGCCCTGGAAGCGCTGGACAAGGACCGCGAGTTCCTGAAGGCCGGTGGCGTGATGAGCGATGACTTCATCGACGGCTACATCGCGCTGAAGATGCAGGAAGTGACCAAGTTCCGCGCGGCCACCCACCCGCTGGAGTACCAGCTGTACTACGCCAGCTGACCGGATGCGATGGCGGCGGGCTTCCCCCTCCCACCCGCCGCCGTCGCTTCCGTTTTCGCGGCTGGGGAGCCGCGAGGCGGGCGCAGGCCCGCCGTTGTAGAGCGGACGGTGGTAGAGCGGACTGTTAGTCCGCTGAACTTCAATCCGCTTTTCCAGGGGCAAGAGAAAGACCGGATACGCGACCAGGGCCGCCCTCCCTCCCGCGTCGGTCGTGCAAGGAGAGAGGCACGGCCGTCCCGGCCCAGTACGTGTCCGGTGCAACAGCCACGGCCATCACCCTGATGGCCCGTGGTTGCCTGATGCCAACGCGCGTCTGCGCGCTGGCCCCATCCACCATCGGGACATGCGCATGAAACTGATCTCCGCCATCATCCGGCCGTTCAAGCTCGACGAGGTCCGCGAGGCCCTGTCCGACGCAGGCGTGTCGGGCATCACCGTGACCGAAGTGAAAGGCTTCGGCCGCCAGAAGGGCCACACCGAGCTGTATCGCGGCGCAGAGTACGTCGTCGACTTCCTGCCCAAGATCAAGATCGAAACCGTGGTCACCGACGAGCGTGCCGACGCGGTGATCGAAGCGATCCAATCATCGGCAGGCACCGGCAAGATCGGCGACGGCAAGATCTTCGTCACTGCCGTCGAGCAGGTCATCCGTATCCGCACCGGCGAAATCGGTGCCGACGCGCTGTAACCCCTTTCCGGAGATTCCCCCCATGAAGATGCGCCTTCTCACCGGGTGGCAAGCCCGGTTCCATGTCGTGTGGCTGTTGATGCTGCTCAGCGCGCTCGCCGCCGGTGCCTGGCCGGGCACTGCGAACGCCCAGGCCCAGGTCTCGCCGCTGCCCAGCGAAACCGTCGCGGTCGAGCCGCTGCAGGCACCGGTAGCGGCGGCACCGGTGGCCGCAGAAGCCGCAGCGCCGGCCTTCGACCACGGCGACGTGGCCTGGATGCTCACCTCCACCCTGCTCGTGCTGCTGATGGTGGTACCGGGCCTGGCCCTGTTCTACGGCGGCCTGGTGCGCTCGAAGAACGTGCTGTCGGTGCTCAGCCAGATCCTGGTGGTGTTCTCGCTGGTGCTGCTGCTGTGGGTGGCCTACGGCTACAGCGCGGTGTTCAGCACGGGCAATCCGTTCTTCGGCTCGTTCACCGAGTTCGCCTTCCTCAAGGGCTTCACCCCCGACTCGGTGGGCAACACGCCGATCAAGGGCCTGCCGGACTATCTGTTCGTCGCCTTCCAGTCGACGTTTGCAGGCATCACCACCGCGCTGATCGTCGGCGCCTTCGCCGAACGCATCAAGTTCCGCGCGGTGCTGCTGTTCTCCGCGCTGTGGTTCACCCTCAGCTACATCCCGATGGCCCACATCGTCTGGGGCGGCGGTTACCTGGGTGAAATGGGGGCGATCGACTTCGCTGGTGGCACCGTGGTGCATATCAACGCGGGCGTCGCGGGCCTGGTCGCCGCGTGGTTCGTCGGCAAGCGCCTGGGCTATGGCCAGACCGCGCTGAAGCCGCACAACGTGCCGTTCACCTACATTGGCGCGATGCTGCTGTGGGTGGGCTGGTTCGGCTTCAACGCCGGCTCGGCGGCAGCGGCCGACACCGTGGCCTCGCTGGCCTTCCTCAACACCGTGCTGGCCACGGCTGCGGCGGTGCTGGGCTGGACGCTCACCGAAGCGATCACCAAGGGCAAGCCGTCGGCGCTGGGCGCAGCGTCGGGTGCGGTGGCCGGCCTGGTCGGCATCACTCCGGCCTGCGGCACCGTGGGCCCGCTGGGCGCCATCGTCATCGGTTTGGTCGCCGGCGTGGTCTGCGTGTGGGGCGTTACCGGCCTGAAGCGCCTGCTGAAGGTGGACGACACCGCCGACGTGTTCGGTGTGCACGGCGTCGGCGGCATCGTCGGTGCCATCCTCACCGGTGTGTTCAGCGCGCAGTCGCTGGGCGGCACCAAGGCCGATCTGGATATCGGCCACCAGGTGTGGGTGCAGGTGGTCAGCGTCGGCCTCACCGTGGTCTGGTCGGCGGTGGTCACCGCGGCCATCCTGCTGCTGGTGAAGGTGGTGGTCGGCCTGCGCGTGACCGAAGAGGCCGAGCGTACCGGCCTGGATGTCACCTCGCACGGCGAATCGGCCTACGAGGCCTGAGGTAACGACGGGCAGCCTTTTGCCCTGGTGGGTGCCGACCCTGGGTCGGCACTCCGCTTTGACGGGGTGGGTTCCGACCGTTGGTCGGTACCGCGTCATGCACCGTCGCGCGCGATCGCGCACAATCAAACGCATGCACCCGATCCGCACCCCCCTGATGCTCTCGGCCTGCCTGCTGCTGGCCGCCTGTGCTTCCGTGCCGCAGGAAAGCCGCAACCCGCTGGCGACCTGGGTACCTTCGTCAAACCAGAACGCACGCGATCCGGTCATCATCGTCATCCACCACACCGAACAGGATTCGGTGCAGCAGAGCCTGCACACGCTGCGTACCGCCAACAGCGGCGGCCGGGTCAGTGCGCATTACCTCATCGGTGCCGATGGCCACCGCTACCAGCTGGTCAGCGACGAGCGCCGCGCCTGGCACGCAGGTTCCGGCCGCTGGGGCACCATCACCGATCTCAACTCGGCCTCCATCGGCATCGAGCTGGACAACAACGGCAGCACGCCGTTCACGCAGGCGCAGATCGCATCGCTGATCCTGCTGCTGCGTGACCTCACCGAGCGCCTGAACATTCCGCCGCGGCAGGTGATCGGCCACGCCGATCTCGCGCCGACGCGCAAGGCCGACCCCAGCCGCTTCTTCCCATGGCAGCAGCTGGCCGAAGCCGGCTTCGGCGTATGGCCGCGTGCCAGCGACGGCCCCGCACCGGAAGGGTTTGACGCCTGGAATGCGATGGCCCGCTTCGGCTACCCGATGGAGGATCGCGAAGCGGCCGTCGCTGCCTTCCATCGCCGCTTCCGCGGCAGCGACGACCTGCCGAAGACGCTGGACGCCGAAGACGCCCGCATCCTGCATTCGCTGCTGCTGCAGACGCCGTGACCCGGCGCATGAACGCTGGACCCCACGCCGGGTTGCCGCCCAGCGGCCGGCACTCCACCATGGCGGCATGATCGATTCCGCCACCTTCAAGCGCAGGCACTGCATCCTGCTGGCAGCGGCCGCGCTCGCGGGCTGCTCCACCACCGTCCCCCGCACCGGATCCGACCGGCCGACGGCCGTCACACCGCCGGCGGCGACCTACGCCAAGGTCGCATGGAGCGCACTGCCGCCGGTCACCGACAGCGACCTGCAGGCCGGCTTCGTTGCCTGGCGCAGCAGTTGCAGCCGGCTGAAGAACGATGCGGTCTGGGCAAAGCCCTGCGCCACGGCCGCTGCGGTTTCAGACAATGACCCGGCGGCGATCCGCCAGTTCCTGCAGCGCGACCTCGATGTCTACGCGCTGCGTGCCGGCGGCCACCAGGCCGACGGGCTCATTACCGGCTACTACGAACCGATCTATCCCGGCAGCCTCACCCGCACGGCCACTGCCACGGTGCCGGTGTACGGCACGCCCGATGACCTGATCGTGGTGCAGCTGGACAGCCTCTACCCGGAACTGAAGGGCAAGCGCCTGCGCGGGCGCGTCGAAGGCAAGGTGCTCAAGCCCTATGACGACGCCGGCACGATTGCCAGCAAAGGCGCCAGGGCCCCGGTACTGGCCTGGCTGACCGATCCCATGGACCTGCAGCTGCTGCAGATCCAGGGTTCCGGCCGGGTACGCCTGGCCGATGGCACGCAGGTGCGGCTGGCCTACGCCGAGCAGAACGGCCATCCCTACCGCGCCATTGGCCGCTGGCTGGTGGACCAGGGCCAGCTGAAGAAGGAAGACGTGACCATGGACGCGATCCGCGCCTGGGCGCGGGCCAATCCCGCGCGCGTGCCGGAACTGCTGCGAAGCAACCCCAGCTACGTGTTCTTCGTGCGCAGCGCCGACAGCCCGGAAGGCCCGCGTGGCTCGTTGAACGTGCCGCTGACCGCCGGCTACAGCGTGGCGG
Organism: Stenotrophomonas sp. YJH_SMC_17; assembly: GCF_059371655.1. Taxonomy (NCBI): domain Bacteria; kingdom Pseudomonadati; phylum Pseudomonadota; class Gammaproteobacteria; order Lysobacterales; family Lysobacteraceae; genus Stenotrophomonas; species Stenotrophomonas sp. YJH_SMC_17. The sequence goes on along the minus strand of NZ_JCAFUU010000005.1, from coordinate 63,684 downwards.
TGGATCGGACCGTGGTGCCACTGGGCAGCCTGCTGTGGCTGTCCACCACACGCCCGGATGGCACCCCGGTGGTGCGTCCGGTGGCCGCGCAGGACACCGGCGGCGCCATCGCCGGCGAAGTACGCGCCGACCTGTACTGGGGCAGTGGCGATGCCGCTGGCAAGCTGGCCGGCGACATGAAGCAGAAGGGCAACCTCTGGATGCTGTGGCCGAAAGGTCTGGCGTTGCCACGGTAGGTCGGCTGGGGTCAGATCCGTTTCCGGAGGACAGGGATCTGACCCCTGGATACCTGATAATGGCGTCATTCCGAACCTTCCGGCCGCGCCTGCGGCCAGGCCCCCTGCAATGACCTACGCAAAGCACAACGCAAAACCCGGCGCGAAGTCCGCCGCAAAGAAGTACTACAAGCACTGGGCCGAATCGGGCCTGGGCAAGGGCAACGTGCTGATGGAGGCCCGCGGCGAGAAGATCGTGCGCCAGGTGGAAATCTACGGCACCAAGATGGTCTGGGCCGACGAGCATGCCCACAGCGATGACCGCTTCCTGCTGGCCGACCAGCCGGTGTCGTTCCTCGATTTCGACGAAGACGACGAAATCTCCGCGCGCGAGTTTGAAAGCGCCTGGAAGAAGGCCAGAGAAGCCACCGGCTACCCGGTGTAAGCACCGCTCCACCCCGCTTTTGTAGCGTCGAGCCATGCTCGACTCCTTCACCGCCTTTGTAGAGTCGAGCCATGCTCGACTGCTGTTTGCCAGGAGCAGTCGAGCATGGCTCGACTCTACATGGCAGACGCATGAAATGTTATATAATTACATTTCATCCGCACCCTTCCACCCCCATGAAGACCTCCACGCTGGTGGCCGCCCTCGCGGCCGCCCCGTTCGCTCCTGAAGCTTTCGCACAGTCCGCCGATGCCGCGCTCACCCTCGGCAAGGTGCAGGTGCACCAGCATGGCGAAGGCCAGCTCAGCGCACACCAGGTGCTGACCTCGGTGGACGTGCTGGGCGCGGACCAGATCGAAGACCGCAACGTCTCGCACAGCTGGGAACTGCTGGGGCAGATGCCCGGCATCCAGCTCACCGAAACCCGGCAGGGTGCGGAGTCGGGCAAGGTCAGCTTCCGCGCCTTCAACGGCGAGGGCTACCTCAACGCGATCAAGACCCTCATCGACGGCATCCCCAGCAACGTCAACAGCGGCAACCAGCGCTTCATCGACATGCTGTTCCCGCTGGAGATCAGCTACATCGAAGTGGTGCGCGGGACCAACGACCCGCGCTACGGCCTGCACAACATTGGCGGCAACGTGAACTTCGGTACGCGCCAGGGCGGCACCTACACCGATGCGCGGCTGGCCTACGGCAGCTACAACACCCGCGATGCGCAGCTTGCCGTGGGCCGTGAAGCGGATGGCTTCGCCCAGAACTACTTCGTCGGCACCCAGGCCAGTGATGGCTACCGCGACCATGACACCTCGAAGAAGTATTCGCTGGGCGGCAAATGGTTCCATGGCTCGCTGGACGACGGCCTGCGCGTGGGCCTGACCGCGCGCGCCTACCACCACGAAGCGGACGAACCCGGCTTCATGACGGCCGACGAACTGCGCACGCACCGCCGTGGCAGCGACCTGCGCAACGGCAACGATGGCGATGACCGCGACATGCGGCAGATCGCCGCGCACGTGGATTTGAAGCTCTCTGACGCGCTCACCTTCGGCACGCGGCTGTACTACAACCGCTATGAAGACGACCGCCGCGTGACCTTCAGCGATCTGCCCACCGGCAACCTGCCGCGCCAGCGCCGCGTGTGGGATGAGCGGCAGACCGGCCTGCTCAGCACGCTCACCTGGCAGGCCAGCCCCGCGCTGACCGTGGAAGGCGGCCTGAACTACGAACAGCAGGACAACGGCTACCTCCGCGAGCGCTACGCCTACGCCGAACCCACTGATTTCAGCCAGGCCCCGGCGCGCGTGCAGAACAACGACCGCCACAGCTTCGACAACTGGGGCGCCTACGTGCAGGCCATCTACCAGCCCGCCGAGGCGTGGAAGATCGTGCCGGCCTACCGTATCGACCGCTTCAGTGGCAGCACGCACCTGATGAGCGGCATCAGCGGCCGCTTGCAGGACTACGGCACGATCGGCCAGCCCAAGCTGAGCGTCATCCACAGCCTGGGCGAAACCACCCACGTCTACGCCAACTGGGGCCGCACCTTCCAGGTGCTCACCGGCTCCACCGCGCCGGCCTACCTCACCCCGGGACAGGCGCCGATGCAGCCGTCCACCAACACCGGCATGGAGCTGGGCCTGAAGTTCCAGCCGTTCGCCGGCAGCCAGGCGCGGCTGGCGGTGTGGCAGCAGGATGCGGAAAACGAGGTGTCCAACATGCCGGCCACCGGGACCACGGTCACCCTGGGCAAGACCCGCCGCCGCGGCGTGGATGCGCAGCTGAGCCTGCAACTGGGCGATGACTGGACGCTGTGGGCCTCGCACGCCTACCAGGAAGCGAAGATCACCCGCGACGAGCGCGATGCCAGCATTTCGCTGCAGGGCAGGGAAGTGGCGGCCACCCCGCGCCATATCAGCAACCTGGGCGTGGACTACCGCGCCAGCGACGCGCTGCGCCTCGGCCTGCAGGCGCGCGCGCAGGGCGACTACTACCTGGAAGAGCGCAACGTGGCGGGCAAGTTCGGCGGCTTCGCCGTGCTCGACCTCAGCGCCGCGTATCAGATCAACCCGCGCTGGAGCGTGGACCTGCAGCTGAAGAACGTTACCGGCCGCGAGTACGCCTACGTCTGGTACGACGGCTTCTTCTGGGACAGCGCCCGACCGATGTTCTCGCCGGCCCCGGGCCGCAGCGTGTTCGTCGGCCTGAACATGAAGCTGTAACCGGCCACGCATCCGGTAGTGGTTCAGCGTGCTCGACCTGCCGGGGTCAGAGCCCTTTCCTCGCAGAAAGAGATCCGACCCCGGACCCCGCAGCGCAAGGGGTCAGATCCCTTTCCGCGAGGAAAGGGCTCTAACCCCGAACCCGCGCTTTTGCACTACATTGGTGCAATGTCCGACCCCGCACCCCCGCCGTCCCTCGATGCCCTCGGCACGCCGCTGGCCTGGGCCGGGGCCGATGGCCGCATCATCGGCTGCAATCCCGCCTTTGCCCGCTGGCTGGGCGTCAGTGGCCGCCGCCTGCTGGGCCAGCCGCTCGCCGCGCTGGAAGTGCAGGGCGAGGCCCTGGCCCATTTCCTGGCCCGCGACGAGCGCGACAGCCTGCGCCTGAACCGGCTGGCGCTGGCCGTGCCGGGCGAGGCGCCGCGTTTCGCCGAGGGCTGGATGAGCCGCCGCGACGATGGCGGCTGGCTGCTGGAAGCACATCCGGTGGACGAATTCCCCGGCCTGGACCCGACCCAGGCCCTGCCCAGTGCGCTCAGTGCCGCGCTGAAGGGCCTGGCCCACGAGCTGCGCAATCCGCTGGCCGGCCTGAAGGGCGCGGCGCAGCTGCTGGCCCGCCGCGCCGCCCAGCGCGACGCCAGCGAACGTGAGCTGATCGAGCTGATCGGCTCGGAGATCGAACGCCTCAATGGCCTGCTCGACCAGCTGCTGTCGCCCGCCCCGGCCGCGCCGCATGCCGAACTGAACATCCATGCCGCGCTGGAGCGCGTGCTGCGCCTGGCCGAGAGCGAGGCCGGCTGGGCGGTGCGCTTGCAGCGCGACTATGACCCCAGCATTCCTGAATTCCATGGCGACGCCGATCGCCTCACCCAGGCCGTGTGGAATCTGGTGCGCAATGCGATCCAGGCCGGCGCCGGCAACATCACCCTGCGCACGCGGGTGGAGCATGGCGTGCGCATCACCGAGCAGCTGCACACCCTGGCCCTGCGCCTGGAAATCGCCGATGACGGCCGCGGCGTGCCCGAGGAGCTGGCCGAGCACCTGTTCCTGCCGCTGGTCAGTGGCCGCGCCGAAGGCACCGGATTGGGCCTGGCGCTGGCCCAGCAGGTGGCGCGCGAGCATCGCGGCACGCTCACCTACCGCTCGCGCCCCGGCCATACCGTGTTCACCCTGCTGCTGCCGATCGGCAACGGCGCCGCCCCGGCCGAGGAGGCCCTGCGCGATGTCTGAGTCTTCATCGTCCCCGCAGCGCATCTGGGTGGTCGACGACGACCGCGCCGTGCGCTTCGTGCTGTGCACCGCGCTGCGTGAGGCGGGCTACCAGGTCGTTGATTTCGACAGCGCCGCGCCTGCGTTGCAGGCCTTGAGCGAGGGCCCGCCGCCGGCGCTGCTGTTCACCGATGTACGCATGCCCGGCGACGACGGCCTGGTGCTGCTGGACAAGCTCAAGGCCGCGCTGCCGCAGCTGCCGGTGGTGGTGATGTCCGCCTACACCGATGTGGCCAGCACGGCGGGGGCATTCCGCGGTGGCGCGCATGAGTTCCTGTCCAAGCCGTTTGATCTGGACGATGCGGTGGCGCTGGCACAGCGCGTGCTGCCGGCTGTGGCACCGGCACTGGCCGCGCCCACGCCTGCCGCCGAAACGCACAGCGACCAGCCGCCGCAACTGGTGGGCGATACCCCGCCGATGCGCGCGCTGTTCCGCGCCATCGGTCGCCTGGCACAGGCGCCGTTGGCGGTGCTGATCACCGGCGAGACCGGCACCGGCAAGGAACTGGTGGCCAATGCGCTGCATCGTGAATCACCCCGCGCGCACGGTCCGTTCGTCGCGCTCAATACCGCGGCGATTCCCGCCGAACTGCTGGAGAGCGAGCTGTTCGGCCACGAGGCCGGTGCCTTCACCGGCGCGCAGCGCCGCCATATCGGCCGTTTCGAGCAGGCCGACGGCGGCACGCTGTTCCTGGATGAAATCGGCGACATGCCGCTTCCGCTGCAGACGCGCCTGTTGCGCGTGCTGGCGCAGGGCGAGTTCTTCCGCGTCGGTGGCCGCGAGCTGATCCGCGTCGACGTGCGCGTGGTGGCCGCCACCCACCAGGATCTGGAGGGACTGGTCGCGGAGGGGAAGTTCCGCGCCGATCTGCTGCACCGCCTGGACGTGGTGCGCCTGCAGCTGCCGCCACTGCGCGAGCGCCGCGAGGACATCGCGCAATTGGCCAGCACCTTCCTGGCTGCCGCCGCACGCAAGCTGGATACGCCGCCGAAGCGCCTGACCGCCGCGGCCCTGCAGGCGCTGCGCGAGCACGACTGGCCGGGCAATGTGCGCGAGCTGGAGAATGTGTGCTGGCGGATGGCCGCGCTGGCCGCCGCCGACACCATCGGCGTGGCCGACGTCGATACCGCGCTCAATCGCGCGCGTGGCCGCCGCAGCCCCGCGCACGGTGCCGATCCGGGGCAGTGGGAAGTGCTGCTGGCCGAGTGGGCACGGCGGCAGCTGGCCGAAGGCGTGGAAGGGCTGCATGCGCAGGTGCGCGAGCGGGTCGACCATGCGCTGCTGGAAGCCGCGCTGCAGATCACCCATGGGCGCCGCGCAGAAGCCGCTGCCCGCCTGGGCCTGGGCCGCAATACCCTTACCCGCAAGCTGGGCGCCGGACGTCGCCGCGGGGGCCATTGAACGGCCTCTGCACGCGATCCTCGCGCCCGCTTGCCGAACTGTTGATCGTTCATGGACGATGCCGTCCGTAGTGTCATCTGCAAGGAGTCTTAGATGCGTCTGTCCTTTGCCATCCTGCCGTTGTCCGCCGCCGTGCTGCTGTCTGCCTGTGGCAGCGCGCCCAAGAAGGCCGAGCCCACCCCGCCGCCGCCGACCGTGGTCAGCGCTGCGAAACAGGCCGAGGCCAATCTGTCGCCGTCGTCGGCCAGCATCGTCAGTGGCCGCCTGGCATTGATGGTGGAACCTGGTGGCCTGCACATCACCGGCCTGATCGGTGGCCTGCAGCCGATGCAGCAGGCCGGCTTCCACATCCACGAGCGCGGCGACTGCAGCGCGGTGGATGCCAGCAGTGCCGGCAACCACTTCAACCCCGGTGGCGCCGCGCATGGCCGCGCCGGCACCGGCAAGCACCACCTGGGCGACATGGACAATCTGCGTGCCGACGCCCAGGGCCGCGCCAACGTCGATATCCACCTCAAGGGCGTTACCCTTGGCGGAGGCGCCGCCACCGATATCGCCGGACGTGCACTGGTCGTGCATGCCAACGCCGACGACTATCGCAGCCAGCCCGCCGGCAATGCCGGCGTCCGCATCGCCTGTGGCGTGATCCGGGTTGTCCGCTGATCACTGCAGGCATCATCCAGGGAGAGATTCCATGCGTTTGATCCACACTTCGCTGTTCGCTGCCATCACCGCGCTGGGCCTGGCGGCCTGCGGCCAGCAGCCCGCCGCACCGCAGGCGGAAACCGCACCGGCGGCGCCGGCGGCCACCACTGAACCGGCTGCCGCACCGGCACCGGCCGCCGATGCTTCGGCCACCGCCGAGCTGGCTCCGACCCAGGGCAACGAAGCCAAGGGCAGCGTCACCTTCAAGGTGGTCGACGGCAAGGTTCACGTGACCGGCCAGATCAGCGGCCTGAAGCCGGGCAGCGAGCACGGCTTCCACATCCACGAGAAGGGCGACTGCAGCGCGCCGGATGGCATGAGCGCCGGCGGCCACTTCAACCCGGGCCACCAGGATCACGGCAACGTGGCCACCGATCCGCACCACGGCGGCGACATGCCCAACATCAAGGCCGACGACAAGGGCGTGGCCACCATCGACGGTCCCGTCTCCAGCAACGTCAACATCGGCAAGGGCGATGACTTCGACATCATCGGCCGCGGCCTGATCGTCCACGCCGACGCGGACGACTACAAGACCCAGCCGACCGGCAACGCCGGCGCGCGCCTGGCCTGTGCGGTGATCAAGAAGGCCCCGTAAGGCGCACGTGCCGCCTGTAGAGCCGAGCCCACGCTCGGCGGCTCTGCAGGCGGCCTGAGCCGAGCATGGGCTCGGCTCTACAACAAAGCGTACAGGTAGCGCCGGGCCATGCCCGGCGGAATACGTCCGTCGATCAGCGCGCCAGCAGCTCGCGCGCGTCCTGCCCGGCCTCGCAGTGCACGAACAGCACCGGCACGCCGTGCGCTTCCAGCACCGCCGCCATCTGCCGCTGGCGCATCAGGAACTGCTCGTAGATGCCCTTCAGGCGATCGCAGTCGTTGTTGCTGTGGTTGTAGTGCGCGCACCAGCCGGCCGGGTCGAACAGCGCCATGCGTGCCTCGCCGTGGGTGTAACGCAGCAGCGGCTCGGGTGCGGCGTTGAGCCATTCGTCCTCACCCGGCGCCATGATCGCCGTCTCGATCAGCGGCCACAGCGCGGCCAGGCCCTGGTTGTCGTACTGCATCGACATCATCGCGGCCAGATCGTTCACGGTGAAGTAGCGCGCGTGCTCGATGCGGGCACCGAAGGTGTTCTGTGCCATCAATGCGGTGTCGGCATGCGCCATGCCGTTGGCCAGCAGGGTTTCTTCCAGCGCGTTGGCCACAGCGTTGGTGGTGGCCACGTCGCTGCCGGTCAGCAGGAACGGCACTACGCGCAGGCCACCGCCCACCAGGCTGGCATCGGCCTGGAACGGCAGCGGCACGTCACCCTGGGCGTCGGTGCCGAAGGCGAGCAGGCGCGGACCCTGGTTGCGGCCCGGTGCCCGCATCTGCAGTTCTTCCAGGCGGCGATGGATCGGCCAGCCCGGGCGCAGCACTTCGGCCGGGTCGAAATGGGCGGCGGCGAACACCAGGTCCAGCTCGGCCACCTGCGGCACCAGCTTGGACAGGTCGCGGCCGACGCGATCGGCCAGTTCACCGGCCTGTTCGGCGCTGAGTACCGCCTGGCGGGGGATTTCGCCGCCGGCCAGTTCCAGGGCCAGCACGCCAAGGGCATTCATCGCGGGGTCGGGTTTGCTCATGGTTCCACGGTTGGCCCATCACAGGGCGGCAGCTACACTTGGCTCCATTATGCCTGCTCCGTCGTGCAGGCCATGTTGCAGACACCCTCATCCATGCCAGGTATCTCCATGCCCAATGCTCGTCCCGTCGCCATCCTCGGTGGCGTCCGCATTCCGTTCTGCCGCCAGAACACCGCGTATTCGGATGTCGGCAACCTCGGCATGTCGGTCCGTACGCTGGGCGCACTGGTCGAACGGTTCGGCCTGCATGGCCAGCAGCTGGGTGAAGTGGCGATGGGTGCGGTGATCAAGCACTCCAGCGACTGGAACCTCGGCCGCGAGGCCACGCTGTCTTCCGGCCTGTCGCCGCTGACCCCGGGCATCACCCTGCAGCGCGCCTGCGGCACCTCGCTGGACAGCATCATCACTGTCGCCAACAAGATCGCGCTGGGCCAGATCGAATCCGGCATCGGCGGCGGTTCGGACACCACCTCCGACGTGCCGATCGTCTACGGCAAGAAGCTGCGCGCGCGCCTGCTGGCGGCCAACCGCGCCAAGAGCACCGGCGACAAGATCCGCGCGTTGACCGCCGGCTTCAAGTTCTCTGAACTGAAGCCCGAGTTCCCCGGCGTGGCCGAGCCGCGCACCGGCAAGAGCATGGGCGACCACTGCGAGGACATGGCCAAGGAATGGAACATCTCGCGCGACTCGCAGGACGAGTGGGCGGTGTCCTCGCACAAGAAGCTGGCCGCCGCTTATGAGCGCGGCTTCTTCAACGACCTGATCGCACCGTTCCGTGGTGTCGAGCGCGACAACATCCTGCGCCCGGATACCTCGCTGGAAAAGCTCGCCACGCTGAAGCCGGCCTTCGACAAGGTCTCCGGCCGCGGCACGCTCACCGCCGCCAACTCCACCCCGCTCACCGACGGCGCCGCTGCGGTCCTGCTGGCCAGCGAAGAGTGGGCGCGTGCACACGGTCACGAGCCGCAGGCCTACCTGCGTGATGCGCACGTCTCTGCGGTGGACTTCGTGCATGGCGAAGGCCTGCTGATGGCGCCGACCGTGGCCGTACCGGAAATGCTCAAGCGCAATGGCCTGACCCTGCAGGACTTCGACATCTACGAGATCCACGAAGCCTTCGCTGCGCAGGTGCTGTGCACCCTGCGCGCGTGGGAGAGCGAGGACTACTGCCGCAACCGCCTGGGCCTGGACGCACCGCTGGGCCGCATCGATCCGGACAAGATCAACCTGCTGGGTTCGTCGCTGGCCACGGGCCACCCGTTCGCCGCCACCGGCGCCCGCGTGATCGCCACGGCGGCCAAGCAGCTTGCCGAGCGTGGCGGTGGCCGCGCGCTGGTGTCGATCTGCACCGCTGGCGGCATGGGTGTAGTGGCGATCGTCGAACGCTGATCGCATCCATCGAACAATAGAAAAACGCCGCCCATCGGGCGGCGTTTTTTTTTGTTCGGATTGTTGCTCCGGTGGGTGCCAAGCATGCTTGGCGCGTTGCCAGATTCACCGGTGGATGCCGGCCAGCGGCCGGCATTACCCATCAGGAAAAGCGCGGGTTGCCGAACTCATCGCGCTCTTCGTTGGCGTCATACACCGGCGGCTGCACCGCGATCGGCTGCTCTTCCACCGTGGTCCGCGACGGCGCTTCAATGCCGCGCACCAGATCCAGGCTGTCCTCGCCGCGCTGCAGGCGCAGTGCATTGGCCAGGCACTGCGCGGCCAGTGCGTGATCGCCACGCTGTGCGAACAGTTCACCCAGCGCTTCCCACGCCGGTGCACCGGCGCCCGCGGCGATGGCTTCGTGCAGGAACGCATCGGCGGCATCCCACTGCTGCTGGGCCAGCGCCACGCGGCCCTGTGCCAGGCGCAGCGCGGCCGAGCCGTCATGCACGTTGCGCCAGCGCGCCAGGTTGCTCTGGCGCGTGGCCAGGCGCTCGGCCGGCAGGCGGCCATACAGCGCAACCAGTTCGTCGTCCCAGCGATGGTCCAGGGCCTGTTCCAGCGCCAGCAGCGCGGGCTCGTCCCAGTTCAGTGCCACCGCGCGGGTGGCATACGCGCCAACCACGTCCGGGGTGGGGCGCAGCGCCTTCGGCGTGGCTTCCCACTGCGCGGCCAGCGCGTTGACGTCGGCTGCTTCCAGCAGCGCCTGTGCGGCCAGACGGGCTTCCAGTTCGCTGTTCGCATCGGCCGGCAACACCTTGCTCTGCCGCAGTGCGCCCAGTTGGCCGTACGCCTCGTGGGCGCGGCCGGCCTGTGCCAGTGCTTCGGTGCGCAGCCACAGGCCGCGCGGCGGCAGCGGCTGGATCGCCGCCACGTCCAGCACATTGATCGCATCCACCGGCAGATCGCGGGCGATCAGTTGTTCGGCGCGCAGCAGCGCCTGCAGCGTGGCATCGCTTTCGCCAAGGCGCTGCAACAGCGCCTCGCCAGCGGGGCCATCGGCACGCGCCTGCGCGCTGCGCACGGCATTGGCCAGCGCCACGCCACTCACTTCCGGGTCCTTGGCCGCGCCATCAAGCAGCTTCTCGGCACGCTGCCACTGGCCGTGCTCATAGGCCTGCAGGCCGTCGATCAGGCGCACCCGGCCCTGTTTGCGGCGGTAGCGGCCCCAGGCCCGGAACGGTGCGGCGATCAGGCTCCACAGCAGCCACAGCACCAGCACCGCGATCACCGACAGCAGGGCCACCTTCGGCAGATTGCTGTGATAGTCGTAGCCACCGTAGCGCAGGGTCACTTCGCCGAAGCGGTTGAGGTCATCGGCGCCGAGCCATTGCGCGGCGACCACGCCGATGGCCACGGCCAGCAACAGCACGACCAGGGATTGCAGGGGTTTCATGCGGGATTACCTCCGGTCGGTCTGGGTGCGCAGTTGCTGCAGGGTGCTGCCAAGAACGGTACTGCTGGCCTGCAGCGGAAGCTCGCGCAAGGCCTTCAGTTCAGCACGCTGCGCGCGCAGGGCCGGTGAATCCGGCCAGCGCCGCTGTGCCCAATGCTCCACGCGTGCCAGCGCAGTATCGCGACCGGCGCGGTCGCCGCGCTCGATCGCGGCGCGCGCCAGGGTCAGTTCCAGCTGCAGTGCATCGTCGGCGTTACGGCGTTCGGCTGCGGTCAGTGGGCCGTTCTGGCGGCTCGGGGTGATGTCCACGAACGGGGCCAGCGTCGATTGCCACCACGGTTTTGCCGTGTGCATCGCCGCGTCGCCAGTCACCTGCGAGGGCAGGCCCTGCAATGCTTTGGCCACTGCATCCAGTCGCTGCAGCGCCTGCACGCGCGGTCCAGCGCCGAGCGCATCAAGCGCATCGCGCTCCTGCACCAGCGCCTGGCGCAGGTTCAGGCCCTCGCTGTCCGGCAGGTCGGCCAGTGCGGTGGCGGCCTGTGCATACAGGCGGCGTGCGCCGTCCACGTCGTCGGCGTAGTTCAACCGCTGTGCGGCCTGGGTCAGCAGCAGTTCGGCCTCATCGCGCTGTACCGCCTGGCGGCCCTGGTTGGCGCTGTCGGCCAGCTTGGCCAGGTTCTCTTCCAACAGCGCACTGCGCTGCGAAAGGCCCAGCATCTCGTCGCGCAGCACGCGGTTGGTGGCCGCCGCATCCTGCAGGCGCTGGCTGGTCGCGCGCTGGTCGCGGCGCAGCGCATCCAGCGTGGCTTCCAGGCCCTGCAACTGCACGGCGGTGGTCTGGGCCTGCGCGTGCTGCTCTTCCTGCTGCTGCTGCCAAACGTACCAGCCGGCATAGCCGCCCGCGCCAAGCACGACCACGCCGGCCAGCGGCAGCAGCCAGCGCACGTGTCGATGGGGTGGAGCAGCGGGCGCAGTGTCGTTCATCGGGCTTCCTTGTCGGCTGTGTTGCCAGTCGGTTCCGGCAGGCCGCGTTGTGCACAGCATTACTGTTGCCGACGGCAGCGGCAAGCGTGACGCCCGTCCCTGTTCAGGTCGCTGCCGGGCCGGTGAGCGTGGCGTGTGCAGCGGCGACCAACTGCTCAGTGGTCGGCCCGGCGCTGCGCGCCACATGGTGCAGGCCCAGACCGCATGCCTGCTCACCCAGCCGATCGCTGGCGACCACAACGCTGGCGTGGGCCTGCAGGCGGTGCTGCAGCGCAGGCGGAAGCTGCTGCCAGAAATGCTGGAGCGCTTCACCACTGCTGACCGCCAGCACCCAGGGGTACGCTGAACGCGCCAGCCGGGCCAATACGCGCGGTTGCAGGCCCAGCAGACTGCGCTGATAGACGTCGGCGCGTTCAAGGGTGGCACCGGCCGCCTGCAGCTGCGTGGCAATCAGGCCACGCCCACCGGGCGCGGTCACCAGGCCGATGCGCAGCCCCTGCACGTCGGCCACTACCGGCAGGGCAAGCAGGCCTTCGCTGTCCATCCGCTGCGGTGCATGCACCTCGGCAACGCCCTGTGCCCGCAGTGCGCGCGCGGTGCCTTCGCCCACCGTCAGCCAGGGGCTGCGCTGCGCGGCGGCCAGCGGCATCAGTGCGGCGGCTGCGGCCACGGCGGCTGGGCTGGTGAACACCACGCGGTCGCAGTTCAGCGCGCGTTGCAGCTGGCGTACCACAGGCATGCCCTGCAGGCGCTGCAAGCGCCAGGGGGGCAGGGCCACCACATGCCCGCCCAGCCCAGCAACGGCGCGGCGCAATGCCGCATTCTGGCCTTGCGGGCGCAGCGAAATGAAGGTCCAGCCCGCTTTGGAACCCGCGGCGCCAGTGGGTATCGTATGGTCGGCCATTGCCTGCATTATGCGGGCCCTTCGTTGTCGTGGTCGCTGCTCCGATGTCCGTTGATGCCCTGACTTCCTCGCTGGCCGCCCTGCAGGACGTGCTGGACTGCATGCCCGCGGTCCGCGCCATGCAGATCCAGCTCGATGGCTATGCCGACGGCGTGCTGCGCATCACCGCGCCACTGGCCGCCAACGTCAACGACAAGGGCAACGCCTTCGGTGGCAGCCTGGCGTCGGTGCTGACCCTGTCCGGCTGGGCCCTGGTCAGCCTGCGCCTGCGCCTGGCCGGCCACGATGCCGAGGTCTATGTGGCCGACAGCAACCTGCGCTACCTGGCGCCGGTCTACGAAGACCTGCACGCCCATGCCGAAGCGGCCGACGCCAGCGGCTGGGACGCCTTCCTGAATACCTTCCGCCAGCGCCGCAAGGCCCGCATCAGCATCATCGCCACCCAGCCAGGTGCCGATGGCAAGCCGGCCGCCGAGTTCAGCGGTCGCTTTGTTGCCTTCGCCAAAGGGTAGGATGGCAGGCTGACGTTCTGGGGAAACCACCGATGCGCCGCCTCATCCAGCTCCTGATCTGCACCCTGCTGCTGGCCAGCGCCGCAGCTTCGGCCGACGACCTCAGCCGCAAGCAGCGCAAGCTGCTGGAAGAGACCCAGATCGCTTACGGGGCGACCATCCGCTGGGGCAGCATGGACGATGCCATCGGCTATCTGGACCCCAAGCAGCGCAAGGAAAAGCCGCCCACCGAGTTCGAGCTCAACCGCTACGCACAGCTGCGCGTGTCGTCCTACCGCGAGCGCAGCAGCGCCGCGCTGGAAGGCGGTCTGGTCGAGCGCCGGGTCGAAATCGGGGTGATCAACCAGAACACCCAGGCCGAACGCACCGTGATGGTGGTCGAGCGCTGGCGCTGGGATCCGGAGGCCAAGCGCTGGTGGCAGACCGCCGGCCTGCCGGACCTGTGGAAGGGGCAGTGACGGGCCGCGTCCGGCTTGTGCGACAATCGGCGCCCGCTTAATCGACCCGTGACCTGAGTGAATTACGAAGAGTTGCTGGCCTTTGCAGGCCGAAACCCGATGCTGTCCGCGGCCCTGGTCGGCCTGACCGTGGCCATCATCGTCACCGAGATCCGCCGCCTGTTCCGGGGCTTCAAGGGCATCAAGCCCGCCGAGCTGACCCAGCTGATGAATGCGGGCGGCACGGTGGTGGTCGACCTGTCGGCCAGCGGTGACTTCGAGAAGGGCCACATTGCCGGCAGCCGCAACGCCCAGGCCAGTGCCTTCGGCCCGGACAACAAGCTGGTGGCCAACGCCAAGCAGTCGCCGGTGGTGCTGGTGTGCCGCAGCGGCAATGCGTCGGAAACCGCCGCCAAGGCGCTGAAGAAGGCCGGCTTCGAGAAGGTCTACGTGCTCGATGGCGGCATTCCCGCCTGGCAGCAGGCCGAGCTGCCGCTGGTCAAGGGCCGCAACTGATTGCCGCAGGTGGCGGATCCGGCCTTGTATGGGCCTGATGCCGCCCCCATCGCAGTAATTCGACCATCGTTTTCATTGCATTCATTGGAGTTACTGGAAATGTCCGAAGAGATCACCAACGGCGCCGCTGCGCCGGTCGATGCCGCTACCGGCCCCGCTTTCACCGTCGAGAAGATCTACGTCAAGGACGTCTCCTTCGAGTCGCCGAACGCGCCGACCATCTTCAATGACCAGGTGCAGCCGGAGCTGCAGCTGAACCTGAACCAGCAGGTGCAGCGCCTGGGTGAGAACGCCTTCGAAGTCGTGCTGGCCGTGACCCTGACCTGCCAGGCCGGTGAGCGCACCGCCTACGTGGCCGAAGTGAAGCAGGCCGGCGTGTTCGGCCTGGTCGGCCTGGACCCGCAGTCGATCGACGTGCTGCTGGGTACCCAGTGCCCGAACATCCTGTTCCCGTACGTGCGCCAGCTGGTCAGCGACCTGATCCAGGCCGGTGGCTTCCCGCCGTTCTTCCTGCAGCCGATCAACTTCGAAGGCCTGTACGCAGAAACCCTGCGCCAGCGCCAGGAGCAGGGCGACGCACCGTCGCTGGCTGACTCCGAGCCGGCTGGCAACGCCTGATTCCTGCTGCGACGTCACGGATGAGCACTACCGCTGACAAGATCGCCGTGCTGGGTGCCGGTTCCTGGGGAACCGCGCTGGCCAGCCTGCTCGCACGGCACGGTCATCCGACCGTGCTGTGGGGGCGCGACGCTGCCGTGGTCGAAGCCATCGACCAGCGCCACGAGAACCCGCGTTACCTGCCGGGCATCCCGCTGCCGGACAGCCTGCGTGCCACCACCGACCTGGCGTCAACGGTGGAGGGCGCGGCCTGGATCCTGGTGGTGACCCCGTCGCACGCCTTCGGTGAAACCGTGCGTGCGCTGGCGCCGCTGCGCCCGGCCGGTGCCGGCGTGGCCTGGGCCACCAAGGGCTTCGAACCGGGTTCGGGCCGCTTCCTGCATGAAGTGGCGCGCGAAGTGCTGGGCGAGGACGTGCCGCTGGCCGTCGTCACCGGGCCGTCGTTCGCCAAGGAAGTGACCCAGGGCCTGCCGACCGCAATCACCGTGCACGGCGACGTGCCCGAGTTCGCGCAGACGGTGGCCGAGGCCATGCACGGCCCGGCGTTCCGTGCCTACACCGGCGACGACATGGTCGGTGCCGAGCTGGGCGGTGCGATGAAGAACGTACTGGCCGTGGCCACCGGCGTGGCCGATGGCATGCAGCTGGGCCTCAACGCCCGTGCCGGCCTGATCACCCGTGGCCTCAACGAGATGCTGCGCCTGGCCGCTGCGATCGGCGCCAAGCCGGAAACGCTGATGGGCCTGGCCGGGCTGGGCGACCTGGTGCTGACCTGCACCGGCGACCTGTCGCGCAACCGCCGCCTGGGCCTGGCCCTGGGCCGTGGCCAGACGCTGCAGGATGCCGTTCGCGAAATCGGCCAGGTGGTCGAGTCGGTGCAGACCGCCGACGAAGTGATGCGACAGGCACGCCGCCATGGCATCGACCTGCCGATCTCCGACCGCGTGCGTGCTGTGCTGCACGGCGAGCAGACGCCGGAAGAAGGCCTGCGCGCATTGCTGGCGCGGGAACAGAAACCGGAATATCCGGACACGCTGTTCAAGTGAATCGAAAAGCCCCGGCCACGCGCCGGGGTTTTTCATCAGGGAGCACCCCATGCGGGTGCCGGACCGGAGACAGGCTTTGGTGGGTGCCAAGCTTGCTTGGCACTCGCGCGCAGCACATCCACGCATGGCGTGGATCTACTGCAACGCCCGATCACCTTGCCCGCGGCGGTGCGTTGCCGTTGTCCATGTCCGAGAAGATCATCCACGGCCCATTCCCCTCACGCTTCAGCGTGAGCGTGAACTTGCCGGTATCGCCCACGTTGTTGCCGTAACTGTAGGCACCGATGATGTAACCCGTGTCTTCTTCCACGGCGTAGGCCAGCGCACGCAACCGCAACGGGCTGCTGCCCTGGCCGGCATACGCGGCCTCGATCGCGCTGCGCCCGCGCACCGGCGACTGGTTGCTCTGCAGCACAAAGCCATCCTCGGCGAACAGCGCGGCCAGTGCCTTGGCATCACCCGTGCGCCACGCCTGCTCGTAATCGCGCAGTACGCGCTCCAGCGGTGCGGGCAGCGGCACATCCGGCAATCGGGCGGCTGCAGGCGCGGAGGGCGGGCTTGCGATTGCCAGCAACGGGCCGGACAGGGCGAACATCAGCAGGCAGATACGCATGGGCTCCGTCCTTTGGTGCGCCGGGCAAGGGAAGGGCGAGTATCCCCCATCCGTGCCAGGCCGGTGTGGGCACAGGCCCCATTGAAAGCGCGCGGCCGCTTCGGCATGCTCGCTGACAACCGGGGGAGGGGACGCATGCACTTTTTCCAGCTGGACCAGTTCGCAGGTCATCTCAACGAAACGTTCAGCGCCGACATCGAGAATACCGGCGTACCGTTCGTACTCGTCGAGGCGGCACCGCTGCCCGATCAGCGCTTGACCGGGCAGATGCGCGCGCCGTTCTCGCTGCTGTTCCGCAACGAATCGGCCGTGCTGTTTCCACAGCGCACCTACACCATGCGCCACCACGGCCTGGGCGAGTTCGGTATTTTCCTGGTGCCGATCGCACGTGATCGAACCGGCTTCATCTACCAGGCGCTGTTCAACTGACAGCCGCGGCCACCCAGCGCATCCGTAGGTGGCTGCCGGTATCCCCCTCGGTGCGGAACGCGAGGCGTTCGTAGAGCCTGCGCGCCGCCAGATTCTCCCAGGCGACATGCAGCACGACACTGTGCAGCTGCACGGCGCGCGCCACGCATTGCACCCAGCGCACCAGTGCCGAGCCGATGCCACGGCCGCGTACGGCATCCAGCAGGGCGATATCGATGAGGGTGGCCTCGTGCTCGTCGCAGTGCAGGTACATGCGCCCGATCGGCTTGCCGCACTGCTCCACCAGCAGGTAATGCGCGGGCTGGTAGTGCCGGGTGTAGTGCAGGTGCTGCAGCGCGAACTGGTTGTCGAGGAACGCCTGTCGCAGCGCATCCGGCCACGGCACGTTGGCCAACTCGGCTGCGCGTGACTCGGCATAGAGCTGCTGCAGGAAGGGCAGGTCACCGTCCTGTGCTTCGCGCACGCTGATGCCTGCCGGAAGGCCCTCCCCCGCTGCAGGCAGCCAGGCTGCCCGCAGCGGGGGAAAGGCCAGCGTCGCGTTCACGGTCACGGCCGCTGCGGAAACACGCCGGACAGGCAGATGCAGAAGTTCAGGGTGAGATACGGTTGCCGGTTCTCATGGGGCTGGCTCCCTCCCGCAGCGCCCACCGTGGTGAGCGGGAAGGTGCTGGTAACCGTCGGTGTCGCCGCCAGGATCGGGCTCGACTCCGGTGTGATCAATGCATTGCCGCTGGCCGGCACGCCACTGCGGTGCGCGGTATCGGGCTGGTTGTAGATGCGTGCGCCATGGGTGTGGTTGGGCATCTCGCTGATCAGCAGCGTGACGCTGTCGCTGCCGAAGGTCTCGCCCATGGCGCGCGGGGTCAGGGCGGGGCCCGCGCCCTGGCCGCATGCGATGTTGTTGGTGTAGTTCGGCAGCTGGTAGTTGCTGCTGCCGTTGCCGCCGAAGGTGGTTCCCAGCAATGAGAACAATGCGGTGTTCTGCTGGATCGGCATCAGCTGCCCCTGGCACATCGCCCAGTTGTAAGGGGCGAAGTTGAAGCCGAACATCTGGATTTCGCCGGTAAAGGGATCGCTCATGGTGTGGGTCCTGATAGGCGGTCGATGATCGTCAGCCTTGCGACGGGAAGACGCCGGCCCATGCGATGCAATAGCGGGCGACCAGCGAGGGCATGGTGTTGTCGTGTGGCTGGTTGCCGCCAACGGCGCTCACCGATGCAGGCGCCAGGTTGCCACTGCCCAGGCCGCTGGTGCTGTCGGTGTACAGCGTGTCGCCGCTGACTGCGCCGAGCTGCAATGTCGGCCCGGGCGCCGGCGAACTGGCTGCGGTGTTCACCGCATTGAACGCGTGGGTATGCGCGGGCAGCTGCGTGTTGATCAGGGTGACCGATTCGCTGCCGGCTGCCTGGCCCAGGACATAGGTACCGAGGCCGACGCCGGTGCCCTGGTGGATGGGTACCCGTCCACACAGATTCGGCAGGCCGAAGGTGGAAACACCATCGCCGCCGTAGGTGGTACCGAGCAGGGTGAACAACACTTCGTATTCTGAAATGGGCAGCAATCGGCCATCACAGTCGAACCAGCCCAC
This sequence comes from Stenotrophomonas sp. YJH_SMC_17, assembly GCF_059371655.1. NCBI lineage: Bacteria > Pseudomonadati > Pseudomonadota > Gammaproteobacteria > Lysobacterales > Lysobacteraceae > Stenotrophomonas > Stenotrophomonas sp. YJH_SMC_17. Next base: position 45,333 of record NZ_JCAFUU010000005.1, on the reverse strand, counting down.
CGGCGCGAAGTTGTAGGGGAACAGACGGACCTCGCCAACAAAGGGTTGTGACATGGCAGAAACTCCGGTCAGTTGCGCGAGGGGAAGATTCCCCGGAGTGCGATGCAGAAGTTGATGGCCAGGTACGGCTGCAGGTTCGCATGTGGCTGCGTCTGGCCGCTGGCATCGAGCACGTTCAAGGGCACCTGCGCGCCGCTGGACGCGCCGTAGACATTCTGCGTTCCGGTTTTGCCAAGCAGCACATTGCCCTGCGGAATGCGCGTCGTACCGTTACCGGTGGTGCCGCCGAAAACGTGCGTATGCTCGGGAATCTGCGCAGCAATCAGGGTGACGTTCTCCAGGCCGCCTTGTTCGCCCATGTTGCTGCCGTTGGTGGATCCCCTTGGCGTGCGGCCACGCATGTCCGGAAGCTGGAAATTGGTGGTGCCGTTGCCGCCGTAGGATGTGCCCAGCAGCGAAAAGAGCGCCTGGTTCTGTGCGATGGGCAACACCTGGCCATTGCAGAATGCGAAGTACCTGGGCGCGAAGTTGAACGCCACGGGCATTATCTGCCCGAGAAAGGGTTCCGACATACGATATTCCCCCTGGGATAGGCGCCGGCACTCAGCCCCCGGCCGGCAAGTAACTCTGGCGCATTATCCTTGGTGTTGACAAGTGCCGGTATCTGTGGGCAAGAATATCGCGCTGCCCGCCCAAGGGATGCAGGGATTGAAGGGGGGCAGGACCGCCAGGCAGGGCCAGGGAGCCTGCAGGGTGGGGAGGTCAGGAACCGCGGTTGCCGGTGCGGGAGCCACGGCGGTTTTCTCACTCGCGCCAAACGGCGCAGCGCCCGTCGGGAAGGCGGGCATGCAGGGGGCACAACATGTGGCACGCAGAGTCGATGCATCGCGACGCGATGCGCTATGGGCTCGTCCGCCGTTTCTGGGGCCACCTGGGGGCGATGCTGCTGCTGGGCATCTCGCTCGCCCTGCCTGATATCGCGCGCGCGGCCTGTACAACCTTCACGCCGGTCAATGCCAGCGCAGGCGCGCCGATGGCCGCCGGCAGCACCATCACCATCGATGCGTCCAGCTGCCAGGGCGTTGCAGGCTTCGGTATCGGCAGCGTGACGACGCCGGCCAGCAATGGCACGGCCACCGTCACCAGCCACGCCGCCTCGAGAATCTCCTATGCCCACAGTGGCAACGGATCGACCACCGACACCTTCGCCTTCGACGACGGTACCGGCACCAACAACGTGCTGGTTACCGTGCACATCCAGGCCGCTGCCTCGCCGATCACGATCCTGCCAGCCACGGTACCCCCGGCGACGGTCGGCACGCCCTACGCCGGTGCCTCCTTCAGCGCCAGTGGTGGCGTCGCGCCCTATACCTACACGGTCCCCCCCGGCACGTTGCCGAACGGCATGACGCTGAGCAGCAGCGGCAGCCTGTCCGGCACGCCGACCGCGCAGGGCACCTTCGCGTTCTCGGTTACTGCGAGCGACAGCACGGCGGGAACGCCGCTCACCGGTACGGCAAGCTACTCGATCACGGTGGCAGCACCGACCATCACCGTCACCAACACGCCGACCCCGGCAGTCATCAATTCGCCATACACCTTCGCGCTAGCGGCCACCGGCGGCAATGGGCCCTACACCTACTCCCTCGACGCCGGTACCAGCCTGCCGCCGGGCCTGGTACTGGCCGGCAACGGCACCATCAGTGGCATGCCCACGGCGTTGGGGCTGACCAGTTTCACCGTGCGCGTCACCGACAGCAGCACGCCTACACCGTTCTTCGCGCCGGCCAACCTGTCGATCAACGTGCAGAACGTGGTGCCGCCGGTGGCCGGCGCGGTCAGCGCCACCGTGGCCCATGGCAGCAGCAACAACCCGATCACCCTGAGCCTCTCCGGCGGCACGGCCACCTCGGTCGCGGTCGCTACCCAGGCCACGCACGGCACGGCCACCGCCAGTGGCACCACCGTCACCTACACGCCCACCGCCAGCTATTCCGGTCCGGACAGCTTCACCTACACCGCCACCAACGCCGGCGGCACCTCGGCACCGGCCACCGTCACGATCACCGTGTCGCCGGCCACCGTCAGCTACGCACCGTCCAGCCCTGCAGCGGGCACGGTCGGGCTGGCCTACAGCCAGTCGCTGGCCGGTGCCAGCGGCGGCACCGCGCCGTACACCTACATGATCACCAGCGGCAGCCTGCCGCCGGGCATCACCCTGGCCAGCAACGGCACGCTGTCCGGCACGGCCAGCGCCAACGGCACCTTCAACTTCACTGTTCGTGCGACCGACAGCAGTACCGGCACCGGTCCGTTCAGCGCCACCAGTGGCACGCTGACGCTGACCATTGCCGCCGCAACGCTCACCTATGCACCGGCCAACCCGTCGGCGGCGACGGTCGGCGTGGCCTACAGCCAGTCGCTGGCCAGCGTCAGCGGAGGCGTCGCGCCGTACACCTACACGATTGCATCGGGCAGTCTGCCGCTGGGCATCACCCTGGCCAGCAACGGCACCCTGTCCGGCTCGCCGAGCGCGGGCGGCAGCTTCAACTTCACGGTCACCGTGACCGACAGCAGTGGTGGTAGCGGACCGGTCAGCGTCACCAGTGGCCCGCTGCTGCTGACGGTGAATGCACCGACGATCACGATCACCCCGCCCACCCTGCCAACGGTGAGTGCCGGCGTCGTCTACAACCAGAACCTGACCGCTACCGGCGGCAGCGGCACCTACACCTATGCGGTTACCGCGGGTGCATTGCCGCCGGGTGTGTCCCTGTCCGCTGCCGGCGCGATCAGCGGTACGCCGACGGCTGCGGGCAGCTTCCCGCTGACGATCACCGCCACCGACAGCAGTGGCGGCAGCGGCCCCTACACCGGCAGCCAGCCCTACACCCTCAACGTGACGGCGCCGTCGCTGACGCTGACGCCGCCGGCGGGCAGCCTCTCCGGCACGGCCGGTGCACCGTTGAACGTGCCTTTCAGCGCGGGCAATGGCACCGCGCCGTATACCTTCGATATCAGCGCCGGCGCATTGCCCAACGGCGTGACCCTGTCGCCCACCGGTACGCTGTCCGGCTCGCCGACGGTGTCCGGTCTTTTCACCTTCTCGGTGCGCGTCACCGACAGCACCACCGGTACCGGCGCGCCCTTCAGGCGAACCCAGAACTACGTCCTGTCCATCGCCGCGCCCACCATCACTGTGTCGCCGGCAAGCCTGCCGCAGCCGGCGGCGGGCGTTGCCTACAGCCAGATCATCACCGCCAGCTCCGGCCAGCCGACCATCTTCACCTACGCCATCAGCGCGGGGCAGGTACCGGTCGGCCTCAGCCTCAACGCTGCAACAGGTGAATTGAGCGGTACGCCCACCCAGGCCGGCCCGTACAACTTCACCGTGACCGCCACCGACGGCGGTGGCTTCACCGGCAGCCAGGCCTACAGCGGCGCGGTCGGCGCGCCGGTGCTGTCACTGGCGCCGAGCACGGTGGCAGGCACCACCGCGGGTACGCCGTACAGCACCAGCTTCGTCGCCAGTGGTGGCAACCCGGGCTACAGCTACCAGCTCACCGGCACCCTGCCGAATGGACTGTCGTTCTCGCCGGCCGGCGTGCTCAGCGGCACGCCCACGCAGGCGGGTACCTTCAACTTCAGTGTGAGAGCGAGCGACAGCACCACCGGCACCGGCGCACCGTTCTCGGTGACCACCGCCTACACGCTGGCGGTGTCGGCACCGACCGTCGTGGTCGATCCCACCACGCTGCCGGCGGCCACCGGTGGCGCGGCCTATTCGCAGACGCTGACCGCCAGCGGCGGCAATGGCACCTACACCTTCAGCGTGACCGCTGGCGCGCTGCCGGGCGGTATCACGCTGAGCAGTGCAGGCCTGCTGTCGGGCACACCCACCGTGGCCGGCAGCTTCAACTTCACCGCGCAGGCCACCGACGGCAACGGTTTCACCGGCAGCCGTGCTTACACCCTGGTGGTCAACGCACCGGCCATCACGCTGGCACCGGGCACACTGCCAGCGGGCTCGGGCGGCGTGGCCTACAGCCAGGCCCTCACGGCGTCTGCCGGTGTCGGCAGCTACACCTTCAGCCTGTCGGCGGGCGCACTGCCACCGGGCATTGCGTTGAGTAGTGCCGGCACCCTCAGCGGCACCCCCACCACCACCGGCAGCTTCAACTTCACCGTCACCGCCACCGACAGCGTCGGCTTCACCGGAAGCCAGGCATACACGTTCAACGTGGCGGCACCGACCATCGCCATTACCCCGACCACGTTGCCCGCAGCAACCGGCAGCATCGCCTACAGCCAGACGCTCAGCGCCAGCGGCGGCAACGGTGGCTACACCTACAGCCAGACCGCCGGCACGTTGCCGCCGGGCATTGCCCTGAGCAGTGCCGGCCTGATCAGCGGTACGCCGACCACCACCGGCAGCTACAGCTTTACCGTGCGCGCCACCGATGGTTTCGGCTTCACCGGCAGCCAGGCCTACACCGTGACCGTGAACGCGCCGGCCATCGTGTTCGTGCAGACCACGCTGCCGGGTGGGCAGGTGGCTGCCCCCTACAGCCAGACGCTCAGTGCTGGTGGTGGCAGCGGCACCTTCACCTACAGCGTGACGTCGGGCGCTTTGCCACCGGGTATCGCGCTCAGCAGTGCCGGCGCGCTCAGCGGCACGCCCACCGCTGCGGGCAGCTTCAGCTTCACCGTGACCGCCACCGACACATTCGGATTCAGCGGCAGCCAGTCCTTCACCGTGGGCATCAACCAGCCGGTACCGGTGGTGGTGAACGATGCGGCCACCACGCCGGCCAATGCGCCGGTCACGATCAATGTCACCGCCAACGACACCGGCCCGATCACCAGTATCGCCATCGCGCAGGCACCGGCGCACGGCACCGCCACGGTGAACGGGCTGGATGTGGCCTACACGCCGGCCATCAACTTCTTCGGCAACGACAGCTTCACCTACACCGCCACCGGTCCGGGGGGCACTTCCGCGCCGGCTACGGTCAGCGTCACCGTCACGCCGCTGGCGGTGCCGGTGGCAGCGGCGCAGAGCGCCACGGTGCTGGCCGGGCAGTCGGTGACCGTGCAGGCCGAGGCCGGGGCGATCAATGGCCCGTTCACGGCGGTTGCGATCAGTCGTGCACCGTCGTCCGGCACGGCGGTGGTGCAGGGCGCCAGCATCGTCTACAGCGCCGATGCCGATGCCTCCGGCGTGGTGGACTTCGAGTACACGCTCAGCAATCCGTTCGGCGCCTCGGCGCCGGCGCGGATCAGCGTGACGGTCAACCCACGGCCGGTGGCCCCCGCGCTCACCGCCACCGCCATTGCCGGGCGTGTGGTCAACGTGGACCTGACCTCCACCGCGCGCGGTGGGCCGTTCACCGCCGCGGCCGTGGTTTCGGTGTCGCCGGCCGACGCCGGCACGGCCACCATCACCGCCAGCGGTGCCGGCTACACGCTGGCCTTCACCTCGGCGGCAACGTTCGGTGGCGCGGTGCGCATCACCTATACGCTGAGCAACGCATACGCGACCTCGGCGCCGGGCACGGTTGATGTGATGGTCAAGCCACGCAGCGATCCCTCGCGTGATGCCGAAGTGCTGGGCGTGCTGGAAGCCCAGGCCGAAGGTGCGCGGCGCATGGCCATCGGCCAGATCAACAACTTCCAGCGCCGCCTGGAAAGCCTGCGTGCGGGTGGTGCTGCGGCCGGCTTCAGCAACGGCATCACTTTCAGTTCGGCCAGCAGCCAGCGCCGTACGCAGCAGGACGATCTGCTGCGCAAGGGCATCGGCGCCAGCGCTGAGGGGCTGTCGATGATCGAAGAACCTGCGCTGCAGGGCGAGGTTGCGCCTGCCGCTGGCGCGAGCGATGGATTCGCCTTCTGGACGGGCGGCGCGGTGAACTTCGGCACGCTCAAGCCGGGTGCCGGCAGCAACGGTATCGACTTCACCACCTCCGGCGTCAGCCTGGGTGCCGACCGCCAGATCGGCCCCTCGCTGACCCTGGGTGCCGGCCTTGGGTATGGCCATGACGCGTCGGATATCGGGCGCAACGGCAGCCGCAGCACAGTGGATGGCTACAGCATCGCCGGCTACGGCAGCTTCCATCCCGAAGGTGGGTTCTATGTGGATGGCCTGCTGGGCTACCAGTGGTTGACGTTCGACGCGCGCCGCTTCATCACCGACAATGGCAACACCGCCTATGGCAGCCGTGACGGTACGCAGTGGTTCGCCTCGTTCTCCACCGGCTACCAGCATCGCGGCGATGCCCTGCTGCTGACCCCGTATGGGCGGCTGGATCTGGCGCGCGCCACGCTGGATGGTTATCGCGAGCATGGCGACGACGTGTACGCACTCGACTACCAGCGGCAGACGGTCACCACCAGCACCGCCACCGCCGGTGTGCTGGCACAGTGGCTGGTGAAGCGCGACTACGGCATGTGGACGCCGCAGCTGCGCGCCGAGTTCGGCCACGACATGCAGGGCTCCAGCCAGGCCTTCATGCGCTACGCGGACCTGATGTCCGGGCCGGTCTACCGCGCCACGCTCGACCGCCAGTCGCGCAACCACACGCTGCTGGGCGCTGGCATCGGCCTGCAGACGCTGAAGGGCTGGACGCTGCGCGCCGAGTACCAGAACCAGCTGGACAGCAGCAGCCGCGACAACCAGGGCATCCAGATCAGCGTGCAGAAGACGCTGCCACCGTGATGGATGCAGCGGCGGCGGCCTGCTGGTCGCCGCCGCGCGTGGCCTGTATCCGTACAATCGTGTCTGCGGCGGCTGCGTAACGGGCGTACGCACCGGGTACCGAATGGAAGGAACAGGACAGGGAATGAAGATTCGAACGATCGCGATGTCATCGATGGTCGCATTGCTGGCAGCCTGCGGGCAGGCGCCGGAGAAGGCGACCGGGACCGCGCCTGCGGCGCCGCCAGCGCCGACCACCGACGCACCGGCCGCTACGGCCACCGTGGTCGAGAAGGAACCGTCCATCGAAGACGGCGACAACGAAGGCGAACCGGAAGACCCGAGTGCCGGCGGCGAATTCACCTGCGCGGACAATCCGCTGGCGACCCACTTCTTCACCCTGGTGGGCGGCAACACCGTGGACGACTGCGGCCGCAAGGACCCGAAGGTGCTGGCCGCGTTCGAGGCGCTGATGAAGGGCACGCAGGACGCCGAATCCACCGACAAGGAGATTCCGTCGTTGCGCAAGCGCCTGTTGAGCGGACCCAGCGGCCCTGGCGAGCTGGTGGTGCTGCAGGGCGAGCCGTGGTGGTTCTACACCGCCTGCCAGGCCCACGATTGCCCCGGCACCGCGTTGGCGATGCTGTATTCACCCACGCAGGCGAAGATGGTCGGCCGCCTCACCGCGCGCTGCCGTGTGTGGTGGCTGGGTGAGCCGACGGCGGAACAGCGTGCGCAGATCGAACAGCGCCAGCCACTGCAGGATGCCGCGTTGAAGGAAGACAGCGCGCTCTGCGAGTGATGTGGCGCGCTCCGCAGCGCCGCAGGCGGGAGGATTCGGGTGTGCTCATGGCAAGAGCTCCGTGCAGGACAGACGGCAGCCGCCACGCTCCGCCCGCCATGGCCGGCAGACGGATTACCCGCCGGATCGGACATCGACACTGCAGGACCACGCTGGCCGCGCGCCTGGTCTGTCAGCGCTCCCCGCGCCTCTCATACCAGCCCTGAGTGCGATTTACGATCCGCACCACGGACAGCATCACCGGCACTTCGATCAGCACGCCCACCACAGTGGCCAGCGCCGCCCCCGAATGCACGCCGAACAGTCCCACGGCTGTCGCCACAGCCAGTTCGAAGAAATTGCTGGCACCAATCAGCGCAGACGGGCCGGCCACGCAATGCGCTACGCCCAGCCGACGATTGAGCAGGTAGGCCAGGCCGGAAGTGAAATAGACCTGGATCAGGATCGGCACTGCAATCAGTGCGATCACCAGTGGCTGCTCCACGATCTGTCGGCCCTGGAAGCCGAACAGCAGCACCAGCGTGAGCAGCAGCGCACTCAACGAGACGGGCGCCAGTTGGCGAAGCACCCGCTGCAGCGCCGCCTCGCCACGACGCAACAGGATCCAGCGCCGCAGCAACGCAGCCACCAGCACTGGCACCACGATGTAGAGGCCCACCGACAGCAGCAGGGTATCCCACGGCACGGTGACCGCTGACAGGCCCAGCAGCAGTGCAACCACCGGCGCGTAGGCGACCACCATGATCGCGTCGTTCAACGCCACCTGGCTCAGGGTGAAATTCGCATCGCCACGGCACAGGTTGCTCCACACGAACACCATTGCGGTGCAGGGCGCGGCTGCCAGCAGGATCAACCCGGCGATATAGCTGTCGATCTGCCCCGGCGGCAGCCAGTCTGCGAAGGCATGGCGCAGGAACAGCCAGCCCAGCAGCGCAATCGAGAATGGCTTGACCGCCCAGTTGATGAACAGCGTTACGCCAATGCCCTTCCAGTGCTGCTGCAACTGGCGCATCGCAGTGAAGTCGACCTTCAGCAGCATCGGGATGATCATCAGCCAGATCAGCACCGCAACCGGCAGGTTGACCTTGGCCACTTCGGCGGAGGCAAGCACCGCGAAGGCATCGGGTAGCACGTGGCCCAGCAGGGTGCCGGCCGCAATGCACAGCACAACCCACAGGGTCAGGTGTCGCTCGAACAGGCTCATGGTAGTGGCGCCGTCACGGGGTGCCGTCGGCCGGCAGCAACTGGCCGATCCGGTCCAGTGCGTGCTGCATCGCCTCGCGATCGGACCACACCGATTCGGGCAGCGCGAGCAATGCACGCAGGCGCAGCTTCACGATGGCATGGGCCTGCGCGAAGGCCGCGGCCTTGTCGGCATTGCTACCCGCTACGGCCGCCGGATCGGGCAGGCCCCAGTGGCTTCGGATGAAGTCACCGAACACCACCGGGCAGGCTTCGGCGGCTGCCGCGTCGCACACGGTGATCACCAGGTCCATCGGGGCCGCGTCCACGAACACATCCCACGATTTGCTGTGCAAGCCATCGATCGGCATCCCTTCGGCCTGCAGCTGCGCCAGCGCGAACGGATTGACCTGGCCGGTGGGCTGGCTGCCGGCACTGAAGGCGGTGAAATGATCGCCGCCCCAGGCGCGCAGCGTGGCTTCGGCCAGCACGCTGCGGGCGCTGTTGCCGGTACAGAGGAAGAGGACAGAACGGTTCATGGGGCAATCGCTTCGATGGGGAAGGCCGTGTGCGGTCTCAGCACTTGCATGCAAGTGCTACGGACGAGCACTCCTCGCTGGGTGAACCCGCGCAGCAGTTATGCGTGAGGTACTCGATCAAGCCGTTCATGGCATCGAAGTTGGCCCGATAGCAGACATGGCGGCCCCGGTTTTCGCTCTGCACCAGCCCGGCCTGCACAAGCTCCTTCAGGTGGAAGCTGAGCGTGGCCGGTGGCACCTGCAGGGCCGTGGCAATGTCGCCCGCCATGCGGCCTGCCGGGCCGGCCTCCACCAGCAGGCGGAACGCGGCCAGGCGAGTGGCGTGACCCAGGGCAGTCAGAGCGGCGATTGCATTCAACGTTTCCATATTTCTAGAATAGTCGAATGAATAAGCCCGTTACAAGTGCCCACCTGCCCAATCTGGTGGAATCGTCGTTGCCCCCGCCCGATCATCACCAGCTCGCTGCGGCAGATCTGGGGCCGCCCCGCATCCTGCTGCTTTACGGATCGCTTCGGCCGCAATCCTTCAGCCGCAAGCTGGCGCTGGAAGCCGAACGGCTGCTGCGTCACCTGGGGTGCGAGACCCGCGTGTTCGATCCGCATGCGCTGCCGATGCTGGACAGCGTGGATTCGAGTCATCCCGACGTGCAGCGGCTGCGCGCCTGGTCGCAGTGGTCGGAAGGCCAGGTCTGGGTCAGCCCCGAGCGGCATGGCACGGTCACCGGCGTGTTCAAGAACCAGATCGACTGGTTGCCGCTGGAAGATGGCAGCGTGCGACCCACGCAGGGCAGGACGCTGGCGGTGATGCAGGTGAGCGGTGGCTCGCAGTCGTTCAACACGGTCAACACGCTGCGCGTACTTGGACGTTGGATGCGCATGCTGACCATCCCCAATCAGTCATCGGTGGCCAAGGCCTGGCAGGAATTCGATGACGACGGCCGAATGAAGCCCTCGCCGTACTACGACCGCGTGGTGGACGTGATGGAGGAACTGGTGAAGTTCACGCTGCTGACGCGAGGCCGGTCGGACTACCTGGTGGACCGCTACAGTGAGCGGAAGGGCGACGCGCACGCCGCGGCATTGGCGCGGGCCGCAGGAGCTGCGGCCTCCTGAACTCCTGATCCGCGGATGGGCGCATTACTTGCTTGAGCGCCGCGCGCCTTTTTCGTCCTCGTCCTTTGCATCGCCGCGGCTCTGCGCGAATTCCGGGAAGGTCTTCGCGATCGAATCCTTGTCCGGCAGGATGTAGAACACGCCGCCCTTCTCGAACATGGGCTGCACGATCTGCGCATAGAACGCGGGCGAGACGTTGATGCAACCGTGGGTGACGCGGTTGTCGTCCGGCGTGGGCGATGCCAACCGCTCGGCGCGCTTTTCCTTTGGGCTGCCCGGCGGCAGCGGGTGCATCGATACGGCGGAATCGTAGTCCACCCACAGCACGCGCCCGGCATCGTCGGACGGGCCGTAGCCACCGATGAAGCGGCCGGCCGGCGTGGTCCGGTCGTGGCCGGGAATCGCGCTCAGCGCGAGCTTGGCGACGCCGGGTGCGGAATGATCGCCGATGGCCGAACCGAACAGCGCCGGTGCCGCGCCGCGCAGCTTGCCATCGCCGCTGAAGATCAGAACCTGCGCCGCCGCCTTGTCCATGACCGCAAACGGATAGCCCTGGTTGTCCTTGCTGGCGACCACCCAGCCGGCCAGCTCGATCACCGTTTCGGACACGCTCTGGTCGGGCGGAAGTTCATCAACGGCGGTCACCGGTGGTGCAGGTGCGTCCTTGTCCCTGGCGTTGGCTACGCCGCTGCATGCAACGACCAGTGCCATGGCCAGTGCGGCATGGAGGGCGCGGCGTGCAGGGGAGGAGGAAGTACGAATGGGACAGCTCCTTGCAATGCATTCTTGGTTGGAAGGACGCCAGTGGCCGGCGAAGGCCACTGGTTCCCTATACAGAGGTGGATCAACTCAATCAGTGAGGGAGCGGTTACCCGCGCGGCTTGCGGCCGGCCGGCGCCCTTTCAAGCTGCTGCACGCGACCTTCGATCTGGTCCAGGCGCTGGTTGGCCTGCTGTGCGGACTGGTTGGCGGACTCCGCACTCTGCGCAGCACCCTGCACCTTTACGTCGAGCTGATCGAGACGCGAGTTGATGGTTGCAAACTCGTTCTTGTAAGAGGCGCAGGCGCCAAGGCTGACGGTGGCGATGAGCGCTACAGCAAGTGCGCGGGCCGTCTTCATGTGTTGCGGGTTCAGGTTCATTGCACTCCCTCCTTCGTCTGGGGAAGCTGGAATATAGCGGCGTTTGTTCCCGCTGCTGACAAACGCTTTCAGCTGGAATTTGAGTACGTGGATGAGCTGTGAAAGCCCCCCATCAATAAACCTTAACAAGCGGGATAGGACGAGCTGATGCAGCGCGGCCGATCGCCTTGCGCTTACTCAAGACTGCCAATTCATGAGTATGAAGCCGATGTCATAGCGAGGGCTTTTCCGCCGCCGCGCGCAGGTTGCCGTCCCACCGCCTTAAGTACCGTTGCGGCAGTGCGGGGCGCACAACCAGCAGTATGGCGATGGCTTTGAACCCATCTGGCGCTATTGGCCATGTTGGACGGTACCGCTCGTTGATCGAAAGGCAGCGCGAGGCCTCGGTTTATGAATCAGGCACCATGACGCCGATGGTCAGCTGTGCACTGTGGCTGATCATCAAGTGAGGCTCTGGCATCCGCCAAGGATGTCAGCGTGTCCGGCTGCGGGGCAGCTTGCCCTTGAACACCCTGCCGCGGTGGATGGCCAGGTAGTGCTTCAGGCGATCTCCCGGTGCTTTGCGCAGACAGATGTTCTCTGGAATCAGACCGGCGTCCGCCAACTGCTTCCTGACCTGCTTGTCCGCAAAGATGGCATCACCATCGTCGTCGAAGGTCATCAGTCCGGCGTCGAACAGCAGGTCAAGAGTGCCGACCAGCGGCAGGCCGTTGTGCGGATCCAGTCTTGGATCTTGGCCTCCCGGGAGCCACTGGTCCTCAGTGACTTCATGCGCCCATGGCTGGGCATGCGATGCTCGGATCAGGGCCCGTACAGTGCAGTCCGTGACCGCACAGCGGTGATCCCACAACCTCAGCATTTCACGACGGAACGTCCCCTGCCCCAGGCGAGCCTCCATCATCGTCAGCCGGGTGGTTGGATTACGAATCTTGTCCATCTCACCGAGCAGAACGCTGGCAAGCGGGCCCGGTGTCTCCTCTGCGCGATAGTCGGCGGGCATGCGTGATTTCCCGTACGCACGGCGATCGTAGACGTCGCGGTGGTGCTTCTCCAGGTTCTCGCCCACGTAGGCCATCTTCGCCTGGAACGTTGTGCTTCCCTCAGCAAGCGCTTCCAATGGAAACACCAGACGGTCGAGCACCTCCCTCCAGGACGAACACCCGGCCACTGCCTGAAGCACCTTGCGGTCTTCCTTGCTGCCGATGGTGAAGCGCAACACGTGGCGTCCGTCCACGCGCCCCATCGACAGCAACGGTCGCCCGTCTCTGCCGGATACCTTGGTGCCAAATATCACAGTGCGGCGGCCGTTCATCCCGTTCCTGGACGAGTACTTGGCCAGATATGCATCCACCGGGCCCAGTACGCGCCGCAGGTCAGCGACGGCCACATCCAGCCCTTTGCGCTCTTTCGGCGTGAGGCCCAGCTCCATGACCTCCTCATCCCTGCTCAGCAACATCCGCGTTCTTCCCCAGCTCCATCAGGGAGCTTCATCCTGGAGTTCAATTGTCGCCGATCCAGCTGACCATCGAGAAGCCGTCTATGGCCGGATTGTTGATCTTCAGCGCGTCTACTCAACCCACGTGAAATATCGGCAGTCGTCATAGGCGACCGCGATTCGACGAGCAGCGTCGACAAGCACTTGCAGATCCGGTTTGAATTACTGCGGGTTCCTCTGTCGTGGAGCGTGATCAACACCATCGGCCTCCCTCGCGGCGACCGCACTGTGATGGCCCAGGATGCGAAGGCCACCAGATGCCACGACAAAGACTCTCTCTTTGGAGAATTGATCCAATCGTCTGCACGGGTCGTTGGTCCAGCAGTTCATGCAATCTTCTTGAACCGTGTGCCCATCGCTAGCGGTGGGATAGGGAGTTCCCTGAACGGGAGCCTTATTTATATACCAGTCAGTTCAATATTCAGGATCGATTAGACCCCCTAACGGATAATTCACACCTGTCGACCGCCTCCTCTCTCTCCCCCTCCCGGGAGGCGGTTGACGAAACCAAAATAATTAAAGGTGTGTCCCGATGAACAAGAATTCGCTGCTCGCCCTGGGTCTTCTGGCTGCTCTGCCGTTCGCTGCATCGGCGACCGATGGCCTGTCGTACAACTACGTTGAAGGCGGCTACGTGAACACCGATGCCAAGGGCGGCGACGCCGATGGCTGGAAGGTGAAGGGTTCCGTGGCGGTGCACCCGAACTTCCACGTCTTTGGCGACTACAGCGCCCAGGAGACCGACATTTTCAAGAATGACGTCGACCAGTGGCGCCTGGGTGTCGGCTACAACTACGGCATCGCACCGAACACCGACCTGGTGGCCCGTGTTGCGTACCAGAAGTACGACGAAAAGCGTGGCCTGGACTTCAACGGCTACTCCACCGAAGTGGGCGTGCGCACCGCGTTCAACCCGTACGTGGAAGGCTACGTGATGGCCGGCTACGAAGATTTCAGCAAGAAGCACGGCTACAACCCGGACGGCGAGTTCTACGGCCGCGTGGGCGCCACCGCCAAGTTCAACCAGAACTGGGGCCTGAGTGGCGAAGTGAAGCTGGCCAAGGCCGGCGACCGCGAGTGGTTCGTGGGCCCGCGCTTCACCTGGTAACAAACGCCTGTCGTTAGTGCGTGTTGTGCTGGCGTGTGACTCTCTCTCTCTCCCACACGCCAACCGAAGCCCGGCCTCGCGCCGGGCTTCACTTTTATGGGTCGTGTGGCGCCACAATGCGGCATGGGCGACCCTTCCTCTCTCGCAGGTACCGGCACGGCCTACCAGGAGCATCCGGCGCCTGCGCCGCTGCGTGGCCATTTTGGCCAGCTGTGGCAGAGCCAGCTTCCTGCCGATGCCGACGGGCACATCACCGTGCTGCCTGATGGTTGCGTGGATATCCTCTGGCGCGACGGTGCGCTGTTCGTTGTCGGCCCCGATCGCGTTGCAGCGCATCCTGCGCTGGCACCGGGTGCGCAGGTACTCGGCGCGCGCTTCCGCCCTGGCCAGGCGCTGGCGGCGCTGGGCCTGCCCTTGGCCGACATCATCGGCCAGGCCGTGCCGCTGGTGGATCTGAAAGGCACGTGGGCGCTGAAGGCTGCCGCCTCCATCGGCGATACCGCGCCTGCACAACGCCTGCATCGGATGGCGCACTGCCTGCAGCAGCACATGGAAGCCGCCGCGCTCGACACCCCGGCGCAGCGTGCGCATGCATTGTTCCAGGCACTTGCCCGAGGTGATGCCACGCTGGATGAGCTGCCGGCACGCTTGAACCTGAGCCCACGCAGCCTGAGGCGCCTGAGCCAGTCGCAGTTCGGCTATGGGGCGAAGACGCTGGAGCGGATCCTGCGCCTGCAACGTTTCCTGCGCCAGAGTCGCGCGTTGCCACGGCATCCGTTGGCGATGCTGGCTGCCGAGGCCGGCTATGCCGACCAGGCCCATCTCAGCCGCGAGGCGCGCGAGCTGGCCGGCATGACCGCCAGCGAACTGCGCCTGGAATGGGGGTAATGATGGCCGTTTCGTTCAAGACCTCGATGCCGCGCTGATGGAAGCTGGAGCTCCCACCACGGAGCCACGCCATGAATCCTGCCGCGCCCCACGATGCCGAACGCCGCATCGACAACATTGAATTCAACGTCGCTGACATCGCGCGCAGCAAACGCTTCTACGGCGAGGTGTTCGGCTGGCACTTCACCGACTACGGGCCGGCCTACACCGAGTTCGACGATGGTCGCCTGAAGGGCGGCTTTGTGTCTGACGCACCAGTGCGTGCACACGGGGGGCCGTTGGTGATCCTGTACTGCGCAGACCTTGCCGATGCCCAGCAGCGCGTGCTCGCCGCCGGTGGCGAGGTGGTGCAGGCAGTATTCGCGTTTCCCGGAGGCCGCCGCTTCCATTTCCGCGATCTGGATGGCTACGAACTGGCAGTCTGGAGTGATGCGGGCTGACACCTTCGCGCCTTCTAACGGTGGACGGAACAAGAACCGCTCCGTCGCCGGTCAGGTGGTTCCGCTATGATCGCCCGCACATCGCCACGCGCGATGCGCCCGCCTCAAGCCAGCAGGAACCGCCGTGAACTCCCAGCCCGCACCGATCACCGCCCTCAACCACACGCTCGACAACGAGCCACAGCAGATCACCGCGCCGCTCACCCATTCGGCGGCGTTCCTGGTGCTGAAGGTGAAGGATGACGAGGCCTCGATCGCGAAGGCACGCGAGGTGCTCGCCAGCACCGACGACCTGATCAAGAACACCGCCATCCGCGAGATCGAGCGGACCTTCACCTGCAACGTGGCCATTGGTCATCGCGTGTGGCAGCCGCTGGTCGGCACCACGCCGCCGCGCGAACTGCACCCGTTCCGCGAGATCAAGGGCGCCACCCACACCGCCGTGTCCACGCCGGGTGACCTGCTGTACCACATCCGTGCACGCACCATGGACCTGATCGTGGCGTTCGAGCGCAACCTGCTGATGGCCTTTGGTGACGCGGTGGAAACGGTCGATGATGTCGCCGGTTTCCGCTACTTCGATGGCCGCGACCTGCTCGACTTCGTCGATGGCACCGCCAATCCGGAAGGGCTGTCGCTGCCGGAAGCCACCATCGTGGGCGATGAGGACCCGGACCACGCCGGCGGCAGCTACGTGGTGGTGCAGAAGTACCTGCACAATCTTGATGCGTGGCGCGCACAGAAGACCGAGGCGCAGGAAGCCATCATCGGCCGCACCAAGCACGACAACATCGAACTGGACGATGCGCCGGCCGATGCGCAGAAGTCGCACAAGACGCTGTGCACCATCGAGGATGCCGACGGCGAGCACGAGATCCTGCGTGACAACATGCCGTTCGCCAACCCGGGCTGCGGCGAGTACGGCACCTACTTCATCGGCTACACGCGCCGGCTGTGGGTGATCGAGAAGATGCTCGAGCGCATGTTCATCGGCAATCCCGCGCCGCTGCACGACCGCATCCTCGATTTCTCCACCGCCACCACCGGCGTGACCTTCTTCGCGCCCTCGCGCAAAGTGCTGGCCGACCTCGGCGATTGATCGCGCCGGGCCATCACGGCCCGCCATCTGCCTGTCATCTATGGCGCCGACCATGGCGCGCTGGATGGGAGTGCAGGAGGCAGGCGATGGCCATGACTGGGAACGGGACCAACGTGCGGCGCTGGTGGCGGCCGTTGGCCGCGTTGTTCGGCGCATTGGCACTGGGGAGTGCCTCGGTGTCCGCACAGGAAGCGCCTGCGCACTGGATGGCCTATGCCGCTGCGGTAGGGGGCCAGCTGCAGCAGCGCCTGCAGCAGGAGCAGGACCCGCAGGCGCAGCGCGTGGTGGAGTGGCTGCGGGCACACCCGGATACACCTGCGCCGCTACCGGTGAGCCTGTGGATTGCGGCGGACGGTCGCATTTCGAAGCTGGAGTTCGACAGCCTGGGTGACCGCCAGGTGGATGCGGACCTGCGCGCGACCCTGCAGGCGGCGCCGTTGCAGGCCGCACCGCCGGCGGACATGCGCCAGCCGCTGCGGTTGGGCCTTGTGCTAACCCAGTAGATCCACGCCATGCGTGGATATGCCTGGTAGATGCCGACCTTGGTCAGCAGGCGCGCGCCAACCCAGGTTGGCGACTGCCGGCGCCCAGCCCGGCCATCCGCATCAACGCACCGGCGCCACCTGCGGTTCACGTGCGGCCGCGCTCCACGCGCGCAGGCCGAACACGGCCAACCCGAGGAAGAACACGTACAGCGCAGCAGTCACGTGCAGCGACTTGAACAGGTACGCGCCCACGTAGACCACGTCCACCGCGATCCACACCCACCAGCACGCCACATGCCGCCGCGCCTGCCACCACTGACCGACCAGGCTCAGTGCGGTCAGCATCGCGTCCAGCCACGGCAGCGCTGCATCGGTGAAGGTGTGCATGCCAGCGCCCAGCGCCACGCCACCGCACAGGCCGATGGCCAGGTCGCGCAGCAGCGTGCCGCGCGCCAGCGGCACGATGCGGATGCTGCCCTCATCGGCGGCGTGCTGGCGCCAGTTGAGCCAGCCGTAGACAAGGAAGCCACCGAAGGCGACCTGCAGCAGGGTGTCCGAGTACAGCTTGGCCTCGGCGAACACCAGCCCGTACAGCGTCACCGACAGCAGGCCCACCGGCCACGCCGCCAGCCGGCGCCGGGCCATCAGCCAGACGCCGAGGATGCTGCACAGCGCGGCGGTCCACTCCAGCATCACGCCGCTCACAGCGCGAACGTCACCGACAGGCGCGCCTGTCGCGGTGCGCCGGGGAACAGGTAGTAGTCACCGCCGCTGCTGCCGGTATCGCGCCAGTAGAAGCGGTTGAACACGTTGTCCACCGACAGGTTCCAGGTCACCGCACGCTCGTGCAGGCGATGCTGGAAACGCAGGCCGGCGTCGAACACCGAGTAGTCCGGTGCACGCACGCCGCCGTCGGCGCGGGCCACGTTGGCACCGGCATAGCGCCAGCCACCGGTCACGTCCAGGCCCTGCACGAACGGCAGCGCATAGGCCACGTGCACACTGGCCCGCACCTTCGGCACGTTCACCAGCTGATGGCCTTCATAGGTGGGCGTGCCGGTATCGCGAGCGCGCGCCTGCAGCACGCTGGCACTGGCCACGATCTGCAATGCGTCCGTCAGCTGGCCGTTGGCGGTCAGCTCCAGGCCGGTGTGGGTCTGCGTGCCTTCTTCGACGAAGGTGTAGCCGACGTCGCTGTTGTCCGGCTTTGCGTACTGGTACGGCTGCGAAATGCGGAACACCGCCGCGCCCAGGGTCAGCGCTTCGACCGGCACGTACTTCACGCCCACTTCCAGCTGCCGCGACTGCACCGACGGCAGGAAGGTGTCGGCATTGCTGGTCCAGAACGGTGCTTCCTGGCCCAGCGAAATGCCGCGCACGTAGCTGGCGTAGGCATTGAGCTGGTCGGTGGCCTTCCACACCACCGCAGTCTGCGGCAGGAAGCGCGAAAGGCGGCTGTGCCGCTGCGGGACGCCACGCTTGTCGTAGGCGCGCTCGTCGAGGCGCACGAAGCGGCCACCGGCCAGCCACTGCCAGTCATCGCCGAAGCTCATCCGGTCCAGCGCGAAGAACGCGGTCTGGCGGCTGTCCAGGCGGCGTGCGGACGGGCCGGGCATCTTGGGCGACGGTTCGAACACCGGCACCGGTGCGTCGTGGATGTTGCTGGTGCCCACGTACTCGTTGACGCTGGGGCGCTTGTCCACGGTGCGAAGGAAGTAGTCGGCACCGACGGTCAGCTGGTGGCCGACGCTGCCGGTCTCGAAGCGGCCACGCAGTTCGGCACGCGCCTGCTGGTTGCGGCGGGTGTCATCCGGGCTGCGGTAGTCGTAGATGTCGTAGTCGCCGTTGGGCGCGAAGTAGTTGCCCGGCACGCTGCCATCGGCGCATTGCGTGGCGTAGTAGCAGCCGTAGGCGAAGGCGACGTTGTCATCGATCACCGAGCGGCTGTGGCCGACCGAGACACGCGACTGCCAGGCGTCGCTGAAATCGTAGGTGTGCAGGGCGGTGATGTTGGTGCTGGCGATGTCCACCGGACGCTGCCATGGCTGGTAGCCGAGCAGAAGTTCGCGGTCGACGCCGCGCGGCAGGTCACGCGCGCCCAGCAGCTGGTAGCCGGACACCGAACGCTGCGCGCTGGTCTGGTAGTTGGCATCCACTTCCAGCTTGCCGCGCTCGCCGATCAGCCAGTCGGCCGCCAGCGAGTAGAAGTTGCGGCGGCCATCGGCGTGCTCGACATAGGCGTTGCTGGAATCCCACGCGGCGTTCAGGCGCAGACCGAAGCGCGGGGTGATCCAGTGGCCGATATCGACGGCGACATAGCGCGAGCCCTCCGAATCGGTGCCGAGCGTGGCGGTGCGCACTTCGGCCGGGCGCTTGCCGATGTAGTTGATGATGCCGCCGGGCGCCATCACGCCTGCGGCAAGGCCGGCTTCACCCTTGAGGATCTCCACCGACTGCACGTTCTCCAGCGCCAGGCGCTGTTCGCCGGCGATGGACAGGCCGTTGAAGCGGTAGCCGGTGGCGGTGTCCAGTGCGAAGCCACGGATGGCGATGTTCTGGTAGTAACCCACCGGCGCATACGCATCACCGAGCGAGGCATCGTTGCTGGCCAGTTCGGACAGCGAACGCACCTGGCGGCGATCGAGGTAATCGCGCTCGAGCACGTTCACCGACGCCGGCGTGTCCTTCCAGCTGCCGCCACCGAAGGCATTCACGCGCGCGGTATCGGCCTTCGGTTTGCCGGCCTGCACGCGCACTGCTGCCAGCTCGGTCGGCGAGCGTTCGGCGCCGGTGGCAGCCGCATCGGGGGACGCCTCGGCCTCGCTGGCGTGCAGCGGCAGCGCGGTGCAGAGGGCGAGGGAGAGCAGGGTGGGGCGCAGGCAGCGGTTCATTCGGTTCGTCTTCGGACAACAAGGGAGACGAAGCGACGGCGCGCAGGTGCACCGGCCCAGGATGGGGGTGTGGCTGCGGCTCAAAGCTCCCTACGCCGGTGCAAACCGGATCAGGTTCCAAGGGACTCTCTCAGCCTGGCAGATCCAGGCACCCCCGCTTCAGGTGACCATTTCACTACAAATGGTACGGATTTGCGAGCCGGTGCCCTTCAGGCTGCGGGGTCAGATCCCTTTCCTGCGGAAAGGGATCTGACCCCGACGGTGCGACCCCGACGGTGCGTCAACCGGGTCACGCTGCGGCGTGCAGGGCCTGCAGCAGGGCCTGCCCCGGCGCGCTGTGGAACCACGCGGGATGCCCCAGCATGAACGGCTGCCAGGCCACGTCCGCGTTCGCGGTGGAGCCAGTGATGCCTTCGAAGTACTCCACTTCGGACAGCGCGAAGTCGAAATGGACCATCGGCAGCAGGTCGGCCAGCAGATGCACGCGCGCACCCGACAGCGGCAGCACTTCGCGATAGCCATCAAGCAACGCCAGCGCAATGTCGATGCGCACCGCATCCCTGCCGCGCTCCAGTTCCAGCCACGCCACCGCGTTGCGCTCGATTGCCGTGGCAAGATCGAACAGTGCGCTGGTGGGCGAGGCCAGGCCGAAATCCAGCACGGTGCTGATCTGCCCGTCGCGCCACAGCAGGTTGGACACATGCCAGTCGTTGTGGGCCCACAGCCGCGGCTCGTCGCGCAGGCGCGTGGCCAGGCCGGCATGCCACGGCAACACGTCACGCTGCAGCTGCGCTTCCCAAGGGATGCGTGCGAGGTAACGGGACAGCCCCGGCCGTGCGGGCAGGTCGGCCTTGATCGCCGCGATCGGATCGTCGGCGCGGATCAGATCGTCGCGCGCGACCAGCAGATGAGTACTGCGCTGGGGCGCGTGGTAGCTGGCGGCGGCACGGTGCAGCCGCGCGAGCATGCGGCCGGCCTGGCGGGCCTGTGCGACGTCGGTCAGCAGCGACCACGACACGGCGTCGCGGTAGACGTCTTCGCCCACGCCGACGGCATGCAGTTCAAAGGTCCATTCGCCGTGCTCGACAGCAGTGCATCCATCCGTCGCCGTCAGCACCTCCACCACCGGTACGCCCTCTGCGGCGAGATGGGCGATGAAGTGGTGTTCTTCTTCCAGGCAGGCCGCACTGCGCACGCTGTGGTGGTGGCGTTTGATGAATACCTCCCCATCCACGCCGTCGACGATGGCGGCGGCCGACAGCGGTCGGGGGCTGTGCCAGCGCGGTTGGCTGTGCTCGCCCAGCTGCGGGTAACGCCGGCGCAGCCACGCGATGTCCGCCGCGCTGATCGGTGGCCAGTCGGCAGCGACCTCGTCGTTGTTGAGGCCCTGCACGCGGTGGGAGGAAGAGGTCATGCCGCAGCCCGAGTGGGAAAAGTCACATCCAAGGCTGCGCATTCAACGCCATGCCCGCGGCCAACGCAAACGGGCGGGTCATCGACCCGCCCGTCCGTGCATCCGGATCGGCAATGGCGCCGCGCCGCTTACCAGCCGCGATGGCGGCCGCGGTCGTTGTAGTAACGGTTGTCGTAGTAGCGCTCGCGCTGCCAGCGACGGTTGTCACCACGGTCGTAGTATCCGCTGCGGTAGTAGCCACGATCGTAGCGGCGGTCGTAACGGTTGTCGTAGTAGCGGTTGTCGTAGTAACGGCGGTCGCGACGGTCGGACGTGGTCAGGTTGCCGATCGCACCACCGGCCACGGCGCCACCGACGGTGGCTGCAGGGTCGCCGTTGGAGAGCAGGTTGCCGGCCACGCCGCCGACCACGGCGCCGACCAGGGTGCGCTTGTCCTTCCTCGACATCGCGCTGGCATCGCTGACCACGGCAACACCGGCCACCAGTGCCAGGGCCATTGCCAGACCACGGAAGCTGAGTGTGGAAGTACTGAGCATGTTCGTTCTCCTGTGAGGTGCATGCCACGCTGGGCAGGGAGGGCGCGGGCGCCCCGGCTGCCGTGGAGACCACGCTGACGTTCCAACATTGCCGGAACATTGCCTTGCCCACCGGGCGGCTTGCGCATTCATCTAGCGGCAGGCGGCATGAAGCGAGGCTGAAAGCGGGCCCGGCCGCTCAGCTGGCAGATAGGGAAAAGGCCACGCGGACGTGGCCGTCCCTTGTCTCCCAAGGCATTGGCGGGGTCAGACCCCCATGGCCTTCTGCGCCTGCCGGGCCTGCTCCTGCTGGGCATCCTGCGGCTGGTGCAGCACGTTCGGGGCGCCCTGCACCGCGCCACTGCTGACGGCCAGGCTCTGCTCGCTGGCGGCGCGCGTTTCCACCGCCACGCGGCTGGCTGCGGGATCGCCTATCGTGCCCTGCACGGCGAACAGGCGCTCGCCGTTCGGGCTGGGCACCACCGAGTCGATGCGCTGCAGGCCGGCGGCATGCGCCTCCTTGGTCAGGGCCGCTGCGGCGCTTTCCAGCGCGTGGCGATCCCTGAAGGTACCGGCCGGCAGCCGCTCCAGCCCTTCGGTGGCCTGCAGGTACATCGGATTGCGCGGGTGCCGTTCGTCGTTCAGCAGTGGGCGCTCGCGGGCTTCGCGGATCGCCTCCAGGGTCTTCGCGCCGACGATGCCGTCGGCGACCAGCCCGTTGTCCTTCTGCAGCTGGCGCACCGCCGCGTCGGTGTTGCGGCCGAAGCGGCCATCCTCGACCAGCGGCTTGCCGTCGGCACCGACGTAGCCGAGGTGGCCCAGCTGCTCCTGGACCGTGCGCACGCCCTCGCTGTGCGCGCCCTGCTTGTACAGTTCGGCGTGCGGCGTGGCAGCGGCCTTGTGCTCGGCCGCAGGCGTGCCCTGGGTCTGCTCGTGCGACTGGGTGCGGTTTTCCAGCAGGTCGCGCGCCTTGGACAGCGGATCGGAGGCGTACAGCTTCCAGTTCGGGTGCTCCTTCACCTGCTTGAGGTAGTCCTCCACCGGCATCGTGTGCACGCCCTTGCTGCCGGTGGACTGGCTGATCAGCAGCTTGTCGGTGTTGGGGTCGCGCACCACCATCACGATGTGGTCGATGCCGTTCCAGTGCTCGTGGCGGGTCCTGGCCGTATCCAGGCCGATGATCATGCCTTCCTTCAGCGCATCGGGCTTCAGGATCGCGTCGCGGTCAAGCAGCACGCCGGACTGGTCGAACGCCTTGCGTACGATGCCACCGGAACCCAGGTTGCCCAGGTCGATGCGGTCGGCCTTGCTGAACACTGCATGCCCGGCCTTCTGGTTGATCTCGTCCATGGTGCGGTTCTGCAGGGTGCCGACCCAACCGGAACAGTCGATGTAGCCCTGCTCCACGTTCTTGCCGGTCTTGCCCGGTACGTACAGCGCGTGGCCCGGAATATTGATGGCGTACTTGACGTGGTCATACTTCACGCCGGCCTCGTAGGCCGCCTGCAGTTCGATGCCCGGCTTCGGCGCGGCTGCAGCGGTTGCGGTCGCCGCCAGCGTGGCAGCACCGGCCGCCACGGCGGCGCTGGCCGCTGCCGGAGTCTGGGCCTGGCCCGACGTCACCGTCTGTGGCGCGATGTTCTTCTCCGGAATGCTGATCGCCGCGTACTTGTGGATGTAGTAGCTGGAGAAGGTGCGCGCCAGGTCGCCATCATTCATGCCGCGCATCTCGGCCAGGGTGTGGCCGGTCAGCGCCCTGGCATCGGAACCGATCTGGTTGAGCACGTTGCGGCGCATGTTGATCTCTTCGCCATGGCCGTTGCGCACCACGCCAAAGGTGCCAGTGGCGATCGCGGTCTGCACCGAGCCATAGCCGGCGCTGCCCTGCTGGTGGGCCAAGTACAGGTCCAGACCGGTCGGCGCCGCCCCGCCGGACAGGTACGGGTTGCCGGTGCGCTCGTTGCGGCGTGCCATCGAGTCCAGGTTGTCCTGGTACATCTGCGCGGCCGCTTCGGTATTGCGGGTCGGGTCGAACTCGTGGCCGGTCAGGTGATACTGGCGCGCGGAACCGGGCACGAACTGGAACAGGCCCTTGGCGCCGGACGAGATGTTGTGGGCGCGCTCATTGAAAGTGCCGCCGGTCTCGATGTGCGCGAAGCGCATGAAATCATCGACGGGAATGCCCTTGTGCCGGGCGACCTGCTCGACGATGTCCAGGACTTCCTTTCTGCTGTAGTCATGCTGTGCCATGACGTCTTCCTCGGGGTTGATGGAGCGGCCGATGCCGCGATTCGCCAACCGGACTCATCCATGAGTCAAGAACATGTCGGTCAACAGGTAACCCGCGTGTGCGGGTGGCAATCAGGGCGCGACGTACTGCTGGGTCGCGCTGTTGAAGGTGTAGTGCACGGCGTCACCGGCACCCAGCGCACGGGTCTTGCCCGGTGCGTCGATGGTGGTTCCCTTGAAGGTGACGGTCAGCCGCGGCAGGCCGTTGCCATCGGCGACGAAGGCCAGCTCGCCATCGCTGTCGGTGCAGGGCATCACGTTGCCTCCATCGCAGGCGGCGCTGTTGTCTTCGCCGGTGCGCACCGAGCCGACATAGCGCCAGACCTTGCTGTCCACGTCGTCTTCGCTGCGCTTGGGGTTGAACAGCAGCAGCGCGTAGCCGCTGCTGCTGATGCCACGGTCGAAGCTGATGGTAGGGACGGCCAGCAGCAGGCGGCCATCGGCGGTGCGATGTTCAAGCGGCGTGCGCCGGGTATCGACGTCGTCGGCTTTGTCGTAGGCACCGAGGGCGCCGATGGTCCATTCCTGGCCGCGGAACTTCCACGGTTTCCTGGCGTCGCTGCCGGCCAGTACGAAGGTGGCCTCGGCGAGGTTGGCGCGGTCATCCGGGCCGGCCGGCTGCTGTTCGCCCGGCGTGCCGTAATGCTCGCGGGTATCCCACGAGAAACCGGTGTAGTACGTGGTGCCATCGAGGGTGAAGGTATGGCCGAACCAGAAGGTCGCCACGCTGCCGTTCTGGACCTCGTAGGAGGTCGCGCCATCACCGTCCACCTGGTAGGTGAAGTACATCACGGTCGGCGCGTCGGGCGGGGTGACGGCGGCATCGGGAGAGGGGTTCTGCATCGGGGCAACATCCTGTCGGGGCGCTTTGGCAGCCTGCGCAGGCGCAGGCTGGGAGGACGAGGGGGCCGGATCGGCGGCGCTGCAGGCCGCAGCGGAAAGAGAGACGAGCAGGCACGCCGCGAATGCGCGCAGGGGCCGCAACGGCAGGGTCCAACGTAGCTCGGGGGGATGATGCATGCGCCTCTCCATGGTCAGCGTTGCCGGGCCAGACGGCCGGCAGGAAGCCGCACCCCATCCACCACGGACGGGAGCGAGGACATGAGCCGGTCGATTCCTTCGACCTCGCATTGAGAACCCATGCCCCACCATCTTTGCACAGAACCGTGGCCGGTCAAAGCAGGCGTCTGAGACCGGTCAAATTATGTGAACCAGTTCTCAGATATTGCCATCGCGCAGGTAGTCAAACAGCTCGGCATCGCCCTTCAGGCCCAGCTTCAGCATGGCGTCGCCCTTCTGCCGGCTGATGGTGCTGACGCTCTTGTGCAGCTGCAGCGAGATCTCCTTCACCGTCATGCCGGTGCCGAGCAGCCGCAGCACCTCCACCTCGCGCGGCGACAACGGCTTGCCGTCGCCCTCGCGCATGCGCCAGCTGCCGGCGGCCTCCACCCGCTCACGCAGGCTGCGGCTGATGTAGGGCTGGCCCCGGTAGACCGCCTGGATGGCCTGCGGCAGTTCGTCCATCGACGAGCTCTTGTCGACCAGGCCGAGCACACCGCTGTCGAGCACCATGCGCAGGATCGCCAGGTTGTTGGAGACGCTGAGCATCAGCACCGGCAGGTCGGGGTAGCGGCGACGGATCATGCCGATCATGGCGAAGCCGTCGGCCTGAGGGCTGCCTGGCATGGAGTAGTCGGTCACCAGCAGGTCGCAGGGTTGGCTGCCGAGCAGGGCCATCAGCGCCTGTGCGCTGTCGGCCTCGCCCACCACGCGACCTACCCCGCTCGACTCGATGACGGCGCGGGTACCAATACGGACCACCGGGTGGTCGTCTGCGATGATGATGCGCAAGCTCATGCTCTAGTATGGCCACCGGGCAGGCCGGACCGCGACCACCGCGGACCTTGGCAAGGATTCTAGGAGATCGACGCCGATGCGTAGCTGGGCTGTTCGCGGGCTGGTCCTGCTGCTGGCCTCACTGGTGCTGCCGGCAGCCCTGGCGCAGGCCGTTCCTGGGCCGCTGTCACTCAGCCCCCGGCAACGCGAGTACCTCGCCGCCCATCCGAGCATCGTCGTGGGCCAGTATGACAGTGGCTGGCCGCCGTTTGAGTCCCTGCGTGATGGCCAGCAGGTGGGGCTGGGCCCGGATTACCTGTCGCTTCTTGCTCGCCGGCTGGGTGTGAAGGTTGAGGTCCGCCGCTACCCTGATTGGACTTCCGTGCTGGATGCGGCATGTCATGGCGAGATCGACGTAGTGATGAACGTCGCTCTGAGTGCCGACCGCACCCGCTGCATGGTCTACACCGCTGCCTATGGCGAGTCGCCACTGGCCCTGGTGGGCCGCCCGGATGACCTGCGTGCCTCCGACAATCCCGATCTGGACGGCCTGCGGGTGGTGATCGAGCAGGATTTCCTCACGGGCCCGCAGGTGCGCGCGCGTTTCCCGCGCGCCCGACAGCTTGTCGCAAACAGCTCGCTTGCGGCCCTGCAGATGGTCAGAGACGACAAAGCTGACGTCTATATCGGCAACGCCTATGTCGCCAACGAACTGATTGCGCGCGAACGCCTGCAGGGCGTGGTGCTGTTGAGACCCAGCGATCTGCCGCCCGAGCGCCTCCATTTCGGCGTGCCCAATGGCAAGCAGCCGCTGGCCGAAGCGCTGGACGTGGCCCTGGCCGCGACCAGCCAGGCCGAGCGCGATGCCTTGGCGCGGCGCTGGCTGCCGCCGCCGCAGTGGTCGGCCTCGGCACAGCTGGCCCTGAGCCAGGCCGAGCAGCGGGTGCTGGAGCAGCCGCTGACGATCGGTTTCGCACCGAATGCGGCGCCGCTGTCGTTCGCCGACGAAGAAGGCAAGCCCAGTGGCCTGGCCAGCGAGTACCTGCAGCGGTTGATGCAGGCCGGTGCCAACCTGCACCCGCAGAACAGCCATGACTGGTTCGATGTGCGCGAGAAGGCGCGCCGCGGTGATTTGCAGGCGGTGATGGGCATTCCGGCGGATTCGGCCTACCTGGGCCCGGAGTGGGTGTTCAGCCAGCCCTTCATCAGCGTGCCCAACGTGATCGTCAGCCGCCAGGATGCCCCGGCGCTGCTGGGCCTGTCGGACCTGCAGGGCAAGCGCGTGCTGCTTTCCGATCCCGAGCGCGTGCGTGGCTATGTGCTGCAGCAGGCACCGCAGGCCAGGATCATTGCCGCGCGCAGCGCCGAGCAGGCGCTGCAACGCCTGATCGATGGCGAGGCCGACGCGTACGTGGGCAATCTGGCCGTGGTCGATCATCTGCTGCGCGACCGTTTCCCCGGCCGCCTGCAGGTGGCGGCGCCGGCGGGCTTCAACGACCAGCTGGTGCTGGCGGTCGAACGCCGCCATGCCGCGCTGGCCACAACCTTCGACCGGCTGCTGCTGCAGATGACCCCGCGCACGCGCGAGGCGCTGCGCAGCGACTGGCTGGCGGTGGAGTACCACAACGGTGTCGACTGGAGCCGAGCGCTGCGCTGGGGTGTGCCGCTGCTGCTTGTGCTGCTGACCGCGCTGCTGGTGCATGCCATCGGCTACTGGCGCCTGCGCCGTGAGGTGGCCGGGCGACGCCAGCTGGAGCAGCGCCTGGCCGAAGTGACCGACAACCTGCCTGCCGTGGTCTACCAGGCCCGTCGCGACGTGGATGGAACGCTCAGCTTCCCGTTCATTGCCGGTGACCTGCAGGCCCTGTTCGGGATCACCCGGCAGCAGGCCGAGCAGGACGCCAGGATGCTGCTGGACCGCGTTGAAGAGGACGATCGCGCGCGGATCCTGCAGGCCGTCGAACAGGCTGCGCACCAGTTCGCACCGCTCGTGCTGGAATTCCGCCTGCGTGGCGACGGCGCAGGCCCGCGCTGGGTGCGTACCCAGGCGCAGCCCTATGCTGCCGAGGCCGGGGTGGTGACCTGGAGTGGCTACTGGGTGGATGCGAGCGAGGCCCGCGCGCAGGCCGATGCCCTGACCCTGGCAAAGGCCGAGGCCGAACAGGCTGCAGAGGCGAAATCGCACTTCCTGGCCACCATGAGCCATGAGATCCGCACGCCGATGAGCGGCGTGCTGGGCATGCTGGAAGTGCTGGCGCATTCGCCGCTGGATGCCGAGCAGCAGCGCATCCTGCGGGTGATCGAGGACTCGGCGCAGATGTTGCGGCAGATCCTCGATGACATCCTCGATTACTCGCGGCTGGAGGCCGGCGCAATGCGCCTGGAGCCAGTACCCCAGCCGCTGCGGCCCCTGCTGGAAAGCGTGTGCCGCTTGCTGTCGGCGCAGGCCAGCGCACGTGGCCTGGACCTGCATGTGCAGATCGACCCGGCGCTGGCGCCTGCGCACGAAGTGGACGGCGTACGCCTGCGCCAGATCGTCTTCAACCTGCTCAGCAACGCCATCAAGTTCACCGCGCAGGGTGAAGTACGCCTGCAGCTGGAGGTGACGGGGCCGACCGGCGAGGACGGTGCGCAGCCCCTGTGCCTGAGCGTCACCGACACCGGCATCGGTATCGCGCCGGAACAGCTGCAGCACCTGTTCGCGCCGTTCACCCAGGCCGGTGTCTACATCCAGCGCGACCACGGTGGTACCGGCCTGGGCCTGAGCATCAGCCAGCGCCTGGTACAGATGATGGATGGCGAACTGGTATTGCACAGCACGCTGGGCGAGGGCACCCGCGCCGAGGCGAGGCTGTCGCTGGTGGAAGCCGGCAGCGGTGACGTGGAAGCGCTGGCCGCCGAACAGGAGCAGGCCGCCCTGCTGCCTGCGTCGCTGCGCCAGGCGCGCGTGCTGGTGATCGAGGACCATCCGACCAACCAGGCGATGATGGCCTGGCGCCTGCAGCAGCTGGGAGTGCCGCATGTGCTGGTCGGCGATGGCCAGCAGGGGCTGGATCGGCTGGCATCGGAGCACTTCGATCTGGTCATTACCGATTGCCGCATGCCGGTGCTCGATGGCTTCGCCTTCGCCCGCCTGCTGCGCGAGCGCGAGGGGCGCACCGGCCAGCCGCGGCTGACCGTGCTGGCGCTGACCGCCAGCGTGCTGGATGACGATGCGCGTCGTTGCCGCGAAGCGGGGATGGACGAAGTGCTGGCCAAGCCGCTGTCACTGGCCACGCTGCGCGCGGCACTGCTGCGCTGGTTGCCGCAGGCGCAGGGACAGGCGTTCGAGGCGCCACTGCCGGACAGCGTGGCCGACGATGCCGATGCCGTGCCCGATCTGGCGGCGCTGCAGCAGCGCTTCGGCTCGCGTGCCGTGGCCGAGCAGCTGCGTGACAGCCTGCTGCAGGCCAGTGAAGGTGACCTGGCCGCCGTGCAACGCGCGCTGCAGGCCGGCGACCGCGCCGCAGCCGCGCTGCACCTGCATCGTCAGGCCGGTGGACTGGGCGCGGTAGGGGCCACGGCCCTGGCCGGGCAGGCCAATGCACTGGTCGAGCGCCTGCAGGACGCCGCCGAGACCGACCTGGTGCCGTTGTTCGCGGCGGTGGCAGCGTTCGTGGCGCGCCTGCAGCAGCAGCTGCAGCGCCTGGCTCACTGAGCCGACTGCTGCTGCAGGTAGGCGATCACCAAGGCGCGGCGTTCGGCGCTGGGGAAGGCGTTGTACATGCGCGTGCCCGGCACCAGGTGGGTAGGCGACTGCAGGAAGGTATCCAGCGTCTGCGCGGTCCAGGTGATGTCGGCGCGGCGCATGCCGTCGGAATAGCCGTAATCGGGCAGGCTGCCGGCACGACGGCCGATCACGCCGTGCAGGTTGGGCCCGAAGCGGTGGATGCCACCGGGCTGCACGGTGTGGCAGCCGGCACACAGCTCGAACGCACGCTGCATGGCCCGCTGGCGCGCCTGTTCCGGCGTGGCGGGTGCTGCAGGCGGGCGCTGGCAGGCCGTGGCGACCAGCGCCACGGCAACGGCGATGAGCAGGCGGGAAGCACGCATGGGCGGGCAGGATAGCGCTGCGCGGCAACCGGCGGGCTGCGACGCGCGGTCGCAGCCCGTGGCGATCACATGCCCGAGTAGTTCGGGCCGCCGCCACCCTGCGGGGTCACCCAGACGATGTTCTGGGTCGGGTCCTTGATGTCGCAGGTCTTGCAGTGCACGCAGTTCTGCGCGTTGATCTGCAGCCGCGCGTTGTCGGCTTCGCCAACGAACTCGTACACGCCGGCCGGGCAGTAGCGCGCTTCCGGGCCGGCGTACTCGGCCAGGTTCACCTTCACCGGAATGCTCGGATCCTTCAGCGTCAGGTGGCTGGGCTGGTTCTCGTCGTGGTTGGTGCTGCTCAGGAACACCGAGCTGAGACGATCGAAGGTCAGCACGCCATCGGGCTTGGGGTAGGCGATGCGGGTGTGCTTGGACGCCGGTTCCAGGCAGGCGTAGTCCGGCTGGGTGCGATGCAGGGTCCACGGCGGGTTGCGCACGCCCAGCTTGGGCAGCAGCCACTGCTCCACGCCGGTCATCAGCGTGGCCACGGTCTGGCCCTTCTTGAACCACTGCTTGAAGTTCTTGGCCTGCTGCAGTTCGGTGAACAGCCAGCTGGCTTCGAACGCCTTCGGATAGGCGCTCAGTTCATCGTGCTGGCGGTCAGCAGCCAGCGCATCGAACGCGGCGTCGGCGCACAGCATGCCGGTCTTGATCGCCGCGTGGCTGCCCTTGATGCGGCTGGCGTTGAGGTAGCCGGCCTCGCAGCCGACCAGTGCGCCACCCGGGAACACCGTCTTCGGCAGCGACAGCAGGCCACCGGCGGTGATCGCGCGTGCGCCGTAGCCGATGCGGGTGCCGCCTTCCAGGTGCTTGCGGATGTCCGGGTGGGTCTTGAAGCGCTGGAATTCCTCGAACGGGCTCAGCCACGGATTCTTGTAGTCCAGGCCGACCACGTAGCCGATGGCGACCTTGCCGCCGTCGGCGTGGTACAGGAACGCACCGCCGTAGGTATCGCTGTCCAGCGGCCAGCCGGCGGCATGCACCACCAGGCCCGGCTCATGCTTGGCCGGGTCGATCTGCCACAGTTCCTTGATGCCGATGCCGTAGGCCTGCGGGTCCTTGCCCTCGTCCAGCGTGTAGCGGGCGATCAGCTGGCGGCCCAGGTGGCCGCGCGCGCCCTCGGCGAAGATCGTGTACTTCGCCTGCAGGGCCATGCCGCGCTCGAACGCCGGGCCGATGCTGCCGTCCTTCTCGATGCCCATGTCGCCGGTGGCCACGCCGATCACTTCACCGTTGTCGCCATACAGCACTTCGGCGGCGGCGAAGCCCGGGAAGATCGCCACTTCCAGTGCCTCGGCCTGCTGTGCCAGCCAGCGGGTCACTTCACCCAGGCTGATGATGTAGTTGCCTTCGTTGTGGAAGCACTCCGGCAGCAGCGCGTTGGGGGTGCTGCGCGAACCGGTCTCGCTGAGGAACAGGAATTCGTCGCGGGTGACCTTCTGCTTCAGCGGTGCGCCGCGCTCGGCCCAGTCCGGGAACAGCTCGGTCAGCGCGCGCGGGTCCATCACCGCACCGGACAGCACGTGCGCGCCCGGCTCGGAACCCTTCTCCAGCACGCACACCGACAGTTCGCGGCCGGCTTCGATCGCGCGCTGGCGCAGGCGGATCGCGGTGGCCAGGCCGGCGGGGCCGGCGCCGACGATCACCACGTCGAATTCCATTACTTCACGCGGGGGCAGGGCGTTGGCTTCAGCGCTCATCGATTGCATGACTCGTGGGTAGGGCCGGCATCGGGGCCACCGGCGGTGCCTGGGAATCGCGCGTGCGGCCACGGGCGAAACGGTTGTTTGAATGTGTCAGGGTACCGGGCCGCGCGTGATCGAGCTAGATCGGCGATGTTCACGCCATGATTGCTGCGGTGCAGCGTAGCGGTGCATCTCTGGTGGTGCCGATCCTGGTCGGCACGCGCTGCCCGGATGACCGACAATGGCCGGGTCCTGACTGCGTGTGAGTGCCATGGCTTTGCATCCGTACGATCTGTTCGATGTCCGTTCCCTGCTCAATGAGGAAGAGCGCGCCGTACAGGAGAGCGTCGCCCGCTTCACCAACGAACGCGTGCTGCCGATCATCGGCGATGCCTTCGACCAGGCGCGCTTCCCGGATGAACTGGTGCCGGAAATCGCTTCGTTGGGCCTGCTCGGTGCGACCCTTCCGACCGAGTACGGCGGCGGTGGCCTCGGTGCGGTCAGCTACGGCCTGATCTGCCAGGAGCTGGAGCGCGGCGATTCAGGCCTGCGCAGCTTCGTGTCGGTGCAGAGCTCGCTGTGCATGTACCCGATCTACGCCTATGGCAGCGAGGAACAGCGCCAGCAGTGGCTGCCGGCGATGGCGCGTGGCGAGCTGATCGGCTGCTTCGGCCTGACCGAGGCGCACGGCGGTTCCGACCCGGCCAGCATGAAGACCCGCGCGGTGCGCGATGGCAGTGACTGGCGCATCAGTGGCAGCAAGATGTGGATCACCAGCGGCCCAGTGGCCGATCTGGCCATCGTCTGGGCGCAGACCGAGGACGGCATCCAGGGCTTCGTGCTGGAAAAGGGCATGGCTGGCTTCACCACCCAGGAAATCAAGCACAAGATGAGCCTGCGCGCGTCGCTGACCGGTGCGCTGTTCTTCGACGACGTGCGCGTGCCCGACAGCCACCGCCTGCCGAATGTGAAGGGACTGAAGGGGCCGCTGGGCTGCCTGACCCAGGCCCGTTACGGCATCAGCTGGGGCCCGATCGGCGCGGCGATTGCCTGCCTGGATGAAGCGCTGGGCTATGCCAAGGAACGCGTGTTGTTCGGTCGTCCGCTGGCGGCCACGCAGAGCGCGCAGATCAAGCTGGCCGAGATGGCCCGCCGCATCACCACCGCGCAGCTGCTGGCACTGCAGCTGGGCCGCCTGAAGGAAGCCGGCCAGCTGCAGCCGCAGCAGGTCAGCCTGGCCAAGTGGAACAACTGCCGCATGGCCATCGACATCGCCCGCGAGTGTCGCGACCTGCTGGGTGGGGCCGGCATCACCACCGAGCACGTGGCGATCCGCCATGCGCTGAACCTGGAATCGGTGATTACCTATGAAGGCACCGAGACCGTGCACCAGCTGGTGATCGGGCGTGAGCTGACCGGCATCAACGCGTTTTGACGCTATCCGGTTTCCGGACGCGATACGGGGGAGCCGAGCGCGGGCTCGGCTCTACAGGAGCGTAC
Source organism: Stenotrophomonas sp. YJH_SMC_17 (assembly GCF_059371655.1). Taxonomy (NCBI): domain Bacteria; kingdom Pseudomonadati; phylum Pseudomonadota; class Gammaproteobacteria; order Lysobacterales; family Lysobacteraceae; genus Stenotrophomonas; species Stenotrophomonas sp. YJH_SMC_17. The sequence goes on along the minus strand of NZ_JCAFUU010000005.1, from coordinate 12,083 downwards.
GTGTGGAGCCGAGCCCATGCTCGGCTGCTTTCTTTCACGCGCCGCCGGCGAAGCCGTGCTGGCGCCAGGCCTCGTACATCACCACGGCCACGGTGTTGGAAAGATTGAGGCTGCGGTTGTCCGGCCGCATCGGCAGGCGCAGGCGGCGGCCATCGGGCAGGGCATCGAGTACGTCCTGCGGCAGGCCACGGCTTTCCGGGCCGAACAGGAACGCGTCACCGTCTTCGAACGCCACGCTGTCGTAGCGGACGCTGGCCCGCGTGCTCAGGGCGAATACCCGCTTGGGCGCGATCCGCGCCAGCGCGGTGTCCAGGTCGGTGTGCACCTGCAGGCGCGAGTACTCGTGGTAGTCCAGCCCGGCGCGCTTGAGCTGCTTGTCTTCCAGTGCGAAGCCGAGTGGCTCGACCAGGTGCAGTTGCGCGCCGGTGTTGGCGCAGAGCCGGATCACATTGCCCGTGTTGGGCGGGATTTCCGGTTGGAACAGGATCACGTGGAACTGGGGCGCGGCATTCATCGGCGCAGTGTACCTGCGGCGGCGGCCGCCTTTACGGCGCACGCCCTGCGCGGGGCAGGGCGGCACCGCTTACGGGCGCAGCAGGACCTGGGCGGTTTCGGTGGCCAGGGCCTGCAGGTCGGCAGCGCTCGGACGCACCTGCAGGGCCGGCAGGTTGACGATCACCTGGTTGGCGACGCTGGTGGCGGCGGCGGCCAGGGTGGCGGCGTAGCGCTGGGCTTCCAGTTCGGCGGCCAGGGCGACGCGCTGTTCCAGGCTCGGGCGCACTTCCACCGAGGCCAGGGTGGTGATCGGCATCGCGGCCGCAACCGGGGCAGCAACGTAGCCGCTGCGCTCGGCCAGCTGGTCGGCGCTCGGGCGCACTTCCACGGTGGCCAGGGTCGGGATGCCGCTGGCCTGTTCCCAGGCCTGCTGGGCCAGCTGGTCGGCGGCCGGGCGGACCTGCACGGTGGACAGGGTCTTGATGGATTCGGAGGCCTGCACCGACGAAACAACCGCGGTGCCGGCAATCAGGGCGATGGCGATGGCAATGGTCTTGGCGTTCATGACGGGGCCTGTTTAGTGTTGGTGATAAGTGGTGTGGTAGTAAGGTAGTACACCAATTCTGGGCATGCAAGGAAAATTTTCGATTTGCTGCTCTTGTTCAGTCTTCAGTCAGCTTTTGTCTGAAGCCCTTCCTGGTGCAGGAATTACCAAGCAATCCCCGTGCCAACTTTTAGTTGTTGATCTGAAAAGGTTTTTTAACCAGGAGAAAGTGTCCGGTGGGCGGACACCTGTCCATTCGAAGGGTCGCGGACACTGTCCGGACGGGATCTGCCGTCGCATGTGACGTGTCAGAACGGGCGGAGGAGCGCCCGGATCGCGAATCGGGGCAAACACCCCCAGTGACTGGCGACCGATTCCTGCCATTGCGTGTGCACGCTAGGATCGGGGTTCACCTATGTGACCAAGGATCCGGATATGTCTCTCGCCCTTCGCCCGCGCGCTGCGCTGCTGGCTGTCGCCCTCAGCACCGCCCTGGGCACGCTCGCACCCACCGCCGCGCTTGCCGCCAAGCCGGCCACACCGGCCAAGGTCGATATCCCGTATGAGCAGTTCACCCTGCCCAACGGCCTGCGCGTGATCGTGCACACCGATCGCAAGGCGCCGATCGTGGCGGTCAACGTCTGGTACCACGTGGGCAGCAAGGACGAACCGGCCGGCCGCACCGGCTTCGCCCACCTGTTCGAACACCTGATGTTCCAGAGCAGCGAAAACCACGACGGCGAGTACTTCGAGCCGTTCAAGCAGGTCGGTGCCACCAACCAGAACGGCACCACCAATACCGATCGCACCAACTATTTCGAGAACGTGCCGACCACTGCGCTCGACATGGCGCTGTGGATGGAATCGGACCGCATGGGCCATCTGGTGGGTGCGATCGACCAGGCGGCGCTGGACGAGCAGCGTGGGGTGGTGCAGAACGAGAAGCGCCAGGGCGAGAACCAGCCTTATGGCCAGGCCTGGGACCAGCTCAACAAGGCGATGTATCCGGCCGGACACCCGTACCACCACGGCGTGATCGGCTCGATGAACGATCTCAATGCGGCTTCGCTGGATGACGTGAAGACCTGGTTCCGCACCTGGTACGGCCCGAACAATGCGGTGCTGGTGCTGGCCGGCGACATCGACCTGGCCACCGCCAAGGAAAAGGTCGGCAAGTACTTCGGCAGCATCCCGGCTGGCCCGACCATGGCGCAGCCGGCCGTGAACGTGGCCAAGCGCAGCGCCGACACCCGCGAGACGATGACCGACAAGGTGCCGCAGGCGCGCATCTACCGTGCCTGGAACGTGCCGCAGGTCGGCACCACCGAGGTTGATCAGCTGCAGCTGTTCGCGCAGGTGCTCGGCGGTGCCAAGTCCTCGCGCCTGAGCCAGCGCCTGCAGCACCAGGACAAGCTGGTGGACAGCATTGCTGCGGGTGTGTCCACGTCGCAGCTGGGCTCCAACTTCTTGATCATGGCCACGGTCAAGCAGGGCCAGGACCCGGCCAAGGTCGAGAAGATCATCGACGAGGAACTGAACCGCCTGATCAAGCAGGGCCCGACTGCGGCTGAGCTGGAGCGCGCCAAGACCGGTGCCCGCGCCGGCTTCATCCGTGGCATCGAGCGCATCGGCGGCTTCGGCGGCAAGGCCGATGCGCTGGCCGAGTGCGCGGTGTTCACCGGCGACCCGGGCTGCTTCCGCACCTCGCTGGCCAACATCGAGAAGGCCAGTGCCGCCGACCTGCGCCGGTTGGGCGCACAGTGGCTGGACAAGGGCAGCCATACCTTGGTGATCGCACCGGGTGAGCGGGTGGCGCTGAAGGAAGACCCGAGCCAGGCGCCGAAGCCGTTCAACGTGCCGGCAGTGGACCCGAAGTACAGCACCCTGCCGGAGCAGGTCGACCGCAAGGCCGGCGTGCCGCAGACCCGCGAGTTCCCGCAGCTGAAGTTCCCGGCCCTGCAGCGCGCCACGCTGAAGAACGGTACCCAGGTGATCCTGGCCGAGCGCCATGAGATTCCGGTGGTGCAGTTCAGCTACCAGTTCCCGGGCGGCTTCAGCGCCGACCAGGGCCGCAAGCCGGGCACCGCCAACTTCACCATGAGCCTGATGACCGAAGGCGCCGGCAAGCTGGGCTCGCTGGCCTTCGCCGATGCCGCCGACGCGCTGGGCGCCAGCCTGGACGCCTCGGCTGGCCTGGATTCGATGAGCGTGGACCTGTCGGCGCTGAAGGAGAACCTGGCACCGTCGCTGGCGCTGTACCGCGACCTGCTGCGCGAACCGCGCTTCGAGCAGGGCGAGATCGACCGGGTCAAGGCGAGCTGGATCGCCGGCATCCAGCAGGAGAAGGTCAACCCGGGTGCGGTGGCGATGCGCGTGCTGCCGCCGCTGCTGTATGGCAAGGGCCACCCGTATGCCATCCCGTTCACCGGCAGTGGTGACGAGGCGGCGATCAACGGCCTGACCCGCGAAGATCTGGTCGACTTCCATCACGACTGGCTGCGCCCGCAGAACGGCACCCTGATCGTGGTCGGCGACACCACCCTGGCCGAGATCGTGCCGCTGCTGGACAAGCAGCTGGGCGACTGGAAGGCCAGCGGCGACGCCCCGCAGGTGAAGGCGGCGACCGACGTGGCGCTGCCGAAGGGCCCGCGCGTGTTCCTGATCGACCAGCCGGGCGCAGTGCAGGCGAACCTGTTCGCCGGCCAGGTGGTGGCGCCGTCCAGTGCCGCCAGTTCGACCCGCTTCGATATCGCCAACGGCGTGATCGGTGGTGACTTCACCTCGCGCCTGAACATGAACCTGCGCGAGGACAAGCACTGGTCGTACGGTGCGCGCAGCAGCGCGATCAACTCGGTGGGCCAGCGCCCGTGGATGGCCAGCGCACCGGTGCAGATCGACAAGACCGGCCCGGCGATGGCGGAAATGCGCAAGGAGATCGCCGCGTTTGCCGATGGCAGCAAGCCGGCCACCGCCGCCGAGGTCAGCCGCATCCGCAACATCCAGACCCTGAGCCTGCCCGGTGCCTACGAGACCGCCAGCGCGGTGGCCTCGACCATCGGCTCGATCGTGCAGTTCAAGCGCCCGGACGATTACGTACTGCGTCGCAAGGCCGAGATCGAAGCGATGACCCCGGCGCAGGTGCAGCAGGCCGCCGCCGAGATCAAGCCGCAGGCCCTGACCTGGGTGGTGGTGGGTGACCTCAAGCAGACCGAAGCGGCCGTGCGCGCGCTGAACCTGGGCGAGGTGACGGTGATCGACGCCGAAGGCAACCCGGTGAAGAAATAAGGGATGTGCCTGCCCGCCAAGGCGGGCAGGCCTCCCCCCGGTCGTACCGGCCGCTGGCCGGCAACCCCGCGTTCGGAAAGTGGGGGCGGATCCCCCGCAGGGGCTCTGGCCCCGGCCCCGGCTACCCTCGATTCAGGCTGTTCAGGCAGAATCCCCCCATACCCTTCCAGGATCTGCCCATGCGCGTTCTGCTGCTTTCCTCCCTGCTGCTCACCGTCACCGCCTGCACCTGGGTGCCGATCGAACCGGCCGGCAAGGCGACCCGCGTGCTGCCGGCAGGCCCGGTTCCGTCCGGCTGCATCGCCAAGGGCGAAGTGGTGGTGACCGTGAAGAGCAAGGTCGGCTTCTACAACCGCAACCCGCTGCGGGTGCAGGAAGAGCTGGAAACCCTGGCCCGCAACGAGGCCCCGAGCGCCGGTGCCAACGCCGTGCAGGCCGCTGCTGCCCCCGCCGATGGCAGCCAGCGCTTTGCCGCGTTTCAGTGTCCGCCGCGCTGAACGCTTCACCATACGGCCAAGGCTGAATTCGTAAAGATGCGGTGAAGGCCCCGGGGGTTATAGAATAGCGCCCCCTTTTGCCTGAGCCTTGGCGCTAACCTCGATGCTCTTCAAGAATGTCTCGATCGCCGGCCTGGCACACGTCGACGCGCCGCATACGCTGACGACCAAGGAAATCAACGAGCGGCTGCAGCCGACGTTGGACCGTCTCGGCATCCGCACCGACGTGCTCGGCGACATCGCCGGCATCCACGCCCGCCGCCTGTGGGACAACGGCGTGCTCGCATCCGATGCCGCGACCATGGCGGGCCGCAAGGCACTGGAAGACGCAGGCATCAATGCGACGCAGGTCGGCCTGCTGGTCAACACCTCGGTCAGCCGCGACTACCTGGAGCCCTCCACGGCCTCCATCGTCTCGGGCAACCTTGGCGTCAGCGACGAGTGCATGACCTTCGACGTCGCCAATGCCTGCCTGGCCTTCATCAACGGCATGGATATCGCTGCGCGCATGATCGAGCGCGGTGACATCGACTACGCGCTGGTGGTGGACGGCGAAACCGCCAACCTGGTGTACGAGAAGACCCTGGAGCGCATGACTGCCCCGGACGTCACCGCCGACGACTTCCGCAACGAGCTGGCCGCGCTGACCACCGGTTCGGGCGCCGCCGCGATGGTGATGGCGCGCTCGGAGCTGGTGCCGGACGCCCCGCGCTACAAGGGCGGCGTGACCCGCTCGGCCACCGAGTGGAACCAGCTCTGCCTGGGCAACCTGGATCGCATGGTCACCGACACCCGCCTGTTGCTGATCGAAGGCATCAAGCTGGCGCAGAAGACCTTCACCGCCGCCAAGATCGCCCTGGGCTGGGCCGTCGAAGAGCTGGACCAGTTCGTGATCCACCAGGTCAGCCAGCCTCACACCGCCGCGTTCATCAAGAACTTCGGCATCGACCCGAAGAAGGTCATGACCATCTTCGGCGAGCACGGCAACATCGGCCCGGCCTCGGTGCCGATCGTGCTGAGCAAGCTCAAGCAGCTGGGCAAGCTGAAGAAGGGCGATCGCATCGCGCTTCTGGGCATTGGTTCCGGCCTGAACTGTTCGATGGCTGAAGTGGTCTGGTAAGCCGCCCGCTGCCCGACCTCCTGTAGAGCCGAGCCCATGCTCGGCTCACGCGCACAGCGCGGTTCTTCCGCGGCCTGACCGGAGAGCCGCCGAGCATGGCTCGGCGCTACGCCGCGCCGCGATTCTTCCAAGGTGCTCCGCATGCGCGATCTTCCCGGTTACCCCGCCCACCCGCAGCGCTTCGAAGTGCGCCCGGGCCTGTCGATGAACTATCTCGACGAAGGCCCGCGCGACGGCGAAGTGGTGGTGATGGTGCACGGCAACCCGTCGTGGAGCTATTACTGGCGCACGCTGGTGGCCGGCCTGTCGGACAGATACCGCTGCATCGTGCCGGACCACATCGGCATGGGCCTGTCGGACAAGCCGGACGACAGCCGCTATGAGTACACGCTGCAGTCGCGCGTGGACGATCTTGATGCGCTGCTCAAGCACCTGGGCATCACCGGCCCGGTGACCCTGGCCGTGCACGACTGGGGCGGCATGATCGGCTTCGGCTGGGCGCTGTCGCACCACGACCAGGTCAAGCGCCTGGTGGTGCTCAACACCGCCGCCTTCCCGATGCCGGCGGCCAAGAAGATGCCGTGGCAGATCGCGCTGGGTCGCCACTGGAAGATCGGCGAGTGGATCATCCGCACCTTCAATGCGTTCTCGTCCGGCGCGTCGTGGCTGGGCGTGGAGCGGAAGATGCCGGCCGACGTGCGCCGCGCCTATGTGTCGCCGTACAACAGCTACGCCAACCGCATCAGCACCATCCGCTTCATGCAGGACATCCCGCTGTCGCCGGCCGACAAGGCGTGGTCGCTGCTGGAACGTGCCGGCAAGGCGCTGCCGTCGTTCGCCGACCGCCCGGCCTTCCTCGGCTGGGGCCTGCGCGACTTCGTGTTCGACCATCACTTCCTGAAGGGCTTCCAGGCCGCGCTGCCGCGGGCCCAGGTGCATGCCTTCGAGGATGCCGGCCATTACGTGCTGGAAGACAAGCACGAGGTGCTGGTGCCGGAGATCCGCGCGTTCCTGGACGCCAACCCTCTCTGAAAGGTGTGCCGACCGTTGGCCGGCACACCGGACTACGCGGCGATCGGCGCCTGCGGCGGTGAGGACGGGCTGTTGCCGTTGTCGTCCGGATGGTCGTCGTCATTGTCGGCGTCATCGCGCCAGCGCCAGTCGGCCAGCGTCAACGGATCCAGGCCGTAGGCAATGCGCGCCTTGTCGCATTGCGGGCTGGCCTTGCCGTACTCCCACGATGCATCCACCTCGCGGCACACGCTGGGCCGGTTGGGGTGGATGGTGCAGCGTGAATACACGCCGATCTGCGCATCCAGCGCCACGCAGCGCACCGGCTTGGAGTGGGTGCCGCGCATGCACAGGCGATGCGGGTCGAGCACCTCGGTGAGCTGGTGCGGTACGCCGCCGGGAGTGACCTCGTCCGATTCCATCCAGTGGAAGGCCACGCGGTATTGGGTGCAGCAGGCGCCGCAGGTCATGCAGGGATGTTGCATGGGCAAGCCGCCCCGGGCGGCAGTCGGAATCAGGAACGAGGGTGCGGATTTTCCACGAAGTGGGCCGCCGCGCAAGAAATTCCGTAAGCGGCGACAATGAACGGATGAACCGACCCTGCAACATTGCCGCGCGCCTGCCTGAACTGGCGCGTGAACGCCCCGACCAGATCGCCATCCGTTGCCCCGGCCGCCGTGGCGCCGGCAACGGCATGGCCGCCTACGACGTCACCCTGGATTACCGCCAGCTGGACGCCCGCAGCGACGCCATGGCCGCCGGCCTGGCCGGCTACGGGATCGGCCGTGGGGTGCGGACGGTGGTGATGGTGCGGCCGTCCCCGGAGTTTTTCCTGCTGATGTTCGCCCTGTTCAAGCTGGGCGCGGTGCCGGTGCTGGTCGATCCGGGCATCGACAAGCGCGCGCTGAAGCAGTGCCTGGACGAGGCGCAGCCAGAGGCCTTCATCGGCATTCCGCTGGCGCATGTGGCGCGGCTGGCGCTGCGCTGGGCACCGTCGGCGACCCGCCTGGTGACCGTCGGCCGCCGCCTCGGCTGGGGCGGGACCACGCTGGCCGCGCTGGAGCGCGCCGGTGCCAACGGTGGGCCGATGCTGGCCGCCACTGACGGCGAGGACATGGCCGCGATCCTGTTCACGAGTGGCTCCACCGGCGTGCCCAAGGGCGTGGTCTACCGCCATCGCCACTTCGTCGGCCAGATCCAGCTGCTGGGCAGTGCCTTCGGCATGGAAGCGGGCGGGGTGGACCTGCCCACCTTCCCGCCGTTCGCGCTGTTCGATCCTGCGCTGGGCCTGACCTCGGTCATCCCGGACATGGACCCGACCCGGCCGGCACAGGCCGACCCGGCGCGCCTGCACGACGCCATCAAGCGTTTCGGCGTCACCCAGCTGTTCGGCTCGCCGGCACTGATGCGGGTGCTGGCGAAGCATGGCCGGCCGCTGCCGACGGTCACCCGGGTGACCTCGGCGGGTGCGCCGGTGCCGCCGGACGTGGTCGCCACCATCCGCAGCCTGCTGCCGGCCGACGCGCAGTTCTGGACGCCGTATGGCGCCACCGAGTGCCTGCCGGTGGCCGTGGTCGAGGGCCGCGAGCTGGAGCGTACGCGCGCCGCCACCGAGGCTGGCGCAGGGACCTGCGTGGGCAGCGTGGTGGCGCCGAACGAAGTGCGCATCATCGCCATCGATGACGCACCGTTGCCGGACTGGTCGCAGGCGCGCGTGCTGGCCACCGGCGAGGTCGGCGAGATCACCGTGGCGGGGCCGACCGCCACCGACACCTACTTCAACCGCCCGCAGGCGACGGCGGCAGCGAAGATCCGCGAGACGCTGGCCGATGGCAGCACGCGCGTGGTCCATCGCATGGGCGACGTCGGCTATTTCGACGCCCAGGGTCGCCTGTGGTTCTGTGGACGCAAGACCCAGCGCGTGGAAACCGCGCGCGGACCGCTGTACACCGAACAGGTCGAGCCGGTGTTCAACACCGTGGCGGGCGTGGCGCGCACGGCGCTGGTGGGCGTCGGCGTCGCCGGTGCGCAGGTGCCGGTGCTGTGCGTGGAGCTGCAGCGTGGCCAGTCCGACAGCCCGGCGCTTCAGGAGGCGCTGCGCGCACAGGCCGCTGCACGGGTGCCCGGGGCCGGCCTGCAGCACTTCCTGGTGCATCCATCATTCCCCGTCGATATCCGTCACAACGCCAAGATCGGCCGCGAAAAGCTCGCCGTCTGGGCCAGCGCCGAACTGGAGAAGCGCGCATGAAGATCCTGGTCACCGGTGGTGGTGGTTTCCTCGGCCAGGCGCTGTGCCGCGGGCTGGTCGAGCGTGGCCACCAGGTGCTGGCGTTCAACCGCAGCCATTACCCGGAACTGCAGGCGATGGGCGTGGGCCAGATCCGTGGCGACCTGGCCGATGCGCAGGCAGTGCTGCACGCGGTGGCCGACGTCGACGCGGTGTTCCACAACGGTGCCAAGGCCGGTGCGTGGGGCAGCTATGACAGCTACCACCAGGCCAACGTAGTCGGCACCGACAACGTCATCGCGGCCTGCCGCGCGCACGGCATCAGCCGGCTGGTCTACACCTCCACGCCCAGCGTGACCCACCGTGCCACCCATCCAGTGGAAGGCCTGGGCGCGGATGAAGTGCCCTACGGTGAGGACTTCCAGGCCCCGTATGCGGCGACCAAGGCGATTGCCGAACAGCGGGTGCTGGCCGCCAATGACGCCTCGCTGGCCACGGTGGCGCTGCGCCCGCGCCTGATCTGGGGCCCGGGTGACCAGCAGCTGGTGCCGCGCCTGGCCGAACGCGCGCGCCAAGGCCGCCTGCGCCTGGTGGGCGATGGCAACAACAGGGTGGATACCACTTACATCGACAATGCCGCGCTCGCGCACTTCCTCGCCTTCGAGGCACTGGCACCGGGTGCCGCGTGTGCGGGCAGGGCCTACTTCATCTCCAACGGCGAACCGCTGCCGATGCGCGAACTGGTCAACAGGCTGCTGGCCGCCGTGGGTGCGCCGACGGTGGACAAGGCAATCAGCTTCAAGACCGCTTATCGAATCGGTGCGGTCTGCGAACGGCTGTGGCCGCTGCTGCGCCTGCGCGGCGAGCCGCCATTGACCCGCTTCCTGGCCGAGCAGCTGTGCACGCCGCACTGGTACAGCATGGAACCGGCGCGCCGTGACTTCGGCTACGTGCCGCAGGTCAGCATCGAAGAGGGACTGCGCAGGCTGAAGGCTTCATCTGCTGCATAGATCGCCGTCACTGGTTGCACACCGCAGGATCGGGAGGATGGAACCACGCCATCCAAGGCTCGACCACCCGCGAGGAGCGCCATGCTGCATTACGCCATCATCTTCTTTGTCATCGCCATCATCGCCGCCGTTCTGGGTTTCTCCGGTATCGCCGGCGCCGCAACGAACATCGCCTGGATCCTGTTCGTGGTGTTCCTGATCCTTGCGGTGATCTCGATGTTCCGCAAGCGCGGATAGAACCTGCAGGACGTGCCGGTCACCGGCCGGCACGTCGCTTCCCGGTAGGTGCCGACCGTTCGTCGGCACGCCTCCTGTAGAGCCGAGCCATGCTCGACTGCATCTGCAGGGTCGAGCATGGCTCGTCTCTACAGAAGTGCCCGATCCGCCGCATGGCTTTCCAACGCCAGTTCGATCAGGCGCGTGATCAGCGTGGTGTAGTCGACACCGCTGGCGCCCCACAACTTCGGGTACATGCTGATGCGGGTGAAGCCCGGAAGCGTGTTGACCTCGTTGATGACGATCTCGCCGTCTGCGGTCAGGAATACGTCCACGCGTGCCATGCCCGCACACTCCAACGCCTGGTAGGCCTGCAGCGCGACCTGCTGGATGCTCGCCTGGGTAGCGGCGTCGATGTCGGCCGGTACCACCACGTCAGCGCCATTGGCATTGATGTACTTGGTGTCGTAGGCGTAGAACTCGTCTTGCACCACAACCTCGCCGCAGACGCTGGCCTGCGGGTGCGCGTTGCCCAGCACCGCGCATTCGATCTCGCGGCCGATGATGGCCGATTCCACCAGCACCTTGTGGTCATACCGTAGTGCGAGTTCCAGTGCAGCAGCGAAGCCGGCCGCGTCCTTGACCTTGCTCACGCCCACCGACGAGCCTTGGTTGGCCGGTTTCACGAACAACGGCAGGCCCAGCTGCGCGATGACCGCGTCGACATCCACGTCCGCCGCCTGGTGGCGCCGGATGCACAACCACGGTGCCACCTGCAGACCGGCGTCGCGCAGCAGTCGCTTGGTCACGTCCTTGTCCATCGCCACCGCCGAACCCAGCACCGACGAACCGACGAAGGGCAGGTTGGCCATGCGCAGCAGGCCCTGCAGCGCACCGTCTTCGCCGAGTGGTCCGTGCACGATCGGCAGCACGACATCGATCTGGCCGAGCGCAGCCGCCGCGTCGGAAGGGCGCAGCTGCGCCTGCTCGGCACCGGGATGCACTGCCAGCGACGTCCCGGACCGATGCAGCGCGATGCGCGACGGATCATCGGCATTGATGAGGAAGGTAGCGGGCTGGCTCAGGTGCCACTGGCCCTGCTTGTCGATGCCGACCAGCACCGGCTCGAAGCGCTCGCGATCAAGCGCATCGAGGATGTTCTTCGCCGACTGCAGTGAAACTTCGTGCTCGGAAGACGTGCCCCCGAAGATGATGCCGACCCGAGTCCGTGCCATGGGGAATGCGATGTCCTGTGCGTTGCGTGGCCTCATAGCATGAACCTTCATCGGCCCTCCGCATGAGGCACAGATGAACCAGAAATCCGTCCACGCACGGCACGGAACTACCGTGTCGACCAAGGTCGACACCCACCAACAGCAGCGCAGAACGCCGTCCCGACAGATCGTGGGAACCTGTCGAAGGCGGGGTGGGTCCGGTGGCGGGGGTGTCTGATCTGGCCCCCTGAAAACGGACGCCATGAAGCCGTTTCATGCGACAGCCGGGAGCTGCCGGGCGTAGTTGTTAGGCGAGCGATAGCCCAGCGCCGAGTGTAGCCGGGCTGGATTATAGAAGCCGTGGATGTAAGCAGCGATGGATTGGCTGGCTTGTTCCCTACTGGCGTAAGGCTCGGCAGCCTCTTCTGTCTTGAGCGTCGCAAAGAAGCTCTCGGCCACCGCGT